>NZ_JBSKHU010000003.1:104904-903987 GCF_057128705.1 Pseudomonas salicis
CCCACAGGGATTGGGGCATGACTAAGATTCCGTGGGCGCCCGACCGCAATGCCGGTACATCCGGTGCATCTCTATCGTCAGCCACTTTTCGCGAATGAATTCCCACAGGGATTGGGGCATGACTAAGATTCCGTGGGCGCCCGACCGCAATGCCGGTACATCCGGTGCATCTCTATCGCCAGAGCCATTTTTCGCGAATGAATTCGCTCCCACAGGGGATTGAGGTATGACGGGGAGAGCGTGAGCGCCCAACCCGCGAAGAGCGTTAGCTCCAGCCAGAATCGCTGTTGCTCTTCTTCCGCGATAGACCAGACACCGCAGAACGCGACTTGGGTGCAGGCCGAACGCAGGCGATGCGGAGTGGGTCGAGCGGCAGGGATGCCGCGAGAGCGCCGCAAGGACATGGATGTCCGTTCGGCGCGGGCCCACGGAGTGTCGCCGGAGTGAGGGAACCCGACGAAGGAGGGCCAAACCAGGAGCAAAGCGTTTTTGGTTACTTTTGGCTGGGCCGGCATTCCGGGCGCTCTTGCCAAAAGTGACCCGCCGTAAGGGCGGAACCATTAGCTGCCGTTACCGCAGCAATGGATATACACCCAAAACCCTCACCCACAAAAAAGCCCCGCTCAAGAGCAGGGCTTCTTCACATCTACCGAACCATCACAACCCGGCGTGTTGCACCAGCGTCAGCAGCGGCTGTGGATAGACACCCAGGAAGAACGCCAGCAGCGTAATCCCCAACAGCATCACACCACCCGCACGTTGCGCCCAGTTGAACGGGGCATCGTGGCGCTGGATCTTCGAGTCTTGCAGATACAGCGTCACCATCACCCGCAGGTAATAGAACACACCGATCGCACTGCCAATCACCAGCGAACCGGTCAGCCACCACAGGTGAGCTTCGACGCCCGTCGCGATGATGTAGAACTTACCGATGAAGCCCGTGGTGAGCGGAATACCGGCCAGCGACAGCATCATCACGGTCAGTACAGCGGTCAGGTACGGACGGCGCCAGAACAGGCCACGGTATTCGAACAGCGCATCCGCATCGCGGCCGCTGTACGGCGACGACATCAGCGTGATCACGCCGAACGCACCCAGGCTGGTCAGGACGTAGGTCACCAGGTACACGCTGATCGCCTCGACGGCCATGCCTTTGCTGGCGACCATCGCGATCATCATGTAGCCGAAGTGCGCGATGGACGAATAACCCAGCAGACGCTTGAGGTTGTTCTGAGTCAGGGCCAGCAGGTTACCGATGATGATCGACGCGACGGCGATGACCGACATGACATCGGTCAGCACGCCGCTGGTGGCGGCCGGGGAGATATGGAAGAGGCGAACCAGCACACCGAACACCGCGACCTTGCTGGCGGTGGCGAGGAACGCCGCCACCGGGGCAGGAGCGCCTTCGTACACGTCCGGGGTCCACAGGTGGAACGGCACCAGCGACAGCTTGAAGCCCAGGCCGATCAACATCATGCCCAGACCCAGGCTCGCCATCTGGCTTGGCATGCCGGTGGCCGCGAGAGCCTTGCCGATTTCAGCGAAGCCCAGGCTGCCCGCGTCGGCGTACAGCAGCGCCATGCCGAACAGCAGGAACGCGGAACCGGCGGCCGACAGCACCATGTACTTGATACCGGCTTCCAGCGAACGCTTGTTGAAGAAGGCGTACGCCACCAGACCGTAGACCGGCACCGACAGCAGTTCCAGACCGATGAACAGGCTGGCCAGGTGTTGCGCGGCGACCAGCACCATCGCACCGGCCGCAGCCATGAGGATCAGCAGGTAAAGCTCTTCGCGGTTGCCCGGGTAACCCGCCTTGCCTTCACCCAGATAGGCGTGTGCCAGGGTGACACACGCCAGGGTCGAGACCAGGATGATGCCGATGTACAGCAGGGCGAAGCTATCGATCTGCAGCAGGGGAGTGACCACCAGCGGCGCGACCTTGAGGGCCGGGTAAATCGACAGCAATGCCAGGTTGAGTCCCGCCACGGTGAGCAGGAACGATTGCGAGTGATTGCGACGCCATGCGATGCCCAGCATCACCACCACAACGGTGATGCTGGTAATCAGCAGCGGCGCCAGCGCAATAAAGTGTTGAATCGTCAGGTCCATAGCGCTCTTACCGGGCCGAAGCGAGTTGAGTGAAGGCGGTGCCGAGCCATTGCTGCACGCCATGCATGGTCGCCGTGGAAGTGTCGAGAACGTGCTGCGGGGCGATACCCAGCAGGACCAGCAACACGGCCAGGCCGAGCACCATGATCAATTCCCGACCGTCCATGCCCTTGAGGATTTCCTCGGTCTTGGCCGGGCCGAAGTACACGCGGTGGATCATGATCAGCGAATACACCGAACCGAACACCAGGCCGGACGTCGCGATGGCCGTGATCCACGGTGCGTGGACGAAGCTGCCGATCAGGATCAGGAACTCGCCGACGAAGTTACCGGTGCCTGGCAGGCCCAGCGACGCGGCGGCGAAGAACAGGCTGATGGCCGGCAGGTACGCGATCTTGTTCCACAAGCCGCCCATTTCACGCATGTCGCGAGTGTGGGTGCGCTCGTACAGCTGACCGCTGAGGATAAAGAGCGCGGCGGCCGACAGACCGTGCGCCAGCATCTGAACCACCACACCTTGCAGCGCTTGCAGGCTGCCGGAGTAGATACCGATCAGCACGAAGCCCATGTGCGAGACGCTGGAGAAGGCGATCAGGCGCTTGATGTCGGTCTGCGCGAACGCCAGGAAGGCGCCGTAGAAGATACCGATCAGGCCGAGGATCATCGCAATCGGCGCGAACTCTGCCGAGGCGTTCGGGAACAGCGGCAGGGCAAAACGCAACAGACCATACGCAGCGGTCTTCAGCAGGATACCCGCCAGGTCCACGGAACCTGCGGTTGGGGCCTGGGCGTGAGCGTCAGGCAACCAGGAGTGCAGCGGCACGATCGGCAGCTTCACCGCGAAGGCGATGAAGAAGCCCAGCATCAGGATGTACTCGGTGCTGTGGGACAGCTTGGTCTTCAACAGGTCCGCGTAGGCGAAGGTGATTACGCCGGTCTGGTTGAAATGCACCAGCACCAGACCGAGGATCGCCACCAGCATGATCAGGCCGCTGGCCTGAGTGAAGATGAAGAACTTGGTCGCGGCGTAGATACGGGTTTTCTTGCCGTCTGCCGAGCTGTGACCCCAGAGCGCGATGAGGAAGTACATCGGCACCAGCATCATTTCCCAGAAGAAGAAGAACATGAACAGGTCGATGGCGAGGAACACGCCGACGACACCGCCCAGGATCCACATCAGGTTGAGGTGGAAGAAGCCGACGTTACGCTGGATCTCTTTCCACGAGCAGAGTACCGAAAGGATACCCAGCAGGCCGGTCAGGAGAATCATCAGCAACGACAGGCCATCCAGCGCCAGGTGCACGCTGATGCCGAAGCGCTGGATCCACTGGGCCTTGAATTCAACGGCCCAGGTCGGATCGGCGCCAGGGGCTGGCGCGTAGCTGTAAGTACCGGTCATCCACAACCACAGACCCAGGGCCGTGAGGAGGGACATTGTCAGCAGCGCAATCCAGCGCGGCAGGGTAGGGCCGAAGCGCTCACCTTGCCAGCACAGCAGGCCGCCGATGAAGGGGATCAGGATTAGCCAAGGCAGAATCATGACGGGCTCAATTCCTTTCGCAAAGTCGCAAGGTTCATGTCAGATCGACTCATCAGACCAGCACAATCGCGCCAAGCACCAGTACGGCACCTGCGGCGATCGAAGCGGCGTACCAGCGGAGCTGACCGGTTTCACTGCGGCTCATCAACGTGTTACCGGCTTTCGCGAGACGCGGGATCAGGCCGATGGTGTGGTCGAGCGGGTCGCCACGCAGCAGACGGCTGATAGCCAGGTAAGGTTTGACGAACAGCAAATCGTAAACCCAGTCGAAGCCCCAAGCCGCGAACCACCAGGCGGACAGGAAACGACCCGGACCGCTGTTGGCGATGGCCGTCACCAGACGACGCTTGCCGAGGAACAGCAGCGCGGACAGCAGGATACCGGCCAGGGCAATGGCACCCGAGGCGATTTCCAGGCTGTGCTTGGCTTCGCCACCGGCGTGACCCGCGCTTTCCGGCAGTACGCCAGCCAGCGGTGGATGAATCCAGGCGCCGATGAAGGTCGACAGCACGATCAGCACGCTCAACGGCAGCCAGTGGGAAATCCCATGGCCAGCGTGGGCTTCGGTCTTCGCTTCGCCGTGGAAGGCGATGAAGATCAGGCGGAAGGTGTACAGCGACGTCATGAAGGCACCGACCAGACCTGCGTAGAGCAGATACTGATGGCCGCTGGCGAAGGCTTCCCAGAGGATCTCGTCCTTGGAGTAGAAGCCTGCGGTCAGGATCGGCAGTGCCGCCAGGGCCGCGCCGCCGACGATGAAGCTGGTGTAGGCCAGCGGCAGTTTCTTCCACAGGCCGCCCATCTTGAAGATGTTCTGCTCGTGGTGGCAGGCAACGATCACCGCACCGGAGGCAAGGAACAGCAGGGCCTTGAAGAATGCGTGGGTCATCAGGTGGAAGATCGCGCCTTCCCAGGCACCCACACCCAGCGCCAGGAACATGTAGCCGATCTGGCTCATGGTCGAGTAGGCGAGGATACGTTTGATGTCGGTCTGCACCAGTGCTGCGAAACCGGCCAGCACCAGGGTCACACCGCCGACGATGCCGACCAGGTGCAGGATGTCCGGCGCCAGGGCGAACAGGCCGTGGGTACGGGCGATCAGGTAGACGCCCGCGGTCACCATGGTGGCGGCGTGGATCAGTGCCGACACCGGGGTAGGACCGGCCATTGCGTCTGCCAACCAGGTTTGTAGCGGCAGTTGCGCCGATTTACCGACCGCACCGCCCAGCAGCATCAGGGTCGCCAGCACGATCCAGAAATCGCCGACCTTGAAGTGCTGAGGCGCACGGACCAGCAGTTCCTGAATGTTCAGCGTGCCCAGTTGCTGGAACAGGATGAACAGGCCGATCGCCATGAACACGTCGCCGATGCGGGTCACGATGAAGGCTTTCAGTGCGGCGTTGCCGTTGTTGCGGTTGCTGTAATAGAAACCGATCAACAGGTACGAGCACAGGCCCACGCCTTCCCAACCGAAGTAGATGAACAGCAGGTTGTCGCCCAGGATCAGGAACAACATGCTGGCAATAAACAGGTTGGTGTAGGAGAAGAAACGCGAGTAGCCGTCTTCACCGCGCATGTACCAGGACGCGAACAGGTGGATCAGGAAGCCGACGCCGACCACGACACCCAGCATGGTGATGGACAGGCCATCGACGTACTGGGCGAAGTTAGGGTCGAAGCCGTCAACCGACATCCACTGCCACAGCACCAGGGTCAGGTGACCGCCTTCCGGCGGCGCGACGTTGAATTGCCAGATCACGTAGGCAGCGACGATGGCCGACAGGCCAATGGAGCCGACACCGATCAGGGCAGACAGGTTTTCCGACCATTTGCCGCGCGAGAACGACAGCAGCAAAAAGCCGATCAGAGGGAATACGAACGTCAGGAAGAGTAGGTTCATCCGCGCATCTCGCTGGCAGCGTCGATATCGAGAGTGTGGAAGCGGCGATACAGTTGCAGCAGGATCGCCAGGCCAATGCTGGCCTCGGCTGCGGCAAGGCTGATCACCAGAATGAACATGATCTGACCGTCAGGCTGCGCCCAGCGGCTGCCCGCCACGACGAAGGCCAGTGCGGCAGAGTTCATCATCACTTCCAGGCTCATCAACACGAACAGAATGTTGCGGCGTACCAACAGGCCCGCCAGACCGAGGCAGAACAGGACACCGGCAACCGCCAGGCCATGTTCGAGAGGGATCGTCGAGTGCATGGGGTTACTCCTTCGCCTCGTTGCGGCCGACATGGAACGCCGTCACGGCTGCAGCGAGCAGCAGCATCGACGCGAGTTCGACAACCAGCAGGTAAGGACCGAACAGGCTGATGCCGACGGCCTTGGCGTCCACCGTGGTGTGACCGATACCGGCACCGGTGGAGTTGGCGAACAGCACATACAGCAGCTCGGCCAGCAGCAAGCCGCCCAGCAGGATCGGGCCGAGCCAGATACCGGGCTTAAGCCAGGCGCGTTCCTGCTGAACCGAGGCCGGGCCCAAGTTCAGCATCATCACCACGAACACGAACAGCACCATGATGGCACCGGCGTAGGCGATCACTTCCAGGGCACCGGCGAACGGCGCGCCGAGGCTGAAGAACGTCATGGCCACGGCGATCAGCGAAATGATCAGGTAGAGCAGGGCGTGCACCGGGTTCGTGTTGGTAATCACCCGAAGGGTGGCCACAACAGCAATGCCGGATGCGAAATAGAAAGCGAATTCCATCTTTCTTCCTTAAGGCAGCAAGCTCTTGACGTTGATGGGCTCGGCTTCGTTCTGTGCGGCGCCTTTCGGCTTGCCAGCGATCGCCATCCCCGCAACGCGGTAGAAGTTGTAGTCAGGGTTCTTGCCGGGACCGGAGATCAGCAGATCTTCCTTCTCGTACACCAGATCCTGACGTTTGAACTCGGCCATTTCGAAATCCGGCGTGAGCTGGATCGCGGTGGTCGGGCAGGCTTCTTCACAGAGACCGCAGAAGATGCAACGCGAGAAGTTGATGCGGAAGAAGTCCGGGTACCAGCGACCGTCTTCGGTCTCGGCTTTCTGCAGCGAGATGCAGCCGACCGGGCAGGCCACGGCGCACAGGTTGCACGCTACGCAGCGCTCTTCGCCGTCGGGGTCGCGGGTCAGGACGATACGGCCACGGTAACGCGGTGGCAGGTAAACCGCTTCTTCCGGGTATTGCAGGGTGTCGCGCTTACGGAAGCCATGGCCGAAGACCATGATCAGGCTGCGTAGCTGGGTACCCGTACCCTTAACGATGTCGCCAATATATTTGAACATGGGTCAAATCCTCACTGAGCCGCCAAGACGACCGCAGCGGTCACTAGCAAATTGATCAGGGTCAGTGGCAGGCAGAACTTCCAGCTGAAATCCATCACCTGGTCATAACGCGGACGCGGGATAGAAGCGCGCAGCAGGATGAACAGCATGATGAAGAACGCGGTTTTCAGGACGAACCACATGAATGACAGTTGCGGCAGGATGTTGAACGGGCCGTGCCAGCCACCGAAGAACAGGGTCACCAGCAGCGCCGAGATCAGGATGATGCCGATGTACTCACCGACGAAGAACATGCCCCACTTCATGCCGGCGTATTCAATGTGGTAACCGTCGGCCAGTTCCTGTTCCGCTTCCGGCTGGTCGAACGGGTGACGGTGAGTCACGGCGACGCCAGCGATGAAGAAGGTACAGAAGCCGAAGAACTGCGGAATGATGAACCACAGGTGATCGGCCTGGTACTGAACGATGTCGCCCATGTTGAACGAACCGACCTGCACGATGATGCCCATCAGGGACAGGCCCAGGAACACTTCGTACGAGACGGTTTGTGCCGAGGCACGCAAGCTGCCCAGCAGGGCGTACTTGTTGTTCGAGGACCAACCGGCGAACAACACCGCGTAGACCGAGAGACCGGCCATGGCGAAGAAGAACAGCAGGCCGATGTTCAGGTCGGCGACCACCCAGGTCTGGGTGACCGGGATGATCGAGAACGAGATCAGCAGGGCACTCATGGCGACGACCGGCGCCAGGGTGAAGATCATCTTGTCGACGAAGGGCGGGTTCCAGTCTTCCTTGAAGAACATCTTCAGCATGTCCGCAGCGATCTGGAACATACCGAACGGGCCGACGCGGTTCGGACCGTAACGGTCCTGCCACCAGCCCAGCAGACGACGTTCGACGAAGCTGAGCAGCGCGCCGCAGACCACCACGGCGAGCAGCACCACGATGGCCTTGAGAACCGCGATGATCGAGTCGATCACTTCAGGGGTAAACCACGTCATTGTGCTGCCTCCTGCAGACCCTCAACGGTTTTCCCGGCCAGGGCCGGAGGAATGCCGACCAGACCCGATGGCAGTGCCACCAGACCTGCGCCCAGTTCCTCATTGATGCGCAGTGGCAGACGCAGGGTCTGACCGGCAACGTTGAGGCTGAGCAAGGCACCGTCGTTGACGCCCAGGCGGTCCGCTTCGGACTTGGCCAGCGACACGTAGGCTTCAGGGATACGCTCTTGCACCGGTGCGGCTTTCGAGGAGTTTTCCTCGCTGCCGAACAGGTGGAAGAACGGCACGACCTGCCAGGTGCCTTGGGCAGGGGAGAAGGCGCGAGGCACGGCTGCGAACCAGCTCAGCTTGTCGCCGCTGCTTTCGATCAGGCGTACGCCCGGATCGCCTGCACGCAGGTGACCACCCACTTCGTCCTGGAACTTGTTCCACGCTTGTGGGGAGTTCCAGCCCGGCGACCAGGCGAAAGGCACCTGGGAGCGCGGTTCGGCGGAGCCCGAGTAACCTTCCATCGAGAACGAGAACGCGGTGTCCTTGTCCTGAGAGGTACGCGGTTCATGCACACTGATGTTGGCGCGCATGGCCGTCCGGCCGCTGTAACGCAGCGGTTCGCGGGCCAGTTTCAGGCCCTTGATGCGGAAGCTGGCGGAAGGGGCGGCACCGACGATACCGGCCAGTTGCGCATTACTCGCGGCGACGGCTTCGGTGACGTGGTCCAGTTGCGTCCAGTCCACAGGCTTGTTCAGCAGGGTCGCGCGCAGGGCGTGCAGCCAGCGCCAGCCTTCATGGATCTGGATGCTGGCGTCGAGGTAGGTCGGATCATAGACCTGGAAGAAGCGCTGGGCGCGGCCTTCCTGGCTGACCAGCGTACCGTCGCCTTCAGCGAAGCTGGCGGCTGGCAGCACGAGGTCAGCACGGTCAGTGGTCGCAGTCTTCTGGTGGTCAGCGACGATCACCACTTTTGCGGCTTTAAGTGCAGCTTCGACCTTGGCAGCGTCAACGCGGGTGAACAGGTCGTTTTCCAGCACGACGATGGCGTCGGCCTTGCCCGAGATCACTTGATCCAGCGCGGCATCGACCGAATCACCACCGAACAGGGCCAGGCCCATGCTGTTGGCTTCCGGCACGATCAGGCTCAGGGAGCCGTTCTTGTCGCGCAGTTTCAGGGCTTTGGCGATGTTGGCAGCGGCTTCGATCAGCGCGTTGGAACCCAGCGAAGTGCCGGACACGATCAACGGACGCTTGGCGGCCAGCAGGGCCTCAGCGATACGACCGGCCAGTTCCAGCGCTTCGGCGTCCAGACCCGCAACCGCAGGGGCGCTTGCATCGATGGCGTGGGCCACGGCAAAACCGATGCGGGCCAGATCGTCGGGAGCGGCGTGTACACACTCTTCGGCGATGTCGTCCAGACGGGTGTCAGCGAGGCTGGCGATGAACAGCGGGTTCAGTTCGTGCTGACCGATGTTCTTCACGGCGGCGTCGAGCCATGGCTGGACTTTCATCGCAGCGGCCATGTCTTCAGCCTTGTTTTTCACCGACTGACGCAGACCGAGGGCCATGCGTGCGGCGGTCTGAGTGACGTCTTCGCCGAGGATGAACACGGCGTCGTGCTCTTCGACTTCACGCAGGGTCGGGATCGGCAGCGGGCTGTCTTTCAGGACCTGAACGACCAGACGCACACGCTCCAGCTCACCGGCTTCGATGCCCGAGTAGAAATGCTCGGCACCGACCAGTTCGCGCAGGGCGAAGTTGCTTTCCAGGCTGGCACGTGGCGAACCGATGCCGACGATGTTGCGACCGCGCAGCAGGTCGGCGGCCTTGTCCAGTGCTTCGTCCAGGCTCAGCTTGACGTTGCCTTGGGTCAGCAGCGGCTGACGTGGACGGTCAGTGCGGTTGACATAGCCATAGCCGAAACGGCCACGGTCACACAGGAAGTATTGGTTCACCGAACCGTTGTAGCGGTTCTCGATGCGGCGGATTTCGCCGTAACGCTCGCCGGGGCTGATGTTGCAACCGCTGGAGCAGCCATGGCAGATACTCGGCGAGAACTGCATGTCCCATTTGCGGTTGTAGCGCTCGGAGTGGGTCTTGTCGGTGAACACACCGGTCGGGCAGACCTCGGTGAGGTTGCCGGAGAACTCGCTTTCCAGCGTGCCGCTTTCAACGCGACCGAAGTACACGTTGTCGTGGGCGCCGAACACGCCGAGGTCGGTGCCCCCGGCGTAGTCTTTATAGAAGCGCACGCAGCGATAGCAGGCGATGCAACGGTTCATCTCATGCGCGATGAACGGGCCCAGCTCCTGGTTCTGGTGGGTGCGTTTGGTGAAGCGATACCGGCGCTCGTTGTGGCCGGTCATCACGGTCATGTCCTGCAAATGGCAGTGACCGCCTTCCTCGCAGACCGGGCAGTCGTGCGGGTGGTTGGTCATCAGCCATTCGACGACGCTGGCGCGGAACGCCTTGGATTCGTCGTCGTCGATGGAGATCCAGGTGTTGTCCGTGGCAGGGGTCATGCAGGACATGACGATACGACCACGGGTGTCGTTCTCGTCGGTGTACTGCTTGACCGCGCACTGGCGACAGGCGCCAACGCTGCCAAGGGCTGGATGCCAGCAGAAATAAGGGATGTCGAGCCCCAGCGACAGACAGGCCTGTAACAGGTTGTCTGCGCCATCGACTTCGAGCGCTTTGCCGTCTACGTGGATAGTAGCCATGGTTCAAAGTTCTTCGTTGGCCCGGTGTCAGCGGGCGTGGCTAATGGAATCTCGGTGCTGCCACGGTTCAAACAGCCAGTGAGGCGCAACCGGGGCAAAGGTCGACAGGTTTTTGAGGCTTATCGACCGGTCAGTCTTTTTTATGCGCCGACAATCGTCGGTGCTTTGCCGGGAACGAGACCGGGCGCCGCACGTTGAGGTGCGATGCCGGCTTCGAATTCCGAGCGGAAGTATTTGATCGCGCTGCCCAGAGGTTCCACGGCGCCCGGTGCGTGGGCGCAGAAGGTCTTGCCTGGGCCGAGGAAGTTGACCAACCCCAGCAGCGTCTCGATATCGCCCGGTTGACCCTGGCCATTTTCGAGGGCGCGCAGCATCTTCACGCTCCATGGCAAGCCATCGCGGCAAGGGGTGCAGAAACCGCACGACTCCTGGGCGAAGAACTCTTCCATGTTGCGCAGCAACGACACCATGTTGACCTTGTCGTCCACCGCCATCGCCAGGCCCGTACCCATTCGGGTGCCGACCTTGGCCACGCCACCGGCGTAGAAGGCGCAGTCCAAGTGCTCAGGCAACAGGAAACCGGTACCGGCACCGCCGGGCTGCCAGCATTTGAGCTTGAAGCCATCGCGCATGCCGCCCGCGTAGTCTTCGAACAGCTCGCGCGCGGGCAGACCGAACGGCAATTCCCAGATGCCGGGGTTCTTCACCTTGCCGGAGAAGCCCATCAGCTTGGTGCCGTGGTCTTCGCTGCCTTCGCGGGCCAGCGATTTGTACCAGTCGTTGCCGTTGTTCACGATCGCCGGGACGTTGCACAGGGTTTCGACGTTGTTCACGCAGGTCGGCTTGCCCCACACGCCGACAGCGGCAGGGAAGGGCGGCTTGGAGCGCGGGTTGGCGCGACGGCCTTCCAGGGAGTTGATCAGCGCGGTCTCTTCACCGCAGATGTAACGCCCGGCGCCGGTGTGCACGAACAGTTCGAAGTCGAACCCGGTGCCCAGGATGTTCTTGCCCAGCAGACCTGCCGCCTTGGCTTCAGCCACGGCGCGGTTCAAGTGCTTGGCAGCGGTGACGTATTCGCCACGCAGGAAGATGTAGCCCCGGTAGGCCTTCAGCGCGCGGGCACTGATCAGCATGCCTTCTACCAGCAGATGGGGCAGTTGCTCCATCAGCATGCGGTCTTTCCAGGTGTTCGGTTCCATCTCGTCCGCATTGCACAGCAAGTAGCGGATGTTCATGGATTCGTCTTTAGGCATCAGGCCCCACTTCACGCCCGTGGGAAAGCCTGCACCGCCGCGACCCTTGAGGCCGGAGTCCTTGACCGACTGAACGATTTCGTCAGGCGATTGCTGGGCAAAGGCCTTGCGGGCAGCCGCGTAGCCGTCTTTGGCCACGTATTCGTCGAACCACACGGGCTCGCCGTCGTCGCGCAGGCGCCAGGTCAGCGGGTGGGTTTCCGGCGTGCGCTGGATCAGGTTGGCCGGGCCGAAGGAAGTGATGGTCATACGTAACCCTCCAGCAGCTGGGCAACGCCAGCCGGCTGCAGATTGCCGAAAGTGTCGTCGTCGATCATGACCGCCGGCGCCTTGTCGCAGTTGCCCAGGCAGCAGGCCGGCAGCAGCGTGAAGCGGCCATCGGCGGTGGTCTGACCCAGGCCGATGCCCAGCTTGTTCTGGATTTCGCCGACGATGTCTTCGTGACCGGCGATATAGCAGACCATGCTGTTGCAGACGCGGATGATGTGACGGCCCACGGGCTGACGGAAGATCTGGCTGTAGAACGTGGCCACGCCTTCAACGTCGCTGGCGGGGATGCCCAGCACTTCGCCAATGGCGTAAATCGCGCCGTCCGGCACCCAGCCGCGTTCCTTCTGGACAATCTTCAGGGCTTCGATGGACGCCGCGCGCGGGTCCTCGTAGTGATGCATTTCGTGCTCGATGGCCGAGCGCTCGGATTCGCTCAAGGCGAAACGGTCTGTCTGGATAAGCGTGCTGTTCATGCTTAGCGGTCCACGTCGGCCATAACGAAGTCGATACTACCCAGGTACGCGATCAAGTCCGCGACCATGCTGCCTTTGATCACCGAAGGGATCTGCTGCAGGTGCGGGTAGCTTGGGGTGCGAATCCGGGTACGGTAGCTCATGGTGCCGCCGTCGCTCGTCAGGTAATAACTGTTGATGCCCTTGGTCGCTTCGATCATCTGGAAGGATTCGTTGGCCGGCATGACCGGGCCCCACGAAACTTGCAGGAAGTGCGTGATCAAGGTTTCGATGTGCTGCAGGGTGCGCTCTTTCGGCGGCGGCGTGGTCAGCGGGTGATCCGCTTTGTACGGGCCTTCCGGCATGTTGCGCATGCACTGGTCGATGATCTTGATGCTCTGGCGCATCTCTTCGACGCGGACCATGCAGCGGTCATAGGCATCGCCGTTGTGCGCCAGCGGCACTTCGAATTCGAAGTTCTCGTAACCCGAGTACGGGCGCGCCTTGCGCAGATCGAAGTCGCAACCGGTGGAACGCAGCCCGGCACCGGTGACGCCCCATTCCAGGGCCTCTTTGGTGTTGTAGGCGGCGACGCCGATGGTACGGCCCTTGAGGATGCTGTTCTGCAGCGCAGCCTTGGTGTATTCGTCCAGGCGTTTCGGCAGCCATTCGACGAAATCCTTGACCAGCTTGTCCCAGCCGCGTGGCAGGTCGTGAGCGACGCCACCGATGCGGTACCAGGCCGGGTGCAGGCGGAAACCGGTGATGGCTTCGATCACGGTGTAGGCTTTCTGGCGGTCGGTGAAGGTGAAGAACACCGGGGTCATCGCACCGACGTCCTGGATGTACGTACCCAGGAACAGCAGGTGGCTGGTGATCCGGAAGAACTCGGCCATCATGATGCGGATGACGTCGACCTTCTCAGGCACCTTGATGCCGGCCAGCTTCTCGACCGAAAGCACATACGGCAGGTTGTTCATCACGCCGCCGAGGTAGTCGATACGGTCGGTGTACGGGATGAAGCTGTGCCAGGACTGACGCTCGGCCATCTTTTCGGCACCACGGTGGTGGTAGCCAATGTCAGGTACGCAGTCGACGATCTCTTCGCCGTCCAGCTGCAACACGATACGGAATGCACCGTGAGCGGAAGGGTGGTTCGGACCCAGGTTGAGGAACATGTAGTCCTCGTTGGTGCCGGAACGCTTCATGCCCCAGTCTTCCGGACGGAAACGCGCAGCTTCCTCTTCCAGTTGCTGTTTGGCCAGCGTCAGGCTGTACGGGTCGAATTCGGTGGCGCGGGCAGGGTAGTCCTTGCGCAGCGGGTGACCTTCCCAGGTCGGCGGCATCATGATGCGGCTCAAGTGCGGGTGGCCCGGGAAGTCGATCCCGAACATGTCCCACACTTCACGCTCGTACCAGTTGGCGTTCGGCCAGATGCTGGTGACGGTCGGCACGCTGAGGTCGCCCTCGGACAAGGCCACTTTGATCATGACGTCACTATTACGCTCTACCGACAGCAGGTGGTAGAAGACGGTGAAGTCAGCGTCCGGCAAGCCACGGCGCTTGGTGCGCAGGCGTTCGTCGACGCCGTGCAGGTCGTACAGCATCGAGTACGGCTTGGGCACGTTGCGCAGGAATGTCAGGATTTCGAACAGTCTGGCGCGCGCCACCCACAGCACTGGCATGCCAGTGACGGTGGATTGGGCGGTGAACGCGTCGGCGCCAAAACGGTTGTGCAATTCAACGACGACCTCTTGGTCGTCAGCCTTGTAAGGCGGGATGTACAGAGCGGTGTCTGCAGTCATAGGTCTCGATCGCTATCGGTCAACGTACAGAATGAACCCAGGTTCAGGCTTCTTTTTGTAAAGAAAACTGGATCAGACTTCGTCGGGGCTGCGCAGGTTGGTCACCGCGATACGCTGTTCGCGGCGCTGTTCCTTCTGCGACGGCATCTCGGCGCGGTACACGCCTTGGTCGCCGACGACCCAGGACAGAGGACGTCGCTCCTGGCCAATGGATTCCTGCAACAGCATCAAGCCTTGCAGAAATGCCTCTGGGCGGGGCGGGCAGCCGGGCACGTAGACATCGACAGGCAGGAACTTGTCCACGCCCTGCACAACGGAATAGATGTCATACATGCCACCGGAGTTGGCGCACGAACCCATGGAAATGACCCATTTAGGTTCGAGCATTTGCTCGTAAAGGCGCTGGATGATCGGGGCCATCTTGATGAAGCAGGTGCCGGCGATGACCATGAAGTCGGCCTGACGCGGCGATGCCCGGATGACTTCGGCGCCAAAGCGCGCGATGTCGTGAGGCGCCGTGAAGGCGGTGGTCATTTCCACGTAGCAGCAAGACAGACCGAAGTTGTACGGCCAAAGGGAGTTCTTGCGACCCCAGTTGACAGCACCGCTCAGCACGTCTTCGAGCTTGCCCATGAAGATGTTTTTGTGAACTTGATCCTCTAACGGATCGGAAACGGTTTCCCGTTCGCCAATCGGATACTGCTCGTTAGGAGCATCGGGGTCGATCCTGGTGAGATTGTATTGCATTGCCAAAGCCTCATTGTTTTAGCTTCGCCTGCCGATTACGACGACCAACGGGAGCCCAATCGAGCGCCCCTACCCGCCATAGGTAGACAAGACCTGCCAACAGAATTGCTATGAAAACGAGAGCTTCGGCGAAGCCGGTCCAGCCGCTTTCGCGGACGGACACAGACCAGGCGTACAGAAAGAGGGCTTCGATATCGAAAATCACGAACAGCATCGCGACCAGATAGAATTTTGCGGAGAGCCGCAGGCGGGCGCCGCCTGTAGGCAGCATGCCGGATTCGAACGGTTCGTTCTTGCTGCGACCCCAGGCTTTGGAACCGAGCAGGCTGGAGAGACCGAGCATGAATGCGCAGAGGCCGATGACGCCCAAAAGGAAAATGGCGAAGCCCCAGTTGTGGGCAATCAAACCTGTCGATTCGGACATGCTGGCAATCCTTAGCAGAGAGCAAAGGTCTCTGAGCTTGAAAAAGAAGTAGAGGCAGTGACGATATGTCGCAGAGCGATCAATCACGGGATTTTATGTGCAAAACAGGGGCAAGTAAATTTTCTACATCAAATTTATTCACGGGATTAATGAGCCAGATCACGGATGACGTGCTTAGGGCCTCTGAACACGGGCATTACAGCTCATTTCGTTAATTATGTTTTCTGTAAACGGTAAAGAAAAAGCGAGGGGTTAAATGATAATTACTATCATTTGAAACTGCCTTCTGCATCTGTCCTCGTGAGCTGATGAAGTTGGCGTAACAGCTTCCGTCAAATGACGAGCTAATAGGCGATCTTTCTTATTAACTTTTGCAGATCCATTCGTCATGTCTATCGACTGATGACCTACTACTTGAGTAGGAGATTAAATGCCCGCAAATGACAAAGGCCGCCCATGGGCGGCCTCTGCATGATGCGTTGAACTCAGTGGAACTGTTCTTCTTCGGTCGAGCCGGTCAGCGCGGTGACCGAGGACTGGCCGCCCTGAATTACGGTGGTCATGTCGTCGAAGTAGCCGGTGCCCACTTCCTGCTGGTGCGCCACGAAGGTGTAGCCTTTGGCAGCGTCAGCGAACTCCTGCTCTTGCAGCTTCACGTAGGCGGTCATGTCGTTGCGGGCGTAGTCGTGCGCCAGGTTGAACATGCTGTGCCACATGTTGTGGATGCCCGCCAGCGTGATGAACTGGTGCTTGTAGCCCATCGCCGACAGCTCGCGCTGGAATTTGGCGATGGTCGCGTCGTCCAGATTCTTCTTCCAGTTGAAGGAAGGCGAGCAGTTGTACGACAGCAGTTGATCCGGGTATTCCTTCTTGATCGCCTCGGCGAAACGACGGGCTTCGTCCAGGTCCGGTTTGGCGGTTTCGCACCAGATCAGGTCGGCATACGGCGCATACGCCAGACCGCGAGCGATGGCCTGATCCAGACCGGCGCGCACTTTGTAGAAGCCTTCCGGGGTACGGGTGCCGGTCACGAACGGCTTGTCGTACGGGTCGCAGTCCGAGGTCAGCAGGTCCGCCGCGTTGGCGTCGGTGCGGGCCAGGATGATGGTCGGAACGCCAGCGACGTCAGCCGCCAGGCGCGCAGCCACCAGCTTCTGCACGGCTTCCTGAGTCGGCACCAGCACCTTGCCGCCCATGTGGCCGCATTTCTTCACTGAGGCCAGTTGGTCTTCGAAGTGCACGCCTGCGGCGCCTGCTTCGATCATGCTTTTCATCAGCTCGTAGGCGTTCAGTACGCCGCCGAAACCGGCTTCGGCGTCCGCCACGATCGGCGCGAAGTAGTCGATGTAACCTTCATCGCCCGGGTTCTTGCCGGCTTTCCATTGAATCTGGTCAGCGCGGCGGAACGAGTTATTGATGCGCTTGACCACGGTCGGCACCGAGTCCACCGGGTACAGCGACTGGTCGGGGTACATCGATTCGGCGGAGTTGTTGTCCGCGGCCACTTGCCAGCCGGACAGATAGATCGCCTGGATGCCGGCCTTCACTTGTTGCACGGCCTGACCGCCGGTCAGGGCGCCCATGCAGTTGACGAAGTCTTTGTCGGGACGGAAGGACGGTTTCGCGCCTTGGGTCACCAGGTTCCAGAGCTTTTCAGCGCCCAATTTGGCGAACGTGTGTTCTGGCTGGATCGAGCCACGCAGGCGGACGACGTCAGCAGCGGAGTAGGTGCGGGTCACGCCTTTCCAGCGTGGATTCTCGGCCCAGTCTTTCTCGATGGCTGCAATGTGTTGTTCGCGTGTCAGTGCCATGGGGTAAACCTCGTCGCTTGGTCTTGTGGGTCTAGAGGTGAAGCTCGTTGCTCTGTCAGCGCCTGAGGTTTCTTCAAGGCGCACTTTTGGGTGCTCACGAAATCGGAAAGCATGCGTTGCAATCGGGGTGTTTGTTCGCGATCACGGTAGTGAGGCGATGAAACGGCCTTTTGGGCTTAAAAGACGCGAATCGGCTCGATCTTGTTAAGTTCGGACGCGATTCTGCTGCGTTCTACAAAACCTTCTTTTCTGCGGGAGCGAGGCCATCATGCCTCGGCTTTTTTTCGTCGTCAAACGTTTTGTAGTGATATTTTTAGCGCACTACATCTTTCGTCTAATACGACTCATCAGTCAGTTTCGGGCTCGGAGGTGCTGGTACGGGGGAGTCGGCGGGAATGCTGGGTGGTCACGGGAAACAGGCGAGATGTAGTGCGCTGAATGGCACTACATATTGTGGGAGGGAAGGGGGTCTCAGGAGGGGCTCAGTCGAGGCTGTCGACCTTCACGCGCAGGGTCATGTCGTCGCGGCCCTGGGTCGAGTAGCGGCGGGTAACGCCCTGCTCGTCGGCGCGGGACTGGTCGCTGACCCCGGCGAGGGTGATCCATTCGCCCAATCGCCCGCTGACTTGCGTGTCTGTGCTCTGCACCTTGATCGCGTCGGCCTGTTGCTGGCTCATGCGGTCGTTGTTGGTGCTGATGTTCAGGTGAACGATGTCGCCAGTAATCGTGGCTGTCACGTAGAAGCCGCGGGTGACGTTGCGGTATTGGGTGTTGGTCTGTGCATAGCCGTATGAGTCGGTCTGCACATTGGTGATCGGAATGCTCTGACCAACCTGGATCAGTGCCGGGGTGCCTTCGTTGGCCTGCACCTGTTGCACGCCGCCGTCACGACTGGCAGTGCCGTAATTAATGATCCGGGTTTTGCCGTCGGCACTGACGCGGCCATTTTGTGAGCGCACGGTGCCGTTGACCGAATAGCCCTGGTCGTTCTGGACGGTGTTGTCGCTGGTGTCGACGCTGATCATCAGGCGTTTCGGCGCGGTGTCGAGCTGAGACAGCAGGTCGCGGAGCTCGCCGATTTTCGCCGGTTCAGCATTCACGATCAGCTTATTGCCGTAGGCGTTCACGGTGCCTTCGTTGCCGAGAAAGGATTTCACGGTGGGCATCAGGTCGTCGCTGGTGCGGTAATTCAAGGGAATGACTTCGGTGGCGGCAACGGCTGTGAAGCTGCAAGCCAACAGCACTGAAGCGAGCAGGGTGCGTAACGACATCGGTGTGATCTCCGCGAAGGGGGCGCATCAAAGCGTTGAGTGTGCCAGTTTGTCGGCCTGCACACGGCCAAATTGAATCGCAGACAGCAGAACGCCCCGGCGTCCTGGTCTCAGCATAGTCAGCCAAGGCGAGGGCGGCGGGGCGTTCAGTGTGCGCGAGATCGCCGGTTTAGCGCGAGCTGCGCACCATGTCCACGTGAGGCAGACCGGCTTCCAGGAACTCCTCACTCACCACGGTAAAGCCAAAACGCTCATAAAACGCCGTGGCGTACACCTGGGCGCTGAGTTTCTGCTCCTTGAGGTCGCGCTTTTCCGCTTCGGCAATGACGAAGTTGAGCAGCGCGTCTCCGACTTTCAGGCCACGCCAGTCCTTGAGGACCGACAGTCGCCCGATCTCGCCGTCTGGTAGCAGCCGGGCCGTGCCAATCGGGTAGTCGCCTTCCAGTGCCAGAAAATGCAGTGCGCCTGCGCCTGCGTCTTCGGCGTCCCACTCCAGTTCGGGCGGCACCGATTGCTCGGCGATGAACACAGCTTCGCGAATACGCCGGATGTCGGCGTTGTCTTTCTGCCAGTCGGCTACCCGTACGTGGATCTTATTCATCAGCAAACCCCAGACTTCCTTGCTTGACCAGCTCGCAGAGCAGGTTACGACCATCGTCATCTGCCAGCCATTGGCCCAGATTGTCGATATGCAGTGCATCGGCCGAGCAGACCAGTTTCAACAGCTCGCGCAGACGACCGGGCAGCAGACGGCTCTGGCCGCTGGCGAACAGCAGCAGGTCCTCGTCGACTTCGGACCACGCCAGGCGCGCGCTCGGGTTGCGAATCAGGATCGCGCCCTGTTCCATGCTGTCGAGCAGTTCAGCATCGTCCAGTTCCGGCCCGACCACCATTTCCGGGTAGCGTGGCTCGGTCATGAACTGGCCGAACCAAGTCAGCAGCAGGCGCTCGTCGCTCATGTGTTCGGCGAGCAGGGCCTTCAGGCGATCCAGCGCGTCGCGTTGAATTTCGTGCGGGTCGCTGACCGGTTGCGCGTCGGCGTCGGTGTAACGCTCTTCGTCCGACATGAACTGGCTGAGGAAGTCGGTGAAGTGGGTCAGCACTTCCGCCGCGCTCGGGGCGCGGAAACCGACCGAATAGGTGAGGCAGTCGTCGACGGCAACGCCCCAGTGAGCCAGGCGTGGCGGCAGGTACAGCATGTCGCCCGGTTCCAGCGTCCACTCATCGGTGCCCTGGAAGTCGGCGAGGATGCGCAGGTCGGCATGCTCAAGCAGCGGGCTGTCGGTGTCGCACATCTGGCCGATTTTCCAGTGACGCTTGCCATGGCCTTGTAGCAGAAAAACGTCGTAGTTATCGAAGTGCGGGCCAACACTGCCACCTGGCGCGGCGTAGCTGATCATCACGTCGTCAATGCGCCAGCTCGGCAGGAAGCGGAAATTGTCCAGCAGCTCGCCCACTTCAGGCACGAATTGATCGACGGCCTGAACCAGCAGGGTCCACTCGGTTTCCGGCAGCTTGCTGAACTCGTCCTCGGCGAACGGGCCGCGGCGCAGTTCCCATGGGCGAATGCCGTTCTCGATGATCAGGCGCGACTCGATCTCTTCTTCCAGGGCCAGGCCGGCCAGTTCGTCAGCGTCGATCGGGCTTTCGAAGTCCGGAATCGCCTGGCGGATCAGCAGGGGTTTTTTCTGCCAGTAATCGCGCAGGAACTCACGCGCTGTAATGCCACCAAGCAGCTGAACAGGAATATCAGGATTCATGTGTAACCTATTGAAAAAACGTGTTTTTCAGACTGGAATAAAAACGCCCGGCTCAGCCGGGCGTTCAGAGCGTGTGCGGCTGGATCAGATACGCTTGGCTTGTGCCACGGCGTTGCCAATGTAGTTGGCCGGGGTGAGCTTTTTCAGCTCGGCCTTGGCTTCGGCAGGCATGTCCAGGCCGTCGATGAAAGTCTGCAACGCCTCTGGGCTGATGCCCTTTCCGCGTGTCAGCTCTTTCAGTTTTTCGTACGGGTTCTCGATGTCGTAGCGACGCATCACCGTCTGGATCGGCTCGGCCAGGACTTCCCAGCACGCGTCCAGATCAGCGGCGATCTTCTGCTCGTTCAGCTCCAGCTTGCCGATGCCCTTGAGACTGGCTTCGTAGGCAATCACGCTGTGAGCGAAGCCCACACCGAGGTTGCGCAGGACGGTGGAGTCGGTCAGGTCGCGCTGCCAGCGGGAAATCGGCAGCTTGCTCGCCAGGTGCTGGAACAGCGCGTTGGCGATGCCCAGGTTGCCTTCGGAGTTTTCGAAGTCGATCGGGTTGACCTTGTGCGGCATGGTCGACGAGCCGATTTCGCCTGCGACGGTCTTCTGCTTGAAGTAACCGAGGGAGATGTAGCCCCAGATGTCGCGGTCGAAGTCGATCAGAATGGTGTTGTAGCGCGCGATGGCGTCGAACAGCTCGGCGATGTAGTCGTGCGGTTCGATCTGCGTGGTGTACGGGTTGAAACCCAGACCCAGCTCGCCTTCGATAAAGGCGCGCGCGTTGGCTTCCCAGTCGATGTCCGGGTAGGCGGACAGGTGCGCGTTGTAGTTGCCGACGGCGCCGTTGATCTTGCCCAGCAGCGGAACGGCGGCGACTTGAGCGATCTGACGCTCCAGGCGGTAGACGACGTTCGCCAGCTCTTTGCCGAGGGTGGTCGGCGAGGCAGGCTGGCCGTGGGTGCGCGACAGCATCGGCACGGCGGCGAAACGGATCGCCAGCTCGCGGATCGACTCGGCGATCTGACGCATCAGCGGCAGCAGCACGGTGTCACGGCCTTCGCGCAGCATCAGCGCGTGGGACAGGTTGTTGATGTCCTCGCTGGTGCAGGCGAAGTGAATGAATTCGCTGACCTTGGCCAGCTCCGGCAATTTGGCCGCCTGCTCTTTAAGCAGGTATTCGATCGCCTTGACGTCGTGGTTGGTGGTGCGCTCGATTTCTTTCACGCGCTCGGCGTGTTCGAGGGCGAAGTCATCGGCCAGCGCATCGAGGATGGCATTGGCTTCGGCGGAAAACGCCGGGACTTCAGGGATTTGCGGGTGTGCCGCCAGGCGCTGGAGCCAGCGAACCTCGACGAGGGCGCGGAAACGGATCAGGCCGTATTCGCTGAATATAGGGCGCAGGGCCTGGGTTTTGCCGGCGTAGCGGCCGTCTACAGGGGAAACCGCAGTGAGCGAAGAAAGCTGCATGGGGTGCTCTCGGACAGTCGGGCAACGAAATGGGGCGCGTATCATACATGAAAATTCGGGTCAGCCGAGGCCGACTGACCGAGATGGATCGCGCCGTGTGTGCGTAACGGGCTGTTTCCAGGTGCGCGGCGATCAGCCGTGCATCAGCGGATACAGTTCTTTCAATAACTTGCGACGGCTGATGACCAGTTGCCAGCGGTGACCGCCCACTTGTCGCCAAAGCCGTGCGCAGCGAATCCCGGCCAGCAGCAGGGCGCGGATTTTCGAGGCGTTGTTGGGTTGTTGCAGGTTGCGCATGTCGCCGTGGACCTGAATCCGCTGACGCAGGGTGCTCAGGGTGTCCTGATACAGCGCGCCGCTGGCGGCGATCACGTTCTCGTGAACGATGCCGAAATGCTCCACTTGCGACTGGATCTGAGGCAGGCGTTTGCCGATGGTTTCCAGCATGTCGTCGCGCTTGGATAACTGACGTTCCAGGCCGAGCATGGCCAGTGCGTAACGTAATGGCTCCCGTTGCAATGTGCCCGGGTCGCGTTCAAGAGCGCTGGCGAGGGCGCGATAACCTTCGCGCAGGTTCAGGTCGTCACCGCCGAACACTTCCAGTGTGTCCTTGGGGTCCATCACCAGCAGGCCGCCCAGCAGGCAGCCCACGGCGGTTTCGCTGGCCTGACCGGTCTTGGCGATGCGGTCCACCAGCACGGCGGCCTGAAACACGCCGCCCAATGCGGTGAGTTGCTCTTGAATCGGACTCATCAACGAGGGTCCTTGCTGTGCCAGGGTTCGGCGATTTCAATGACGCCACCGCCGAGACAGATTTCGCCGTCGTAGAAGACCACGGACTGCCCCGGCGTCACGGCGCGTTGCGGCTCGTCGAACGTGGCGCGGTAGCCGGTGGCGGTGCGTTCCAGGGTGCAGTGTTGATCGCCCTGGCGGTAACGGACCTTGGCGGTTAACTGGCGTGGTGTGCTGAGGTCGATCGGGTTGACCCAGTAGATTTCCGAAGCGAGCAGGGCGCGCGAGAACAGCCATGGGTGCTCGTTGCCCTGGCCGACGATCAATTCGTTGTTCACCAGGTCCTTTTCCAGCACATACCACGGCTCGTCGCCCGCGTCTTTCAGGCCGCCGATGCCCAGGCCCTGACGCTGACCGATGGTGTGGTACATCAGGCCAGCGTGGCGCCCGATGACGTCGCCTTCGGTGGTCTTGATCTCGCCCGGTTGAGCGGGCAGGTACTGCTTCAGGAAGTCAGTGAAGCGGCGCTCGCCGATGAAGCAGATGCCGGTGGAATCCTTTTTCTTGGCGGTGGCCAGTTCGTACTTCTCGGCGATGGCACGGACTTCCGGCTTTTCCAGTTCGCCAACGGGGAACAGGGTCTTCGCGATCTGTTCGCCCGCGACGGCGTGCAAGAAGTAGCTCTGGTCCTTGTTGGGGTCCAGGCCCTTGAGCAGCTCGGTGCGGCCATCGATGTCGCGACGCCGCACGTAGTGTCCGGTGGCGATCAGGTCGGCGCCGAGCATGAAGGCGTAATCGAGAAACGCTTTGAACTTGATCTCGCGGTTGCACAGGATGTCCGGGTTCGGCGTGCGACCGGCCTTGTACTCTTCAAGGAAGTGCTCGAAGACGTTATCCCAGTACTCGGCGGCGAAGTTCACTGTGTGCAGCTTGATACCGATTCGGTCGCACACGGCCTGGGCGTCCGCGAGGTCGTCCATGGCGGTGCAGTATTCCGTTCCGTCGTCTTCTTCCCAGTTCTTCATGAACAGGCCTTCCACCTGATACCCCTGCTCCATGAGCAGAAGGGCGGAGACCGAAGAATCCACGCCGCCGGACATGCCGACAATGACGCGCTTCTTTTCTGTATTGGAAAAGGCTGAATCAGACATAGGGGTTTCGATGGGTAGCTTGGAAAAGGACGCGATTCTAGCAGGGAGTCGGCGCCAAGGCTAAAAGCTATTCAATTGCGCACAACATCGAGGCTGTGTAGGGGGCCAGCGAGGTAGTCGTCGAGGCAGTCCAGCACCAGATGACTGCGCCAGCGGTCGGGCTGATGGGCCAGCTCGTCGCGGGTCAGCCAAGGGGCGCCGACGATGCCGGTGTCCAGCTCGCGCCCCGGATGATGCTTGATCGGTTTGGCGGCGAAGCACACGCGCTGGTAGGTCACGCCGTTGCTGGGCGCGGTGTACAGATAAATGCCGACCACGCCGGTCAGCTCGACCTCCCAGCCGGTTTCTTCCAGGGTTTCGCGGATCGCAGCTTCGCGCAGGGTTTCGTCCGGTTCCAGATGCCCGGCAGGCTGATTGAGGACCAGCGTGTCGTTTTTCAGTTCTTCGACGAACAGGAAGCGACCGTTGTCTTCGACGATGGTGGCGACAGTGATGTGGGGTTGCCAGGTCATGTAAAGGGCTCTTATTTATGTGGGAGGGGACGAGCGACGCTGGTCTCTGTGGGAGCGAATTCATTCGCGATGGCGTCGGCACACCAGGCATCGTTATCGTCTGACACACCACTTCGCGAATGAATTCGCTCCCACAGGGTGATCCGGTTGACGGCCTCGACCAGCGCAGGGTTTCAAAACCGATCAGAAAAAGAAAACCCCGGCACAAGGCCGGGGTTTTCATGTTGCGTTCGACGGCATAAGCCGCCGATCCGGCAAGCCTTACTTCAGCGCGTTGATCGCGTCGTTCAAGGTCTTGCTTGGACGCATGGCTTTGCTGGCCAGTTCCGGCGTGGCGAAGTAGTAGCCGCCGATGTCCAGAGGCTTGCCCTGTACGCCGTTCAGCTCGGCGACGATGGTCGCTTCGTTGTCGGTCAGGGTTTTAGCCAGCTGGGTGAACTTGGCTTGCAGCTCTTTATCTTCGGTCTGAGCGGCCAGGGCCTGAGCCCAGTAGGTCGCCAGGTAGAAGTGGCTACCGCGGTTGTCGATACCGCCAACCTTGCGCGATGGCGACTTGTTGTTGTCCAGGAACTGGCCGGTGGCCTTGTCCAGGGCAGTGGCAAGTACCAGCGCTTTCGGGTTGTTGTAGACGTTGCCCAGATGCTCCAGGGAAGCCGCCAGTGCCAGGAATTCGCCCAGCGAGTCCCAACGCAGGAAGTTCTCTTCGTTCAGCTGTTGAACGTGCTTCGGTGCCGAACCGCCAGCGCCGGTTTCGAACAGACCGCCGCCATTCATCAGCGGTACGATCGACAGCATCTTGGCACTGGTGCCCAGTTCCATGATCGGGAAAAGGTCGGTCAGGTAGTCACGCAGCACGTTACCGGTGACCGAGATGGTGTCCTTGCCAGCGCGGATGCGCTCCAGGGAAACCTTCATCGCGTCGACTGGCGACTTGATGGTGATGTCCAGGCCAGTGGTGTCGTGGTCTTTCAGGTACTTCTCGACCTTCTTGATCATCACGGCGTCGTGGGCGCGCTGTGGGTCCAGCCAGAAAATGGCCGGGGTGTTGCTCAGGCGCGAACGGTTGACGGCCAGTTTGACCCAGTCCTGGATCGGCGCGTCTTTGGTCTGACACATGCGGAAGATGTCGCCCGCTTCAACGTTCTGCTCCATCAACACCTGACCTTTGTCGTCGGTGACGCGAACCACGCCGTCAGCTTCGATCTGGAAGGTCTTGTTGTGAGAGCCGTATTCTTCGGCTTTCTGAGCCATCAGGCCAACGTTCGGTACGCTGCCCATGGTGGTCGGATCGAAGGCGCCGTGTTTTTTGCAGTCTTCGATGACAGCCTGATAGATGGTGGCGTAGCAACGATCCGGGATCACGGCCTTGGTGTCCTGCAGGACGCCGTCGTTGTTCCACATCTTGCCGGAATCACGAATCATCGCAGGCATCGAAGCGTCGACGATGACGTCGCTCGGCACGTGCAGGTTGGTGATGCCTTTGTCGGAGTTGACCATTGCCAGAGGAGGGCGGGTCGCGTACACGGCTTTGACGTCCGCTTCGATCTGCGCCTGCTGGTCAGCGGGCAGATCCTTGATGCGGGCGTACAGGTCGCCGATGCCGTTGTGCAGGTTGAAACCGATTTCTTTCAGGACTTCAGCGTGCTTCTTCAGCGCGTCCTGGTAGTACTCGGCCACGAACTCGCCGAACATGATCGGGTCGGAGACCTTCATCATGGTGGCTTTCAAGTGAACGGAGAACAGCACGCCCAGCTTCTTGGCGTCTTCGATTTCCTTGGCCACGAATGCGCGCAGGGCTTTTTTGCTCATGACGGCGCAGTCGATGATTTCAGCGGCCAGGACCGGTGTCTTTTCTTTCAGAACGGTGTTCTTGCCGTCCTTGCCGATCAGTTCGATCTTCACGGAGCCGGCGTTTTCGATCAGCGCGGATTTCTCGCTGCCGTAGAAGTCGCCGCTGTCCATGTGGGCAACGTGGGACTTGGAGTCTGCAGCCCAGGCGCCCATCTTGTGCGGGTGCTTGCGCGCGTAGTTCTTGACCGAGAGCGGTGCGCGGCGATCGGAGTTACCTTCACGCAGAACCGGGTTCACGGCGCTGCCTTTTACCTTGTCGTAACCGGCCTGAGCGACTTTGTCGGCTTCGGTGACAACTTCGTCCGGGTAGTTCGGGACGTTGTAGCCCTTGGCTTGCAGTTCCTTGATCGCGGCCTTCAGTTGTGGAACCGAGGCGCTGATGTTCGGCAGCTTGATGATGTTGGCTTCCGGCGTGGTCGCCAGTTCACCCAGCTCTGCCAGATCGTCGGAAACCTTCTTGTCGCCCAGCTGCTCAGGGAAGCTGGCAAGGATACGGGCTGCAAGGGAGATGTCGCGAGTCTCGACGGCGATGTCAGCGGAAGCGGTGAACGCTTCGATGATCGGCAGCAGTGAGTAGGTGGCGAGGGCAGGAGCTTCGTCGGTGAAGGTATAGATGATCTTCGAGCGGTTGGACATTTTCGGGATAACTCTCTTCTTTGCTGAGCGTACACAAAATTTCGAGATGCGCAGGGTAGGCACTTTCGCCCAAGGAAACGATGAGCCGAAAGTCGAGAATTTCGTCGCGTGATATGGGGTTCATCAATCGAGCGTCAAGCGGCCGAATGCGGGTTGAGCGTTCGGCCTCGGAGGGCTGAAAGTCGCGTTTCAGATGGCTCGGCCCCCAATGACCCTATGGTCACCGGCGGCGAGTATACCACCGGTCCCGGCCATTAATACGATAGTAGTGTGAACGCTTGACGCTCGCGTTGATCGGTCCAGCCTCCCGGTTGCCACCGCAGAAATTCCGCAAAACCTTGAAGCCCGCGTCTCACGGGGTCTGCGGCAGACTGTCGCAGTCGTTGAAGCGTAGTGAAGGCTTCGTGAATCGCAAGCCGGTTTTCGACTAAAGGAGCATTGGATGCCGGGGGAGGGTATCAGCGATCCCGCACACAAGCTCAAGAGCGGTAGCGGGTCAGGGCCAGTTTGCTGTCTTTGCAGGCCTGCGTTGCCTCTATAGATAGAAAACCACGGTGACGGCGCATAAAAAAACCGGTCAGCCCAATGAAGGGCTGGCCGGTTTTAGAGTCTCGCGCTTGAACGGTCCGGCTCAGGCGTGATCTTTGCTGTGTTCGTGTTGCGTGGTAGGAGCGTGAACGGGATCTTTGGTCGCTGCGGCGCTGATCTCTACCGCGTGCAGACCTTTGGGGCCCTGGATGATCTCAAAGTTGACCGGCTGACCGGCCTTGAGCGTCTTGTAGCCGTCCATTTTGATCGCCGAGTAGTGGGCGAACAGGTCCTCGGACTTGCCGTCTTCAACGATGAAGCCATACCCCTTGGCGTTGTTAAACCACTTGACCTTACCGCTTAGCATAGTCACATCCCTCTGCAAAGGACTCCGATGGGAGTATCATCACCTCTCATCCGCCGGACCTAAAAAATTTTGGTTGACTGCGCGGACCCTTTTTACCCAATGTGGGTTCTATTGTTTGTAACACCGATTAGCCGATAGTCAAGGTCATGTGACGGTCCAATCGATAATGTGCATGATCATGACCAATCTATTTAATTTCGTCCCCTACGAACGTCCTTTACCATGCATGCAATGAGCAAGATTCGACTAACATTCAATCAGGATGACCCGCAGTCCCATGAGGACGAAGCGGCGGGCATCGCGGTGCAGGAAGCCAAGCCGACATTGCAGGTGCCACCGATGTACAAGGTGGTTTTGTTCAACGATGACTACACCCCCATGGATTTCGTTGTTGAAGTGCTGGAGGTGTTCTTCAATCTGAATCGTGAGCTGGCGACCAAGGTCATGCTGGCCGTCCATACAGAGGGACGGGCAGTATGTGGATTGTTTACCCGCGACATCGCCGAGACCAAGGCAATGCAGGTCAACCAATACGCCAGGGAAAGCCAGCATCCGCTACTCTGTGAGATCGAGAAGGACGGTTAACGCCGGACACTTGGGTAAGAGGTGAAGCTATGTTAAACCGTGAGCTCGAAGTCACCCTCAATTTGGCTTTCAAGGAGGCCCGCTCCAAACGTCATGAATTCATGACCGTCGAGCACCTTCTGTTGGCCCTATTGGACAATGAGGCTGCCGCCACTGTTCTCCGTGCCTGCGGCGCGAACCTCGACAAACTCAAACACGACCTTCAGGAGTTCATCGACTCCACGACGCCGTTGATCCCCGTTCATGATGAGGATCGCGAGACGCAACCGACTTTGGGCTTCCAGCGTGTGCTTCAACGTGCGGTTTTCCATGTGCAGAGTTCCGGCAAGCGTGAAGTCACTGGCGCCAACGTGCTGGTGGCGATTTTCAGCGAGCAGGAAAGTCAGGCGGTATTTCTGCTGAAACAGCAGAGCGTTGCCCGTATCGATGTCGTCAACTATATCGCTCATGGTATTTCCAAAGTGCCTGGGCATGGCGATCACTCTGAAGGTGAGCAAGATATGCAGGATGATGAGGGCGGTGAGTCTTCTTCTTCGGGCAATCCTCTGGATGCCTATGCCAGCAATCTGAATGAATTGGCCCGTCAAGGCCGCATCGATCCCCTTGTCGGCCGTGAGCTGGAAGTCGAGCGTGTTGCTCAGATTCTCGCGCGCCGTCGCAAGAACAACCCGTTGCTGGTCGGTGAGGCCGGTGTCGGCAAGACGGCCATCGCCGAAGGCCTGGCCAAGCGTATCGTTGACAATCAGGTGCCGGACCTGCTGGCCAACAGCGTCGTCTACTCCCTTGATCTCGGCGCTCTCCTGGCCGGTACCAAATACCGTGGCGATTTCGAGAAGCGCTTCAAGGCGCTGCTCGGTGAGCTGAAAAAACGCCCGCATGCCATCCTGTTCATCGATGAAATCCACACTATCATTGGTGCCGGTGCTGCGTCGGGCGGCGTGATGGACGCCTCCAACCTGCTCAAGCCGCTGCTGTCTTCGGGTGATATCCGTTGCATCGGTTCGACCACGTTCCAGGAATTCCGCGGCATCTTCGAAAAAGACCGCGCTTTGGCACGTCGCTTCCAGAAAGTCGACGTCTCCGAGCCTTCGGTCGAAGACACCATCGGTATTTTGCGTGGTCTGAAAGGTCGTTTCGAGCAACACCACAACATCGAATACAGCGATGAAGCCCTGCGCGCCGCTGCTGAACTGGCGTCGCGCTACATCAATGACCGTCACATGCCCGACAAGGCGATTGACGTCATCGACGAGGCGGGTGCCTATCAGCGTCTGCAGCCGGTCGAGTCTCGGGTCAAGCGCATCGAAGTGCCGCAGGTGGAAGACATCGTCGCAAAAATCGCGCGGATTCCGCCCAAGCACGTCAACAGTTCCGACAAGGAACTGCTGCGTAACCTCGAACGCGATCTGAAACTGACCGTCTTCGGTCAGGATGCAGCCATTGATTCGCTGTCCACGGCGA
The DNA here is from genome assembly GCF_057128705.1 of Pseudomonas salicis. Lineage (NCBI taxonomy): Bacteria > Pseudomonadati > Pseudomonadota > Gammaproteobacteria > Pseudomonadales > Pseudomonadaceae > Pseudomonas > Pseudomonas salicis. The sequence continues at coordinate 134,617 of NZ_JBSKHU010000003.1, forward strand.
TCAAGCTGTCCCGTGCCGGTCTCAAGTCGCCTGACAAGCCTGTCGGTTCGTTCCTGTTCGCAGGCCCGACCGGTGTGGGTAAAACCGAGGCGGCGCGTCAGCTGGCCAAGGCGTTGGGGATCGAGCTGGTTCGTTTCGACATGTCCGAGTACATGGAGCGCCATACCGTTTCGCGTCTGATCGGTGCGCCTCCGGGGTATGTCGGGTTCGATCAGGGCGGTTTGCTGACCGAAGCCATCACCAAGCAGCCCCACTGTGTCTTGTTGCTCGATGAAATCGAGAAGGCGCACCCGGAAGTCTTCAACCTGCTGCTGCAGGTGATGGACCACGGTACGCTGACTGACAACAACGGTCGCAAAGCGGACTTCCGCAACGTGATCGTGATCATGACCACCAACGCCGGTGCTGAAACCGCGGCGCGTGCTTCGATTGGCTTCACCCATCAGGATCACTCGTCTGATGCGATGGAAGTCATCAAGAAGAGCTTCACGCCGGAATTCCGCAACCGTTTGGACACCATCATCCAATTTGGTCGCCTCAGCCATGAGGTCATCAAAAGCGTGGTGGACAAGTTCCTCACCGAACTTCAGGCGCAGCTGGAAGACAAGCGGGTTCTGCTGGAAGTCACCGACGCTGCCAGAAGTTACTTGGCCGAAGGTGGCTACGACGCGGCAATGGGCGCTCGCCCAATGGCACGTCTGATTCAGGACAAGATCAAGCGTCCACTGGCCGAGGAAATCCTCTTCGGCGAGTTGTCCGAGCATGGCGGTGTGGTTCACATCGACTTCAAGGATGGTGAGATCACGTTCGATTACGAAACCACGGCGGAAATGGCCTGACGTTTCAACCGCTGCACAGCAAAAAGGCGCCGATTGGCGCCTTTTTGCTGTCTTGAGTCGCACCAACAAAAACGCCCGGTCATAAGCCGGGCGTTTTTGTGTGGACCTGTTAGCGGGCGCGGTAGGTGATGCGCCCTTTGCTCAGGTCATACGGCGTCAGTTCAACGCGGACCTTGTCGCCGGTCAGAATACGAATGTAGTTCTTGCGCATCTTGCCGGAGATGTGCGCGGTTACGACGTGCCCATTTTCCAACTCCACACGGAACATGGTGTTGGGCAGGGTGTCGACGACAGTGCCTTCCATTTCGAAGCTGTCTTCTTTCGACATGCAGTAAAGCCCTCGGTATCCAATGAATGGCCCGGTGCAAACGGCAGCCAGGCAAAAGCGGGCTGCATTGTGCCCGAAAAGTGAGGGGCAAGCCAAGGGATTCAGTAAAGAGTGACCCATCTTTGATTGGTCAGCAGCTCGATAGGGCGATATTGCGTCTTGTAATTCATCTTTTTGCAGTTCTTGATCCAATAACCGAGGTACACCGCATGCAGCTGCAGACGCGCCGCTTCGGCGATTTGCCAGAGAATGGCGAAGCGTCCCAGGCTTCGGCGCTCCTCGGAAGGTTCGTAGAACGTGTAAACGGCAGACAGGCCATTCGGCAGCAAGTCGGTGACGGCCACGGCGAGCAGCCGACCTTCCAGACGGAATTCGTAAAACCGGGAGAAAGGCAGGTCGCGCACCAGGAAGGTCGAAAACTGATCGCGGCTGGGCGGGTACATGTCGCCGTCCGCGTGGCGCTGCTCGATGTAGCGCTGGTAAAGGTCGAAATACTCTTCACTGAAATGCGGCTTTGTACTGATAACTTCGATGTCTGCGTTGCGCTTGAGGATGCGCTTTTGCTGACGATCGGGCACGAACAGCCCGACAGGAATGCGCGCAGGCACGCACGCGCTGCAATTCTGGCAGTGCGGTCGATAGAGATGGTCGCCACTGCGGCGAAAGCCCATGTCGGAAAGGTCGGCATAGACCTGCACGTCCATCGGCTGGCTGGGATCGAGGAACAGCGTTGTGGCTTGTTCTTCGGGCAGGTAGCTGCAGGAGTGGGGTTGAGTGGCATAAAACTTAAGCCGCGCCAGCTCGGTCATGATCAACCCTCGGAAAAAACTTTAGTTAAGAGTGTATGCCAGCCGACTCAAACTCGCCTAGGTAGCCAGTCGGCGGAATGCGTCAGATCGAGGTGTTTGTTCAGGTAGTCGGCGAAGGTTCGTCGTGGGATTGGCCGGGCGCCGAAGCTTTGCAGGTGTTGTGTCGGCATTTGACAATCGATCAGCACGAAACCCCATGCCTTGAGATGTTCAACCAGGGTGGCGAAACCGACCTTGGAGGCATTGTCGGCGCGGCTGAACATCGACTCGCCGAAAAACAGCTGACCCATCGCCAGGCCGTACAAACCGCCGACCAGCTCACCGTTTTCACGCACTTCAACGCTGTGAGCGAAGCCGCGAGCATGCAGCTCGACGTAAGCCGCTTGCATGGAACCGGTGATCCAGGTTTCGTGGGTGTAGGCCCGTGGCCCCGCGCAGGCGCGGATGACGGCCTCAAAGTCCTGATCGAATGTCACCTGATAACGTCCTTGTCGCAGCACTTTTGCCAGGCTTCGGGAGACGTGCAGCTCGTCGGGAAACAAGACGGTGCGCGGATCGGGCGACCACCAGAGGATCGGCTGGCCCTGCTGGTACCACGGAAAACAGCCATGCCGGTAGGCCTGAATCAGTCGATCGGCAGACAGATCCCCACCGCCTGCGAGCAACCCGTTGGGTTCACGCATGGCTTTTTCCAGCGGTGGAAAATCAAAGGTGTCGCGTTGTAACCAGGTCAGCATAGCGTTCCGCTTTGGCGAGAGGGGAGGGGAGTGCGCGGGCCCGTGCAACTACACGCCAGGAATGCGGTCACAGGGCCTTGACCGGCACCGCATTGTGACGGGCGGTGCAGATTTTCACCCTTCATGTGGATCATGGCCATTCGACAGTTCCGTAGCGCGAGAAAAACACGTCATAACCCTTTGTCAGCAAAGAAAATGCATGCTCAAATCGCCCGTTGGCATCGGCGCTTGAAGATCGGCAAGGTCCGCGCCAGACTATCGTGGCGTGCAGCGTGCAAATCCGTACAATGCCCGATGTTGTTTAACCTCATTTCAAGTCACCTGTCGAGCGTGCGTTCAACGACGACCGCGTTTCAGATACGACAGGAATCGGTCAGTGCTATTTCGTCAATTCAGTCGTTTATAGTCAACCACCAGATGTTCGCGCTAGCGCGCAGGAATTGAAGCGTTTTGAAGAAATCCACCGCAGCACCCAGTCCCGTTCCGCTCTGGCGGCAGCATTTGCACTACCGACTCAAGGAAGGTGCGCTGATCGCATTCGGCTTCTTGTGCCTGTACCTGATGATGGCCTTGTTGACCTACGATCAGGCCGATCCGGGCTGGAGCCATACCAGCAGTTCCGTCCAGGTGCAGAATGCCGCAGGCCGTGCGGGCGCGTTCTCCGCCGATATTCTGTTCATGGTGTTGGGCTATTTCGCCTACATCTTCCCGATTTTGCTCGGGGTCAAGGCGTACCAGGTGTTTCGGCAGCGGCACGACCCGTGGCAATGGAGCGGCTGGCTGTTTTCCTGGCGCATGATTGGCCTGGTGTTCCTGATACTGGCCGGCGCCGCGTTGGCGCATATCCATTTCCACTCCGCATCGGGCCTGCCGGGTTCCGCGGGTGGTGTGCTGGGCGAGGTGCTGGGCGATCTGGCCAAGCGTGCGCTTAACGTACAGGGCAGCACCTTGCTGTTCATCGCGCTGTTCCTGTTCGGTCTGACCGTGTTCACCGACTTGTCGTGGTTCAAGGTGATGGACACCACGGGCAAGATCACGCTGGACCTGTTCGAGCTGTTTCAGGGCGCGATCAACCGTTGGTGGTCCGAGCGCACCGAGCGCAAGCAAATGGTCGCTCAACTGCGGGAAGTCGACATGCGTGTCGACGAAGTGGTGGCGCCCGTGGTGCCGGATCGTCGTGAACAGGCCAAGGCCAAGGAGCGCCTGATCGAGCGCGAACAGGCCCTGAGCGAGCACATGGTGGCTCGCGAGAAACACATCCCTGCGGTCATCGCCCCGGCGCCGGCCAAGCCGCCGGAGCCGAGCAAGCGTGTATTGAAAGAGAAACAGGCGCCGTTGTTCGTCGACAGCGCCGTGGAAGGCACCCTGCCGCCTATCTCGATTCTCGACCCGGCAGAAAAGAAGCAGCTCAACTATTCGCCTGAGTCACTGGCCGCCGTTGGGCACCTGCTGGAAATCAAGCTCAAGGAATTCGGCGTCGAAGTCACCGTGGATTCGATCCATCCCGGTCCGGTCATTACCCGCTACGAAATACAACCGGCGGCAGGGGTCAAGGTCAGCCGCATCTCCAACCTCGCGAAAGACCTGGCGCGTTCTCTGGCCGTGACCAGCGTCCGCGTGGTCGAGGTGATTCCGGGCAAGACGACGGTCGGTATCGAGATTCCCAACGAAGACCGGCAGATCGTGCGCTTCTCCGAAGTGTTGTCGACCCCCGAATACGACAATTTCAAATCGCCGGTCACGCTGGCGTTGGGGCATGACATCGGCGGCAAGCCGATCATCACTGACCTCGCCAAGATGCCGCACTTGCTGGTAGCCGGTACGACCGGTTCCGGTAAGTCGGTGGGGGTGAACGCGATGATTCTGTCGATCCTGTTCAAGTCCGGCCCGGAAGACGCCAAGCTGATCATGATCGACCCGAAAATGCTTGAGCTGTCCATCTATGAAGGCATCCCGCACCTGCTGTGCCCGGTGGTGACCGACATGAAGGACGCCGCCAATGCCCTGCGCTGGTCGGTGGCCGAGATGGAGCGTCGCTACAAGCTGATGGCCAAGATGGGCGTCCGTAACCTGTCGGGCTTCAACCACAAGATCAAGGAAGCGGAAGACGCCGGGACGCCGATTTCAGACCCGTTGTATCACCGCGAAAGCATTCACGACGAAGCGCCGCTGCTCACCAAGCTGCCGACGATTGTCGTGGTGGTCGACGAATTCGCCGACATGATGATGATCGTCGGCAAGAAGGTCGAAGAACTGATCGCCCGTATCGCGCAGAAGGCCCGTGCCGCAGGCATCCACCTGATCCTCGCGACCCAGCGTCCGTCGGTTGACGTGATCACCGGTCTGATCAAAGCGAACATTCCGACCCGTATGGCGTTCCAGGTGTCGAGCAAGATCGATTCCCGGACCATCATTGATCAGGGCGGCGCCGAACAGCTGCTCGGCCACGGTGACATGCTGTACATGCCGCCGGGCACCAGCCTGCCGATCCGGGTGCACGGCGCCTTTGTGTCCGATGACGAGGTTCACCGCGTCGTCGAAGCCTGGAAGCTGCGCGGCACGCCGCAGTACAACGACGATATCCTCAATGGCGTCGAAGAGGCGGGCAGCGGCTTCGAGGGCAGCAGCGGCGGAGGCGACGGTGACGACGCCGAAACCGATGCGCTGTACGACGAGGCGGTCAACTTCGTGCTGGAAAGCCGTCGTGCGTCGATCTCCGCCGTGCAGCGCAAGCTCAAGATTGGTTACAACCGCGCCGCGCGGATGATCGAAGCCATGGAAATGGCCGGTGTCGTGACCGCCATGAACACCAATGGCTCGCGGGAAGTGATTGCACCCAGCCCCGCGCGTGATTGACACTTCGCCCATGACATGTGATCGGATGGCGCCTCATGGCGCCGTCCGTGTTAATTGACCCCAAAGAGGACTCCCATGCGTCTTATCCGCATGTTGTTGGTATCTGCACTGGCTTTTTCCGCTCTCCCGGCCCACGCCGACAGCAAGGACGTGGCGCGTCTGACCCAGCTGCTGGAAAGCTCGAAAACCCTGAGCGGCCGCTTTTCCCAGCTGACGCTGGACGGCGGTGGCACGCAGTTGCAGGAAACCGCAGGCGACATGGTGTTGCAGCGCCCAGGCCTGTTTTACTGGCACACTGACGCGCCTCAGGAACAACTGATGGTCTCTGACGGCAAGAAAGTCTCGCTGTGGGACCCGGACCTGGAACAGGTCACCATCAAGACCCTCGACCAGCGCCTGACCCAGACCCCCGCCTTGCTGCTGTCCGGTGACGTGTCGAAGATCAGCGAAAGCTTCGACATCAGCGCCAAGGAAGCGGGCGGTGTGATCGACTTCGTGCTGAAGCCGAAATCCAAGGACACCTTGTTCGACAACCTGCGCCTGTCGTTCCGTAACGGCATGATCAACGACATGCAGTTGATCGACAGCGTCGGCCAGCGCACCAATATCCTGTTCACCGGCGTCAAGGCCAACGAGCCTGTCGCGGCGAGCAAATTCCAGTTCCAGATCCCGAAAGGCGCGGACGTCATCCAGGAATAAGAGGTTCGAAAGTCCAGCATGGACCTGTTCAGCAGTGAGCCGATTGCCCAGCCCCTGGCTGCTCGTTTGCGGGCGACCAACCTGGACGAGTACGTCGGCCAACAGCACCTGCTCGCCCACGGCAAGCCCTTGCGTGAAGCGCTGGAGCAGGGCGCGCTGCATTCGATGATTTTCTGGGGGCCGCCGGGCGTGGGGAAAACCACCCTGGCGCGGCTTCTGGCGAAGGTTTCCGACGCGCACTTCGAAACCGTGTCGGCGGTGCTGGCAGGGGTCAAGGAGATTCGTCAGGCCGTTGAAGTCGCCAAGCAACAAGCAGGTCAGTATGGCCGTCGCACCATTCTGTTTGTCGACGAAGTGCACCGCTTCAACAAGTCGCAACAGGATGCGTTTCTGCCTTATGTGGAAGACGGCACGTTGATTTTCATTGGCGCGACCACTGAAAACCCGTCCTTCGAATTGAACAACGCCTTGCTTTCACGCGCCCGCGTCTATGTGCTGAAAAGCCTCGACGAAACCGCTCTGCGCCAATTGGTGGACCGTGCCCTGACCGAAGAGCGCGGTCTTGGCAACCGGCACCTCAGCCTGGGCGACGAAGCGTTCAAGACCCTTCTGGCCGCCGCCGATGGTGACGGCCGTCGCATGCTCAACCTGCTGGAAAACGCCTCGGACCTGGCGGAAGACAACAGCGAGATCGAGCCCGAGTTGCTGCAAAGCCTGCTGGGCGACAGCCGTCGACGTTTCGACAAAGGCGGCGAGGCGTTCTACGACCAGATTTCCGCGCTGCACAAATCGATTCGCGGCTCCAATCCTGACGCGGCACTGTACTGGTTCGCCCGGATGATCGACGGGGGCTGTGATCCGCTGTACCTCGCCCGGCGCGTGGTGCGCATGGCCAGCGAGGACATCGGCAACGCCGACCCGCGCGCGCTGCCGCTGTGCATGTCCGCCTGGGATGTGCAGGAACGGCTGGGCAGCCCGGAAGGCGAGCTGGCGGTGGCGCAGGCCATCGTTTACCTGGCCTGCGCGCCGAAAAGCAACGCCGTGTACATGGGCTTCAAGATGGCGATGCGCGAGGCGACCGAGCACGGTTCGCTGGAAGTGCCGTTGCATTTGCGCAATGCCCCGACCAAATTGATGAAGCAGCTGGGTTATGGCGAAGAATATCGCTACGCCCATGACGAACCGGATGCCTACGCCGCAGGTGAAGACTACTTCCCTGACGAGCTGGAACCGCGTCAGTATTACCAGCCGGTCCCTCGCGGGCTGGAGCTGAAAATCGGCGAAAAACTCAAACACTTGGCCGCACTCGACCGCGCCAGCCCCCGTCAGCGGAGAAAATAGTGATTCAGACGATTCTTGCGGTGTCGATTGCGGGCATCGCTGGTACATTATTGCGTTTTGCGGCAGGCACTTGGGTGTCGGCGAACTGGCCGAAGCATTTCTACACGGCGACGCTGGCGGTCAATCTGGTGGGTTGCCTGATCATCGGCGTGCTGTACGGCTGGTTCCTGTTGCGCCCGGAAGTGCCGATTGAAATCCGTGCCGGTCTGATCGTCGGTTTTGTCGGCGGCCTGACGACCTTTTCGTCTTTTTCTCTGGATACCCTGCGTTTGCTCGAAAGCGGGCAGGCTCCACTGGCCATCGGCTATGCGGTGATCAGTGTGTTTGGCGGGCTGCTGGCGACCTGGGCAGGTCTGTCGCTGACCCGAATGTAATAGACCCGAATTCAACGAACCCGATTCAATCACGAGGCAACGATATGCTCGACTCCAAACTGTTACGTACCCAACTTCAGGACGTAGCGGATCGCCTGGCTTCCCGTGGCTTCACACTGGACGTGGCCCGCATCGAAGCGCTGGAAAACCAGCGCAAGACAGTGCAGACCCGCACTGAGCAGCTTCAGGCCGAGCGTAATGCCCGTTCCAAATCCATTGGCCAGGCCAAGCAGCGCGGCGAAGACATCGCGCCGTTGATGGCCGACATCGACCGCATGGCTGAAGAGCTGAGCACTGGCAAGAAAGAGCTGGACGCCATTCAGTCCGAGCTCGATGTCATTCTGCTGAACATGCCGAACCTGCCTCACGAATCCGTGCCGGTCGGTGCCGACGAAGAAGAAAACGTCGAAGTGCGCAAGTGGGGCACGCCAGCGTCGTTCGACTTCGCGGTTCAGGATCACGTCGCGCTGGGTGAGAAGTTCGGTTGGCTGGATTTCGAAACCGCCGCCAAGCTGTCCGGCGCCCGTTTTGCCGTGCTGCGTGGCCCGATTGCGCGCCTGCACCGTGCCCTCGCGCAGTTCATGATCACGCTGCACATCAACGAACACGGCTATGAAGAGGCCTATACGCCTTATCTGGTTCAAGCCCCGGCGTTGCAAGGCACCGGTCAATTGCCGAAGTTCGAAGAAGACCTGTTCAAGATCGCGCGCGAAGGTGAGGCCGATCTGTACCTGATCCCGACGGCGGAAGTGTCGCTGACCAACCTCGTGGCGGGCGAAATCCTCGATGCCAAACAGCTGCCGCTGAAGTTCGTCGCCCACACCCCGTGCTTCCGCTCCGAAGCCGGTGCATCGGGCCGCGACACCCGCGGCATGATCCGTCAGCACCAGTTCGACAAGGTCGAGATGGTGCAGATCGTCGAGCCTGACAAATCCATGGAAGCGCTTGAAGGTCTGACCGGCAACGCGGAACGCGTGCTGCAATTGCTGGAGCTGCCGTATCGCGTGCTGGCCCTGTGCACCGGCGACATGGGTTTCAGTGCCGTGAAGACCTATGACCTGGAAGTGTGGATTCCGAGCCAGGACAAATATCGCGAAATCTCGTCGTGCTCCAACTGCGGCGACTTCCAGGCGCGCCGCATGCAGGCCCGCTGGCGCAACCCGGAAACCGGCAAACCGGAACTGGTGCACACCCTGAATGGCTCCGGCCTGGCCGTGGGTCGTACCCTGGTGGCGGTGCTGGAGAACTATCAGCAGGCGGACGGTTCGATTCGCGTGCCGGAAGTGCTCAAGCCGTGGATGGGTGGCATCGAGGTCATCGGCTAAATGGAATTCCTGCCGCTGTTCCACAACCTTCGGGGTGCCCGCGTGCTAGTGGTGGGCGGCGGCGAGATTGCCTTGCGCAAGTCTCGCTTGCTGGCTGACGCCGGTGCGGTCCTGCGGGTGGTTGCACCCGAGATCGGAACAGAGCTGCGCGAGCTGATCGACGGCAGCGGTGGCGAGCAGATTCTCCGTGGTTACGATGAGGCGGATGTGAACGGCTGCGTGCTGATCATCGCCGCCACCGACGACGAGCCGCTCAATGCCCAAGTCTCTGCCGATGCTCGTCAGCGCGGCGTACCGGTCAACGTGGTGGATGCGCCTGCCCTGTGCAGCGTGATTTTTCCGGCCATCGTCGACCGCTCGCCGTTGGTGATTGCCGTGTCCAGTGGCGGCGATGCGCCGGTGCTGGCGCGCTTGATCCGGGCCAAGCTGGAAAGCTGGATTCCGCCGACCTATGGCCATCTGGCCGGTCTCGCAGCGCGTTTCCGTCACCAGGTGAAGAACCTGTTTCCGAATGTCCAGCAACGCCGGGCATTCTGGGAAGACGTGTTTCAAGGGCCTATCGCGGACAGGCAACTGGCCGGGCAGGGCGCCGAAGCCGAACGTCTGTTACAGGCGAAGATCGACGGCGATGCGCCAAGCGCGTCAGGCGAGGTGTATCTGGTCGGTGCGGGCCCGGGCGATCCGGACCTGCTGACCTTCAAGGCCTTGCGCCTGATGCAGCAAGCCGATGTCGTGCTCTACGACCGTCTGGTCGCCCCGGCGATTCTTGAACTGTGCCGTCGCGACGCGGACCGCATTTATGTCGGCAAGCAGCGCGCCGATCATGCCCTGCCGCAGGACCAGATCAACCAGCAACTGGTGGCGCTGGCCAAACAGGGCAAGCGCGTCGTGCGGCTCAAAGGGGGCGATCCGTTCATCTTTGGCCGTGGCGGCGAAGAAATTGAAGAGCTGGCAGCCAATGGCATTCCGTTTCAGGTCGTGCCAGGCATCACGGCGGCCAGTGGTTGCGCGGCGTATGCCGGGATTCCGCTGACCCACCGCGATTACGCGCAATCCGTGCGTTTTGTGACGGGGCACTTGAAGAACAACACCACCGATTTGCCGTGGAAAGACCTGGTCTCTCCTGCGCAAACGCTGGTGTTCTACATGGGCCTGATTGGCTTGCCGATCATTTGCAGCGAGCTGGTCAAGCACGGGCGTTCGGCCGACACCCCGGCCGCGCTGATCCAGCAGGGCACCACGACCAACCAGCGCGTCTTCACCGGCACGCTGGCCAACCTGCCGCAACTGGTAGCGGAGCATGAAGTGCATGCGCCAACGCTGGTGATTGTCGGGGAAGTGGTGACGTTGCGGGACAAACTGGCGTGGTTCGAAGGCGCTCAAAGCGGCGTTTGATTGTCAGCCTTAAAAGCGGGTGTGAGCCCGCCTCAAGGGAACCGTCGAACGTTTCTTACCGAAAGCTGTTGCGTGGGCGCTTCAATCCGAGTCGGTCACGCAACGTGCCCTGCTCGTACTCGGTGCGAAACACCCCTCTCGCTTGCAGCAGCGGCACAACACTGGCCGCGAAGCTGTCGAAGTCCATCGGCAGGAACGGGAACATCAGGTTGTACCCATCCACCGCTCCCGCCTCGTAGTACTCCGCCAACCTGTCAGCCACCTGCTCGGCCGTCCCGATTACCAGCGATGTGCTCGAACTCTTGATCAGTGCCCGGCCCAGCTCGCGAATAGTGATGCTCGCGTCATAGGTTTTGATCAAGGCCAGCTTGGTGCGAATGCCGTCAAATTCTGCCTCGTCTGGAAGGGGAGGCAACGGTCCGTCGGGCGACAATCCGCTGAGGTCAAGCCGGATGTAACTGGACACCAAGTCAATCGCGATGGCGTCGATGATCAGGCTGTCGACCAGTTGCTCACGACGCTCCGCTTCACTCTCATCACCCAGCACGACCGGCAACACACCGGCGATCACCTTCAGGTCGCTCGGCTGTCGATCCTTCAAGGCCAGTCGTCGGTTCAGCTCTGCGCGATAGGTCAAGGCCTCCTCAACCGAGTTTACGAAGCAGAAATGCACATCGGCATGGGCGGCGGCCAGGTCGAGACCTGCATCCGAAGACCCCGCCTGGGCGAGAATCGGATAGGCCTGGGGCGTACGAGGCACGTTCAACGGGCCACGCACTTTGAAATACTCGCCGTCATGGTGGAGCGCGTGAATTTTCGCCGGGTCGGCAAAATCGCCACTTTCCTTGTTGAACGTCAGCGCATCGTCTTCCCACGAGTCCCACAGGCGCTTCACCACACCGACGAATTCATGGGCGCGCTGGTAGCGGTTTCCATGCTTCGGAACCCCGGTGACGCCGAAGTTGGCCGCTTCCTCTTCGAGCCACGACGTCACGATGTTCCAGCTCACTCGTCCTTCGCTGATGTGGTCCAGTGACGCGAAATAACGTGCGAGGTTGTACGGATCATTGTAGGACGTGGAAGCGGTGGCCATCAGGCCGATGGATTCCGTGACCGCTGCCAATGCCGATAACAGAGTGATCGGCTCCAGTCGGGGGTTGGCGTAATGTTTGAGGCCGCTGGGCACGGAATCCCAGACCCCGACATGGTCCGCGACGAAAACGGCATCGAATTTCGATGCCTCCGCCTGCTGCACCAGTTTCACGAAAAACGGAAGCCTGAAAACCTCCGTCGTCGGAGCCTGCGGGTGACGCCACGAAAAACGGTAATCACCCTGAGGATTAAAAAAGAACAGGTTCAGAATCATGCTGCGGTTGGACATGGGGCGCGCTCACTCGCTGAATAGATGCGTCATCCGGACGGGGCGCCGTTAGCCTGCGGTCACGGAGACGTGCTTGCTGACCCATTCGTCCGCGACCTTGGCCGGGTCTTTGTGGTCGATGTCGACCAGACGATTCAATTCGGTCAGTTCTTTGGTGGTGAGGGCAGCGGAGACTTTGTCGAGAGTCTGGGTGATCTGTGGTGTCAGCACGGATTTGCGGATGACCGGCGTTATGTTCTGAACGGGCTGCTGGTTTTTATCATCTTCCAGGACAACCCAAGGCTCGGTGGCCAGGATGCCTTGGGTGGAGACCACCGTGACGACATCGATGGTGCCCGAGTTCAGCGCCAGCCTGGACAGGGGGCCGCCCATGTCGAGGGACTTGATGGATTTGAAATCGATGCCGTAAACCGCTTTGAGTCCAGGCACGCCCAGCGCCGATGTTTTCACTTCCGGCGGGCCACCCAGCACCAGTTGGCTCGATACAGGCGCCAGGTCCGACAGGGTTTTGAGGTGGTATTTTTCGGCGGTCTTATGGGTCACGGCCCACGCGGTCGCAGAGCCTGCGGATGAGGAACCGAGCAATTCCAGGCTGTCAGGCAGTTTGGCTTTCAGCGCTTGGGTGATTGCCTGCTGATCCGTCAGGGCGGCCTTGTTGTCGTAGAAGGCAAGCAACGAGCCGATGTATTCGGGCACAACATCGACGTCACCACTTTTGAGCGCCGCGGCGATGACCTGCCGGTTGCCTAGATTAAGTCGGGTTTGAGTCTCGATGCCCGCCTTGCGGAGTGCCGACGCGTAAATATTCGCCAATACCGATTGCTCGGAAAAGTTGGCGCCCCCCACGGTGATGGCGGCAGCACTCGCGAGATGGCTGGCGGCAAATAAACCGATTCCCACACATACCGCTAATACCGTTTTAGGTGTTGAAAGGGTGAGGGCAGTCATCTGTTCGCTCCAATGGCAGTGTCGTTATAGGTTCTGTTTTTGTTACGCGGCGTTTAAGGGGGACTTCCCGAGCCACGCCTGTTTGCGGATCAACTTTTCGGCGCCCGAACACAACCCTTCACTGAGCATGGCGAGTACCGAAACCGTGATGGCTCCGGCAATGGTTTGTGGAATGTCGTTGCGGCCAAGTCCATCGATCAGGAAACGCCCCAATCCTCCAAAACCGGCATAAGCGGCGATGGTGGCAGTGGCAATCAATTGAAGGAGTGCAGTGCGAAATCCGACGAAAATGATGGGGAAGGCAAGCGGCAGTTCGAGTTCGAGAATAATGTCGCGACGGCGCATGCCCATCGCTTTGGCGGAATTTTTCAAGGACGATTCCACTTCCCCGATACCGACAATGGTGTTGGTCAGAATGGGTGGAATACTCATCAAGGTTAGCGCCAGGATCACGGCGCTGACATCGAAGCCAATCACCATGATGGCGAGGATAACGACACCTAAAGAAGGCAATGCTCGGCCTAGATTGAACAGGCCGATGGCGATGTGTGCGCTGCGTTTGTAATGAGCGATCGCGATACCCAAGGGCAACGCAATACCGGTGGCAATCGCCAGACTGATGCCGACGTAATAAAGATGTTCTGAAAGCCGTACGAAGATGCCTTCGTCGCCGAGCCAGTTTTCCGATTGAAGGAACCAGGTAAGAACGGCGTTAAGGGTGTCCATCACCTCACCCACGGGAACAGGCGCTTTTCAGCACTGTAAAAAGCAAAGTCGACACTGATGGCAAGGAGCACTGTTAATACCAGGCTGATAATGACGGGGGTGGGAAAACTCAATGTCAGGCCTGTCACGAACAGTTGGCCGAGCCCGCCTTGGCCAATAATCGCCGTCACGGTCACAAGTCCCACCAGCGTGACCGCTGTCGTGCGCAAACCGCCGAACAGATAGGGAATGGCCAAGGGCAGTTCTACGGCTAGAAAGCCTTGCAAACGGGTATAGCCGATGGCTCGCGCTTCCTGTAAGACGACAGGGGATGTGCTCGCTAAACCTGCCAGCGTGTTTTGCAGAATGATCAATAACGAATAGACGCTCAGGCCTATTACCGAGGTGGTTTTTGACAGCCCCGTTATGGGCATCAACAAGATGAACAGCGCCAGCGACGGGATGGTGAAAAGGATGCCGCTGATGTAGGTCAGCGGACGGGAGAGTGCCGGTAACCACAGCGTCAGCAGAATCATGACGCTGGCGATCAGCGTGCCCAATAACATTGAAAGCGCGACCAGTTGTAGATGATCACCGAGCAGGCCGAGGATCATCGGAATGTTGTCGCTGACCCATTCGGTGTCAATCATTCACGACCTCCCGCTGTGGGTCGTGAAGGGCCTCGTAGAGGTGGGACGTCGAAATGCAGCGGGTGTATTTACCCTCGTCGTCCACCTGAACGATGACGCCTGAGGGCGTATTCAGGATTTTCAGCAGGGCGTGGTGCAACGACTCTGTGCCGGAAACCAACGTCAAATGAGGCGCAGGATGGTGGTTATCGCTGAGCCAACTGATGGGCTGGTGCTGGTCATTGAGCACCAGTTTCAGGGCAGGGCTGACATGGGCCAGTCGTGTTTCAGCCGCGCTGTCTAGCGTTGGCGCGGCTCTCTCGGGTTCTTCCAGTTCAGAGACCTTCATCAAGGCCAGCCGTTTGAGCGACGGGTCGTTCCCCACGAATTGCTGCACGAAGGGGCTGGCCGGGTACGCCAGGATATTTTTCGGCGTGTCGAACTGAACCAGCTTGCCTTCTTCTTCGAACACCGCGATGCGATCCGCCAGCTTGATCGCCTCTTCCATGTCGTGGGTGACGAGGACGATGGTCTTGTGCAACCGTTTCTGCAGGGAGACGAGTTCGTCCTGAAGTCGCTCGCGAATGAGCGGGTCAAGTGCGCTGAAAGGTTCGTCCATCAGGATCACGGGCGGGTCCGAGGCGAGCGCCCGAGCAAGGGCCACCCGGCTTTGCTGCCCACCGGACAGCTGGCTTGGGTAACGCCCCGCCAGCTCAGGCGGTAGCCCCACCAAGTCCATGAGCTCGACCACGCGTCGCCGGGTTTTATCCTTGTCCCATTTCAGTAGATGCGGCACCGCGGAGATGTTCGCTTCCACGGTCCTGTGCGGAAACAGGGCAGCGTTTTGCATCATGAAGCCGATCCGTCGACGCAGGCTGACAACGTCCGTTTCGCCAATGTCACTGCCATCAACGCTGATCGTGCCTTCGTCCTGGACGTCCAGCCGGTTGATCATCTTCAGGATGGACGTCTTGCCGCAGCCGCTTGGCCCGATCAGTACGCACAATTCGCCTTCTCGTATGTCGAGGTTGAGCGCAGTGACTGCAGGGGCTTTCTTACCTTTGTGGTACTTCGTGACATTCTCGAAACGTATCATTCAAAAGCACCGGCGTTGACTGAAGGTCGTTCATGGGCCTGCCGCGTTGGCAAAGGATGGACAGGGCTGTCGATGGGCGTCAGGAAGTTGTTGAAAAAGAGTTGTCGGTAATTACGCACGACATACACCCCGTTGCGCTCAATCCACTGCTGACGCCGAGCGTGGTAGACCATCGGTAGGCAATACCACGGCAGTTTGGGTAAGTCGTGATGCACGAGATGGAAGTTCAAGTTCAAAAACAGCCAACTCAATAGGCCTTTCGACTCGTTGATCACCGTGCGGTGTTCTGCCCGCTCGGAAGGGCGATGTTCATAGAATGAGCGAATCATGCCAATGGCCAATGCCGGTATGGACACGAACACCACATATTCCCAGGCACCTACGGCACTGTAATGTTCCACCGTCCAGAGCATCACGGCGACCCACGCGATATGAAACGCCCACATGTGTGCACTTTCATCCCGGCGTTGTATGGCCTTTGGAATGTCTGAAAACACCAGTGAAGCGATGGCCAGGGGCACGCCGGTTAGCAGGCGGCCCGCCACCGTTTTATTTGTCCAGAGAATGAAACGCTGGACCGTGGGCAGGTATTCCCAGTCGGCGGCGGAGATGTAGCGACTTTCGGGATCGATACCCGGCACGGTCAGTGTTTCATCAATATGGTGCGCGAGGTGCGTGTCGCGGTAAACATTGTACGGGTACCAGACTGCGAAGGGCAGGTAGGCCAACGCTTTATTCAGAGCGGGCGAACGCGTGGGGTGTCCGTGAATGCACTCGTGTTGTAACGACATCCACAGCACGATCAACGGCAACAGCAGACTGATCGAAATAAACGGTCCCAATGCTCGGCCGTGAAAAACGATCGCGCACCACGCGCTGTAAAAACCGATGATCAATAACCATGTTGGCCATTCAGTGCGTGCTGTAAAAGTATTGAGGACTTCAGAAACTTCCGCCTGATGCTGTGTGTCCAGGTAGTTCGACATCGCGCGCCCTTGAATAAATGAAAGTGCTGTATTCCGTTACAGGTAAATGCAGTTGATCGCGGAGTAATAAATGACGTCGTGAGTGATCCTTGGCGCTCGGCAACAGGCACCCGGGTTCATCGTTTGAAAAGTCGAACGTTATTTAAACGAGCGGTCCGGCAAAGCCTTCACATGGCGTAAAGGAGAAACGCCAGGCCCTCACCTACCGCACTGGAGGTTTCACTGTTGGCTTGGCAAGGCACGGGAGACGGCGAGAGGAGCGATATTTTAGATGCGCAGGCGACCGTGGACATCGGATTTAAAAAAGCCGTGCTTTTATTTCCAATGTTCAGATTCGCGTACTTGGGCATGATCGCATCACAACAGCTAGGTGGCAGTTTTAAGTGAGTTCAAACTATCACGTTGTGTGATTCCTCAAAATAATAAGTTCGCTTATGCTTATGAGGAAATGTCATATGTGGTGGCTACACAGTGCGACCTGCAATTTGTTTTGCAGCGGTTGCAGGGTGTCGCTGAAGCGCGGGTTAGAGCAGGAGAAGACAGTCTTTTCCAGCAGGGGAAGGTGACCCGCGAGACGATCCCAAGGGGATCGCCTGCGTGTGAAGGTCTACGGGTGGACGATCAGAGGTGCTGAACGATCCCAAGACCCGGAAGGCGTGCGCGATCATGGCCACCGGCAAAATCTTGCGCCGGTCCCTTGGGCACTACGCCCGTCGGGTTGATGGTGGCATGGCTGGCATAGTAGTGATGCTTGATGTGCACGAAGTCGACCGTCTCGGCAATGCCCGGCCATTGGTGCAGCTCGCGCAACCAGTTGCTCAGGTTCGGATAGTCAGCAATACGACGCAGGTTGCATTTGAAGTGCCCGTGGTAAACCGCGTCGAACCGAATCAGCGTGGTAAACAGGCGCACGTCGGCTTCGGTCAGGTATTCGCCAGCCAGGTAACGTTTCTCGCCCAGCAGGTTTTCCAGCACGTCCAGCTCAGCGAATACCTCGTCGAAGGCTTGTTCGTAAGCCTTCTGCGTGGTGGCGAATCCGGCGCGATACACGCCGTTGTTGACGGCGGGATAAATCGCGTCATTCAGCCGGTTGATCTCCGGACGAAGCGACTCGGGGTACAGATCCAGACGGTTGCCGGTCAGATCATCGAACGCCGAATTGAACATGCGGATGATTTCCGAGGACTCATTGCTGACGATGCGCTCCAGCTTCTTGTCCCACAGCACGGGCACCGTCACGCGACCGGTGTAATTCGGGTTGTCAGCGAGGTAACGCTGATAGAAGAAGGTGTGACCGTCCAGCGCATCGCCCGTGGAGCCTGTCTGCTTGTCGAAGGTCCAGCCGTTTTCGCGCATCAGCCAGCTGACCACCGAAACGTCGATCAGGCTTTCGAGGCCTTTGAGTTTGCGCACGATCAGCGTTCGATGGGCCCATGGGCAGGCCAGCGATACGTAGAGGTGATAACGGCCTGCTTCGGCCTTGAAGCCGCCTTCGCCAGACGGTCCTGGACGGCCGTCTGCGGTCACCCAATTGCGGCGCTGCGCCTGCTCGCGCTGAAACGCGCCGTCTTTGCTTTCATACCACTGGTCTTGCCAGCGCCCTTCAACGAGAAGGCCCATGTCTGACTCCAATCACTGAGTACGTTCGTACGTTGGAGGTCAGTCTAGAGACAATCGTTCGAACAAATAGCGCAAAGAGTCGGGTGTAATGATCGGTTAAATCGATCTGTTACGGTTTTCCCAAAAACGCTCAGCCTGCTCGAAGGCCTCTGCGCGGGGTATTCCGAGGCCGCGCAAGGCGAGGGCTATGGTCGAGATCAGGGCCAGTTGCGGGTAGCTGTCCTGGACCTCACCTTTCCAGATGCCGACGAGCTGCTGCGGGTCGAGCGTTGCCGGCTTGACGTGGCGGCGTTCGGACATCGCAGGCCATTCCTCATCCCATGGCTGGCCGTCGGTAGTGCCGTACAAATGACTGATCGTGTCCGGGTTGATTTCCACTTCGCCGCCGTCACCCTTGATGACGATGGCGTGATCGCCCAACAGGCTGCTGGCGTCGCGGTGCACTGACTGATAGCCGGGATGGAAGATGCTCTGGAGTCCGCAGCGGGCGCCCAACGGGTTCAAAATGCGTGCAAGTGAGTGGATCGGCGAGCGCAGGCCCAGGGTGTTGCGCAGGTCGATCATGCGCTGCAACTGCGGTGCCCAGTCTCCCAATGGCATGAACGCGATGTTGTGCTGCTCCAGTGCCTGCTCCACCGAAGCCCAGTCGCGACACAACGGAATGCCCAGCAGCTTCAGCAATTGCTCACTGTACAGCCGACCCGCCGTGTGTGCGCCGCCGCCGTGCATCAACACGCGCACGCCATTCTGCGCGAGGCATTTGGCTGCCAACAGGTACCACGGCAAATGCCGTTTCTTGCCCGCGTAGGTTGGCCAGTCGATATCGACGGTCAGCGGCGGGGCGGTCAGGCGTTCACGTACCGCTTCGGTAAAGCCCGCCAGCTCTTCCGGGCTTTCCTCTTTATGGCGCAGCAGCATCAGGAACGCGCCCAGTTGTGTGTCCTCGACCTTTTCATCAAGGATCATGCCCATGGCCTCGCGCGCTTCTTCGCGGGTCATGTTGCGGGCACCGCGCTTACCTTTTCCGAGGATGCGCACGAACGGCGCAAAGGGGTGTTCGGCGGGCGTTTCAGTCAGGAGTGGGGCGACATCGTTCATAGGCAATTGGTCGGCTTTGGCAGGCCCGCCAGCTTGGCGGCAAGTTTGGCGGGAGTGCCGTTGAACAGGCGATTCAGGTGCAGGCTGTTGCCTTTTTCAGCTCCGAGCTTTTGCGCGGTGTATTTCACCAGCGGGCGAGTGGCGGGAGACAACTGGTATTCGGCGTAAAACGCGCGGAGCAGCTCAAGGATTTCCCAATGTTCGGGCTTCAGGACGATGTCTTCCTCCAGCGCCAGGGCCTCGGCGACTTCGCGGGACCAGTCGTGCAGGTCTTCGAGGTAGCCGTCCTTGTCCAGCGGCAGGGTGCGGCCGTTGACGATGAGCTGCTTCATAGCCAGCTGTTGACCTTGTCGAACAGCACCGAGAGTTCGACGAACCCAGGATAATCGACGCTTTTCACCCAGTCGGGCAGCGTCAGGTTTCGTGCCTGGGCGTCTTCATCGAGCACGAACACGCGCAGACTGTCTGCTTTGTCGTCCAGCGACTTGCGCGCAGCGGTTGAAGGCGTCAGGGCATACGTCGCGTCGCCGCACAGCAGGATCGCGTCTTCGTGACCGAGCACGCGCAAACAACTGCTCAGGCGGGAGTCGGCGTACGGGGAATGAGATAACACATGCAAGGTCGACATCAGATCGTGATCACTTGGTCATAACGGTCAATGAGTGCGGCGATTTCATGATCACGCAGCACCTGTAGTGTCTCGACGCTGAGTGCGCTCGGCGACATGCCGCGTTCGGCCAGGCTGGTATTGCAGGCGTACAAGTCTTCGACGCCGAACATTTCCAGGGCCTGAAGGTTGGCCGTCAGGTCTTTCTGTTGCAATTGGCTGGCGCGTTGAGCGGGCAACAATTGCAGCACGCCATCGTCCAGAAACAACATGCCCAACGGCAAATCGAACGCCCCGCCCGCCAATGCAATGTCCAGGGCTTCGCGGGCGCTGGGGCCGGACCATGGCGATTGGCGGCTGATGATCAGCAACGACTTCGGCATCTCAAGGCCCTCCGAAGCAGACTAAACGGTCGGCCGCCTGCACGGCGTCGTGCAACTGTCCAAGACCGGACAGATCCCACGGAGCAGAAAGATTGGCAGCGGGGCGCGAATAACGCTCGGCTTCTTCTTCATTCAGTACGCCCCGACGAAGGGCGGCGGCGATGCACACCACGCCGTCCAGTTGGTGGGCGTTCACGAAGTCGCGCCATTGCGCGGGGATATCCTGTTCATCCTGAGGCGTGACCACATTGGCCGACGCGCTGTGCACCCCATCCTGATAAAAGAACAACCGCACGATCTCATGCCCGCCTTCCAGCACGGCCTGCGCGTATCGCAAAGCCCGGCGCGAAGAGGGCGCGTGAGCGGGTGAATAGAGAGCGATGGCGAACTTCATGGGCGGCTCGGTCAGCGGGGTGGCAGGGTGAATGGGGCCAATGATAAAGAATTCAAAGAGCAGAGACAGCAAAAAGCCCGCCGAAGCGGGCTTTTTATTGAGGCTGTGGATCAGTCTTTGCTGCTGCCCATGATGCCGAAGATCTGCAACAGGCTGATGAACAGGTTGTAGATCGACACATACAGGCTGATGGTCGCCATGATGTAGTTGCGCTCACCACCGTGGATGATGGCGCTGGTCTGAAACAGAATGCAGACCGACGAGAACAGGACGAAGCCCGCGCTGATTGCCAGTTGCAGACCGCTGATCTGGAAGAACATGCTCGCCAGCACCGCTGCCAGCAGGACGAAGAAACCGGCAGTGATGAAACCGCCCAGGAAGCTCATGTCCTTGCGGGTGATCAGCACGTACGCCGACAGACCGCCGAACACCAGGGCCGTCATCGCGAAGGCGGAAGAGACGATTTCAGCGCCGCCCTGCATGCCGAGGTAACGGTTGAGGATCGGGCCGAGAATGAAGCCCATGAAACCGGTCAGTGCGAACGCCGACACCAGACCCCACGCCGAATCGCGCAGTTTGTTGGTGAGGAAGAACAGCCCGTAGAAACCGATCAGCACGACGAACACGTTCGGATAACGAACGTTCATCTGCTGAGCGACGAATGCCATGATCCCGCTGAACGCGAGGGTAAGGGCCAGAAGGCCGTAAGTGTTGCGCAGGACGCGGCTAACCTCTAGCTGCTCGACCTGCACGCGGTTGTTGACTGCGTAATCCTGTTCGCGCATGGCGCTACTCCTGGTGGTTGAAAGGGGGATCTGAAATCTCAAGTTGCAAAGATCATAACAGAGCCGCAGTGACACGCGAGCCAGAGAGTTTGACAGCTTGTTTCATTACGGTATTATGGCGCCCGCAACGCAATGGGAGGTGTGGCCGAGTGGTTTAAGGCAGCAGTCTTGAAGACTGCCGACTGTAACAGGTCCCTGAGTTCCTATTTTAGGATCTCTACAGCTGCACACTACACCTTCATTGATCGGATGCCTCGGGAAATTGGCAGAGTGGTTGAATGCACCGGTCTTGAAAACCGGCGAACGTTAATAGCGTTCCCAGGGTTCGAATCCCTGGTTTCCCGCCAAACGCAGTAACATCAAGGGCTCAGAGAAATCTGGGCCCTTTTTTTGTGTTTTGCATTTCATGCTGAAAGGCACGCGATTGCTTTGGTAGCCAAGCACAGCCTCATGCGCCGCTCACATCGGGTTCGTTTGATTGTTTTCTCGGACACGGCCGCGAGAAAACCATTTCGGAGGCACATCTGACGGGGTTGGGACGACTAGCCTGGATTCCGTCACGTTCTTCGCCTTGGTAGGGGGGTGAAGAAGAGACGAGTATTCTTTCTGCTGCTCCCCAGCGTTGTATGGAATATCCTTGCACTCCGCAGTCGCTTAAGAGTAGTGAATAGAACGATGGGTTTTGAACAACTGGCTGGGCTACGTGACCAACTGCGGGCTGAAAAAAAGCCGCAACAGGTGGATGGCACTCAACACATCAAGCGTAATTCCTCAACGCGGGCGAAGCCTCGTAACCATGATCCCGCTGTGGAAGCCATCTGGCCATTGCAGAAGCATTTTCCACTGGCGTTCCCCGTCAATCCGGCTCCTAAAGTTCCGCTCAAAGAGGGCATTCTTCACGATGCAGAGCAGCACTTGGAGCTACTCGGGTTGACCCACGAACAATTAAAGCTAGGTGTCTCAACCTGGTGCCGGGGAACCCGGTATTGGGCAAGCATGGTGGAGAATGCGCCGCGCCTGGACTTGAGTGGTCAACCAGTTGGCGTAGTAACTGCCACACAGGCTCTGCATGCCAGGCAGCAGGCCTCGCGGCAACGCGGTCAAGATCGTCGACACCGTGCGAAGCTGAAAGAGGGTGGCCAGGCTCCCGCTGCCGTTGCTGCGGTGGAGCAGGATACAAACTGAATCCCCGGCAATTTGGTAGGGTGTTTTCTGGGGCTGAAATGGGTGGGAATTCCAGGGATTTATGGAGAGTCATTGCGGCTTTTTTAATTTGAAATCCGCCCTAAACCATGGCCTTATGACGCAGGTGAGTTTGCCTGTGCGTGCTTCGGGATATCCCTCATGAAAATCTTCAAAAAAGTGATAGCTGGTGTCGCTTTTTCGCTTTTGCTGCCTTCCATTTCATACTCAGCGTCTCCCAACCAAGCCTTTGGCTGGGAGGAGCAGGGCGTACTGTTGCCTGATCGAACCCCGGTCAAAGTAGAACTCGATACGGGCTCCGAAAACTCGTCTCTGGGGGCTGTCAATATTGTCCCTTTCGACAAGGGTGACGAGAAGTGGGTGCGGTTTGTTTTACAAATACCGACCGGTCTCACCGGGTCTTTATCCGACGTCACTTTCGAGCAAAAGATCGTTCGCAATGCGAAAGCCAAGGGGGTGATTGGCAGCAGTCATCGCCAGGTGGTGAAGATGAGTGTGTGCCTGGGTACGCAGGTCTATCAGGAGGAGTTCAGTCTCAAGCCTCCGGGTAAAAAAGGGTACAACGTGAGCTTGGGCAGAAGTGCCTTGCAGCACATAGGCGCTGTGGATGCCTCGCGGTCGAACACGGTCAAACCGGATTGCAGCAGTTCTGCCGCTAAGCCATCAGCCTGAGTTTTCTATTGCCGTCCCTCTGTTTCAGTTCAAAGCAAGCAGAGGGGCGAAGGCGCCGACCTCCGTCTCAGTGGAGGCCTTTCTCCCACGCCTTATGGTTTTTCCGTGCATCCTGAATGAAGGGAGACCACTGGATCAGCTTCAGCACGCATTTGTTGAGCACAGTGCCAAAGCGGTCGAGCGGGCGGTGGATGTCGAGGAAAAGCACGACGCGGATGCCGTCGGTGTCATTCCAGACCTGATGGCGGTAGGTGTCGTCAAACACCATCACCTTGCCGGGCTGCCAATGCCTGATTTCATCTCCTACCTGGATACGACAATTCTCCCTGGGCTCAGGGATGATCAATCCCAGATGTGCGCGGAGCAGCCCGTTGTAGGGCCCCCGGTGCGGAGGTATGTGCTTGCCAGGGCTCAGGATGGAAAAGAAAGCCGTAAACATGCCTGGGATTGATTCAACAATCTCTGCAGTTTTGGGGCACTTGACGCAGTTGCCATCCATTTTGTAACCGTAGCCATGCAGGAAGAAGGTCTTCCATCGGTCATCTTGTGTCAGGTTGCGCTGGTCTTTGGAAATGTCTTGGAAGTTTGGGATGCCGTCGTGATTTTTGAGTACGGCATTCAACTCGTCGACGATCACAGGCCAGTTGGACTCCAGCGTCTTTGCCCACTCGAACTGTGACGGATCGAAAAACGGTGTGTTTCCGACCGAGGAGTGCCGGCGAATGAACCGCTCAAGCTTTTTGATGATCCACAACCCTACTGCGACGCTTGGCCGATGCTTACGTTTGGCTTTTTTGTGTGGAAGCTGCGTGGGCTCTGTTTGCATATCTGATCCTGGCGACGATTTTTAGAAGACTTAGCGAAGCTGGCGGTTTCTCAATAACCGCCACAGCAGCGGCCAACAAAAGATGAGTGGATAACGACGCAGGCGCGGGCTGATCGGCACAGGCTCCCCAAGGTGGCGTTCAAGCTTCCAGATGACGTAATCCAGACCATTCTCGAATGTGTAGAACGATTTGATCAGGCGCAGCACATTGAGTAGGCGACCGGCGACTCGTCTACGTTGCCACCGGACAGCGTGGGGAACCGCTCCTGCATCTGCGGGGGACACTGAGTATCGGTCATCCTGCCCAGGCAGAAGGGAAAGCCTTGGTACGGATTGCACCGCCGCGAGGGTGATACGCCTGTAGTAGCCGACATCATGCCCTACGATTTCTGCCGGGCGACTGGCGCGCTCCGGGCGCAATTCCGTGCGATAGGTCAACGTGAGGGCGTGTTCCCACAATGTGGCGCTATCCAGCACTTGCGGTTTATCAGGCAGTGCTTCGGACGTCATTCTTTTCACTGCGTTGGCCAAGGCCGTATGCACACGGGTGCTAACGGCTTGATCGCGAGAAAAAACCAGTCGAGAGGGCTGCGAAAAGCGTCCCCACAGATAACCGTGGAACCACGATGCGGTTCCCTTCTCGAAGTCCGCCAGTGTAATCAGCGCGCATTTTGCCCTTAGCAGCGAACCGTCCGGCGCCAGCACATTGATCGAAAAAACGGTAGGGGGAAGCCAGGCGTCCACCAGCTCCTTGATCTTGCTTGTCCTTACGTTGGCGTAGCTGTCTACAAGGACATAAAGGTCGACCAGGCCATCTGAAAAATTGCTGCTGCGAAGGCAGGATCCATACAGAAGAACGGCACTGACGGCGTTGCCAAATCGCGATACCAATTCATCAGTCAGTGCATTCAATGGGGCTGCGACCGGGCGCGCGCATTCCTCGGACATAACGCCGATCAGGACGCTGATTGTTGAAGTAGGGGAGGCCTGTTCCACGTTCAGCTTCTCTTAAAACATCACAAAACGGACAGGGAGGGTCGCAGACAACTCAAGCTGGCCTTGCGTGGAGAATATCTCGCCGTCCAGCAGGTACTCGGTTAACCCGTCGATGGTGGTAGCGTTGAGGTTGTGGCTCACATAAGCCTGATTCTGCGTGATGACCGGACTCGTTTTGCCCCGCAGCACATGAAACAGGGAGCGCACGAGCTCAGGAGCACGGTGACCAATTGCCGTGAAATGGATCGGCGCCTTCTCAGTGCCCCAGTAGGGAGTGCTTCTGAGCAGCAGGGTGTCCAGTGTGGTGGCGAGAATGACCATCCACTTGGCGTTCAAGGTGTGTTGCGCAAGGTGCAGCCTGGCCGTGGCGGCAGACTCAAACGGCAGGCTTCGCTTCCAGAGCAGCGACACCAACATTCTGCCGAACGCCAGTGACGGGCCCAAGGCTCCGCGGATACCTTTGCTACGGACACGGCTGTGAAAATACCTGACGCCTTCAACCACCGCCCCGGCTCCAAAGAACAGACCGCATTGAGTCTGTAGTGAGTCTGGGTCGAATACTTTGAGCACATTGCGCAATCTCGATGCGGGAGCCGAGCGTGTGCCACTTCGCCAACGATGGAGCGCCAGGAGCACTTGCAGTGGGCGTCGCCGCACGCCCAGATCGATTGCACTCATGTTGGTGGTGCCTGCCGGGACAATGAGTACGTCAGGCATACTCATGGGCTGTAGATGCATCAGGGCCGTCAATGCCGCCTGCAGGCTCCCATCCCCACCGATCACGACTAAGAGATCCTGTGGTTCGAGTGCGAAGGATTGAATGGCCGCACTGATTTGCGTCGGCGTTGACGCCTCCACAACATGGGCGTCGGTGAGCTGAGCGACGTGGTGTCTGAATTTAACAAGATGCCGACGTACGTAGCCCCCTTTGGGATTGAGCACCACGCCTATTCGTTGTGCTGAAGGGGCGTTGTCATGATTTAGGGTTACGAAAGCCTGTGGAGGATTCGAGGCGGTGTCTTGTTGGGTGATAGGAGCAATAGTCATGTCATGTCACGCTGCACGGTCAAATCGGTAGACCAGCCACAAGGCGAGGGCCAGCAGCACAATCGAGGGCGCCAACGTAGTGACGATCACGTTCCCGTTCAGGAGCAGACCGAGGTTGGCCACAATCTGATTCGCCACATAGATCAGCAGACCCACAACGGCTCCGATGGCCAATCGACCGCCCAATCCCGGTGAGCGTTGCTGGACAAAGGTGAATGGAACGGCAAAGAGAATCATGGCCAATGTGAGGATCGGCCTTCCCAGTTTTTGCCACATTGCCATCTGGTACTCGCCCGAGGGTTGGTCGGACCCATTGAGAAAGGCGATGTAGTGACTCAGTTGCTGAATCGAGAAGCTGTCCGTCGGTAGCGACAGTTCTTTCAAGCGGCGATCTGAAAACACAGAGTTCCATAGCATCTGATCTTCTTCGCGCGTCACCTCATTGTCTTGCTCCCACTCTTTGATCCGTGGATGGTGGAGCAGCCACGAACCGTCCGGGCGGACTTCCGCGCTGTCCGCGAAAATGTAAGAGGCCAGGCGCATGTCAGAGGTGAGGCGCAAGATTTCAACGTTCAGTGGCGTGTTGTGGCGTGACATCGCACCTATTCGTGCAACCTCGTTGCCTCGGCGCGCCCAGATGCTGCCGGTAGGCTTCGCCGCTTCGCCGGAAATGGCCAGCGCAGTATTGCGCAGCTGAACGCTATGCTGCTGGAGTGGAGACGCCAGCCATTCGTCCATGGCGCCGAGTGCGACGACCACGATCAAACCGGCCGCCATGGTCGTAACAGCGATGCGCATGATCGATACGCCGGCCGCACGCATGGCCGTCAGTTCCTGAGTCAACGCAAGCTGACCAAGCCCGGTGATGCCTCCCAGCAAGGCGATGAAAGGCCCGAGATCGACTGCCCGGCGGGGCAATGTCATCAGGACGACTTCAACCGCTTGCGTCCAGCGATAGCCCCCGGAAGTCACGTCATCGAGCTCAGCGATAAGATCGAACGTCGTGAACAATGGCAGCAACAACAGGGCAGCGGCCGCGAATCCGATCAGCACGTTGCGAATCAGATAGAAGCTGAGTCTTATCATTTGCGACGACGACGCAAAAGTGCGAGGTCTCTGGTCAGGAAACCTAGCAACGCGATACTCATGGCCAGCGGAACGAGCCACACGCCAGGCAAGAGGGGGATAGCTGCGTTACCCACCAGTGTTCTGCAGATGTTGCCGGCGTAGAAGATCACGGCAAAAACAATCGCGATGGGCAGTAGCGTGGAAAAGCGTCCTTTGCGGGGCGCCGTCCGGCTCAGCGGCACTGCAAGCAGGGCCAGGAGCATTGCACTGATGCCGCGGGTTTCACGCCATTGAAGCTCGGCCTTGTCTTGAGGCTGCGCCGAAATGCTCAACATCGCAGTCGAGGTTGATTTGCGCTTGTTGTCGGGTTCAAGTTCCAAAGGTTTCAGCTGCAGTTGCAGCTTGTTGTCGAAAGTATTTACCACGTCCTTGGAATCCTGATGATCCAGGGTGTACGAGCTCCCTTTGGTGAGTTCAACCAAGGGGGCAGCAGGGTTGGCGTCGATGACTTTTGCCGTATGAGACCGAAAGATGCGGGATTTACCGTCGCCCGGGTCATAGATCAATGCGTCAGTGAGCTCACCTGAATCCTTGTCTATGGATTCCGCGAGGATCATCCGGCCGTTGTCAGGATTGAGGTTGAAACGCTGAGGCAGGAGGTGACTGACGTCCAGGTCGGTTTTGGACTGCTGCTCCAACTGATAGCTCTGTGTATACGCCCAGGGACGTCCATAGACAGACAACACTGTCACAGCGATGGCGAGAGGTAGCGAGATCAGGGCGATCGCTTTGTAGAGGCGTACAGGACTGCTGCCTGAGGCCAGGATGGCGGTGATTTCGGAGTCGTGATAAAGCCTGCCCAACGCCATTGCTACAGACGTGTAGAGGGCAACGGGTACCAGCATTTCCAGCGCGATGATGACTTTGTACATCACCATGTCCGCCACGGACTGCACAGCCAGCGTGCCATTTGTGGCCTGGGTCAGGTAGCGTTCTGCCGAATAACTTGCGAATACGAAGGTCAAGATACCGACCATCACCGTTACCGGTCGACGAATCTCGGCAATGATGTACCGTTCGATCAGAAACATCGTGAAGCTCCCGCGGATTTGCAGCCAATAGCTCGCCTGGCCCAATGAGGAGGCTGGGTGGTATTCACATTGATGCCCGCAGCCGGAGCGTTTTTTCGACCAGTAGAAAGTCTTCTACGGTGTCGATGTCCACGGCAGCGTCGGCAAACGGCATGATCACGGCGCCCACGCGAACACCCAAGGTGTGGGAGATTCGTTGCGTGGCCTGATCAAGGCTTAGGGTTCCCAAGAGATATCGCACAGTCGACGCTATGCCGAGTGCACCCATGACGACCTTTTTAGGGTTTTTACGGCGCTGCTCGATGTCTTTCCAAAAGTCGGCGACCTTGGCGCTTTCCTCGGTCATGAACGCAAACAGGTTGCTGCCGCAGTACGGGCCGCCTTTGAGCTTGATAGCCGTCCGCCTGTTCTCGGGGAATTTGGCCATGACCGTGGCAAGTGGTGTTAAGGCCACGGTCACGTCGCATCCGCTCATCTGAGAACGTTCGAGAAAATAATCGACGATGTCAGATTGCAGTAACGCGTGATCGGCAGTCGTCACCAGCACTGGCCGCGAGCGGATATGGGTCAAGCCGCGATACGCGCTCAGGCTCGGTGACGCCGCCGGTTCGAGCATTGCCAACTCGCCACGATCAATCATCTCGCGCAGCGTTGGATCACTGTCGAGCATCCGATTGCCTGGGCCGACCAATGTGATATCGGACACACGCTTGGAGTCCCGCAATGCGCCGACTACCCGATGAAGCATTGGCAGACCAAGGACAGGCGTCAACGCTTTACAGCCTGCGTCCCCAAGGGCGGCAACGGGGTCTCCTGGGCGTCTGTCACCTGCCAGAATGAGGGCCGAATAGCGCGCCGATTCAAATGTGCTTTTCATAGAGCCGATACCGCTTATAGGCTTTGGCACCTATGCGCTCCAGAATTCCGCGCATCCCGGCATTCGTTTCGAGGATCCAAGACATTTCGAGGGCCTCGATATTGCGCCGGAGGAAGGGGGCTTTCAGAGCTTCGATAAGCAGTAATGCCAGGACAGGGCCTTGGCGGCTGAACTGATATTGTTGCTTGACGCCCATCAAAGGCACGCGGGCGGTTCGTGTTCCGGAGACTTTGAGTTTCCAAATCAGACGCAACCATCCAAATGGCAGCATACGCCCTTTGAGAGGCGCGATGGCCTCATGAATGTTAGGCATGGCCACGATGAATGCGCAGGGCTCATCGTTTATTTCAGCGATATAAATGAGGTCGCTGGGAACAAGGAATTTCAACTGCTTGCCTAGCTCGGAAAACTCGTGCTCGGTAAAGGGAACGTAACCCCAGTTGTTGGCCCAGGCATCGTTGAATATCTGCCGCAGAATTTGCATCTCGGCGGCAAATTTTGACCGATCAATCTGGCGGATACGGATCGTAGACCTTTCCCGGTCCATCATTTTCTTGAGCGGGGCCGGGAAATTGAGCTCGTCCCGGCGCATCCAGTAGGCAATCAAATCCATGGCAGGTTCGTACTTTGATCCCAGCACATGGTTTTCATAGTAAGGATGGTTGTGGTTCATGAACGCGGATGGCGGCGTCTCGTAGCCGTCGACGAGGAGGCCGCTTTCCTGGTTGATGTTCAGGGTAAAAGGCCCGGTAATCCGCTGAGCACCCTGACCCTTGAGCCACTGCTCGGCTGTGGCGATCAACGCCGCGAATACTTCACCATCATCGATCGCGTCCAGCATACCGAAGTGGCCTGTGTCTGCTCCATGCAACTCCCGGTGCAAAGTATCTACTTGAGCAAGAATGCGGCCTACAACAGCACCATTGCGTTTGGCAAGCCAGGCTTTCCACGTAACGTGTCCTGAGGCCGGATTTTTGGGTGAGAGATGCTCTAACCGTTCAACGTAGAGCGGCTCGATCCAAGAGGGATCGTTTTTATAGAGCGTGCCTGGAAACGTTACGAAGTCGTTCAGCGACTGCCGGTTCTCTACTGCTTCAATGGTAAGCAGCGGGTTGTTCTTATTCATTAGCCTGCAGGCCTTCTAGGCAAAAAGTGGACGGTGAGGCCTGATGTTCCAACGTCGAGCGAGGTATCCGGCGGCGGCTCCTGACTGTCGCTGAAATATTTCGTTACGTCTATCGACCATTGTCAATGTAGAGTATTAATTCGTTTGATAGTAGATCTCGATCTATCTGACGGTACTCTTTTAGGAAAGCTATGGAAGCCGGCTTTTCGAAATGGCTCAGGTCCACGAGCCAGTTATTCGCTTTAGGCGATGCCTGAAAATGTGACGGCGTCCATATTCAGCTATCTCTACGAACCTTGCTTTTTGGACGTGCGGCGGCGCCTGCCCCATAAGTGCCGGTTTTCGTAGTGCCCTGATTAGAGTCCAAATTAATGACGGTTTTATATTTGTCCGAAACTAGCTCTACTCAAGAACTGGTGCAGCGACTTGCAGATTTCCCTTCTTTAGCGGACGCCCTGGATTACGCAGCGCTGGGTCGCACGGGGATGAATTTTTATGACCGACGCTGCCAACTGACGGCAGTGCTCGAGTACAGAGAGCTCAAGGCCAGAGCCCAGGGCGCCGCCAGAAGGTTACTGACCTTGGGTTTGTCCAAAGGTGATCGCGTCGCCCTGATCGCGGACACAACACCCTCATTCGTCGAGTTTTTCTTCGCGTGCCAGTACGCAGGCCTGGTCGCTGTTCCGCTGCCGGTTCCCGCTGGGGTAGGGCAACACCAATCGTACGTCGAAAAGCTCCGTGGACTCATCGCAAGCTGCTCGCCATCGGTTGTGCTCGGGGAGCAGGAATGGCTGCCCTACGCGCGCGAAGCACTGGGCACCACTGAGCTGAAATTCATCGGCACGGATGACGATCTGGAAGCGCTTCCTATGGGTGGCGCCGCGCTTATCCCAGCTCAACCCGATGACGTTGCCTATCTGCAATACACTTCTGGGAGTACCCGTTTTCCGCGTGGCGTCATGGTCACCCAGCGTTCGGTCATGGCCAATCTGCGCGGTATCAGCACTGACGGAATCCGGTTGCGTCCCGGCGACCGCTGTGTCTCCTGGTTGCCGTACTACCACGACATGGGGTTGGTAGGTTTTGTATTGGCGCCCATGGCCACGCAGATATCGGTCGATTACCTGCGCACGCAAGACTTCGCGATGCGGCCCAAACAGTGGCTTAACTTGCTGAGTCGGAACAGGGGTACGGTCTCGGTGGCGCCGCCATTCGGGTTCGATCTGTGTGTACGTCGTTGCAGTGCCGCTGAAGTAGAAAGCCTCGATTTGTCGAACTGGCGCGTAGCAGGTGTTGGCGCTGAACCGATTTCCATCGCCACACTCGACCGATTTGCCGAGCACTTTGCCGCCGCTGGGTTCAAGGCTGGCGCATTTATGCCGTGCTACGGGCTCGCAGAAAACACGTTGGCTGTCAGCTTTGCCAGACCGGACACAGGTGCTCAGGTTGACAGGATCGACCGAGACATTTTGGAAACGGAAGGTAGGGCGCTCAGCGCCACTGAAAAATCTTCAGCGGTCAGTGCTTTCGTTAACTGCGGCCGCGCGCTGCCGGGGCACGAACTGCTGATCGTAGATGACTCTGGCAATGTCCTGGCCGAGCGCGAAGTGGGCAGAGTCATGATTTCTGGCCCGAGCCTGATGACGGGCTATTTCCAGGATCACGATTCCATTCAAACTCTCGCAGCGACCAAAACGCTCGATACTGGCGACCTGGGATATCTTTTCGATGGGGATCTTTACGTCACCGGGCGCAAGAAGGATCTGATCATCATCCGAGGTCGTAACATCTGGCCTCAAGACATTGAACTCATTGTCGAGTCCGAGCCGGAAATCAGGCCGGGGGACGCGATCGTTTTCATTACCGACAAGGACGCTGATCCATCGGTGGTGATCCAGGTTCAATACCGCATCCTCGATGAGGAGAAGAGGGCGCGTCTTTCTCATACATTGTTTGCCAAGGTCCACAGTGAATTCGGTATCTCCCCGACCATCGACCTGGTACCGCCCCATAGCATTCCTCGCACCTCCTCAGGAAAACCAGCCCGGGCCGAAGCCCGCAAGCGCTTCATGAGTCTTCGCGCCGCACTCCCCGAGAGCTTCGCTGCGGCCGAAACCGCATGACCGAGCCAACGATTGCCCTTACCGGTGGCAGCGGTTTTATCGGCGGTCAAATAGCGCGAATGCTCGTTGGTCGTGGTGTCCGTGTGCGCGCGCTCAGTCGCACACAGGCTGGGCTTGAAAACGGTGTTCTGTGGGTAAAGGGATCGCTTGAGGACAGTGACTCACTGGCAAAGCTGGTTGCAGGGGCACATATCGTCATCCACTGCGCGGGGGCGGTTCGAGGGCGTGATGCCCGTAGTTTCCGCATTGCCAATGTGGACGGCAGCCGTCGGGTCGCTGAAGCCGCTGCTAAAGCCGGCACCTGCAAACGTTTTCTGTTGATGTCATCTCTTGCCGCTCGCCATCCAGAGCTCTCGTGGTACGCAAAATCCAAACATGACTCCGAGCAGGAAGTCATCCGGGTAGCAGGAGCCATGGCCGTCACGATCTTCCGTCCGACGGCAGTCTATGGCCCGGGAGATCGCGAACTACGGCCACTGTTCACCTGGTTGCTCAAGGGGCTGCAGATCAGGCTCGGCGCAGGGGATACGCATCTCAGCTTTGTGCACGTCTTTGACCTTGTAGCGGCTGTTGGGCAATGGCTTGGAGCGCCGAACTCGAATTCGGCTCTTTACGAAATCAGTGACGGCACGCTCGGCGGATACAGCTGGAAGGGGCTGGCGCAGATTGCGACCGATATACGGGCGGCTCCAGTTCGATCACTGGCCATTTCAACCGCCGTCTTGAGAGCCGTTGCCCGCGCAAACCTGGTCATTTCCTACGTGGTTCGCGGTAACCCAATGCTGACCACCAGCAAAGTCAATGAGCTCACACACCCTGACTGGACATGCAGCAACACGGCGATAACGGCCGCAACCGGCTGGAGTCCCCAGATAAAGCTACGACGTGCCCTGCAGGAAGGTTTGTTTTGAACGTGTGCAAATTCGCGCGCCAACGAGGCTAAGTATGTTTACGCAAGATGTGATCATAGAGAATGTTTTGACGTGTCTTCGGGACATGATTCCCGGTGCAGGTGAGGTAGGGCCTGACAGTGACATGGTCGATGACCTAGGCCTTGAGTCAGTAAAAATGATGGATTTGTTGATGAAGCTTGAGGACGACTATGACCTGTCGATACCGATCAATATCCTCATGGACGTTCGCACGCCAAGGCAGCTTGCCGCCTCTCTGATTGGCTATCTGGAGAAAAGTCATGGGACTGTATGACAAGTTCTCCCGCCTGGCCGCTGAGCGTTCCAGTCTGCAGGCGCTTGACCCTAGCCCATTTGGTACTCGAATCGAAGCGCTCTATTCATCGACGCGTGGGCGTATCGGCGGTACCGATGTCATTTTGGCTGGCACTAACAATTACCTGGGCCTGACATTCGATGAAGACGCTATCGAAGCTGCGCGCAAAGCGCTGACCGCCGAAGGTACGGGCACAACTGGGTCAAGAATGGCCAACGGCAGCTACGGCGGTCATTCGGCGCTGGAAGCAGAGTTGGCCGAATTTCTGGATCGGCCATCGGTCATGGTTTTCTCCACTGGTTATGTGGCTAACCTGGGCATCATCGGGACGCTTGCCGGCCCGCGCGAAGTGGTACTGCTCGACGCCGATTGTCACGCGAGTATCTATGATGCATGCGCCTTGGGTGGGGCTGAAATCATCCGTTTTCACCATAACGACGCAAAAGACCTTGAGCGCCGCATGCTGCGCCTTGGGGAACGCGCGAAGGATGCGCTGATCATCGTGGAAGGCATCTACAGCATGCTCGGCGACGTGGCTCCACTCAAAGAAATCGTTGACGTTAAACGCCGTCTGGGCGGTTTCTTGTTGGTTGACGAAGCTCACTCGTTTGGCGTCATGGGCCCTAACGGTCGAGGCCTGGCGGAAGAGCAGGGCGTGGAGGATGATGTCGATATCATCCTGGGAACCTTCAGCAAGAGTCTGGCTGCAATCGGTGGTTTTGCCGCGGGCCTGAGCAGTGGGATGGAAGTGCTGCGTTATGCCAGCCGTCCCTACATCTTCACGGCCTCACCCTCTCCTTCGGTCGTGGCGTCTGTGCGATCGGCCTTGAAGACAATTGCTGCGCGCCCGGATCTGCGGGCGAACCTCTGGGACAATGCCCGTCGGCTTTACGATGGGCTGGCGGAATTGGGCTATTCGTTAGGGCCGAGCGTGAGCCCCGTTGTCCCGGTCATGGTCGGTAGCAAAGAGCAGGGTGTACAGTTCTGGCGAGCACTCATTGATCAGGGTGTATATGTCAATCTGGTACTTCCGCCTGCCACGCCGTCGGGCGTCACATTGGTTCGCTGCAGTGTCAGCGCCGCCCACACAACCGCGCAAATTGATCAGATCATCGAAGCGTTCGCCGCTCTACGTCCATTGCTTGAGCCTACGGCCTGACAGCGAGGGGTGCAGACGAACTGTAGTGCAGGGAATTGCCGTGCGGTGCAGAGAACCTTGAACCGAATGTGAGTGTTATGCGAATTATTTTTGTTTTTGGGCGTTCGTATCCGATACGAACGGCATTGATGCTGCTGAGCCTGGTCGTTGCCGGCCTGGTCGAGAGCGTCAGTCTGACAACGATGCTGCCCCTGATGTCAGTGATGCTGGGCGACAATGCGCACTCGACGTTTGGCGCCCTTGTTGGCAACGCGCTTCAGTTCTTTGGATTGGAGCCAACGATCATCACGCTACTCGTCATCATTGTCGTGGGCATGGCCATCAGCAGTCTGTTGATTCTTCTGGCCAACCGCCAGGTTGGCTACACCGTAGCCCATGTCGCAACCGACCTGAGGGTCGATCTGATCAACGCAACACTGGGTAGCCGCTGGGAATACTATCTGCGTCAGCCGGGTGGAGCATTGGCCAACGCCGTGGCTACCGAAGCCTACCGAGCATCAACCGCTTATGAGCACGCCGCGAACATGGTTGCGCTCTCCATCCAGGCGATCGCGTACGGCGTCATCGCGCTGTTCGTCTCCTGGCAAGCTGCGCTGGTGTGCTTGGTTCTCGGCGTGGTCATTCTTTTCGCCCTGCGTGGTTTGGTCAAAACATCCCGTAAAGCAGGGAAGGGCCAGACCAGCCTGATGCGGGAGTTGCTGATCAACCTCAGCGACACCTTGGGGTCAGTCAAACCATTGAAGGCAATGGCCAGGGAGGATATCGCCGATTCGTTGTTGCGCCATCAGGCTGCTGAGCTGAATGGGGCAATGGAGAAGGAGGTCACCAGCCGCGAGACATTGCGCGCACTCCAGGAGCCCTTGCTGGCCATTCTCGCCGCAGCCGGTCTGTATGCGGGCCTGGTTATCTGGAAGTTGCCGTTGTCATCCGTCATGGTGCTCATATTCATGGTGGTGAGAGTGCTAGGCCTTATGCACAAGGCGCAGCAGCGTTACCACCGCATGGCGGGGCAAGAGAGTGCCTTTTGGGCGCTGCGCGAAGCGGTAGTGACGGCCAGGGGAGAAGCCGAGCCTGTCGGCGGTACCGTGCAGCCCACGCTCAAAGACCGGATCGAGTTTCAGAACGTCACATTTACTTATGGCGAGCGCAAGGTTTTGAACAGCGCATCACTGACTTTCGATGTCGGGACGATGACGACGCTGGTGGGCCCCTCCGGGGCAGGGAAAACCACGATTCTCGACCTGGTGTGTGCGTTGTTGACCCCTCAACAAGGTCGAGTGCTCATAGACGGTATTCCGCTTCCTGACCTAGATCGCCGCATGTGGCGTCGCATGATTGGCTACGTCACGCAGGAAACTTTGCTTTTACACGACACCGTCCTTGCGAATGTCACTTTGGGCGAGCCAGCGCTCACCGAGGCGGATGCGGAGCGAGCATTGCGCCAGGCAGGTGCATGGGAGTTCGTATCCCAACTTCCCCAAGGCATGCAGTCGATCGTGGGCGAACGAGGGGGCAAGCTTTCAGGTGGTCAGCGGCAACGAATAGTGATTGCACGTGCGCTCGCCCACAGACCTCAGTTGCTCATTCTGGATGAAGCGACCAGCTCGCTCGACCCGGCTGCCGAGAAAGATATCTGTGAGTCGCTGAAAGCGTTGGCGCCAGAGATCACCATCATTGCCGTTTCTCATCGTCCGGGGCTTATCGACATCGCTGACGAAATCATCGAGCTCAGGGACGGCGAGATCAAGCGAATGAAAAACCGTGCCTATCTGGTCAATGAGCCTTCCAATCTGGAAGTTTGACTCTGCATCCAGCTTCTTTTTACTCGTACGAGACGGGCCCAATAATGCTTTCTTCTAAACACCAACATGCACCTGCGCCAGATCATCATATGGAGCAGAACGGCGAAGTCCAGGTTCCGAAACGTCAGCCGCACCTGGACAAGAAAGGAAGGGTACTGGGGCCGCTCATCGCATTTGTCGGCTGTGATGGCTCCGGAAAGTCGACCGTCTCGGAGGCTATCCTCACGTGGCTGAGCCGGTCGCAGCCTGTGCAGAGTTGCCATTTGGGCATTCAGTCCAAGCAGATAGGTGAAAGGTTGGTCAGGTTGCCGTTGGTGGGCAAAGCAATCGGTCGGCTGATCGCTGCCAACTCTCCACGTGGCAATCACAAACACGCACAAATCTCCAGCGGCCCCAGCACCTTGGCGGCATTTGCCATCTTCCTGTTGTCGATCCGCCGGTATCGTCGTTACCAGAAGATGATGAAGCTGCGACGCCAAGGCATCACCATCGTCGCTGATCGTTTTCCGCAGATCGCAGTTGCCAATATGAAAATCGATGGCCCCGGGTTGCTCGCAGTCAAGCATGGGAACGCGCTGATTCGGTTCCTGGCGGCGCGTGAGAAAAAGCTGTACGACTACATGATCAGCTACCGTCCGGATCTGGTTGTTCGCTTGAACGTGGATGTCGAGACCGCGTTTGCGCGCAAACCTGATCACCGCTACGAATCGCTTGCACTCAAGATTGCGAACGTCCCCAAGCTTGAATATCAGGGAGCACCGATTCTGGATCTCGACAGTCGCCTGCCGCTCGAAGAGGTCATTGCGCAAGCCAAAGCAGCGGTGTCCCGCAGCCTGGCGAATCCGTAGGGGGAGAGGTAGCAGACATGCGCGCCCTATTCGAAACTCCTCGCGGGAGAGGCGACCGCCCTCTGGCGCCGCTCGTGGCCATTATTGGTTCGGACGGCGCGGGAAAAACCACCGTGGCGGCCCACCTTTGCTCCACCCTGGCAGGTGAGGGCGCTGCCTATGCCTACTTGGGATTGGGTACAGGCGCCATAGGACTCAAGATACAGGCCTGGCCATTGATCGGGCCTGCCGTCGGACGTCGATTGGCCGCCAAGGCGACACAGGCTCGTACCAAGGGCGAAAAAATCCCTGGGGTCTTCACGGCGTTGACCATCTACGGATTTTCGCTACTGCGCGTCCGTCGCTTCAGGGAGATGCAGGCGTTACGCGATCGGGCTTCCATCGTTATTTGCGACAGATACCCTCAAGTTGACGTGCCGGGGTTCTATGACGGCCCGGGCCTGAACGCATCAACGCCTACTGGCCGCTTTACGGCGTGGCTTGCAAAGCGTGAGTTTGCGCTTTACCAGAGGATGGTCAGCCATCGGCCCACGCTGGTCATTAGATTGAACATTGATGCTGATACGGCATTCTCTCGCAAGCCCGACCACAACCTTTCTCTGCTGAAGCAGAAGGTACAGGCAACCTCGTTGCTCCGTTTCAATAACGCGAAAATTATCGACGTGGACGCCAGCCAGCCGCTGGAACGGGTACAGGCGATCTGCGCCCAACTGGTACGTCAGTTGCTGATCAATCAGCAAGGCAATTCCCACCAGGCGGTAGAAACTCATGTTTGAAGCGTTCGGACGCGCTTTATCTCAATGACTCACCGGTCGTTGAATCACAGGGTTTGGTGCCTGAAGGCCTGCCTCGCTCGGTAAAGAGCGGTTTAATCGAGGACGTTATGAAAGCTAAAGTTTCAGGACCCGCAACACCGAACCGGGCAGTCTGGGCGCGTCTAGGTTGGGCCTATCTGTTCTTCTGGTACTTCTCCGGTGTCGCACAGCTCCTTATCATTCGCGCTGGCGTTGCAGGCTGGAAGGGGATGATCCAGGCGTCGATGGTCACGTTGCTGTGGCTGATTCCGCTGATCCTGTTTCCCGCCCGTGCGAGGATTCTTGCTGGCGTCATTGGACTTCTTCTTTGGGCGTCCTCACTGACTGGCCTCGGATACTTTCTGATTTATGGGCAGGAGTTTTCCCAAAGCGTGATTTTCATCATGTTCGACTCGAACATGCAGGAGTCAACAGAGTACTTGGGGCACTATTTTTCCTGGTCGATTGTGGGGGCAATCGCCGCTTACACCTTCGCAGGGCTGGTGCTGTGGACGCGGGTCAGGCCAGCGTACCTGACGCGTAAGGCGCTAGTGACCTGTGGTGTTTTGTTCATTGCCGTCGGCGTGGGCTTCAACGCTGTCAACCAGTATCGTAAGCGACCGACCCTTCAACTGGCGGCAGCGAAATTCGAGGAAAATATCGAAGCCGCGGCCCTTTGGCAGATGGTCGTCGGATATCACCAGTATCGTCAGCAACTCGCCGAGATGTCGACGATGATGGCGACCCAGGCGCAGATTCCTCCTCTCAAGAACCTGACCGACACGCATGCAGGTCAACGCTCCACGCTGGTATTGGTCATTGGCGAATCAACGAACCGGGAGCGTATGAGCGTTTATGGTTATGGCCGTCCTACGACGCCCAATCTGGACCAGCTACGTGGCCAGCTGCAGATATTCAGCCAAGTGGTCGCGCCACGCCCCTATACGATCGAGACCCTTCAGCAGGTACTGACATTTGCTGACGAGGAGCATCCGGATCGATACCTGAGTACGCCAACCCTGATCAGCGTGATGAAGCAGGCCGGGTACAAGACGTTCTGGATTACCAACCAGCAGACCATGACCAAGCGCAACACAATGCTCACCCTGTTTTCTCAGCAGGCAGACCAGCAGACCTACCTGAACAACAACCGCGATCAGAACGAGACCAGCCAATACGACGAGGACGTCCTGGACCCGTTCTCTAAAGTTTTGGAAGACGACGCGCCACGTAAGCTGATTGTGGTGCACCTGCTGGGCACGCACATGAGCTACAAGTATCGCTACCCACCCACATACGATTACTTCAAGGATCGGATCGGGGTGCCGGCAAATGTCACTGATGGCCAGCTAGAGGTCTACAACAGCTACGACAATGCGGTGCGGTACAACGATTACGTCGTCTCGTCGCTGATCAAGCGCTTCAGCGACACAGACCCTAACGGCTTCCTGCTCTACCTGTCTGATCACGGTGAATCCGTATATGACCCGGTAGCGCCAGAGGTGCTGGGCCGCAACGAGGCTGCACCCACTCGCCCAATGTACACAGTGCCATTCATCGTTTGGAAATCGCCCAGTTGGAAAGCTGCACAAGGCACGACTCTGGAACCTGCTGACTACCTGGCACGCCCCTACAGTACGTCTCACTTCATCCACACGTGGACAGATTTGGCAGGGCTGCGTTTTGATGAGTTTGAGCCGGCCAGGAGTATTGCGAGCCAAGGGTATAAATCCGAACGCCTCCTGATTGGCAACCCGCACAATCCTGGGAGTTTGCGTGACTTCAGCCAGCTTCCGATTGCGCCTAAACAGGGCTCGGCTGTGCAAGCAACGCGATAGCGGGTGATGGGGCCTTTGGGACTGAACCGGCAGTGATGATCACAAAGCCATCTTGCGGGTCCGGTTCTGTGCGCCTCCGCCATCTTTTATACGACAAAGCCCTGATTATTCAGGGCTTTGTCGTTTCTGGGGTTTGAGTCCGACCTGTTTCCCCGCTGCCTCGGCCCCCATCCTCGGGAAGCAGAGCGGCTCTGCTAAGGCTTTCGGTAAACCTGCCGAAATAACGTAGACTTTCCATCGTTTTTTGCGTGTACGTTATCAACGAGTTGTTCGCTTATGACCGATACCCGTTTACCTGAGTCAAACCCGGCCCCGTTAGTGCCCGAGCTTCTCGTGGGCCGTGTTCAACGCGAAGACATGAAGCGTCAGCGGGCCTGTTGCATCTGGCTGACGGGCTTGTCCGGGGCGGGTAAATCCACGCTGGGCAATCGTATTGATCAGGCCTTGCAGCAGCACGGGTTGCACAGTTATTTGATGGACGGTGACAGGCTGCGTCAGGGGCTTTGCAGTGATCTGGGCATGAGCGACAGCGATCGTCACGAGAACATCAGGCGTTTGGCCGAAGTCGCCAAACTGATGGTGGATGCGGGACTGATTGTCATCGTCTCGGCGATTTCGCCTTTTCGCGCCGACCGGGATGCCGCTCGACATGGACTGGACCCTGATCAATTCATCGAGATACACGTCAGCACGCCGCTGGGCGAATGTGTCCGCCGCGATGCCAAAGGTTTGTACCGCGCCGTGCGTGAGGGTCGAATCCGTAATTTCACAGGGATCGACAGCCCGTACGAAGCGCCGCTGACGCCGGAGTTCATTATCGACACCAGCAATCATGATGGGGCTGAGATGATCGAGCAATTGGTGGCGCAACTGATGCACCGTTACCGCTCATAAGGCGGTTCCTGCAATCAGGGCTCGCACCCTACAGGCCAAACACGTTCGTCCTACGGGAAATCATGCTTTTGAACGCTGAAGCGATAACAGACTTGAAGCGCACGCTTGCGGATGCCGATGAAGGCACTCTGATCTCGACACTGCGGGAATGCATGGCGGCGAGCCGTTACGCCGACGCCCGCCCTATTGCCGAGGCAGCCGTCTCCCTGTTTCCCGAGTCATCCTCTCTGGCTGCGCTGCTCGGGCAGGTCTGTCAGAAGTTGGGGGATTTCCCTGCCGCTGTGAGTGCCTGCGACACCGCGATCGCATTAGGTTGCCGGGAGTGGGCCGCGCCGTTCGTTTTGGGCTTGTCACACCGCGCATTGCAGGATCACCGCAAAGCGGCGCTGGCGTTCATGTCGGCCTATGAGCGTTCGCCGGGCCACGTCGAGGGCCTGGGGCTGCTGCTGGAGGAGATCGTGGCGGCTTATGGTCTTGCCAGCGGTCGTGATGTTTATCAGACAGTGACCGATCCTGCGTTGAAGGCGGCAGTCACCCCACTCTGGACAAATCTGTTGTTCAGGTGGGGGTGCGAAGACGAGTTGCGGGCGTTGGGGATCGACGGCCGAGAAGCCGTGCTGATGTCGGTTGCCGAATGGACAGCGAGCCAGGGTGTAGCGCTCGATTATCTGGACGAGGCCGAGCGCATCCGCTGCGAAGAGCCTGAATCCCTGGAGCCGGGCGCCGCTGAGCCGTTGAAGGTCGTTGTTGAAGGCCAGCGGCCTTACGCCTGCATCATCCAAAACGCGACGATCCTTTCCCGTTCCGACCTGATCCTGACCCCTGACGGCGCTGCGCTCAATGATTGCCTGACCCACCCTCGCTTCGGCCAATATGTCCTATGGCACCAGGAGAGCGCGATCAAAGGGCGGGACGGGCAGCGTCTTCTCCTTGATATGGCGCCTTACACCGTTCAGGAGATAGAAGCGGGAATAATGCTTTCCGGGGCCGCATCGGTGGAGTTCGGTCACTGGATGCCCGAGTTTTTGTGTCGCTTGCGGGCGTTGTCCCGTCATCCCGAGTTCGATTCGATGCCCATCATCGTCGATGCGGGCATGCCCGCCAGTCACTACGAGTACCTGCGCCGGGTGGTCAGTAACGAATGGGTGGTATTGCAGCCGGGTGTCGCGTTGTCTTGCAAACGGCTGCTAATCGCCCCTACACCCAGCTTTTACCCCATGCATCTGGTGCCGGGGCATCCCGTGCGGGGCTATGAGCAAGGGCCGTTTTCGCCCGATTGTTTCAGCTTTTTGCGCGATCGGGTCCTCGCCACGCTGCCACGGGTCGCGCGGGGCTCCAGGCGCTTATTCCTTTCCCGGCGCAAGCGGCAATGGCGTTTGATATTGAATGACAATGAAGTGGCCGCCTGCCTGCAAGCGCGAGGCTTCGAGACGATTTACCCGGAAGATTTGAGCCTGGAGGAGCAGATCCATCTGTTTCAGGAAGCAGAAGCCATTGTCGGGCCTAACGGTTCGTCGTGGCTTAACCTGATGTTCGCCGACACTGCGGTCAAGATTGTGGTGTTGGGGCAGGCCGGTTTTTCCGGGCAGGACCTCTTCGGCTTCAGTGGGTTTGTTGGCCCGATGCGAACCCTCGGTTATGACCCGATGTTCGTGGGTGGCGATGAGGGTGATGTGCAAAATAAACACATCAACTATTCGGTTCCTCTCGATACTCTGGAACGCATGCTAGACCGGCTCGGGGTCTGAGTCAGCAGGCCACTCGGGTATGCTCGCGGATGTAGCGGGCGACGTCGCCGGGTTCGTTCCACATCAATACATCGAGGATCGACAGATTCCCGACATAGGGCAACGCGCCGGTGGGGTAAACGAAGGTCGACAGATCCAGAAAGCGCAATTCGATCTCGCGCTGTTGCCATTCATCGGGGACAAATATGTCCCTTCCGCCCGGCGAATTGATATAGCGTCGGGCGCCCATCTGGCTGCTGATTTCCAGCGCCCACTGACCGGGATGCTCAATGGGCGGCAGTTCCAGGTTCAGGGCTGAATGCGGTGTCCAGTTGAAGCGCAGGCCGATGTAATCGCACGCCACCTGCAGTGAACGCGTGTTCAGGTCGCTGATGCTGTTGCCTGTCACCGAATCGAAGACGGCTGGAATCAATTCAGTCACCCGACGGTAAAACGGTGCCTTGCCTCGATAGATACCGAGTTGGCCGAGAATGCGTTGCTGGGCGGCGCAGTGATCGATCACCGTGGTGGCTTGAATCGAGCTGCCCAGCGTCGTGCTGACCGGCACCTGAATGTACTGCCAACCGCCTTTGCCATCGAGGATTCGATTACGATTCATCCAGCTCTTGCGACCGTACTGCGCGGTATCGAAGATCACGCCGCGTTCCACGGATGCAATCAACTGGAAGTAGCCCAGATAGGGGAAGAAGTAAGGTTGCATGATGCCCAATGTGCTGATCATGGGGTCTGTGCCGTCAGTCGTTATGTGATTGCCGAGCGGATCAGCGCGCAAATGTCGCGTACGTGATCCTGGGTTATGGCCTGGCCCGTC
Source organism: Pseudomonas salicis (assembly GCF_057128705.1). Classification (NCBI taxonomy): domain Bacteria; kingdom Pseudomonadati; phylum Pseudomonadota; class Gammaproteobacteria; order Pseudomonadales; family Pseudomonadaceae; genus Pseudomonas; species Pseudomonas salicis. The sequence goes on from NZ_JBSKHU010000003.1 coordinate 178,102, forward strand.
GGTAATTGCAGCAACACTTGGCACAGCTCATCTGTGACCTTGAGCTCGGTTGAAAGCGCGCTGGCAAAGGGCTCGGTACGGTGCACACCGGGGTGAAAGTAACGGCGTGCCAAAACATTCCGGGCGGTTAGCCAATCCAGTAATTCATCGCGGCTGATGCCCAGTTTCGTGGCGGTGACGCGGACCACGGCAAATTGATAGTTGCTCTGTTCGCCGGCGGCATAATCGATGAATTCCAGACCGTCGATGCCTGCCAGCCCTTGTCGATAAAGCTCATAGCGCTGGCGGTTTTCCTGGATGAAACGATCCAGATGCCGCAGCCCCAAAAGGATCATGGCCGCTTGGGCTTCCGACAGTTTCGCATTCAAGCGCAGGATGCCGCTGGCGTGTTCGTCACTGGCGTGAAAGCTGCGCAGGGTGCGCAAGCGGGCCGCCAGAGCGTCGTCGTTGGTGGTGATGCAGCCACCTTCGGCACCGCTGAGAATTTTCGTGGCGTGGAATGAGAAGATCTCGGCGCGGCCAAATCCGCCCATTCGCTGCCCCTCGAAGGTGCAAGCGGTGGCGTGAGCGGCGTCGAACAGCAATTGCAGACCCTGTTTTTTTGCCACCCCGGCCAGGCCGTGGGGGTCGCAGCCTCGCCCCCAGATGTGTACGCCGAGAATGGCCGAGGTCGCCGGCGTGATAGCGGCCTCTACCAGCGCTGCGTTGAGCATCTGTGTATCGCCGTCAACGTCACAGAACACCGGCTTGAGCCCGGCCCATACCAACGATTGCACCGTGGCGGGGAAGGTGAAGGCGGGCACGATCACCTCACCGCTCAGTTCCATCGCGCGCAACAGCAGCATCAGCGCCACGGTCCCATTGACCACGGTGATGGCGTGCCGTACCCCGAAATGCTCGGCGAGAGCCTGATCTGCCGCTTGCTCCAATGGGCCATGGTTGGTGTAGAACTGTCGGGCAAAGATGCCCTCGAACATGTCCCGAAATTCGGTCTGGTCGGGCAGGTTCAATTGCCCGACATGCAACGGCGCATCAAACACTGGCTTTTCGTTCATTGTGGGACGCTCTCCAGGGGTGTGCCGAGCAGCACTGCGTCCTGTTCCAGACGCTTGAAGAGTTGTGCCAGACGCTCGATGTCCGCTTCGACGAGCAGGTCGCCGACGGGCATCTGGATGTACTGCCGACTGATGCTTTCGGTCACGGGCAGAGCAGGTGAGCCTGGCTCCAGTTGATGCAGAGGTGGGGAATAATACGGACGGACCAGAGCGTTTTCGGCGCGCAGGATGCGGATCAGTTCGTCGCGGCTGTAGGGGGCATGCGTGCCCACTTTCAGCAAGACGAGACCGTAGGTGCCGGGCGATTGGCTGTAGTCGGCGAATGAAAGCCAGGACAGGTCCTGAAAGTGCCGCTGGTAGCAGGCAAAACGCCGTTTGTTGTCGTTGATAATGGCGTGCATGTGATCAAGGTTAGACAGTGCCATGGCAGCATGCAACTCATTGAGTTTCGCATTCATGCCCAGTTCGACCGGAATGGCGGCGTCGCCGAAGCCGAAGCTGCGCTGGCGCTGGAGTTGCGCGGCCAGTTCATCGTCGTCGGTGGTCAGATAGCCGCCTTCGAAACCGTTGATCAGTTTGGTGGCGTGCAGGCTGAAAACCGAAGCGTTTCCACGCGTCCCTACGCGGTTGTCCCGCAGGGTGTCTGTGTAGCGACCCCCGATGCCATACACGGCATCGACCAGCAGAGGTATGCCAGCATCCAGTGTCAGGCGTTCCAGCGCGTCGATGTCACACAGGCCATTGATGTTCTCCACCGCCAGCACGGCCGCAGTGTCGGCGTCGATCAGCCGGGCCAGCTCGCCCGGGGCCAGGGTGTGAGTCAGCGGGTCGACGTCACAGAACTGCGGCTCGTATCCGGCCCAGCGAATCAGGTGAGGCAAACCGCGAAAGGTGAGCGAGGGCAGGATCACTTTGCGTGCGTTCGGCCGCGCCAGATTGCGCAAGGCGAGGATGATTGCAAAGCAGGCGTTGGCAAAGGCGACGCAATGCCGGGTGCCATGGAGCTCGCACAGGCGTTGCTCAAGCTCATCGACCAGCGGACCCTGATTGGTCAGCCGGCGGCGCTCCAGCGAAGCGCTGGCCAGCTCGAAAAAACGTTCGGGGTCGCGATTGGCCAGTTGCCCGGTGGTCAACGGCCGTTCGAACAGGGGCTGGCCGCCGAACAAGGCGAGAGGGCTGACGGTACTCATGAGCAGAAGTGCTCCAGGTATGCGGGGGTATTCAAATCCGGGTCAGGATCGCGTCAAAGCGGTAATGCGAGGAGAAGAACGTCGTTGGCATACGGCTGCAGCGCACTTCCCATCCGGCCCGTTGGGCGAGTTCTGTGAGTTGTTCCTGGGTTCGCCAGATGCCCATCAGGCTGCCAGGATCATCTTCTTCGCCGGGCACGCGAACGCGTGAGGTAAAGAATTCATCCATGCGACTTCTGTCAGGGAGTTGGCCCAGGAAGACCTGCTCGATGCCGGTAAACCGCGCGTGCAGCAGTTGCAAGAACTCCAGCGCCAGTGGCTGCGGAAAATAGGGGAATGCGCCGTAACACATGGCTTTGGTGAACAGCTGCGGTTCTTCTTCCCGATGCAGATAAGCCAGCGCATCGTCGAGGACATAGCGCTCGACAGGAGGGCGGGCGAACCGCTCGTTGGCGACATCGATCAGAAAGTCCGAGTAGTCCACGCCCAGTCCGCCGGCGCAACGTCCGAACAGTTGAGTGCTCAAGGCGCCATTGCCGCAGCACAGGTCCAGCAGCCGGTCTTGAGCGTTGAGGTCGACCCCTTGGCTGATCGCATCAATGATCATGGCGATTTGTTCCTCTGTCACCGGCTTGCCGCCGACAGTGCGTTTGACCTGACCCCAGAGGTCGTCCCGGTCGCAGGTTTGTGGGTGATCCTTGAACTGATATTCGGTGCTGATGCGCGACATGAACAGATACCTCAAGTGCGGCGTGACAGACGCAGGCGATGATTGAAAAGCCAATGCAGGACGAAGCCTACCTTGGTCAGTGTTGCCCCGCGTGGTGCCGCACTGGTGTGGGTGTGCTCGCCAGGCGCGATGGGCGCGAACAGTTCATCGCGATGAAAGAACGACCGTGCGATGGCTCTGTTGCTGGCGGCGTAGCTGTCGACCAGCGCTTGACGCTGGGCAACGGTCAGAAACGGGCTGTCGTCGAACACCGCTTTGCCAGCGGCTGCGGCCGTCAGCTCAATGAGTTGTTTGTGGTAGCGCCGCTTGTTGACGGTGCGTATGGGCAGACGGTTGATCAGGCGCTGGACATTGAGAATGTCGCGGTTGATGCGCTCGTTGACTCGCCCGTTCGGCAAGTCGAATGATTGAGCGGGCAGGCCGAGTGTCTGCAAGAAATCGATACGGATGTCTTCGCGGGTGAAGCGGGCGTAGTCGTGCAGGACGAAGGTGGCGTCTTTGAAGGTTTCCTGCCACGGCTTCAGGCGCTCGGCATAGTCCCACAGCCCGAAGTCGCGGCGAGTGGTGGCGGCAAAGTTGAGCGCATTGCCCTGCGCCTTGACGGTCTGGTTGTACCAGGACAGATGGGCGTCGTCCTGCCGCCGGATATAACAGACGACAGAAATTCGGTCGTCGGGCGCGAGTCCGGCGTCCCGCATCGTGTCCAGCAGGCCTTGGGGGTTGGGGAAGATAAAGAAATTTTCGCTGCTGATGATCACCGTATGGGCGTCACTGCCCGTTACAGCCGCCTTGAGCTCGTCGCGCAACTGCGCGAGCGACTTTTCCTGGCCCGTGGCCCACTCCGGATAACCCCCACCCAGCAAGAAAGCGAGGTCATGATGGCCGTATCCGCGCAGGCTGACGTCGGGATAAAGAATGCCCTGGGATTTCAATTGTTCGCGATTGTCGAAAATGAACCGCTGGATGGCCGTTGACCCTGTTTTGGGTGCGCCAATATGCAATATCCAGTGCATCGAGTACTCATCTGATGTTGGCTGTCAGTTCCCTGTCACATGCCGCGTGCGGGATTCATCGAGGGAGCGCCACAGTCGGCGTATTTCGCCGCAAAACGCTCTGTACCTCTATGTCGGCGGGGCGCGGGTTTACTTGATGGAGCGCGCGTGTGATGGACAATGTCGCAGTGGGTCCGCTCCGAATGACCACGAGCAGCCCACAAAATACGGCAATTGCCCGGTTGGAATCAAACGACCGACGGCCAGCCAAGACCCTGTCGCATGAGTAAGAAAGCCCCGATCACTCGGGGCTTTTGGGTTTCAGCATTCACCTCTGGCCGGTTCTACCATCCAGCCCCCTTTACCGCATCTTGCGCCAGCGGGTGCAATTCCGCGCCGTGATTCGCCGCCTGCAACGCCACCAACTCCTTCTTCATCCCCGGCGTCCAGAACATCTGGATGTGGTTGCGCACACCGAGAACTGCGGCCTCTTGATCCGGTTCGGTGGCGAAGTATTTGGCGATCTGGTTGACCATTTTGATCAGGTTGGCGTCGCTCATCGGCGCACCTCCGCTTTGTCGGTGTGGCGAGCCTGGCGCCGTTCGTCGAGCAGGCGTTGCTGTTCGTCGCTGAAGGCCTGGTAGCGTTTTTGCCACTCGGAAGGGTGGTAGACGCGGCTGACTTCCACGGCGGTGACTTTGTATTCCGGGCAGTTGGTGGCCCAGTCGGAGTTGTCCGTGGTGATGACGTTGGCGCCGGATTCCGGGAAGTGGAACGTGGTGTACACCACGCCCGGTGCGACGCGTTCGGTCACCCGGGCGCGCAGCACGGTCTGGCCGGCCCGGCTGCCGATGCCCACCCAATCGCCTTCGTTGACCCCACGGCTTTCGGCGTCGGTCGGGTGGATTTCCAGCCGGTCTTCTTCGTGCCAGGCAACGTTCTCGGTGCGACGGGTCTGGGCGCCAACGTTGTATTGGCTGAGGATGCGGCCGGTGGTGAGCAGCAGCGGGTAGCGGGTATTGACCTTTTCCTCGGTGGGCACGTAGCCGGTGAGCATGAAGCGGCCTTTGCCACGCACGAACTGGTCGATGTGCATGGTCGGCGTGCCGTCGGGCGCGCCTTCGTTGCACGGCCATTGCAGGCTGCCGTGAACGTCCAGCGCGGCGTAGCTGACGTTGGTGAACGTTGGCGTCAGGCTGGCGATTTCGTCCATGATCTCCGACGGGTGTGTGTAGCTCATCGGGTAGCCCAAGGCGTTGGCCAGCGCGACGGTGCCCTCCCAGTCGGCCTTGCCGCCCAGCGGGTCCATGACCTTGCGCACCCGTGAGATGCGGCGTTCGGCGTTGGTGAAGGTGCCGTCTTTTTCAAGGAACGAAGCGCCCGGCAGGAACACGTGGGCGAATTTCGCGGTTTCGTTAAGGAAGATGTCCTGCACCACCACGCATTCCATGGCCGACAGGGCTGCTGTCACGTGCTGGGTGTTCGGGTCGCTCTGGGCGATGTCTTCGCCCTGGCAGTACAAGCCCTTGAATTGACCGGCCAGCGCCGATTCGAACATGTTGGGAATGCGCAGGCCTGGGTCGGGTTGCAGCGTGACGTTCCAGGCATTCTCGAACTGAGTGCGCACAACTTCGTTGGAGATGTGGCGATAGCCCGGCAGTTCGTGGGGGAATGAGCCCATGTCGCAGGAACCCTGCACGTTGTTCTGCCCACGCAGCGGGTTCACGCCGACGCCTTCACGGCCAATGTTGCCGGTAACCATGGCCAGGTTGGCGATGCCCATGACGGCGGTGCTGCCCTGACTGTGTTCGGTGACGCCCAGCCCGTAATAAATGGCGGCGTTGTTGGCGCTGGCGTAGAGGCGGGCGGCGGCGCGAATGTCGGCGGCGTTCACACCGCAGATGAGGCCCAGTACTTCCGGCGAATGCTCTGCGCGGCTGACGAATTCGCTCCAGCGGGCAAAGTCATTGCCTTCGCAGCGGGCGTCAATGAACGCCTGATCGAGCAAGCCGTCGGTGACGATCACGTGAGCCAAGGCGTTGAGCATGGCGACGTTGGTGCCCGGACGCAGCGCGAGGTGAATCTTGGCCCGGCCATGAACCGAATCCACCAGATCGATGCGCCGTGGGTCGATGACGATCAGTTGAGCGCCTTCGCGCAGGCGGCGCTTGAGTTGAGAACCAAACACCGGATGGGCATCGCTGGGGTTGGCGCCCATGACCAGAATCACATCGGCTTTCATCACCGAGTCGAAGCTCTGGGTGCCTGCCGATTCGCCCAGCGTCTGTTTCAGGCCATAGCCGGTTGGCGAGTGGCAAACCCGCGCACAGGTGTCGACGTTGTTGTTGCCGAACGCGGCGCGCACCAGTTTCTGTACGAGATAGGTTTCTTCGTTAGTGCAGCGGCTGGAGGTGATGCCGCCAATGGAATCGCGGCCGTATTTCTGTTGCAGGCGACGCATTTCGCTGGCGGCGTAAGTCACGGCCTCGTCCCAGCTGACTTCCTGCCAAGGGTCGCTGATGTGCTTGCGGATCATCGGTTTGGTGATGCGATCCGGGTGGGTTGCATAGCCCCAGGCGAAACGGCCCTTGACGCAGGAGTGGCCATGGTTGGCATGGCCGTTCTTGTCCGGGACCATGCGCACCAGTTCATCGCCTTTCATCTCGGCGCGGAACGAGCAGCCCACGCCGCAATAGGCGCAGGTGGTGATGACGCTGTGCTCCGGCTGGCCTTTCTCCACCACGCTTTTTTCCATCAGGGTCGCGGTGGGGCAGGCTTGCACGCAGGCGCCGCAGGACACGCACTCCGATTCGAGGAAGTTGTCGCCACCGGCGGCGGACACGCGGGATTCGAAGCCGCGTCCAGTGATCGTCAGCGCGAAAGTGCCCTGGGTTTCTTCACAGGCCCGCACGCAGCGGCTGCAGACGATGCACTTGCTCGGGTCGTAATCAAAGTACGGGTTGGACACGTCTTTCTTGTCAGCGAGATGGTTTTCGCCTTCGTAGCCGTAGCGCACTTCCCGCAGGCCGACCTGACCGGCAACGGTTTGCAGTTCGCAGTTGCCGTTGGCCGAGCACGTCAGGCAGTCCAGCGGGTGATCGGAGATGTACAGCTCCATGACGTTGCGGCGCAGCGTCGCAAGTTTCGGCGTCTGGGTGTGCACGGTCATGCCTTCGGTGACCGGCGTGGTGCACGAGGCCGGATAGCCGCGCATGCCCTCGATTTCCACCAGGCACATGCGGCAGGAGCCGAACGCTTCGAGGCTGTCGGTGGCGCACAGTTTGGGAATGGTGGTGCCCATCAGCGCGGCGGCACGCATGACGGAGGTGCCTTCAGGCACACTGATACGTTGGCCGTCGATGTTCAGGGTGACCTGCACGCCGCTGTGGCGGGCGGGCGTGCCTAAGTCGGCGTCGGTTTTCGGGTCGAATATCGTGATCATTGCTCGGCCTCCGAGAGTTGCAGACCAAAGTCGGCAGGGAAGTGCTTGAGCGCGCTGGCGACGGGGTAGGCGGTCATGCCGCCGAGCGCGCAGAGCGAACCGAATTGCAGGGTGTCGCACAGGTCTTTGAGGATGATGGCCTGCTGATCCCGAACGTTCTGGTCAGGCGCAGCCAGTATCCGGTCGATGACCTCGACGCCCCGGGTCGAACCGATGCGGCAGGGTGTGCATTTGCCGCAGGATTCTTCGGCGCAGAATTCCAGGGCGAACCGCGCCATGTGGGCCATGTCCAGGGTGTCGTCAGCCACCACCACGCCGCCGTGGCCGAGCATCGCGCCGATGGCAGCGAACGCCTCGTAGTCCAGCGGTGTGTCGAACTGTGACGGCGGTACCCAGGCGCCCAGCGGGCCGCCAATTTGCGCGGCTTTCAGCGGACGACCACTGGCGGTCCCGCCGCCATAGACTTCCACCAGTTCCCGCAAGGTCAGGCCAAATGCCCGCTCTACAAGGCCGCCGTGGCGAATGTTGCCCGCCAGTTGAAACGGCATGGTGCCGGTAGATCGGCCCATACCGTAATCGCGATAGAACTGCGCGCCCTTGGCCAGAATCAGCGGCACCGACGCCAGGGTCAGCACGTTATGAACCAGGGTCGGCTGACCGAACAGCCCTTTCAACGCGGGGATTGGCGGCTTGGCGCGCACCAGCCCACGTTTGCCTTCCAGTGAGTCCAGCAGCGCGGTTTCTTCACCGCAGATGTACGCGCCTGCGCCGACCCGGACTTCCATATCGAACGCCAGGCCGCTGCCCGCGACGTCGTCGCCGAGGAAGCCAGCGGAGCGGGCAATCGTGATGGCTTCGCGCAGGGTGGCGATGGCTTGGGGGTATTCCGAGCGCACGTAGATGTAGCCGAGGCTGGCGCCGACGGTGATCCCGGCGATGACCATGCCTTCTATTAACAGGAAGGGGTCGCCTTCCATCAGCATGCGGTCGGCGAAGGTCCCGGAATCGCCTTCGTCGGCGTTGCACACCACGTATTTCTGCGCGGCTTGCCTGCTGCGGACGGTGCGCCATTTGATCCCGGCAGGGAAGGCCGCGCCGCCGCGACCGCGCAGGCCGGAGTCGAACACGGCGGTAGCTGTCTCGTCGCCACCCACGGCAATGGCGCGGGTCAGGCCCTCGAAACCGCCGTGGGTTTTGTAATCCTGCAGCGAGAGCGGTTGAGTGATCCCGGCGCGGGCGAACAGCAGGCGTTGTTGGGTCTTCAGATAGGGCAACTCTTCCACCAATCCCAAAGACAACGGATGGCTGGAGGGATCGCCGAGCAGCGCGTCGAGCACGCCGGGGACGTCATCTTCCGTCAGCGGGCCGAAACCGAGGCGGCCTTGCGGGCTGTCCACTTCCAGCAGCGGTTCCAGCCAGTAAAGGCCTCGGGAGCTGGTGTGGTGCAAGTCCAGTGGCAGGTTGCGTGTGCGCGCTTCGCTGGCGAGGGCCACGGCAACGGCGTCCGCCCCCACGGCGCGGGCTACGGAGTCGGCGGGCAGGTATAGACGCGTCATTGTGCGTCCTCCCGGCACGTGTCGAGCAGGGCATCAAGACGCTCAGCGCTGAGCCGCGCGTGCAGTTTTCCGTCCAGCTCCAGCGCGGGTGAGCACGCGCACGCGCCCAGGCAATACACCGGCCGCAAGCTGATATTGCCGTCGGCGCTGCTGCCGTGATCGTCCAGTTGCAGACGCTCGCGCAATTGCGCCGCCAATTGCTCGGCCCCCCGGCTTTTGCAGGACTCGGCCCGGCACAGGCGCAGAATATGGCGGGCCGGTGGCGCGGTGCGGAAGTCGTGATAGAAACTGATGACGCCACGCACTTCGGCCTGGCTTTGGTTGAGGGCGTGGGCTATGTCGGGGATGGCGGCGTCGGGGATGTAACCGATGCCTTCCTGAATCTCGTGGAGAATGGGCAACAGTGCGCCCGGAGAGCCTTTGTGGCGCTCCAGCAGGCTGTTGACCATGGGCAGAATCGACATCTGGTCAGGCATACAGCATTCCTCACGGTCACGGACGAACCAGATGGTTGTCGGTTGTCCGAAAGTGTGGGCTGCGGCGCATGTACCACGTCACGGGCACGTGGATTTTCAGGCCGAAGCCAGGGCACCCTTGTCGGGCATCTTGTTGTACCCGGCGCGATCTTTGTCACGCCCTTGGTCGGGTATGGAACGCAGCTTGGCATGCCGTTTTTGATTTTTTCTTACAAAAGCGACGCGGCCCGTTCTTTTTGCGACTGGATGGAGTTTAGACGGTGCGGGCCAATCCGGAGGGGCTTTATGTGACCGCCCTCAGCGTGGCTTCCAACCGTTCCAGCAACAGATCGGCATGGTTGCGCTGGAACACCAGTGGCGGACGGATCTTGAGGACGTTGGCGGCGGGGCCGGTGGCGCTGATCAGCACCTGCCTGCGGCGCATGCCATTCACCGTCGCTGCCGCAATGCGGGTGGCGGGGGATTGGGTAGTGCGGTCTTCCACCAGTTCGACGCCGAGAAACAGGCCCTCGCCACGAACATCGCCGATCACTTCGAAGCGCTCGGCCAAGGCTTGCAACCCGCGTTTGAGGTAGCCGCCCACGTCATGGGCATTGGCCTGTAGGTTCTCATCGCGAAGCACGCCGAGCACTGCGTGCGCGGCTTTGCAAGACACGGGATTGCCGCCGTACGTATTGAAATAGCGCTGCTGACGGCCGAACTGGTCGAACAGCGTCGAGCGGCCCACCACGCCTGCGACGGGGTGGCCATTGCCCATGGGCTTGCCCAGGGTCACGAGGTCCGGAATCACGGCGTCGTGCTGAAATCCCCAGCGCTGCGCGCCGGTGCGGCCGAATCCGGGCTGGACTTCATCGGCGATGTACAGGCCGCCAGCTTCGCGCACGCACTGAGCGGCAGCGGCCAGTTCGCCGTTGGACGGAGAAAACACACCGTCGCTGGAAAAAATGCTGTCCACCATCAACGCCGCAGGCTGGATGCCGTGAGCCCGCATGTCCGCGAGGGCGGCTTTGACGCTGGCCACGAAATGGTTGCCGCGATACGAATCCGGCGGGTCGAGCAAGCGCACATGGCTGGCGGTGGGCAGTCCAGTCGCCAATGACGGCGAGATTTCTGCCAGCGCGCTGGTGACGCCGTGATAGGCCCAGCGTGTCACGAGAATCCCCGTGCCGCCGCTGTGACAGTGGGCGATGCGCAGCGCGAGGTCATTGGCCTCGCTGCCGGTGCAGGTCATGGTCAGGTTGTTCAGGGACTCGGGAAACTCGCTGAGCAAATCTTCGGCGTAGTCGACGATCGCCGAGTGCAGGTAACGCGTATGGGTGTTGAGCTGCGCGCTCTGTTCGGCAATCGCCCGCACCACCGCGGGGTGGCAGTGGCCCACGGAAGCCACGTTGTTGTAGGCGTCCAGAAAGGGCGTGCCGTTCTGGTCGAACAGCCAGACGCCTTCGCCCCGCACCGGTGCGAAGGGTTCTTCGTAAAACAGGCGGTAGCTGGCGCCGAGGGCATGCTCGCGGCGGGAAAGCAGATCGGAACTCATGCGGCCTCCGGTGTGCAGGCATTGATCAGCGCTTGGGTCAGTTGCCCAGCGGGCAGGGCGACCAGCGATTGCAGGTTGCGCCAAGTGGTGCTGAGGTTACGCAGCACGTAGGCGCGGTTGTCCGGGTACAGGCTTGCTCGCCATTGGGCGATGGTGATCGCCATGGCCATGCGCATGGCGATCAGATCGCCGAGGACTTCAAGCTCTTCGCGCAACAACGGAATGCGTCTGGAGTAGGCAGCGGCAAAGGCCTTGATTTGCCAGAGCGGGTCGGCGGCGTCGGCGTCGAACTGGTACGACAGCGCGGTGCCCAGATCATTGATAAGGGGGGCGTACAGGGCGTCACCAAAATCGATGATGGCCGTCACTCGGGTGCCGGTCGCGGCATCGAGCATGACATTGTGCGGGTTCAGGTCGTTATGGATAACTTGCGCGCGCAGCTTGGCCAGTCGAGGCTTCACGTGGGTTTCGTGGCGGTCCATCAGCGCGGTCACCAGCGGTTGTTGCGCGGCGTCCAGGCAGTGCAAGTGAGGGCGGGTGCGTTCGGCATGGCCCACATCCCACAGCAGATTGCGCTGCGCACCGGGGTGCTGAAAGTTGTTCAACGCCAGATTGACGTCCGCCAGGATCGTGCCCAACTGATGCATCAGCGCCATGCTGGGCGTGCCCTGATTCTGCGAAATGCCTTCCAGGTAGGTCACCGCGCGTACGGTGAAATGCTGTTCACCGACCCGCACGCAGGGCTCGAACTCACCGTTCAATGCCGCCAGCACGCGAGGCACCGGAAGGTGGGCGCCATGGCGCTCGATGTGCAACAGGGCCTGCGTCTGGAAGTGGGTGACGCTGGGGCTTTCCGCTGGATTGATGACTTTCAGCACGTACGCGCCCCGATCGGAGCGCACGAGAAAATTCGCGTCCCGTTCACCGTTCAGCGGCCGAATCGTCCCGTTCAGGCCGTAGACCTGCGCGGCCATTTCCAGCGCTCTGCGTTCGTCCAACTCGGGCGCTTGGGTCGTCATGAGCTTCGCGCAGGAGACGTCAGTCATCACTGCTTCAGACATGCTGGCCACCGTTGACGTGGATTTCCGAGCCGTTCACGTACGACGCGCCGCTGGTGCAGAGGAAATACACCAGTGACGCGACTTCTTCGGGCTTGCCCAGGCGGTGCATCGGCACCAGCCGTTCGACGATGTCTGCGGTGCCGGGGGAGAGGATCGACGTGTCGATTTCTCCCGGCGCAATGGCGTTGACCCGTACGCCGTGACGACCGAAGTCGTAGGCCATTTCCCGGGTCAGGGCCGAGAGCGCGGCTTTAGACGTGGAGTAGCAGACCCCGGCGAACGGGTGCACTTTCGAGCCAGCAATCGAGGTGACATTGATGATGCTGCCTTTCGCGGCCTTGAGTTCATCGAACAGGCCCCGCGCCAGCAGTGCGGTGGAGAACAGGTTGACGTTGAACACTTTGATCCAGGTCGCGTAGTCGGATTCCAGAACGCCCATTCGCGCACCTTCCGGACCTTTGGGTGATATGCCGGCGTTATTGACCAGCGCGTCCAGGCGTCCACCGAGCTTGTCCTTGATCGCCGCCATGCTGTCGCTGACGCTGTCGATGTCTTCCAGATCGAGGTGAATGTGGTTGAGCAGGCCTTCTGCCCACGGGCATTCCGCGACCCAATCCTGCCGGGATGCGGTGAAGATTTCCCAGCCCGCAGCGTGGAAATGCTTGACGGTGGCATGACCAATACCGCGGCTGGCGCCGGTCAACAGGAGCGTCTTCTTGGCAGTCATGATGGTCTCTCCGGAGGTATGAAGTTTGATGCATCATGTTTTTTAGCCGAGTGATGTGTCAATAGGCCCTTGAAAATGACGTCACTCGTCGAGTGCTTCCTGACTGACGGCGATGAATTCCAGCATCTTCTGGTTGCCGTCCATGATGTCGGTCTGGATCGCGTGTCTGGCGGCGGCCGCATCTTTTTGGCGAAGGGCGCTGAGCACTTCCACGTGATGTTCGATGGCCATGGTCAGGGAAAAGTGGGCGTACGCCTGGGCGATCAAAGGGCCTGCGCGCATCCACAGGCTGTCCAGATAACCCCGCAGCAGGGGCATGCGCGCGGCTTCGGCGATCAGAAAGTGAAACTCGCTGTTGAGCCGCAGCGCTTCGGGCACGTCATGCCTTTCGATGGCCTGAAGGTTGAGCTGGATATTGGTGTCGATGCGCGTGATGTCGGCCTCTGTGGCCACGTTGGCAGCGGCCTCGGCGCCGAGGCCTTCGAGGTTGAAGCGCAGGGTGCGGATTTCCAGATACGCTTCACGGTCCAGCACCGGAACCCGAATGTCCTTCGGGGTCTTGAGCACCAACGCCTTCTCCTTCGCCAGTTGCAGGATGGCGTCGCGGACCGGCGTGACACTGGTGCCCAGTTGGGCGGCCAGTTCCCGTATCCGCAGCCGGTCATCCGGCTTGAGCCCGCCGGTGATCAGCGCGTTACGCAACTGCGAGTAGACGTTGGAGCCCAGATAGGTATGGGCGATGGTGTCGAGCGGGTAGGACATGAGTCACCAAGTGCCGAGGCGTATGACGGGCGACTATACAACAGGATGCCCGAGGCTCTCCCGCGTTGAATGGCCCTCAATGACCGAAAGCGAGGGATTTGTGTCGTTCGTTTTCCCTCAAGCAACGCTTAGGCTTCACAGCTACAGACAGCGCTACGTGTGGCTGTCGCGTGATGTGATGAGGATTGAACATGAGCAAATCAGTCGTAGAAATTCCCGAAGGCAACGACGTGTTCGGCGTGAGCACCCAAGCGTTCACCGACTGGCAATATGCCCCGGCGGTCAGGGCCGGTGGGCTGTTGTTTGTCGCAGGATTGGTGGGTGTGAAAGCGGACGGCACCGTGCCGGTTTCCGTTGCTGAACAGACCGAACTGGCCTTTCAGCGCATCGCTGAGGTGTTGCGTCTGGAAGGGTTGGGCATGGGCGATCTGGTGGAGGTCGTCAGTTATCACGTGGACCTGAAACAGCACCTCGACGATTTCCTGCCGGTCAAGAAGCGGCATTTCGTCGAGCCGTTCCCGGCGTGGACGTTGATCGGTATCGAAGCGCTTGGCTTGCCGGAGCTCAAGATCGAGATCAAGGTCGTCGCGGCCTTGAAGGTTTGATTGACCCTGGCGGATGACGCGTGCCTCAACGTCCAGGCTTGCGGCCTCGCCTGAGGCCGCCGGTTATGGCGCGATGGCGAGGGCGTCGTCCACACCCTTCTGATGAGAGAGCCGACGGACGCTTTGTGGTGGATGGCCGGTCACTCTGATGAACGCTCGGCGCATGCGTTCCGGGTCTCTGAACCCGACCGAATGGGCGATCAGCTCGATGGGCTCGGCGCTTCGCTCGACGCGCTGCCTGGCCACTTCAACGCGCAAGCGTTCGACGGCCTTCGCGGGCGTTTCACCCGTTTCCATCAGAAAAGCTCGGCCAAATTGACGCGGACTCAGGCAGGCGATGGCGGCCAGGTGTTCGGTTGACAGCTGCTCGTGCAGATGCTCGCGCATGTAGGTCAGCACCTCGCGCATGCGGTCGGTGGCGGGCTCCATGTCGGCCATGGCTGAGAACTGCGATTGCCCGCCAGGGCGGCGGTGATAAACGACCAGCAGCCTTGCGACTTCGTGGGAAACGGCGCTGCCCAGATCTTCTTCGATCATCGCCAACGCTTGATCGATGCCCGCCGTCACGCCTGCTGACGTCCAGATGCCGCCTTCCTTGACGAAAATCCGGTTCGGCTCGACCTTCACTTTCGGGAATTGACGTTGCAACTGCGCCGTCTGCTTCCAGTGCGTAGTGGCCCGACGTCCGTCCAGCAAACCCGCCTCGGCCAGGAAAAACGCGCCGGTGCACACGCTGGCGACGCGTCGGGTGCCTTTGGCCGCGGCCCTGGCCAAGTGATCCGAGATGTCGGGAAGATCGTACGGTCTGGACAATAGATCGGCGCCCACCACCGTCAACGTGTCGTAAGGCTTGGACCTGATCTTGCTCGCTGTCACCTCCAGACCGGAAGAACTCCTGACTGGACCGCCCGATTGCGACACCACGAAACACCGATAGGGATCAGGCACGCCCACCCCCTTGGCCAGCTCGAACGCCGCCAGCGGACCCGTGAGGTCGAGAATCTGGAAGCCGGGGAAGATCAGGAAGGCGATATCACGCATCTCAGTACCTATTCAAGCATCGTGAATTCCACTCTGTGACGTCTGTGTTCCTTGCGACACACGTCTGTGACCCGCCGATGATCCGCCAGATCCGGAACGGTGCAAAGGGCGTAAAACCCGCAAAAACCGTCATCGTCACAGGAGGTCGCGGAAGCACTGCGAGACGCTGCCCTCTGTAGGCGCGAATTCATTCGCGAAGAAGGCCCAGACGCTGGGGGGTGGCTGCGAACGTTTCCTTCATGGCGTTAAAGGAGGGAACTACGTCCTTTTCCCTGTGCGTTGCGGTGACGAAAATGCCCACCGTTTCATGAGCAGGCGTCCTTGAGCGCCTCGACACCCATGGCATCGAACACGTCCCGCGACTGTGCAGCCTCCGTCTGGATACGGCAGAAGGGGGTGGGCGGCCGTTCGATCTGCGGATCATTGACCGACTCGGAGCCCCTATGACAACCCTATTGAAGCCGCGCCTGGCCCTCGTTCTGGCGGGCAGCTGTTTACTTGCCGCTAGCGTGACGTATGGCCTGATGGAACGTACAGAGCAGGCGGTCGCACAGGAAGCGCCACATTTGCCGGTGGTCGATGTGGCGGTGGTGAAGCAGCAGAACGTGACCGACTGGCAGTTCTACTCGGGGCGTTTGAGCGCCGTGGAGCGGGTGGATGTTCGGCCGCAAGTCTCCGGCACGCTGACGTTCGTCAACATCCATGACGGGCAGATGGTGAAACAGGGTGACGTGCTGTTCGTGATCGACCCGCGCCCCTATCAGGCGCAGGTGGACCGGGCAAAAGGCGAGGTCGCAGCGGCCAGGGCGCGGATGGCCTACACGCAGAATGATTGGGCGAGGGCGCAACGGCTCCTGGCTGAAAATGCCATCGCCCGGCGCGACTACGACGAAAAAAACAATGCCGCGCTGGAGGCCGTCGCCCATCTGAAAACCGCCGAGGCCACGTTGAAGGCTGCCGAAATCGACTTGGCTTACACCCAGGTTATCGCGCCGATTTCAGGGCGGGTCTCCCGCGCTGAAGTGACGTTGGGCAACCTCGTGCATGCGGGCGCCGGTGCGGAATCGCTGACCACCGTCATGTCCATGGACCCGATCTACGCCGAGTTCAATGCCGACGAACAGACGTACTTGAAATACATCCGCAGCGTAGGCCGCAACGGCAAGGTGCCGGTCGACCTCGGGCTGGGCAACGAGACCGGCTATTCGCGCCGTGGCGTCATTCAATCCGTCGACAACGCCCTCGACACCTCATCCGGCACCATCCGTGTGCGGGCGCGCTTCGACAACGCCGATGGCGCGCTGCTGCCCGGTCTGTATGCGCGGCTCAAGGTCGGGGGCAGCGAGCCCTATCCCGCGCTGCTGATGGACGACGCCGCCATGGGCACCGATCAGGACAAGCGGTTCGCCTACGTCGTCGGCGATGACGATCACGTCGTGTACCGCCAGGTCGTTCTCGGCGATCTGCAGGGCAACGAACGCATCGTCAAGTCCGGATTGAAGGAGGGCGAACGGGTGGTCGTCAGCGGGCTGCAACGGGTACGTCCGGGAGACAAAGTATCTATCGGCACATCGGTGCAATAGCCATGAGTGAACGACATGTCCATCCGCCGTTCGGCCACGCCGGCAACGCTCGATTCCGCACGCTCACGCAGAAGACTGACTCATGAAAATTTCCAACTTCTTTATCGACCGTCCTATCTTCGCAGGCGTGCTGTCGGTGCTGATTCTGCTGGGCGGGCTGATTGCGATTTTCCGCCTGCCTATCGCCGAATACCCCGAGGTCGTGCCGCCGTCGGTGACGGTCAGCACCCAATACCCCGGCGCCAATCCGAAAGTCATCGCCGAAACCGTCGCCGCGCCCCTGGAAGAAAAGATCAACGGCGTCGAGAACATGCTGTACATGCAATCCCAAGCGAACAGCGACGGCAACCTGACCCTCACCGTGACCTTTGCCTTGGGCACCGACCCGGACCTGGCGACCCAGTTGGTGCAGAACCGGGTCAATCAGGCCTTGCCCCGGTTGCCTGAAGACGTGCAGCGCCTGGGTGTCACCACGCAAAAGAGCACGTCCTCGCTGGTGCTGTTTCTGCACTTGGTGTCGCCGAACGGCCGCTATGACAACACCTACCTGCGCAATTACGCGTTGCGCAACGTGAAGACCAGATTCGAGCGCATCCATGGCGTCGGTCGCGTCGACTTGTGGGGCTCGGGTGACTATTCGATGCGGGTCTGGCTGGACCCCGCCAAGGTCGCACAACGCAACCTCACCGCGCTGGACGTGGTCAACGCGATCAAGGAACAAAACATTCAGGTGGCGGCGGGGGCTGTAGGCGCAGCGCCTGCGGCACCGGGCACGGCCATGCAATTGACCGTCAACGCACAGGGTCGCCTGAAAACCGTTTCCGAGTTCGAAGACATCGTGCTCAAGACCGGCGCCAACGGGGCCGTCACCCATCTTCGGGATGTGGCGCGGGTGGAGCTGGCCGCAACGGAATACGGCCTGCGCGCTTTGCTGGACAACCAACCGGCGGTGTCCTTGGCGATTTACCAGACGCCGGGGGCCAACGCGCTGGACATCTCCGACGAGATCCGCGCACAGCTGGTGGACCTGAGCGCTGAGTTCCCGACGGACTTGGAATACCGGCTGGTGTACGACCCGACGCGCTTCGTCAAATCCAGCATCCAGGCGGTCATCCACACCCTGCTCGAAGCCATCGCCCTCGTCGTGGTGGTGGTCATCGTGTTCCTGCAATCGTGGCGCACGTCGTTGATTCCCCTGATCGCCGTGCCGGTTTCGATCATCGGCACCTTTGCGTTGCTGCTGGTGTTCGGTTACTCCATCAACGCGTTGTCGCTGTTCGGCATGGTGCTGGCGATCGGTATCGTGGTCGATGACGCGATCGTCGTCGTGGAAAACGTCGAGCGCAACATCGCCAGCGGACTCGCCCCCCGAGAGGCGACGTATCAGGCGATGCAGGAAGTCAGCGGGCCGATCATCGCCATCGCCCTGACCCTGATCGCAGTGTTCGTGCCGCTGGCCTTCATGAGCGGCCTCACCGGCCAGTTTTACAAACAGTTCGCGATGACCATTGCGATCTCCACCGTCATTTCCGCGTTCAACTCCCTGACGCTCTCACCGGCCTTGACCGCGCTGCTGCTGCGCGGTCATGACGCGCCGGAAGACTGGCTGACACGTGGGATGAACAGGGTATTCGGACGAGGTTTTCGCGCGTTTAACCACGTCTTTCATCGCGGCTCGGAGCGCTATTCGAAGGGAGTGAACGGCGTCATCCGGCACAAGGGCAGCATGCTGATGATCTATGCGGTGTTGCTGGGGCTGACCGTGCTGATCGCCAAGGTCGTGCCGGGCGGGTTTCTGCCGCAACAGGACAAGGAATACCTGGTCACCATCGCCCAGTTGCCGAACGGCGCGTCCCTCGATCGCACCGAAGAGGTGATTCGCCAGATGAGCGAGATCGTCATGCATCAGCCTGGCGCGGCCCATGCCGTGGGCTATCCGGGGCTGTCAGTGAACGGGTTCATGAACAGTTCGAGCGCCGGCATCGTGTTCGTGCCGCTCAAGCCCTTTGCCGAACGTCAGGGGGCCGACGAAACGGCGGCGGCCATTGTCGCGTCGCTGAACCAGAAGTTCGCCAGCATCAAGGGGGCCTACGTCGCGGCCTTCCCGCCACCCCCCATTCTCGGCCTCGGCACCCTCGGCGGGTTCAAGATGCAGCTCGAAGACCGCGCTGACCTGGGTTATGAGGCGTTGGACAAGGCCGCCAAGGCGTTCATGGCCGAAGCCGCCAAAACCCCGGAACTGGGCGGATCACTGAGCAACTACCAGATCAACTTCCCGCAGTTGAACATCGAGCTGGACCGGGTGAAGGCCAAGCAGCTCGGGGTCTCCGTGTCCGATGTGTTCAGCACACTGCAGGTCTACCTCGGTTCGCTGTACGCCAACGACTTCAACGCGTTTGGTCGGGTGTATCAGGTGCGGGTCCAGGCCGACGCGCCTTTCCGCCAACGGGCCGACGACATTCTTCAGTTAAAGGCGCGTAACGACCGGGGGGAAATGGTGCCGCTGTCCTCGCTGTTGCACGTGACACCGACGTACGGCCCGGACATGGTCGTGCGCTACAACGGCTACACGGCTGCCGATATCAATGGCGGCCCGGCGCCCGGTTATTCCTCGGGCCAGGCGCAGGCAGCGGCTGAGCGTATTGCGTTACAGGTCTTGCCCCAAGGCGTGAAGTTCGAATGGACCGACCTGACCTATCAGCAAGTGCTGGCCGGTAACGCGGGGCTGTGGGTGTTCCCGATCAGCGTGCTGCTGGTGTTCCTGGTGCTGGCGGCGTTGTACGAAAGCCTGACCCTGCCGCTGGCAGTGATCATGATCGTGCCGATGAGTGTGCTGTGCGCCTTGACCGGTGTGTGGCTGACCCACGGCGACAACAACATCTTCACCCAGATCGGCTTGATGGTGTTGGTTGCCCTGGCATCAAAAAACGCGATTCTGATGGTCGAGTTCGCGCGAGAGCTGGAACACGACGGCTACACGCCATTGCGCGCCGCCATCGAAGCCAGTCGGCTGCGTTTGCGCCCGATCCTGATGACCTCCATCGCGTTCGTCATGGGTGTCGTGCCACTGGTGTTCTCCTCCGGAGCGGGCGCCGAAATGCGCCAGGCCATGGGCATTTCCGTGTTCTTCGGGATGCTGGGCGTCACCGGTTTCGGCCTGGCGTTGACCCCGGTTTTCTATGTGGTTCTGCGCACGTTGGCAGGCGGCAAGGTCCATGTGGCGCAGAAAGACGCGCCGTCCCTGTCAACGACTGTCTGAGGAACTCACCATGATCGATAGGCTGATACACGGCCACGCCACACGGTGGGCGGCCAGCGCGCTGCTCTTGTTGCTGAGCGCCTGCTCCGTCGCGCCCTCTTATGAACGGCCAGACGTCCGCACGCCCGCGCGCTTCAAAGAGGCTGCGGTGACCGATCGCTGGAAAACAGCGGAACCGGCGGACGACCGGCAGCGGGGTGAGTGGTGGACCCTCTTCAACGACCCGGTGCTCAACGACCTGGAACGCCAGGCCGCCAAGGCCAACCAGAATCTGAAAGCCGCCGCAGCGCGGGTGCTGCAGGCGAGGGCGGAGTCGTCTGCGGCCCGTGCCAGTCGGTTTCCTACCCTCGACGCAGGCTTCGGGCCGACCCGCGAGCGGCTTTCTCCAGCGTCGCAGTTTCAGTCGGACAGCGCCCACGTACCCACTCAGACGCTATGGCGCGCACAAGCCACGGCTTCTTACGAACCCGATCTGTTCGGCAGGGTGAGTGAAAGCGTCAACGCTGCGGTGGCGGATCAAGCGCAACAAGAGGCGTTGTTTCATTCGGTACAACTGGCGCTCCAGGCCGACGTTGCCCGCAACTACTTTGAACTGCGTGAGTACGACAATCAGCTGCGCCTGTATCAACGCACCGTGGCGCTTCGGGAAGACACGTTGAAATTGGTCGAGGCCCGCTTCAAGGAGGGGGACATCAGTGAACTCAACGATGCCCGCGCCCGCAACGAGCTGTTCGCGGCCCGCGCCGACTCATCGGGTGTGGCGCGGCTTCGTGCCGCGTCCGAACACAGCCTCGCGGTATTGCTGGGACAAGCGCCTGCTGAATTCGGATTGGCCACCTCGCCGCTGGAGCCGGTCCGCATGCAGGTGCCAGACGTCATGCCGTCTGAACTGCTGGAACGTCGGCCTGACATTGCCGCAGCGGAGCGGGCCATGGCCGCCGCCAACGCGCGCATCGGCCTAGCGAAATCCGCGTTTTTTCCTCGGCTGGTGATCAATGGTGCAGGCGGTTTCGAGGCGGGCTCACTGGGCAATCTCTTTGACTGGTCCACGCGTGCCTTTGTCTTGGGGCCGTTGACCGGCACCGCATTGACCTTGCCCCTTTTCGACGGTGGCCGTCGACAGGCCGACCTCGACACGGCCCGCGCCCAGTATGAAGAAGACGTCGCCCGCTACCGCGAACAGGTGCTGATCGCGTTTCGGGAAGCGGAGGACAGCTTGTCCGACCTTCGGTTGCTGGGAGAGCAGACTCGGGACCAAAGCACAGCCGTCAGCGCCTCGCAGCGCACCGAGCGGCTGTCGAAAAAACAGTACGAGGAAGGGCAGATCAGCTACCTGGATGTCATCGATGCGCAACGTCAAGTGTTGCAGGCCGAGCTGCAACTGAGCCGCCTGACCGGTGTTCAAGCGGCGGCAACGGTGAATCTGGTCCGCGCACTCGGTGGTGGTTGGGAGCGAGGCGGTGAGAGTCAGGTGGTGAGAGCAAGGTGATGAGGAGCGAAGCACGCTGAACCGGTCTGCGACCGACGCTCCTCCCGTGCGGTGAAGGGACTTAGCGGTTATGCCGCAAAATCGAGAAGTTCAGCGCAGCCGCCACACTCAGCCAGATGAGGTAGGGGAACAGGATCAGCCCGGTGATCAGGTCCACCGGCATTGCCACCACGATCAGTGTGGCGACGGTGAGCCAGAGCGCGGCAAGAATGACCATGCCCGCGATAATCCGATGGGCGCCGAAGAACACCGGCGTCCATAACGTGTTGAGGGCGATTTGAGCAGCCCACAAGGCCAACGCGGTTTGGCTGTCGGGGAGCAACGTCAGTCGATAACCGGCCCAGGCCAGCAACAGATAAATGATCGTCCAGACCACCGGGAACGCCCAGTTTGGCGGAGTGAAGCGGGGCTTTTGCAGGCTTTCGTACCAACTGCCGGGTTTGAAGATCACGCCGGTGCTGGCAGCAGCGGCGCAGGCAATCAGAAAGATATAAAAAGTCATCGAGTGTCCTTTGGCGTGAGCGATCGTGTGGGGTGGGTTCTTTGGGATTGGACGCGTCCAGCGGCAAAAGGTCCTGATTGATCACGACTCGGGTGTATTCAACGCCTCGTACCACCCGGCGTAAGGCGTGTTCTTGACCATGCGCCGATTCAAATCAGGCGCTCCGTCGTTCCACCAGACCGGCCCGCGCTCTCCCAAGCCCACTTTGGCCGCGTTGACCTGCGCCCGCGCCGCTTTCAGTTGCGCTGAGTCCCGCGACGTTTTCGCGGCTTTGACCGCCCGCCGCGCCGCCATCAGTTCATTCACTCGCTGCTGACGTTGCGCTTCGTCGAGGGCCGGGTTGGAGCAGCGCCACAGCCGTTCCTTGACGACGAAATACCGGCCATCGGGGGTTGTCGGGTACATGCGCGAAGCTCCATGGGTTGAACACGTGGCCAGATCTGGCCAAGGGATTGAACGGGCGACACCGTGCATTTCAGTGAACTTGTGCCGCCGCATCAGGGCCTGATGTTGACAGTCAGCACAGGAGAGACCGTGATGAACACCGATCAATTCAATCAGTACGATGCGGAGCGTCTTCACCAACGCGTGGCGCAGGAGCTCGGCTTGACCAGCGACGAGTTGAAAACCTGGATGATCAATGACATCGAACGCGTCACCGAAGGTGGCAAGGACGTCGGGCACATGGTCGTGTTTCGGGAGTCCACGCCGCCTGAGGTCCTCGACAAGTTGCAGCACCGGCAGAGCGAGTTCACCGCCATGACTGGCGTGATTCCCCACGATTGACCGACAGGAGCCCTCCGCGATGAACCAGCAAAAAACACCCGTGAACGAAACGCCAACGCCACCCAAACAACCTGACGTACCGGCGCACTCGACCGAGCAGGAGAAGGCGCGTCTGAAAGATTTCAATAAAGACGGCATTCCGCCGGGCGTGAGCTGAAGCACCAGGCATTGTCGGTTCTGGCCGCTGGAAGACGTGCTCAGCAACGTCCTACAATGCGGCCATCGTTTTCACACAAAAGGCCCGGCCATGCCTGCCGCTCTGACACGTCCGACTGCTGCCCCTCATCTGGCCCCCGGTGAAACCGTCGTGCTGTTCGACGGCGTCTGCAAACTGTGTAACGGCTGGGCGAAATTCCTCATTCGTCACGATCGCCACAAGCGTGTCCGACTCGCCACCGTGCAATCGCGAGAAGGCCAGGATTTGCTGGCCTGGGCGGGTTTGGCGGTGGACGCGTTCGACACCATGGCGGTCATTCGTGATCAGCACTATTGGGTCAGGTCGGAGGCGTTTTTCGTAGTGGCATCGCTGCTGCCCGCGCCTTGGCCCGCACTCGGGCTGCTGCGAGTTTTTCCACGGGCGCTGCGGGACTGGGCGTACGACCGCATCGCGCTCAACCGCTATCGCTTGTTCGGCAAATACGACGTGTGCCTGATGCCGACCCCGGATCATCAGCAGCGCTTTCTCAAGGCGCAGTCGTGAGCCCTTTGCGTCAGGCCCATTGGCTGGCGCGAGGTGGTCTGGCGTTCATGTTCGCCTACCACGGGTTGGTGCCCAAACTCATCGCGTTAAGCCCGGGCGAGCAGGTGTTGCTGCGCGCTCACGGTCTGGAAGGCGCGCCGTGGTTGTCACAAGCCGCAGGAGTTGCGGAGCTGATGCTCGCCGCAGTTTTGCTGCTTGTCCCACGTCTGAACTGGCCTGTGATGCTGGCGGCGGTCGTGCTGCTGGGGTTGCTGGTCGACGTCGCTGTGATGCAACCGTCCATACTGGTCGATGCGTTCAACCCGGTCACCCTGAACGTGGCCGGGATGGTGCTGTGTGCGGTGGCGTGGGTGACGCGGCAGGCTCAACACCCAAACGGTTAGAGAACGGGGGACAGCCCGCCATCGACTCGTAAGTGAGTGCCCGTGATGTAACCCGCGAGAGGCCTGGCAAGGCGCAAGGATGCGCCCGCGCACGTTTCGAGCCGGGTGAGGATTTTTTCTTCGGCGGCCGGAGGCGGCATTAAAACGGCAATGCCTCTGAGGTGCAGGCGGTCCTTTTCCCGAGGCTAGGCGGCCGGGCGTTTGCCCTCAGGCAGTTTGTCGATCATGGCCGCCACTTGCTCATCGATTTCATCGACGGTCCATGGTGAGTCGAGGCACATGACGTTGCTTTCGACGAGGCCATCGTAGTGATCCGCGATGATGAAGGGCAGGGCGGGGTAGGCGCGGGAGAGCGTCGTCGTGAGGTCCGCGCCGTTGAGCACGCCGGGAAGGGTGCCGCTGGCGATGACGACACTGATCGAGGTCTGCGGGTGAGTGATATACGCCCGGGCTTCATTGGCATCGTCAAACGCCTGCACTTCAAGCCCCAGGTTCTGCACCGCTGTCGTAAGGCGCGGCAGCATGGGCGATTCGAAAACGATCACTGCCATGCCGAGGCGGTCTTGCGTGTCCGTAGGCGTTGTCATGTCGCTTCCTCGCTGTGCAGGGTGCGATGAGCATGGCACGTGGAAATGAAAGCCGCCGGATTTTCTCGCTAAAAAAGAGACCTCCTGGCGCGGCGATGGCCGCGTCAAAAAGCGTCTTGAACAGTGCATCGAGGACGAGCGTGCTCCCGTCCTCGATGAATCAGGTCAGCGATAGCGTTCCAGCCAGTGAGCGTAAGGCGCAGGCAGGGTCCAGGACGCTTTCTCCGCACCCAGTTCCTTGGCGGCGAAATAGGCCCAATGTGGATCGGCCAAGTGCGCACGCCCCACTGACACAAGGTCCAGATGCCCAGACTCCAGCGCGGTCTGCGCCAGCTGTGGCGTGCCGAAACCCCAGGCGGAGGTCACCGGGAGACCGGCTTCGCGGCGAACCCGCTCGGCGATCGGCCCCATGAAGGCCGGGCCCCAGGGAATGTTGGTTTCCGGAATGGTGAAGCCTACGCTGACGCTCAGCAGGTCAAGACCTCCAGCCTTGAAGCGGCGAGCGAGTTCGATGGATTCGGTCAGGGTCTGCTCGTCCCGGTCGTCGTATTCGATCACGCCAAAACGTGCCGTGAGGGGCAGGTTTTCTGGCCACACTTCACGCACCGCAGCCAGGGTTTCCAGCAGGAAGCGGCTGCGATTGTCGAAGCTACCGCCGTAAGCGTCGGTCCGTTTGTTGGAATGTTCGGAGAAGAAGCTCTGGGCGAGGTAGCCGTGAGCGAAGTGCAGTTCGATCCATTCGAAACCGGCTTCGCGGGCACGGCGGGCGGCGTTCACGAAATCCTCGCGGACACGGGCGATGTCTGCCAGGGTCATTTCCTGAGGCACTTTTGGCAAGTTGGCACCGAAGGCGACCGGGGAGGGGCCAAGGGTTTTCCAGCCCCGTGGATCGTTTTCGGCCATGTGATCATCGCCTTCCCATGGGCGGTTTGCACTGGCCTTACGGCCAGCGTGGGCAATCTGAATACCGGGTACGGCGCCAGCGGCCTTGATGGCATTGACCATCGGAACAAAGGCTTGCGCGTGCTCATCGCTCCATATCCCGGCGCAGCCAGGGGTGATGCGACCTTCCGGTGACACCGCTGTCGCTTCGACCACGACCAGCCCCGCGCCGCCGCGAGCCATACTCGCCAAGTGCACATGGTGCCAATCGTTGACTACACCGTCGCCGGCCATGTACTGACACATCGGTGGAATCGCGATGCGGTTACGCAGAGTGACGTCCTTCAGGATGAACGGCTCAAACAGAGCTGACATGGGCATTTTCCTCGTGAGTGCTTTTTCGCTTGTTCGATAGTATTCGAAATATGGCGTTAGATGAAACCCCTCGATATCATGCGCACATGCGCGCCCTGAAACATCCCATCCCGTCCGAATTCGCCCTTGAACGCCTGCTTTACGCGTTGAGCGACCCTGTGCGCCTGGACATCGTCCGCTGCCTCGCGGGCGTGAACGAAGCCTCATGTGGCGATCTGGACGGCGGGCGTCCGAAGTCCAGCATGTCACACCACTTTCGGGTGCTGCGCGATGCAGGCCTGATTCACACCCGCAACGTCGGTACGACCCACATGAACTCGCTGCGCAGTGACGAACTCGATGCGCGTTTTCCGGGGCTGTTGAAGAGTATTCTGGCGCAGGATTGAGCGAGGCTTGTCACGGTTTTTCATGCGCCCTATGCTTGACGTTGTTTGATACCTGTACATCCCTGAGTGCGCCGTCAGCCCCGCCAGAGAAATCTGCCGGGGCTGTGTCATATCTGACTATTGGAGACGGATATGACAAGAGCACAACGGCGACACGACAACCGTCGCATCAAATCCAAATTTTACGAAATCCAGAAGAGTCGGCCTCATGAATGGCGACAGGATGTGAGCGGGAAAAGCGCTGGTATTTTCGCCAATCATGGCAAGACCTGCTCGTGCTTCATGTGCGGGAATCCGCGGCGGTTCTGGGGTGACCTGACGGTGCAAGAGAAACGTGCGGAATTGTGTCGGGATGTGGATCGGGTTGGCTCTGAAGAGCCAGTAGGCCCCCAGGGTGTTCCCTCACAAATCCACTCGTCCGCCGATTAACCGTTGGTCATGGCAATATGATTTCACCGCTCTGAAAACCCGCCCCAAACGCTTACAATCGCGCCCTCACACAGCACCCTTTCAGACCAGGCAGTTTATGGCGCTCGACCCCATCACGATGTTGACCCTTTCGATCGCCCTCGCCGCGGCGGCGGCGCTTTACCTGGCGGTGGAGTGGCGGCATGTTCGGGAGCCGTCGTTGCTGTTCTGGAGTGCCGGATTCGCGACGATCACGATTGGCTCGACCCTGGCCTTGCTGCGCAGCAGCGGCATTCTCCTGATCGGCATCTGGTTCGCCAACGGCTTGTTGGTGACGGCGCACTGGCTGTTTTTGCTGGGCGTCGTGCGTTTTACGGAAGGCCGACTGTCGCGGGGCTGGTACGCGATATTCGCCGTGTGGGTGGCGATGTTGCTGCTGCCGGAAGGGCCGTGGTGGTCGAAAACCATGCTCTCGGTGAACTCGTCGCTGGTGGCGCTGATGATGTTCAAGGCCAGCGCCTTGCTTCGGCCCCACGGCAAATCCCTGAGCGTCGGCGCCGGGCAATTGCGGTACGTGCTGCTGGGGCATGGCTTGTTTTATCTGGCCAAGGCGATCACCGGGGCGGTGCCAGGCACGTTGATCGACCTCGCGGCGTTTCGTGGCGAAATCATTCAAATATCCCTGGTGGAAGGGGCGATGGCGATCATGCTGATCGCGCTGTCGATGACCGGCTCCGAGCGCTATCGCCGGGAGAAACGCATAGAGCGCCTGGCGGCCCGCGACCCGCTGACGGCCCTGTACAACCGGCGCGCGCTCGAAGTCCGGGCGCCGCGTCTGCTGGAAGATGTGTCGCCCTCAAGGCCGGGCGCGCTGCTGCTGATCGACATCGACCACTTCAAGTCAGTCAATGACCAGTTTGGTCACATGGCGGGCGACCGTTTGCTGATCGTGCTCAGCGAGATGATTCGCTCAGTCCTGCCTAACGGTGCGCTGGCGGCCCGGTTGGGCGGCGACGAGTTCGTGATCCTTTTGAGCGACACGTCCCACGAGCGGATCGTCGAACTCGGCAATACTTTGCGCGGGCGCTTTCACGAGGCAGCGGCGCAGTCGTTCGCGACCCCGGAAGCCGTGACCTTGAGCATCGGCGCCAGCCTGTTCGACCAGCCCCCGGCGAGCCTCGCGGCCTTGATCGAGCAGGGCGATGCGGCGCTGTACGAATCCAAGCGTGGAGGGCGAGACAGCCTTCGCCTGGTGAACCGGACCCAGCCGGGCGAAGCCCCGTTGCAGCCGCTCTGACGCGCGTTTGAGCGCAAAAATGTCTCCTGTCTGAATCTTGGGCCCTGCCCCTGCTTGTGGTCTGAACATTGCTGTAGAGAGGGAGCAGGGCGTCGCGACATCCGAATTTTGACGTTGTGACCGTCTGCGCCCATCCCGCACTTAATGTATCGACGCGCTCCCCGATGAGCGTGTCATGGAGCCAGCCTTGAGTACCCTCTCGGAAATTGCAGCAAATCTGTTGAAGCGTGAACGTATGACTGAGGGTTCCAGCGCGCAGGGTGAGGCGCAGGACGCGATGGGTTGGGAGCAATTGATGGCGCTTTCCAAGGAAAAAGACGTCCACAAGTGGCAAGCCGCGCTGAATGAAATGATCAGTCATGCGCCGGGAAAGCGTCGCGTGACGGTACTGCGTGTGATTGAAGGCGGTTTGTCCTGATCATCCACGCTGTCCGTTGAGCGCTATTCATGGGCTTATTGGCGTTAGCTGGCACTGAAGCAAGGACGTAGAGTCGCAACACTGTCCTTGCCATGACCGGATTTCGCCCATGAGCCGTCCCCGTTTCCTACCCGACAACTTCACCCTGACCCTCGTGGCGGTGGTGATCATTGCCAGTTTTCTCCCCGCCACCGGTCAGGTTGCGGTGGGGTTTGGCTGGCTCACCAACATCGCCATCGCGCTGTTGTTCTTCCTGCACGGCGCC
This sequence comes from Pseudomonas salicis, assembly GCF_057128705.1. Lineage (NCBI taxonomy): Bacteria > Pseudomonadati > Pseudomonadota > Gammaproteobacteria > Pseudomonadales > Pseudomonadaceae > Pseudomonas > Pseudomonas salicis. The sequence goes on from NZ_JBSKHU010000003.1 coordinate 206,593, forward strand.
AAGCTGTCCCGAGAGTCGATCATTGCGGGCGCCGGGCATTGGCGCTTGCACCTGCTGGTGTTCAGCCTGACCTTCGTGGTGTTTCCCCTGCTCGGTCTGGCGCTCAAGCCAGTGCTGTCGCCGCTGATTGGCAAAGACCTGTACATGGGCATCCTGTATCTCTGTGCGCTGCCGGCCACCGTGCAATCGGCGATTGCCTTCACCTCCCTGGCGCGGGGCAATGTCCCCGCGGCGATCTGCAGCGCAGCGGCGTCCAGCCTCTTCGGGATTTTCATCACACCGTTGTTGGTCACGTTGCTGCTGAACGTGCACGGCGATGGCGGTTCCACCGTCGATGCGATTGTGAAGATCAGCATTCAGTTGCTGCTGCCGTTCGTGGCCGGTCAGATCGCTCGTCGCTGGATCGGCGAATGGGTCGGGCGCAACAAGGCCTGGCTGAAATACGTCGATCAGGGCTCGATTCTGTTGGTGGTGTACGGCGCATTCAGCGAGGCCGTGAACGAAGGCATCTGGCACAAGATCCCGGTCTGGGACCTGGCGGGATTGGTGATCGTGTGCTGCGTGGTGCTGGCACTGGTGCTGATGATCTCGACGCTGCTGGGCAAACTCTTCGGTTTCAGCATCGAAGACCGCATCACCATTCTGTTCTGTGGCTCGAAGAAGAGTTTGGCCACGGGCGTGCCGATGGCCCAGGTGCTGTTTGCGGGCAGCACCATTGGCGTGCTGATTCTGCCGTTGATGTTATTCCACCAGATTCAGTTGATGGTCTGCGCGGTGCTCGCCCAGCGTTATGCCAAGCGCCACGAGTCGGTGCCAGAGATGATGGCGCGGGTCGATCCTTGAATCTGTCATGAACAATGAAAACAGGATGCTTTGTTGCGTCCTGTTACACCCCCGTATCTGCGCTGAAACATTTTGGTAAACCTCAGTTGTTAACGTCCCGGTTCATTTTGATATCACTGCGGACGTCTTCTCATGGCTACCACACTCGAAACGGTTACTTCCTTCTATAAAAATATTCTCGGCCGCGACGGCTCCAGCAGCGAAGTCGCTTATTGGGTCGGGCGTATCGAGAGCGGAGCAGAAACCGTGGCTGACGTGGTATCAGCCTTCACACTGTCCAACGAAGCCGCCACCAACGTCGCGCCGATCGTCAATTTGTATTTCACGGCGTTTGGTCGGGCGCCGGATGCAGCGGGCCTGCAATATTGGGTGAGCGCTCAGAAAAGTGGATTGAGCCTGGGCAACATTGCCCAAGCGTTCACGCAGTCCCAGGAATTCGCCCAGACAGCCAGCGCCGACAACACCGCATTTGTCACCTCACTCTACCAACACGCGCTTGGCCGCACCCCGGATGCAGCCGGTCTGAACTACTGGGCCGAGCAACTCGCCAACGGCTTGAGCCGTGACCAACTGCTGGCGTCGGTGAGCGGTTCCCAGGAAAGCCAGACCACCACAGGCGTGAAAGCCCAGATCGTCCTGACCTACAACGGCCTGCTGGGCCGCTCGCCGACCGAAACCGAAGTGCAGAGCATCATCCAGAATCAGAGCGGCAAGTCGCCGATCGAGCTGATCAAGGACACGGCCAACACGCTGATCACCACCGGCGGTACGGCGCCGACTCCCCCTACGACGCCAACAACACCGACCGAGGCCATCTTCACGCCTAAAAGCGGTAGCCAGCTCGGTTCCTCCGATGCGTCCGGCGCCGTCGCGCTGGACAGCAAATACATGATCGTGGGTGACGACGAGTCCAACGTGTTGAGGGTTTACGACCGTTCAGGCGGTGACGCTCTGGTGGAGTGGGACTATGGCGACGCCACCGGGAGCACCGGCGAAGTCGACATGGAAGCCTTGACCATGGTGGGCAACATTCTTTACGTCACCGGCTCCCACAGCAACACCAAGAAAGGGCTCGATGCCGACAGCCGCGAAATCCTGTTCAGTGTGAAAGTAACCGGCACGGGCGCCGCGACGAAATTCGAATACCAAGGCAAGTACACTGGCTTCGAAGCCGATTTGGTGGCATGGGACAACGATGGTGCGAATGGCAAAGCCCCAGGCTACTTCGGTTTCGCCGCGTCGTCGGGCCCGGGACTTGCGCCGGAAAACACCAACGGATTCTCCATCGAAGGCATGACCACCTCCGTCGACAATTCCGAGCTGTGGCTGGGTTTCCGCGCGCCGCAAACCGACACCACTACCCGCGACAAGGCGCTGATCGTTCCGGTGACCAACTATCAGGCGCTGCTGGCCGACAAAACCATGACCACCGCGCCGACGTTTGGTGAAGCCATCGAACTCAACCTCGGCGGTCGCGGCATTCGTTCCATCGACAAGGCGAAGGATGGCAGCGGCTACCTGATCATCGCAGGCCCGTCGGGCGGTGCGACTGACGCGGTGACCAACGATTTCCGGTTGTACACCTGGGACGGCAAGGCTGAGGATGCACCGGTCGAGCTGGACAACAACCTCGACGCGCTGTTGAAGGCAACAGGCGGCAGCTTCGAATCCATCGTTTCGCCTGCCAGCATCAAGCCCGGCACCCAGATTCAACTGCTGCAAGACAACGGCGACACGATCTGGGCAGGGCAAACCGCTGTATCGAAGGACCTGGACCCGGCGGATCAGCAGTTCAAGGGCAACATCATCACCCTCGGTTCGCCTGTGGTGGACCACACCCCGCCGACGCTGGTCACGGCCTCTCCGGCTGACGACAGCACCGGCGTGGCGGTGAGCAGCACGCTGTCGCTGACCTTTGACGAAGGCGTGGCGTTTGGCACGGGCACCATCGAGTTGAAGGATGCGAACGATGTTGTGGTGCAGACCTTCAAGGCGGGCGATGCAGGTGTCAAGGTCGACTACAACACCATCACCCTGCAGCCGACCAACAAGCTGAGCTACACAACCGGATACAAATTGGTGCTCAATGACAACGCGGTCACCGACCATTCCGGCAACGCCCTCCCTGCCAAGACCCTCGACTTCACCACCGGTAGAGTGCCGCATTACGACGTCCTGATCTCAGAAGTGAACTCCAATGCCGTGGGCGGCGATTTCTTCGAGATTTATAACTACGGCACGACAACCATCGACCTCAGCGGTTGGAAAATGACCGACGATGCGCACACGTTCAGTGGTGCCAAGGCGCTGCCCGCCAACCTGACGCTGGAGGCAGGCAAAACGTTGGTGGTGTCGGTGGATGCAACCCAGTTCGATAACTTCAAAACGGTGTGGAACCTGACCACTGCAAGCAATGTGATCGGGATCGATGGCCCAGGTCTGGGCAAGCAGGATGCGGTGATTCTGTTCGACGCCAACGGTAACGTGGCGACGGCGTTCAACTACAGCCCGAATGCGATTACCGCCAGTGATGGAACGATCATTGCGACCTCCACCGCGGCCAACGCCTACACCGCGAATCAGCACGCGGGTGCAGCGTACGGCAGCACCGCCACGGCTTCCGCCGTGTGGGACGGCGTCTCGACTTCAAACCCGCATTACGTGGGGGCAGTCGCAGGCCAGATCGGCTCGGTATCGGAAGCCAATAACCCAACGTCCGTGGGCTCACCGGGCTATGTGCCTATCGTCCAGACCGGATCACTGAGCGTTCAGCCCGACGCATCGGCTTTGTGATTCACACAGGGGCCTGATTGGCACCGAACCTGTGGGAGATTCTGGAGGTCATGATCTCCGGCGTTTCCCACAGGAATGGCATGGGATGGAATACCGGCGTCAGCCCTGTTCCTCTTCCAGCTGACTCTCGTATTCCTTCTGATATTTCCCCGCCAACGACTCTTTCTGTTTGTCGTCCAGCAGCTTGCCCGCGATCTGGAAGAACTTGTGTTCTTCCTCCTTGAGGTGATGGTGCACCTTCTCCGCGAGCTTTTTGGCGGTGGCCAGCCAGGCCGGACTGGCCATGTCGGTTTCGTCCAGCTCCTCCATCATTTCATCCATCTCGTGATGCTCGGAGATGGCGTGGCGGCTTGGATCGACGCCGTTCTCCTCCTGCATGAGCGGTATATAGAAGAAGCGCTCTTCGGCTGTTTCGTGGGCATGCAGTTCCGCCTTGAGCTTCTCATAGGCTTCCACACGCTCTTTGCTGTCACCGTGAGTCTTGATCAGGGCGTCCGCATAACCGCGTTGGCGGTCGTGGCTTTCTCTCAGGGCTTCGAAGATGTTCACGGTGTCGTCCTCAATGGATACGGGGTCAGTACTTAGTGCTAGACCTCCGTCCATGAACGAGCGTTCAACCGAGGTTATCCGGTGCGCGGGGCATAAGCTTAGATCCATACGTTTCTTTCATAATTCTCAGCAGTTTTTATAATCAAAACGACTTTATCCCGCTGCGCTCATGCTTTTCAGATCTGAGCGTCCCGATCACCGCCCTCCCAAGGATCGCCATGTCCGTTCGCAAACTTTTCGTTGCCGCCGCTTTGCTGCTGGCGACTGTCACAGCCCATGCCGATCAAGTCATCAGCATCGGCTACCAGCGTTCCTCGACACTCTGGCTGTTACTGAAGAATGACGGCCAGCTCGAACAGCGCCTCAAGCCGCTGGGCTTTACCGTCAACTGGCATGAGTTCAGCAGCGGGTTGTTGAGCGCGATGAACGCGGGGAGTGTCGATCTGCACGCCGACGTCGCCGATGCCTTCGCCTTGTTCACGCAAGCGGCGAACACACCGTTGACCTATTACGCGCGTGAGAATCCTTCGCCGACTGCGCAGGCAATCATCGTTCAGGACAGTTCGCCGATTCATAGCGTCGCTGACCTGAAGGGCAAAAGCGTGGCGGTTTCGAAAGGGTCGGGCAGTAATTTTCTGCTGATCTCGGCGTTGAAGAAAGCCGGTTTGACCCTGGCGGATATCAAGCCGGTCTACCTGGAAGCGCCGGATGGCGTGGCGGCATTCTCCAGCGGCAACGTCGATGCGTGGGCCATCTGGGACCCGTTCCTGGCGACGCAACAACGTGAACACCATGTTCGGGTGCTCGCCGACGGGACCCACGATGTCGCCAACTACAACCGTTTTTATGTCGCCAATACGAGTTTTGCCAAGGCTCATCCGGAGGTGTTGCAAGTGGTGTTCGACACGCTTCACGACGCCGGGCAGTGGGTCAAAGGCCATCCGCAGGAAGCCGCGAAAAACCTCGCGCCGCTGTGGGGCAACATCCCGACGGAAACCGTGGAACTGGCCAACAGCCGCCGCAGTTACGACATCGTGCCCGTCAAGATCGACCAACTGGCCGAGCAGCAGCGCATCGCCGATTACTACTACGAAGCCAAATTGATTCCGAAACCGCTGAAGATTTCCGACATCGCGGTGTGGGTTCCGAAAGCCAAGTCCGAATAAGACAGGAGCGCGTTCATGAGTCGCCACATTCACCTCTCTGCGTTCCTGCTGACCGGGCCGGTCATTCACAGCCATGCGGCATGGCGTCATCCGGAAACCATTGGTAATTACCTCGATCCCGAGTACTACGCACGCACCGCCCGCGTCGTGGAAGAGGGGCTGTTCGACTTCCTGTTCTTTGCCGACCGGCTGGCCGTGGGCGATCAGATGGGCGGGTCGCGCGACCTGGCATTGCGCTATGGTGCGCAGGACGCCACGCGTCTCGACCCGCTGCCAATCCTGTCTTATCTGGTCGGGCAGACGAGCAAGCTGGGCTTGGGCGCCACGCGTTCGACCACTTACTTCGAACCGGCGCACATCGCCCGTGAGTTCGCGACCCTCGATCACCTGTCCAAAGGCCGGGCGGCGTGGAACATCGTGACCTCGATGAACGACAGCGAAGGGCGCTTGTTCGGCAAGGACAAGCACTTGGAACACGACCTGCGCTACGACCGTGCCGACGAGTTCGTGGAGGTCGCGCTGAAGCTCTGGCGCAGTTGGGCACCGGGTGCGTTGAAGCTGGACAGGGAAAACGGCGTGTTAGCCGACCCGGACAAAATTACGTCAGTGCAGCATCACGGCGAGTGGTTTAAGGTCGAAGGCCCGCTGAATATTCCGCGCACACCTCAAGGGCGGCCCGTGCTGATTCAGGCGGGGTCGTCGGGGCGAGGACGTCGGTTCGGCGCCCGTTGGGCCGAGGCGATTTTCACCATCCATCCGCACCTCAAGGCCATGCAGGCGTTCCGCGAAGACGTGCGCGGGCAAGTCGTGCAGCAGGGGCGCAGCGCCGACAGCTGCAAGGTGCTGACGGCGGTGATGCCGTTCATTGGCGGCACCGAGGCCGAAGCACGGGCCAAGCGCGACAAACACAATGCGTTGGCGCGGCCGGAACTGGGGCTGGTGACCCTCGCGTCGCAGTTGAACGTCGACCTGTCGCCGTTTCCGCTGTCGGCCACCCTGGCGGAAATCGCCAAAGCGCCCTCGATTCACCCGGCAGCGGCGGAAAAACTGCTGATGCAGGGCGCCGACACCACCCTCGAAGAACTGGGCCGAATCTTCGCCAGCAGCGTGCGGGTGCCGCAACTGGTAGGCACCGGTGCGCAGATCGCCGATCAACTGGCCGAGATGTTTACCCAGGGCGGCTGCGACGGCTTCGTGATTTCTCCGGCCTACCTGCCAGGGTCATTCAGTGAATTCGTCGAAAGCGTGATCCCGCATTTGCAGCGCAAGGGCCTGTTCCGCACGGCCTATGAAGGTTCGACGTTGCGTGAACATCTGGGGCTCCCCGCGCTGGAGGATTGAGGTCTGAAGTCTCCCTGATGATGCAACCCTCAACTGTAGGAGCGAATTCATTCGCGAAAGGTGGGTCAGGCGACAGAGATGTATCGGCTGACCCAATGATTCGCGAATGAATTCGCTCCTACAGAGGTCCCTTTGCGCCGCTGATTCGGAGGCGTGACGCGTTCAAACTGTAGGAGCGAATTCATTCGCGAAAGATGGGTGAGGCGCCGGAGATGTATCGGCTGTTCCACCGATTCGCGAATGATTTCGCTCCTACAGTTTTTGAATGCTGTTGAGCCGACTGGCGACTTGACACAAAAAGGTCACTCAAAGCGAAACCGGATCAGTGCACGACAGGCTGATCTGGCCAGCCCATCATCGCGCGTCGGGCGTCGGCTTCCAGTTCTTCCCGAGGACTGCCGGCAGCGGCCTGCACGCACAGCCCGTTGAAGATCATCAGCATGTAACGCGCCAGCCCCTGTACATCTGCCTCCTTCGACAGATTGCCCTTGAGCTGGCCCTGTTCGAAGCGCTCACTCATGAACGCCACGATGCGACCCCGGCGACAGGCCAGCGTGGCCGGAATGTCGCTGGCTGCGCTGGTGGCCAGTCCGGCCTGTACCAGCAAACACCCTGGCGGCTCGTCGCTGGCGGTCAGCCACTCGATCCCGCCGAACAGAAACCGTTCAGCCGCTTCCCGCGCCGTCGCTGCGTCGAGGATGCTGTCCCGGTAATGCTCGCGATGCAGGTCGTAGTGTTCGAGCACCGCATCGAACAGCCCGCGTTTGCTGCCGAACGCAAAATAAATGCTGGGCGCGTTCAGGTTCATCGCCTTGGTCAACTCAGCCATCGAGGCGCCGTCGTAGCCCAGTTGCCAGAACACCTCCATGGCCCGATCCAGCACCTCGTGTTCGTCGAATTTTCGCGGTCTGGCCATTAGAGAGCCTCCTGTAATTTAGCGATCATTCTATTTAAAGCTTGACCCTGAATGCAAAGCCCTCGTAATTTATCGATCACTACATTACGACGACGAGGTGCAGCATGAGTCAATCAATGGCAGGCAAGGTGGCAATCATTACTGGCGGCAGTTCCGGTCTGGGGCTGGCGACTGCCAAGCGTTTCGTGGGGGAGGGCGCCAGCGTGTTCATTACCGGACGGCGTCAGGAAGAACTGGACAAGGCAGTGGCCGAAATCGGCGGCGACGTGGTGGCCGTGCAGGCAGACTCTTCGAAGCTCGGCGATCTGGATCGCGTGTTTGCCGAGATCAAATCGCGCAAGGGCAAGCTCGACGTGGTGTTCGCCAACGCGGGGATTCTCGAACGCGGCGCATTGGGCGAAATCACCGAAGGTTCGGCAGACCGGCTCTTCGACATCAATGTCAAAGGCCTGGTCTTCACCGTGCAAAAAGCCTTGCCGCTGTTGGTCGATGGCGGCGTGATCCTGCTGACCTCCTCGGTCGTGGCGAGCAAAGGCATGGCCGGTAACAGCCTGTACGCGGCGACCAAGGCCGCCATTCGAAACCTGGCGCGTAGCTGGATGATGGACCTCAAGGATCGTCATATTCGCGTCAACGCCATCAGCCCCGGCGCCATCGAAACCCCGGGCCTTGCCGGTGCGGCGCCAGATGCTGCCGGAGCGAAGGCGATGTTCGAACACTTCGGCTCGCTGATTCCTGCCGGTCGCGTCGGGCAGCCGGACGAAATCGCCAAGGTCGCGCTGTTCCTCGCCTCGGACGGTGCCAGCTACATCAACGGTGCGGACATCCCGGTCGACGGTGGTTGGGGCCAGATATGACGTCATTCCTTCGTTCACTCACAGGCGTTCTCTCATGAGCAAGATATTGGTCACCGGCGCTACCGGGGCTTTGGGCGGTTTGACGGTGCAGGCCTTGTTGCACAGGGTCAGCGCTGAGCAGGTGGTTGCGCTGGTGCGGGACGGTTCCAGGGCGGCCCATCTGCGGGATCAGGGCGTCGAAGTGCGCCAGGGCGATTATCAGGACCGCGCCTCGCTGCTGTCGGCATTCCAGGGCATCGATGCGCTGCTGTTGGTCTCTGCGGTGGCGTTCACCGACCGCCTTGCCCAGCATGTGAATGTGATCGAGGCCGCGAAAGCAGCGGGCGTCAGGCACGTGGTCTACACCTCCATCCAGCGCAAGCCCGGATCGTCGTTCAACATCGACGGCGTCACCGAATCTGACATCGCGACTGAGCAAGCGCTGAAGGACAGCGGCCTGAACTACACGATTTTGCGTAACGGGCTGTATTTCGAAGCGCTGGGCTTTTTGTTGGGAGAAGACGTGCTGAACAAGGGCGTGCACGTTGTCGAGGGCGAAGGCAAAGGCGCACTGGTGACTCGCGGGGACCTGGCCGAGGCCAACGCGGTTGTGCTGACTCAGGCGGGACATGAGAACGCGATCTACACCCTGGGCGCCTCCGAAGCCGTGTCCTTTCGTGAGATAGCCATGGAGTTGTCGGCGCTTCACGATGAGCCGGTGGTTTATTCGCCGGTGTCAGCCGATCAGTTCGTGGCCGATCTGATCGACGCGGGTCTTCCGCCTGCGGTCGCCGAGTTTCAGGCGCAGTGGGAAATGGCCGTGGCTCACGGTGAGTTCGCGGAGGTGAGCGGCGATCTGGAGCGTCTGATCGGGCGCAAGCCTGTGGGCTACCGGGAATACCTGCGCGCCGCGTATGGCGTGAACTGACGCCCTGTTTCTCAGCCTGAATTCCACAGGGATTTGCCGTTCAGACAGCAACCCGACAGCTTCTCCCCGTCGATGACGGGCTGACATCTTGATCATGCTGCGTATGATGGGCCCGACGTTTTTCTGAAAGGGCCCGTTTTCAATGATGAAGTTTTTCGCCGCGCTGCTCTGTGTGTTCACAGGCTTCGCCCATGCCGAACCCGCGTTGCTCACCGACCTGGCCCTGCCGTATCTCGCAGCGGCCCCCGCCGATTCCAAAGACAAACCCCTGATCATCTTCCTGCACGGCTACGGTAGCGACGAACGCGACCTGTTCGGGATCAAGGACGACCTGTCGGCGGACTACACCTACCTGTCAGTGCGCGCGCCGGGGGAAGTGGATGGCGGTGGCTACAAGTGGTTTACCCAGGACACTGATCAGGCCGAGTACGAAGGCGTGACCAGCGAAGTGGACAAGAGCACCGATTCCCTCAGGACATTCATCGAGCAGGCGACCGAAAAATACGGTACCCAGCCCAACAAAGTGATTTTGGTGGGCTTCAGCCAGGGCGCGATGATGAGTTATCAAATCGGCTTGCAACACCCTGAACTGGTGCGGGGCATCGCGCCGTTGAGCGGCAAGATACTTTCCGCACTCAATGCACGACTCAAACCCGACGACCGCCTCAAGCCGCTGAAAGTGTTCATCGGCCATGGCGCTGCCGACACCCGCGTGCCGTACTCGGGCGCCACTGAAGCGCAGACGGTGCTGGAGAATCTGCTGATCAATCCGGAGTTTCATGCCTACGCCGGGGCAGGGCACACCATCACCTCGGCTGAGGTGGCGGATTTGAAACGGTGGATTGAGGGGGTGTTGACCGCCCATTGATGACATCTGTAGCAGCACGGCTTGCCGGCGGTGGCGATCTTGAATTGCATGCTACCTGTAGGAGTGAGCTTGCTCGAGATGGCGTACAGTCAGTCACAGTTGATGTGTCAGACACTCAGCCATCGCGAGCAAGCTCACTCCTACAGGCACGCTGTGGATAATTTAGCTACAACCCCTGACTCCCCCGAATCAACTCATAGGCCCGCCGCGCCAGCGGGTTCACGGTGTTGGGCCGAATCCACAGGTGATACGTCACGTCGGGCATTCTCGGCAGCCCGTCGGCTTCCCCCAGCACACGCATGTCCGGGCCGAGCATTTCCATGCTGCGCGCCGTCACCCCCAGTCCTGCTCGGGTTGCGGCCTTGATGCCGATCAGATTCGACGCCAGGTACGCCTGTCGCCACGCGATGTTCGCCCGTTCCAGCGCCTCGATGGCGTAACGCCGATAGATGCTCGGCTCATCCACCAGAATCAGCGGAATCGGCTCGCTCGGCACATGCTGGTACTGCGCCGAACAGATCCACCACACCGGCGAAGTCCTGAGCGCAAAGCCTTCCAGAGCGGGATCTTCGCGGGTCGAGATCACCATGTCCACTTTGCCGCGATGCAAGTCGTCCATCAGAAACGGGCTGCGGCCCACGTCGATTTCCAGCCGCAGTTTCGGCGCGGAACGGGCGATGTGGCTGAGGATCGGCGGCAAGATCGTGTCGGCAATGTCGTGGGGCGAGCCGATGCGCAGCACGCCGCTAAGGCTGCTTTCACGCAGTGAATTGAGCGCGTCGTCGTTGAGCGAGAGCATCTGCCGGGCATGACGAAGCAACTGGCGACCGGGTTCGGTCAGTTGCTTTTGCCGACCCTGCTTCTGAAACAGACTGACGCCGATCTGCTGCTCCAGCCGTTGCATGTGTTGGGTCACCGACGACTGCGTGCGCGACAACTGCGCACCGGCCCCGGCGAAGCTGTGGTGATCGACCACCGCGACGAAAGTGCGCAGCAGTTCGAGATCGAGGGTGTCGGACATCGGGCATCTCGTGATCGGGTCGAAGTGCGGTCACCCGTGTGGGCGTCGTGTTACATCAATCGAAGTGCGTAATACATTACGGATTTTTATGGTTTTAAAAAGCCTTCCTGTAAAAAATTTCCGATAAGCCCAATAAAACCGCACTTATGCCGTTTTGATTTAACCGGCTAAACCAGAAAGTTATAACCATATTTGATATTTGCATTTCCGTTGTGGCATTCCCCTCCCTAGGATGCAGCCCATGACGAGGCGCTGACACAAGTGCCCAGCCGCTGACCATCTTGAGGGGACATCCATGCCGTACACGCGCTCGCCCATTACCCGTTTGCTTCCCTTGTTCGTCGGTGCGGTCGCCGCCCTCGGCGCCAGTTTTGTCGCTCAGGCCGACGCCACGCTGGACAAGATCGAGCAGCGCCACCGGGTGGTGGTCGGGGTATTGCTGTCGGGCGGCCCGTTCGGCTCCATTGATCCGAGTAACCAGAAACCCAAGGGCCTGAACGTCGACATGGCCGAAGACATTGGCCGTCAACTGGGCGTTGAGGTCAAGCTGGTGCCGGTGCTGCCTGCCAACCGCGTGCAGTTTCTGCAGCAGGGCAAGGTCGATTTGCTGATCGCCAACATGGAATGGACCGTCGAGCGCGGCCAGCAACTCGGTTTCGTGCCAACGCCGTTCTACCGCGTTGGCGGCACCGCTGCGGTGCTCAAAGACAGCATGATCACCCGCTGGGAAGACCTCAAGGGCCAGCCGGTCTGCACTTCTCAAGGCAGCAGCTACGTCAAGCCGCTGACCGAATACGGCGCTGAGCTCAAAGCGTTCAAAAGCTCGTCCGAATCCCTGCTGGCCCTGCGCGGCAACAATTGCGTCGCCGCCGTGCACGACGCCACGCTGATCAACCCGCTGATCGCCGACAGCCCTGAATGGAAGGACTACCGCGCCATCGCCCCGGAGTTGAACCCGGCCCCGTCAGTGATCTGGACCCGCCCTGGCGAGACCGACACCCAAGCCAAACTCGACACCCTCGTCAAAGGCTGGCACCGCACGGGCTGGCTGATCGAAGGCGAGAAGCGCCACCACATCACCCCGGCCTCGCCAGCACTGGTCGAGCTGCATGACAAGTTCCAGGCCACAGGCGCCTGAGTCGTTCCCCTTTCAAGGCATTGGTTATGAGCACGCGTACTTTCGGCAAAACCCTGACCGCCCTCGGCCTCTCGATCGGCATGGCGATGGCGGCCACCCTGGCCCACGCCGATGCGACGCTGGACAAGATCCAGCAGCGCCACAAAATCAGCATCGGCGTGATCCTCAGCGGCCCGCCGTTCGGCACCATCGACCCGAAAACCGGTGAACACCTGGGCTATAACGTCGAGCTGGCCAAGGGCATCGCTCAGAAGCTGGGCGTGGACCTGGAAACGGTGTCCGTCCTGGCGCCCAACCGCGTGCAGTTCTTGCAGCAGGGCAAGGTCGACATCCTGATCGCCAACATGCAGTACACCGACGAGCGCGCCGGGATTCTCGACTACGCCCCGACGCCGTACGAAGAAGTCGGCGGCGCCGCGCTGATCCGCAAAGGCGCGGGCATCGCCACGTGGGAAGACCTCAAGGGCAAGCCGGTCTGCGTGTCCCAAGGCAGCAACTTCATCAAGCCGTTGCAGGAAACCTACGGCGCCGAAATCAAGGCGTTCCGCAGCCAGTCCGAATCGCTGCTGTCCCTGCGCGGCAAAGGTTGCGTCGCTGCCGTTCACGTCAGCCCCACCATGCACGCGCTGCTGGATGACCCGGAATGGGCCGATTACAACATCCCGCTTGCCAACGACCTGATCCCGTCGAAATCGGTGATCTGGGTGCGCAAGGGCGAGCACGACACCCAGGCGAAAATCGACGCGATCATCCGCGACTGGCACCGCAGCGGCTGGCTGATCGACGTCGGTCAACGCACCGGCATGGCCCCGTCTCAAGCCCTGCGCGACATGCATGAGCAATTCCGCAATGCCGCGCCACTGGCTGCGCAATAACCGAGGCTTGCCATGAGCAGCGACCTGTTCCAGACCTTGCAAAGACTGATCGGCGCCGACTACGTGCAGGCGGGCACCGACTCGACCACGCAACTGACCGACAAACAGGGCACGTACGTCGGCAAGGCACTGGCCGTGGTGCGCCCGGCCAATACCGAAGAAGTGGCGGCGGTGGTGCGGGCCTGTGTCGCCCATACAGCGCCGATTGTGGTGCAGGGCGGCAACACCGGGCTGATGGGCGCTGCAACGCCCGACGCCAGTGGCCGTTCGGTGCTGCTGCTTCTTGACCGGCTCAATCGCGTACGTGAGGTCGACACGGATAATGACACCTTGACGGTCGAGGCAGGCTGCATTCTGCAAAACGTTCAGGACGTGGCGCGCAAGGCCGGGCGGTTGTTCCCGTTGAGCCTCGGCGCGGAGGGCAGTTGCACCCTCGGCGGCAACCTGGGCACCAACGCGGGCGGCACGGCGGTGCTGCGCTACGGCAACACCCGCGAGCTGACCCTGGGCCTGGAAGTGGTGACCGCCGAGGGCGAAATCTGGAACGGCCTGCGCGGTCTGCGCAAGGACAACACCGGCTATGACCTGCGCGATCTGTACATCGGCAGCGAAGGCACACTCGGCATCATTACTGCTGCGACCCTGAAACTGTTCCCGCTGCCCAAGGCCCAGACCACAGCGTTTCTGGCGTTCGATTCACTGGCTCAGGCGGTGAGTTTTCTCTCTCACGCCCGTGCCGGTTTTGGCGCAAGCCTGACGGCGTTCGAATTGCTGACCGCCGATTGCCTGACGCTGTTGCGCGAGCAGTTCCCCGACGGCCCGCAAGCCTTCGTCGATGCGCCGCAGCCCTGGTTCGCCTTGCTGGAGCTGTCGGATAACCACAGTGAAGCCCATGCGCGTCAGGCGTTTGAAGAGGTGTTGGGCAGCGCCTTCGAAGAAGGGCTGCTGGCCGATGCGCTGATCGCTGAAAGCCTGGCCCAAAGCGAGGCGTTGTGGCTGCTGCGCGAGAACATGAGCGATGCGCAACGTCGGGCCGGTCGCAACATGAAGCACGACATCTCGATCCCGATCTCGCGCATCGTTGAGTTCGTCGAGCACACCGACGCCTTGCTGCAACAGCATTTTCCTGGCGTGCGCAACTTCACCTTCGGCCATCTGGGCGACGGCAACCTGCATTACAACGTCGCCCACCCCTTGAACTCCACGGTCGAGGCGCACATGGCGCGTTACGCCGAACTGAGCGAACTGGTGCACGACAGCGCCCACGCCTTCGGCGGCTCGATCAGCGCCGAGCACGGCATTGGCCAACGCAAGCGAGCGATGCTGCCGCGTTACAAAAGCCGCGTCGAACTGGACCTGATGCGCCGCATCAAGCAGGCCCTCGACCCCCTCCATTTGCTCAACCCGGGCAAGGTTCTGATCCCCATCGACAGCGAGAGTAATCCTTCATGAGCGTTCGTCTGTCCCGACGCGTGCAGCGCGTTTCCCTGTCTGCCAACGCCGCCGCCAAATCCCGCGCCACCGAGCTGCGTGATGCCGGTCGCGACATCCTCGACCTGACCACCGGCGAGCCGGATTTCGACACGCCCGAGCACATCAAACAGGCCGCCTACAAAGCCATCGACGGCGGCGCCACCAAGTACACGCCGACCCCCGGCGTGAAGACACTGCGTGAGGCAATCCAGCGCAAACTTCAGCGGGAGAACCGTCTCGACTACGCACTGCCCTCGATTGTGGTCGGCAACGGCGCTAAACAGATCATCTTCAACGCTTTCGCCTCGACCCTCGATGACGGCGATGAAGTGCTGGTCTCGGTGCCTTACTGGCCGTCGTTTCCGGACATCGTGCGGGTCAACGGTGGCGAGCCGGTGTTCATCGAATGCGGCCTTGAACAAGGCTGCAAACTGACCCCGCAACAGCTGGAAAACGGCATCAATGCGCGCACCCGTTGGCTGATTCTCAACGGCCCCGGCAACCCCAGTGGCGCGGTGTACAGCGAGGCGGAACTGCTGGCGCTGGCCGAGGTGCTGCGCCGTCATCCCCAGGTGCTGGTGCTGCTGGATGAGCTGTACGAACACATTCGCTTCGACGGCAATCCGCCGCTGAGTCTGCTCAACGTCGCGCCCGATCTGCAATCCCGTGCCTTGCTGGTGGGCGGGGTTTCAAAGACCTACGCCATGACCGGCTGGCGCATCGGCTTTGGTGCCGGTCCCAAGGAACTGACCAGCGCCATGACGGTGATTCAGTCGCAATCGACCTCCGGCGCCTCGTCGGTCGGCCAGGCGGCTGCGCTGGCGGCATTCGAAGGCGGGCTGGCGTTTCTGCCGGAGCAGGTTCAGGCCTATCAGCAGCGTCGTGATCTCTTGATCGCGACGCTGAGCGAGGTGGACGGGCTGGACGTGCTCACGCCGGAAGGCGGCTTCTTCGTGTTCGTGCGCTGTACCGGTTTGCTGGGGCGCATTCGCCCCGATGGTCAGCGCCTGAACGATGACGGCGACGTGGTGGATTACCTGCTGGAACAGGGCGTCGCAGGTGTGGCGGGCAGCGCGTATGGCTTGTCGCCGTGGTTCCGCCTGTCCATCGCGACCGCCACCAGCAGCGTCATCGAGGCCGGGCGGCGGATTGCCGATGCCTGCGCACAGCTGCGTGTCGAGGCGCTGGCATGAGTCATTGGTTGGCCCCCGATGAATGGCTAACAGGCTTCGTGCAGTGGACGGCCAGGTTTGGCCTGAACTACAGCTTTCTGCTGGACGCGTATCAGCGCGGTTCGATGGTCAACGGCGCGCTGACGACCGTGTTGCTGTGCCTGTTCACCATCGTCGGCAGCCTGCTGGCCGGCGTCGGGCTGGCGGCCATGCTGACCAGCGGCAAGCCCTATCTCGCCAAGCCTGCGCGGGTGTTCATCGAAGTCACCCGCAACACGCCGACACTGGTGCAGCTGTACTGCGCGTTCCTGGTGTTGAACATGCTCTTGACCCAGGCCGTGGGTGCGGCGAACCCGCTGACGCCGTTCGCCTGGGTGGTGATCGTGATCTCGCTGCACAAGGGCGCGTTTCATGCCGAGGCCCTGCGCGCCGGGATCGAAGCGGTGCCTGCCGTGACGCTGGAAGCGGCGAGTTCCCTGGCCTTCAGCAGCCGTCAACTGCTGTGGAATGTACAACTGCCGCTGGCCCTGCGCTTCGCTTTGCCGTCGCTGATCAACAACCTGATCGACCTGGTGAAGATGACCGCCGTGGCCTCGGCCATCGCCGTGGGCGACATCACGTACGCCTCGATCATGATCTGGACTCAGAGCGACAACGTGCTGGAACTGATGATCCTGCTGCTGACGTTTTTCGGCCTGCTCAGCTTCATCGTCAACTGTGTGGGCCGCGCCCTCGAAGCCAAATTGAGGATGCCCGGTTATGGCCATTGAATCGTCCGCGACCCTGCCGCTGTCCTGGCCCCGGCGTCATCCGGGCACGCTTGTTATCGTTGCTGCACTGTTGGCGTTTCTGGTCTTTGGTGCGCCGAAAAGCCCGGTGTTCGCGGCGCTTTACGAGTGGTCGCCCGCACTGGCCGTGGGCTTCGGGCAGAACATTCTGATCAGCCTGTTGGCCATTGCCATCGGCTCGGTATTGGGCCTGTTGATCGGCGCGCTGGGCGTGTCGCCGCTGTGGATCACGCGGCTCCCTGCGCGAATCTGGGTGCAGGTGTTTCGCAACGCGCCGTGGCTGGTGCTGATCTATTTCACCACCTACGTCTTTCCGTTCGAGCTGCACATTGGCAAATCGTGGATCGGCTTTCCCGACTGGGTGAAAGTCACCATCGGCCTGGCGTTGCCCGCCAGCGCCAACGTCGCGGAAATCTTTCGCGGGGCCATCGGCTCGATCCCCAGCACCCAGTGGGAAGCCTCGCGTTCGCTGGCGTTCACCCGTGGGCAAATCTTCCGTTCGATCATCCTGCCGCAGTGCTTCAAGCGCATGCTGCCGCCGTGGATGAACCTCTACGCGGTGATCACCATGGGCACCGCGCTGGCCTCGTTGGTGGGGGTGCATGACCTGATCGACACCGCGCAGATCGCCAGCAATACGGTCAACCGCACGGGCTTTACGGTACTGATTTACTTCAGTGTGCTGGCGCTGTTTTTCACCTATTGCTACCCGATTTCCCGACTCACTCAATTCCTGGAGCGACGTTATGCCTTCTCCTGAAACGCGCGCCGAGCAACCCCTGATCAGCTTGCGCGACATTCATCTGTCGTTCGGCAGCAACCGCGTGCTCAAGGGCATCGACCTCGACGTGCAGCGCGGCCAGGCGGTGTCGATCATCGGCCCGTCGGGCTCGGGCAAGTCGACGATCCTGCGTTGTATCACCGGCCTGTTGCAGCCCCAGCGCGGCACGATTCGCGTGGGCGACACCGAGGTGCACACGCTGGCCAACGAGGCGCAGCGCATCCAATTGCGCAAGCGCGTGGGGTTCGTGTTTCAGCAGTACAACCTGTTCCCGCACTTGTCGGTGCTGGAAAACCTCGTCATCGCGCCGCGCAAGGTGCTGGGGCGCAATTCGGTGGACGCCGAGAAAGAAGCCCGCGCCTTGCTCACCAAGGTGCGCATGGAACACAAGGCCGATGCGTATCCGGGGCAGTTGTCCGGCGGCCAGCAGCAGCGGGTGGCGATCGCCCGCGCACTGGCGATGCGGCCCGAGCTGATCCTCTTTGATGAAGTGACCTCGGCGCTGGACCCGGAAACCGTGGGCGAAGTGTTGACGGTGATTCGCGAGCTGACCGAAGAAGGCATGACCTGCGTGCTGGTGACCCACGAGATGCGCTTCGCCGAGGACATCAGCGACGTGGTGTATTTCACCGAAAACGGCCTGATCGTCGAGCACGGCAGCGCCGAACAGATTTTCCAGCGCCCCACCAGCGAGCGCACCCAGACCTTTTTGCGCCACGCCCTGGGCGATGCTGGACGTCGTCCGGTGGCCAGCGGCGACCCGTTTCTATTGAGCAATATCAGCCGGTACAGCCTGTCGGTTTGACGGGCCGCGACTGGCGATCAATGACTAATAAAAGGAGCACCTGATGAGCATCGAAACTCGCAGCCCCGTGATCGAAGATTTCCTTCAGAAAATCCGCGTCATTCACCAACGCGGCGTGGACCGCGCAGCGCTGAAAGAAATCGTCAGCCTGCTGGAAGGCCTGGCCGAACGTCACGACCTGTTCAACTTCGACACCTTCCCGGCGCCGGTTCCGGGGGAGGGCGACACTGCGTTTCGTTATCGCCTGAACGACGACGGCGAGACCCCGACGCTCTATATGAACTCGCTGCTGCCGGGCAAAAGCACGTTGCCGCACAACCACGAAACCTGGGCGGTGATCGTGGCGGTGCAGGGTCAGGAGATCAACTACGTCTGGGCCCGCACCGACGATGGCAGTGACCCGACGTTCGCCAGGCTGGAGCTGGAAAAGGAAGTCGTGGTGCAACCGGGCACGTCGATCAGCTTCCTCGGCGAGGACCTGCACGGCATCAAAGTCGACGGCGAAACCCCGACCCTGCATTTCCACCTGTACGGCCGTCCGCTGGAGTCGCTGAACGGGCGTTACGGCGTCAACACCGAAGGCAAGGTTCTCAACTACAACGCTTCGCAAATGGCGCCGTCCATCAAGGCCTTCGCATGATCGACCTCTACTACTGGCCCACCGGCAACGGCCTGAAAGTCGGCATTCTCCTCGAAGAGCTCGGGCAAGAATATCGACTGTTGCCCATCAACATTCGCACCGGCGAGCAGAAGCAGGATTTCTTCCAGAAGATCAGCGCCAACGGGCGGATTCCGGCGATTGTCGATCATTCTCCTGTGTCCGCGGGCGAGCCGCTGAGCCTCTTCGAATCCGGGGCTATTCTCAATTATCTGGCGAATAAGGCCGGGCGTTTTCTGCCGCCAGAAGGCACCGCCGAGCGCCAGCGCGTGCAGGAGTGGCTGTTCTGGCAGGTGGGGCATGTCACGCCGTACCTGAGCCAGTGGCAGGTGTTCAGGGAAAAGGCGCCGGAGCCGATTCCATTCGCCCTCGACCTGCTTGGCGCTGAAGCCGCGCGGTTGTATGGCGTGCTGGAAGAACGCCTGGGTGAAGTGCCGTATGTGGCGGGTGATTATTCGATTGCCGACATCGCGATCTTCCCGTGGATTCAGCCGCTGCGTCAGGGCCAGGACCTGGCGGATTACCCGAACATCCATGCCTGGCGCGAACGCATCAAGGCCCGACCAGCCGTACAACGTGCGTACGAGAAGGGCCGGGAAGTGGCGGCGGGCGAGAAGTCGTTGGTGTTGCAGTAACCCCACCCCTGTCCCTGTAGGTGCGTGGCTTGTCCCGCGACCGGCGACGAAGTCGTCGTAAATCTGTTGAATTCGGCTCATCTGACACGGCCGGGTGTATGGATTTGCGACTGCTTCGCAGCCGGTCGCGGGACAAGCCGCGCTCCTACAAGGTCGCGTTAGTCACAAGACCAAGCCACACGACAGAATCACGAGAACCCCCATGAGCCAAAAAGTCACCCCGCACCACCTGCAAACCTGGCTGTTCGACGGCCAGGAAATCGCCCTGTTCGATGTGCGAGAGCACGGCCAGTACGGCGAAGCGCATCTGTTTCACGGGGTGAACGTGCCCTATAGCCGCCTTGAACTCGAAGCCCGCCGTCTGGCGCCCAACCCTGACGTGCGTCTGGTGATCTACGACCAGACCGGCAATGACATTTCGCGCAAGGCCGCGCAGCGTCTGGAGACGTTGGGCTACAGTCGCGTGCACGTGCTTGACGGCGGCGCCGACGGTTGGCAGGCGGCGGGTTTGCAATTGTTCGCCGGGGTGCATGTGCCGTCCAAGGCGTTTGGTGAGTTGGTGGAAGAGGCCAGTCACACGCCGCACATCAGTGCCAACGAACTGGCGGAGTGGCAGGCCAAAGGTGAGCCGCTGGTGGTCCTCGATGGCCGCCCGTTCGACGAATACCGCAAGATGACCATTCCCGGTTCCATCTGCTGCCCGAACGGCGAACTGGGCTATCGCCTGAAGGAACTGGTGGCGGATGACACCACCCCCATCGTCGTCAATTGCGCCGGTCGCACCCGCAGTATCATCGGCGCACAGACCCTCATCGACCTTGGCGTAAAGAACCCGGTCTACGCGCTGGAAAACGGCACGCAGGGCTGGTACCTCGCCGATCTGCCGCTTGAACACGGCAGTGCGCGGCGCTATCCGGACGTATCGCCCACCGCGTCGTTGGCCCCGCAACGTGACGCCGCGCAACAGCTGGCACAACGTGCCGGTGTGCAGACGGTCAAGGCCGACCAGGTCATCGCGTGGTCGCAGGACCCGTCACGCAGCCTGTTTCTGGGCGACGTGCGCACCCCTGAAGAATTTGCCCTTGGCAGTTTGCCGGGTGCACAACATACGCCTGGCGGGCAGCTGATTCAGTCCACTGATCTTTATGTCGGGGTGCGCGGGGCGCGTCTGGTGCTGCTCGACAACGACGGCGTCCGTGCCCCCATCGTTGCCAGTTGGCTGCGTCAGTTGGGGCATGAGGCCTATGTGCTGGAAGGCGGTTTGCAGAGTGGCCTGGCGTTGCCGGTCAGGGCTGAGTCGTATGCGCCGGCGTTGCCTGAAATCAGCGCGGCGGCTTTGCAGGATGCGCTGCGCGACGACACCGTTGCGCTGATCGATCTGCGCAGCAGCATGGCCTATCGCAAAGCACACATTGCCGGGTCGGTGTGGTCGATTCGCACGCGCCTGGCGGATGATCTTGCTGCTCAGACCCAGCCGATCGTCCTCGTCGCAGACGATGCAAACCTTGCCGCCATCGCCGCCCTTGAACTGCCGGAATCGCAACGTCAGCACGTCCGCTGGCTGGATTTCAAAACCTGGCAGGCAGCGGGTTTTGCGCTGGCCGAAGATGCCAGCAATCCACCCGACGAGCAGTGCATCGATTTCCTGTTCTTCACCCATGATCGCCACTCGGGCAACAAAGACGCCGCACGCCAATACCTGGCGTGGGAAATCGGCTTGCTGGGGCAGATGACAACGCAGGAAATTGCCAGCCTCAAGCCCTTGGCATCCAGCGCAAACGAGAGCCGGGTGCGCACGCGCTTGATCCACGCGGCCCGCGGGGAAAAGGGCAGCGGCGTGCGCTGGGTCAACCCGTCCGTGTCGCGCATGAGCACGGTGTTGTTCGACAGCCTTGACGACATGCGCGACGCGCGCAAACGCCGCGACACCGAACGCGTGCTGACCTACGGCGCGCGGGGCAATCCGACGGCGTTCGAGCTGGAAGATCTGGTCACGGAACTGGAAGGCGGCTATCGCACGCGCCTGTTCAGTACCGGACTGGCAGCCGTCGCGCAGACCTTTCTGGCGTACCTGCGCCCCGGCGATCACGTGCTGATCACCGACGCGGTGTACTCGCCGGTGCGGCAAGTGGCCGAGGAGTTCCTCAAACCGTTCGGCATTCAATACAGCTACTTCAATGCCGACGGCAGCGGGCTGGAAGACAAACTGCAAACCAACACCAAAATGGTCTATGCCGAGGTGCCCGGTTCACTGTTGTACGAACTGGCCGACCTGCCGGCCATTGCCACGCTGTGCAAGGCGCGGGGAATTTTGCTGGCGGTGGATAACACCTACGGCTCGGGCTACCAGTACCGACCGCTGACACTGGGCGCGGACATTTCCATCATGGCCCTGACCAAATACCTGTCAGGGCACAGCGACGTGGTGATGGGCAGCGTCTGCACCACCCAAGCCGTCTGGCAACCGTTGGCCGTCATGACGGACACCTTCGGCAGCGTCGTCAGCCCCGATGACGCTTACCTCGTGCTGCGCGGCGCCCGCACCCTCGCCACGCGGCTGGACGCCCATCAGCGCCAGGCCCTGGAGGTCGCGCGCTGGCTTCAGCAGCATCCTCAGGTCAAACGCGTCTTCCACCCGGCGCTGCCCGATCATCCGAACCACGCCCTGTGGAAACGCGACTTCACCGGCAGCAACGGCCTGCTCACCTTCGAACTGGCTGACAACGATCCCACCTTGCAGGCGCCGTTCATCGAAGCCCTCAACCTGTTCGGCCTTGGCGCGTCGTGGGGCGGTTTCGAAAGCCTGATCATCCCCGCCAACGTCCACGACCGACAGAACGCTACCGACAAAACCCTCAACCCGCTGCTGAGATTGCACATCGGGCTGGAGGACGTCAGCGCGTTGATCGAAGACCTGGAAAGAGGGTTTGCGGCGATTCGTTGACTGTGGGAGCGAATTCATTCGCGAACAATGGACCAGCCGATAGAGATGCGTCGGTAGACCTGGCCCTTCGCGAATAAATTCGCTACCACAGGGTGTTTGCGTTGGCTGCCGGAATCACGGGGGTCAGGGGTTAGCGGTTCAAAACCCCGCCTTACCCACCGACGCCCCGCCATCCACGAACAACGTTTGCCCGGTGATGAACCCGCTCTGCTCTGACAGCAGGAAGGCGATCGCCGAAGCGATTTCTTCCGGTTGGCCGAAGCGGCCCATGGGCACGCCGGAGAGGTAGCGCTTTTCGCCTTCGCTGCCCGGTGGGTTGTTCTGGCGGAACAGTTCGGTTTCGGTCGGGCCGGGGGCGATGGCGTTGACGGTGATGCCCGTTTGGGCCAGTTCCAGTGCCCAAGAGCGGGTGAAGCTGATCAGCGCGGCCTTGGCGGCAGCGTAGGCCGTGCGTTGGGTGATGCCGAGCACCGTCAGGCTGGAGATGTTGACGATGCGGCCCCAACCCTGTTCGCGCATGTTCGGCAGCAGGGCCTGGGTGGCGAGGAGGGCGGAGTGAAGGTTGACGCTCATCACGGCGTCGAAGTCTTCCAGTTCGATTTCACCCAAAGGCTGTGGGCGCACCAGCCCTACGTTGTTGACCAGCCCGTCGAAGCGGTAATGCTGCGCGAGTTCGGTCAGGCCGCAGCGGGTCTGCGCCTTGTCGCTGAGGTCCAGTTCGATCAGCACGCCGGGGAAAGTCGGGTCATCGGCGTTGCGGGCGATGCCGACCACCTGATGCCCTGCGGCCGCCAGGGATTCGGACAGGGCGCGGCCAATGCCTTTGCTGGCGCCGGTGATGAGGAAGGTGCGGGAGGTCATGGAATCACTCCTTGGGAGTCGGAAAATAAGTCATGAATGGGGTGGGGATCTCTGTGGGAGCGAATTCATTCGCGAATGATCTTCCAGTCGACAGAGCGGCGTCGGCTGTACATTTTTCGCGAATGCTTCGCCCCCACAGGTCTTGCGTTCGTCGTGCTCTCAACGGTTCAGGCAGCGCGTGATCCCGTCGAGTTTTTCAAAAACATCAGCAGCGCCACCAGCGGAAACGCACTGCCCGCGATCACGATCCAGCCCCAGCCGCCGTGGTCGTAGAGCGCGCTGGCGATCACCGACCCTGTGGCGCCGCCGAGGAAAATACTCGTCATGTACAGCGCATTCAGGCGGCTGCGGCTCTTCGCATCGAGGGCATAAACGGCGCGCTGGCCGACCACCATGTTCATCTGCACGCAGAAATCCAGCACCACGCCGGTCACGGCCATGCCGATGACGGCGTACGCGGGTTGCACCAGGCTGGGCAGAAAGCTCAGGGCGGCGAACAGCATCGCGAACAGACTTGCCTGACGGCTATGCCCGGCGTCCGCCAGCCGACCGGCAAAGGGCGCGGCAATGGCGCCAATCGCCCCGACCAGCGCAAACAGCGCAATCTGGCTTTGCGAGAGGCCGTGGTTGTTGGCCAGCTCCAGCGGTACGGCGGTCCAGAACAGGCTGAACGTCGCAAACATACAGGCCTGATAAAACGCCCGCTGGCGCAGCACCGGCTGCTTGACCAACAGCGTCCACAGGGACTTCAGCAACTGTCCGTAACTGGCGTTGTGAGTCGGCTGATGTTTGGGAATGGTCGTGGCCAGCACGACGCTGATCAGCAACATCATCACGGCGGCGGTGCCAAACACCGCGCGCCAGCCGAAGTGGTCGGCAATCAGGCTGGACGCCGGACGGGCCAGCAGAATGCCCAACAGCAGGCCACCCATGATGCTGCCGACGACCCGTCCACGGGTTTCTTCGGGGGCGAGATGCGCGGCCAACGGAATCAGAATCTGCACCGCCACCGAGCTGAATCCCACCAGCAGCGAGGCGAGCAGGAACAGATTGGGCGTCTCGGCGAACGCAGCGCTCAACAGGCTCAGAATCGCCACCGCCGTCGTCGCCATCATCAGCTTGCGGTTTTCCAGCAAATCGCCCAGCGGCACCAGGAAAAACAGGCCCACGGCATAGCCAATCTGCGTCAGCGACACAATCAGGCTGGCCAGCGTGCTCGACAGCCCGATGTCCGGGGCAATCAGGCCAATGATCGGTTGAGCGTAATAAATGTTCGCAACGATGGCGCCGCAGCAAAACGCAAACAGCATCGCCAGCCCTTTGGTCATGGTTGCACCGAGGGCAGCGGTCTGGGACGTGGAAGTCATGGCGGGTTCTCAAAAGACGTAGCACCGATGCCGGAAACGCTCTGGCACGGGCATGGATGAAGAATGGTGAGCAGGCTAACGCTTTTCCATTGCGTTAAGAAGGTCTGTTGGATTGATATGACCTATGCCTGAAAGGAATGGTACGACGCCCCTCAAGCGTGGTTCCGTCGTCCGCCCGAAACTTTTCCCCTCGCGCCCCGGTCATTCCCTTACACACCCCTTGGGAATTAACGCGATGGCTCGGGCAATCTGGAAGGGCGCGATCAGTTTTGGGCTGGTGCACATCCCTGTGGCGCTGGTGTCGGCGACGTCGCAGCAGGGCGTGGATTTCGACTGGCTGGACAAGCGCAGCATGGACCCGGTCGGTTACAAGCGGATCAACAAGGTTACCGGCAAGGAGATGACCAAGGAAAATATCGTCAAGGGCGTGCAGTACGAGAAGGGCCGCTACGTGGTCATCAGCGAAGACGAGATTCGCGCCGCGCACCCCAAGTCGACGCAGACCATCGACATCTTCGGTTTTGTCGACAGCGCGCAGATTCCGCTGCAAAACATCGACACGCCGTACTTCCTTGCACCCGACAAGCGCGGCGAGAAGGTCTACGCTCTCTTACGGCAGACGCTGGTGGACACCGGCAAGGTCGCGCTGGCTCATGTGGTGATCCGTACCAGTCAACATCTGGCGGCAGTGATGCCGCTGGAGTCGGCGATCATTCTGGTGTTGCTGCGCTGGCCCGCTGAAGTGCGCGGGCTGGACAGTCTGGACCTGCCCAAGGAAGCCACCGACGTGAAGCTCAGCAAGAGCGAGCTGGACATGGCCAAGCGGCTGGTCAAGGACATGAGCACCGACTGGACCCCGGACGCCGAAGAATACCGTGACACGTTCCAGGACCAGATCATGACGCTGGTCGAGACCAAGGCCCGGGAAGGCAAGATTGAAGACGTGGAAACCGACGCCGGGGAGACCGAGCGCAAATCCGCTGATGTCATCGATTTGACTGAATTGCTCAAACGCAGTCTGGGCAGCCGCGGCGGTTCCGCCAAGGCCCCAGTGAAAACCAAACCTGCCAGCAAGAGCAAAACCGCAGCCGCTGATGATGTAGCCCCGGCCAAACGGCGAGCCCCTGCAAGGAAAAAGACGACCAAGGCGTCCTGAGCCCCTCTTTTAAGACGCAGCGCCTTGTGTTGAGAACTGCCCGGCGTATCGAACGCGGGGTGCAGAGGACTGATCGATCATGGCAAAACCTGTGAGTGAGTACACCCGCAAGCGCAATTTCGACATCACTTCCGAGCCCCCCGAAACCTCGGGCCGGGCTCGCAGCAGCAAAGGCAAGGCGCTGACGTTCGTCATTCACAAGCACGATGCGCGCAATCTGCATTACGACTTTCGACTGGAACTGGACGGCACGCTCAAGAGTTGGGCCGTGCCAAAAGGCCCGAGTCTGGACCCAAAAAACAAACGCCTGGCGGTGCACGTCGAAGATCACCCGCTGGGCTACGGCAGTTTCGAGGGCAGCATCCCCGAGGGGCAGTATGGCGCCGGAGACGTGATCGTCTGGGACCGGGGGATCTGGCAGCCCCACGGCGACCCTCGCGCCACCTACAAAGCCGGGAAACTAAAATTCACCCTGATCGGCGAAAAACTGACCGGCGACTGGGCCTTGGTCCGCACCCATTTGCAGGGCAGCGGCGACAAGGAACAGTGGCTGTTGATCAAGGAAAAGGACGAGGCAGTGCGCTCGGCGGACGAATACGACATCGTCGCCGACAAGCCGGAAAGCGTGGTCAGTGGTGCGATGGTGGGCGAGGGACGAAGCACGGCTAAAGCCCCGAAACGCAAGGCGGCCTCGGCGCCGGTAGCCGAGAAGAAGCCAGCGGCCTCAAAACCTGCAAGTAAGAAAGCGGCGACGAAGAAATCCAGCATCCCGGACAAGCTTTCCCCTCAACTCGCCACCCTGATGGACACCCCGCCGGCGGGTGATTGGCTGTACGAGATCAAATTCGACGGCTACCGAATCATGGCCCGGATTCGCGACGGCGAGGTGCGCATGATCACCCGCAACGGCCATGACTGGACCGACCGTCTGCCGTTGCAGGCCAAGGCCATCGCCGATCTGAACCTGGGCGATGGCTGGCTCGACGGCGAAGTGGTGGTGCTCAACGACGCCGGGCTGCCGGATTTTCAGGCATTGCAGAACGCGTTCGAGATCGGCCGCAGCAAGGACATCGTGTACTACCTGTTCGACGTGCCGTTTCTCAACGGCGAAGACATCCGCGAAAAGCCCGTGGAAGAGCGTCGGGCTGCGTTGAAAAAACTGCTTGGTCGGCAAGCCAAGGGGCTGCTGCGTTTTTCCGATGCCTTCTCGGCCAACCATCGCGACATCATCGAGAGCGCGTGTTCGTTGTCCCTTGAAGGCGTGATCGGCAAACGGGCGGGGAGCGTATACCAGTCCCGCCGCAGCCCGGACTGGATCAAGCTCAAGTGCAAGTTGCGGCAGGAGTTCGTCATCGTCGGTTTCACCAAGCCCCAGGGCACGCGCAGCGGGTTTGGCGCGTTGCTGTTGGCGGTGAACGAGGAGGGCGCCGGTTTGGTGTACGCCGGGCGGGTCGGCACGGGTTTCAATCAGAAAATGCTCGACGACATGTTCGGGCAGATGAAGGCGCTTGAACAGGACGCCTCGCCCTTGGCGAAAAAACTCACCAGCGCCCAGGCCCGAGGGGTGCACTGGATCGAGCCGACGCTGGTGGGTGAGGTGGAGTTTGGCGAATGGACCCGCGAAGGCATCATCCGTCACTCATCCTTTATTGCCTTGCGCAGCGACAAACCGGCTGAGGAAGTGGTCCACGAATACCCGAGGACCCCGAAAGACATCAAAGCGCCGTTCAAGCCCAAGGCCTCTAAATCAGGGGCTTCCAAGACTGAAGAGCCGCCCTCCAAGCCTGCCCGCACACGGTCGGGCAAGGATAAGATCGAAGTGGCGGGCGTGCTGATCAGTCACCCGGAGCGGGTGATCGACAAGGAAAGCGGCTTGCACAAGATTGACCTCGCGCATTTCTACGAATCGATTTCCGACTGGATTCTGCCGCATCTCGACCATCGTCCCGTGGCGCTGCTGCGCTGTCCGGAAGGCGTCGAGGGCGAACAGTTCTTTCAGAAGCACTCTGAGCGGCTGGCGATTCCCAACATAAAACAGCTCGACCCTGAGCTCGACCCCGGTCATGCGCGGCTGATGGAAATCGACACCGTGCAGGCACTGGTCGGGGCGGCGCAAATGGGCACCATCGAACTGCACACCTGGGGTTCGACGTACGACCAGATTGAACTGCCCGATCACTTCGTCCTCGACCTCGACCCGGACACTGATCTGCCGTGGCGCAGCATGGTCGAGGCGACGCAATTGACCCTGTCGGTGCTCGACGAACTGGGGCTGGATGCGTACATCAAGACCAGCGGCGGCAAGGGCATGCACATCCTCGTGCCGCTGGCGCGCAAGGCCGATTGGGACACAGTGAAAGCCTTCGCAAAAGCGCTGGCGCAGTTCATCTCGCAGCAGTTACCGGAACGGTTCACCGCGACGTCCGGCCCGAAGAATCGCATCGGCAAAATCTTCATCGATTACCTGCGCAACACCCGAGGCGCCAGCACCGTCGCGGCCTACTCGGTTCGCGCCCGACCTGGATTACCGGTCTCGGTGCCCATTGCCCGGGATGAGCTGACCAGCCTCAAATCCTCGGCCCAATGGAACATCGCCAACCTGCAAAAACGCCTGCGCAAGCTCAAGGCCGATCCGTGGGCGGGGTACAAGAATACCCAGCGCATTACCAAACCGATGTGGAAGCGGCTGGGGGTGAAGGCGCCGAGTTGATGCCGCCCCACGGGGAGCTTGGCGTGCCATCCATTTTTGCGTCGCAGGTTGACCCGTTCAGGACTCCCGGGAATCGAGACGTCGCCGCAATTGCCCCGGCGCCATGCCATAGGTGTCCTTGAACACCTTGCTGAACGCTGCTTGCGACTGATACCCCACCTGCGCGGCGATGTCGCTCAGGCCACTTTGCGACCGGCTCAACAACCCGTAGGCCATTTGCATGCGCACTTGGGTGAGCAGGGTCCAGGGCGAGCTGCCGCTGAGTTTGCCGAACGCGCGCACGAAAGTGGCGCGGGACATGCTCGCCCGTTCTGCGAGGGTGTCGACAGTCCATTGGTGGGCGGGGTCGTCGAGCATGGCTTGCCACGCGCGTCCCAAGCGTTTGTCTCCCAGTAACGCCAGGCTGCCTTCGCTTTGCGGCGACTGTTGCAGATGTGCGCGCAGCACCAAGGTGAACAGCGCCGAAGTCAGCGCGTTGACCATGAACTGGCCGCCCGGTCGATTGGCGTCCGCTTCGCTGCGCAGCAATGCCACGAGCGCGGGCAGGGGATCGCAGGCGTCCAGGGCTTGGGTCGAAATCAGCAGATAATCCGGCAGGGCAGAAAACAGCATCGAATGACGCTGATAGAGAAATCGCCCGCAAAGCAGGTCCGGCTCTGCACCGTGACCAAACCGCTGCACCGTCAACAGGCCTCCGGTCTCCAGCTGCGGTCTCGACGCGGGCACGCGTGGGCCGGGACTGATCAACAGATGGCTCATGCCATCGGGCAATACGAGGATGTCCCCCGCGACCAGCTTCAAGCGGCGGCCATCGGAGAGTTCGACCTGGCACTGCCCCGCCAGCACGATGTGATAGGGCGCAACGCCGTCCGCTTCCTGTTCGTGGTCCAGCGCCCAGTCGCCCTGAAACTGGCAGCGCAGATCGAGGCGTCCACGGACGTCGGCGAGGGTGATGAGTGTGTCGATGGCGTGCATATGCGACTTTCTGACAAAGAAATGAGCCAAACGAGCAAGTTACAAATACCTGGTTGGCGGAGACTGTGCGTGTTCCCGGCGCAGTCTAGCCGCCGCTCTCAGGAGATACCACCATGTTCAGCAATTGGCCCGACCTCGTTTCCACCATCAAGCAATCCTTTGGCTCGTTGTCCAAATCCAACCCGAAAATGGTCAAGGCCTACATGGCCCTTGGCGATGCCTCGGCGGAAAACAACGTGCTAGACGCCAAGACCCGCGAACTGATTTCACTCGCCGTGGCCATCACCACCCGCTGCGACGGTTGTCTCGGGGCTCACGCCGAAGCCGCCATTGCCGCCGGTGCGACCCGTGAAGAAGTGGCGGCCGCCGCCGCGACCGCCATCTCGCTGAATGCCGGGGCGGCGTACATCTACTCAATGCATGCGCTTGAGGCGTTTGATGCGTTGAAGAAGTAAGGGAGCGGTCGTTGTGTAACCGTTCCGCTTGTTGATGAAGGCGTTATCGTTTCGTAGCAGTCCGGCTTGCCGGCGGTGGCGCCATTCAAATCGCCACCGCCAGCAAGCCGGACTGCTACTTTCAGATCTGCTCCAAAAACCAGTAACCAACGGCGGTCACGAGCATCAGACAACTGCTCAAGATGGGGCCCGCTGTCCAGATACGCAGGCTCAGCGGCACATCATTAACGATGTCGTGCTGTACCAAGCCTCGCCTTTCAAGCAAACCTCGCATTGTGAAGACCAGTGCTATAGCGCTCAGCCTGTTCAATCGTGCAACGGGGCCGTTACCTTTCCAGACTGACTTTGTGCTCGAAACGATAAGGCTATCCGCCAAATGCCGCTCGGCAAGCGGGAGCTTCCAATAGGCCGAGTACATCAGAAACGCAAAATTGAGCAGTGTCAGTGCGCTAATAGAAACGGCGATCCAGGCAGAATTGTCGGGGGTCATCGTTCGATGTGCTCAAACAGTTTTTCCCCAGCCTGTTCGCCGAAGTACGACCCTGCCTGGCCACCTGCGTATGCCCCTACAGAACCTCCTATTACGGCACATGCCAATGTCCCCATGCCTCCGGTTGGTATTCCTATCGCAATGCAAAAAGCCCCTGCCAAGTAGAGCCCAGCCGTACCGCCCACTGTCGCTAGCCCAATACCTACTGCCGCTTTTCCGCCCTCCACGTACTTAGCCCTGCTGCATTCCTCGTCCCGCCCAGTCGAACAAGCCTCCTTGATTTCCAACGCCCCTGCGCCGACATCCAGCGCTATACCAACGTAAGCTCCCTTGCTCATCGCCCCCGCCATTTTGGAAACGCCGTTGACGTTCTTCGCATAGTCCGCAATCTCGCCAGTGTGCAGATAGCTCTTGCTCGAAATCCCAAGAATGCGCTTCATCTTCCCCTGGTTATTCAGCCCGGTCCCGAATCGTCCGATGCCTTTCAGGAGAGTCTCCATCCGGGCGAACAACGTACGGCGTTGAGTAAAGAACTGGTCATTGGTCAACGCCCCGGATCTCCACCGCTGATGCAGCGCTTCGATTTCCTTGAGGGTGTTCTCGACTTCCCTGAGGTGCTTGTTCCACGCCCCGGTGCTGGCGCCGATCCCGATCGAGCCATAGGACATGATGCTTTGGAGCATGTCGAAGTTCTGAACCATGATTTCGCGCTCGGTGCCCGAGGTGCCGATCATGGACATGCGCACGTCCTGCGCCAGTTGCATCAGTTGCGTCTCTTCAGGCGTACACAGGTGTGCAGGGCCGTCGCCCACGATCACGACTTCTCCGGGCATGACGACGACGTTGTTAAGGTACGGATTGAGTTGATCGAACTTCGGGCGAGCGCCGAGCGGGATGGCGAGCAGGTGATCGCGCAGGTAGTGGTAGGACTGGGGCCGTTCGTTCACGAACGCGTAAGGTTTCGACACGGGAGTAGCCTCCTGTTTCGGCGAAATGAGGAGGCGACAATAAAGACGCGATTCGGCACGTGTCATCAACCCACCCGCCCAAAACGGCCTGACTACAGGATTTTCGGAAAGCCCCTACACAGGGCTCTCCTTGATGATTCCTTCAGGACTCCACCGGACACTCGCGCAGTACGCCTTGGCCCACCCTGCCAGTGGCGCCGAACATCAAGACGTTCATGGCAGTGCCCTTAGTGTGGTGGCAACGGCGGCACGGGGCCGCTGGCGTCGACGTCCACCGAGGTGCTGATGGATTTCCAGCGTTCGGCGGTGTCGGCGCGGTCCGCTTCGACGGGCGTCAGGTATTTGAGCGCGTCGCTACCCAGCAACAGTCGAAGCGGCGGTTGTGGATGGGCCGCCACCTTGAGCACGACTTGGGCGACGCGGTCCGGATCGGCGTTTTCGTTGCCGGCGATTTTGCGCAGCACGCCGAACATCATGCCGACGCTGGCCTCGTAGGCGGGCATCACTGGCGTGTCATGGCCCCGAGCGCGCACGGCCCAATTGGTACGCATGCCGCCCGGCTCCAGCGTGGTCACGTGAATGCCCAAGGGTTTGACTTCGGTGGCCAGAACGTCGGAGAAACCGCCGACGGCCCATTTCGCGGATTGGTACGCGGTCATGCCCGGTGTCGCCAGGCGGCCGCCCACCGACGAGATTTGAATGATGCGCCCCGCGCTTTGTTCACGCATCACCGGGACCGCAGCGCGGCAGAGGTTCACCACGCCGAAGAAGTTGGTCTCGAATTCGGTGCGGAAGGCGGCCTCTTCGGTTTGTTCGAAGGGCAGCATGTGGCCGAAACCGGCGTTGTTGACCAGCACGTCCAGTCGCCCGAACGTTTCCACTGCCTTCTGTACGGCGGCCTTGGCGGCAATGGCATCGGTCACGTCCAGTTCGAAGGGCAGGATCTGGGCGCCATAGCGTTCCACCAGATCGTCGAGGCGTTGAATATTGCGCGCAGCGGCGAGCAGCCGGTCTCCCGAGGCCAGAACGGCCTCGGCGATGTTTCGACCCAGGCCGCTGGCGGCGCCGGTGATCAACCAGACGTTGGACATGGTGTAAATCCTGTTCGTGAGAGGTATGTGAGTAAGTAATCACTCATTTATTTGTCAAAAAAATCAGTCCCTTGCAATTGCATTCCAGAACGCCACAAAGCCTGCTTCGCAGTAACGCTCGGCGTGCTCAGGCTCATTGCTCATGAAATCCATGGTGGTGTCGGCCAGCGACCGCATGATCGCGGCGGCGAAAGCCGGGGGTTGGTCGCGAAAGGTGTTGCACGACGAGCCTTCGTGGAGCAGGGCGCTGATGTCGTTGAAGGCCTCGCTGCCAGCGACGCGGGTGGTGTCAGTGATGCGATCAGACATCATCAGCAACGCCATGGCCTTGCGTTTTTCAGCGTTTGCCGCGCCCCAGCCAACGTAGGTGTGCCAGGCGTGGTGCAGGCGGGATTTGACGTCTTTGTCCTTGGGATAACCGGGGATCATCGCGTCGCGCAACTGGGCCTTGAGTTCCAGATAGACCTGGTTGAGCAGGTCGTCCTTGGTCTCGAAATAATTGAACAGCGTTCCCTCGGCCACCCCCGCGCCTTTGGCGATTTTTGACGTCGGCGCCCCCAGTCCCTGCTCGGCGAACACCCGCAGGGCAGAATCGATCAGGGCGTTGCGCTTGTCTTCGCTTTTCGGGCGGGCCATGGAAACATCATGTAATGAGTGAGTAGGTGCTCATTTATACGTGCAGACATGTTTCTCCGCAAGTGGCGTCTGACTGCCCTGACGGATGGTGTCGATTGTGCCGACTGCACACCTCATTGTGGAAGCGCGCTCCGGCAGAACAGGGGGCAAGCGCGGACCCTCTGTAGGAGCGAATTCATTCGCGAATCGGTTCAGACGATAGAGATGTGACGCGTGTATCGACGTTTCGTCGGGATGCCGCCCAGAATGAATTCGCTCCCACAGGAAAACCGTGTTTCGGCAGGAGTACACGTGTCAGCCGCGATCGCTCTGTCGGCGCAGCGTTCACCGCGCAAACGCATGCCCATCGCCCACTTCCGCCGGGTAGAACTCGCCTTGAAGCCCCAGATCCTGCAGCCGCTGGCGCACGTCGTTTTCGACCTCCAGCACTTCTTCGGGATTGTCGATATCGTCGACCACCAGCCAGACACCGTGCATGTTCTGGTCGTGGCAGCCTTCGCTCATCATGTCGTGGGTGAAGGCCAGTTCGGAACGCCAGAGGCACAGTTCGTCTTCTTTATGCCCGCTTTCCGCCAGCGCCTGCGCTGATGTCAGCCAGACTTCCTTGTAGGGCCGCAGGTCTGCTTCAACGAGTTCTTGCAGAGTGATCACTGTCTTCATGTCGGGGCTCCAGGGTCAGTGCTTATTGTGTGACGCGCAGCGGACACAGTGCGTTCCCGCAAACCTGTCCGACCGGACGAAATGGCCATTGAACCGACGCCGACCTTGCCGGTCGATCAATCAATGTCCGATCGAGGGGCTCGCCATGAATCATTCAACGCTGTTCACCCGCAGGCGCCTGCTGACCCTCGCGGCGGGCGTCTCGGCGGCGCTGGTGTTTGACTCCGCCGCCGCAGATGCAGATTCCCTCTCACCGGCGGCAACGCCCGGCACTCAAGGAGGCCGCAAGATGCTCACTCGAAACATTCCTTCCAGTGGCGAAGCCCTGCCGATGATCGGCGTCGGCACCTATCGCGGCTTCGACGTTGCGCCAGGGAGTGATGAATACAAGGCATTGCCCCACGTCCTCGATGAGCTGTTCATGGCCGGGGGCACGGTGATCGACAGTTCCCCCATGTACGGCCGGGCCGAGCAAACCACCGGCGAACTGCTGTCGATTCATCAGCCGCGTTCCCCGGCGTTTCTTGCCACCAAGGTGTGGACCCGTGGGAAGCGGGAGGGCATCGCGCAGATGGAGGACTCCTTTCGCCTGTTGCAGACCGACCGCATCGACCTGATGCAAATCCACAACCTGCTGGACTGGAAAACCCACCTGCCGACCTTGCGTGCGTGGAAAGAGCAGGGCCGCATTCGCTACATCGGCATCACCCACTACACCTCGTCGGCCTATGACGAAGTGGAAGCAGTTCTCAAGGCTGAACAGCTGGATTTTCTGCAGATCAATTACGCGCTGGACGACCGGGCGGTGGAGGCGCGGCTGTTGCCGTTGTGTCGCGAGCGTGGGGTGGCGGTCATCTGCAATCGACCGTTTGGCGGGGGTGGGTTGCTCGGGCGTCTGAAAGACAAGCCACTGCCCGGCTGGGCGGGGGAAGTGCAGGCGACCAGTTGGGCGCAACTGGCGCTGAAGTTTCTGATCTCCCACCCCGCCGTCACCTGCGCCATTCCTGGGACGGGCAATCCCAAGTACATGAAGGACAACGCGGGCGCAGCGATGGGGCAGTTGTTGACCGATGCGCAGCGGCAGCAGTTGATCGCGTTGATGGGGTGAGGGAATGAGGCAGCGTTGACATGGGTATCTGTTGACATGAATACCTGTCGGAGCGAATTCATTCGCGAGGCGCCCGATCACACGCTACATCTCTTTCGTCTGATCAATCGCTGTCCCGAATGAATTCGGTCCCACAGGTGGAATGGGGTGCCGCTTTCTATCGATTCACCAACTTCGCTGGCAGTGCCACCACCAGCAGGCTGCTGAGAATCAGGCACCCGGCAAAGAACCACAACGCCCCCGCGCTGCTGCCGGTGACGTCGATGGCGATGCCCATCATCGAGTTGCTCACCAGTCCCGCGATGTTCGCCAGCGAGCAGGCCAGTGCAAAGCCGGTCGCGGCAGCGCGGCCTTTGAGGAAGGTCGCGGGCAGGCTGAAGAACACCGGCACCGCACCGATGATCGCTGCCGAGGCAATCGCGAACAGCACCACCGTCGCCACGACGTTATGGGTGAAGAACGGGCTGGCCGCCATGGCCACGGCGCCGATCCAGAAGGGCACGATGATGTGCCAGCGACGCTCACGACGGCGGTCGGAACTGGCACCGATCATCAGCATGCCGATCAGGGCCGCAACGCTGGGCAGGGCCGTCAACACGCCGATGTGGAAGGTGTCGGTGACCCCGGCGTTTTTGATGAAGGTCGGCATCCAGAAACCCATGGCGTACGCGCTGAGCAGGATCGAGAAGTCGATGCCGCCGAGCATCCACACTTTCAGGTTGAAGAAGCCGTCACGGAAGCTGTGCTTGCTGTCCTTGCCCTCGGCATCGTCCAGCCGCAGCTCGCCTTCGAGCAATGCCTGCTCAGCGGTGTTCAGCCATTTGGCGTCTTTCGGGCCGTTCGGCAAGGCCCAGAAGGTCAGCACGCCGAGCAACATGCTCGGGATGCCTTCGATCAGGAACAGCCACTGCCAGCCGCGCAGCCCGGCGGACTGATCGAAATGCCCCATGATCCAGCCCGACAGCGGCCCGCCGATGACGCTGGACAGCGGCAAGCCGATCATGAATAGCGCGATGATGCGGCCGCGACGGTAGGTCGGGAACCACGTGGTCAGGTAGAACAGCACCCCTGGCAAAAAGCCCGCTTCGGCGGCGCCGAGGAAGAAACGCAGGACGTAGAACTGCATCGGGGTGCTGACGAACAGGGTGCACACCGACAGCGCGCCCCAGGTGATCATGATCCGGGCGATCCAGATCTTCGCGCCGACTTTTTCCAGCACCAGATTGCTCGGCACTTCGAAGAGGATGTAGCCGACGAAAAAAAGCCCGGCGCCGAGGCCGAACGCCGTTTCGCTGAAGTGCAGTTGGTCGAGCATCTGCAATTTGGCGAAGCCGATGTTGATGCGGTCCAGGTAGGCAGCCAGGTAGCAGAAACACAGGAACGGAATGAGCTTCCAGGTGATCTTGTGGTACAGCGCTTTGATCGGGTCCGCAGCGTCTGTCGCGGCGGTTTCTACATTCGCAGAGGGCATGGGTGTCTCCTGGCGTCGTTAGTTGCGAGCGGCAAGGGGCAAGGGGCAAGGGGCAAGCGGCAAGCTGCAAGCGGCAAGCTTCAAGCTGCAAGAGAAGAGCAAGGTTGCGTCGCGCTTAAGCTCTAGCTTCTAGCTCATAGCTCATAGCTCCCGGCGTGTAGCTCGAAACTGCTCCATCGCCGCGTGTTTGCTGACGACGTCGCCGTACTTGCTGTCGATGTCGAACAGGTTGGCTTCATGGGGATCGGGGTGGCGGTCGCCGACGCATTCGCGCACGACGATGGTCCTGAACCCGTGCTGCACGGCGTCCACGGCGGTCGCCCGGATGCAGCCGCTGGTGGAGCAACCGGCCAGCACCACGGTGTCGATGCCCTGGGCGTGCAGCATCGATGCCAGCGAGGTGCCGAAAAACGAACTGGCGTATTGCTTGCTGATCACCACTTCCTCGGGCAACGGCAGGACCTCTTGGCAGAACGCCGCGAGGGGGTTGCCCTCGACCATGTCCTTCATCACCGGCGCTTTTTTCACCCACATGCCGCCGTCGGCGAAATGCGTCGGGTGGTAGCGGATGTTGGTGTGCACCACCGGGATGCCGTGCTGCCGCGCACTGGCCAGCAGCTCTACGCTCTCGGCCACGGCGCTGACCACGCCGGGCGCAAACAGCGGTGCGCCGGGCTGGGTGTAGCCCTGCATGAAGTCGATCATCAGCAAGGCCGGTTTCTTCCCGAAGCCGATGCGATTGCCCCAGACGCCTTGATAGTTGGCGTCGGCGCTTTGGTGGTTGCTCATTGTGTTCTCCTTGGGAAGCACGGCTTCGAAAAGTGGCATCCGGTCTGAAGTCTGATACAGATCCTGTAGGAGTGAGCTTGCTCGCGATGCGTTGAATCAGACGCTGCAACGGTGCCTGACAAATCTCAATCGCGAGCAGGCTCACTCCTACAGAGGGGGCGCATGGCGCTAAGCCAATGGCGCACCCAGAAAATCACCAAACGCCGCAAAGAACCCCGGCAGATTGTCCCACGGGATCATGTGCCCGGCGTCTTCCACCCGTGCAATCTGAATCGTCGGTTGCAGCTGTCGGATTTCGGCTTCGTCTTCTGCCTGAATCACGCCGCCGCGCGTCGCGACGAGGAGCAGGGCAGGGACCGGCAGGTTCGGCAGGTCCTGATGGAAGTCCTCGTCATGGAAATCGTTGAAGGCGCGGACGATGGCCGGTTCGTAGCAGGTGTGCAGCCATTCTGCACGGAGCTGCAATTGCTCGTCGGTCCAGGTCGCGCAGAAGGCGCGCATATCGTCGGCGGTCATGCCGCGCTGCGACTGGCGGATCGAATCGACGTACCACGGCAGTTTCGACGGGTATTCGCGACGCCCTGGACCGGACACCGGCGGGTCGATCAGCACCAGGCTTTTCAGGCCTTTCGGGTTGCGCACCGACGTCCGCACCGCGAAACGCGCCCCCATGGAATGCCCCACCAAGTGATAGCTGTCGATGCCAATCGCGGCGGCAAAGGCGCTGATGTCGTCGGCGCAGGTGTCGACGCTGTAATCCAGGTCGGGACCGGTGGACGATAAACCGCGACCGCGGGCGTCCAGCACGTAGGTGTCGAACGACTGACCGAAGCGTTCCGCGACGAAGCCCCAGGTGATTGCCGGACTGGTGATGCCCGGAATCAGGATCAGCGCGGGTTTGCCCGCGTGTTTCGTGCCGCCGTAGCGCAGGTAATGCTGACGAATACCGTTGGCCTGGACGTTACCGCCGTGAATGAACGTGCTCACGCGATCACCCCCGATTTCAGTTCCTGACCATAGAGGTCGTAACCGTAGACCCAGGCCGGGTCTTCTTGAGTGCGCAGCCAGGTGTTGGCGTTGGACACGGCCTGTACGCGAGAGGCGCGTTCCTTGCGGTTGGCCTCGTAGAGTTCGAAGGCGGTGCGGTAGTCGCTCACACCGGTTTCTTGCAGGCAACGGGTCAGCATCGCGGCGTCTTCAATCGCCATGCCCGCGCCTTGGGCCATGTGCGGCTTCATCGGATGGCAGGCATCGCCCAGCAGCACCAGGCGCCCACGACTCCACAGCGGCAGCGGGTTGCGGTTGAGCAGCGGCCACTTGGTGACGCTCTCGGTGGACTCGATCAGCGCCTGCACGGTGGGGTGATAGCCAGCGAAGGCTTCGTACATTTCGGCCTGGCTGCTGTCGACGAAGTTGCCGTCAAATTCCCACGCAGGGTGGGGCACGCCGGTGACGTAGTAGTACTCGTCGCGTTTGCCGGTGGTGTGGTAGACCATCATGTGACGGTCCTCGCTCCACCATTTCACGCAGTTCTCGAAGTCCAGGTTGTATTTGGTCAACACGTCGCTGCGGATCAACGCGCGGTGAGCGACCCAGCCGCTGTACAGCGGTTTTTCATGGCCCAGCAATTCTTCGCGGATTTTCGAGTTGATGCCGTCGGCGCCAATCACGATGTCGGCATCGGCATGGGTGCCGTCGGCGAAGTTCAGGCGCACGCCGTTGTCGCGCTCTTCAAGGGTGGTCAGGCATTTGCTGAAATGCACGCTGCCCGGCGCCAGGGTCGACATCTGCAACGCGTGCAAGTCACCACGGTGCACGGTGATGTAGGCCGCGCCATATTCCTTGCGTGAGAATTCACCCAGTGCGATGCGCGACAGGTAGTCGCCGGTGGCGCCATCCCGGCTGAACCAGAAATCCGGGTGCGAACCCATGTCGCTCAGCGGCTGCTCGATGCCCATGCGGCGGAAAATCTTCATGATATTCGGGCCCATATGAATCCCAGCACCAATGCGGGAAAACTCCGGCGCTTGCTCATAAACATCGACGTGAAAGCCTGCTTGTTGCAGCAGAGTGGCGGCGGCTGCCCCACCCAGACCGGCTCCGACGATGGCGATTTTTTGCGTAATAGGCATGGCGCGCTTTCCTTCGTGTTTCGTGAATCCTGGATGAGTGACAGGCGATTGATGGTTGTCGCCGTGTTGCGTTTTTAAAGTGTATACGCTCAATTTTTGAAATGTGAATAGCTATTTCAAAAAATCTCATGCGACGTCGCAAACAGGCATGTCACTGTTTGTAACCCAACAATTACGGGGCTTGTGTACATGGGTAACGATGTGGCGTGTCTATTGCAGACTGCATCCATTTGATGTCTTATCGCTTTTAATTAGTGTGTACGCTTTAAAAAATGCACTAGTCTGAAGCGTGATGCCTTTCAATGGTGCATGCAGGCCGCGTGGGCACACCCAGCCGAATGCCGAGGAGACGAGAGATGCCGGTTAGCGATTGCGAATTGACCCAGATGTTCGAACACGTGCTGAAACTGTCGAAAGTCGACGCCACTCAGAGCGTTGCGGTGCTCAAGAGTCACTACTCCGATCAGCGCACGGTGCGGGCTGCGATGGATGCCGCACAGCGCCTGGGCGCCAAGGTGTACGCGGTGGAACTGCCGTCGTTCAATCACCCCAAGGCCATGGGCAACGACATGACCGCGTACTGCGGCGACACGGCGCTGACCGGCAATATCGCCGCGCAACGGGCGCTGGAGGCGGCGGACCTGATCGTCGACACGATGATGCTGCTGCACTCGCCAGAGCAGGAGCAGATTCTCAAGACCGGAACACGGATTCTGCTGGCGGTAGAGCCACCGGAAGTGCTGGCGCGCATGCTGCCAACGCTGGCTGACAAGGAGCGGGTGCTGGCGGCTGAGCAGGTGCTGAAAGGCGCGCGGTCGATCCATGTGAAATCCCGTGCAGGCAGCGATTTCCGGGCGCAACTGGGGCAATACCCTTCAGTCACCGAGTACGGATTCGCCGATGAGCCGGGGCGTTGGGACCACTGGCCGAGCGGCTTTCTGTTCTCGTGGCCGAACGAAGAAACCGCCGAAGGCACGCTGGTCATCGACGTGGGCGACATCGTGCTGCCGTTCAAAACCTACTCCCGCGAGCAGATCACCCTGGAGATCGAGAAAGGCTTTATCACCCGGATTCACGGCGGGTTCGAGGCCGAATACCTGCGTGATTACATGAAGTATTTCAACGACCCGGAGGTGTACGGCATTTCCCACATCGGCTGGGGTTTGCAGCCGCGCGCGCAGTGGACGGCCATGGGGCTGCACGACAAGAACGACGGCATGTGCATGGACGCGCGGGCGTTCTACGGCAACTTCCTGTTTTCCACTGGCCCGAACACTGAAGTGGGCGGCAAGCGCAAGACGCCGTGTCACCTGGATATTCCGCTGCGTCATTGCGACATTTATCTGGATGATCTGGCCGTGGTGTTGAGTGGGGATGTGGTGGCGCCGGAGGCCTCGAAGGCCTGACATATACCGTTTAAGATCCGGTCACCGAACCCTGTGGGAGCGAATTCATTCTGGCGGCATTCCGACGATTGGCCAGTGCATTCGGCGCATCTCCGTCGCTTGCACCACCGTATCGCGAATACATTCGCTCCCACAGTTTCGATCCGGGTGGGTCTTGAGACTCCCCTTAAACTGCCGCAACCGTTAATGTACCCACCATTCTCAATAGCCCGCCGAACGAGTCATCCGTGTCCACTGATAACCCCTCCAACAACGATCAGTCCTACACCTTTTCCGAACAGGTCGGCCACTTGCTGCGCAAGGCCTACCAGCGGCATCTGGCGATATTTCAGCAGAACGTCGGCGACTCGCAGCTGACGGCGGTGCAGTTTGTCACCCTCTGTGCACTCCGGGACCACGGCCCCAGTTCGCAGACCGAGCTGGTTAAAGCCACGGCGGTGGATCAGGCGACCATTCGCGGGATCGTTGACCGGCTCAAGGCCCGCGACCTCATCAGCCTCGATCCAGACCCGCAGGACCGCCGCAAAGTCATCTGCAGCCTCACCGACAGCGGCCTCCAGTTGGTGCAGGAAACCGTTCCCCGCGCTGCGCAGATCAGCGAAATCACCCTCGGCAAACTCAACCCCGCCGAGCGCGTGGCCGTTTTGTTCTTGCTGCGCAAGCTCATTGATGAGCCGGACGAATAAGCCTTCCCGTGAATCGCCACCTGTAGGAGCGTGGCTTGTCCCGCGATCGGCTGCGTAGCAGTCGCAAAACCTCACGATCAAATTTTTCTGGATGATCGCAAGCGCTGGTTCTGCTGCCGCTTCGCGCCAGATCGCGGGACAAGCCACGCTCCTACCGTTGGGGATCTTCATTCCAGCAGAACAACTCTTGTTTCTTACATCCATTTCCTCACTGGCACGCTTCCTGCTCTCTGTTCATGAAGTAACTACTTCACCAAAAGGCCGAGACACTCGGTAACAGATAGGGAAGGCGAGATGAGCGAGCCGCGAGTGGCGGGAGAGAAGACCGTGACCTTTCAGGTCAACGGTCAGGTGACATCCGTCACGGCGATGGCGGACACCCCGCTGTTGTTGATCCTGCGTAATGACCTGCGCCTCAACGGCCCGAAATACGGCTGCGGTCTGGGGGAATGCGGCGCGTGTACGGTGATCGTCGACGGAGTTGCAGCGCGTTCCTGCGTGTTCCCGCTCGCCGGGGCTGAGGGGCGGGACATCACCACCCTGGAAGGCATAGGCTCCCGCGAGTGCCCGCATCCGGTGCAGCAGGCGTTCATCGACGAGCAGGCCGCGCAGTGTGGCTACTGCATGAACGGCATGATCATGACCGCCAAAGCCTTGCTCGACCGCAATCCGCACCCGACCGAAGCGCAGGTTCGCAACGAACTGTCGGCCAACCTCTGCCGCTGTGGCACCCACATTGAAATTCTTCGCGCGGTCATGCGGGCCGCCCGTCATTCGCTTTGAACGGGACCTTGCCATGACCCAGACCACACACACCCGCGATTCCTTCCTGGCCAAAAACGGCGTCCTGCTCGTCGTCGATGACATCCTGCCGCCGTCCGGTCCTGTTGCCAAAGGCGGCACGCCGACGGTCAAGCCCAAGGAGCTAGGGCTGTTCATCGCCATCGATCAGAACGACACGGTCTACGCCTTCAATGGTCACGTCGACCTCGGCACCGGCATCCGCACGTCGCTGGCGCAAATCGTTGCCGAAGAACTCGATCTGCGCATGGATCAGGTGAACATGATCCTCGGCGACACCGAACGGGCGCCGAACCAGGGCGCGACCATCGCCAGTGCCACGTTGCAAATCTCCGCGATCCCGCTGCGCAACGCCGCTGCCGAAGCTCGCCGTTATCTGTTGAATGCTGCGGCGGAGCGTTGGGGCATCGAGGCGGAAACGCTGGTCATCGAGCACGGCATCATCAAAAGCCAGGACGGTCGCAGCACGCGCTTCGGTGAGCTGCTGACCGATCAGCATGTCGAGCTGCGCATTTCCGGAAACGCACCGCTCAAGCGCCTCGAAGACTACAAGCTGGTGGGCACCGTCGCACCACGCGTGGACATTCCGGGCAAGGCCACTGGGGAATTGACCTACGTCCACGACATGCGTCTGCCGGACATGCTTCACGGCCGCGTCGTTCGCCCGCCGTATGCGGGTTACGACATCGGCGAATTCGTGGGCACCAGTCTGTTGGGCGTGGACGAGTCGTCCATCGCCCACATCCCCGGCATCGTGCGCGTCGTGGTGATCGGGGATTTCGTCGGCATTGTGGCGATGCGCGAAGAGCAGGCCGCGAAAGCCGCCAAGGAATTGAAGGTCAGTTGGAAGCCCTGGCAGCATCAATTGCCTGACATGAGCGATATCGAACAGGCGATTCGCGACAACCCCAAGGTGCAGCGAGTGGTGCTGGACAAGGGCAACGTCGATGAAGCGCTGAACAACGCCAGCGAGCGGATGACCCGCACTTATCTGTGGCCCTACCAGATTCATGGCTCCATCGGACCCTCTTGTGGGCTAGCGGATTACCACGACGAGGGCATCCGGATCTGGTCAGGCACGCAAAACCCGCACATGCTGCGCGCCGACATCGCCTGGCTGCTGGAATACCCGGAAGAAAACATCGAGATCATTCGCATGGAGGCGGCAGGCTGTTATGGCCGCAACTGCGCCGATGACGTGTGCGCCGACGCGGTCTTGCTGTCGAAAGCGGTAGGCCTGCCGGTGCGCGTGCAACTCACCCGCGAGCAGGAACACGCGTGGGAGCCCAAAGGCACGGCACAGTTGATGGAAGTGGACGGCGGCCTCACGTCCGAAGGCGGCATTGCCGGGTACGATTTCACCACCAGCTACCCGTCCAACAATTCGCCGACCCTCGCGCTGCTGCTGACCGGGCGTGTGGAACCGGTGCCGGTGATGTTCGAAATGGGCGACCGCACCTCGATCCCGCCCTACGACATCGAGCACATGCGGGTGACCATCAACGACATGGCGCCCATCGTTCGGGCGTCGTGGATGCGCGGGGTGTCGGCGCTGCCCAACACCTTCGCTCACGAATCCTACATCGACGAACTGGCGTTCGCGGCGGGCGTTGATCCCGTGGAGTATCGCCTGCGCTATCTGCACGACGACCGGGCCTCGGATCTGGTCAAAGCCACGGCCGCTCGCGCCGACTGGTCGCCGCGCACCCAACCCATGCAAACCCCCGAAGAAGACGGCGTGCTGCGCGGGCGTGGGTTCGCCTACGCCCGGTACATCCATAGCAAGTTTCCCGGCTTTGGCGCAGCGTGGGCGGCGTGGGTCGCGGACGTGGCAGTGGACAAGCACACCGGCGATGTCTCGGTGACGCGGGTGGTCATCGGCCATGACGCCGGGATGATGGTCAACCCGGCGGGGGTGCAGCATCAGATTCACGGCAACGTCATTCAATCCACCAGCCGCGTGCTCAAGGAGCGGGTGACCTTCGAAGAATCGACCATCGCCAGCAAGGAGTGGGGGGGTTATCCAATCCTGACCTTCCCGGAGGTGCCCAAGGTCGACGTGATGATGATGCCGCGCCAGGCCGAGCCACCCATGGGCGCCGGGGAGTCGGCCTCCGTGCCGAGCGCGGCAGCCATCGCCAATGCCATCTACGACGCCACCGGCATTCGTTTCCGTGAGCTGCCGATCACCGCCGAGCGCGTTCTGGCGGCGCTGAAAACGGCAGGCGACGACGCCAACAGCCATCCGCCGGAGTCGCCGAAAGCCAAACGCTCGAAATGGCTGTTCGGCTCGTTGTTCGCCGCGTTTGGGGCGGTGCTGGGTGTCGCGGCAACCGCGTTGCCGTGGCGCGCCGAGATCGCGCCCATTGCTCGACCCAGTGCGGGCACCTGGTCCGCCGCGACGCTGGAGCGAGGTCGTTTGCTGGCGTCAGCGGGGGATTGT
The DNA here is from genome assembly GCF_057128705.1 of Pseudomonas salicis. NCBI lineage: Bacteria > Pseudomonadati > Pseudomonadota > Gammaproteobacteria > Pseudomonadales > Pseudomonadaceae > Pseudomonas > Pseudomonas salicis. The sequence continues at coordinate 251,328 of NZ_JBSKHU010000003.1, forward strand.
GCGGTCTGTCACACGGCCCCCGGTGGCGTGAAAAACGCGGGCGGCCTGGCGATGCAAACCCCGTTCGGCACCTTATACAGCAGCAACATCACGCCCGATCCGGAAACGGGCATCGGCAACTGGTCGTATCCGGCGTTCGAACGGGCGATGCGCGACGGCATCAGTCGCGATGGCAAACACCTGTATCCGGCATTTCCCTACACGGCGTTCCGAAACATCGACGATGCGGACATGCAGGCGTTGTATGCGTACCTGATGTCGCAACCCCCGGTCAAACAAGTCCAGCCCGCTAATAACATGCAGTTTCCGTTCAACATGCGGCCGTTGATGGCGGGCTGGAACGCGCTGTTTCTGCGCAAGGGGGAGGTGCAAGCGAAGCCCGAGCAGAGTGCTCAATGGAATCGCGGACAGTATCTGGTCAACGGGTTGGGGCACTGCGCCGCCTGCCATTCACCGCGCAATGTGATGGGCGCGGAGAAGGGCGGGGCCTCGTTTCTGGCGGGAGGCATGGTCGATGGCTGGGAAGCGCCGGCCCTCAACAGCCTGTCGAAATCGCCGACGCCGTGGACCGAAGACCAATTGTTCAATTACCTGAGCACCGGCTATTCCGATGCCCACGGTGTGGCGGCGGGACCGATGGGGCCGGTCGTCTCGGAATTGGCAAAACTGCCGAAGACCGACGTGCGGGCGATGGCGGTGTACCTGGCGTCGCTGAACGGGTCGGCTGAGGCATCGACGGCTACGGTTTCGGCGCCTGCACCGGTTCCGCAGCCGAGTGTTTCGGCCCTGGCGCTGAGCAATGGTCAGCGGGTATTCGAAGGATCGTGTCAGGGCTGTCACGCCGATGGTCTGGGGCCAAAGTTGTTTGGTGTCAGCCCTTCGCTGGCGAGCAACACCAACGTCCACAGTGCGCTGCCGGACAATCTGATCAAGGTGATTCAGCAGGGGATTTCCAACCCTGCAACGCCGGATCTGGGTTACATGCCGGGGTTCAAGGACAGTTTGAGCGACACGCAGATCAGTGATCTCGCAGCCTATCTGCGCAGCCGATTCGCGCCGAACGAACCGCAGTGGACGGGATTGCAGGAGAAAGTGGCGTATCTCAAGGCCAATCCCGGAAGCCATTGAATCCACACCTCCTGTAGGAGTGAGCTTGCTCGCGACAGCGATGTATCTGTAACGACGATTTCGCCTGATACATCCTTATCGCGAGCAAGCTCACTCCTACAGGGTCTGCGTCAACCGAACACCATCACCCCGCGCACCACCAAATCCTGAATAAACGCCAGCCAGTCCCGTCGTTCCCCCTGACCCGCGAGGTCTTGTCCGAGAAACGAAGTCAGGGTGTGAAGGTTGGAGTTATAGAAGTAGCAAAGCGACGCGATCATCAGGTAGACGTGTTTCAAATCCACGTCAGGGCGAAACAGCCCCTGTTGCTGGCCGGCTTCGATGATCGGCCGCAGCACGCCCACCGCTTCTCCCGACAGCCTGCGCAGCTCGCTGGACTGCTTGGCGTGCTTGCCCTTGTGCAGGTTTTCGATGCTGAGGATGGCGACGAATTCCGGGTGGGTCACGTAGTACTCCCACACGAACGCCACGAGCTGGCGCAGGGTTTCAATCGGCGTCGCGGGGTCGAGCTTGAGGGTGCTTTCGGCCTGATTGAAGCGCTCGTAGGTGTGTTCGAGCACTTTGACGAACAGCTTTTCCTTGCTGCCGAAGTAGTAATAGATCATCCGGTCGTTGGATTCAGCCTCGGCGGAAATCTTTTCGATGCGGCCGCCCGAATAGCCATCGCGGGTGAAAACCGTGATGGCCGCCTTGAGGATGCGCGCACGGGTTTCTTCAGCTTGTTGCGCGCGGACGCCGGTGTTCTTGCTCATGGCGGTCAGAGAATCCGGTACAAAAGGCGTTCGACCCGCACGCGGCTGACGCGGCGCAGAAAGGTCCGCACCCCAATCGGGTATTCGCTCAGGGTGTCCAGTTCATCGAACTTGCCCACGCGATGGGTGTTGCGCATCAGCAGGTCGATTTCCTCGGCGCGAGGTTTCAGCCAGGTGCCCTTGGGGTCGTCGATCAACACCGCGTTTTCCAGGTCGAGCTGGAAGGCACGCGGGTTGAGGTTGTTGCCAGTGAGCACGGTGTAGCGCTCGTCCGACCACAGGCCCTTGAGGTGGAAGGTGTTGTCGCCGTCTTTCCACAGGTGAATGTTCAGGTGGTGCTTGGCCACGGCGGTCTGATGCTTCTGCATGAACCGGCGCAGGCTGATTTCGTACAGGTACGGCAGCGCCGAGATGACCTTGAACGGCTCTTGAGGGGGGATGAAGAAGTCGTTGGCGGTCTTGTCACCGATGATGATGTCGATCCTGACGCCGCGTTTCAGCGCCCGGTTGATCTCGCGTTTGACCACCAGCGGCATGTTGAAATACGGCGTACACAGGGTCAGTTGGTCGCGGGTTGCAGCGATCAGGTCGCACAGCACCTTGCTCAGCGGGTTTTTGTTGCCAATACCCAGCAAGGGAATGATGCGGAATTCGCCGTTTTCGCGGATGCCCTCATTCACGTCGTAACTGGCGCGCTTGAGGTGCTGGCGGAACTGGCGAATTTCGCCACGAATGCTGCGGGAGGTCGGCGGGGAGGGCAGGTCGAGCCGATGCACGGCGTCTGACGGCAGGATGTCCTTCTGCACCAGACGCTGGAACGAGTCGGCGAGGTCTTTGTTTTCCAGCAGTTGATAGCGATCAAGACGGTATTTGCCAAGTTTGTGCAGGTAGACGTTGTTGATGCTGGCGCCGGTGTAGATCACGCAGTCGTCGACAATGCTGCCCTTGAGGTGCAGGACGCCAAACAGCTCGCGGGTCTGAACAGGCACGCCGTAAATCGGCACTTCCTGTTTGTGTTCGAGGTTCTGCGCCTGATACCACGCCGAGTTGCCCGCCTGTTTCCCCGCGCCAATCAGCCCGCGTTGGGCGCGGAACCAGTCCACCAAGACAACGATGTCCAACTCCGGCCGGGCGGCCTTGGCGGCATACAGTGCGTCGAGGATTTCCTGACCGGCTTCGTCCTGTTGCAGGTACAACGCCACGAGATAGATGCGCCGCGTCGCTGACGCAATCTTCTCCAGGAGCGTGCGGCGATAGTCGGCAGCGCTCGGCAGAATGGTGATCGCCGCGCTGGACGATTCGAAACCGCGCAGCGCCGCAAGGGTAGAACGTCGGAAGGGAGCCCGCATAAGCCTCTCGATGGATCGAAATCAACAGCGCACGAGCTTACACCAGAGTGCGCCTTGTGGTGGCTTTGGCAGCGGGATCAGCGACTTGTTCAGCGAAATATCAGGGAGTGAGCGAGCAAGAGCGTCGCACGGATTACGAGGCGGCCGCAGAACCTGCAGGAGCGAATTCATTCGCGATGGGGCCGGTACATTCGACGTATCTCTGTCGTCGGGTAAATCTTTCGCGAATGAATTCGCTCCTACAGAAGTCAGTGCGCCGCGAAGCCTCGGTCCTGGCGCAGGTTCAACTGTGGGAGCGAATTCATTCGCGAGGGGCCGGTGCATTCGACGTATTTCTGTCGCCGGATAAATCTTTCGCGAATGAGTTCGCTCCCACAGATCTGCCGCCATGACCGCCAGGGAGGAGGTGGGATCGGATCAGAAATCAATCGTCCCGGAGAATTTCACCAGCCTCGGATCGCCCTGGGTCAGGTAGCCGCCATTGGCCGAGGCCCAGTAGTCCTTGTTGGCGATGTTTTCGACGTTCACGCGCAAGGTCACGTCCTTCTCGGCAACCTTGAAGCCATACCGCGCGCCTGCGTCGAACCGGTTCCAGCTCGGCAGGCTGAGGTTGTTGGCCTGATCGGCGTACTGCCCGCCGGTGCGCAGGAACCGTGCGTTCAAGGCCACACCTTGCAGCCCCGGCACGTCCCAATCGACGCTGGCGTTCATCAGGAACGTCGGAACGCCGATCGCGTGGTTGCCGTCGTTGGTGCCGCCTTGGGTGTCTTCCAGCTTGGACTCCAGCCGCGTCGCACCACCCACCAGACGCAGGCCTTCAATCGGTTCGCCATAAACGCTGAGCTCGATGCCGCGGTTGACTTGCTTGCCGTCACGCACGAACAGGTTGCTCGCCGCGTCGGTGAAGCCATCGGTCGGTTTCTCGATGCGGAACGCTGCCAGATTTGCGCCGTAAGACCCCATGTCCAATTTGATCCCCGCTTCCAACTGCTTGGTGCGGCCTGGCGGGAAGGATTGTCCGGCATTGAGCACGGTGCCACTGGCGGTCGGACCCTGAGCAAGGCCCTCGATGCGGTTGGCGTACAGGGACACGCTCTCGATCGGTTTATAAACGATGCCGTACACCGGGGTGGTGATTGAATCGTCATACAGAGCGCTGCGGCTGCCGTCGTTGTTGCCGTACGGCACGCCACCAGAGGTCGTGCCTTCATAGGTGTAATTTTCGACGCGCAATTGCTGGCGACGCACGCCGTAGGTCAGCAGCAGCGTGTCGTCGAACAGGCCGAAGGTGTCGGACACGGCGAGGCTGCGATTGCGGGTCTTGCCGGTGACGCCCGGATCGCCCAGGTCACCGCCAGTCAGCGAGACAGCGGTCGGTTTGCTGAGGCTCGGGGTGTTATAGATGTTGGTCGCCCGGGCGCGGAAAAACTCGTAGGCATTCTCCTGCTCGGTCCAGATGCTCGACGCGCCGATGCTGATCTGATGGCTGATCGGCCCGGTTTGCAGCTTGCCGTTGAGGCCTGCCATGACCGTGGCGTTGTCCTCATTGTGCGGAATGATCGACCCACCGATGGTGCCCGCGCCGGTCGCGGCGTTGGTCAGGGTCGGCGTCCCGTAGAGACCGGTTTCCCGGGTGTGCTTGCCGCCACCGGCCAGATACGCCGTCCAGCTGTCGTTCAAGTCCCACTCGCCGCGCACCATGCCGAAGGTGTCTTCGGTTTCGGTGTAGCTCCAGGCTTGGCCGTAGTTGTGGTCGGCGCTTGGCGCATGGGGGATGCTGGTCAGCCCGGCACCCAGCTGCACCGAGTTGCGCATGTGGTTGACGCGTTCTTTCTGATAGCCGAAGTCGGTGGACAAACGGAAGGTGTCGCCCCGGTAGTCCAGGCCGCCGACGAACAGTTTGCTGCGTTGATCCTGATCATGGACGGCTGTTTCACCTTCGCGCTGGCTCAGGTTGAAACGGGCGCCGAAGCGGTTGTCTTCGCCGAAGCGCTGCCCCAGGTCCAAGTGCTCGCCGATGCGTCCATCGGTGGTGATGTCCTGGGTATAGCGGCGGGTCGGCGTGTCTTCGGCGCGTTTGGGTTGCAAGTTGACGGTGCCGCCCAGGCCCGAGCCGGTTGGGCTGGCGCCATTGATGAAGGCGTTGGGGCCTTTGAAGACCTCGACACGCTCGACGGCATCAACGGAAAGAATTTGCCGAGGCAGGACGCCATACAGGCCGTTGTAGGAAATATCGTCGCCGTTTAAGGGCAGGCCACGAATGACGAACGCTTGCGACTGGTTGCCGAAACCGGCCGACTGACGCACCGAGGGGTCATTGAGCAGCACATCGCCAACGTTTTCAGCCTGCTGATCCTCGATCAGTTTCGAGGTGTAGCTGGTCATGGTGAACGGCACGCTCATGTTGTCCTGATTGCCCAGCACGCCCATTTGCCCGCCCCGGGCGACCTGGCCCCCTGCGAATGCTTCGGGCAAAGCGCCTGGCGTCTGTTTGATGGCTTGGGCATCGACAGCAGTGGCGCCCAATTCGATGGCTTGATCAGCAGCGTAGGCGCTGACACTGACCGAGCAGCACAAAGCGAGCAACGTCGGACGAGAGGGGAGGCGGATGGCCATGGGAAGCTTCCTGTAGAGGTCTAGTCTGCGAAAAGCCTCCCTGGCAATGCGAATGTTTCTTCGGCGCAGATGCTAGCAGGAAGTAGTTGCGAATTGTTATCACTGCTGACAGGTTTTTTTACATTTTTTTCACATTGGCGCTTAGACCTTCAGCACCAACTTCCCATGGTTTTCCCCGTTGAACAGCATTTGCAGGGTTTCAGGAAAGGTCTCCAACCCTTCGACGATGTGCTCTTTGCTCTTCAATTGGCCTTGAGCCAGCCAACCGGCCATTTCCATGCCTGCTTTGGCGAAATGCTCCGCATGATCCATGACCACGAAACCCTCCATCCGCGCGCGGTTGACCAGCAGCGACAGGTAGTTGGCCGGCCCTTTGACCGCTGCCTTATTGTTGTACTGGCTGATCGCGCCACAGATCACCACGCGTGCCTTCAAGGCCAGGCGGGTGAGCACCGCGTCGAGAATGTCGCCGCCGACGTTGTCGAAATACACGTCCACGCCTTTCGGGCATTCGCGTTTCAGGGCTGCGTGAATGTCTTCGTTTTTGTAGTCGATGACGCCGTCAAAGCCAAACTCGTCGATCAGTGACTGGCACTTCTCTTTGCCCCCGGCAATGCCGATCACGCGGCAGCCTTTGATTTTGGCGATCTGCCCGGCGACACTGCCCACCGCACCCGCTGCTCCCGAGATGACCACCGTGTCGCCTGCTATCGGCTGACCCACTTCCAACAACGCGAAATAGGCGGACATGCCGGTCATGCCCAACGCAGCCAGGTACACCGGCAGTGGCAATAGCTTCGGATCAACCTTATGAAACCCCTTGGGCTCACCGACGAAATAATCCTGAACCCCCAGCACACCTTGAACGTAATCGCCCACTGCGAACTTGGGGTTTTGCGAGTCGATGACTTTGCCGACCCCCAGCGCGCGCATAACGTCGCCCAGGCCGACCGGCGCGATATACGATTTCCCCTCGTTCATCCAGCCGCGCATGGCGGGGTCGAGCGACAGGTATTCGCTTTTCACCAACACCTGCCCTGGCGCCAGCTCGGCCACCGGCGCGGTCTGGTAGGTGAAGTCGTCACGGCTCGCAGGGCCTTTGGGGCGACGGGCCAGCAAGAATTGGCGATTGGAGAGGGCAGTCATGGCAGCGTCCTGGATGGAAGGAGAAACGCCAGTGATAGACCCGCCGTCGCGTCCTCGCAAGCAAAGCGCTTGGAGCGAATGCGCGCCGATCCATTTCGATGATGCGGCATTTGGGCTTTATCACTGGCACCCATGATCCCGTAACCGGGGTTTTGATAGTGCTGATGCGCGCGCCATCGCCCTCGCTAAACTGGCAGCACAGACGATCTGCGTCACCCCATAACAAAAGGATCATTCCATGAGCATGACGTTTTCCGGGCAGGTGGCGCTGGTCACCGGTGCAGCAGCGGGCATCGGTCGGGCGACCGCACTGGCCTTCGCCGAGCAGGGGTTGAAGGTGGTGGCGGTGGATCTGGACAGCGACGGTGGGGAAGGGACCGCCGAACTGATTCGTCAGGCCGGGGGCGAGGCGCTGTTCCTGCGTTGTGATGTCACTAAAGAATCCGACGTGCAGCAGATGATGATCAAGGCCGTCGAGGTGTTCGGGCGGGTCGATTACGCCTTCAACAATGCGGGGATCGAGATCGAAAAGGGCCGTCTGGCCGAAGGCAGCGAAGCCGAGTTCGACGCGATCATGGGCGTCAATGTCAAAGGCGTCTGGCTGTGCATGAAGTATCAATTGCCGGTGATGCTGGCCCAAGGCGGTGGCGCCATCGTCAACACCGCATCGGTCGCGGGGTTGGGCGCTGCGCCGAAGATGAGCATTTACGCGGCGTCCAAGCACGCCGTCATCGGCCTGACCAAATCGGCGGCCATTGAATACGCCAAGAAACACATCCGGGTCAACGCGGTGTGCCCCGCCGTGATCGACACCGACATGTTCCGCCGCGCCCACGAAGCTGACCCGCGCAAGGCCGAATTCGCCGCCACCATGCACCCGGTGGGACGCATCGGCAAAGTCGAGGAAATCGCCAGCGCCGTGCTGTACCTGTGCAGCGATGGAGCAGCCTTCACCACGGGGCATTCGTTGGCTGTGGATGGCGGGGTGACGGCGTTTTGACCCGTCAGACCGTGCGCGACTTTTGAGCACGCCACACTTCTTTTGGGAGGGTGGTGTGTCAGAAAAACGCAGCGTCCTTGGTCTTGCTTCTACGATTCAAGCGCCTTGAGCAGTGTCTTGCCGGTGTTCAGCAGCTCGGCTTTCAGTGCCTCATCCGTCACCGCCCTCGACAACCCGAGCGCCCCTACCAGCGCGCTCATCGCCAACAGTGCCTGAGCGCGTTTTTTGGCGGGCTGCTTGCTGCTGGTCAGCGCGGCTACCACCGCCAGTTCATTCTCCAGTTCCCGGGTGTAGAGATCACGTATGGGGTCGCTGCTGCGGGCCACGTCATTCATCACTGAGGCCAAGGCACAGCCTGAACCCGGGTCGTGCAAATGACGCTCGCTCAAGTAGCTTTCCACCAGGTCCGCAAGGGTGAGTGTTGAATCGGGGGCGGTGTATTTTTCGAGCTTCTCAGCGCGTTTGTTGAACGCACACTGCAACGCTTCTTCCACCAGTTTTTCCCGCGATTCGAAATGCTTGTAGAAGCCGCCACCGGTCCGGCCCACTTCTTTCATCAGGTCAGCCACGCCGATCCCGTTCAGCCCGACCTCGCGGAATCGCTCGGCTGCCAAATTGACGATGTGTTCATGAATGACGGCTTTCTCCGCCTGGGAGCGCGACATGGGATTCTCCGGTGGACGCTGTTCAACAAAATATAGGAGGCGATCATACGCCAGATTTTACAGTGTGTGTCTTACGGTTCGGCGCTGCCGCTCGCCGTGCTATTCCCCCCACCGTATTCAGCTAAGCTGCATGGGCTGGTCACCTCCAGGGAGCGCCGATGGATCACCTGTGGTTTGCCTACCCGTTAATCAGCGCGTCCGTGCTGTTGATCATCGATCTGGTGCTGTGGCAGTGGCTGCACCCGCGTTTTCTACGCCGCAAACTCGCCTGCCGACTGGCCCTGTTCGTGTTGTTCAGCATGGCGCTGCTCGACGGCGGGTTGAGCCCGCTGTATCCGGTGCCTGCCGACTGGCCGGTGTCGCGCCATGTGCTGGGGACGATTCTGACCATCGCGTGGTGGCTGTTCGGCGCACGCACGCTCACGGTCCTCGCGGTCGTGGTGATGGAGCCGCGCATTGGCGGCAAGGGTCACCTGCTGCAAGACGTGATGGGCGCGATCATCTTTCTGGTCGCGGTTGTGGCCGCCGCCGCGTACGTGCTGGACCTGCCGGTCAAAGGCCTGTTGGCGACGTCGGGCGCCGTGGCGATCATCCTCGGTCTCGCGGTGCAGAGCACGCTGGGCGACGTGTTTTCCGGCATCGTCCTCAACGCCACCAAGCCTTATAGAGTCGATGACTGGATTCGCGTCGACGACATCGAAGGCAAAGTCATCGAAATCGACTGGCGCTCCACGCATCTGCTGACCTCCGAAGGCAGCATGGCGGTGATTCCCAACTCCATGGCGGCCAAGACCCGCATCGTCAACTTCAGTCGCCCTGACCATTTTCATTCCGTCACCTTGAGCATCGAGCTGCCGACGCGCCTGCGGCCGAGTCTGGTGCTGGACTCGCTCGACAAGGCCATCCTCGGGTGCCGCGAATTATTGGTCACGCCCAAGTCTTCCGCCGTGGTGGTGAAGACCGGGTTACGCAGCGTTGAATACGAAGTCACCGGCTACGTGAAATCACGCGACCGACGCTCGGCGGTGCGCAATCAGCTGTATGACCTCATTCACCGGCAACTCGCGGCCACGGAAACCCGGCTCGACCAGTCTCGGCCTGCCACCCGGCCGTCTGCCGTGCTCAACACGGTCGGGGCGCTGCGCATGCTCAGCGACGAAGACCGCGCCCAGCTTGAACTGCACATGCATTTGGGTGCCTACGGGGCCAAGGACGTGGTGCTCGCGGACGGCATCGTGCCGGACGCGCTGTACATTATTGAGTCCGGGGTGATGTCGGTGTCGATCCAGCGCCCCGATGGCTGGCTCGAAATCGGGCGTATGGGGCCTGGCGAACTGTTCGGGGAGACCGGGTTCGTCGATGGCACGCCGACCGCAGGCCGTTTCTGTGCCTATACCGACTGCATGATTTACCGCATCGACAAGGCCGATCTGGAGCCGTGGCTGCAAGAGCACAGCGAACTCATCGGCGCATTGGCGGGGCTGGCGAAGTTCCGCACCAAAGCCCGCGCTTCGATGCTTGACGTCAAGCCGGTGATCACCGACCCGAGCGGCTTCATGGGCTGGCTGCGCAAGAACGTGACGCGCTTCCAGGTCGGTCGTGGGCCGGGTGCTGGACCGGGGCCGACTGACAAAATGAGCTGATGTTTCGCACACGCACGGGGCGAGATTCTCGCTCTGTTTCAGGGATATCACACGAGGCGCGGCGAAACCCGCCTCTGGATTCAATACAGGGAGTGCTCTAAATTGCTCGCTCATTCGAAAGTCAGCCGAGTCGTTGAAATGCCTGCAGTCCGCCCGACCCTCAACCCCCAAATCCTGCGTGCCGGTGATGCCGTCGCGCTGGTGTCGCCCGCTGGCCCGGTGGCCGAAGCGAGAGTGGAAGCGGCGGTCCGCGAATTGGCGTCGTGGGGGTTGCGCCCCCGGGTTTACCCCCATGCGCTGGAGGCCGAGCATTTTCTCGCGGGCAGTGATGCCCATCGCGTCGCGGACCTGAACGACGCGCTGGCCGACCCGGAGATCCGGGCGGTGTTGTGCACACGGGGCGGCTACGGCGTTCAGCGAATTCTCGCCCACGTGGACTACGACGCCGTGCGCCGCGATCCGAAGCTGGTGGTCGGTTTTTCCGACATCACGGCGTTGCACGCGGCGTTGTGGACTCACACGGGGCTGGCGACCATTCATGGTCCGGTCGCGGCACAACTTGAGCGGGGAGGGTTGTTTGCCAGCACCTTGCGACATGCGCTCATGAGCCATGAACCGTTGGTGGTCGAGGCCGAGCAGGACGAGCCGACCTTTAGCGTGCGGACGTCGGGCATCGCCCACGGCACTTTGTTGGGTGGCAACCTGACCATCTTGAGCACCTGCATTGGAACGCCTTTTTTTCCAGACGTCGACGGCGCGATTCTGCTGATCGAAGACGTGGGCGAGTTGGCGTACCGCGTCGACCGTTCTCTCACCCACCTGGGCAACGCTGGAGTGCTCCAGCGCCTGGCCGGCATCGCGATAGGCCAATTCAGCGAGCCGGGGCACGGCAATAACGCGATCCGTCCTCCCGATGTCTTGCGCGAGCGCCTCGGCGGTTTGGGCATTCCCGTGCTGGGCGGGTTGTCCATCGGTCACGGCGACCGGAACCGGGCGGTGGCGTTGGGCTGTGCCGCCACGCTGGATGCCGATGCGGGCACATTGACGGTGGCGGCTGCCGTCCGCTGAATAAGAGCGTTACCGGCGCACGGGTGTCACCGGTTGCCCGATTTCGGTCCGTCCAGCGCGTTACCTTTCGTCGCATTCACCCTTCATTTGAAGGGTGAACCTCACGTCTCTCCCTGATGAAGATTCAACTCGCGCCGATAACTATTCTGGAAGCGACCTTGGCGTAGCTATTTGCCATTATTCCGACGTCAAATTCACGTTTTGCTGCTGACCTGTTGCGAATCTGCACGAAAATTGTATGGCCGTGCTGAACATGGACTCGCTGTGTGCCTCTTTTGAGCTGTAACTGGGGATAGAACATCATGATTTCGGCCGTGCAATCGCGTTTCGCCAACCTCGGAATGGCGAAGAAACTGGGTATCGGGTTTGTCCTCGTCTTGCTGCTGACTGCCCTCGTTGCCGCGATCGGCGTCTGGTCGCTGCGCTCCATCAGCGTGCACTTCGACAGCCTCAAGGAAATGACTGCGCTCAACTCGGGTCTTAGCCGTGTTCGCTTGCTGGAGCAGGATTACGCCCTGCACAGCGACCCCAAGGTGGTCGAGGAACTTCATGCGGGGCTCGATGCCCTGAACGCTCAAGCCGAGCAGCTCAAGGCGTTATCGGCGGTCAATCAACAGGTGATGGGCCAGGTCCAGCAAGCGCTGGCTGCCTACCGCAAGTCGTTCGACGAGTTTGTCAGTATCAGCCAGAGCAAGGACCTGGCGCTGGAAATGGCCAGTTGGTCGGTCTCCAGCGTGGCCAACAACCTCGACGTGCTGCAGGCGGGTCTTGCGGACGATGGCGCGTACAGCCTCAAGGACTCGCAAGGCCAGCAAGGGGCGGACGTCATCGAGCAATCGGGGCAGGTCAGCCAGATTTCCAAACTGATGATGCAGGCCATGGATGAGGCGCGCGTTCGCCTGGACAAGAGCCGCAAGACCGGCTCGGGTGAGGAAGCCAAGACCGGCAAGATCGAACAGGCGGTGCAGGCCCAGGAGCTGGCGGAACAGCTCAAAGGCGTCATCAAGGACTCCGGCTACCTCACGGTGTTGACCGAGGTCAGCGGCCATATCACCAACTTCAGCGACAAGCTGAACGAATACACCGGTCTGCTGGCCGACGAGGCCCGGGTCTCGCAGCAACTGGCGACCAACGCGAAAACCGTGGTGCAACAGGTCAATCAGGCGTACGACGCCGAAGACCAGTCGATGATGGGCGAGCTGAAGGCCAACTCGCTGAAGATAATCGGTTCGTCGATCCTGGCGTTATTCGTGGGGCTGATCGCCTCGTTCGTCATCACCCGCATTATCGTCGCACCATTGCGCAGCGTGATCGCGATTGCCCAGCGCATCGCGGCGGGTGACCTGAGTGGCAATGTCCAGGTGACACGCAAAGATGAAATCGGTCAGTTGATGCAGGCCATGCAGCAAATGGGCGCGGGCCTGAGTGGCATCGTCAGTGGGTTGCAGGCGGGGATCGAGCAGTTGGCGACCTCGGCGCACTCGCTTTCGGCGGTGACCGAGCAAACCAATCTGGAAGTCAGCACCCAGAAAGAAGAGACCGAGCAGGTCGCCACGGCCATGAACCAGATGACGGCCACCGTGCACGACGTGGCGCGTAACGCTGAAGAAGCGGCCCAGGCGGCGCAAACGGCGGACGACAAGGTCGACAGCGGTCAGGCGGTGGTGCGGCAGAGCATGCAGCGCATCGAGCAACTCGCGACGTCGGCCGACTCGGCGAGCCACAGCATCGAAAACCTCAGTGCCGAGATTCAGAACATCGGCAAGGTGTTGAGCGTGATCAAAAGCGTCGCTGAGCAGACCAACCTGTTGGCACTCAATGCGGCCATTGAAGCGGCGCGGGCAGGCGAGCAGGGCAGGGGTTTTGCGGTGGTGGCGGACGAAGTCCGGGCCCTCGCCAAACGTACCCAGCAGTCGACAGAAGAAATCGAGCGGCTGGTCACCCGCCTGCAAAGCGGCGCGCAAGCGTCGGTGGCGCAGATTCAGAGCAGTGGTGAACTGGTCAAGTTGGCGGTCAGCGACGCGCTACAGACCGAAAGCGCGCTGGGGAGCATTGCAGTGGCGGTGTCGTTGATTCAGCAAATGAACCAGCAGATCGCCGCAGCGGCCGAACAGCAAAGCTCAGTCGCCGAAGAGATCAACCGCAGCGTCACCAGCATCCGTGCCAGCGCCGATCAGTCAGCCCTGGCGATGCGGGGCAACGCCGCGTCGAGCATCGAACTGGCGTCGCTGGGGATGGAATTGAAAGGCATGGTGGGGCACTTCCGGCTTTGACGGTATCGTGCGAACGGTCGCCGCTGTAGGAGGCATGCCACGCCCCTACAGGGTGCGCCCGCCGTTACTTCCGATAATTCAAAATCACCAACGTCAACACCCCCGCCACGATCCCCCAGAACGCCGATCCGATGGAGAACAGCGTCAGCCCAGACGCGGTAACCATGAAGGTGATCAGCGCCGCTTCGCGCTCCTTGGGTTCGTTCATCGCCACGGTCAGGCCATTGATGATCGAGCCGAACAGGGCCAGTGCCGCAATCGACAGCACCAACTCCTTCGGAAAGGCCGCGAACAGGGCTGCCAACGTCGCCCCGAAAATCCCGGCAATCGCGTAGAACAGCCCGCACCAGATGGCCGCCGTGTAGCGTTTGTTGCGGTCTTCGTGGGCATGAGGCCCGGTGCAGATGGCCGCGCTGATGGCGGCCATGGTGATGCCGTGGGCACCGAACGGGGCGGTGATCAGTGAGATCAGCCCGGTGGCGCTGATCAACGGCGAGGAGGGAACATGATAATCATCGGCGCGCAACACGGCGATGCCCGGCATGTTCTGCGAGGTCATGGCCACGACGAACAGCGGAATACCAATGCTGATGGTCGCGCCCCACGAGAATGAGGGAGTGGTCCAGACCGGCACCGCGACTTCCAGATTGAAACCGGTGAAATTCAACATGCCGAGCATGGCCGATAACGCCACGCCCACCAGCAGCGTCACCAGCACCGCATAGCGTGGCGAGAAGCGTTTGACGATCAGGTAGGTGAAAAACATCCCCAGCACCAGGCCGGTGCGGTGCTGCGCGGCGACGAAGATTTCGCTGCCGATCTTGAACAGAATTCCTGCCAGCAGGGCTGCCGCCAGTGAGGTGGGCAGACGCTTGACCAGCTTTTCGAAACTGCCGGTAATGCCGCAGATGAATACGAGTAACGCGCTGGTCATGTAGGCGCCGATGGCTTCGGGATAAGCCACATGCCCCAAGCTGGTGATCAGCAACGCCGCGCCCGGCGTAGACCAAGCCACTGTGATCGGCGAACGGTAGCGCAGCGAAAGGCCGATGCTGCACAGCGCCATGCCCATGAACAACGCCCAGATCCAGGAAGAAATCTGCGCCGAGGTCAACCCGGCGGCTTGCCCCGCCTGAAAGATCAACACCAGCGAACTGGTGACCCCGGTCATCATCGCGATGAAGCCCGCCACGATGGCCGAGGGCGAAGTGTCAGTGAGCGGGCGCAGCGGCGTATGGGTCGCGTCAGTCATGCGGTCGATCCTTGGAGCGGCAATGTGAACAGATCAGCAAGCCTATACGCAGTTGTCACAATTCGTTGCGATACAGCCGCCCGCGCATTAATCGGCACAGTTCGCGGCGGCGTGCTGCCGGTCTCGAATCGCCAGATCGGCAATGAACCGGTAGGAGCGAATTCATTCGCGAGAGGCCGTTGCAGCCGACACATCTCCATCGTCTGGCCTATCGTTCGCGAATGAATTCGCTCCCACAGTTAAGCCTGAGCCGGGGCGCAGTCTCTGCGGCGACCTCCCACAGCTGAGCCTGAGCCGGGGCACACAATCTGCGGCCACCTCCCACAGCTGAGCCTGAGCCGGGGCACACAATCTGCGGCCACCTCGGACACCTGTGGGAGCGAATTCATTCGCGAGACGGTGGTACGGCCGATACATCTCTATCGTCTGGCCTACCTTTCGCGAATGAATTCGTTCCCACAGAAGGCTGTGCAACGCAGATTTGAAGCTGCTCAGCCTCGATTCAGTGTTTTACCCAACGCCTGATTCACCGCCAGCCAGCCGTCCACCGCTTCCCGTCCTGCGTCCTTGAACACCTTCTGCAGCAGTTTCACCTGCTCGCGACGCAGCGACTCTTCAAACTTCGCGCCTTCCTCGGTCAGCGCCAGCAGCCGTTTGCGTTTGTCGTCTTCGGAGGCAACGCTGAGCACCAGCTCCATCTCTACCAACTGTCGCAGCGGTGTGTTCAGCGCCTGTTTGCTCACCCCCAGCACGGTCAGCAGTTCTTTCACGCTCAAACCGGGGTAGCGAGCGATGAAAAAGACGATGCGCTGGTGCACGCGGCTCAGGCCCCGCCGGTCGAGCATTTCATCGGCCTTCGCGGTGAACGCCTGATAGCCATAGAAAAACGCCTCCATGGCAATTTGCTGCGTCGATGAATTTTTAAGGTCAAGCATATTGACGTATCCAGGCTTGGCATCGTAGTTTCGGTCAACCAGTTTGACGTATTTCCATTTATTTCCGCCAGCGGTGATCACATGGCATTTTCTGAACGCGTCACCCGTTTGAAGAGTTCGCTGATTCGCGAAATCCTGGCCGCTGCCCAGCGCCCTGAAATGATGTCGTTCGCCGGTGGCCTGCCTGCCGAGACCATGCTGCCCCACAGCGATTGGTCCGACATGCCCCGCAGCATCGGTCAGTACGGCATGAGCGAAGGTGAACCGCAATTGCGCGAAGTGCTTGCGGCGCAAGCCCGGGCGTTGGGCATTGCCTGCGAGGCGAGCCAGGTGATGATTGTCAGCGGCTCCCAACAGACGCTCGATCTGGCCGCCAAGCTCTACATCGACAAGGGCACCGAAATCCTGCTGGAAGGCCCGACCTATCTTGCGGCGTTGCAGATTTTTCAGCTGTTCGGCGCCGATTGCCTGACCGTGCCGTTGCTCGCCGAAGGCCCGGACCTGGGCGTTTTGCGCCAGCGACTGGAGCAGCACACGCCGTCATTCGCTTACTTGATTCCTACGTTCCAAAACCCGTCCGCCGTGCGCTATAGCGAAACCGCAAGGGATGCCGTGGCCGCCTTGCTGGACGAGTTTGGCGTGACGTTGATCGAAGACGAACCTTATCGCGACCTGACGTTTGACGGCGGCAGCGCCCGGCCCATCGTCAGTCGCTTGAAGCAGGCCAGCTGGATCTACACCGGCACCGTGTCGAAAACCCTGATGCCGGGTCTGCGAGTGGGCTATCTGATCGCGTCGAAGGATCTGTTCCCGCACTTGCTGAAACTCAAGCAATCGGCTGATCTGCACACCAACCGGGTGGGTCAGTGGCAGGCCTTGCAGTGGATCGGCAGCGAGCCTTACGAGCGGCATCTGGTCGAATTGCGTGATTTTTACCGGACCCGTCGTGATCAATTCGAAGCGGCCTTGCAGCGGCACTTCAGCGATCTCGCTGAATGGAACAGTCCACAAGGAGGGCTGTTCTTCTGGCTGACACTCAAGGATAAACTCGACACCCGCATACTGCTCGATACCGCGCTGGCGCAAAATGTCGCGTTCATGCCCGGAGAACCGTTTTTCACTGACCCGGACGCCAATCCCGGTTACCTGCGCCTGAATTTCAGCCATATCGACCCGGCGCGGCTGGACGAAGGCCTGAAGCGACTGGCCGCTGTCATCAAGCAGGCGCAACAGGCCCTCGCGGCCTGATACCTTACGCACACGTACCACCGCACCCACGAGGGGAGAGCAGCAGATGTACACGGTTTACGGCGATTACAATTCAGGCAACTGCTACAAGATCAAGCTGATGCTCAACCTGCTGGGCGCAGAATATCAATGGGTCCCGGTGGACATCCTCAATGGCGAGACCGAGACCGAAGCGTTTCTGGCGAAGAACCCCAACGGCAAGATTCCTGTGCTGGAACTGGAAGACGGCACGTGCCTGTGGGAGTCCAACGCGATCCTCAATTTCCTCGCCGAAGGCACACCCTATCTGTTGACCGAACCCCGCCTGCGTACGCAGGTGTTGCAGTGGCAATTCTTCGAGCAGTACAGCCACGAGCCGACCATTGCCGTCGCGCGTTTCATCCAGTTTTACCTGGGGCTACCGGAGGCGCGGCTGGAGGAATACCGCTCGATGCACAAGCGCGGTTACAAGGCGTTGAAGGTTATGGAGCAGCAGCTGTTGCGCACGCCGTTCCTGGTGGGTGAGCAGTTTTCCATCGCCGACATCGCGCTGTACGCCTACACCCACGTGGCGCATCAGGGCGGCTTCGACCTCGCTCAGTTCCCGGCGATTCAGGCCTGGCTGGCGCGGGTTCAGCAACAACCGGGCTACGTCGGCATGCTCGACTGACCGCTCCCGAAAGAAAAAACCGGCCTGGGCAACCATGGCCGGTTTTTTTATGTCTGAAGTGTGTGCCCGGTCATCACGCGCCACGGTTTTTGCGCTCAAGCTGCGCACGGTCTGGTTTTGATCGGACGATCATTTGAAGAAAAGGGAGCATTCGATGCGCTACATGATGATAGCGGTGGGCATGTTCATGGCCCTGGGGATTGGCTGCTCGGCACAGGCCGAGGATTGCGATTCGACACAGGCGTCGATGAATCAATGCGCCAGCAAGCAATACAAGGCGCTGGACGACGAACTGAACGCGCAATACAAGGCGCAGATGGCCTACCTGAAGACGCCCGCCAGCAAGAAAGCGCTGCAAGAGACGCAGAAAAAATGGCTCGCGTTTCGTGATGCCGATTGCCTGTACCAGGTGGGCAAGCGTGAAGACGGGGGCAGCATGTGGCCGATGTCGCAGCTGATGTGCCTCTCGGACCAGACCAAGGTGCGGGTCGAACAATTGAAGGCCTTCAATGCATGTCGGCAGGAAGGCTGCCCAAGGTGAGCTGAAGCAGTCCGGCTTGCCCGCTGACGCGAACCGAAGGACGCCAACGTCGGCAAGCCGGATTGCTACAGCGACAGCGGCGCGATCAGGCCGCTGAAAACCGCTGATTCAAGTACTCGATGATCACCTTGGATTCGTACATCCAAACGGTCTTGCCGGCTTCTTCGATCCGCAGGCACGGCACTTTGATCTTGCCGCCTTCATTGAGCAGGGTCTGGCGATCCAGCTCGTTGTTCTTCGCGTCGCGCAACGCCACCGGCACGTTCAGACGGCGCAGGGTGCGGCGGGTCTTCACGCAGAACGGGCAGGCGTTGAACTGATACAACGTCAGGTCTTTCGCCGACGCTTCGACCGCTGCCTGTGCTTCAGGCGAACGTTTTTTCTTGCCGGGACGGGTCAGGAAGTCGACCAGAATGACCAATTGGCCAAGGCCGACCCTCAGTGCTTTCATCAACATGCTTGAAACCTCGCGGCCGCAACGGTCGTTGCGGCGCTTCAGGACGCCCGGATCACTTGATCAGGCTGAGGAACTCGGTACGGGTGGCGGCGTTTTCGCGGAACTCGCCCAGCATCACCGAAGTGATCATCGATGAATTCTGCTTCTCGACGCCGCGCATCATCATGCACATGTGCTTGGCCTCGATGACCACGGCCACGCCCAGCGCACCGGTCACTTGCT
The DNA here is from genome assembly GCF_057128705.1 of Pseudomonas salicis. Classification (NCBI taxonomy): domain Bacteria; kingdom Pseudomonadati; phylum Pseudomonadota; class Gammaproteobacteria; order Pseudomonadales; family Pseudomonadaceae; genus Pseudomonas; species Pseudomonas salicis. Next base: position 270,272 of record NZ_JBSKHU010000003.1, read on the forward strand.
GAACGGCTTCGGCGATCTGACGGCTGAGGTTTTCCTGAATCTGCAGGCGGCGGGCGAACATGTCGACGATACGCGCGACCTTCGACAGGCCCAGGACCTTGCCGCTCGGAATGTACGCCACATGGGCCTTGCCGATGAATGGCAACAAATGATGCTCGCACAGCGAATACAGCTCGATGTCCTTCACCAGAACCATCTCACTGTTGTCGGAGCTGAACAGCGCGCCGTTGGTGACTTCTTCCAGGGTTTGCTGGTAGCCACGGCAGAGATACTGCATGGCTTTGGCCGCACGTTTCGGGGTGTCGAGCAGGCCCTCGCGGGAGACGTCCTCACCAAGTTGACCAAGGATCGCCGTGTAGTTCTGTTCCAGTGTCACAGGGGTGTGTTCCGTGTGGGTTCGAAGAAACGCAGGGCAGGTGGCCTGCAAAGGCGCACATAGTAGCGTAGCTCGGCGGGGAGGGGTACGGCGGGCGACCGACAAACCTGCGGCACGTCGCCGCTCGAACGGAGCGTCAGGCACCTTTACCTAACCTTTACCGAGTGCGTATGTCGAAATGTGTCAAATCGGTGTCTGAGTTAATGGGTGAACGATGCCCGGATGAAGAGAGTGAATGTATGTTGAGCCGAATCGCGAAAATCGCACTGATTATCGCCCTGACGTCGTCGGTTTCGGGCTGTTTCTTCGGTCCCGGATGGGGACGCCACGGCGGTGGGTGGCACGACCATCGGTATTTCGACGGTGGCCCCGGACCGGGCTACTACCATCGCTGATCGAGGCTGAACCGATCCCAGGCCGGATGCCGGGATCTCGACAGCCACTACGACAAAGGCCGCGACTGGAGGGATTCCTCGTCGCGGCTTTTTTGTACCTGAAGCGTTGGTGGGGCAGGGGCTGGCTGAGCCAGGCATTGCGCCAGAGGGCGACCTTTTATGTCGCGTGGGTGCATCACCTGTGGGAGCAAAGTGAAGTGCAGCGTCAGGGCGCGAGCTACTCGTCCCGCCCATCCATCATCGTGCGCTTGAGCATCACGTATACCGCGCCCGCGCCGCCATGCTTGGCGATGCAGGACGTAAAACCCAGCACCTGTTGATGCTGACGCAGCCAGGTGTTGACGTGGCTTTTGATCATCGGACGCTTGCCGTCCAGTCGCACGGCCTTGCCATGGGTGATGCGCACGCAGCGGATCTCCAGTTTGGTCGCTTCTGCCAGAAACTCCCACATGGTCTCCCGCGCCAGCTCCACACTCATGCCGTGCAGGTCGAGGCTGCCGTCGAAGCTGATCTGCCCCAGTTTGAGCTTGCGCATCTGGCCTTCCTGAACGCCGTCGCGGGCCCAGTACAGCGTGTCTTCCGGCCCGACGTCGATCACGAACTGATCGGACAGGCCGTCCACGGTAATCGTGGCGTCCGAGCGCACGGTCGCTGCCTGCCGCAGTTTGGCCAGGTTCTTACGGTCAGTTTTGGGTTTGCCTACGTCGGCGTGTTCAGTCTTGATGGGCTTGACGCCACGGGTCTCGTTTCTGAACAGGGAAAAGTCGTCGTCTTGCATGTCGGTCTCCGCGAAGGGCGCCAGTTTAACCAAGTCACGCCGTTGTCGGCGCGACTAAAAAGCTCAAAGGGCGTTGGGAGACGCGGAAGGGGAGGTCAGTCGTGCTTCTTCATCAGGTGCGGAGACATGTTCAACTCGCCAGCACGACGGCGCCGACGACGGCTGCGGCGCCACAGCCAGACGCCGATATACAGCAACAACAGGCCAACCACGATCGTGACCACGGCACCTGCGGGGCTGGCATTGAGTTCGCCCAGTGCAGCCGGGTGACCTATCAGGCTGGCGACGCCGGCCATGGCCAGCAACACGCCCGCCATGGCGAAAATGGCGGAAATGGCAGCGCCAATGCGCATCCGCCAGTTGCCCTGGCCTTTGGGGCGCAGGCGACGGGCATCAAAACCATCGGATATCTTCATTCCGACTTCCTCTATGGGTATCGGCGCTCTGACCTGCTTATGCCCGGGTGGTTCCCGTCGGGTCAGCGCACGAAGCCAAACACGAGTGATTAACGGATAGGCGGTTATGTGAGACGGATCACATAACCTGACGACTGCATTTGTACGCTTTTTCTTCAGGAACTGCCTGAAAATGATGCCCGAGGCGCGGTCAAGGCTCTGCGGATCACGGGTCAGCTCCTGATGAAGCGGCGCAGTCAGATCAGGTCTTTGGTCAGGGCGAGCTTGGCGAAGTTGTCGTTCATGATGGCCATCTCGGCTTGCTGCACGAGTTCGGCCTTGATCACGCCGGTGGGCGTTGGCAGATCGCGGGTGGCGCAGGCGTCTTCAACCAGCGTGCAGCGGAAACCGTAATCCTTGGTCGCGCGCACCGTCGTGCTGACGCTTGAATGGCTCATGAAGCCGCACACCACCAGGTCCAGGCGCCCGAGGTCTTCCAGCAGCTTGTGCAGGGTCTTGCGGTCGTCGGTGGTGACGGTGCCGTTCAGCGCATTGGGCAAGCGTTTTTCGATGACGATCTCGTCGCCCTGGGGTTGCAGCTCGGGAACGAACTGGCCGCGTTCGCCTTGCGGATCGAACATGCCACCCACGGTGCCGAGGTGGCGCACGTGAATGATCGGCGACTTCGCGGCACGCGCGGCGTCGACCAGTTTGACGATGTTGTCGATGGCCGCTTGAACGCCGGTCAGCGCCAGGGGGCCACTGAGGTATTCCTTTTGCGCGTCGATGATGATCAACGTGGCATTACTCAAAGTGGCCGCTGCGTATTCACGGCCACTGAGTTGAAACATGGTCTTTGGACCGTTGGTTGAAACAGACATCTGGGGCTCCTTCGAGTGGGGCTTTTGCCACATTGTCCACTGGCTGAGCGATTCTGTGAATCTCAATGCTCACAGCCGTCGCTTTTTACCGGGCGTCAAGCCGTCGAGCAGGTCGCGGTTGCTGTCATATTGCCTGCAAATTTGACGAAAGGTGGCGGAAAGTTTTTCAAGGCCAGGCGCTGTCGGGCGTGGGCATCGTTTGTTGCGAGGATGGCTGCTAGAATCGCCCGTCGTTTTTTCAAGGAGTCTGCCGTGATCACTTCCCGCCTGCGCACCCTGCGCGATCATATCCGTTGGGCCGTCAGCCGTTTTCATGGGGAAGACCTGTTTTACGGGCATGGCACCGACAACGCCTGGGACGAAGCCCGGCAGTTGGTACTGGGTGCGTTGCACCTGCCCTGGGAGATTTCCGACAGTTACCTGGATTGCAACCTCGAAGACGACGAACTGGTCAATGTGCAGCGTTTGATCAAGCGCCGCATCGACGAACGTGTGCCCACCGCCTACCTGCTGGGCGAGGCATGGTTCTGCGGGATGTCGTTCATCGTCGATGAGCGTGTGTTGATTCCGCGCTCCCCCATCGGCGAATTGATCGAGCACCGATTCGAGCCCTGGCTGGCTCAAGTCCCTGCGCGCATTCTCGACCTGTGCACCGGTTCTGGCTGCATCGGCATTGCCTGTGCCGACGAGTTTCCAGAGGCCGAAGTGGTGCTGGCGGACCTGTCGTTTGAAGCGCTGGAAGTCGCCAACCAGAATATCGAGCGTCACGGGCTGGACGAGCGCGTCTACACCGTTCAGGGCGATGGCTTCGACGGTTTGCCGGGGCAGCGGTTTGACCTGATCGTGTCCAACCCGCCTTATGTCGATGCCGAGGATTTCGCCGACATGCCGGATGAATACCAGCACGAACCCGAGCTGGCGCTGGCCTGCGGTGATGACGGTCTGAACCTGGTCCGGCGGATGCTGGCTCAGGCGGGGGATCATCTGACGGAGAAGGGCTTGCTGATCGTTGAAGTGGGCAACAGCCAGGTTCACGTCGAGGCGTTGTACCCCGAGGTGGACTTCGCCTGGCTGGAATTTCAGCGTGGTGGGCACGGGGTGTTCATGCTGACGGCCGAGCAGTGCCGTCAGCATCAGGCGGTGTTTGCGTCGCGGGTTTAAGCAACCGATTCGCCACTGCCGTCACCTCCGGCGTTTCTCTCAGGTTCAGCCGCGACCATACAACCTGGGCACGACACAAAACCTGGGAGACGCCAGAGGTGACGACGGCAGCGAACGCTGTTCAGCGGTGAGTCGCGATCCAGATCAATAGCCCCGCCTGAAACACTGCAAAGGTTACCAGGCAGGCGATGGTGAAACGCAGCCCGGCGTCGTCGCGGCGGAATTTGTTAACGCGATCTTCGGCTTTCTTGATCGCGACTTCCTGCTCCTGGATCTTCTGCTCGGCCTGCTGCAACATCTGCGCGGCGTCGAGGATCTCGACCAGTTGCACCTTTTCGGTGTTCCAGGTGTTGTTCAGGTTGCCGATCTTGGCGTCCTTGACCGAACCTTTCAGGTGCTGAGGGTCGGCATAGGCCACTTCGAAGCCTTGGGTCTTGAGGAAGTGGTCACGGCGCAGGCGAGTGTCTTCGTTCAGCGCATCCTTGTTCGCCAAGGCTGTGCCTTCGATACGGTACTCGGACCAGCGTTTCTGCGCCCAATGAATGCCTTGCGCCAGCATGAAACGGCCCAGCCCCCGGTTCCACGGTTCGATCTGCAAGCCGGATTCGGGACCCACTCGCACGGCACGGTTGGCGTGGTCGACCCAGATATCAAGGTTGTTCTGTTCCTTGCGAGTCTTCTGGCCCGGCAGGTGATACGTCATGCGCAGCAGGCTGAAGTCCTTGCTGTGACGTTCTGCCCGGCCGAATTCGACGAAGCGCAGCGGACGGCCCCCGGTGGCCCGGTCCGTCGGCAGCGGTGCCAGGCGCAGCATCGAAAAATGCTCGGCCTGCACGTCTTCCCACAAGACGGGTGCAGCATCGCCTTCCTGGCTCTCGATTGGCGCGACCGCGTTGGCTTCCATGATTGCTTCTGTCATTACGGCGATCCTGTGTTCTCGACATTGCCCGGCAACACAATGCCAGCAACCCGATATCGGCCGTTTTTGCTGAATCTGAAGGGAGAAGCCGTGCGGGCGGCGATGAAACGCCTGTGGGAGCGAATTCATTCGCGATTGGCCAGTACATTCGATACATCTCCGTCGACTGTATGGACGCCTCGTCGGAATGCCGCCCAGAATAAATTCGCTCCCACAGGGTGGGGTGAGGCTTGGCGCTAAGCCTTGGGCACCGACCCGATAAACGTAAGTATGCGATCCGACAACTCGCTGGCCAGCGGCAGCTGCGGGTCTTTATAGGAGGCCAATTGACGTTTCATGTCCATCGGCACGATGCGCAGCACGTGGTTCATGCCGTCGATAATCGCCAATTGTGAATCGGGCTTGGCCTTGTGTAGCAATTCGGCATCGCCCACACCCACCTGCATGTCGTTGCGCCCTTGCAGGATCAGCGTTGGAATCTTCAGCTTGCCGAACGCTTGGGCCGGGTTCTGCCGGAACAGCGAAATCAGGTACGGCTGAACGCTCGGGCGGAACACGACCTGCAACGGATCGGGCACGTCCGGGTCGGTCTTGCCAGCCTTCATTTCTTCGATCAGTGCCTCGCTGCGAGCCAGCAGGGGAGGCGGAAGCCGGTCCTGTAATTGCTCGCGAATGACCTGGTCCACCGGTCGTCCCGTGCCCGCCAGGGAGATCAACGCCGTGGCGCCCGCCCGTTCCGCCGCCAACGAGGCAACGAGCGCCCCCTCGCTGTGACCGAGGATGATCAATTGGCCGAGCCGCGAGTCGGTCTTGAGTTTTTGGCTCCAGGCCACCGCGTCATCGACGTATTTTTCGATGGTCAGATCCCGCTCATCAGGGGTGGCGGGGCGACTGGCCGCAACGCCGCGCTTGTCGTAACGCACGCTGGCGATGTTGTGCCGGGCAAGAATCACCGCCAGGCGCTTCATGCTGTCGTTGCGGCCGCCGTCGGTGTTGTTGCCGTCGCGGTCGGTCGGTCCGGAGCCGGCAATAATGAGCACCACCGGCACCGGTTCCTTGGATTTGGGCAGCAGAAGGGTGCCAAATAGCTCTCCCGTCCCGGTTTCCAGAGAGACAGGACGTTGCAGCACGACCGGCGTGCCTGCGTTGGCGAGGGAAGACAGCAAAGTGAGGGTCAAGGCGATTACTCGCAGCGGCCGTAAGCCGCAAATCAGGGACATACCACGTAGCATCGCAAGGCCATCATCAATAAAGTGTGAAATTGGACGCAGCCAATCGAATAAGGTTCGGGCGTGATATAGACGTTGACCCTGCGTATACTGGCGCGCTCTTTTTAGACTTTTTGGTTTTTGGTCGATTTCTCGGAGCCTCCCGCATGTCCGGCAATACCTTCGGCAAGCTGTTCACTGTCACCACCGCAGGCGAAAGCCATGGCCCGGCGCTGGTTGCTATCGTTGACGGCTGCCCGCCAGGTGTCGAGCTGTCGCTGGAAGACCTGCAGCGCGACCTGGACCGCCGCAAGCCCGGCACCAGCCGCCATACCACTCAGCGCCAGGAAGCGGATGAAGTCGAAATTCTCTCTGGCGTGTTCGAAGGCAAGACCACCGGCGCGTCCATCGGCCTGTTGATCCGCAACACCGACCAGAAATCCAAGGACTACTCGCAGATCAAGGATCTGTTCCGTCCGGCCCATGCCGACTACACCTACCACCACAAATACGGTATCCGCGACTACCGTGGCGGCGGTCGCAGTTCGGCCCGGGAAACCGCGATGCGCGTGGCGGCCGGTGCTATCGCCAAGAAATACCTGCTGACTCAGGGCATCACCGTGCGTGGCTACATGAGCCAGCTCGGCCCTATCGAAATCCCGTTCAAGACCTGGGAATCGGTCGAGCAAAACGCCTTTTTCAGCCCTGATCCGGACAAGGTCCCGGAGCTGGAAGCCTACATGGACCAGCTGCGCCGCGATCAGGACTCGGTCGGGGCGAAGATCACTGTCGTCGCCGATGGCGTGATGCCGGGGCTGGGTGAGCCGATTTTTGACCGCCTGGACGCCGAGCTGGCCCATGCACTGATGAGTATCAATGCCGTGAAGGGCATCGAGATCGGCGCCGGGTTCGACAGCGTCTCCCAGCGTGGCACCGAGCACCGCGACGAGATGACCCCGGAAGGCTTCCTCTCCAACAATGCGGGCGGCATCCTCGGCGGCATCTCGTCAGGTCAGCCGATCGTCGCTCACCTGGCGCTGAAAGCCACGTCGAGCATCACCACCCCGGGCCGCTCGATCGACATCGACGGCAACCCGGTGGACGTGATCACCAAGGGCCGTCACGACCCGTGCGTCGGCATTCGGGCCACGCCGATTGCCGAGGCGATGATGGCCATCGTGCTGCTCGACCACTTGCTGCGCCATCGCGGCCAAAACATCGACGTGCGGGTCAACACCCCGGTTCTGGGCCAGCTGTAATGCGGGAGTCCGGCGCGGCCGCCACGGGCAATTGACCGTGGCGGCGCTTCCTTACTGGCGGCTGTCCAGCTTTTACCTCTTCTATTTCGCCCTGCTGGGTTCGACGGCGCCGTTTCTGGCGCTGTACTTCGATCACCTGGGCTTTTCCAGCGCGCGCATTGGGGAGCTGGTGGCCATCCCGATGCTGATGCGTTGCGTGGCGCCGAACCTGTGGGGCTGGCTGGGTGACTACACCGGTCGGCGTCTGGCGATCGTGCGTTTCGGCGCGGTCTGCACGCTGGCGTGCTTTTCTCTGATTCTTATCGACAAATCCTACGCCTGGCTGGCCATGGTCATGGCGCTGCATGCCTTTTTCTGGCACGCCGTGTTGCCGCAGTTCGAGGTCATCACGCTCGCGCATTTGCAGGGCCAGACCGCCCGTTACAGTCAGATTCGCCTGTGGGGTTCGGTGGGGTTCATCCTGACCGTGGTAGGGCTGGGACGACTGTTCGAGTGGTTCAGCCTTGATGTGTATCCGCAGGCGCTGCTGTTGATCATGGCCGGGATCGTCGTCAGCAGTGGATGGGTGCCCAATGCGCAGCCGCCTGCATCGACCCAACGACCTGCAGGGGAAGGGTTTCTCAAACAACTGTTCAGCCCCGGCGTACTGGCTTTCTATCTATGTGTGGCGTTGATGCAACTGAGCCACGGGCCGTATTACACCTTTCTCACGCTGCACCTTGAGCACCTCGGTTACAGTCGCGGCATCATCGGCATGCTCTGGGCGGTTGGCGTGGTCGCGGAGGTGCTGATGTTCCTGGCGATGAGCCGTATCCTGCAGCGATTCAGCGTGCGTCAGGTCTTGATCACCAGTTTTGCGCTGGCGTCGTTACGCTGGCTGTTGCTGGGGAATTTCGCGGACCATCTGACGGTGTTGATCTTCGCTCAGTTGCTGCACGCGGCGACGTTCGGCAGTTTTCACGCCGCTGCCATCCATTTTCTACAACGCAGTTTTGGCCCTCGTCAGCAAGGGCAGGGGCAAGCGTTGTATGCCGCGTTGTCCGGAACCGGAGGGGCAATGGGGGCGCTGTACTCCGGCTACAGCTGGAATGCGCTCGGCGCGGAGTGGACGTTCGCCATCGCGAGTCTAGCGGCACTGATGGCTGCGATCCTGGCGGCGATGCGCATGAGAGAGGTGTCTCTCTGACTCCAAACGGCTGCCTATTAACGGCCGGTTTCACCGTTTGACTGAATGAACCTGCGTCTGCCGAACATCGTATCGGCGAGCGATTGAACCGAGGAACCCCGCAATGAGCATTCTCTCCGTCTATCACGTGTCCTCCCCGGAGTTGCCGAACAAGGTGTTGACCCACCTTGAAGACATCGCCTCGACCCTCGCCGAGCACGGCATTGTTATCGAACGTTTGCCCGCGGCCACCCCCGTTGCTGCAGGCGCGCCTCAGGACGACGTCAACGTCGCCTACCGTGATCAGATCAGCCAATTGAGCGCAGAGCGCGGTTGTGTGGCCAGCGCTGTGATCAGTGTCGACGACCGTCACCCGCAAAAAGCCGAACTGCGTGCGGGGCTCCTCGACGAACATCAGCACAGCGCGGACGAAGTGCGATTTTTCGTTGCGGGGCGTGGGCTCTGTTCGTTTCACCTTGGGGATTTTGTCTACGCCGTGCTGTGCGAAAAGAACGACTTGATAACCGTCCCGGCGGGAACTCGGCAGTGGTTCGACATGGGCGAGCAGCCTCGGGTGGTCGCTATTCGCTTGTTCGGTTCGCCAGAGGGTGAGCGAATGAAGCTGACGGGCGATGAGCTGGCCCGTCAGTTTCCAGGTCTGGATGACTGAAACCGGCATTCACCAGCAGGGTTAGGCCTTGATCCACTCCTCGTCTTTTGAACGGCTCGCATCCTTGATGTGAGCCGTTTTTGTTTCAAAAGCTGGAAAAATGTAAGCAAGTTTTGGTTGTTGTGTAAGAAGTCGCCTGTTTATCAGTCAGGCATGCCTGTTTGTTTTAACCCCTGTGTTTAACCCCTTCAGACTGTGTAACCCTTTATCTGTCGAAGCCTGAAGGCCTTTGAGCGCGCCCTGCTCACGGACCTCCGTGCAGACCTTGGCGCGTCGACAGGCCGCTGTCCACTTAAAACTCTAAAGCGCCATTCAGGGACGACACAGCACGTTTTTTAAACGGAGGGGAAGATGAAAAACGTAACAACAGGGACGCTGAGCCCATTGATCGAGCAGATGGTCAGCAGCGTCACCGAACAGGACGGCAACGCCGCCATCGCCAACGCGCTGGACTGGCTCCGAGCGGAATGCGGTTGCGAACGGGCCATGTTCTATCAGTACCGCGAGGGATTGCTGCTCAACTGCATCACGTCCAACGTCGACGTCTACTGGAAAGAGCTTTACAACCAGGGGCGGCTGATGATCGAAGACCCGGTCATTCGGTGCTTTCGCCATACCATGGGGTTTCTCGAATGGGCGGACGCGTTCGACACCTATCCACCGTCGTCGGCCTATCTGGCGGCGGTCGAGGACTGTGCCCTGCTCCCGGCGCTGTCCTACGGCTACACCTGCGAGAACCGGGTCAACCGGGGCGTGGTCAGCGTCTGTTCGCTCAACGGCATGGAACGGCCACTCAGCCATAACGACCGTTATCTGGTGACCAGCCTCGTTCCCATGCTGCATGTCGCGGGCAAGGGGCGACAGTTTCAGACCCGGGCACTGACCGGTAAAGAGCTGGAAATCCTCAAGTGGGCCCGAGAGGGTAAGACCGCATGGGAAATTGCATTAATCAAAGAACTGTCGGAGGCCACCGTTAAGCATCACTTCAAAAGCATCTACGCCAAATTGGGCGTGACCAACCGCGCGCAAGCCGTGGGCGAGGCGCTGTGCCGAGGCATCATCCGCTAAGCGCAACCAACGTTCCGGCGTACGCAACATCCGTTGACGCCTGAACCGACTGCGCAAAAAAAAAACCGCGATCGCACTGAGTGCGATCGCGGTTTTGTGCGGAGTGTGCGTCAGTCAATGCCCGCAGTATCCACGCAGACGCTTAACGCGTGTGATAAGTCGGCAGATCGAAACGGTGTTGGCTTTGCAGCATGGAAATCGCTGGCAGTTCGCTGGCCTGAGCCGCCAGGTCGCGGCGAATCGCGCTGATCACCCACTCCAGTTGCACCGGGGTGTGCAACTGAGCGTAGGAGACCGAACGACGGATCTGTTTGCCTTCGTGATTGCGCAGCGACAACAGCACACCACCGTCGGGACGAGGCTGGGTGTTGACTTCGAAGTCGGAAAATACGGATGCGAATTTTTCTTGAATGAAAGTCATGTCTAGCGGCTCCATTGCTCAGTGATAACAAGCTTGGTAGGACTAGTGCAGTGACTGTGCCAGTATTGTTGTCTGTAAAAAATGCTTTAAAAACAGCTGGTTATAAATTTCGAAGATTTTCTTTTTCGTGCATTTTGCAAGATTGGCCATCGGGCATCCTGCATTTTGCCGGAGTAAAGGGAGCGGGGAGGAGGGGAAGTGGGGCGCTGTTGAAATCTGAGACAGCGATACCCTGTATTTATTTCACCGTGTGACCTGGATTTTTCCTGCGGGCGATAAACGGCTTTTTCTATAGCGGTGATCAAAAAGGTTCGCTGGCGAAACAGGGCCGCGCCTGCCATCGTTCGCAACATCGCAGCAGATGAGCGTGGAACTTGGCCCAGACTGCGGGCCTCTCAACGTTCTGTTGCACCGCTGGCGAGAAAGATGATTGATCAAGGGTGCCCCGTGCGGCGCTACAGGAGAATGGAATGTCTGACACCCCGAACAACCCCGGCGCAGCCACCCGCATGACCGATGAAGAAGCGCTGGAGTTCGCCGAACAAGTGTTCGACCGTGCTCGTGCAGGTGATGCCGTGATGCTGGACCGCTTGCTGGAAAACGGGTTGACCCCCAATTTGCGCAATCACAAGGGCGACACGCTGTTGATGCTCGCCAGTTATCACGGCCACCAGGACGCTGTGAGCGTGCTGCTCAAACACGGAGCGGACCCTGAAATCCGCAACGACAATAACCAGAGTCCGATTGCCGGGGCCGCCTTCAAGGGCGATCTGGACGTGGTGAAACTGCTGGTGGAAGGCGGGGCGGATGTCGAGGGCGCAGGGGGCGACGGTCGCACCGCGCTGATGATGGCCGCGATGTTCAACCGCACCGCCATCGTCGATTACCTGATCGCCAACGGGGCCAACCCCAACGCCAAAGACGCCAAAGGGGTCACGCCGCTGATGGCCGCCCAGACCATGGGCGCAACCGACACTGCAGAGCAGCTGACGCGTTTGATGGTGTAACCGAAAAAAGAGCCTGCGCTGCGGCGTACTCTGGTTCCGTTACAGCGTTAACCGATAGAGGCGCGAAGGATTTCCGGCTATCCTTCGCGCCTGTTTTTTCGTCCGGACTCCTTCGCCATGAAAGCTTCACTCATCGAATTCATCAGCAAAATCAGCTCCGGCTGCATGAGCGACGAGGAAATCGACGCGATTGCCGACGAAGCCTCCCGAGCGTACGCCGACCCCGAGGCCTTTCTCGCCGCCAATCCGGACATCAACTACGACGACACCTTCCCCATCCCGCTGGGCGAATGGGTGGTGGTCGGCAGCCTGCCGGAAACCGTGATGTTCCAGGCCGACAACTACATGGACCTGTTCAGTGAAATCACGGCCTCTTTCGGCCCCGGCGTGACCTTCAACATCAAGCCTAAACAGCTTGCCAAGACCGAGCCCCTGACTGCGTTGAACCGGATTCAGATCCAGCTCGGCAGCATGAACAAGGAAATGGGCGGTTACGTGCTGATGAACCTGAGCGAGCCGCTGGACGATGAGCTTCAGACCGTGCTCGTGTTTGGCAATGATCAGGCTCGGGTAATGGCGTTGGGTGTTGAGCTGGGCATCTTGATCGAACCTGCCCTAGAGGCCCTGAAGGCTCAGCAGTAAGTTCGCTTCATCTATAAATTCTCAGGATCTTTCAGTTTTTTCAGGAGCCATGCGTGACCTCTTCCGACATCCACATCGCCCGATACGCGCCGGGCGACGAGCAGGGCATCGTTGATTTGATCGTGCCCATTCAGCGTGAAGAGTTCGGGATTGAAATCACCGCGAAAGACCAGCCGGACCTGATGCAGATCCAGTCGTTTTACCAAGCCGGCACCGGCGACTTCTGGGTGGCGCGCAAGGACGGGGACGTGGTCGGCAGCATTGGCCTCAAGGACATCGGCAATCAGGAAGCGGCGCTGCGGAAAATGTTCGTGGCAGGCCCTTGGCGGGGGCGGGAGTACGGCGTGGCTCGCCAGTTGCTCGAATGCCTGATCAATGAGGCGAAAGCTCGCGGCGTGAGGCGCATTTACCTGGGCACCACCGCGAAGTTTCTGGCCGCCCATCGCTTCTACGAGAAGCACGGTTTCGAACTCATCGAGCAACACCAGCTGCCCGACACCTTTCCAGTGATGGTCGTGGACACGCGTTTCTACGCGTTGTCGTTGTGAGGCCCATGCTGTTCGCCGGGATGTGTGTGTGATGACTGCGTTTTACCTCAAGTTGCTGATTACCCCGTTGCTGATGCTGTCCATTTCACTGGCGGCGAAGCGCTGGGGCACCCATATCGGCGGGCTGCTTTCCGGTTTGCCGGTCACTTCGGCCTCGGTCATGCTGTTTTTGAGTCTGGAGCAAGGTCCTGGTTTTGCGGCGCAGGCGGTTCCGGGCGCGCTGGCAGGTGTGGCGGCGATCCAGGCGACCTACCTCTTTTATTACCGGGTGACGCGCCGAGCCTCGGCCTTGATCGGCTGCCTGGGCGCCCTGGCGTTTTACGTGTGCGTGGCGCTGGTCATGAACGGAATCGGCTCGCTCGTGGCATCCATTGCGGTGACGTTGTGCCTGGTCGCGGCGATCATTCGCGCGACGACCCAAGGGGCGGAAGCCGGGGCAGGGGGCTATGTGCCGGTGCCGCGTTGGGTCATCCCGATGCGGATGCTGACCGCCACCTTGCTGCTGCTGGCCATCACGGCGGGCGCGCAATGGCTTGGGCCGGTGGTCAGCGGCTTTCTTGCACCGATCCCCGTCATCGCCTGGCCCCTGGCTGTTTTCGCTCACGTGCAGGGTGGTCGTCACGAACTCGGGGCCATCGTGCGTGGCAACGCAATTGGCGCTATCGGGGTGGTCGCGTTTTACCTCTGCCTCAAATTCATGGTCGAGCCATGGGGGATTTTCGCGGCGGTGGCAATGGGCGTGACGTTAGCGGTGGTGATCACTGCCGCGCTCGCGGCGCTGACCCAGCCACGTCGTTAGGGTACTCACCGCATATTTGTGTCATGAGCCCCACAACCCACGGAACCCCGGACAAGCGTCGCCACTCCTAACAGGGCAAGCCTCATTAAGGAGCGACACCATGGGTTCCACTTTTAATGGTCTGATTGGACTGATCATTCTGGCCCTCGACATCTGGGCCATCATCAACGTATTGAAGAGCGGCGCAGAAACCGGGATGAAAATCCTCTGGGTGCTCCTGATCGCACTGCTGCCTGTGCTGGGCCTGATCATCTGGGCCATCGCCGGTCCACGGGGCAATGTACGAATCTAGACCTCGGTCTAACGGCTTCAGAACATCAACGCCTGCCGGGTTCCGACGCGTCCCGCAACAGGTTTACGCGAAATGGCGACTTCGGTCGCCATTTTTCGTGTGGGTTCGGATTGCACACAGGCGGCTCATTCGCGAGCCCTGCATGGGTTGCGACGGTACGGGTGCAACACTGCACCATTGACCGCTTTGCGCATTCGCAACATGATTTGATCACCTGCGCGCGAGAGAACCGGGCATGAATGAAGTTCTTCATAATCAAAAGCCCGAGTGGATGGCCATTGCAGCGATTATCGACGCAGTGGGTCGCCGGGACTTTTATGCCACCGTATTGGAGACGCTTGGACGTTACATTAATTGCGAACGCTGGCTGGCCATCAAATACAGTCGATTCTCCGCGCCTGAGTTCATTGTCAATACCTCCTTGAGTGATGAGGCCGTTGAACAATATATGCACCAGCTTTATCGCATCGATCCCTTACTTCGCCTGGTGACTGAAGACCGCGTTCCCGCCGTGGTGACTTTTTCGCTCATGCAACATGAAGACGACTCCAATCTTTATTACGATGAAATCTTTAAATCTGGACAAATTCTGGATGAATTGACGTTGATGCTGCCTGTCATGGGCGGGGGCTACCTGGGCTTCTGTTTCGATCGGGAATCCACCCTGTTCAACGACGATGAAATCGCTTTGTTCACCGGCCTCTATCCCATCGTGGTGGCGGCTCACGCAGCGCACATGCGCACCGAATTCCTGCAGGGACTGGGCGCGCTCTTCGGGGATGGCAAGGTCGGTGTTCTCACCCTGGGCGATGACGATCACGTCATGTACCAGAATCCGGCGTGGAACACCCTGGCGGGCCATGCCCTGGATAAGGGCACCTTGGATTTCATTCTGAGTCAGCCCGAACTGATTGCCGTCCAGGTTCAAGGGCTGATTGCCCATTGGGAATATTCACGAAATGTCTCGGCTTCCGCGTCCGGAGTCCGGGCAGTGTTTCTTGAACGAAAGAGCGAAGGGTACATACAAACCGACGTTAAAGAGTTCTTTGAGCAGTTCTATGACATTTACCACCTCAGCCCCCGTGAGCGCCAGTTGGTGGAAAAAACCTTACGCGGGTATTCAATGCCGGTCATTGCGCAAAAGCTCGACCTCAGCTTGGGCACCGTGCGCAATTATAAGCAACGCCTTTATGCAAAGCTCGATATCACCAGCGAGCGGGAAATCTTTTCACTGTTCATGATGCACATGTTCGGGCAGGCCTAGCGGGGCGTGGTGCAGGTTAGCACTATTGGGGCAATCATTGATGGACGATAACATCGCCTTCAAGGCTGGGCGCGCACGCTGATAACAGGGTGTTCACAGCGCCTGGTCTACAACGACAACAATATGAACTTGAAGATTCGCGGTTGACGCGAGCGGCGGGAGTTTGCCCATGAACAGCACACCGGTTGACAAAGATTATTGTCAGGAAAAGGGACATCACCTGCAGCGTGAACTGAACTTTTCTTCCACTTTCTCTCTGGCGTTCGCCTTCATATCGCCCATCGTGGCCCTTTATTCCATCTTCGGCATCGGCATTTTGACGATCGGCCCGGCCTTTTGGTGGGGACTGGTGGTGGCCATGGCTGGGCAACTGTTAGTGGCGCTGGTTTTCGCCATGCTGGTATCGAGATTTCCCTACGAAGGCAGCATTTATCAATGGTCTAAATACTTGCTTGGCTCCAGGTTCGGCTGGTTTGCAGGTTGGACGTATATCTGCACGTTGCCGATCACCATCGCTACCGTCGCGCTGGGCGGCGCAGGGTTTGTGGCGCAGCTATTTGGTACCGATGCGACCGACAAGATGATCAGTGTGCCGATCGCGTTGTTTCTTATCGCATTCGCCACGTGGGGCAACACCCAGGGCCGCAAGATTTTCTCGACCATCGTCTGGCTGTGCATCGGCGCCGAAGTGATCGGTTCGGTGGGCATTGGCGTACTGTTGCTGGTGGAGTTCAAGGTCAACGCGCTGTCGGTTCTAATTCCCGATGCGCAGGTGTTTGCGTGGCCAGAACCGGGCGTCTCCGGCTTTTTCTCGTCTAAGGTGGCGCTCGCCATCGCTTACTGCGGATGGGCGTTCGTGGGGTTTGAAAGCGCCGGTGCCGTCGCCGAAGAAGTGAAGGACCCTGAGCGTGCAGTGCCCAAGGCGATGTTGTTCTGCCTGTTGTCCGTGGGGGCTGTGGTGGCATTTTCGGCTTTTTCGCTGATTCTTGCCTTGCCCACGCTGGCGTTTCCGGCAGGCAGCGATCCGGTCACCGTGACGTTGATTACTCACCTTGGGCAAATCGCCTACAAGGGCATGCTGGTCCTGTTCGTCATTGGTTTTCTCGCGTGCATGCTGGGCATCCAGGCGTCGGTTTCTCGGGTGATCTGGGCTTTCGCCCGGGACAGGACCATTCCGTGCTCGGATTTTCTGCGGCAATTGAGCGGTGACGACAAGTTGCCCACTCGGGCTTTTCTGTTGACGGGCGGGTTATCGGCGCTGTTGTTCATGTTGTCGTTCACCAATCTCTATCCCTTGTTACTGGCGTTCAGCATTGCCGGATTCTATATCGCCTTTGCTTTCCCGTTGGTGGGAGCGTGTGTGAGCGTCTTGAAAGGCGAGTGGCGGGAGGGGCCTTTCTCGTTGGGTAAGTTGAGTATTCCCGTGATCTTTGTTGCGACGGCCTGGACCGTATTCGAAGCCGTCAATATTTCCTGGCCGCGTTATCCAGAACTTTCCTGGTACGAAAACTGGGCCGTGCCGATCATGATCGTTTTCCTCGCCGCCGTGGGTGTCGCCATTCATTCAAAGTGCGCTTCTCCTGCCCATGCGCACTCCTCGCTACGCACGGTCGTTGCCGATCACGAATAAGGCTGAATCATGGAGACAGTTGCAATCGTGAACGGCGAACGGTATCTGGCGCTTCGTGTTCGACTGGAAACCGGATTGAGAAAACTGCTGGCACCCAGCAGCCCGTCGTTGAATACGCTGTTTAACGCCATGGCGTATGGCGTATTCGAACCGGGAAAATGTTTACGGCCACTGCTGGCGTACAGCGCGTGCGAGGCGATGGGCGGATCGCTTGAAGCAGCGGACAGTGTCGCTTGCGCAGTGGAGCTGATGCACGCCTATTCGCTGATTCATGACGACCTCCCGGCCTTGGATGACGCACTTGTTCGTCGAGGCAAACCCGCCTTGCACGTGGCCTATGGCGAGAGCACGGCGCTGATAGCAGGGGATGCATTACAGGCGCTGGCGTTCGAATCACTGGCGCAGTCTTCGTCGGTCGATGCCGAGACCCGGCTGCGCATGGTGACCGTGTTCGCCAAGGCCGCAGGGCCCTCAGGACTTGCAGGCGGTCAGTTTCGCGACATGGCACTGGCCGGAGCGCGACCGACGCCTGAGCAGATCGGTGAAATGCAGTGGTTGAAAACCGGTGCGTTGATCGAAGCCAGCGTGGTGCTGGGGGCCATGGCGAGTAGCGCTGGGCTGGACACGAAACGCTTCAGGGCTATCAAGGCATACGCCGGGCACATCGGCAGGGCCTTTCAAGTGCGCGATGACATTTTGGATGTGATCGGCGATCAGGCCGTTGTGGGCAAAGCCATTCACGCAGACCAATACGCCGATAAGTCCACTGCTGTTTCTTTGTTGGGACTTCAAGGCGCGCGGCATTACGCCTGGAAACTTTTATCGGACGCATTAACGGCGCTGGCTGAATGTGGCCCGCAAGCCAATGCTCTTCGACAACTTGCCCATGTTGTCGTGGAACGCGAACGTTAACCGCACTCACAGTCTTGCCCAGCGTAATAGCGAATTCAACGATAGTGCAGAGTTGCAGTATTTGAATTATTGGGTCGCCCGTTGAACATGCAAACCATGGTGCTCGAATACTTCGCCGTTTCGACGCCTCTGCATAAAAACAAAGAATGAGGTAATTGTGATGACCATCGAAAGAATGAATTATCCCGACGGCTATTTTCCGGTCGACGAATATCAAAGTCGCTGGAAGAAAGTAGAAGACGAAATGCGCCTTAAAGGCTATGAGCTCGCCATTGTCTGGGGCAAGACTGCCGGCCATTATGAGCGGGCGATGGAAACGCTTTGGCTGACCAATTTCTGGTCGGAACATTCTGGCCAGGAACCGGATTCTCCGATCTGGAACGCCCGAGGTTTTTGCTGCGTGATTCTGGAACCCGGCAAAGAACCGGAGTTGCATGCCGATGTCGCCACGGTACGGCGTCGAATGGTGCGCTGTGGCGATTACTTCTTCAGTGACGATCCGATCAGCAGCGTTGCCAAGGCCCTGAACGCCCGAAAGCCACGTGGCAACGTGGTATTCGTCGGTTCGGATAACTTGCCGATGAAATACGCTCATCAGCTCGCTGAGCAGACCCCGGGTATTCAATTCGAATATGACGACAACCTGATCCGTCGCTGCCGTCGCATCAAGAGCCCGCGAGAGCTCGATATGTTTCGTGAAGCAGGGCAGATGGTGTCCAGCGCCTTGTACCGGGTATGCGACAGCCTCTACGCCGGCAAGACTGCAGCGGAAGCGGCGGCCGAGGGCGCATACGAACTGACGCGGCGCGGAGGCGGCTGGCTACGCATTCCCGTGAACTTCGGGAATGACGAGGACAGCCAGTTCTTCGAGCGAGATCCCATGTACGGGTACTCGATGGGCGCGCCGAGCAAGGGCGATATGGTCCGCACCTGGATCTACGGCCCCACCCATCAAGGGTACTGGCTAGACCCAGGCCGCTCGCTGGTGTGCGGCGGCAAACCGACACCCGAACAGCGCTCGCTGCTCGTGGACTCTTACTCGATCACGGAAGCCGTGATGAACTCAGTCAAGCACGGTGCTCGGGTGCTTGACGTGGTGGGCGAGGCCGAACGTGTGCAAGCGCGGGTCGCCGAAGAAGAGGATCTGGCCGCCAAGCAATGGCCGTACTTCGGCCATGGCAACGGCTCAATGTGGGAACACCCGATCATCAACCGAGACTCGGTCACAGCGGACGATATTTTCGAAGAAGGCATGGTGGCCTCCGGGGAGTCCTTCATGACGCGAAAAGGGGTGGGCAGCGTGGGCTGGGAACAAAACTTCATCGTCACCCGAACCGGAATCGAGTTGCTGACGACCACCCCAGTGTTCTGGTTCTGATCGACGACCCATCCTTCGACCTTTCAGGGCGCGGCGCCTTGCGACTTGGGTGCGGCGCTCTTTTTTATTGAGGCGTACATGAACATTTTTCTGGCACAAATGCCCATCGCAGATGCACAGGTCGAGATCAACCTGAGCAATATGCTGTCGATGGTCCGTAATGCTCCGCTCGATACCGATCTGCTCGTGTTTCCAGAGACAACGCTGTCAGGTTTCCCGACTGCAGATGAGATCCACCGCATCGGACTGGCCGCCGACAGCAAGCCCATACGGCTCATTCAGGAGGCGGCACGCAAGAGCGACAAGGCGGTGGCATTCGGATTTTGCGAGTTGGCTGACGAGCGCGCGTACAACACGGCAATGCTGATCGATCGTGCTGGGCGCATCGCTCTCAAGTACCGCAAGACGCACCTCTGGCCCGACACGGATTGGGGAGTGTTCGAGGCCGGCTCGCAGTATGCGGTGTGCGAAATCGCCTCGCTGCGCGTCGGCATGCTCATCTGCTATGACATCGAATTCCCCGAAACCGCCCGATCGCTCGCTGTGTTGGACGTTGATCTCATCCTGGTGCTGGATGGCAACATGAACCCTTACGGCCCCGTCCACCGCCGTGCAGTGATCGCGCGGGCAATGGAAAACCAGTGCTTCGCCGTGCTGGTGAACCGGATTGGCGAAGGCAAGGGTCTGTCATTTCCTGGGGAGAGTGTCGCTGTCGACCCATTCGGGACTGTGCTGGTCGAGGCTATCGACGGCCATCCCGTTCGCGTCATGCTGCGCCGCGAATGCATTGAGGAATGCCGAAGCGCTTACCGCTATCTGCGTGACCGTCGTGCCGCGCCACTGAGTTCCGAACAGGTGATCAGCGAAGGCGGCATCCCCAATACCATCAGCGTCATTCCAGCCTGATCAGCTTGCGCTTGAAGAGTGATAAGGCGCTGAACAACCGCCTCCCGCGGCGTTGGAGGCTTTTGCACGTCGTCACTCAACTTAAAATTATCGAATTATTTGTTATGTATACGTAACATGGTTTAGGTAATGTTACGTTTAAATAACATGGGCCTTGATGCATTCCGATGTCACGTATACATTGCATTTACTCAGCGATGTTATGCAGGCATGACAAATGGACGCAAATCTCCTCATTGAGCGTTTGGGGCATCAGATTGAAAGCATGCGCAAGGCACGGGGCCTTACGCAGCTTCAATTGGCGGCGCAATCCGGGCTAACACGGCAAAAGCTGGCAGAGATCGAAAAAGGCAGTCCTACCGTCTCCATGAAGTTCTATGCGAGCGCTTTGGCAGCCCTCGGTGCCGAAATCAGCGTGGTCCCTGCCCGGCGTCCCTCCTTTGAAGAATTAAGGGAGGTCTTTCGATGAAGCCGCTGGACCGGGTGCGTATTCTCACGCCGCAGGGCGAAAGCGGTGAATTGTCGGGGGCAGAGTCGGGTGACTACCTGTTCCGCTACGGCCTGGATGCCACGCCCACTTCGCAAATCAGCCTGACGATGCCCGTACGTGATGCAGCCTTTATTTCCCGCAACCTGCATCCCGTCTTCCAGATGAACCTGCCGGAAGGATACGTGCTGGAGCAACTGCGCAATCGTCTCGCCAAAACCACGCCGCTCAACCCGATGTTGCTGATGGCGTTGACCGGCAGCGGTTCCCCCATCGGCCGTGTCGCGGTTCAGTCGGCGATGATTGATGAGCTGTTGGCGGCGCAGAACGCTGCCGAAGGGCGAAGCCTGAGCCAGATCCTCACGTGGGACGGTACTGAAGACCTGTTTGCCGAACTGGTTGACCGCTATCTGTTGCGCACGGGCATCTCGGGAGTACAACCCAAAGTCATCGTCCCGGAGGGAGCCTTCGTTACCGATCCCAAAGCCACGCTGTTGATGCCAGAGCTGATCGTCAAGTCGGGACGTGCCGACTTTCCGGGGCTGGCCATCAACGAATATGTCTGCATGGACGCAGCGCGGCGGGCGGGAATGCCGGTACCGGAATTCCATCTTTCCGATAATCGCCAACTGTTCGTGATGCGACGCTTTGATCGCGATGCCGAGCAGCGCCCGATCGGCTTTGAGGACATGGCGGTCCTCATGGGATTGGGCACCGAGCAAAAGTACGATTCCAGCTATGAAAAGATCGTCAGGGCCATTCGGCTGTTCTGCGCGCCTGAACATATTCAGACATCCCTTGAGCAGTGCTTCGACATTGTGGCCTTGAGTTGCATGGTGGGTAACGGCGATGCCCATTTGAAGAATTTCGGCCTGCTGTATCGCGATCCATTGGGCGCCGATGCGCAACTGGCGCCGGCCTACGACATCGTCAACACCACGGCCTATCTGCAAGACGACTCGCTGGCCCTTCGACTGGCGGGGTCAAAAAGCCTGTTCGGTTCGCGCCTGGGCATTCTGGAGCTGGCGCAGACGTGCAATATCCGCAAACCGAAGCCGCGCCTGTTGAAGCTGATCGCGGCCGTGAACGCATCGCTTGAAGGGAATGCCTCCTTGGCAGAACACGCCCCTGAAGTATTCAACGCCATTCAGTATGCGGTGGGTCTTTACGCCCAAACCTTCTGCGACAAATGAGAGAAAAGCGTTTGTAAGAAAATGTTAGAACCTCGTTCAAACGACGGAATTTTCACTGTTTCGTCGCGAAACTCCGCATCGCTTTGCGACCTCTTCAAGATTGACGAGACCTTTCAACGCGGACCCGGTCATGAAGAATGCGCCGCATTGGTGGTAAACACTGGGCGATCACGTAATATTTGCCCCCCGCGACCCACACCGGCGTTCTTTCGATGTCACCGGGCGCACAGGCTTTTCGAACTTAAACCTGAATCCAACGGACTCTACGACACATGGCCAAACCGGACGCCCCGGCGCGCGCGCCGCAACCTACCGTCAAATCGCACCTGGCCTATACGCTGCTGAGCGGGCTGGCGCTGATGGTGCTGTACACCCTGTTGCGCGTCGCGCTGCTGGTCTACAACCGCGAAGGGATCGGCGCGACGCCGGCCTCGACATTCATTGAGGCGTTCGGCAACGGTCTGCGTTTCGACCTGCGGTTGGTGGTCTACATCCTGATCCCGCTGCTGCTGGCCTTGTTCAGTGCGCGTTTGATGGCCGCGCGGGGTCTTTTCCGTTTCTGGCTGACGCTGGTCGCGAGCCTGACCACGTTCTTCGGTCTGATGGAGATGGATTTCTACCGCGAATTCCACCAGCGCCTGAACGGCCTGGTCTTCCAGTACGTGAAAGAAGACCCGAAAACCGTTCTGAGCATGATCTGGTACGGCTACCCGGTGGTGCGTTATCTACTGGCCTGGGCCTTGCTGACCTGGCTGCTCAGTCTGGTGTTCAAAGGCATCGACCGCCTGACCCGTCCCCGTGGCGGCTTCAATATCGGCAGCTCCAGCAACCGCGTGGTAGCCCCGTGGTACACCCGCGTTGGCGTCTTCGTGCTGTGTCTGGTGGTCGCGGTGATCGCAGCGCGCGGCACCTTGCGTCAAGGTCCTCCACTGCGTTGGGGTGATGCCTACACCACCGAATCGAATTTCGCCAACACCCTGGGCCTGAACGGCACACTGACGCTGATCGCCGCCGCGAAGAGCCGGATGTCCGAAGACCGGGACAACATCTGGAAGGCCACCCTCCCGGTGGCAGAAGCCCAGCAAACCGTGCGCGACATGCTGCTGACCGCCAACGATAAGCTGGTGGATTCGGACAAGGCCGCCGTTCGACGCGACTTCAATCCGCCCGCTGCCAACACGCTTCCGATCAAGAACGTTGTCGTGATCCTGATGGAAAGCTTCGCCGGTCACTCCGTAGGTGCACTGGGTGACGAGTCCAACATCACGCCGTACTTCGACAAGCTGTCGGAAGAGGGCCTGCTGTTCGATCACTTCTTCTCCAACGGTACGCACACCCACCAGGGCATGTTTGCGACGATGGCGTGCTTCCCGAACCTGCCAGGCTTCGAATACCTGATGCAGACCCCGGAAGGCAGTCACAAGCTGTCCGGCCTGCCGCAATTGCTGAGCGGCGCCCGCAAGTATGACGACGTGTACGTCTATAACGGTGACTTCGCCTGGGACAACCAGTCCGGGTTCTTCAGCAACCAGGGCATGACCAACTTCATCGGCCGTAACGACTTCGTCAACCCGGTGTTCTCCGACCCGACGTGGGGTGTGTCCGACCAGGACATGTTCGACCGTGGCGCGCAGGAACTGAAAGACCGCGAAGCCAAGGGCAAGCCGTTCTATGCCTTGCTGCAGACCCTGTCGAACCACACGCCGTACGCGCTGCCCACCAACCTGCCGGTGGAACGCGTCACGGGTCATGGCACGCTGGACGAGCATTTGACGGCGATGCGGTATTCCGACTGGGCGCTGGGGCAGTTCTTCGAAAAGGCCAAAAAGGAGCCGTACTACAAGGACACCCTGTTCGTGGTCGTGGGTGACCACGGGTTCGGCAACAACGAGCAGATCACCGAAATGGACCTGGGTCGCTTCAACGTGCCCATGCTCATGATCGCACCGGGCCTGCAAGACAAGTTCGGCAAGCGCAGCAGCATTGTCGGCACGCAGATCGACATCGTGCCGACCATCATGGGCCGCCTCGGGGGCGACACCGTGCACCAGTGCTGGGGCCGTGACCTGCTGAACCTGCCAGCGGGCGATCTGGGCTTCGGCGTGATCAAACCCTCGGGCAGCGAGCAGACCGTGGCAATCGTCACGGGCAACCGCATCCTGATCGAGCCGAAGGAAATGGAACCGAAGATCTACAACTACGAACTGGGCACCAAACCCCACGCTGAACTGGTTCCGAACGCGCCTGACATCGCCGAACTGCGCAAGAAGCTCGACAGCTTCCTGCAGACCGCGACCAAGAGCCTGTTGGACAACACGGCCGGTGTGAAAGACGCCAAGCCGTAAGCCGCGTCCTGCATGAAAAAAGAGGCCTGTCTGGCCTCTTTTTTTTGCGCGTAAGTCCCGTTGCGCCAAGGCAAAAAACGTTGAACGAATGCTAAAAACGCGCAGTCCGATTTCGGTAGGCCGACGTGCGGCCTGACTGAGGAGACATTGATGAAAGTCTGGACTATTTCGTTTCAGGATAAAGATGGGGTGCAGCAGAGCCACAATCTTGAACTGGAACACCGTCCCAGTGAGGAGGAAGCTGCGCAGCACCTGCGCCCGATTCTGTTCCCGGTCGTCAATGAGCTTGATCTGAACGATCTGGACGGTCGATCAAAGGCGCCCACGGCTGAAATTCTGAAGGAGCAGAATGCGGTGCAGATCATCTCCATCGTGGAGGCGTCCTGAAAAAACCTGTGCAATCTCCAACGGTTGCCAATTGGCAACGCGCCAGAAATGGGCGTAGTCTGCGATTGAGGCCGGTGAAGCATCCAACCGCGCCAGTTCGCGTACGGATGCCTGATTTGTAACAGCGGCACCGGCCTTGTCAGCGACATGCTTGAATCCCAGGTGACGGATGATCCGTTGCTTGATGCCCCTTAAGGGGCATTTCGGGATGGTTGAAACTCTATCTATCGTTGCATAGGAGGACGTTTCATGAGCACGACCTATCAAGAAGACATCAGCAGTCACGTACTGCGCCGCATGAAAGAAGGCGGTTTCGACTTCGCACGTATCCATCCTATCGAGTTCTACGCAGTCTTCCCGGACGAGGAGCGGGCGCGTCAGGCGGCGGAAAAGTTTCGCGGTGAATCCCTCAATACCCAAGTCAACGCCCGTGAGGACGGAGCGTGGCACCTGCAATTGAGCAAATTGATGTACGCCACCTACGACGGCATCGGCGACTTCGAGCAGGATTTCCAGACTGCCATTTTAGGGCTGGATGGCGAGGTCGAGGGCTGGGGTGTGAAGCAGGAGATCAAGCGGCTTCATTAGAGCGGTGCCTGGCCTCAAGCTTTGTGATGATCCATTGAGGGAGCGAATTCATTCGCGAAAAAAGGGGTTCGGGCAATGGAGAAGTGGTGGCTGTACCTACCAATCGCGAATGAATTCGCTCCTACAGGTTCAAGTTCGCCAAAGTATCAAGCACGACATTGATTCGCAGAACATCAAAAACAGGGCAAAAAAAAGCCGCTCGGATAGGAGCGGCATAAAGGGAATATCGGTAAGCAATCCTGTCACGCCAACACTCGCCGATGCAGTCTGCAGCGAGGTTGTCTGCGTGAATGGCGCGATTATTCGCGAACAAAGTCAGGCCGGGAAATCAACTCTGACTATGCTTCCAATAGGTTTTTCTGCAGCAGGACGCTTCTCTTTGAAGCGTAGGGGAATGGGTTAGAGCGCTTCTTGCACAGGAATGGTGCGAAGGCTTTCGCTGTTTTATTCAACTCATTGATTTTAGAGCGTTTATGCCGATGGCACGGGCCTTGCGAAGGCCTTAGTGTCCATGGTGACAAGGAGTACGGCATGATCCGCACCTTTTATGATGAGATGTACGATGCCGACGGTTCTGTCCGTCCGCATTATCGGGAATTCGCCCGCTGGCTGGGTGAAGCGCCACCTGAGTTGCTCGCTCAGCGTCGGCGTGAGGCCGATCTTTTGTTTCATCGCGCCGGGATTACCTTCACGTTGTACGGTGACGAGCAGGGGACCGAACGTCTGATCCCCTTCGATACGATTCCTCGCAGCATCCCCGCCAGTGAATGGCGCGTGGTCGAGCGCGGCTGCATCCAGCGCGTCAAGGCGCTGAACATGTTCCTCGCCGACCTTTATCACGACCAACGCATTATCAAGGCCGGGATCATCCCCGCCGAGCAGGTGCTGGCCAACGAGCAGTACCAGTTGGCAATGCAAGGCCTGAACCTGCACCGCGATCTCTATTCGCACATCTCCGGGGTTGACCTGGTGCGCGATGGCGACGGCACCTATTACGTCCTCGAAGACAACTTGCGCACCCCAAGCGGCGTGAGCTACATGCTCGAAGACCGCAAGATGATGATGCGCCTGTTCCCCGAATTGTTCGCCGCGCAACGCATCGCGCCGGTCGATCACTACCCGAACCTGTTGCTCGATACGCTGAAAAGCTCCAGCCCGCTGGATAACCCCAGTGTGGTCGTGCTGACGCCGGGCCGGTTCAACAGCGCGTTCTTTGAACATGCGTTCCTGGCGCGGGAAATGGGCGTGGAACTGGTAGAAGGCGCTGACCTGTTCGTGCGCGACGACCGCGTGTTCATGCGCACCACGGACGGCCCGAAAGCGGTGGACGTGATCTACCGTCGGCTCGACGACGCCTTCCTCGATCCGCTGGCGTTCAACCCGGATTCGATGCTCGGCGTGCCGGGCCTGCTGTCGGCCTATCGCTCGGGCAATGTGGTGCTGGCCAACGCCATTGGCACCGGGGTCGCCGACGACAAATCGGTGTACCCGTTCGTGACCGACATGATCCGCTTCTACCTCGACGAAGAGCCGATTCTGAAAAACGTGCCGACCTGGCAATGCCGCAAACCGGAAGAGCTGTCCCACGTGCTGGCCAATCTTGGCGATCTGGTGGTCAAGGAAACCCAGGGCTCCGGTGGCTACGGGATGCTGGTCGGTCCGGCGGCGACGGCGGCGGAAATCGAGTCGTTTCGTGCCCGTCTGAAAGCCAAGCCTCACGCGTACATCGCTCAACCTACCTTGTCCCTGTCGACCTGTCCGACCTTCGTCGAGAACGGCATCGCCCCGCGACACATCGACCTGCGCCCCTTCGTGTTGTCTGGCCGCGAAACCCGCGTGGTTCCCGGTGGACTGACCCGCGTTGCGTTGCGCGAAGGGTCTTTGGTGGTCAACTCGTCGCAGGGTGGCGGAACCAAGGACACTTGGGTGGTCGAGGATTAAGGATGCCTGCCAATGCTAAGTAGAACTGCCTCGGATTTATATTGGATGTCGCGGTACCTGGAGCGGGCGGAAAACCTCGCACGGATGCTGGACGTCAGTTACTCGCTGTCGCTGATGCCTCAGGACGGACGCGGGGATGGCCTCAATGAACTCGCCATGCCGCTGCTGATCACCGGAACCCTGGACGATTACCGCGAGCGCCACGGCGATCTTCATGCCGAGCGCCTGCTGCATTTCTTCGCGCTGGACGCCGAGAATCCCGCCAGCATTTTCAGCTGTCTGGCGGCGGCGCGGGCCAGTGCCCATGCGGTACGTGGGCGTATTACCGCGGACATGTGGGAAAACATCAACTCGACATACCTGGAAATTCGCGGCATCGCCGAACAGGGCCTGAGCCGATATGGCATGAGCCGGTTCTGCGAGTGGGTCAAGGAGCGTTCGCACCTGTTCCGTGGGGCGACCTACGGCACCATCATGCGTAACGACGCGTTCCGTTTCATTCGGCTGGGCACCTTCATCGAACGCGCCGACAACACCCTGCGCATGCTCGATGCCCGCTATGAAATGCTTGAACTGCGCGGGCCGTCTGCCAACGCGGCAGCGGACAGCTCAGCAGCGGGTTACTACCAGTGGAGTGCCTTGCTTCGGGCACTGTCGTCGTTCGAAGCCTACACCGAGGTCTACCGCGACGCGCCGGGTGCGCGTCAAGTCGCCGAATTGCTGCTGTTGCGCGCCGACATCCCGCGTTCACTGCGCGCCTGTCTTGAAGAACTGGACCTGATTCTCGCCAGCCTGCCGGGGGCCAATGGCCGTCCCGCGCAACGCCTGGCCGCCGAACTCGACGCTCGTCTGCGCTATACCGGCATCGACGAAATCCTCGGCGAAGGCCTGCACGAATGGTTGAACGAATTCATTCCGCTGCTGGCCCAACTGGGTAACGTTATTCACACTTCCTATCTGGAGGCAGCATGAGACTGTCCATTAGTCACGAGACCACCTATCACTACGACGATCAGGTCCGCGCCAGCATCCAGTATTTGCGTCTGACCCCCCACGACAGCGAGCGCCAGCAGGTGCTCAGTTGGCAACTGGCACTGCCGCGCCCGGTTCGTGCGCAGGTCGATCCGTTCGGCAACATTCTGCACGTGTTGACCCTGGACGAACCCCATGAGGCCATCGTCATCGGCGCGCGTGGGCAGGTGGAAATCGACGAGAAGCGTGAAGCCGAACATGAAAGCCAGTCTTCGCTGCCGTTCTTGCGCTTCACCCGCCTGACCGAAGCGGACGAAGCCATGCGTGAGTTCGCGGCCCGTGAAACCAAGGCGCGCACTGACCGCACCGGGCTGATCGATCTGATGCAGGCGCTGAACCAGCACATCGTTTACACACCGGGCTCGACGGCCGTCGATACCAGTGCTGCTCAAGCCTTTGCCAACGGGGCAGGGGTTTGCCAGGACCACACTCACGCGTTTCTCGCCTGCGCCCGCAGTCTTGGCGTGCCTTCGCGTTACGTGTCGGGATATTTGTACAGCGATAGCAGCGAGCATTTGTCGAGTCATGCGTGGGCCGAAGCGTGGATCGAAGGTGCGTGGTACAGCTTTGACGTGACCAACCAACTGGCCATTCCTGAGCGTCATCTGAAGCTGGCGGTGGGTCTGGATTACCTCGACGCCTGCCCGGTGCGTGGCATGCGTCGCGGCGGTGGATGTGAACAGATGCACGCGAAGGTGGTGGTTTCGGATTCAGCGCCCATTGCTAAGCCGGTCGTGCAGATGCAGGTGCAGCGGCAGTCGTGAGGATAGTTTCAGTCTCGATTCGTTGCTGACACGCCAAAACACTGCCTGGCACGAAACCTGTGGGAGCGAATTCATTCGCGAAAGAGGGTTCTGTCGATAGAGACGTGTCGGCTGGACCGGCCAATCGCGAATGAATTCGCTCCCACAGTAGTTTTGCGCCAGACCTGGAGCGTTTTACTGGCCAGCTTTACGTCCTGCCATGTGCTTCAAATACGCCACGACCTGATCCAGCTCCTGATCCGACAACACCTCCTGAGTGATCGCCGGCATCTTCGCCTGCGGCCATTGGCGCAGGTTCTGCGGATTGCGGATGTACAGCTTCAGATAATCCCCGGCGAAATATTCGGTGGGGTTGTGCGGGATGTTCAAGTCCGGGCCCAACTGCGAATCCCCCGCGCCATTCAGCCGGTGGCACGCTAAACAATTCTTCTGAAACAGCGCGAAACCTTTGTTGACAGGATCGTCTGCGGCGAGCTTCGCGTCAGGTAACAGCGCCGGAAATCGCTCAGCGACCGACGCCAGCAATTTGATCTGGCCGACCGCATACGGCCACTGCTCAGGGCTGATCTTGCTCGCCGCCGGGTCGGTCCACACCAGATAAAACGGTCCGGCGCTCGGCTTGTCCTGGCTCAATCCAGGCCACGGATGCGCGGGGTCTTCAACGGCAAGCCAGGCCTGTGAGCCGGTCTTTTGCAGCAGCGGCCCTGCGGGCATTTCCGCTGCAAAACCATCGGTGGCGACGGCTTGCAGATGGGCATCGCCTGTCACGCCTTCAAGCAGAGCCGCCACGGGCACGGCGCGATAGTGCATCTCGCGCTTGTAGGACACGTCGGCGGGGATGTCGATGTCTCGGGCTTGAGGGTGCTGCAGGAGCTGGTCGGTGTTCCAGGTCTTGGCGCCATGGCCCAGATCGACCGTCAATTGTGCCGCGTACGCAGGCAAGGCCAGCAAGGTGCCGGCCAGCAGGAAAAGGAAGCGCAAGATGGGGTTACTCCGCAGGATCGTCGGTGACGTCGTACAGCGCGTTGTGCAGTTCGTCATAAGTGCCGCCGTTGATGATGCTGTTGTAGCCCGCTTTCATCAACTTGTCCTGGGCACTGCTGGCGCGCGCGTTGCTGGAGCTGAACACGACCATCACCAGATTGCGGTCAGTCATCACCTGTTTGAG
The DNA here is from genome assembly GCF_057128705.1 of Pseudomonas salicis. Classification (NCBI taxonomy): domain Bacteria; kingdom Pseudomonadati; phylum Pseudomonadota; class Gammaproteobacteria; order Pseudomonadales; family Pseudomonadaceae; genus Pseudomonas; species Pseudomonas salicis. The sequence goes on from NZ_JBSKHU010000003.1 coordinate 300,251, forward strand.
TTGCGGCACCAGACGGCGGTCGTCCACGCGCACGGCATTGAGCACCGTGCCCGCGTCATAATCGGTCTGGCTGCGCACATCGATGGCCAGTTTGCCATCCCTGATTGCGGCCACAGCCTCGGCCTGTTCGACCGGCCCGGCCTGCGCGACGACGCTGAAACCCAGTGCGAAAACTGCCAGCCACTGACGCATGCGCTCACCTCCCTGTTTCGATAGAAAGAGGGTGGCACAAATACGCTGTGTCGCAAGCGTGGATTCACAGTCTCAGCCGAACAAACGGGTCATGTTCGGCAAAATCAACAGGAGAGTGGTGGCGAAAACAATCAGCCCGGCTTGACGTACTTTCGAATGCTTGAACATGGCGCATGCCTTTTGTTGTTATTCCTGAGCGACAAAAGCTCACCGGCTTCGTCAAGGGAGGAAGCGGCAGCTGGCAAAGGTGAAATCAAAGAGCAGGTGTCCCGACAAGTGATCGGCGACGGGGGCGCTATACGAAACGTTTTTATTGCGCCTCTGCTACAGACTTAACCTTAGAGCCCACGTGCCACGCTGCTTAGAACGGTTTGATATGAATAATGCGATTTGGTTAGGAAGAATGGCGATAAGGCGATTCGCTAGCATGAAACACTCCCTTGCTAGACGCATCGGCGGAAATCACGGGAACTCCGATAGCTGACTACCGTTCGTCCGAGTCCGAAACTTCCCACAACAAGCTAGTCTTGATCACAGTCAAGTGAACTGAGCACTTCCATCATTGAACGTATCTGTGTGACCGTTATGGTGTCAGCAGAACAAAAATTTCCAGCAGGGCAGCGAGGGACACAATGACCGAAGCGTTTATTTTCGATGCGCTGCGCACACCCCGTGGCAAAGGCAAGCCCGACGGGTCGCTGTACAGCGTCAAGCCAGTGGATTTGCTGGCGGGGTTGATGAGGGAGCTGCAGCTGCGCACGCACCTGGACACTGCTCAGGTCGACGACATCGTGCTGGGCTGCGTGACGCCGATTGGCGATCAGGGCGCCGACATTGCCAAGACGGCGGCACTGGTCGCCGACTGGGCCGTCAATGTGGCGGGCGTGCAGGTCAACCGGTTCTGTGCCTCAGGCCTGGAAGCGGTGAATCTGGGGGCGATGAAAGTTCGATCCGGATTTGAGGACCTGGTGGTGGTCGGCGGCGTGGAGTCCATGTCCCGCGTGCCGATGGGCAGCGACGGCGGCGCCTGGGTGCTGGACCCGCTGACCAACCTGCACACCCAGTTCACCCCTCAAGGCATTGGCGCGGACCTCATCGCGACGATTGAAGGCTTCAGTCGTGAGGATGTGGACCGGTTCGCGCTGCACTCCCAACAAAAAGCCGCAGCCGCCCATGAACGCGGGGCGTTTCGCCGATCACTGGTGCCTGTTCGCGATCAGAACGGCCTGTTGCTGCTGGACCATGACGAGTTCATTCGCGGCGACTCGACGCTGGACGGCTTTGGCAAACTCAAGCCCAGCTTCGAAGCCATCGGCCAGATGGGGTACGACGCAACGGCGCTGCGGGTCTACAGCCATGTCGAACGCATCCACCACGTGCACACGCCGGGCAACAGCTCGGGGATCGTCGATGGCGCGGCGTTGATGCTGGTGGGGTCGCAGCAAAAGGGTCAGGAACTGGGGTTGCGGCCTCGGGCGCGGATCGTCGCGACGGCGGTGACCAGCACTGACCCGACCATCATGCTTACCGGCCCCGGCCCGGCGACACGCAAAGCGTTGGCGCGAGCGGGGTTGAAGATCGACGACATCGACCTGTTCGAAGTGAACGAAGCCTTCGCCTCGGTGGTGTTGAAGTTCATCAAAGACATGAACGTGGACCCGGACAAGGTCAACGTCAACGGTGGCTCGATTGCCCTGGGTCACCCCCTCGGCGCCACTGGCTGCATCATCCTCGGCACCTTGCTCGACGAACTCGAAGCGCGCCAGCTGCGGTACGGGCTGGCGACCCTGTGCGTGGGCGGTGGCATGGGGATTGCGACGATTATCGAGCGGGTGTGATACAGGGCATCATGGCGTGTGAATGCTGAACCTGTGGGAGCGAATTTATTCGCGAAAGGGGCGGTACGAACAATGCACCTCTGTCGCCCGTGCGATTTTCGCGAATGAATTCGCTCCCACAGAGGCTGTATTCCACAGATGAAGACTCAGACGCTGCACACATTTTATATAAAAAACAGCTTCAGGAAGAAGAACGCATGACTGACGCCATCCACTACGACCTCGGCCCCGATCAGATCGTGACGCTGACGCTCGACATGCCCGGCCAGCAGGCCAACACCATGAACGAGACCTATCGCCAGGCGATGGGTGAAACACTGGCTCGTTTGCAGGTCGACAAAAGCAGCCTCGTCGGCGTGATCATCCGCTCGGCGAAAAAAACCTTCTTTGCCGGGGGTGATCTCAACGAGCTGGTGCAGGTGGATAAATCTCGCGCCCCGTGGTTCTACCAGATGACGCTGGACCTCAAGGCGCAGCTCCGCGCTCTGGAAACCCTAGGCAAACCCGTGGTCGCCGCGATCAATGGCGCGGCGCTGGGAGGGGGATGGGAACTGTGCCTCGCGTGCCACCATCGCATCGCGCTGGACGAAAGACACGTGCGCCTCGGCTTGCCGGAAGTCACCCTCGGCTTGCTGCCCGGTGGCGGCGGCACGGTGCGGCTGGTGCGGATGCTGGGGCTGGAAAAGGCGTTGCCGCTGCTCATGGAAGGCCGAATCCTCAACCCACAACAAGCGCTCAAGGCGGGGCTGATCGATCAGTTGGCCCACGATGCCGAGGACCTGCTGGCCAAGGCGCGCGAGTGGATACTGGCCAACCCGTCGCCGAGCAAAGCGTGGGATCAGCCGGGGTTTCAGATGCCCGGCGGCACGCCTTCAAACCCGAAAGTGGCGCAGATGCTGGCGATTGCTCCGTCCATGCTGCGCAGCAAAACCCAAGGTCTGTACCCCGCGCCCGAGAAGATCCTCGCCGCCGCCGTTGAAGGCGCGCAGGTGGATTTCGCCACCGCCGAAAAGATCGAGGCCCGCTATTTCACGGAGCTGACCACCGGCCAGATCGCCAAGAACATGATCGGCACCTGGTTTCAGCTCAATGAACTCAATGCCGGTGAGTCGCGGCCCAAGGCACCTCCCGTGTACCACATGCGCAAGGTCGGGATTCTTGGTGCCGGGATGATGGGCGGCGGCATCGCTTATGTGACCGCGCTGGCCGGGGTCGACGTAGTGCTGAAAGACGTCAACCTGGCCACTGCGCAAAAGGGCAAGGACTACTCCGTCCGGCTGCTCGACAAGCAGGTCGCCAGCGGCCGGATCAAGCCCGAACAGCGCGATGCCGTGCTGGGCCGGATCAAGACCACGGGTCGGGACAGCGATCTTGAAGGCTGCGACCTGATCATCGAAGCGGTGTTTGAAGACCGTGAACTCAAGGCCCAGGTCAGCGCTGCCGCCGAGCAAGTGGTGGTGCCGTACGCGGTGATCGCTTCCAACACTTCGACGCTGCCGATCACCGGGCTGGCCACGGCGGTCAGTCGGCAGGAGCGGTTCGTCGGCATGCACTTCTTCAGCCCCGTGGACAAGATGCGGCTGGTGGAAATCATCAAGGGTGCCCGCACCAACGACATGACCCTGGCCCGTGCGTTTGACTTCGTGCAGCAGATCAACAAGACGCCCATCGTGGTCAACGACGCCCGTGGCTTCTTTACCTCCCGCGTGTTCGCGACCTTCACCAATGAAGGCATCGCCATGCTCGGTGAAGGCATTTCGGCGGTAATGATCGAAACCGAAGCGCGCAAGGCCGGGATGCCGGTCGGGCCACTGGCGGTGTCTGACGAAGTGTCCCTCAGCCTCATGAGCCACATCCGTCAGCAGGCGCGGAAGGATCTGGCGGAGCAAGGCGAAACACCAACAGAGCACCCCGCCACGGCGGTGATCGACTTGTTGCTGAACGAATACAAGCGCGCGGGCAAAGCGGCGGGGGGCGGTTTCTACGATTACCCCGAAGGTGCGCCCAAACGCCTGTGGCATGAACTCAAGGCCCGCTTCGAAAAGCCCGACGCGCAGATCGCGGGACAGGAAATTCGCGACCGACTGCTGTTCATTCAGGCCATTGAGACCGTGCGCTGTGTGGAGGAGGGCGTGTTGCGCTCGACCACCGACGCCAACATCGGCTCGATCTTCGGCATCGGCTTTCCGGCGTGGACGGGCGGCGCGTTGCAGTTCATCAATCAGTACGGGCTCAAGGACTTCGTCGCCCGCGCGCAGTATCTGGCAGAGCATTACGGCGAGCGTTTTGAGCCGCCCGCGCTGTTGCTGGACAAGGCGCTCAATGGCCAAACGTTCTGATCGCCGCGACGTTGTCCTGTACAGCAACCGTTCAGACTTAGGTCAAATGACGGCACAGTGGCCCTTGCCTTGCCTCAGCCTTCAAGGCAGGCTTGGGCGTGTGCATTTTCGCCTTGTCGCTTCAGGTATTTTTCATGTCGTTACGCATCTGCATTCTCGAAACCGACGTTCTTCGCCCGGAACTGGTCGATCAATACACAGGTTATGGGCGGATGTTCGAATCCCTGTTCTCGCGCCAGCCGATCCCCGCCGAATTCGTCGTCTACAACGTGATGCACGGCAATTACCCGTCAGATGACGAGCATTTCGACGCGTACCTGATCACCGGCTCCAAGGCCGATTCTTTCGGCACCGACCCGTGGATTCAAACCCTCAAGACCTACCTGTTGGAGCGCTACAAGCGTGGCGACAAGCTGCTGGGCGTGTGCTTCGGCCATCAATTATTAGCCCTGCTGCTTGGCGGCAAGACCGAACGCGCGACCCAAGGATGGGGCGTGGGCATTCACCACTACGATCTGGCGCCTGCCACGCCGTGGATGACTCCGGCGATGGACAAACTGACCCTGCTGATCAGCCACCAGGATCAGGTCACGGCATTGCCCGAAGGCGCGACGGTCATCGCTTCAAGCCCGTTCTGCCAGTTCGCGGCGTACCACATCAATGATCAGGTGCTGTGCTTTCAGGGCCACCCCGAGTTCATCCACGAGTATTCGCGCACCCTGCTCGACATTCGCCAGCAAACCCTGGGTGAGCAGGTCTACAGCAAAGGCGTTGCCAGCCTGAACGAAGACCACCACGGCACGACTGTGGCGGAGTGGATGATGCGGTTTGTGGCCAGCAAGCCAGCCAACGGCAAGCAACCAGCGGCAAGCTGACAACAGCGACGAGCTACAAGCGCAGAGAACCTGCAGCTTGTAGCTCGCCCGGTGCTTCACAACCAGCCCGACCGCTTGAAGCTCGCAAATAGAATCCCGCACCCGCCCACTATCACCCCCAACACCGCGAAATAGCCGTAATGCCAGCTCAGCTCCGGCATGTTCTGGAAGTTCATCCCGTAAATCCCGGCAATCGCGGTGGGGAACGCCAGGATCGCAGCCCACGCGGCGAATTTGCGTTGGGTCAGGCTTTGCCGTGATGACTCCAGCAACAGGCCGATTTCAATGGTCTGGCTGGCGATGTCCCGCAGGTTGGCCAAATCCTCCATCTGCCGTTTCACATGGATTTCCACGTCACGGAAATACGGGCGCATGTTCTTGTCGATAAAGGGGAAGCTCAGCTTCTGCAACTCTTCACCGATCTCAACCATTGGCGCTACGTAACGCCGAAGGCGCAGCAAATCCCGTCGCAAGGCGTGGATGCGGTGAATGTCGGCTTCGTTGAGCTCTGTGCTGAGCACGCTGTGCTCCAGTTCCTCAAGCTCGCAGTGAATGGCTTCGGTGACCGGCTGATAGTTTTCAGTCACAAAATCGAGCAGGGCATAAAGCACGAAATCTTCGCCGTGCTCCAGCAACAGCGGCCGCGCCTCGCAACGTTGGCGCACCAGGCCGTAGGACTTCGAATCGCCATTGCGCGAGGTGATGATGTAGCCCTTGCCCGCGAAGATGTGGGTTTCGATGAAGATCAGCTTGCCGTTCTCGCGGATTGGCGCATAAGTCACGATGAACAGCGCGTCGCCGAAGGTCTCCAGCTTGGGGCGGCTATGGACTTCCAGCGCATCTTCGATGGCCAGTTCATGCAGACAGAATTGCTTTTGCAGGGTGGCCAGCTCTTGAGCATTGGGCTGCTCCAGGCCGATCCAGACGAAATGGCCGGGCTTTGCGGCCCAGGCGGCCCCTTCGTCGAGGGTGATGTTAGTGACTTTTTTCCCGGCGCTGTAAACCGCGGCAGCAACGACTCGACCCATGATGGTTGGCTTCTTCTTTTAGGAGGACATCACACGCAGCTTAGCGTGCTCTCTCCTGTCAGAGTCGGCCAACTTCGACGAGTTCGAGGGTTTTAGGTGAGTTGTTCAGCGTCGGTTTGGGCAAGCGCCTCGTGGGTGCGCTGCGGGTTGTCCATTTGCTCGATGCAGGCTTGCATCTGGCTGTGGCACAGGGCGATCAGCTCCGGGATGTCATCGCTGGTCAGGCCGGTGGTGGACAATGCGGGCAGCGAGCGAATCATCACTTGGCCGCTGTCCCATTGGTTCAGGCGCATGTCCCGGAAGTAGGTGCTGACACACACCGGCACGATGGGCACACCGGCGTCGATGGCCATCTGGAATGCGCCGCGTTTGAACGGCAGCAGACCTTTGCCCTGATTGCGGGTGCCCTCGGGGAAGACCCAGATCGACGTGTCTTTGTGTTGCAACGCCTCGGTGGTCTTGCGAATGGAAAGCCGCGCGCGCAGGGGGTTGCCCCGGTCGATCAGCACATTGCCTGCCAGCCAGAACAGCTGGCCGAAAAACGGCACCCATTTCAGGCTTTTCTTGCCGATGCAGACGGTGCGTGGCGGCACGATGTTGCCGAGGATGAACAGGTCGTAGTTCGACTGATGATTGGCGACGATCACGCATGGGCGAGAACGATCGAAATGCGCGCCCATCTGGGCTTTGAGGCGCAGGCGCAGAATCCACATCGCCGGCAGTGCGTAGAGGCGGGCGCACAGGCGGCTGTTGTCGGGGTTGAACGGACGGCAGATGCCCAGCGCCAGACCCAACGCACCGGCGATGACGAAATGCACACCCAGCAGCAACATACGCAGGACGAACAGCATGCGAACCACTCTCGTAACAAAAGGTGGCGCAGTGTACGGATGTGCACTTGAATCGGCAAATGCCAGACAGACGGGTGGTATTCGGCGAATTTAAGCGGATGTTTCAAGAGTCCGTGAACGACCCGGGTCGCGCTGTGGGAGCGCATGGCCCCCTGTAGGAGTGAGCTTGCTCGCGAAAGCGCCCGTCCAGTCAATCGGTGTGTGGCTGACGGATGGCCTTCGCGAGCAAGCTCACTCCTACAGGTGCGTGCGTCAATCAGAGGGGCTGGCGAGCCGCCCTTAAAACTGATGCTGTCGATCCAGCTCGATAGCCTTGTCCAGCATTTCCAGAAACGCCTTGCGCACCTTCAATTTGGTCTGCTTGTGCGCCTTCATGTTGATCTTCTTCAGCTGCAAGGCCACGGTGCGTGCGGTGTCGACGAGCGCTTCGGGCGCCACGACCTTGTCCAGAAAACCGGCCTGAAGCGCGTCGTGGGGGGCGAACATTTCACCGTTGATCACCGAGCGGCCGAACGCGCTGTTGCTCAGGCGATCACGGGCCAGTTCGATGCCCGCGTGGTGCATGGTCATGCCGATCTGCACTTCGTTCAGACCGATGCTGAACGGGCCTTCGACGCCAATGCGATAGTCCGCCGACAGCAGCAGAAAGGCGCCTTTGGCCACGGCATGCCCGCCGCAGGCAATCACGATAGGGAAGGGGTGCGACAACATGCGGCGGGCCAGCGTCGAGCCAGCGGCGACCAGGTCCATCGCGGCTTCGGGGCTGGAGGTCATGATTTTCAGGTCATAGCCGCCAGAAAGAATGCCCGGCTGCCCGGTGATGATCACCACGGCGCGGTCTTTCTCGGCTTGATCCAGGGCGGCATTGAAAGCAGCGACCACATCGCCGCTGATGGCGTTGACCTTGCCGTTGCTCAGGGTGAGCGTGGCGACGCCGTCGTCCAGTTGATAGGCGACCAAATCACTCATGGCACGAGTCCTTATTGTTGTGAGATGGCGCAGACGTTACTCACCCCAAGGGGCAAGGTAAAGCGCTAAGGGTGACTGGCAAGTCAGGGTTTCGGGCCGCGTGGAGGGCAGAAAGGTGCGGCCCGAGGGAGTGGGACGGGGTTTACTCAGGAATGGCGTTTGCGGCGCGGTATTCTTCCCAGTCGATGCCGAGGGTTTCAGCGGCTTCTTTATGGGCTTCAAGTCGCATCGACTTGAGTTGCTCGGGTGTTTCAGCGATGAAAGTCAACGCCAGTTCCCATGTCTCGATGCCTTGGGCCTCTGCTTCATCTTCGAAGGCCCAGCGAATCTGATCCTGCTGGTCTTTCGGGGAAAGGTTTGCGATCTCGGCCTGAAGGGTCGGGTTGGTCACGATGTACTTTGCCAGGGCAGCTTCGGTCCAGTCATTTGCGTTCATGCGAAGCGATTCTCCAATAGAGCGAGCTGTCGTAGGCTTTGAACGATAAGTGGCTGCGCTCAGCCATGCTGCGTTAAAAACAGGCTCGGAATGCTTATTTAGGTCCCTAAAGTCGATCGCGACCCCGGCCGTTCCTCACCTGTTTTTGCCTTGCCTGGCTTTCGCTCGCCGACTTCTCGTTCAAACCCGTTTTTTGTAGGTCACTGACGTGAAAACCGATTGTGCGGGATGTCGGTCGCGGGTGCCACCCGTAGATGCGCCACCGGTCGTGCTGAAAACGAAGGGGGCCCGCTGATTGGCGAGCCCTTTCTTTAACGGCGGATGGTCGCTTAACCGATGGCCATCGGCTTCTTCACGTTGCGGTGGGCGTTGCTGCCCAGCAGCGGGTGCGGGCCGTGGTCGCTGTACACGCCCACCGGTTCCGGGAAGGTGCGCAGCAGCGTGATGTACAGCAGCGCCGCCAAGCCCAGGGTAATCGGCAGGCTAATGTCGATACCGCCTGCCAGATTACCCAAAGGTCCCACGAACTGCCCCGGCAGGTTCACGAAGCACAGGCCCACCACCGCGCTCGGAATCCAGGCACCCAGACCGCGCCAGTTCCAGCCGTGCTCGAACCAGTAATGACCGCCACTTTGGCCACGGGTGAACACTTGCAGGTCAGCCGGGTGGTAGAAGCCACGTCGGATGATCAGCCCCAACACCATGATCACGATCCACGGCGAGGTGCAGGTGACGATCAGCACCGCGAAGGTCGACACGCTCTGCACCAGGTTGAAGGCGAAACGGCCGATGAAGATGAAGGCAATGGCTGCGATACCAATCAGAATCGTCGCCTGTGCGCGATTCAACAGGCGCGGGAACATGCTCGACATGTCCAGACCCGTGCCATACAGCGAAGTGGTGCCGGTGGACATGCCGCCGATGATCGCGATCAGGCACACCGGCAGGAAGAACCAGCTCGGCGACACGGCCAGCAGACCGCCCACATAGTTGTTGTCAGTGATGTACTGCGGCGCTTGGGTCGCGACGATGGTCGCGGTGCACAGGCCGAACAGGAACGGAATCAGGGTGCAGACCTGTGCCAGAAACACCGACGCCATGATGCGTTTTTTCGACGTGTGCCGTGGGATGTAGCGCGACCAGTCACCCAGAAACGCGCCGAAAGATACTGGGTTGCTCATCGCCAATAGTGCCGCGCCGATAAACGCCGCCCAGAAACCTTCGTTGCCCTGATTCACGGTGCCCGCAAAACCCGCGTCGAAGCTGCCGCTGAACGCGAAGATGCCCAGCAGGAACAGCAGGCTCGACGCGAACACCGCGATCTTGTTGACCCACAGCATGAAGCGGAAGCCGTAGATGCACACCACCAACACCAGCACCGCGAATACGCCATAGGCGACGGCCAGGGTCAGGTCGTTTTCCGGCAGACCGACCATGCGCTTGGCGCCGCCGATCAGCGCATCGCCCGAACTCCACACTGACAGCGAAAAGAACGCCACGGCCGTCAGCAACGAGAGGAACGAGCCGACAATCCGCCCGTGAACGCCGAAGTGGGCGCCCGAAGACACCGCGTTGTTGGTGCCATTCAGCGCGCCGAACAGCCCCATCGGCGCCAGAATGATCGAGCCCAGCACGATGCCCAGAAGGATCGACCAGACACCGGCCTGGAAGGACAACCCGAACAGCACCGGGAAACTGCCCAGCACCGCCGTGGCAAAAGTGTTCGCGCCGCCGAAGGTCAGGCGAAACAGATCGATCGGTGACGCATCGCGTTGATCGTCCGGAATTTGTTCGACACCAAAGGTTTCGATACGGGTTGTGGGATGTGACATGACGGATTCCTGCGCGCTGTCGTGTTGTTATGAGGCCTGCATCTGCATGCGGCCCGTATTTTTGCGACCGGATATCTCGCGGCCGTGGCATTGGCAGTGGTCGGTATCCCGACCGAAAGTGCGTAAACGTTTTGATTCTTATAAATGAACGGGCGCGGCTACGCGGTGTGATCGGGCTGCGCCGACAGGTGTTCGTGGCAACACAACCAACGGCGACCGTCGTGCCGGAAGACGATGGTTTCCCGCTCGTGGAACTGGGTTTCTTCGGTGCCGAAACGGACGCGGGTCGCGACGTCGTGCATGAAAATCGCCACGTCACCCTGAAGGCTGATGTGCGCGTTGCTGGATTGGCAATCGAGCACTGCAAAGCCGTCCGCTTGCCAGCCCACCCACACCTCGCGATACGCGGCGCGGGACAGCAGCGGGGCAGGGAGGGTGTAGAAGAAAAAGGTCGCGTCTTCGCTAAAGGCCTCGAAATACGCGTCGGTGTCGTTGCTGGCGAAGGCGGCGACCAGGGCGGTTGCGGCGTTTTGAACGTGTTCTTTGAGATGTGGGGTGGAGGTCATGGCCGGCTCGTTTTTGTGATTCTGGCGATGGGGCACGACTTTAAGCAGCTCTTACATTCGGTAACATCGTTGCCGATAAATACTTAGTTCAGGAAATTCGGAAGTAAGGTTTACACGTTCTTCCCGTGCAGGCTTGTTTGGGATCGTGGTATGCCATGGGTTCATCGTTCACCAGGCTGCCGTTTTCGCTGCCGTCATAACCTCCGGCGTCTCCACGGGATCGAGCCACGTCGATGATCTGCTAACGCCATCAAACCTGTGGGAGCAGACGGAGTTTAGGACGGCCGCGGAGGCTATTTCGCGCCGGACTGAAACAGGCTGCCTTTCACCGGCTGGCGAACCCTGCCCCCCGACGGGTCGAAACACGCGCTGTTGTAAATCGGTGCGACACAGCGAGAGGGCACACCCGGAGGAGGTGGGCGGATGGCCTGCATGTGATCGGAAATTTCTTTTTCGTTGGTGATGATGATCCGGCTGCGTCGACTGACCTGCAGAATTTCGGTGGCGTTTTTATTCAGCCGATCAGGGAAATCCCGCTCTTCCCAATCGCTGGACAGGCGCGACTGGCCGGGGCGCTGCGGCATCGCCTCACCCACGTAATCCGGGCAGGGGGTCGAAGCAAAGCTTATCTTGCCGTCCCGCGCGACGCACTTGAACACCTCGGCGCTGGCCGCTTCACTGAGAACCAGTGCAATGCCCGTCAGCGCGAATAACAACCCTTTCATCGAAGCCCTCCCTGTGTGGCGCAAGGCTACCACCGGAGAGAGGGGCTGTCAGCGGGCGGCGACAGGTGTCAGTGGGTTTCGTGACTGGCTTTCTGCACCTTGGCCAGTGCCAGCGCAACGAACATATCGGCATCGCCCTGCAACACCCGCAGATGATCCTCGACGTGGTCGGCATTGCTGGGCTGCTCCTTGGTGTCCACCAGGCGCGTGACCTCACACAGCGCATTGGCCGTCACCCACAGGCTTTGTCGCAACTGTCCGATAATCCTCACTACACTTTCGGCGCTGTCGTGATCGTCATCAGGCTGACCGAGGGAAGGCAGCATCGGCACCTCCATCCGGTTGTTCGAATCGATGCCGGTGACGACACGACTGATGTCGACGCCGGCCGCCGCGATACGAAACAGATAATCGGCCCGGGGCAAACGCTGCCCACTTTCATAATGACCTTGAGCATTCGCCTCGACACCACCGATGGCGCCCAAGGCGCTCTGAGTGAGCTTCAAGCGTTTTCGTTCCTGCTTCAGGCGTTTGCCAATACCGTTCATCAACCTACTCCTGCGAAATCCGCGTCCTTTTTTCGTTGTGATGGCCGCGCAATGGGGGCTGGAATACGGGCTGGGTGATCTGACGCAAAACTAGCCTCGTACGTGACCGTTTCCCTCCGAACGGAGGTTACGACGCATAGACATTAGCTCCTCGAAAGGCGGGATGAAACGGTTTCCGATGTTCTGCGGGAAGTTAATGAACAGCGTAGCCAAAACTCGGCCAGAAACCTTCTGGTCGGATGTACGACTCATCCGTTCGAATGCGTCAGCCTCGTGATCAATGGCTCGATGGCCGGGCGCCGCGCTTGCCACTCGGCTTTCGTGATACCCAGCAACACGACATCAATGCGCTGACCCTCCTTGATGATGTTTTGCCGACGCACGCCCTCGATCTGAAACCCGAACTTCTGATGCATCTTGATCACTGCTGGATTGCTCTCCAGCACCTCGCAATTCAGCTTCTCAAGCCCCGCTTCATTAAAGGCATGATCCAGCATCCAGAGCTCCACCTGACTCCCCAGCCCCTTGCCCTGCAAACGCGCATCCAGATAAAACGCCCAATCCGCTGTCTTCTGCGCGGCATTGATCGCACTCAACGACACCACCCCCGCCAACACCCCGTCGAGCATCGCCACAAACACCGACTGCCGAGCATTCCCCACCAACGATGCGAGCCAGGCGTCATGTTCCGATTGAGAGATTTCGTGGGAGGTGTACATGAACCTGCGCACGTCCTCCTGATTCCGGAGCAGCCGCACGGCGGATTGAATGGCGGGAGGGGATTCGGTCAGGGGGGTGAAGTGCATGGGAGCGGTTCCTTGCATCGGGGGATGGAAGGGATCATACCCCGCCCTTGGGGAAAGGCTAATGCCGAACGGCACAAACGAAAAACCCCCGAATTCTCAAGGAATCTCGGGGGTTTCGTTTACATCGAATTTGGCGGTGAAGGAGAGATTCGAACTCTCGATACAGTTTCCTGTATACACACTTTCCAGGCGTGCTCCTTAAGCCACTCGGACACTTCACCGTATCTCTTCAGACGTTCAGTCTGTCGAGGCGCGCTAATGTATTCGAAGTCTCTTTCGAAGGCAAAGCTTTTTTTCAGATTTTTCATGCGGTTAAGCAGAAAAGCGCAAAGCCCGGCGTCTTTTCAGAGCCGGGGCCTGTTGTTGCGCGGTGCGACGGGGGAGATCAGGCGCCGAAGCCGCCGTCGATGGTGAGGCTGGCGCCGGTAACGTAGCCCGCTTCAGGGCCTGCGAGGTAAGCAACCATGGCGGCGATTTCTTCGGATTTGCCGTAGCGCGGCACGGCCATCAGGCCCAGCAGGGTTTCGGCGAAGTCGCTGTTGGCCGGGTTCATGTCGGTGTCGACCGGGCCGGGCTGTACGTTGTTGACGGTGATGCCGCGTGGGCCGAGGTCGCGGGCCAGGCCTTTGGTCAGGCCGACAAGGGCGGATTTGCTCATGGCGTAGACGCCGCCACCGGCGAAGGGCATGCGGTCGGCGTTGGTGCTGCCGATGTTGATGATGCGGCCGCCTTCCTTCATATGCACGGCGGCTGCCTGGGTGGCGATGAACACGCTGCGCACGTTGATGGCGAGGGTACGGTCGAAATCTTCCAGTTTGAAGTCTTCCAGCGGGGCGATGGCGAGGACGCCGGCGTTGTTGACCAGGATGTCCAGGCCGCCGAAGGTTTCAACGGTTTTGGCGACGGCGTCGCGGATGTCCTGTTCGCTGGCGCTGTCGGCCTTGATCGCCAGGGCTTTGCCGCCGCTGGCGGTGATGCTGTCTTGCAGGGCGCGGGCTTTGTCTTCGGAACTGACGAAGGTGAAGGCAACCGCTGCACCTTGTTCGACCAGACGTTTGACGATGGCTGCGCCGATGCCGCGGGAGCCGCCTTGGACCAGTGCAGTTTTGCCGGTGAGGTTGGTTGGGTGAGTCATGTCGATCTCCTGTAACCCGTGAGTAGTGAGTGGATGGGCGTCAGTATCCTGCGTGGATTAGGTTCTCGGTAGCGGGTAATCGCGATAGTCTGTGTAAACCAGAAGTTGTGAATGAGTGCGATGGAAAACTTCAGCAGTATCGAATGCTTCGTCCGCAGTGCCGAGGTCGGTAGCTTTGCCGAAGCCGCGCGCCGTCTGAGCCTGACGCCTGCCGCCGTGGGCAAGAGCGTCGCCAAGCTGGAGACGCGGCTGGGCGTGCGGCTGTTCCAGCGTAGTACGCGTCGGCTGACTCTGACGGAAGCAGGGCAACGATTTCTCGGCGAGGTGCGCACCAGCTTCAACACGATCCAGAACGCCGTGGCCAATCTGGCCAGTGCCGAGGGCAGCCCGGCGGGGACGTTGAAGGTCAGCGTCGGGACGATTTTCGGGTGCTTATACGTGGTGCCTTTGTTGGGCGAGTTTTTGCGGCGTTATCCGGCGATCACCCCGGACTGGCATTTCGATAACCGCCAGGTGGATCTGATCGGTCAGGGCTTCGACGCGGCCATCGGTGGTGGGTTCGACCTGCCCCAAGGCGTCGTCGCGCGCAAGCTCGCGCCCGCTCACCGTGTGCTGGTGGCCTCGCCGGAGTGGCTTGATGCTCATCCGAACCTGCGTCATCCCGATGAGTTGAGCGAGTGCGACGGCATTCTGATCCGCTCGCCACAGACCGGCCGTATCCGCTCCTGGCCGCTGACCCACCGCAATCAGGAGCAGACATCGCTGCGCCTCAAACTGCGCATGACCATGAGCGATTCGGAAGCAGCCTGTCTGGCGGCCGGGCAGAGCCTCGGCGTGGCGCTGGTGAGCATGCCCTTCGCGGTGCCGTACCTGCGCAGCGGCGCGTTGCGGCGGGTGTTGCCCGATTGGTACGTCGAGGACGGCCACGTCTGCATTTATTACAGTGAGCACAAGTTGCTGCCCGGCAAGACCCGGGCCTTTGTCGATTTCATCATCGAGCAGTTTGCCGAACAGCAGTGGGCGCGGCATTTCAGCGCCATTTGATTAAGAGGGCACGATGGATATTTCCCACAAGGCCGCGTTGGTCATCATCGACATGCAACAGGGCATCAACCATCCAAAGCTGGGACGGCGCAACAACCCGGAGGCCGAGCAACGGATGCTGGCGTTGCTCGCCGCGTGGCGCGACAGCGGGCGCACGGTGATTCATGTCCGGCATTTTTCCCGTTCACCGGATTCGGTGTTCTGGCCCCAGCAGTCTGGAGTCGAATTCCAGCCTGAGTTTTTGCCTTGGGACGGGGAAGGGGAGCTGCATAAGCAGGTGCCGGACGCGTTCTGCCATTCGGCGCTGGAAGGCTGGTTGCGGGCGGATGGGATCAATCAGGTGGTGATTGTCGGCGTGGTGACCAACAACTCGGTGGAGTCCACGGCCCGCACGGGAGGCAATCTGGGGTTTGAGGTGATCGTGCCCCATGACGCCTGTTACACGTTTGATGGCGCGGATTTTTTTGGCAAGGCGCGCAGTGCCGAGGACATTCATGCCATGTCATTAGGGAATCTGCACGGGGAGTATGCGCAGGTGGTGGCGACCGAGGACATTCTCCGGGGGCTCCTCTAGCCACACGACTTTGCTGGCGATTTTTCGGACGTCACCGTCAGCTAGCCGTGCTACCACAGGGGTACATGTATACAGCGAACCTCTGTAGGAGCGAATTCATTCGCGAGGCGGCGGTGCATCTGACACATCTGGGCCGCCTGGGTGATTTTTCGCGAATGAATTCGCTCCTACAGGTTGAGTGTTCCGGCCATGAAAGGTGTGTAACTCCTCTATAGCCTGAACCGCGCCATCTGCGCGGCGAGGTGTTCGGCCTTCTGCGACAACTTCTGGCAGTCCTCGCGGCAGGTCTTCACGTCGCTGACGGTGGATTGCGCCAGGTCGGCGATGCCCTGCACGTTGCGGTTGATCTCTTCGGTCACGGTGCTTTGTTCTTCCGTAGCCGCCGCGACCTGATGGTTGCGGTCGGTGAGTTCTTCGACGTGTCCGGCGATGGCGTCCAGCGATTGACCGGTACGACGACTGGCTTCAACGCCGGTGCCCGTGGCGGCCTGACCGGCGCGCATCGACGTCACGGCCTGATCGGCGCCGGTTTTCAGCTCGCCCATCATCTGCTGAATTTCCGTGGTCGCGCTCTGGGTGCGACCGGCCAGCGTCCGGACTTCATCGGCAACCACGGCAAAACCACGGCCCATTTCCCCCGCGCGAGCCGCTTCAATGGCCGCGTTCAGGGCCAGCAGGTTGGTCTGTTCGGAAATGCTGCGAATCACGCTTAGCACCTGATCGATGGTCGATATCTGCGTGGCGAGGTTTTCCACCGCACCCGCTGCCGTGCCGACGCCATCGGACATGCTTTGAATGTGATTGATGGATTCGCCGACCACGCGTTTGGCTGACACCGCTTCCTGATGGGTATTACGCGATACATCGGCAGCGGCACCGGCATTGCGGGCGATTTCTTGCACGGTCAGGCCCATTTCGTGAACGGCGGTGGCGACCATGTCGGTCATCTGTTGCTGCTTGAGCGCGCGGGTCGAGGTGCTGTCCACCACCCGCGCTACGTCCACCACGCTGTGCCGCACCTGCTCGGTGGTCTGCAGCACGTCGCCGATCAGCAGGCGCAGGCTTTCGATGAAACGGTTGAAGCCCCGGGCCAGATCGCCCAGTTCGTTGGCGCGGCTGTCATCCAGACGGCGGGTCAGGTCACCCTGGCCGCCGCCGATGTCCACCAGCGCGTTCGTCACTTGCTGAATCGGCCGGACGATGCCCCGCGCAATCCAGGCGACAAAACCGAGGAAGCACAGCACCACCGCGAGGCTGATCGCTGAAATCGTCGTCAGCGCCTCTTTCGCCGGGCCATAGACTTCGGCCAGCGGCACTTCGCTCACCAGCGTCCAGCCGAGTGAATCCACAGGTTTGGCGACCGCCACGTAAGGCTCGCCGCCGCGCTCGAACTCCAGCGCCTGACCCTTGCCGCTTTGGCTGAGCAGGGTGCGGGAAGCCGCATCGCCCACCAGTTGCGTCAGCGATTCGCGATCGTTGAAATCAGCGTTCGGGTGCACCTTGACCTTGCCATCGGGGCTGACCAGGTACACCTGACCCTCTTTGCCGAAGTGGAAATCACGGACCATTTGCGACAGCGCACTCATGCTGAAACCCAGGCCCGCCACGCCGACCACGGTGCCGTTGTGCTCGATGCGCTGGTTAATGAACAGCGTCGGCACCTTGGTCGTGGCGTCGATATCGATGTCCAGCGAGCGACGCTTGTTGCTGTCGAGGAAACCGTAGAACCAGTCGTTGTCCGCCGGGCCGCGTTGCAGGGTGCGGTCAGCGCCTTTGTTGGTGATGTAGTGGCCGCTGTCCTTGGCGACGATGAAGGTAGTCAGCGCGTTGTGCTGTTCCTTGATCTTCGCCAGGTAGCGGATGAAGGCCGCCTGTTGCGCAGGATCTTCGCCATTGCCGAGCCAGTCCGAGACCAGCGTGTTGTCGCCGATGTCGCTGGCCGCCGTAAGAGGCGCCGCCAACAGCCGTTCGAGGTCGTTGCGGATAGCATCGACGCTGGCAGGCATGGCTTGTTGCAGCAGATAACGATCAGTCAGTTTGTTCAGGGCAAAGGCGTAGATGCCAATCACGATCAGGCTGCTGATCACCAGCGCGGCCCCCATGCTCAGGGTCAATTGCCACTGAATACTCTTTCGCCAGACAGGCATGGAAAACTCCGCAAATACGCGCGCACAACCACGATGGAACAGTGCTGGTGGATGCGGCGGAGCAATAAGTGGGCCATGAAACTGATCAAGTGGTCAGATTATGAAGGCCATACACGTCCGCAACCCTCTGATTCATAGGTCGTGATCCGTCTGACGTTTTGTTTCAAAAGGATTTCAAAGATAAGTTGTGTACAAAAAATGAGTATTTTTGGAACAATAATAATTGGATGCTCACGCTTCGTGCGCGAGAAGCGTGCACTAAGCGCTCGCCGCTGCCATTTGGCTGACGCGCATGTGCACCGGCCTGCTCAGGCCGTCGTCGTTCCGTCATCTGCCACACACAAAACGGTCATTCGCGATTGATATAAGGCTCTCCAACCGAAAAAACATGTCATTCCCGCAGAGCCATGGACGTGAGCGCATGAAAATACTGATCACCGGGGCCGCAGGTTTCATCGGCTATCACACGGCAATGCGTCTGTGCCGTGACGGTCATCAGGTGGTGGGGATCGACAACCTCAACAGCTATTACAGCGTCGAGCTGAAAAAGGCGCGGCTCGCGCAGTTGGCCCCGCACGGCAACTTCCAGTTTCAGAAGCTGGACTTGACGGACAAGCAAGGTCTGCTGGACGTGTTCGCCGAGCAGCATTTCGACCGGGTCATTCACTTGGCCGCCCAAGCGGGCGTGCGTTACTCCATCGACAGCCCCGACACCTACGCGCAAAGCAATCTGGTGGGGTTTCTCAACGTGTTGGAAGCCTGCCGGGCTCACACGCCGGCCCATCTGATTTATGCCTCTAGCAGCTCGGTCTATGGGCTCAACCAGAAGCTGCCTTATGCCACCGGCGACGCGGTGGACCAGCCGATTTCCTTCTATGCCGCGACCAAACGCGCCAACGAGCTGATGGCGCATTCCTACGCACACCTCTATGGCATTCCTACCACCGGCCTGCGCTTTTTTACCGTGTACGGCCCGTGGGGAAGGCCGGACATGGCGCTGTTCAAGTTCACTGACGCGATCCTCAAGGGCCGTCCCATCGAGGTCTACAACGACGGTGCCATGTCCCGGGATTTCACCTACATCGACGACATCGTCGAAGCCCTGGTGCGCCTGATCCCGTTGCCGCCCGAGGCCGCAAACGGTGCGCCGAACAAGGTCTACAACATCGGCTTCGGCTCTCCGGTGAAGCTGCTGGATTTCGTCGAATGCCTCGAAGACGCGCTGAACACGCGAGCCATCAAGCACTTTCTGCCGTTGCAGTCGGGAGACGTGCTCAATACCTGGGCTGACACCCGCGAGCTGGAAGCGCGCGTCGGTTTCCGGCCGCAGGTCACGGTTGCCACCGGTGTGCCGTCGTTCGTCGATTGGTACTGCAGTTATTACGGGGTTTAACCGCTCTCTCTTTTGTCTTTTGCAAGGAATGTCATGCACGCAACCCCTTATGTGTCGGTTCTGATTCCTGCCAAGAACGAAGCAGGCAACCTCATTCCCCTGCTCGAAGAAGTGCGCGCCGCGTTTGCGGACGAAGCATTCGAAGTGATCGTCGTGGACGATGGCAGCACCGACGCCACCGCGGCCCAGCTGCGCAGCCTGCAAGAGGGTGGGTACAGCCAGCTCCGCGTGCTCAGCCACACCCGCTCCCTGGGGCAGAGCACCTCGGTGTATCACGCCGCCGAAGCGGCACGCGGACTTTGGCTGGCGACGCTGGATGGCGACGGACAGAACGACCCGGCGGACTTGCCCGGCATGCTCGCGCTGGTGCGCGGCTCCGAGGGCAAGCCGGACGGCGTGAAGCTGGTGGCCGGGCATCGGGTCAATCGGCAGGACACCGCGAGCAAGCGTTGGGCGTCGCGTTTCGCCAACAAACTGCGCAGCAGCCTGCTCAAGGACCAGACCCCGGACACCGGCTGCGGTATCAAACTGATCGAGCGCGAGGCGTTTCTGCGCCTGCCGTATTTCGACCACATGCACCGCTTCATTCCGGCACTGATCCGCCGCCACAACGGCCGGATGCTGGTGCACCCGGTCAATCACCGCGAGCGTGGGGCCGGGGTGTCCAACTACGGCAACCTGGACCGCGCGCTGGTGGGCATCCTTGATTTGTTCGGCGTGTGGTGGCTGATCCGCCGCACCCGACTGGACGTGAACGCACGGGAAAGCGAGGTCTGACATGGGCAGAGAATCGTTGTGGCTGGCGGTGGGTTTCATCGGCCAGCTGGCGTTTACCGGGCGTTTCGTCCTGCAGTGGCTGTACAGCGAATACAAGAAGCGCAGCGTGATTCCGGTGGGCTTCTGGTACCTGAGCATCATCGGCAGCGCGCTGCTCCTGGCCTACGCCATCTACCGGCAGGACCCGGTGTTCATCGTCGGCCAGTCCTTCGGTTTCATCGTCTACCTGCGCAACTTGCAACTGATCGCCAAATTTAAAGAACAGTCAGACGGCGTCGTCGAACAGAAGGATTGAGCCGTGCGGATTCGATTGGCGAACCCTCGCCTGGCGTTGTGGTTTTTTGTCGTGTTGTCGGTGTTGCTGTTGGGCGCAGGACTCGGCTGGCGCCAGCCGCTGAACGTCGATGAAGAGCGTTTTCTCGGCGTGGCGCTGGAGATGCTGCAGAACGGCGCCTGGTTCATTCCCCACCGAGCTGGGGAAATTTATGCCGACAAACCGCCGCTGTTCATGTGGACGGTGGCGCTGTTCGTGCAGCTCACCCATTTGCCGAAAGTCGCGTTGTATCTGCCTGCGCTGATCGCGGGAGCGGTGACCACCGGTTGCCTGTATGACTTGGGGCGGCGCTTGTGGGGGCGACGTGTCGGGGTGATTTCGGCGCTGCTGTTTCTCTGCACCTATCAGAGCTACAGCATTCTGCAGACCGGGCAGATCGATGGCTTTCTCGCCTTGTGGACGGTGCTCGGCATTTATGGACTGTGTCGTCACCTGCTGCTCGGGCCGGACTGGCGCTGGTATTACCTCGCCTGTGCTGCAATGGGGTTTGGGATCATCAGCAAGGGTGTGGGATTTCTGCCTGCGTTGATGCTGATTCCTTATGCCTACGCGGTGCGCAAAGGCTGGAGCGGGGTGGTCGCAATGCCCTCCGGCAGCACGAAAAAATGGTGGCTGGGGTTGCTGGTCGCTCTGGCGGCCATCGCTGTGTGGCTGCTGCCGTTGCTGGTGATCGTCGCGCAAGGCAGCACCGACAGCGTCGCCTACGCGCAGGAAATCCTCTTCAAGCAAACGGCAAGTCGTTACGCCAACGCCTGGGATCATCGCGAGCCGTTCTGGTACTTCTTCGTCCAGGTCATCCCCAAATACTGGATTCCGATCCTGTTCATGCTGCCGTGGCTGGTGCCCGCGTGGCGCAAGCAGCTGCTGCGGCACGACGGCCGGGTGCTGGTGTTGCTGGGCTGGGTGGTGTTGGTGCTGGTGTTTTTCAGCATTAGCACCGGCAAGCGCAAGCTGTACATTTTCCCGGCGGTGCCCGCGCTGGTGCTTGTCAGCGCGCCGTTGATTCCGTGGATGCTGCGCCGCTGGTTCAGCAAGCGGCCCAAAGGCCGAACAGTGTTCGTCTCGCTGACCGTGCTGTGGTTCTGCGCGTGGTTCGTGCGCGGCTTTGTCGAGCCTCACCAAGAGGGCATCAACCCCCACGAAACCATGATGCGCGATGTGGCGGCGGCAACGCAGCACGCCGATCTTGTGCTGGTGGATTGGCGCGAGGGGCATTGGGTCTTCGCCCAGCAGCCACTGGTGCATTTCGGCTTCAAGGACACGCAACCGCTGGAGCATTCGGTGATGTGGCTGCGCAGCCATCCGAAGGCTTTCGCGCTGGTGCCTGCGCAAGATATGTCGCGCTGCTACGACCCGCAGAAGGCCCGCAGCGTGGGCGATACGTCCCGCGCCGAATGGTTTCTGGTCGGGGCCGATGCCGACAACGGCCAGTGCCAGGCGGCGCTCCCCGACAAGGCCTACCGCTTCGCCTGGCAAACGCCTCTGTAAACGGCCTCAGGCGTGCTGCACACCGGCACGCTTGAGCAGCTTCTTGCAGCGCTCCGACAAGTGCACCACTCGCAGGTGCTTGCCGGCTTTCTCGTAGCGTTCGCGGAGGGTCATCAGCGCGGCAATCGCCGAGTAGTCGACGAAACGCAAATGGCGGCAATCCAGCGTGGCGATGGCCGGGTCTTGTGCCGGGTCAAATTGATTGAGAAAGGTCGTGGTCGAGGCGAAGAACAGCGTGCCGTGCAATTGGTACAGCTTGCTGCCGTCGGCTTCGGTGTGGCTGTCAGCGTACAGCTCGCGGGCCTGTTGCCAGGCGAAGTTCAGTGCCGCGATGAGGATGCCGAACAGCACGGCGGTGGCCAGGTCGGTGAGCACCGTGACGATGGTCACGGCGATGATCGCCAGCACGTCGTTCAGCGGCACCTTGCGCAGCACCCGCAGCGAGGCCCAAGCGAAAGTCTGCTGCGACACCACGAACATCACGCCCACCAGCGCCGCCAGCGGGATGCGCTCGATGAGCGGCGACAGAAACAGCACGAACATCAGAATCATCACCCCGGCGACGATGCCCGACAGACGCCCGCGACCGCCGGAACTGAGGTTGATCACGGTCTGGCCGATCATCGCGCAACCGCCCATGCCGCCGCACACCCCCGAGGCAATGTTCGCCACGCCCAACGCCACGCACTCGCGGTCCGGGTAGCCGCGGCTTTCGGTGATTTCGTCGGTGAGGTTGAGGGTCAGCAGGGTTTCCAGCAGGCCGACCAGCGCCATGAGAATCGCGTACGGGGCGATGATGCCCAGGGTTTCGAGGTTCCACGGCACGTCCGGCAAAGCCACGCTCGGCAGGCCGCCCGCAATGTGCGCCATGTCGCCGAGGGTGCGGGTTGGCAGGTGGAAGAAGTAAACCAGCAAGCCGACGCCGAGGATCGCAACGAGGGCGGGGGGCACCGAACGGGTCAGGCGCGGCAGCAGGTAGACGACCGCCATGGTCAGCGCGACGAGGCCGAGCATCAGGTACAACGGCGTGCCGCTGAGCCAGTTTTCGCCGCTCTTGAAGTGCTCCAGCTGCGCCATGGCGATGACGATGGCCAGGCCGTTGACGAAGCCGAGCATCACCGGATACGGCACCATCCGCACCAGTTTGCCGAGCCGCAGCAGGCCGAACGCGATCATCACCAGCCCGCCCAGCAACACCGTCGCCAGCAGGTATTGCACGCCGTGTTGCACCACCAGCGCGACAATCACCACCGCCATCGAGCCCGCCGCGCCCGACACCATCCCCGGCCGACCGCCGAACAGCGCGGTCAAGGTGCAAATGATGAACGCGCCATACAGGCCCATCAGCGGGTTGAGGTGCGCGACGAGGGCGAAGGCGATGCACTCAGGAACGAGGGCAAACGAAGTGGTGAGGCCGGCAAGAACGTCGGCGCGCAGGCGAGCGGGTTTCATGGGTTACCTGAAAGAGAAGGCGCAAAGGGTGGGGATGTTACGGAATGTGAGCCAAACGGGCCAGCCAGACGGTGATCCCGAGCCGAGCGATGAACCTGTGGGAGCGAATTCATTCGCGAGACGGTTTTACATCCGACGCACATGTCCCGGGTGTACCGGTCTCTCTTCGGAGTACCGCCCAGAATGAATCCGCTCCCACAGGCTTCATCCGATATGAAGCGCAAATGAATTTATCTCAGTGTCCAGTCAACCCGGATTGTGTAACGATGTTTGGCCTGAATGAACACCGCTCATTGCCAAGGACAGCACCCCAATGCTCGCTGCGCTCAGACATTACCCTGCCTCCGTCAATCTCCTGCTGTCGTCGTCGCTGTTTCTGACGCTGGGCAGGGCGATCACCTTGCCGTATCTAGTGATTTATCTGTCCTCCAACTTCACCCTTGGCATCAGCGACATCGGCATGATCGTCGGCAGCGCGCTGATCGTCGGCTCGCTGCTGAGCCTGTATGGCGGCTACCTCACCGACAAACTGTCGAGCTACAAGCTGATCCTGTGTTTCACCGGGTTCTTCTTTGTCGGTTTCATCGGCATGTGCCTGACGGGCCGGTTGTGGCTGTTCTTTCTGTTTCTGGTGTCGTTCAATTTCGCCTATTCGGTGATCGACATCGTGGTCAAGGCCGCGTTCGGCAAGCTGCTGCCGGTGGCGGAGCAGAGCAAGGTGTTTTCGGTGCGCTACACGCTGATCAACATCGGCTACGCGGTCGGCCCGTTCATTGGCGCGGGGCTGGCGCACTGGAACATGAAGCTGCCGTTCCTGATGTCGGCAGCGTTGGGGTTGGGCTTTTTTGTGGTGTACGCGATGTACGGTGACCGCAAGCTCAGTTCGGCGGACCCTGCCAACGCGCCCATCTCGTTCCTCGCCGTGGGGCAGATTCTGCTCAAGGATTATCGGCTGGTCTGCTTCACCGTGGGCGGCGTGCTCAGCGCCGTGGTGTTCGGCCAGTTCACGGCCTACATCTCGCAATACCTGGTGACTACTAGCACCCCGGAATTCACTTACAGCGTCATCAGCTCGGTGGTGGCAGTCAACGCGGCGGTGGTGATTTGCTTGCAGTACTTCGTCGGCAAACACATCAGCCATCAGCATCTGAATCAGTGGCTGACAGCCGGTTTCAGCCTGTTCCTGATAGGGGTGGTGGGTTTCGCGATGTCGAGCACCGTGCTGCACTGGTCGCTGGCCGTGGCCGTGTTCACCCTTGGCGAGATCATCGTCTTCCCGGCGGAATACATGTTCATCGACCGCATCGCCCCGACGCATTTGCGCGGGATGTATTACGGCGCGCAGAACCTGTCCAACCTCGGCGGCGCGCTCGGGCCGGTGCTGTGTGGTTTTGCCTTGGCGGCGCAGCCACCGGCGTTCATGTTCTATATGCTGGCGGGCTTCATCGTGGCGGGTGGCTGTTTCTACCTGTTGGGGGCGTCGTACTCCAAGCGCCACGATCCATCCTCCAGCCCGCGGTGACCGGTTTCGATGAGTGCGCTTTCCCCACTGGATGCCTGGCAGCAGGCGGTCGACACACAGGATTTTCAGCCGGACGAGGCCCAGCGCCAGGCCGCTCAGCAATTGCAGGCGTGCTGGCAGGCGCTGCGTGACAGTGGCCCTCGCGACGCGCTCAAGGGCGTGTACCTGTGGGGGCCGGTGGGGCGCGGCAAGACCTGGCTCATGGACCGGTTTTTCGACGGCCTGACCGTGCCAGCCCGACGCCAGCATTTTCATCACTTCATGCGTTGGGTCCATCAGCGGCTGTTCCAGCTGACCGGCGTGCCTCATCCCCTCAATGTGCTGGCCCGCGAACTGCGGCAGGACGTGCGGGTGCTGTGCTTCGACGAACTCTTCGTCAATGACATCGGCGATGCGGTGATCCTCGGCGGGTTGCTGCGGGCGATGTTCGACGAAGGCGTGGTGCTGGTCTGCACCTCCAACCAGTTGCCCGAACAGCTGTACGCTACCGGGCACAACCGCGAACGGTTCGTGCCGGCGATCACGGCGATCAATCAGTTCATGACAGTGGTGTCGGTGGACGGCGGCGAAGACCATCGCCTGCACCCCGGTCAGGCGCAGCAGCGGTACTGGGTGACCCACGAATCGGGGCCGAGCGCGTTGGTCGAGGTCTTCGACACCCTGAGCAACGGCGAGTTGGTGTCGATCCGGCCGGTGCCGTTGGGGCGGCGGCATCTGGCGGTGGTGCGCAGCAGCAAGACCGTGGTCTGGTGCCGTTACAGGGACCTGTGCGAACAGCCCTTGGCGGCGATGGACTTCATCGAATTGTGCGATCGCTACACGGCCGTGCTGGTGAGCGAAGTGCCCGCGTTGAGCGCGCCGCAGCGGGAAGGGCGGATTGCCCGGGGCACCGAGGATGGCGTTGAGCAAGTGGTGGCGGGGGACCGCGAACTGCCCCAATTGTCGCCTTACGATGACGGTGTGCGCCGGTTCATTGCGCTGGTCGACGAATGCTACGACCGCAAGGTGCCGCTGTACGTCGAGGCGGCGCTGCCAATGGAATCGCTGTACTCCGAGGGTTACCTGGCCTTCGCCTTTCGCCGGACGTTGAGCCGGTTGCAGGAGATGCAACTGGCGCGGTTTGGGCGATGAGCGGGATTTCTCATCGTTGGCCCGGTAAAAAACCTGAGGGAACGCCTCAACGTTCGGGTCGACGCAGTTAATACTGTGGGAGCGAGTTTATTCTGGGCGGCAATCCGACGATTGGCCGGGAGATTCGATACACCTGTGTCGCCTGAAACACCTTCGCGAATGAATTCGCTCCCACAGGTTGATCGGCGTCCACCTCGAGATCAGGGTGATCCGAGGTGGAGCCGCAGATTCGGCGATCAGACGTTATTCCGCCGCCGCTGCACCAGCACATGCTTGGCGCCTTCGCCCATCAGCACCATCACCCCGAGCCAGATCGGCAGGTAGGTCATCCATTCATCCCGGCCGATGCTTTCACCCAGCAGCAGCGCCACGCCCACCAGCAACACCGGTTCCACGTAGCTCAACAGCCCGAACACGCTGAACGCCAACAGGCGGCTGGCAAGCAAATAGCTGACCAGCGCCGAGGCACTGATCGCCCCGAGGATCGGGATCAGCACATAGAAGCGCGGAAATTCCTCGACCACCCCCGGATTGCCCTGGCAGATGAACAGCACCGCCACCGGCAGGATCAGCAGCATGTCCCACCACAGCCCGCCGAGGTTGTCGGTCTTGAGCTTGCGCCGCAGCACGAAGTAGATCGGGTAGCCGCCACACACCAGCAGCGTCTCCCAAGAAAAACTCCCCAAGCGGATCAGCTCGTTGCCGACGCCGACCATCGCGCACGCTGCGGCGATTTTCTGGAAGTAGGACAGCCGCTCGCCATAGACCACGCGGCCCGTGAGAATCATCGTCAGCGGCAGCAGGAAATACCCCAGCGACACCTCCAGACTGCGCCCATGCAGCGGCGCCCACAGAAACAGCCACAGTTGCACGCCCATCAGCGCGGCGGACAGCATCATCGCGCCCAGCAAGGCTGGCGTCTGGCGTATGCGGTTCGTCATGGCGCGCACCAGTTTCCAGTCGCCGCTGGACAGCATGAACACCGTGACGCAGGGCAGGGTCAGCAGCATGCGCCAACCGAATATTTCTTCTCCACTCAAAGGTTTCAGCAATGAGGTGTAGTAGTACATGACCGCGAAGAGGCAGGAGGCCATGACCGATAACGCAACACCCTTGTACACAGGGGCTCCTTGGTTCGGTTCAAAAGGACAGGGTTTGGACGCGCGACCCGTGCCAGGCTCTGATGGCCCGCTTGCAGGAAGCGGCGCACAGTCTAGCCGAACCCCCGCCCGCCGTTCGCTCGCATTCTGGTAAACCCAAGGTCCGCTGGCAGTAAACGATGCACGTTTGGCAGAGAACGAGACCGTGCGCTCGTTGAGGCAAAAATGACTGTCCCGGAGAATTGTCCTCAACGCGCCACACCGGCGCCGCTGACTGAGGACAACCCCCATGACCCAAGAAATCGCCGGTATCAAAATCCCTGACAGCGCCCTGGCCCGCGCCACCACCGAATACATCCGTGATGAAGAAGACGACCTGCTGTTCAACCACAGCCGTCGGGTGTTTCTGTGGGGCGCGTTGACCGGCGAGCGCAAAGGCCTCAAGTACGACGCTGAGCAGCTGTACGTCGGCGCGATGTTCCATGACCTGGGCCTGGTGAAAAAACACAGCAGCCCGGACCTGCGTTTCGAAGTGGACAGCGCCAACGCAGCCCGTGCGTTCGCCAAGCCGTTCGGGTTGTCGGAAGGCGATCTGGAGCAGGTCTGGTTGTCCATCGCGCTGCACACCACGCCGGGCGTTCCCGAGCACCTGCGCCCGAACGTTGCGCTGGTGACTGCCGGTGTTGAAATGGACGTGCTGGGTATCAACTACGACCAGTTCAGCGACCAGCAGCGCGAAGTCGTGACCCATGCCCACCCGCGTGGCGAAGAATTCAAGGAGTGCATCCTGTGCGCCTTCGCCGACGGCTTCCGCCATAAGCCAGACACGACCTTCGGCACCGTGAACGCCGATGTGCTGGTGGACGAAGATCCGAAGTTCAAACCATTGAATTTCGTCAACATCATTCGTCAGTCGCCTTGGAAGGCGTAACGAGTACGCGGTAATGACCTGTGGAAGCGAATTTATTCGCGAAGCGGTTTTTCATCCGAGAGAGAGGTGTCGGATGGACTCCCCTCTCGCGAATGAATTCGCTCCCACAGTTTTTGCGCCCGGCAGAACGTTTGCAGGGAGGGCAAGATCGGCATTCCGTATTCGATTGGCCTGCCTGAGGCATTCCTGAGGCATCACCCCTCGACATTCCTTCTTCGGCATTCGCCCGTGCTTTGTTAGGCTTTCGTCTGGTTGGCTCATGACGGGCCGACATGTTTGCAAAGGGAGCGGCGAATGACCTCCATCGGCACCGCGGCACCGGTCGTGCCTGGGCGGCTGGAACAGTTTTCCACCCGGGTGGCGTTTTTCATCACCGGGTTCAGCATTTCCGCGTGGGCGCCGCTGGTGCCTTACGCCAAGAGCCGCCTGGGTCTGGACGACGCGAGCCTCGGCCTGCTGCTGTTGTGCCTGGGCATCGGCTCAATTCTTTCCATGCCACTGGCTGGCGCCATGACCGTGCGTTACGGCTGTCGGCGCATCATCGTCGTGGTCGGCAGCATCGCCTGCCTGTGCCTTCCCTTGCTCGCGACCCTCACGAGTGTGCCGCTGATGGTGGCGACGCTGTTCGTCTACGGCGCCAGCATGGGCGCCTTGGGGTGCGTCACCAACATTCAGGCAATCATCGTCGAACGGGCCAGCGGCAAGACCATGATGTCGGGCTTTCACGGCCTGTTCAGTTGTGGGGGGATTCTCGGCGCGGCAGGCGTTTCTGCGCTGTTGAGCGTGGGCGTCTGGCCGTGGCTGACGATGACGTTGGTCGCGGTGTTCATTGGCCTCGCACTCTATAAAGCAGGCCCAAACATGCTCGGTTACGGCAGCGAAGCGGGCGGTCCGGCGTTCGCGATTCCCCATGGCGTCGTGCTGTTCATCGGCCTGATGTGCTTCACCGTGTTCCTCACCGAAGGCGCGATGCTCGACTGGAGCGCGGTGTTCCTCAGCGCCCAGCGGGGCGTCGAACCGTCCTACGCCGGGTTCGGCTACGCAGTGTTCGCCCTGGCCATGGCCATCGGCCGATTGTGCGGCGACCCCGTCGTGCGCCGCTTGGGCGTGCACAAGATCATCCTGTTCGGCGGGCTGTGCGCGGCGGTCGGCATGGCCGTGGCGACGTTGCTCCCCTATTGGCAGGCCGCGTTGTGCGGCTACGCATTGGTGGGCATCGGCTGTTCCAACATCGTGCCGGTGTTCTACAGCGCGGTGGGGCGGCAGAAGACCATGCCGGAAAACGTCGCGGTTCCGGCCATCACGACCCTGGGTTACATCGGCATTCTGATGGGCCCGGCAGGCATCGGTTTCGTCGCCCACCTCAGCAGCCTCGGCGTGGCGTTCCTCATCATCGCGGTGATGCTGTTAGGCGTTGCAATCAGTGGTCGCTACCTTCGGGTGTAGCGGCTTTCAGCTTCGAGCTTCGAGCTTCGAGCTACAAGCTACAAGCTACAAGCTACAAGCTACAAGCGGGCGTTGCGTCGACTTCTTGCAGCTCGCGGCTTAAAGCTTGTCGCTGCTTCAAGTCGCAGCGACGAGATTCAAACCAGAAGCCATGATCGCCGTCGCGCCGCCCTCTTGCAGCTTGCAGCTCACAACTCGTCGCTGCCCCTCTTGCAGCTCAAAGCTCGTAGCTGCGACTAGGGCGTCATGGCAAAGCCCACCCCAAACCGGTTCCACGCGTTGATGGTGGCGATGGCCAAGGTGATGTTGGCGACTTCTTTTTCGCTGTAATGCTCTAGCAGCGCTTCGTACTGATGCTGCGGCGCGTGGTGGATCGACAGTTGGGTCAGGCTTTCGGTCCAGGCCAGAACGGCCTTTTCTTTTTCGGTGAAGAAGTTGGTTTCGGCCCAGACGGTCACGGTTTGCAGGCGGGCTTCGGTTTCGCCAGCCTTGCGGGCGTCGTTGGCGTGCAGGTTGACGCAGTAAGCGCAGCCGTTGATCTGCGAAGCGCGCAGGCGGATCAGTTCCAGCAGGGAATGTTCAAGGCCCGAATTGACCACGGCGTTTTCCAGCGCGGACATGGCTTTGTAGGCTTCCGGCGATTTTTGACCCCAGGCGATGCGCTTGTTCATGTGCGTGTGCTCCGTTGGAAAGGTAAGAAATGTCGTTGAACGTGGTGCTACGTTACGCCCAGACAGGCCGGGGCCGAATAGCCAATGGGGTGGGATATCAGGAGACCAATCGCGCCATTCCCGGACGATTGGTCTCCTTGCTGGCAACACGCTTCATGAACGCCGCTGCCACGTTTTGCGGCTTGCCCCGGCCGCTCAGCGATCTAGGATGAGCAGGAATAATCACAAGGAGTCATTCATGTTCGCCGGATTCCAGAAAGACCAGCGCCAGGTCAATGGTGTGCAGATCGCCTACCGCATCGGTGGCAACGGGCCGGGGTTGCTGTTGTTGCACGGGCACCCGCAAACCCATGTCATTTGGCACAAAATCGTCGAGCGGCTGAGTCAGCGTTTCACCGTGGTCGCGGCCGATTTGCGCGGTTACGGCGACAGCGGCAAACCCCTCGCGACGGATGACCATTCCAGCTATTCCAAACGGGAGATGGGCCGCGACATGGTGGCGTTGATGCGCGAACTCGGGCTGCCGAGGTTCTCGATTCTGGCCCACGACCGGGGTGCTCGCGTGGCGCATCGACTGGCGCTGGATCATTCCGATGCCGTCACTCGCATGACCTTGCTCGACATCGCCCCGACGTTGGCGATGTACAGCCAGACCAACGAAGCCTTCGCCCGGGCGTACTGGCACTGGTTCTTCCTGATCCGCCCGGCGCCGCTGCCGGAAACATTGCTGGAAGCCGATCCCGAGCAATACCTGCGCAGTGTCATGGGCAGCCGCAGCGCCGGGTTGACGCCGTTCACCGACGAAGCGTTCGCCGAATACCTGCGCTGCGCCAAGCTACCAGGCACCGCACGTGGGGTTTGTGAGGATTACCGCGCCAGTGCCACCATCGACCTGGAGCACGACCGCGCCGACCTCGATGCAGGTCATCATCTGCAATTGCCGCTGCAGGTGCTGTGGGGCGAGGAAGGCACGGTGGGCAAATGCTTCGACCCGCTGAAGGAATGGCAACAGGTCGCTACCGACGTGCGGGGCAAAGCGTTGCCGGGTGGGCATTATCTGGCGGAAGAAATTCCGGAAACGCTGATGGCTGAGGTGATGCCGTTTTTGACGTTATAATTGAGGCGAATCAGTCACCGGTGATCCAGATTCGTTTGTGAGTCTTCGTGTGGCGGAAGATCTTCTTCACGCCCCCGATTCTGTGCTGAAGCGCAGTCCTTTGTAGGAGTGAGCTTGCTCGCGATGAGGGATGTGGCATCGATACACATTGGGATGTTGCACCGTTCATCGCGAGCAAGCTCACTCCTACAGGGATGGATATCAGACAGCAGGCAGCAGGCAGCAACAACCTTCAATCCTCACCCGCCTCCAACACAAACCCCTCCGGCATTTCCCCCGCGTATTCATTCACCACCTCCCGCGTCAGCCCGACGATGTCCTCTACCAGTTCCATCCCGGCGCCGGTTCGCCAGCTTGCAACGATGTCCATCACTGGTGGCAGGGGCACGTTTTCGATCTGGGTCAACACGCCCTGCGTCAGTTCCCCGCGCACCAGGGTGACCGGTAATGCACCAATACCGAACCCATCGCGCACCAGTCGGGTGATGGCCGAGGCCGAGTTCACGCAGTTGATGCGCGGGGTGATGATGTTCGCCGTGTGCAGCATGTTGAGGATGTCCTGGTGGGGCCGCGAGTTGCGCGAAAACGTGACGATCCGCTCCTGCGCGATCTCTTCCAGCGTCACGTCCGGCCGGTCCAGCGGCGAGCCGGTCGGCACCACCCAGTGCAGCGGATAGCGCGCCAGCATCGCGTTGCGCACGCTGTCGAAGCGCAGGATGTCGGTCTGGAAAATGATGTCCTGGTAGCCCTTTTCCAACTGCGAACACAGGTTGCTCGCCGTCTCGGCGGTCAGCTCGATTTCCAGATTCGGGTAACACTTCATCAGGCGTGTTACCAACGGACTGAGCCAGGTGTGTATCACCGTATCCATCGCGCCGATGCGGATTCGGCCCCGCACCTGGCTGGGGTCCTTGATCGCCGCCTTCATGTTTTGCAGGGTGTCCATGATGTGCTCGGCGTATTCCAGCACCCGCAATCCTTCGGACGTCAGCGACACGCCCTTCGAGTCCCGCACGAACAATCGCACGCCCATTTCGTCCTCCAGGGCCGCGATCCGGCTGGAAATGGAGGCTTGGGTGCTGAAGAGTTTTTCGGCGGTCAGGCGAAAGCTTTTCAGCCGTGCGACCCAGACGAAGGTTTCCAGAAACTTGAGATTCACCGAGCGATTTCCTTGAGCGATTGAGCGGCGGCGCGGGCAGTCGAAGGCGGCTTTTACCTTCGTCATCTGCGACAGGTGCCTCCTACGGTCAGCAGGTTACATGCCACTGCCCCAACAGAAATTTTTATGAGGCATAGCGGTTTTTTCCCGTTGGACGCCACGCGCCAGGCTGCCGAAAGATGACCGCCGACACGAGAAAGGTACGACGCCGGGGCCGAATCACTTCGCCCCGACCCACGCGTCCAGCCTTCAGGGTCGGGGTCTTTCGACGCCCGACCTCATTCATCAGCTGCGCTCTGCCAGCAGTCGGTCGTTACCGCTGCGCGCTCATGGGAAGAGGCTTCAATGACACATAACAACCAAAAATACGTCTGCGCGTTGCTCGTTGGCGGCGCGACGCTGACTTGTGGATTGACCGCACAGGCCGATTTTTTCGGCGACAGCAAAGGCGAGCTCGAAGCCCGCAACTTTTACTTCAACCGCGATTTTCGACAGACAGGCGCTCGGGACAAGGCCGAGGAATGGGTGCAGGGGTTCCTGCTGCGTCTTCAATCGGGCTACACCCCTGGCACCGTCGGCTTCGGCCTCGATGCGCTAGGCATGGTGGGGTTGAAGCTGGATTCGGGCGACGGCACGGCGGGCACCGGATTGCTGCCCGCTGACCTGTCGTCCGGTGGCTCGCAAGATGACTACGCCAAGCTCGGCCTGACCGCAAAAATGAAGGTGTCGAAGACGGAGCTGAAAGTCGGCTCGCTGTTCTTCAAGGACCCGGTGATCAATTCCAACGACACCCGCCTGTTGCCCCAGACCTTTCGCGGCGGGCTGTTGACCTCGAAGGACCTGAATAACTTCACCTTTACCGGCGGTCACATCGACCGCATCAAGGCCAACAGTTCCTCGGACTTCACCGAGATGAGCGCCAACCGCATCGGTGGCACCAGCAACGATTTCAACTTCGGCGGTGGCGAGTATCAGGTCACCCCGCAACTGGCGTTGAGTGCCCATTACGGCCAGCTGGAAAACGTTTATCAGCAGTATTACGGCGGGTTGGTGCACGTGCTGCCGTTGGGCGTGGGGCAGAGTTTGAAGTCCGACATCCGCTACGCCAGCAGCCGCGAGGACGGCAACTTTCGCGACCTCGACAACAAGGCCTTGGGTTCGATGTTCACCTACAAGGTCGGCGCCCAGGCCTTCGGTTTTGGCTACCAGCGGATGACCGGGAGCGATCCGTTTCCCTACATCACGGGCAGCGATCCTTACCTGGTCAACTTCATCCAGATCGGCGATTTCGCCAACGCCAAGGAGCGCTCGTGGCAGGCGCGTTATGACTATGACTTCGCAGCGCTGGGGCTGCCGGGCCTGACGTTCATGACCCGCTACGTGTCCGGCGACAACGTCGAACGTGCGGCGGGCGGCGAGGGCAAAGAGTGGGAGCGCAACATGGACATCGGCTACGTGATCCAGAGCGGTGCGTTGAAGAACCTGGGCGTGAAATGGCGCAACGCGACCGTGCGTTCGAACTTCGGCAATGACCTGGACGAAAACCGGCTGATCGTGAGTTACACGCTGCCCCTGTGGTGAGTCGCACGCCCTTGTACCGGCACGCCGCTGTAGCAGCACCACAAGCCGGGCTGCTACAGGTTCGCGTCGGCTGTTCTTCCGAGTCACAACATCGAGATTCCCATCATGCAAACCGCTATCAACCTCTGGCCGCTGCTGGGCGTGCTGGTCATCGTTCTGGGCTTCGTCCTGCGTTTCAACCCGATGCTGGTGGTCGCCCTCGCGGCGCTGGCCACGGGCCTGGCGGCGAGCATGCCGCTGGAAACCGTGCTGGCGACTATCGGCACCGGCTTCATCAAGACCCGCACCTTGCCGCTGATCATCCTG
The DNA here is from genome assembly GCF_057128705.1 of Pseudomonas salicis. NCBI lineage: Bacteria > Pseudomonadati > Pseudomonadota > Gammaproteobacteria > Pseudomonadales > Pseudomonadaceae > Pseudomonas > Pseudomonas salicis. The sequence goes on from NZ_JBSKHU010000003.1 coordinate 334,564, forward strand.
CTGCCCTTGGCCGTCATTGGTCTGCTGGAGCGCCACGGCCTGCGATTACACGCCCAGAACTGGATCGCGCGCTTCACCCGCGCCACCGCCGGACGCCTGCTGATCGCTTACCTGTTCGTGCGTGAAACCACGGCGGCACTGGGCCTGACCAGCCTCGGCGGGCATCCGCAAATGGTTCGTCCGCTGCTCGCACCAATGGCCGAAGGCGCTGCTGAATCACGCTTCGGCAAGTTGCCCGAGGCTTTGCGCATCAAGCTGCTGGCGCTGTGCGCGGCCACCGATAACGTCGGGCTGTTTTTCGGCGAGGACATCTTCGTCGCCTTTGGCGCCATCGCCCTGATGCACACCTTTCTCCAAGGCTCGGGGATCGACGTCGATCCGATGCACATCGCGGTCTGGGGTATTCCGACGGCGATCTGTGCCTTCGTGATTCACGCCATTCGCCTGCACCGTTTCGATCAGCGCCTCAGTCGCGAACTCAAGGCATTGCCGCAGACATCCCCGGTCGCTCAGGAGGTGACGCCATGATCCTGTCCATTCAATACCTGTACTGGCTGGCCGGTGTGATTCTGGCGATCACCGCGTTCATGACCGTCACCGACCGCAGCAACCCCAAGCGCTGGACCACCGGGCTGTTCTGGGGGCTGTTCGCGATTGCGTTTCTGATCGGTGATCGTTTGCCACCCGTGTGGGTTGGCGTAGGCGTGGTGGTGATGGCGCTCATCGCGGGCTTCGGCGGCGTCGGCTTCGGCCAGCACGATAACCTGCCGGACAAGGCGCGGCGGGAGAGTGCAGGGCGCCTGAAGAACAAACTGTTCATTCCGGCGCTGGCGATTCCGCTGGTGACGGTGATCGGCGCTGTCGTGCTGAAAAACCTCAAGTTTGGCGATGTGTACTTGCTCGATCCGGCCAACAGCACCTTTGTTTCACTGGGGATTGGCAGTCTGGTGGCGTTGGCCTTGGCGTGCTGGCTGACCCGCGACACGCCGGTGCAGGCCATGCGCGAATCTCGACGCCTGACTGAAGCGTTAGGCTGGGCGCTGGTGTTGCCGCAAATGCTAGCGATGCTGGGGCTGGTGTTCAACGACGCGGGGGTTGGCAAGGCGGTGGCGCACCTGGCGACGGCCTACATCAACCTGGATTTCCGCTTGGTGGCGGTGATGGTCTACGTGTTGGGCATGGCGCTGTTCACGATTGTCATGGGCAACGGCTTTGCAGCGTTTCCGGTGATGACCGGCGGCATCGGCGTGCCAGTGCTGGTGGGCATGTACGGCGCCAATCCTGCGGTGATGGCGGCCATCGGCATGTTCTCCGGCTACTGCGGCACGCTGATGACGCCCATGGCTGCGAACTACAACCTCATCCCGGCGGCTTTGCTGGAGTTGCCCGACAAATACGCCGTAATCAAGGCTCAGATACCGACGGCGTTGGCGATGTTGGTGGTGAATATCGTGTTGTTGTATGGCCTGATGTAGAGCGCTTGGCTTTTGATTCTGCCCGCAGGGCGTTGGAGCAAGCTTGCTCGCGATCTGCTGCGAAGCAGCTGTAAAACCTGTAGACCCTGTACACCTGACACGGCGCATGCACCGGTTTTGCTGCCGGTTCCCGGCAGATCGCGAGCAAGCTTGCTCCTACGGCCTCTGGCCAGAATCTGGAGCGGATCGTCGCGTACTCGGCGTTTTCCGTAAGCCAATACCCTCATCGCAAACGATTGCGACCACCGGCTGTCTGAATCCATCAGCAGCCTCAACCTCTCTAAATCCGGGCTTTCAACGGGTCAGGCAGCGATGCCTGGCCCGTTTTTGCGTGTGGCCGGTGAAAGCCCCACAAAATAGAGGTTGAATAGTCACAATAAATGTTATTTAAATAACAAAAATAATATCGCGTCGGCGGTTCGGTTTTGCGATCCCTGCGCGTACACAAGGTAATGACACACATGAACAAGATCGCGGTCATCGGCAGCAACATGGTGGATTTGATCACCTACATCGACCGGATGCCGGCTCAGGGCGAAACCCTGGAAGCCCCGAATTTCGCCATGGGCTGCGGCGGCAAGGGTGCCAACCAGGCCGTGGCGGCCGCCAAGCTCGGCGCTGAGGTGCTGATGCTGACCAAGGTCGGCGACGACATGTTCGCCGACAACACCCTCGCCAATTTCCAGCGCCACGGTATCGACACCCAGTTCGTGCAGCGGGTGCCCGGCGTCTCCAGCGGCGTTGCGCCGATCTTCGTGCAGAGCGATTCCCACAACAGCATCCTCATCGTCAAAGGCGCCAACGCGCACCTCAAACCCGCTGACATCGACGCCGCTCAAGCTGCCTTGCGCGACTGCTCGCTGATCGTCCTGCAGCAGGAAATCGAACTGGAAACGGTCTACCACGCCATCGATTTCGCCAAGGCCAACGACATTCCTGTACTGCTCAACCCGGCGCCTGCGGTCAAGGGTCTGAGTCGTGAACACCTGCTGAAACTCGACTTTTTCATCCCCAACGAAAGCGAACTGGCCCTGATCACCGGGCAGGTCGTCGACTCCCTCGAATCCGCCCGCTCCGCTGCCTTGAAGCTGGTGCAGGACGGCATTCGCCACGTGATCGTGACCCTCGGTGAACAGGGCGCGCTGTACGTGGGCGAGGAGGGCGAGTTCCGTGTCGAGGGCCTGAAAGTCGACGCCCGCGACACCACCGGCGCAGGCGATGCCTTCATCGGCTGCTTCGCCCGGCACTGGAGCGAAGACGGCGACATGCGCCGCGCCATGACTCAGGCCGTGGCCTATTCCGCCTGCTCGGTCACGGGCCTCGGCACCCAGAGTTCCTACCCGGACGCTGCCACGTTCGGGCGCTTTCTCGACACCTTCTCTTCAAAAAATACGCAATAAGTCACTCATGAGCCGCCGCGCTTTGGCCGGTCACGCTGACGGCCCGGCGCGGCATCCCGCACTTCACGGAGAACAACAATGACAAAGCCCGCGCTCCAACAATCACCGGACGGGTTCTACCTGAACCGCACGCCCTGGTTTGCTTTTATCCTGCTGTGCTGCTGCTTCGCGTTGTGGGCGGCAGCGGCGAGCATGAACGACGTGCTGATCGCGCACTTCAAGAAGGCCTTTCTGCTCAGTGATTTCCAGACCGCTTTCGTGCAGTCGGCGTTCTACCTGGGCTACTTCTTCGTGGCGATTCCGGCGGCGATGGTCGTCCGGCATTTCAGCTACAAGACCACGATCCTGATCGGCCTGCTGCTGTACATGGTGGGCTGCTCGCTGTTCTTCCCGGCTGCCTCGATGGCCACGTACGGGATGTTCCTGCTGGCGCTGTTCGTCATCGCGGCGGGCCTGTCGTTCCTCGAAACCGCGTGTAACACCTACTCCACGTTGATGGGGCCTCGCGAAACCGGCACCCGTCGCCTGAACATCTCGCAGACTTTTCACCCCTTCGGCGCCATGGCCGGGGTGTACGTCGGCAGCTTCGTGATGTTCAAGGACACCGACGCCACTCGTGAGCAACTGACCCAGATGAGCGCGTCCGACGCGGCGATTCAGCAGTTGCAAATGATCCAGTCCACGCTGCTGCCGTACAAATGGATGATCGCGGTGCTGATCCTGATGTTCGTGCTCATCGCTTTCACCAAATTCCCGGCCTGCAAGGGCAACGTCAAAGAGAACGTGAAGAAGAGCAGCATCGGCCAGAGCCTGTCCCGCCTGTGGCGCAACCAGCGTTTCACGTTTGGCGTGGTCGCGCAGTTTCTTTACGTTGGCGCGCAAGTGGGCGTGTGGAGCTTCACCATTCGCCTGGCCATGCAGATGGGCGGGATGAACGAGCGCAGCGCCTCGTGGTTCCTGCTGACCACCTTTGCGGCGTACTTCGTCGGCAAGATGATCGCCAACCTGCTGATGCGCAAACTGCACCCGGCCAAAGTCCTGGCGATCTACGGCGTGCTGACCATTGTCCTGCTGGCCTACACGATTCTGGTGCCGAACATCAGCGCCGTGTACGCGGCGGTGGGCGTGAGCATTTTCCTCGGCCCGTGCTGGCCGACCATTTACGGCCTGACCATTGATGGCCTGGGCGAAGACACCGGTGTCGGCGGTTCGCTGCTGGTGATGAGCATCGTCGGCGGCGGTGTGATGCCGATCTTCCAGGGCCTGCTGTCCGACGCGACGCACGGCAACATGCAGATCGCCTACAGCGTGCCGCTGCTGTGCTTCGTGGTCATCGTCGCGTACGCCATCAAATGCCTGCGTGACCCGAGCAGCGAAACGGCGCCGGTCGGTGCGGTGACCGCCTCATGAACACGACTGTCGCGCTGTTTCCCGAGCTGTTTACAGGGGATGAGAAGACCCTGCTGGAGTCCGCCGACTTCCGCGTGCTGGCCTGGACCTACCCCAGTGGTGTGAAGGCGCTGGCGCTGGAGAACAACCGTGGCCGCGTCGTGGTGCTGCCGTATCAGGGGCAGATGATCTGGTCGGCGGTGTTCGACGGCTGTGATCTGACCATGCGCAACATGTTCGAGCAGCCGCGCCCGAGTCCGACCGTGATCGGCACTTATGGCTGCTTCATGTTTCACAGTGGCATGTTGCGCAACGGCTGCCCGACACCCGAGGACGACCATCCGCTGCACGGCGAAATGCCCTGCGCACCGATGGACCGCGCCTGGCTGGAAGTGGGCACGGATGCGGCGGGCGCCTTTTTGCGCCTCGGCGGCGAGTACGAATACGTGATGGGCTTTGGCGATCACTACCGCGCCCGGCCCAGCGTGACCTTGCGTTCGGGCTCGGCGCTGTTCGACATCGGCATGGACGTGCAGAACCTCGCCGGCAAGGCGATGGAGCTGATGTACATGGCGCACATGAACTACGCGTACGTGGCGGACGGGCAGTTCGTCGAGCCGCTGGGTGTCGAGCGCACGCGGGTGCGCAGCAGCGTGCCGGCTCATGTGAAGCCGACCCCGGCGTGGACTTCGTACATGGCCGAACTGACCGGCGATCCGTCGCGGTTGAACACGTTGAATACGCCCGAGCTGTACGACCCGGAGATTGTGTGTTTCTTCGATGGCGTGCAGACGGACGCAAAGGGCGACGCGCATTTCCTGCTCAAGCACCCGGACGGTCCGGCGTTCTACACCCGCTATCAACCGGCGCAGTTCGGCCGTGCGGCGCGCTGGATTTTGCACAACGCCGATCAGCAGGTGGCCGCGTTCGTGCTGCCTGCGACGTGCGAGCCGGAGGGGTATCTGGCGGAAAAGGCCAAGGGCAATGTGCGGGAATTGGGGGCGGGAGAGAGGGCGTCGTTCAGCGTGACGACGGGATATCTGGCGGCTGGGGAAGTGCGGCAGTTGGAAGGGAATCTGAAACGCTGATGGCTCTATCGCGAGCAAGCTCACTCCTACAGGTTCAACCGCGTTTTACCAGGTAAACACGGTTCACCTGTAGGAGCGTGGCTTGTCCCGCGATCTGTCGGGCACCGGCAGCAAACCCGGCGAATGCGTTCTGTCTGGTGCAACGCGTTTGCCGATCTCACGACTGCTTTGCAGCTGATCGCGGGACAAGCCACGCTCCTACAGAAGGAAACCGCGATCGACCTGTAGGAGTGAGCTTGCTCGCGATGAGGTCAGCGCACACAGCATCAATCTCGAAGACTGATCACACCACCAGTTGCGCCCCATACCCCTGAATCAAGTCGCGGTACGGCTTGGGCAGTTTCTTGTCGCTGACCACCACCTGGAAATGCTCCAGCGTGGCGAAATGCGCGGTGCGTACGGCGTCGAATTTGGAGTGGTCGGCCAGCAGCATGCAGTGCCGGGCCTGACGCAAGACCTTCTGCTTGACCTCAACCTCATTGAAGTTGAAGCAGGTCACGCCGAATTCGTCGCTGACCCCGGCGGCCGAGACAAACGCCCACGTGAGGCGAATGCCGTCGAGGATGCTGGCTTCGCTGTGGTGTTCGAAGACCTGGTTCTTGCGGTGGAAACTGCCGCCGCACAGGACGATGTGGCAGTTGGGTTTCTGTTGCAGTTTCAGCAGAACGTTGAGGGAGTTGCACACGGCGGTGAACTCCAGCTCTTCGGGGATGAAGTCGATGACGAAGGGAATCGTCGTCCCGCAATCGAAAAACACCGTGTCGCCGGGTTTGATGAACGCGGCGGCCAGTTTACCGATGCGGCGCTTTTCCTCGACGTGGCGCGTGCCTTGCTCAGTGACTTTGTAATCGCTGGCTTCCGACGGATCGAACGCCAGGGTGATGTGCCCGCCCAGCAGGTGGAATTTCTCCGGATGACGGCCCAGATCGCGACGCAGGGTCATCTCCGAGACGTCCAGCAGCGCGGCCATTTCACGCAAGTGAATGGCCTTTTGGTCCTGCAGGGCTTGCTGAATCAGTTTGATACGGTCGGATTTCTTGTTGTCCACGGTGGTTCCGGCTGTCGATTATCGTGATATAAAAGTAACACAGTCTGTTATATTCAAAACATTGTGACGAGCAGGCAAGCGCTCCTTGCTTGCCGCTTTAAGCTTACCGCTAACCACTGCTTCTGAAGGAAGAGTCAATGAAGATCGAACCCGCCGCGCTCGCGCAGTATATCGACCACACCTTGCTGGCCGCCGATGCTTCCCGCGCGCAGATCGCCACCTTGTGTCGTGAAGCGCAGGAACATGGATTCTATTCGGTGTGCGTCAACTCTGGACAGGTGCCATACGCGGCGTCGTTGCTGACCGGGCAGAAGGTCAAGGTCTGCGCCGTGGTCGGCTTTCCGCTGGGCGCCGGTTTGAGCGACACCAAGGCGTTCGAAGCGAAGCAGGCGATTGCTGCCGGTGCGGGCGAAATCGACATGGTGCTGAACGTCGGCGCGCTGAAGGACGGCTTGCTGGATGTCGTGCGGGATGACATCGCAGCGGTTAAAAATGCCTGCGGCGCGGTGCCGTTGAAAGTGATTCTGGAAACCTGCCTGCTGGACGACGCGCAAAAGACCGCCGCGTGCGAGATCTGCCGAGAGCTGGACGTGGCGTTCGTCAAAACCTCCACCGGCTTCAGCCGCAGCGGGGCGACGCTGGAAGACGTGGCCCTGATGCGCAAGGTGGTCGGTGCAGGCGTGGGCGTCAAAGCCTCCGGTGGCGTGCGGGATTATGCGACAGCGGTGGCGATGATCGAAGCGGGCGCGACGCGGCTGGGCACCAGTTCCGGCATTGCGATTGTCAGCGGCGCGCCTGCGTCGGGTTCGGGTTACTGATCGTTTAGTCAAACACCTATGCCTGTGGGAGCGAATGCCTGTGGGAGCGAATTCATTCGCGATGCGATGTTCGATGCGATACCTCTCTAGCGGATGCACGGCGTCTCGGCGGAATGCCGCCCAGAATGAATTCGCTCCCACCGTAGGCTCCCAAGGCTCCCACAGGGGAATGCCGGTGACCGAATGGGCGTTTTCTGCCCACCCCTTTCGGCAGAAGGCACTGACCCTTTGCCGCAATGAATGGCAAACTGCCGGAGGTCTCACTCGATCTCCGGAATCCATCGCTCATGCCGCAATTCTCCCTGGCGCATTTCAAGGCTCGCTGGTTCTTCTGGCTGTGCATGCTGTTGATCGTCGTCGGCCTGCCGGTCGGCTGCGCGGCGTTGCAGCACAAGGAGCGGGAGCTGGTGTTCATGATCGAACCCGGCACCGCCAGCTGGTATCACGGCATTCCTGCCGATGTGCAGGAGCTGGAACTCAAGGCGCCGTCGTTCGGCGTGTCGCAGAACATTCACGCGTGGTGGTGGCTGGCGGAGAAAAAAGACGCGCCTGCGATCCTTTATCTCCACGGCTCGCGCTGGAACCTCACCGGGCAATTTTTCCGCATCGAGCAACTGCACGCGCTGGGCTTTTCGGTGTTGGCCATCGACTATCGAGGCTTCGGCGAAAGCAAAGGGCAACTGCCGTCCGAAGCCTCAGTGTATGAAGACGCACGCATCGCGTGGGCGCGGTTGAAACAGCTGCAACCCGATCCCCGCAAACGCCTGATCTATGGGCACTCTCTCGGTGGTGCGGTGGCCGTGGACCTGGCCTCGGAGCTGGGGCGCGATGCGCAGAAGGGCGACGAACCGATTCAGGCGCGGGGGCTCATCATCGAGTCCACCTTCACCAACCTCGCGGACGTCGCGGCGTCTGTCGCGAGCACCCGCACGTCATTGCCGGTGCGCTGGCTGGTGTCGCAGAAATTCGATTCCATCGACAAAATCGCCGAGATCCACATGCCCCTGCTGATCGTGCACGGCGCGGCGGATCAGTTCGTCTCGCCGCGTTTCAGCGAGCAGTTGTTTCAGGCGGCACAGGAGCCGAAGAACCTGCTGATGGTGCCGGGCGGCAATCACAACAACAGCATGAACCTCGGGCGGCAGGCCTATGGTCAGGCGATTCAGACGCTGCTTAACGAACAAGCGCCGCCGGTGCATGCGTCCAACGATTCCGCAGCGCCAGCTAAACAGGCGGGGTGAGGGTGAGGGGTGTATGCGGTTTAAACCAGTACAAGGGAACCCATGCCACGCCTCAGTTTTCGCAGCGCCACGGGGCATCAGTGGGAGCGAATTTATTCGCGAATAGGTGTTTCAGGCGACGGAGATGTATCGTCAGTGCCGATGTCTCGCGAATGAATTCGCTCCCACAGAGGTCCCGGGGCGCCCTGAATTCTGAGGCTTGACGCGTTCAAACTGTGGGAGCGAATTTATTCGCGAAGAGGGAGTACATCCGACGCATATCATCGACCGTACGCTTTTCGCGAATAAATTCGCTCCCACAGATCGATCTCAACATGGCTGAATCACTGAGCCGCCTGGTGGCTCACCGAGAACGGTTTGTTGCGCACCACGACCTTGCCGGGATGGCTGTCCGGCACCGCAAAACCCTTCAATGCTTCCAGCAGTTTTTCCGGGTCTTCGATGGGCAGTTCGGCCAGTTGGTGCGGCGTCAGGTTCCACCACTGGCTCGCCAGCAACCCTTCGATGATGTGCGGCTCGAAGCGATAACGCTGCACTTTGGCCGGGGAGCCGACGACGATGGCGTACGGTGGTACGTCCTTGGTGATCAAGGATTGCGCGCCGATCACTGCGCCGGTGCCGATGGTGATGCCTTCCAGAATCAACACGTCCATGCCGATCCACACGTCGTGGCCGATCACGGTCTGTTTGACCTCTTCGTGATGTGCCATACCCGCCTGCTGCTGACGCAACCCGCCCAGCGCGCTGTGGGTGCTGAGCCATTCCAGCGGGTGGGATTTGCGGTTCTGGCCGATGGTCACGTCGCGGGCGATGGAGCAATAGCGGCCAATGCTCGCGACATTTTGCAGCTCGGTGCCGCTGACGATGTCGGTGTAGGCGCCGATGCTCAGGCGCTCCGCGTTGATTTTTACCTGATGCAATTTCACGCCGTGTTCCAGCGTCAGCTCCATGTCCCGCCGCAGGCCCCGGATGCCACTGTCCAGACGGCATTTGTTCTGGGCCAGCCCCTGTTTGAGTTGACGATCGAGGAGTACGCGGCGCAGGAAATTCATGAAAGGCACGTCCGTTTGAAGGCAATGAGAGGGGCGCTTTTGCAGATCATTGGCGAGGCTGCGTTACCGATGCGCGGCTCTTTTTGAGAAAGACTGGTGTAGGAAAAGTCGGGAATAGTCGCATATCTCGCCCTTCATCGACAGTCGGGCTGCCTGCCATTCCCAAGCACCTCGCCAAGTGGTATCTGTGTTCGCCTGTGTCAGTTGTCGATCACGAGCCGCGCCATGGACAAGTATTCAAACGGAGAAGCCCACCTCGCGCATTCCGAGCGGGATTGGGTCGTGCGCGCCCAGCCGTTGCCGAACCTGGAGCGCATCGAAGCGTATTTCCACGGCCACGGTTTCGAGATGCACCGCCACGACACCTACGCCATTGGCCATACGCTGTCGGGGGTGCAGAGTTTTCAGTACGGCAAGGACAAGGTGAATAACCTGCCGGGGCAGACCATCGTGCTGCACCCCGATGAACCCCACGACGGCCACGCAGGCACCGAAGACGGTTTTCGCTACCGGATGTTTTACCTGGAACCGGCGATGATCCAGCAGGTGTTGGGCGGCAAGCCGCTGCCCTTCATCAAGGGCGGGGTGTCCCGTGACCCTCGGTTGTTCAGGGCGAGCCAGACATTGTTGAAAGACCTGCACAACCCGTTCGAACCGCTGGAACTGGACGACGCAGTGTTTGATTTGACCGTCGCCTTGCAAGACGCTGCAGGCGTGAGAAGAGGGCGGCAATCCACCGACTACGCCGCCGCCGAGCGTGCCCGCGAACTGCTGATGGCCAGCCTTGAACAGGGCGTAAGCCTGGAAGCGCTGGAACAGGCCAGCGACACCGACCGCTGGCGCCTGTCCCGGGATTTTCGCGCGCTGTTCGGCACCAGTCCCCATCGCTATTTGACCCTGCGACGCCTCGATCTCGTGCGCCATTCGATTTCGTGCGGGGTGTCGTTGAGCGATGCATCGTTGATGGCGGGGTTTGCCGATCAGAGCCACATGACCCGACATTTCGTGAAGACGTTTGGGTATCCGCCGGGGAAGTGGCTGAAAATGCTGGACGTCCGAGCCGATAGACGGTTCGCGTGTACACGACCCCTGTAGGAGCCGGCTTGCTGGCGAAAGCGGTGTGGCATTCACTCCGATGTTCTCAGAACTGACGTATTCGCCAGCAAGCCGGCCACAGATCGTATTCCTGCAGATCGTGTCTGGGTCGACGGGTGAATCGCGATTAGACGGCGGTCTGCCCACCCGGCATCAACACCGCAATCAACGCCCTGACCACCCCTGGCAGGGCGTCCAGTTCCCTCACCAGAATGCTGCGCTCACGCACCGCCCACGGCTCGTCCAGTTGAACAGTGACCAGCTTCATTGTCCGGCTATGCCGCAACGCGGCGGACTCGGGAATGACGCCGATTCCGACCCCCGCTTCGACCATCCGGCAGATCGCTTCGAAGCTCGACACCTGAATCCGCAATGACAGGTTCAACCCCAGTCGCTCCACGTGATCACGCAGAAAACTCAATAACGTGCTGCCTTCGTGCAGGCCTATGTGCTGAAACGCCAGGGTTTGCTTCAACGTGACTGTCTTCTGGTTCGCCAGTTCGTGGCCTTCCGGCACGGTCAGGACGAGGCGGTCGGTGCTGAAGTGGATCACCTGCAATCCGGCTGCTTCCACAGGCCCGGCAATGATGCCCATGTCCGAGCTGCCGTCCAGCACGCCGCGCACGATGTCCCGCGACAAACGCTCTTGCAGGTCCACCGTCACGCCGGGACGCTGGGCGAGAAAGCCTGCCAGCACTTCGGGGAGGAATTCGGTCACCGCCGTGGTGTTGGCGAAGATGCGGATGTGCCCGGCGGAATCGGTGCCGTAGGTGGTGAATTCGCTTTTCAGGTAATCGACCTGGCTCATGATCAGCCGCGCGTGCTTGAGCAGGCGCTGACCGGCGGGGGTCAGTTCGACGCCACGGCTGTCGCGGTACAGCAGGCGCGTGTCGAGCTGGCTTTCCAGTGCCTTGATCCGGGCGCTGGCGGCGGCTGGGGAGAGGAAGGCGCGGCGGGCGCCCTGGGTCAGGCTTGGGGATTCGCCAATGTGGATGAAGAGGCGCAGGTCAGCCAGGTCGAAGTGCATGGGGATGTCCGGACAGGTGAAGGCGTTCAGCATAGATGAACGCCGGTATACGCAAATGCAAATTCACAGAATGCCGATAGGCTCTCATGATCCGCTCATAACAACAAATTGCAGAGGGTTCTCTCACATGAGTGCGTCAGAGTCGCCGGTGGATTTCAGCGCCTGGATCGGTCGGACCGAAGAGGCTCGGGATCACCTGAGCCACAACCTGATCAAGCGCATCGCCGCCACGTTCGGTGAGCCGGTGCCTGCCGATGGCGACGCGTTGCCGCCGCTGTGGCAATGGTGTTTCTTTCAGGACCCGGTGTTCGAATCGCAACTCGGCGCAGACGGCCATCCCGCTCGCGGCGGGTTTCTGCCTCCCGCTGACAATCGCAACCGCATGTGGGCCGGTGGCCGGGTCGAGTTCATCCGGCCGCTGACCGTCGGCGCCGATGCCCATCGTCTCTCGACCATCCTGCACATCGAAGAAAAGCATGGCCGCACCGGCTCGCTGCTGTTCGTCACCCTGCGTCATGACTATTCGCAAAACGGCGAACTGTGCGTGCGCGAAGAGCAGGACATCGTTTACCGCGAGCCCAATCCGCCGAAGCTCAACAGCGGTGAAGCGCCGGAGCAGGGCCACTGGAGCGAGACCATCGAGCCGACGCCGACCCTCTTGTTCCGCTATTCCGCTGTGACCTTCAACGGCCACCGCATCCATTACGACTACCCGTACGTCACCGAAACCGAGGGCTATCCAGGGCTGGTGGTGCACGGTCCGATGATCGCCACCTTCAACCTGCGGGCGTTCATCCGCGCCAACCCCGAGGCGCGCGTGCGCCATTTCGCTTATCGCGGTGTGCGCCCGCTGAACGTGCCGACGCCGTTCCGCGTGGGTGGTCGCATCAGTGAGCCGGGCAAGGCGCAGCTGTGGGCCGGTAACGAAGCGGGCGTGGCCCAGAGCGCCGAAGTGGTGTTTGACTGAGCCGCCTTCGACTGAATCTCTTCCTTTATAGAGCGGGCCGTCGCGCCGCTGCCAGATGTGAGCACAGACCATGAGTCCATACGATAACGAAGACCTCAATGCCATCCGCGAAGGCGTCCGCGCCCTGTGTGCCGAGTTCCCGGCCGAATACTGGCGCAAGATCGACGAAGAGAAGGGTTTCCCGGAAGCCTTCGTCAAGGCGTTGACCGACGCGGGCTGGCTGTCGGCGATGATCCCGACCGAATACGGTGGCTCGGGGCTGGGCCTGGCGGAAGCCTCGGTGATTCTCGAAGAAGTCAACGCCTGCGGCGGCAACTCCGGCACCGTGCATGGCCAGATGTACAACATGTTCACCCTGCTGCGTCACGGCAGCGAGGCGCAGAAAAGCTACTACCTGCCAAAACTCGCCAGCGGCGAACTGCGCCTGCAATCGATGGGCGTGACCGAGCCGACCACCGGCACCGACACCACCAAGATCAAGACCACCGCCGTGAAACAGGGCGACAAGTACGTGATCAACGGCCAGAAGGTCTGGATCTCACGCATTCAGCATTCCGACCTGATGATTCTGCTGGCCCGCACCACGCCGTTGGCCGAGGTGAAGAAAAAATCCGAAGGCATGTCGATCTTCCTCGTTGACCTGCGCGAAGCCATCGGCAACGGCCTGACCGTTCAGCCGATTGCCAACATGGTCAATCACGAAACCAACGAGCTGTTCTTCGACAACCTCGAACTGCCGGCCGACAGCCTGATCGGCGAAGAGGGCAAGGGCTTCAAATACATCCTCGATGGCCTTAACGCCGAGCGCACCTTGATCGCCGCCGAGTGCATTGGCGACGGCCGTTGGTTCACCGAAAAGTCCGCCGCCTATGCCCGCGACCGCGTAGTGTTTGGCCGCCCGATCGGGCAGAACCAGGGCGTGCAATTCCCGATTGCCGAAGCCCACATCGAAATCGAAGCCGCCGACCTGATGCGCTGGCGCGCTTGCGAAGAATACGACAGCGGCAAGAACGCGGGCGCAGCGGCGAACATGGCCAAGTACCTCGCGGCCAAGGCGTCGTGGGAAGCAGCCAACGCTTGCCTGCAAACCCACGGCGGCTTTGGTTTCGCCAACGAATACGACGTCGAGCGCAAATTCCGCGAGACTCGTCTGTACCAGGTCGCGCCGATCTCAACCAACCTGATTCTTTCCTACGTTGCCGAGCATTTGCTCGAACTGCCACGCAGCTTCTGAGGACACCGAGATGAGTCATACCCAAGCAAGCCACACTCAGGTACTGGCGGGCTTCCTCGCCGAGCTGAAATACGAGCAGATCCCTGGCCACGTGCTGGATCGCACCGAAGACCTGTTCCTCGACTGGATCGGTTCGGCGCTGGCCAGCCAAGGCGCCCGCCCGATTCCCGTTTTCGAGCGTTACGCCGAACGGGTCGGCCCGGCGAGCGGCAAGGCGAAAATTCTGGTGAACGGTCGCGGTACGTCGGCGTATTTCGCGGCGCTGGTCAATGGCGCGGCGTCGCACCTGGTCGAACAGGATGACCTGCACAACAGCTCGGTATTGCACCCGGCGACCGTGGTGTTTTCGGCGGTGTTGGCGGTGGCGCAGGACCTGGACAAATCCGGGCAAGACCTGCTGCTGGCGTCGGTGGCGGGTTACGAGGCGGGGATTCGCATCGGCGAGTTCATGGGCCGTTCGCACTACCGCATCTTCCACACCACGGCCACTGTCGGCACCCTCGCCGCCGCCGTGGCGGTGGGCAAGCTGCTGAACTTCAATCAGGAGCAGTTCATCAACCTGCTCGGCACCGCAGGCACACAAGCGGCGGGCCTGTGGGAATTCCTGCGTGACGCGGCGGATTCGAAACAGCTGCACACCGCCAAGGCAGCGGCTGACGGTGTGCTGTCGGCGTACCTGACCGAAGACGGCCTGACCGGCGCGCGCAATATTCTGGAAGGTGATCAAGGCATGGCGGCGGGGATGTCCACGGACAGCGATCCGTCGAAGTTGTCGGATCGTCTGGGCTCCCGTTGGGCGCTGGTGGAGACCTCGTTCAAATTCCACGCCTCATGCCGCCATACCCATCCGGCCGCCGATGCGCTGTTGCACCTGATGCAGCGCGAAGGCCTGCGCCATGACCAGATCGCCAAGGTCGTGACCCGGGTTCACCAAGGCGCGATTGACGTGCTGGGCCGGGTCGATGTGCCGCAGACCGTGCACCAGGCGAAGTTTTCCATGGGCGCGGTGTTGGGTCTGATTGCCGTGCATGGAAGCGCGCAGTTGATCGAATTCCGCGATCTGGCGCTGGTGGATGCCGACGTCGCGGCCTTCCGCGAGAAGGTGACGATGGAGATGGACCCTGAAGTCGACGGCGCTTACCCGGCACGCTGGCTGGGGCGCGTGATCGTCACCACCACCGACGGCCGCACCCTGACCGCCGCCATCGACGAACCGAAGGGCGACCCGGGCAACACCCTGTCGCGGCCTGAGCTGGAAGACAAGGTGCAGCGTCTGCTGGCGTTCTCCGGCGCCCGCTCGGTGGAGCAGGGCAAGGCGTTGATCGAGCGGGTCTGGCAGCTGCGCGATGCGCAGTCGTTGAGCGATCTGATTTAAGGCATGCGCCGAACCTGTAGGAGTGAGCTTGCTCGCGATAGCGGTGTGTCAGTTTGAGTATTCGGCACAGGCAGATCGCAATCGCGAGCAAGCTCACTCCTACAGGGATGCGTGAGAGGTGGAAAACATGACTCAAAACAACCCCCGTCCTCTGGACGGCATCACCGTCGTCAGCCTGGAGCACGCCATTGCGGCGCCGTTCTGCACGCGCCAGCTCGCTGACCTCGGTGCCCGCGTGATCAAGGTCGAGCGCCCTGGCGTCGGCGACTTTGCCCGTGGCTATGACCAGCGCGTCGACGGTCTGGCCTCGCACTTCGTCTGGACCAACCGCTCCAAGGAAAGCCTGACCCTCGACCTGAAACAGGGCGAGGCGGGCGACATTCTGGAATCGCTGCTGGGCCAGGCCGATGTGGTGGTGCAGAACCTTGCGCCCGGCGCCGCCGCACGCATGGGCCTGTCGTTCGAGGCGTTGCACGAACGCTTTCCCCGCCTGATCGTCTGCGACATTTCCGGCTACGGCGAAGGCGGCCCTTATGAAAAGAAGAAGGCCTACGACCTGCTGATCCAGAGCGAAGGTGGCTTCCTGTCGGTGACCGGCGGCCCCGGTGAAAACGACATGGCCAAGGCCGGTTGCTCCATCGCCGACATCGCTGCGGGCATGTACGCCTACACCGGCATCCTCTCGGCGCTGATGCTGCGGGACAAGACCGGCAAAGGCAGCCGCATCGACGTCAGCATGCTGGAAAGCCTGGTGGAGTGGATGGGCTACCCGATGTACTACGCCTACAACGGCGCGCCGCAACCGCCTCGGGCCGGAGCATCGCACTCGACGATCTACCCGTATGGCCCGTTCCCGACCGGGGGCGGTGGCACGATCATGCTCGGGCTGCAAAACGAGCGGGAGTGGGCGCTGTTCTGCGAGAAGGTGCTGCTGGACAAGGCGCTGGCCACCGACGAGCGTTTCTCGGCCAACTTCAAGCGTTCGGAAAACCGCGAGGTGCTGCGGCAGATCATCGTCGAAGGCTTTGCCACGCTGAGTGTGGATGACGTGGTCGCGCGGCTTGAAGACGCGCAGATCGCCAACGCCCGAGTCAACGACATGCAAGGCGTGTGGGATCACCCGCAACTCAAGGCCCGCGACAGCTGGCGCGAAGTGGACAGCCCGTCCGGCCCGTTGCCGTCGTTGCTGCCACCGGGCCGCAACGCCGCTTTCACCCCGCGCATGGACGGCGTGCCGGGGCTGGGGCAGCACACGGCGAGCATTCTGGGCGAGCTGGGTTTCAGCGCCGACGACCAGGCGCGGATGGCGAAGGCCGGGGTGGTTTAGGTCGCCGTCTGGCCGCGATTTTATGGCGGACCCGGTTTCACTGTGGGAGCGAATTCATTCGCGATTGGCCGGTACATCTGACGCATTTTCATCGGTCTCAACGACGTCTCGCGAATGAATTCGCTCTCACAGAACACATTTCACAAGGATATAGACCATGCCCCCATCCATCATCCGCTCCGCGCTGTTCGTGCCCGGCAGCCGACCCGAGCGCTTCGCCAAGGCGTTGGCCGCCGGGGCCGACGCGGTGATCGTCGATTTCGAAGACGCCGTGGAAGAGCCGCTCAAGCGTGAGGCCCGGGACAACCTCGGCGCGTTTCTTCGGGTTAATCCAGAAGCGGCAGTCTGGGTCCGGGTCAATGCGCCGGATCATGCCGAACACAGTGCGGACCTGACGTTCTGCAAACAGCACGCTGGCGTCGCTGGCGTGCTGTTGCCGAAGGTGGAAAGCGCCGCCCACGTGGCCGCTGTTCACGCTATAGGCAAGCCGGTGCTG
The DNA here is from genome assembly GCF_057128705.1 of Pseudomonas salicis. Taxonomy (NCBI): domain Bacteria; kingdom Pseudomonadati; phylum Pseudomonadota; class Gammaproteobacteria; order Pseudomonadales; family Pseudomonadaceae; genus Pseudomonas; species Pseudomonas salicis. The sequence goes on from NZ_JBSKHU010000003.1 coordinate 351,596, forward strand.
CCGATCATCGAAAGCGCCAAGGGGCTGTTGGCCCTCGCGGAAATCGCCCGTGCGCCGGGGGTCGAGCGCCTCTCGTTCGGCGGACTGGACCTGGCGCTGGACCTGAACCTCAACACCGGCACCGAGGCCGCCCAGCTGTTTCTCGATCAGGCGCGCATGTCGGTGCAATTGCATTCCCGAGGTGCTGATCTGCTGCCTCCGCTGGACGGCGTGCACCCTGCCATCGGCGACCCCGACGGTCTGCACCGTGTGATTCGTCACGCCTATGACATGGGCTATGGCGGCGCCCTGTGCATTCACCCCAAACAAGTGCCGGTGATCCACGCCGCCCTCGCGCCCAGTGCCGATGACCTGGCCTGGGCCGGGCGCGTGGTGGAAGCCAGCACAGCGGCGGGTGGGGCAGGGGCGTTTCAGCTGGACGGGCAGATGGTCGATGCGCCGGTGCTGCAACGGGCGCAACGGTTGTTGGCGTTGGCCGCTGGCTGACACGCAAGACCTCTGTAGGAGCGAATTCATTCGCGAAAATGTTCCAGGCAACAGAGATATGTCGGATGTGCTGGCCGCTCGCGAATGAATTCGCTCCCACAGGGGGGCGAGTCTGCCAAGCACACCGCCTTCGCTGCCGTCGTAACCTCTGGCGCCTCACATAGTTCTCGCAGAGTGTCCTGCATTCAGCCGCGCCGAATAGTGGCACTTTTTCATTAGCCTGCTAACTTTCTAGCTGCGCGGCGTCTGGCTAGCGCTTGGGGATGAATCACCGTAACAGGTTGGCGTTCAGCTCCACCGAACGCTGGCTTACATAAAAGCTGATTCTCGAAACACGCAGGGTTGGGCATCGTTAGATGGCACAACGCTCATGATCCACCGACTGCTCCAAAAACTATAAAGCTCCTACAAAAATAAAAAGGTGATATCGATGTTGAAGCTGACCAAGGCGCTGTTCTGCGCCGCTGCAGTGTCCGTGGCCGGTATGGCCCACGCTGACCCCGTCGTCATCAAGTTCGCTCACGTGGTGGCGGAAAACACCCCGAAAGGCCAGGGCGCCTTGATGTTCCAGAAAATGGTAGCGGCCGATCCCGCCTTGAAAGACAAGGTCAAGGTCGAGGTCTACCCGAACTCGTCGCTGTTCGGCGACGGCAAGGAAATGGAAGCGCTGTTGCTTGGTGACGTGCAGATGCTGGCGCCGTCCCTCGCCAAGTTCGAGCAATACACCAAGAAAACCCAAATCTACGACCTGCCGTTCCTGTTCAACGACTTGGCCGCTGTCGATCGGTTCCAGCAAGGCCCGCAGGGCAAGGCGCTGCTGACCTCCATGGACGACAAAGGCATTCACGGCCTGGCCTATTGGCACAACGGCCTGAAGCAGCTGTCGGCGAACAAGAAGATGGTTGAGCCGAAAGACGCCCGTGGCCTGAAATTCCGCGTTCAGGCGTCGAGCGTGCTGGAAGCGCAGTTCGTCGCGCTCAAAGCAAACCCGCGCAAGATGAGTTTCGCCGAGGTCTACCAGGGCCTGCAGACCGGTACCGTCAACGGCACCGAGAACACCTGGTCGAACTATGAAAGCCAGAAGGTGAACGAGGTGCAGCCGTTCTTCACCGAGTCCAACCACGGCCTGATCGACTACATGGTCATCACCAACTCCAAGTTCTGGAACGGCCTGCAGCCTGACGTGCGTGACGAGCTTCAGAAGATCATGGATCAGGTCACCGTCGAGGTGAACAAACAGGCTGAAGCCCTGAACCAGACCGCCAAGCAGAAAATCATCGATTCCAAGACCAGTGAAATCGTGACCCTGACCCCTGAACAGCGGGCCAAATGGCGCGAAGTCATGAAGCCGGTGTGGGACAAGTTCGCCGAAGAAATCGGTCCGGACCTGATCAAGGCCGCTGACGACTCCAACAAGGCGCCTTGATCGCCCGCATGACGGTTTGATCGATACAGGTCCCCGAGACCTGCGTGGCCACCCGCTTCTTTGAAGAGGGGGGGGGTGGCCGCTCTCTCTATGTGCGGAGATTTCTTATGCAATCGCTGACGCGACTCTGGGAGCATCTGGAGGAGGGCATGATTGCCTTTCTGCTGGCTGCCATGACGCTCGTGACGTTCGTCTACGTGGCGCTCAACAACATCTACACCTTGTTTTACACGCTGAGTGACAAATGGACCGTCACCAGCGATTTCTTCTCGTTCCTTGGCGACCACACCATGGGGTATGCCCAGGAAATGACCTGGAGCGTGGCGCTGACCAAAGCCCTGTTCGGCTGGCTGATCTTCTTCGGCGTGTCCTACGGCGTGCGCACGGCGGGTCACCTGGGCGTCGACGCGCTGGTGAAAAAAACCAGCAAACCGGTGCAGCGCCTTCTTGCGATGCTCGCGTGCGCCTGCTGCCTGGCCTATGCCGGCCTGTTCCTCATTGCCAGCTACAAATGGGTGTCGGCGCTGTTCGTGGCGGGCATCGGGGCTGAAGACCTCGATCGCTACGGCGTCAAGGTCGCCTACATCACGGTCATCGTGCCCATCGGTTTCGCGCTGGTGATCGCCCGGTATCTGGAAATCCTCTACCGCATCTGGACCCATCGTCAGACCGGCCTGGGCCTGGCCGATGAAGCGGCAGAAGCCAGCAAACTGGCCAACCCTAACGAGGAGCAACACTGATGACGGTTATCTGTTTGTTCCTGTTGCTGTTCGTGTTCATGTTCCTGGGCGTGCCGATCGCAATCTCCCTGGGGCTCGCCGGTGCCACCTCGATTCTGCTATTCAGCCCGGACTCGTTGAGCTCGTTGGCGATCAAGCTGTTCGAGACGTCCGACAGCTACACCTTTCTGGCGATTCCGTTCTTCCTGCTGTCCGGCGCGTTCATGACCACCGGCGGTGTGGCGCAACGTCTGATCGACTTCGCCAACGCCTGCGTCGGCCACATTCGCGGCGGTCTGGCGATTGCGGCGGTGCTGGCGTGCATGCTGTTCGCCGCGCTGTCGGGCTCTTCGCCCGCGACGGTGGCAGCGGTGGGGTCGATTGCCGTGGCGGGGATGGTGCGCTCGGGCTATCCGAAAGAGTTTGGCGCCGGGATCATCTGTAACGCCGGTACGCTGGGGATTCTGATTCCGCCGTCCATCGTGATGGTGGTGTACTCGGCCGCGACCGAAACCTCGGTGGGCAAACTGTTCATCGCCGGTGTCGTGCCGGGGATTCTGCTGGGCGTGATCCTGATGGTGGTGATTTACATCGTCGCCCGGGTCAAGAAACTGCCTGCGCAACCGCGCGTGTCGTTCCGTCAGTGGCTGGCCACGGCACGCCGGGCGTTCTGGGGGCTGTTGTTGCTGGTGATCATCCTCGGCGGGATCTACAGCGGCATGTTCACCCCGACCGAAGCCGCGGCCGTGGCGGCGGTGTACTCAGCCTTCATCGCGCTGTTCGTCTACAAGGACATGCGCATCAGCGATTGCCCGAAAGTGCTGCTGGAGTCAGGTCGGTTGTCGATCATGCTGATGTTCATCATCGCCAACGCGATGCTGTTCGCCCACGTGCTGACCACCGAGCAGATCCCGCAGCAGATCACCAACTGGGTGATCTCCGAAGGGCTGACGCCGATTGGTTTCCTGATCATGGTCAACGTGGTGTTGCTTGTGGCCGGGAGCTTCATGGAGCCTTCGGCGATCGTGCTGATCCTGGCGCCGATCTTCTTCCCGATCGCCACGAAGCTTGGGATCGATCCGATTCACCTCGGCATCGTGATGGTGGTGAACATGGAGATCGGTCTGGTGCATCCACCGGTGGGTCTGAACCTGTTCGTGACCTCGGCGGTGACGGGCCTGACTTTGGGACAAACGATCCGCGCAGCCTTGCCGTGGTTGTCTATCCTGTTGTTGTTCCTGATTCTGGTGACGTACGTGCCGTTCATTTCGCTGGCGTTGCCGAACTGGCTGGGGATGCCGTAACGACGTGCTGACCCTGTAACCGAACTGTGAGCGCAGTGCCTTGGCCCTCGTCGATTCCTTGAATCTTCGGGGGCCTTTTTCGTCGCTCAATCCGAAAAATCCGGCTCATGCCGCGCCAGTACGCGCTTCACGCTCTCCAGATGCGCCCGCGCGCTTTCGGGGTCTTCCTCGCTCATCTGCCGGGCCGTGCGCAGCAACACTTCGGGCTCGATCGGCTTGAGCGGTCGCCCGCTGCTCATCGCCTTGAGCTGCACCTCCGCCGCGCGTTCCAGGTAGTACAGGTCGTCCCACGCCTGGGCGATGCTCGGCGCGGTGACCATCACCCCGTGATTCTTCAGAAACACGATGTCGGCCTGGCCCATCGACGCTGCGATCCGGTCGCCTTCCCTGTTGTCCAGCGCCAGACCGTTGTAATCCTCGTCCACCGCCACTCGCCCGTAGAACTTCAGCGCGGTCTGCCCGGCCCACGCCAACGGTTCGCCTTCAAGCATTGCCAGCGCCGTCGCGTTGGGCATGTGCGTGTGAAAGGCCGCCATCGCACGGGGCTTGTGCAGGTGCAGGCGGGCGTGGATGTAGAACGCCGTCGCTTCGGGTTTGCCGTCGCCCATGACCACGTTGCCGTCGAAGTCGCAGATCAACAGATTCGACGCCGTGATCTCCTCGAATGACAGGCCATACGCGTTGACCAGAAACAGCTCCGGATGCCCCGGCACCAACGCCGAGAAATGATTGCAAATGCCCTCGCTCAACCCCAGACGCGCCGCCATGCGCAGGCTTGCGGCCAGATCGACGCGGGCTGCCTTGACGGCAGGAGCATCGAGGTCGTGGTAGTGCTGTTCGTTGAACTGACTGATACGCAAGTCGTGCGCCATGCCTCGTCTCCTTATTCGTTGGCCCAGCCCTTGCCGCGCAGATAGTCCGGCACACGGGACAGGTCCGGCAGCGTCGCGTCTGGAGTGTAGTCCGTCAACGGTTTGCGTTTCGTCCCGCGGTCGATCCACACGCAACGAAAGCCCATGCCCTTGGCCGCTTCGAGGTCCAGGTGAGGGCTGGCGCAGATGTGCAACACCTCGTCGATGCCGACGCCCAATTGCTGATGCGCGTGCAGGAACAACTGATGGTTCGGTTTATAGGCCTGCGCCTGTTGTGCGGTGATAACCCGGTCGATGTGGCCGTCCAGTTGTGCAACGTTGCCCGCGATGATGTCGTCGTCGGTGTTGGAGACAATGCACAGCTGAAAGCCCTGATCCTTCAGCCATTTCAGCGCGGCCAGCACTTCCGGGAACGGCGGCATCTGGCCGATGCGACGGATCAGCCCCTCGGCGTCTTCGGGCTCACACGGCAGGCCCAGCTCATCCAGCGTGAGCGCCATCGACTGCCGCGAGATGTCGGCGAACGATTGGTGCGGTGGGGTCTGCTCCAGACGGTGTTCGTGACGGTCATAAATCGTGATAAACGCGTCGGTGTCCAGCGTCGCGCTGCCTTTGCGTTCCAGCAGTTCGCGGACGTAGCTCAGCAAGCCTTCGTCCCATTGAATCAACGTGCCGTAGCAGTCGAAGGTGATCCAGCGCGGGCGAGTGTAAGTGGAAAGGATCATGGTCGGCTCCGTGAACGGGTGTGTACGTCCACCTTAAAAGCCATGGTGCTCATCGTAAAATTAAATTAAATTGCCAGATTAATTCGCTAATCAAATGTTAGAGGCCTGCCATGTTCGACCTCGAATTGCTGCGCACCTTTGTCTCAGTGGTCGATTCCGGCGGCTTCACCAAAGCGGGCGAGCGGGTCAATCGCACGCAGTCCACGGTCAGCCAGCAGATTCGCAAACTCGAAGAGCATCTGGGGCGGCCGTTGCTGCTGCGCCAGCGCGCCAGTAAGCACATCGAACTCACCGAAGACGGCGAGCGCCTGATTGGCTATGCGCGGCGTCTGGTGTCGCTGGCGCTCGAAGCCCACAGCGTACTGTGCGGCGGCGACGACTCCGGGGTGGTCAAGCTTGGGGTGCCGGAGGATTTTGACGTGCAACGGCTGATGACGTTGCTGTCCGGCTTCGCGCGGGCTTTTCCGCGCATTCGTCTCGACACCGTCAACGGCCTGAGCGTCGATCTGCACGCCCGGCTGGAGAGCAGGGACATCGACCTGGCGCTGGTCAAGCGTGATCGCTCGCCGAAACAGGAGCCCGCATTGGCGAGTTGGCCGGAGCAGGTGAATTGGGTGGCGGGGCGTGGTGTGCAGGTCATCGAGGACCCGGTGCCGTTGGTGGTCTATCCGCAGGGCTGCATCTACCGCAACCGCATCGTGCACGCGCTGGAGTCGTCCGGGCGGCGTTGGCGAGTGGCGTTCGCCAGTCAGAGTCTGGTGGGTATTCAGGCGGCCGTGTCGGCGGGGTTAGGCATCAGCCTGCTGCCATCGTCGGCCATGCTCGACGATCATCGACTGTTGAGCGTGGAGGAGGGGTTTGCGCCCGTGCCACCGAGCGAGCTGGCGCTGGTGAGTGGCAACCGGTTGTTGACCAATGTGCAGCGAACGCTGGTGGATTATATGAAGGCGCAGATGTCCGGCAACTGAGACGGGATCGCTTTTCGCCAGACCAAAAAAATCCGCGCAGGCCCTGTGTTGCGAAGGGCGCCGCGCGGATTGTCTACGACTCTGTCAGTGCATCAGTGTCAGTGCATGAACAGTGCGATCAGAATGATCACCGGAATAGGCACACCCAGGAACCACAGAAGTAATGAGCGCATGATGGATCTCCTTGATCAGCGAATGTTGGCAGTGTTGGTATAGGCACGGGTTTCAACGTAGGTCACGGCGTCACGACGACGGCCACCCCAGATCGCGGCGAGGCTCGCGACGAAGGCACCGCACAGCAGCGCAACGAAGGTCCACAGTGCGCTGGCAGCCGCGACTTTCGCAGCGGTTTCAGCAGCCTGCTGGGTTTTCAGCTTGGCATCGGCAACGGCCTGTTTGGCCTGACCGTACACTTGGTCAACGCGAGCCTGGGCATCGGCCTGGCTCAAGTTGGTGCGCTGAGCGACCAGTTGCGCGAGGTAGGTACGGTCTTCGGGTGCCAGCTGGCCGTCGTTGGCCAGGGTCTTGGTGAAGATGCGCACCACGACGCCACGGGCTGCGTCGTCGCTGACGGCGGCAGGGCGGTCATCACGGAACAGGCTGTCGACAAAGTAGCCGTACTGGTCGCTGCTGGTGTTACCCGCTGCAACCGCTGCAGTACCGGCCACACCGGCTACCGCGCTGGCACCAGCCTTTACACCGCTGCCAACCAGACCGCTGACGGAACCGACGATCAATACCGCCGCCACCAGGGTCGCAATGGCCCAGGACAGGAAACCATGAGCGGTGTCGCGGAAATACACTTCGTCGCCGTGCATGTTCGACCACTTCACGCGCAAACGGCCCGCGATGTAGCCGCCGAGGCCCGAGGCGACGATCTGGGTGAAGGCCAGCCAGACCACGGTGGAAATACCGAGGGTCTTGGCGCTGGCGCCTTCGTTGGCCCACGGCGACATGGCCGAGAAGCCCAGGCCCGAGCCCAGCAAGACGAGAATCAGTGATAACGCAGCGGCGCCAGCGGCACCGGCAAGGATGGCGCCCCAGGACACACCTGAGACGGAGGAGGGTTCTTCTACGGCGGCAGGATAAGAATCAGGCGTGACGTTCATGTTGTGCTGCTCCATGCGAATAATGTGGTACTTCGCTGGTGATCATTGCAGCGGTTGTGCCAGTCGGCCTTGTACGAATAATTCCTTATTTATCAATGGTTTGAAAATGTTTAAGTATCCGACGTTCATGCAAATTGCATGAAGGGGCGGTACAGCGCGGGCGTTCTGCCCGGTTGCAATAAGTTCAGTCGGATCAGGGGGTTGCAGCGGGTTGTTCGCGTGTCCGGGCAATTCATCGAAACACTCGGGCACATTTTTCCGGAAAAAGTGTCCTATGGAGTCAGGCTTGCGCGGGTCGGCATCATCGGAATGACATCTATATGTGCGCTTACGACCTTTCGGTGATGTCTTGATGCCAGTGTTTGGCCTATAGTTTCCGCTCAGCTCCTGTTTCTTCAAGAGGTTAACCGTCATGTTCATACATCGCCCCCTGGAAGAAAAAGACATCCCGGCTATCTGTGACATGCCCCAGAGTGTCGACGAGCTCTTCTACATGTTTCCCAAGGCGGTGTTTCCGCTGACCCCTGCACAACTGAGCGACGCCATCGAGCAGCGTTCGGACAACACCGTCATCGAGCTCAACGGCGAGGTGGTCGGGTTTGCCAATTTCTCCAAATACGATTTTCGTGGCCGCTGCTCCATGGGCAACGTCATCATCGCGCCTCACGCTCGCTCGAAGGGCGTGGGCCGCTACATGATCGGCTGCATGATGGAGCTGGCGTTCGGTAAGCACGAAGCCAAAGAGCTGACTGCGTCCTGTTTCAACCATAACGTGCCTGGCCTGCTGTTTTACCCCAAGCTCGGTTTCAAGCCCTTCGCTATCGAAGAACGGTTGGACAAGCGCGGCAATCGCGTGGCGCTGATTCATCTGCGCCTGCCTCACGCGTGATCGCGATCAGCGTCATTCGTCGGTACGCTTTCGGGCGACCGACGAATGGCCGGTCCAAAAGCCCACCATCACAGCATTCACTTCGATCGCACGCCGCGCGTGTTCGACGTAAACCTCGTCAGTATTCCGCTTGTTCGCACGGGTGAAACGTTTTTTCTTTTTCCGCCCTGTGCAGTTCCCCAATAGCGTGCACTTTTTCGGCCGGTTGCTTCACTTTTGGGCGAGGCGTATAACTGGGTTGTTCGCCAAAAACCCTGAGGTTTAAATGACGAATTGGAGGAAGTAAGCCTCGGCAGACTTTCGACCGTTAGTTAGGCGGACCACTGTTCATGTGGTAACAGGGAGCGCCTCTGGAGGATATCGCCAATGATTGCATGCACCCTCTCGAATCTTGAATTGCGTAGCATCATAGAAAGTGCGTTTCTGCCCAAGCGTTGCAATTGCACCGTCCTGGACGACACCATGACCGTTGAAGTCATTGACCCCCTCACAGAGCGGGTTGAGCTGCTGGCCAGCGGTATCAAGCTGGACAAGCTGGATACGAGTCGTGCGCTCTGCGAGCTGATTTCTGAATTGCGGGCCGACTTGATCAATACGCAACACCTGCAAAGGCACGCCTTGGCCAGTTGAACGATCTCCGGTTTTTATTGATAGGACGCCCATGACGAGTTCATAGTCTTGGGCGTTTTGCTGTTCAGGGGTTGCTCGGCGTTCGACGTAAAGCTTCTCCAATCTTTACTACTTTCTATCTATGTCTTCGGCATCAATAACGGGATGTTTTCATACGTGCGCAAATGAACGTTATATTCACGCTGGCGCATTCGAATGAAGAGAAAATATGAGCGTTTATCGTGTTGAATCTTTGGCCCTGCCTCAGCCATGACCGCTGGTGGTGCGACGTGCCGCGCCCGCCGAGGAGTGGCATTGCAAAAGCCAGTGGCAAAGCGCTGATTTACCTTTTATCTTAGGTCGCCATCGGCGGCGGCATGCCGATCACGATCTGAATTGAGGCCTAGGGGAATGCATGGCGGAGTCTCGGCCCGGAACCACCCAAGCGTATGCAGAGGGTGAATCCTTCACAAAGATGCTTCGCCGACGCAAGGTGATGATAGGCGTTGGTGCGTTGCTGGGCATTGTGCTGGTGTGTGTGGCGGCGATTCTGATCATGCTGCAACGCCTGGAAGCCAGAAATGCCTCGTTTCAACCTCCGATGACGGAGCTTGAGCGTCAGCGCCTGTTGCCGCCCGACCCGATTCTCGACGCCGCGCCCAAGCTCGATGGCTTGCGCTATGGCCGGCAAGACGAGCCCGGTTCGGGCGCAGGAGCCGGCGGATATTCGCCGGTGGAAAACGATACGTCTCAAGAGGGTGGGGCGCTGACCCGCGCCTTGATGCAGCGCACTGACGAATTGCACGCTGAGACCGGCATGCGTGCCTCGGCCCAACGCCCTCGACATTGATCGTCTAAAAGAACCTCGCCTCCGATCTCAGGCTGACGCCCTCAGTGCGTGCGTCGCCGATGCTCATTCTCGAACAGCAGCCTGAATTGCGCCTCACCGCTGTCTTGCGTCGCGTAATGGTCACGCACAGGACCTGCCTCTATCCGGCCGTCCATCGCGACCCGAATGATCGCTGATTTGGACAGGTAGTCCGGAACGTCGCCGATGATGGTCAGCTCGCGCAAGGTGTGGCCGTCGTGTTCGATCGTCGCCAATCGGACTCTGCACGTCGCCTGCATGGGGATCGGGCCGAACAAGGTGTCCCGTGAGTAATCGATTTCGGCAATGCTGGACCGAAGGTTTTTCTCAGCATTCATGGCGGCGACCTCTATATCCATTCAAAAGTGAGCGTAAGCCTGACAATGGAGCAGGATCTGCTTGAAATAGTTCTGATTTTTTGACTGGAAAGGGCGCCATTCATCGGCTGTCAAATTTGGCGTCAGGGTTGAGCGCGATGTCGCACCTCAGTAAAACCGGCGTCATTTAATCGCCTGGTATTGGCTGCTGATCATTTAATGCGTGTCTTTTGCATCGGCCGCATCATTACTTGTTATTGGCGGCAGAAAGTCGACTGTTTAGTGGGAAATAAGCGTCCAACTTTTAAAGCACAGCCTCTGGGATTGAGGAGCAACATACTGTTTTTCTATTTTAAAAATCGATGGGTCCGCCGTGGGTTGCCAGTATTTTGTCGTCAAAATATAAAACCTATTTAAATCAGCCTGTTGAAACGTGTAAATATCGATTTCTTCATTTTCTCGAAAATTTGACACTTCTCAGGTTTTTTGAAACTATCGCTTTACAGTTTTGATAGTAACGGGCCTCTAGATAGCCAACTACCTATTGAACTTGGCACCTCAGATGCTGCACCAAGGACGTCCGGCGACAGGGCGGTAGCGTCTCTGAAAATTCATCGCTCGTTTTTTCAACTCATTGACAAACATGCCATTTATGGTGTGCCGATCAGTGGTATCCGACATTTGAGTAAGTGTCTGTAAACGCCTAAAAGTGCCACGGAGTAATGCCCGGGCCGGGTGAGATACGTTTGTTTCAAGCATTGGCGCTCACGGCCACTTGTGACAGTAGTCGCACCCCGAGTTTGTTATCAACTTATTAGTTGTCAGTATCCAGTTTGACATAAATGGAAGTCACGTCAGCGCGGGCAGCGGGTTGTGCCTGTCCTTCAGGGTTCAGTCTTCGGGCTGCACTCAAAGCATCGACTAAGTTCGGAGTCAAGATTATGTATGGAGATCATCTGGAAACCGTTTGCGGTTGTGTTGTAGGGGGTGCCGGGCCTGCAGGCATGGGATTGCTTTTCAATGCATTGAAAAGCGGTGCAATGCCGGAGCTTGCCAAGGAAGGCCTGATCATTGTCGACGCGAGCCCCACACCGGGTACGGGTCGCCTTGGGGATTACCGGATTACCGCGAACTCCGTGGGTGACGTGTTCCTCGACTGTCTTCGCGATCCTGCGCTGCGTGACGTATTCGAGCCGCTTGAGCATTCGCCTGCCTACTGGCGTATCCGCCGACAGGCGCAGAGCGCCCCGCAACTGGCAGATGTCGCCGAACTGCTGGCGGAAGCCTCGACCCTGGTGCTGAATTTCATCGTCGAACATTACGGCGTCAAGCTGTGGACCAGTACGACGATCACCGAAGTGGTGAGCCACGACGACGAGTATCAGGTGTGGGTCGAGTCCGAGGGGCGTTCCCGGCGTATTCGCTGCCGCGCTGTCGTGCTGAACCTCGGTGGGCGTCAAGACCCCCAGCATTTGCTCGACAGCCTGGCGGATCAAGGCCTCGCCGTTCCGCCGTCATCGCGGGTGCTGAGCGCTGATCTGCTGCTGCGCATGAATGGCGTGCAACTGCGGGATTATTTCGCGCCTACCTTGGCGGGCAAGGGCCGGATAAGCGTAGTCGGCGGTTCGCACAGCGCGTTTTCAGTGCTGGAAAATCTGGCGGACGCGCTGGAGTTCGCAGGCCTGGCCGAAGTGACGCTGGTGCACCGTTCTCCCATCCGGCTGTTCTACGAGACCGCGCAGGCGGCAACCGATGCCGGTTATGCCTTCGACCCGCTGAGAGACGTGTGCCCGGTGTCCGGTCGCGTCAATCGTTCGGGCGGCTTGCGCTATCGAGCGCTGGACGTCGGACGCGAGGCGCTGGCCAACGGGCACATCGGCAAGACGGGCGTGCGGGTGCAACTGCTGCAAACTCAGAACGGTCCGCAAGGCCAATACGAAGGTGCGCGCCAGGCGTTGCTGGAGTCCGACGTGGTAGTCCAGTGCACCGGTTATCAGCCCTTGCTGCCTGCGCTGAGTTACGCGGGCGGTGGTGCTATCAACCTGATGGCCGTCAAAGGCGGCGTGGATTCCGACCCGTCGGGTTGCCCGCTCGACAGCCATGGACAGCGGCTCTACGGTCTTCACTTGTTCGGCTTGGGTGCAGGGCTGGGCGTAGACCCTCGACTGGGCAGCGAAGCCTCATTTGACGGGCGCATTTATGGCGTCTGGCAGTTCCACCACGATGCCAGCGGAGCCGTCATCGACGCTGTCATTCAGCGCTTGCAGCAGCCTGTGCTGCAACCGGTCAGCCTCAGCCGCAAACAGGTCGTCAGCCGCGAAGAGCAGCGCCATCCGTTCCTCTGGCCAGTCTTGGCCAACGCTCAATCCTGACCCGGCCTTGCTGCATCGACATCCCGGACCGCCTGCGCGGGCCGGGATTTTTTTTGCCTGCAATATGTTGGTCATCATGAAACTTTTGGGTAGAGTCGGCGCCATCATCTGTTCCGGGCATCTATTCTGGAGTGTCCGAACACTCTGACCGTCTCGACGAGGAATCGACAGAACATGCGTATTTTGATCGTGGGTGCAGGTGCGATTGGGGGCTACTTCGGTGGCCGGTTGCTGGAAGCCGGGCGTGACGTGACCTTTCTGGTACGACAGGGACGAGCAGAAGAGCTGGACCAGAACGGTCTGATTGTTCGCAGTCCGGCGGGTGATATCGATTACCCATCGCCCCCTCATGTCATGACGTCCATGTTGAACACGACGTTCGACCTGATCCTGCTCAGTTGCAAGGCCTACGACCTCGATGCGGCCATGGAGTCTTTCGCGGCTGCGGTGGGGCCTGACACGCTGATTCTGCCGATGCTCAACGGCATGTCTCATCTGGATCGACTGAGCAAGCGCTTCAGCCCGGACAACGTGCTCGGCGGTCTGGCGTTCATCTCGGTGGACCGCGACGCGTCGGGCAAGATTCTGCACTTGAACGAGCTTCATCAGATCACCTTCGGCGAGCTGGAGGGTGCGCGGACGCCGAGAATTCTCAAGGTGGAAGAAGCCCTCTCCGATGCAGGATTCGTCGCCACGCTGAGTGAGCAGATCGTTCAGGAAATGTGGGAAAAGTGGTGTTTCATTGCCACGCTCGCCGGCGTGACGGGATCGCTGCGCGCAAGCATCGGGGATGTGATCGCCAGCGGAGGGGAGTCGTTTGTTCTTGAGCTCCTTGCAGAATGCGCAGCCGTCGCCGCGCAAGCCAGTCACGGCGTTCGGGAGGAAGTCCGCCAACGTTTCCAGACCATGCTGACCGCGCAAGGCTCCAAAATGACGGCGTCGATGCTGCGAGATGTGGAGCGGGGCGCGACCATCGAAGTCGAGCATCTGATTGGTGACATGGTTGCCCGGCGGGGTAGCCGGAAACAGGACGGCCTTTCGCCCCTTGATGTCGTCTACCTGAACCTCAAGTCCTACGAAGCCCGTCGAGTGCGTGAACAGGGTTGACCGGCACTCTATGGACCGCCTGAGCGTGTCCGGGCCTCACCGCGCGCGTTGAGGCGCGCACGGTCTCTACGGTGGGAGCACATTCATTCGCGAGACGGCGGCACATCCGACGCATATCCATCGTCTGCGCCTGTTCACGAACGGTCCGCTCTCACCCTTGGTCATGCGTATCCAGCGTGGCGATCAGTCACTTCGCCTTCGCCAGTTCCATGATCATCCGCGTCAGCAGGTAGATTCGTGGCGAGACGCTGTCCACTTCGGCGTATTCCTCCGGCGTGTGGATATTGCCGCCGACGATGCCGAAGCCGTCCAGCGTCGGCACGCCAACCCCTGCCGACAGGCTGGCGTCCGCCGCGCCGCCGCTGCCTTCGATGGTCAATTTGCGGCCGATTTCGCCGTAAATGCCTTGCGCCATGTCCACCAGTCTGTCCGACTCCGCCGTCTGCGGCATCGGTGGCAGGCCACGGTCCAGGTGGGTGGTCACTTCGGTTTCCGGAATCAGCTTGTTGGCCGAGACCCGCGCCAGGTCTTTTTCGATGCGGTCGAATTCCTCCGGCACCGCTGCGCGTACGTCCGCCTTGGCCGTTGCCTGATCCGGGATCACGTTCACCCGATCCCCGGCATTGAGCACGGTGAAGTTGATGGTGGTTTTCTTCTCGGCGTCGCCCAACTGACCCAGTTGCAGGATCTGGTGCGCAGCCTCCATCGCCGCATTACGGCCCAATTCCGGCGCGACCCCGGCATGGGAGGCCTTGCCTTTCACTTCGACCACCGCCGTCGCGCTGCCTTTGCGCCACACCACCAAACCATCGGCAGGACGACCCGGTTCAAGGTTCAGCGTCACATCGTGCTGCTTCGCCACTTTCTGGATCAGCTCGGTCGCGCCCTTGGAGCCTGTTTCCTCACTGGCGTCGAGCAGGAAGGTGATCTGCGCGTAGTCCTTGAAGTCCAGGTTCTTCAGAATCTTCAGCGCATAAAGTCCGGCGACGATCCCGCCCTTGTCGTCCATCACCCCCGGCCCGTACGCGCGGCCGTCTTTGATGTGGAAAGGGCGGGCGGCGGCCGAGCCTTCCTTGAACACAGTGTCCATGTGCGCCATCAGCAGGATTTTCGCCTTGCCGGTGCCTTTGAGGGTGGCGACTACATGGCTGCTTTTGTCAGGCGCGGTATTGGGAATGGTCTCGATGGTGGCGCCGAGTTTTTTCAGTTCCTCGACAGTGATTTCCCGTACCTGCGTCAGACCGGGCTCATAGCCGGAGCCCGTGTCGATATTGACGAGAAGTTCCAGCAGTTTCAGCGCTTCGTCCTTGTACTGCTCGGCATCGGCTTGCACTTGTTTATGGGGTTCTGCGAGGGCAGCGGGAACGGCCAGAAAGGCGAGGCTCAGGGCCAGGGTACTGGTGAGTAAGGAACGGGCGAAAGGCAGCGTCATGGGTCGATCCTTGATGTTGTTATGGAAGGTTTCGGTTCATACCCTAGCGGCTTGTACAGGATTGTGCATGTCGAAATGCGACATGGCGAGCGGTCCGGCGGCTCGGCAAAAAACGTCGAACCTTTGCCGTGAGCTACCCTCAATACTTCAACATCCGCAGTCAGAGGAGCAGCGCACCATGCCCGTCAAGCACGATTTGTACGCCGATTTGAACATCACCCGGGACGAACTGGGCAAGCATCGGAGCAAAGATGCCAAGCTCAATCAGTTGGTGGATGACTATGAAACGCTGGATGCCGATATCGTCAAGGCAGAGGCGGGGTCTGCGGGGGATGTCTCGGACGACCAGCTAAAGAAACTCAAGGAAAAACGTTTGCTGGCCAAGGACAAGATCGTCCAGCAGGTCACGTCACTTCACTGATTGGCTTGGGTTCCGGTGATCAATACGGCGGGCACTCTCTGGCGTGGTCGCCGTTTTAGTCTGAGCTTCGCGTCTTGAGCGTGAACGTCTCATGGATCCAAAACTTACGCGAAAAAAAACGGCGCCGGGGCATGCGCCGTTTCTTTTTTGTCTGTCACCGGGCAGTGGCAGACGACGTAATAAGAAGATGAACCGGGTTGGCTTACTGTTGTGGCTCTTGGTTTGGCGCGATCTCGGCTTGGATACGTTTGTAGATTTCTTCACGGTGTACTGAAACGTTCTTCGGCGCGTTGATGCCGAGTCTGACCTGAAGGCCCTGAACGCCCAGAATGGTGACAGTGATTTCGTCACCAATGTTTATGCTTTCGCCGACTTTGCGGGTGAGTATCAACATAATCTTTTCCTTGATGGCCTCTTGAAGCGCCTCTACCAGGAGGCTGGCGTTAGCCTTTGGGTGGTGGTTATTGCCGAGTGCATCCAAATGCGTTCATCAGTATGACGCCGTTGGTACGTTTTTAATTCCCCAGGTTCATCTTCTTGTCATTGGCGGGGTTTCCCTGAGGCCAACTGGCACACGAATTTTTGCCTGCTTTGGTGCAGTAAGTCCCCTACAGATTGGCTATGACTTCCATAGCCAAATCCGGAGCGGCGCCTATTGCACACTCCTTTCGCATTTATTGCAAAGAACTCGTGCCGGGCGGCGATGAAATTTTTCGCGGAATTGCCTGTGCGCGATCTCCTAGAGCAGTGTAGGAGACTTCCGAATTGTGTGACGGCAAAGTGAGAACGCGAGGAAAGAAATAGTGTTATGCCCACCATTTGGGGGAATAGCACGTATAGGACGGCCTATGGAGGGCGCTCAAGCATCGGGAGGGATTCAGAACTGACATGCCCACCGCGAGGGTGGGCATGGGGTGTTGCGAAGCGTGTGCAGCGGTCAGCGGATCAGACCACCAACGACAACAGCATGATCAGGATGATGCCGACCACGGACAGGATGGTTTCCATCACGGTCCAGGTTTTCAGGGTCTCGACCACGGTCATGTTGAAGTACTGCTTCACCAGCCAGAAACCGGCGTCGTTCACGTGGGACAGGATCAGCGAGCCCGCGCCGGTGGCCAGCACCAGCAGCTCACGGTTGACGCCTGGCACCAGCGCCACGACCGGCGCAACGATACCGGCACCGGTGATGGTCGCCACGGTCGCGGAACCGGTGGCCACACGAATCACCGCGGCTACCAGCCACGCCAGCAGGATCGGCGAGATCTGCGCCTGAACGGCCATGTGACCGATCAGGTTGCCGACGCCGCTGTCCACCAGCATTTGCTTGAAGCCACCGCCCGCACCGACGATCAGCACGATGGCCGCGACCGGCGCAAGGCTCTGGTCCAGCAGCTTGATGATCTGCTCGCGGCTGAAGCCACGGGCCGAACCGAAGGTGTAGAACGCCAGCAGCAGGGCGAAGAGCAGGGCGGCGATCGGGTGACCGATGAAGTCCATCCAGATGCGGAAGATGTGGCCGTTCGGCAGCGCCACGTCCGCGAAGGTCTTCAGCAGCATCAGGAACACGGGCAGCAGAATGGTCACCAGCGTAATGCCGAAGCTTGGCAGATTCTCGCTGGTGGATTCCTTGGCGATCTGGTCCATCAGCTCCTTGTTGGGGTTGCCGGGGATGCGGTTGGCGATCCACTTGCCGAAAATCGGACCGGCAATGATTGCCGTCGGGAACGCCACGATCAGGCCGTAGAAAATGGTCTTGCCGATGTCAGCGTTGAAGATGCCGATGGCCAGCAACGGACCCGGGTGCGGGGGCACCAGGCCGTGAACGGCGGACAGACCGGCCAGCAGCGGGATGCCGATCTTGACGATGGACACGCCGCTGCGACGGGCAACGATGAACACCAACGGGATCAACAGCACGAAACCGATTTCGAAGAACAGCGGGATGCCGACGAGGAACGCCGAAAACATCATGGCCCAATGCACGCGATCCTTGCCGAAGCGGCGGATCAGCGTCTGGGCGATCTGGTCGGCACCGCCGGAATCGGCCATCAGCTTGCCGAGCATGGTGCCCAGGCCGAGGATGATACCGACGAAGCCCAGCACGCCGCCAAAACCGTCCTGGAACGATTTCATGACTTTGTCGACCGGCATCCCGGAGGTCAGACCGAGGAAACCGGCTGCAATGGTCAGTGCAATAAAAGGGTGGACTTTAAACTTGGTGATCAATAGCACGAGGCCAATGATGGTCACCAACGCATCGACGAGTAGATACGTCTCTTGAGTCATACCGAACATGGGGTGTCTCTCCGTTGTATTTTGTTTTTTTGGAGCTACTGCTCAACGCTGTTGTTCACTGCCGTGTGTACTTGAAAAGACAGCGCTATCTTTGTCGCTCACGCCTGATCCTGAATCAGGAGCCGGTGAGAGCGTTGGCAGATGGGGTTTGCGAGGCTTTCCACCAGTCGGC
The DNA here is from genome assembly GCF_057128705.1 of Pseudomonas salicis. NCBI lineage: Bacteria > Pseudomonadati > Pseudomonadota > Gammaproteobacteria > Pseudomonadales > Pseudomonadaceae > Pseudomonas > Pseudomonas salicis. Next base: position 369,690 of record NZ_JBSKHU010000003.1, read on the forward strand.
GGCTTCCACGCCAATGGTTTCGATCGATTTCGTCGCGTCCACCACCAACGTGCGGTCTTCACCGTACGGCGGTTCGAGAGTAGCGAACTGGCTGTCCACCAGACTGGCAGGCATGAAATGCCCCGGACGGTGGGCGCAACGCTCGGTGGCGAGTTCTTTGGTCAGCTCAAGAAACACGAAGCCCAGGCCCGGCACGGCAGCGCGCAGGCGGTCTCGGTAAATCAGCTTGAGGGAGGAGCAGGTGAGAATCGGCTTTTCGCCGTTGCGCAGCGCGGCGGCGACTTCTTCACCCAGACGTGTGAGCCAGCCTGCGCGGTCTTCGTCATTGAGGGGATGGCCAGCGCTCATCTTCTCGATGTTCGCTTTGGGGTGAAAGGCGTCGCCTTCGATGAGGCGGCCACCGCTGTGTTTGGCGATTTCAGCACCCACGGCACTTTTGCCGCAGCCTGAAACGCCCATGATCACGAGGGCGGAGATAGCGGGTGGAGCAGTCGTCATAAAAACCTCTTCCCGAAGACAGCGCTGTCTTTGTCGGATGGTGTGCAAATCCGGCAAGACTGTTTCCGGGTGTAGTCATTGTTATGGGTATCTCGCTTATCCATGAGATGCATAGGCTCCATTCGACGCATGGGTCGAAGAAGTTGCGGGCCTCCGTGAGATAGCGCTACCTTAGAGCCCATCCGACACAATCGCAACCCCTTCGCTTTCACTTCCAATCAGTTGGCAACGCATGACACGCATTGGTTCCCGCTCCACCGGTCGTCCTACCCTGAATGAAGTCGCGAAACTGGCCGCTGTCTCGCCCATTACGGCGTCCCGAGCCCTGCGCGGCGTGGCCACGGTCGCGCCGGAATTGGTGGAGAAGGTGCGGGCGGCTGCGCTGAGTCTAGGCTATGTCGCCAACCCTGCCGCCCGGGCTCTGGCGTCCTCGCAGAGTCAGTCGGTGGTGGTGCTGGTGCCGTCGCTGTCCAACCAGCTGTTCATCGAAACTCTCGAAGCGATTCAGACCGTATTGCGCCCTCGCGGGCTTGAGGTGGTGATCGGCAACTATCACTACTCGCCGGTCGAAGAAGAGAACCTGCTGCGCAGTCATTTGGCGAATCGCCCAAGAGGCATTTTGCTGACCGGTTTTGACCGCAGCCAGGCGGCGCAGACTTTGTTGGCCACCAGCGGCGTGCCGTGCGTGCACATGATGGAACTCGACCCTCAGCGCGGCGAGCCCTGCGTGGGTTTTTCGCAGCAGCAGGCGGGGGCCGAAGCGGCGCGGCATCTGTTGAGTCGCGGGCGTCGGCGGCTGGCTTATGTGTCGGCGCAACTGGACCCGCGAGTGATCCAGCGCGGCACTGGGTTTCGCGGGGCGCTGGAAGCGGAAGGGCTGTATGACGAGGCGTTGCAGTTTTCCACGCCGATGCCGTCATCGATCGGGTTGGGCGGGGAGATGTTCGCGCAGTTGATGGAGGCGCACCCGGACGTTGACGGGATTTTCTTCTGTAACGACGACCTGGCCCAAGGCGCGACGCTGGAAGCGCTGCGTCGGGGCATTAAAATTCCTGAGCAAGTGTCGCTGATCGGCTTCAACGATTTGCCGGGGTCGGCGCACATGGTCCCGCGCCTGACCTCGATCCGCACTCCCCGCGAACAGGTCGGCCAGCGCGCCGCGCAATTGCTGCTCGGGTTGCTGGACGGCAATGTGCAGGAGGAACAGGTGGACCTGGGATTTGAGCTGGTGGTGCGGGAAAGTACCTGATCGCAGCCGGTCACTGAACGATCTGGAGAAGCGAATTCATTCGCGAAACGGCGTTGCAGACGACACATGTGCATCGAGTGTACGAGCCTTTCGCGAATGAATTCGCTCCTACAGTGGAGTCGCGTTTTACTCACGAACGATGATGTGCTCGTCCCTATGCAGAGCGTGGGCACGATCAACCTGTGGGAGCGAATTCATTCGCGAGACGGCCTTGCAGGCGACATCTTTGTATCGAATGTACTGGCCTTTCACGAATAAATTCGTTCCTACAGCAGAACCGCGTTTCAGCCGTTGAGAATCACTCTTCCTTCTTGAACGCCAATCGGAATTCGTGCAACAGCGGTTCGGTGTACCCGCTCGGTTGCGCGCAGCCTTTGAACACCAGTGCGCACGCCGCCTGGAACGCCACCGACTTCTCGAAATTCTCGGTCATCGGTTTATAGGCCCGGTCCCCGGCGTTCTGTTTGTCCACGACCTTGGCCATGCGCTTGAGGGTTTCCATCGCCTCATGCTCATGAATCACGCCATGGCGCAGCCAGTTGGCAATGTGCTGGCTGGAAATGCGCAACGTGGCGCGGTCTTCCATCAGGCCGACGTTGTGAATGTCCGGCACCTTCGAACAGCCCACCCCTTGCTCGACCCAACGCACCACGTAGCCTAGCAGGCCTTGGGCGTTGTTTTCGACTTCTTGCTGAATCTGCTCGGGTGTCCATTTCGGATCGGCAGCGACCGGGATGCTCAGCAAGTCCAGCAGGATCTGTTCGCTCTCGCTGTCCAGATCGATGTTTTCCAGCGTCTGCTGCACGGCCTTCACATCGACCTTGTGATAATGCAGCGCATGAAGCGTCGCCGCCGTTGGCGAAGGCACCCACGCTGTCGTCGCACCAGCTTGCGGATGGCCGATTTTCTGTTCCAGCATGTCGGCCATCAGGTCCGGCATCGCCCACATGCCCTTGCCGATCTGCGCCCGACCGCGCAAACCACAGGCCAGTCCGACCAGCACGTTGTTGCGCTCGTAGGCCTTGATCCACGGGGTGGCTTTCATGTCGCCCTTGCGCAGCATCGGCCCGGCTTCCATCGAGGTGTGCATCTCATCGCCGGTGCGGTCCAGAAAACCGGTGTTGATGAACGCGACCCTGGCCGAGGCCGCGTTGATGCAGGCCTTGAGGTTCACGCTGGTGCGCCGTTCCTCGTCCATGATCCCCATTTTCAGGGTGTTGCGCGGGACCTTCAGCACGTCTTCGATGCGCCCGAACAACTGATCGGCGAACGCCACTTCCGCCGGGCCGTGCATCTTCGGTTTGACGATGTACACACTGCCGGTCCGCGAGTTGGTGCGGTCGTGGAGGTCGTGCAGGGCGATCAGGCTGGTGATCACGCCGTCGAGAATGCCTTCGGGAATTTCCTTGTTGCCGTCGTACAGGATCGCGGGGTTGGTCATCAGGTGGCCGACGTTGCGAATGAACAGCAGCGAGCGACCGTGCAAGGTCAGCCGACCGCCGTCCGCGCCCACGTATTCGCGGTCAGGGTTCAGGCGGCGAATGATCGTCTTGCCGCCCTTGACCAGTTCCTCGGTCAGGTCGCCTTTCATCAGGCCCAGCCAGTTGCGGTAGATCACCAGCTTGTCGTCCGCATCGACGGCGGCCACCGAGTCTTCGCAATCGATGATGGTCGACAGCGCGGCTTCCAGCAGCAGGTCTTTGATGCCTGCTGGATCGGAGCTGCCGATAGGGCTGGTAGGGTCGAGCTGGATTTCGATGTGCAGGCCGTGGTTCTTCAGCAGAATCGCCGTGGGCTGTGCGAGATCACCCTGATAACCAACGTATTTTTCAGGCTGAGCGAGCGGCGACTGGCTGCCGTCGGTGAGGGTCACAATCAGCGCGCCGCTGTCCACGGCGTAGGCTTTGGCGTCGACGTGGGAACCGGAGGCGAGCGGGGCGGCCTCGTCGAGCAGCGCGCGGGCGAACGCGATCACCTTGGCGCCCCGCAACGGGTTGTAACCGGCCTTGATCTCGGCGCCATTGGCGCTGGAAATCGCGTCGGTGCCGTACAGCGCGTCGTACAGCGAACCCCAGCGGGCGTTGGCGGCGTTAAGGGCGTAGCGCGCGTTGGCCGCAGGTACTACCAGTTGCGGACCGGCTTGTTCGCTGACTTCGATATCGACCTTGCTGGTGGTCGCCTGGACGGTATCGGGCACCGGTTGCAGGTAGCCAATGGAATCGAGAAAGGCGATGTACGCGGGCATGTCAGTGACCGGGCCCGGGTTGGATTTGTGCCACTTATCGAGCTGGGTCTGCAAGCGATCACGCTCGGCCAGCAGCTCGCGGTTGATCGGCGCCATGTCGTGGACCAGCGAATCGAAATCGGCCCAGAACACCTCCGGGCTCAACCCGGTTCCGGGAAGCACGTCCTCGTCGACAAAGCGTTTCAGATTGGCGGCCACTTTGAGGTTGTGGCTGTTGACGAATTCGGTCATCTCGGGGTCTCCATAAAAATTCTGCTTACGGTTGATGCGGTCTCTGTGGGAGCGAATTCATTCGCGAGACGTACGTACACCCGATAGAGATGTGTCGGATGTACCGGCCAATCGCGAATGAATTCGCTCCCACAGGGGTTGCGTTCAGCCATCAATCCCGAGGGATTTGGAAAGGGTCAATTCGAGAGGTTTAACCTGCGTTCACGGCCGCCACGCCAGCCTTGGCCACTTGCGCGTCCTGATCGGCCTTTACCCCTGACACGCCCACCGCGCCGATGGTCTCGCCACCGACAATCACCGGCACGCCACCTTCCAGCGACGTCAGCAAAGGCGCCGTCACGAACGCGGTGCGCCCGCCGTTGACCATTTCTTCATAGCCCTTGGATTCGCGACGACCCAGCGCCGAGGTGCGGGCTTTTTCGATGGCGATGTAGCCGCCGATCGGCGCGCAGCCGTCCAGGCGTTCGAAGCCCAGCAGGTGGCCGCCGTCATCGGTCACGGCAATCGACACCGCCCATCCATTGGCCTGCGCCTCGGCACGGGCAGCAGCGAGGATCTGGGTGACTTCGGTCTGGGTCAATACGGCTTTGGTTTTCATGCAGCGCTCCTTAGGGGTGTGGTCAGTGTGCAAGACGGCCCGTGATCAACTGGGATGCAAGGCGTCTTCGATAAGTTCGATCCAGTGTTTGACCGGGGTGCGCCCGGCACTGGCCAAATGGGTCTGACAACCGATGTTGGCGGTCGCGATGACCTCCGGGTTGCCGCTTTCCAGCGCGTTCATTTTGTTGTCGCGCAGTTGCTTCGAGAGCACCGGCTGGGTGATCGAATAGGTGCCCGCCGAGCCACAGCATAGGTGACTGTCCGGCACGGCGGTCAGGTTGAAGCCCAGCCGCGTCAGGACCGACTCCACCGCGCCGCCCAGTTTCTGCGCGTGTTGCAGGGTGCAAGGGCAGTGGAACGCCAGCTTGACACTGGTGCAGGCGCCGAGTTTTTCCAGCGGCTCGGCGCGCATCACTTCCACCAGGTCCTTGGTCAGCGCGCTGATCTTCGCCGCCTTGTCGGCATAGGCGGGGTCGTCCCGCAGCATGTGCCCGTAATCCTTGACGAACGCCCCGCAGCCGCTGGCCGTTTGCACGATGGCTTCGGCCCCGGCCTGCACGCTCGGCCACCACGCGTCGATGTTGCGACGGGCGCGTTCCAGGCCTTGCGCCTGCGCGTTCAAGTGATAATCCACCGCGCCGCAGCATCCGGCCTGAGCGATGGATTTGACGCTGATGCCCAGTCGATCCAGCACCCGCGCCGTCGCCGCATTGGTGTTGGGCGACAGGCCTGGCTGCACGCAGCCTTCGAGGATCAACACCTGACGGGCGTGCTGCTGGGTGGGACGCGCCTTGGCCGGACGAATCTTGCCCGGAAGCTTGTCCTTCAACGCGCCGGGCAGCAGTGGCCGAAACGCGTTGCCCATCTGGGTCAAGGATTTGAACAGCCCGGCGTTCGGCACCACGGCACGCAGGCTTTCCCGCATCACGCGCTGACTCATCGGACGCGGCACGGCGGCATCGACCACCGCCCGGCCAATGTCCAGCAGGTTGTGGTAATTCACCCCGGACGGGCAGGTGGTTTCACAGTTGCGACAGGACAGGCAGCGGTCGAGGTGCAGCTGGGTCTTTTCAGTGACTTCCTGGCCTTCCAGCACCTGCTTGATCAGGTAGATCCGGCCACGCGGGCCGTCCAGCTCGTCGCCCAGCAATTGATAGGTCGGGCACGTGGCGTTGCAGAAACCGCAATGCACGCAACTGCGCAGAATGCTTTCCGCTTCTTCGGCGCGGGGCAGGTTTTTCGCGTGTTCGCTCAGGGTGGTCTGCATGGTCAGATCTCCGCGTACATTCGGCCCGGATTGAAGATTCCGTGCGGATCGAGTTTCGCCTTGAGCTGGCGGTGATAGCGCAAGAGTGGCTCCGCCAATGGCTGAAACGGGCTGTCGTCCAGACCATGGCTGTAACAGATCGCATGGCCGCCGACCGCGCTGACGAGGGCGCGAATATCGCTGCCCGGCGCGTCGGTTTTCAGCCAGCGTTGCGCGCCGCCCCAGTCGATCAGTTGATCCCCCGGCAGGTCCAGCACCCCGGTGTTGGTCGGCAACGACAGGCGCCACAGCGGGCGGCCGTCGGTGAAGAAATCCAGCCGGTGTTCGTTCAGCGCGCTCCAGTAAATCGGGTCGATGGACTCGCCACCGAGACGATCGTGAGCGGCGGCCACCGAGCCTTCGCCACCTTCCAGACGCAATCGCAGCACGCGCCCGTCATGGCTCGCCGCGCTGATCGGCAGCGGTTGCTGGCCCCATTCTGCCAGGCGGGCGAGGGCGTGAACGCTGTCCATTTCCAGCGCGAGACTGGTGCACAGCCGAGGCCTGGGCAGGACTTTCAGCGAGACCTCGGTGATCACGCCGAGGCAGCCGAAACTGCCCGCCATCAGGCGCGACAGGTCATAACCTGCGACGTTTTTCATCACTTCGCCGCCGAATTTCAGATGCTTGCCCAGGCCAGTGATGACGCGAGTCCCGAGAACGAAATCCCGCACCGAACCGGACCAGGGCCGACGCGGCCCCGACAGCCCGGCTGCAATCATCCCGCCTACCGTCGCGTCGGTCACGCCACCGTCGCTGTAGGTCGGTGGCTCACACGGCAGCATCTGGCCCGCCGCCTCAAGCGCGGCATTCAACTCACTGAGCGGGGTTCCGGCGCGGGCGGTGATCACGAGTTCAGTCGGGTCGTACGTCACAATCCCACGATGCATGCGAGTGTCGAGCACTTCACCCGCCACTTCGCGACCGAGAAACGCTTTGCTGTTGGCGCCCTGAATGCGCAGCGGCAGCCCCACTTGAATGGCCTGATTAACCTGTTCCAGCAGCACGTCGCTGGCGTCGCGGTCCGACGCGCTGAGGTTCAATTGACGTTCGGCACCCATCAGAAACGCTCCAGTTCAGGGAAGGGCAGCTTGCCCATGTGCACATGCATCGAGCCGAATTCCGCACAGCGATGCAGGGTCGGAATGTTCTTGCCGGGGTTGAGCATGCCGCCGGGGTCGAATGCCGCTTTTACCGAATGAAACAGGGTCAGTTCGTCGCTGTTGAACTGCGCACACATCTGATTGATTTTCTCGCGACCCACGCCGTGTTCGCCGGTGATGCTGCCGCCGACCTTCACGCACAGTTCGAGGATCTTGCCGCCCAAGGCTTCGGCACGGTCCAGTTCGCCGGGTTGGTTGGCATCGAACAGAATCAACGGGTGCATGTTGCCGTCGCCCGCGTGGAAAACGTTGGCCACGCGCAGGCCGTATTCGTCGGACAGCGCGGAAAGGCCCTTCAACACGCCCGGCAATTCCCGACGCGGGATGGTGCCGTCCATGCAGTAGTAATCCGGCGACAACCGACCCACGGCAGGGAAGGCGTTCTTGCGACCGGCCCAGAAGCGCACGCGCTCGGCCTCGTCTTTAGCCTGACGCACCTCCGTGGCCCCGGCCTTTTCCAGTACGGCCCGCACGCGATCGCAATCGGCGTGCACATCGGCCTCAACGCCGTCGAGTTCGCACAGCAGAATCGCTTCGGCGTCCACCGGGTAACCGGCGTGAATGAAGTCTTCAGCGGCGCGAATCGCCAGGTTGTCCATCATTTCCAGCCCGCCAGGAATGATGCCCTCGGCAATGATGTCGCCCACGGCGCGCCCGGCTTTCTCCACCGAATCGAAGGCTGCCAGCAGCACCCGCGCCACTTGCGGCTTGGGCAGGAGTTTGACCGTGACCTCGGTGATGATGCCGAGCATGCCTTCGGAGCCGGTGAACAGCGCCAGCAGGTCGAAACCGGGGGTGTCCAGCGCATCGGAGCCCAATACCATGCGCTCGCCCTCGACCGTCAGGATGTCGACCTTGAGCAGGTTGTGCACGGTCAGGCCGTATTTGAGGCAGTGCACGCCACCGGCGTTTTCCGCGACATTGCCGCCAATGGAGCAGGCAATTTGCGAGGACGGGTCGGGGGCGTAATAAAGGTCATACGGCGCTGCGGCCTGGGAAATCGCCAGGTTGCGCACGCCGGGTTGCACGCGGGCGAAACGTCCGGCGGGGTCGATGTGCAGAATCTTGTTGAAGCGTGCCATCACCAGCAGCACGCCTTTTTCCAGCGGCAGCGCGCCGCCGGACAGTCCGGTGCCCGCCCCGCGAGCGACCACCGGTACGCCGCGTTCGTGGCAGACCTTGAGCAGCGTCTGCACCTGCTCGACCCGCTCGGGCAACACCACCAGCATCGGCGTGGTGCGGTAGGCGGAGAGGCCGTCGCATTCGTAGGGGCGTAGTTCTTCCTCGCGGTGGAGGATGTCCAGATCCGGGAGGCGGGTCTGCAGGGCCTGTAGCAGCTGGGCCTTGTCGATTGCAGGCAGCGCGCCGTCGACGCGTTCGTCGTACAGAATATTCATGGTGGGGTTCGCAACCCTGTTTTGTTCTTATTGATTAAGGCCCGTTCGCGGTGGGAACGTTCTACGGCTGACTTGCATCATTGGCTGCGCGGGATTTACTGTCCATGTCTGAACGCACTGGTCGAACCAGTTTTTTTTGGCGTTTGCACAATGTGATTGAACAAAACATCGTCAAATCAATGGGTTGTTAAACGTCGCAGGTCTTAAGCCTCTCTCAATGAGTGCTGGTCATACCACTATGGGCGAGCGTCGAAGGCCGGGAGATGCGCGGTATTCACCCTCTTGCAAGGCGTCATAAACCATGGACACCCTCAAACCAGATCGTCCGCAACAAGTCGCCGACGTGGTCAGCGAACGCATCGAGCGGCTGATCGTCGACGGTGTGCTCAAGGTCGGGCAATTGCTGCCCTCCGAACGTCGTCTGACTGAAAAACTCGGCGTGTCCCGCACGGCGCTACGCGAAGGGCTCAAACTCTTGCGTGCCCGGGGCATCATCGACACCCGCCACGGCCAAGGCTCGTTCGTTGCGCAAATGGGCGGCCTGGGCGTCACCGCGGCTTCCCCAATGATGCACCTGTTCGCCTCGCAACCGCGCACCCTGTACGACCTCTTCGAAGTGCGCAGCCTGCTGGAAGGGGAGTCCGCACGGCTGGCGGCGCTGCGAGGGACGGACGCCGATTTTGTCCTCATCACCCGCGCCTACGATGCCCTTGTTGCCGCTCACGATCACGAACTGCCTGCGCCCGAACACGCTCGGCTCGATCACGCGTTTCACCTGGCCATCTGCGAAGCTTCCCACAACCCGGTGCTGGTGCAGACCCTCCGTTCGCTGACGGATTTGCTGCTCAATACCGTGTTTGCCTCGGTCAACAACCTGTATCACCGGCATGAGCAGAAACGCCAGATCGACCGGCATCACGCCAGGCTTTACAACGCGGTGACAGGAAGGCTGCCGGAGCAGGCGCGCAAGGCTGCCGTGGCGCACATTCAGAGCATTTGCGAGAACCTGCGGGAGATTGAAGACGAGGAGCAGCGGTTGGTGAGGGCGACGTTGCGGTTGGAGGGGTGGGCCTGACCTTGACTCTCATGGGGATATGTCGCAACTTACGCACAGCGTAAACCGTTTACGAAAATAACAAAAAAGCAGGGCCTGCCCGTGGATCTCTACACCTATTACCGCTCGACCTCTAGCTACCGCGTGCGCATTGCGCTGGCGCTGAAAGGGCTTGAGGTCAACGCCATTCCCGTCAATCTGATCCGCGACGGCGGCGAACATCGCAAGGCTGATTATCTGGCGGTCAATCCTCAGGGCCGCGTGCCGGCGCTGCGTCTGGAAGAGGGCGAGGTGATCATTCAGTCGCCCGCCATCATCGAATACCTTCAAGAGCGCTATCCGCAACCGTCACTGTTGCCTGACGATTTATTCCAGCGTGCCCGACATCGTGAAGTCGCGGCGTTGATCGGTTGTGACATTCATCCGCTGCACAACGTTGCCGTCCTGAATCGTCTGCGTGGCCTGGGCCATGACGACGGCGATGTGAACGCCTGGATCGGCCACTGGATCACTGAAGGCTTCAAGGCCGTCGAGGCGCTGATCGGCGACGAGGGGTTCTGCTTCGGGGCCGTCGGTCTGGCTGATGTCTATTTGCTGCCGCAGCTGTATGCCGCGCGCCGGTTCAACGTCGATCTGGCGGCGTTCCCGCGTATTTGCCGGGTCGAAGCGCTGGCGCTGCCTCACCCCGCCTTCCAAAAAGCGCATCCTGATGCGCAATCCGATAAGCCGGAGTAACCTTTCCTACATGAAAATCTTCGGTCTGCAATTGATCTTCGGCGACTTCCTCGCCCGCAGCGTTCGGGGCATTCCCTGCGCGCCACCCGCTGAACAGTGATCCTCGCCGCCGTGCATTTCACTTTTTAGCAGGAGCAAGACCGTGACTGATCTCTACGAAAACCCGATGGGCCTGATGGGCTTCGAATTCATTGAATTCGCCTCGCCAACCCCCAACACCCTCGAACCCGTGTTCCAGATGATGGGCTTCACCAAAGTCGCCAACCACCGTTCCAAGAACGTGGCGCTTTACCGCCAGGGCGCGATCAACATCATCCTCAACAACGAGCCTCATAGCGAAGCGTCCTACTTCGCTGCCGAGCACGGTCCTTCCGTGTGCGGCATGGCGTTCCGGGTGAAGGATTCGCAACAGGCCTACAAACGTGCACTGGAGCTCGGCGCTCAACCGATTGAAATCGGCACCGGGCCGATGGAGCTGCGCCTGCCCGCGATCAAAGGGATTGGCGGTGCGCCGCTGTACCTGATCGACCGTTTTGGCGAGGGCACGTCGATCTACGACATCGACTTCGTGTTTATCGACGGCGTCGACCGTCATCCGGAAGGGGCGGGGCTGCAATTCATCGATCACCTGACGCACAACGTCTATCGCGGCCGAATGGCGTACTGGGCGAACTTCTATGAAAAGCTATTCAACTTCCGCGAAATCCGTTACTTCGACATCAAGGGCGAATACACCGGCCTGACTTCGAAAGCGATGACGGCGCCCGACGGCATGATCCGCATCCCCCTCAACGAGGAGTCGTCGAAGGGCGCGGGGCAGATCGAAGAGTTCCTGATGCAGTTCAACGGCGAAGGGATTCAGCACGTCGCGTTCTTCACCGAAGACCTGATCGACACCTGGGACCGCTTGAAAGCCTTGGGCATGCGCTTCATGACCGCGCCACCGGAGACGTATTACGAAATGCTAGAAGGGCGCCTGCCGGGTCATGGCGAGCCGGAACATGAGTTGAAGGCACGTGGGATTTTGCTCGACGGCACGTCGGAAGGTGGCAATCAGCGTCTTCTGTTGCAAATCTTCTCGGAAACCCTGATGGGGCCGGTGTTCTTTGAATTCATCCAGCGCAAGGGTGATGACGGCTTCGGCGAGGGCAACTTCAAGGCGCTGTTCGAATCCATCGAGCGCGATCAACTGCGCCGTGGGGTGCTGACGGCGGATTGAGAGTCAGCGGTTGAAATTGATTGTTGATGCCATTTCAACTGTCGGAGGCGCCGCAACATTCAGTGCCAGACGCGGCATCAACTGTGGGAGCGAATTCATTCGCGAATAGCCCGTGCAGACGCTAAAGATGTGTCGTCTGGAATGCCGCTTCGCGAATAAATTCGCTCCCACAGGTGTTCGGGAAGCCCGCAATATCCAGGCCTGACGGGGTTTTACTGTGGGAGCGAATTCATTCGCGAATAGCCCGTGCGGACCCTGAAAATGTGTCGTCAGGAACACCGTTTCGCGAATGAATTCGCTCCCACAGGATTTGTGTCTGGCGTGAATCCCGGGGCTTAGCCTTTCGGCATTTCCCCGCCCATCCGCTCGCTGATGATCTGCGCCGTCTGCCGCAATTTCCCCGCAGCCGCCGTCTGGCGTTGATCCGTGAACACCGACGCCGAGCCCACCACCGTGATCACGCCCGCCAGTTTGTTCCCCATGCTGAACACGGGGGACGACACCGCATTGACCCCTTCCATCAACAGCCCGTGGATCTGGTGCACGCCGGTGCTGCGGATTTCCTTGAGGTGGCGGTCGATCTCCTTGAGCTGCTTCGCGTTGAGGCTGGCCGATTCGGCTTCACGCAGGGCAGCGGTTTCGGCAGTCGAGAGAAACGCATCGAACACCAACCCCGTGGACGAACTGAGCAGGGGCAGCACCGAGCCGATCTGGGTCACCAGCGTCACCGCGCCCAAGGATTGCTCGACGTACACCACGGTCGGCCCCTTGTTGCCCCACACCGCCAGAAAGCAGGTCTCGTTGAGCTCGTCGCGCAATTCGATCAACGCCGAGGCGCTGGTTTTCAGCACGTCCAGCTGGCTTAGCGCCGCCAGCCCCACCTGCAACGCCGAGCGTCCGAGGCGGTAATGGTTGGTGACCGGGTCCTGCTCGGCGAACCCACTGTCCACCAGGGCCTGTAAATAGCGATGGACCTTGCTGGCGGGCATGGCGACGTGTTCCGCGAGCTTCGACAGCGACGTGGCGGGAGCCAGTTCGGCGAGTGCCTTGAGAATGCCAACGCCCACTTCGGCGGACTGCACCTTCTGTTGGCGCGGGATTGCAGGGGATGCGGAATCGTCTGTCATGGGTCAAGGCGCCGGTCTGAAAGTGCTGTCTTATAGCTTGACCGTTGCGCAAACTCAAATTACGTTATGCGTAATCTGGTTACGTAAAATAAAAATATGAGGTCGAGATGTTCACCCCACCTGCAGTCGAGGCGTTGAGCTACCAGTCCGGATTCGGCAATCAATTCAGCAGCGAGGCGGTGCCTGGCGGATTGCCGGTGGGCCAGAATTCCCCGCAGCGCCATCCTCTCGGGCTCTACGCCGAGCAATTCTCGGGCACGGCCTTCACCGTTTCCCGCGCCGAGGCCCGTCGCACCTGGCTGTACCGCATTGCGCCGTCCGCCGCGCACCCGCGTTTTGAGCGTCTTGAACGGCAGATCACCGGTGGCGGGCAGCAAGGCCCGATCACCCCGAATCGCCTGCGCTGGAACGCCTTCGACATGCCCACCGCGCCGACCGATTTCATCGACGGCCTGATTGCGTTAGCCAGCACCTCGGCGGCGGACCACGCCGAAGGCGTCAGCGTTTACATCTACACCGCCAATCAGTCCATGGAGCGGGCGTTCTTCAACGCTGACGGCGAGTGGCTGATCGTTCCGCAACTGGGCCGTTTGCGCCTGATCACCGAGCTGGGGCTGCTGGACATCGCGCCGCAGGAAATCGCCGTCATCCCGCGCGGGCTGAAATTCAGTGTGCACTTGCTCGACGGGCAGGCGAGGGGCTACCTGTGCGAGAACCACGGCAGCCCGCTGCGTTTGCCGGACCTGGGGCCGATTGGCAGCAATGGCCTGGCCAACCCTCGGGATTTCCTGGCGCCGGTCGCGCATTTTGAGAACAGCGCGCAACCCACCGTGCTGGTGCAGAAGTTCCTCGGCGAGCTGTGGGAAACCACCCTTGAGCACACGCCGTTCGACGTGGTGGCGTGGCATGGCAACAATGTGCCGTACAAGTACGACCTGCGGCTGTTCAATACCATCGGCACCGTCAGCTACGACCACCCGGACCCGTCGATTTTCACAGTGTTGACCTCGCCCGGTCCGACCCACGGACAGGCCAACGTCGATTTCGTGATCTTCCCGCCACGCTGGATGGTGGCGGAGAACACCTTCCGGCCACCGTGGTTCCATCGCAACCTGATGAACGAATTCATGGGCCTGATCGACGGCGCCTACGACGCCAAAGCCGAAGGCTTCATGCCTGGCGGCGTGTCGCTGCACAACTGCATGAGTGCCCACGGCCCGGACAACGCCACCGCTGAAAAAGCCATGGCGGCTGACCTCAAGCCGCACAAGATCGAGCAGACCATGGCCTTCATGTTCGAGACCGGCAAACCTTTGCGCCCCAGCCACCACGCGCTGGAGTGCCCGCAATTGCAAAGCGACTACGATGCCTGCTGGAGCGGCATCGCCAGAACCTTCAAACCTTTCGATACGGACGGCCAACGATGAGCACTTCCCATCCCTCGCGCAGTTGGGTGACCTCTGCCAACGACCACCCTGATTTCCCGCTGCAGAACCTGCCATTTGGTGTCTTCAGTCGTGCGGACGGCAACCGGCGCGGTGGCGTGGCCATTGGTGAATGCATTGTTGATTTGCGTGTCGCCTTCGATGCAGATCTGTTCAGCGGCGCGGCCCGGGAAGCCGCCGAGGCGGCCAGCCGCGGTCAGCTGAATGCCTTTTTTGCGCTGGGGGCCGCGCCCCGCCAGGCGCTGCGTCGCGAGTTACAGGGGCTGCTGGAAGAAAACAGCCCGCACCGTGAGCGCTTGCAGGCGCTGGGTGAGACATTGCTGGTGCCCATGGGCGACTGTCAGTTGCACGTGCCTGCACAGGTCGGGGATTACACCGATTTCTATGTCGGCATTCATCATGCGATGAACGTCGGCAAGCTGTTCCGTCCGGACAACCCGCTGCTGCCGAACTACAAGTACGTGCCGATTGCCTACCATGGTCGCGCCTCGACGCTCCGTGTGTCGGGCACGCCGGTCAAACGCCCTAACGGCCAGACCCTCGCGCCTGGCGCTGAGGCACCGACCTTCGGGCCCAGCAAACGTCTGGACTACGAACTGGAGCTGGGCGTGTGGATGGGGCCGGGCAATGAGGCCGGTGAGCCGATTGGCATTGCCGACGCCGGTGATCACATTGCCGGTTTTTGCCTGCTCAACGACTGGTCCGCTCGGGACTTGCAAGCCTGGGAATACCAGCCACTCGGGCCGTTTCTTTCCAAGAGCTTCAGCACCACGATCTCCCCGTGGGTGGTGACGGCCGAGGCGCTGGCACCGTTCCGCACCGCGCAGCCCAAGCGACCTGAAGGTGATCCGAAGCCACTGGATTATCTGTTCAATGAGCAGGATCAGCAGCAGGGCGCGCTGGACCTCGAACTGGAAGTGTTGCTGCTGACCGCGCAGATGAAGGCGCAGGGTTTGCCGCCTCATCGTCTGGCGTTGAGCAACACCCTGAACATGTACTGGACCTTCGCCCAAATGGTCACCCACCACAGCGTCAACGGTTGTCAGTTGCAGCCGGGTGACCTGTTCGGCACCGGCACGCTGTCGGGGCCAAAGACGGGGCAGTTCGGCAGCCTACTGGAGATGACCGAAGGGGGCAAACACGCAGTCGAGTTGCCCAGCGGCGAGACCCGGAAGTTTCTGGAAGCGGGGGATGAAGTGATCCTCAAGGCCCGCTGCCGCAAGGATGGCGAGGTGAGTATCGGGTTTGGTGAGTGCCGAGGTCTCATTCTTGGATAGGTCGAAAATAGTCGCCGGATGACCCAACGCCTTCGCGAATGAATTCGCTCCCACAGGTTGACCGCATTCTTCTGTGGGAGCGAATGTATTCGCGAAAGGCCGTGACCGGCGCAGCGAGTCTCAGGTTTGGGTAAAGCCTGCCACCAGCGACCCGCTCCGGGGCAAAAACCGGCCTTGTCGCTCGCCTAGTGGTTTGCCATCGGCATAGCTCAAATGCCCGTTCACCCAAACCCCGTCGATACCTTCTGCCGCGCGTTTCGGCTCCTTGAAGTTCGCGACGTCTCGCACCGTTTCGGGGTTGAACAGCACCAGGTCCGCCCAATAGCCTTCGCGCACGAACCCACGCTCATGCAGGCCAAACCGTGTCGCCGTCAGTCCGGTCATCTTGTGGATCGCCCGGTGCAGCGGGAACAGGCCAAGGTCGCGACTGAAATGTCCTAACACCCGTGGAAACGCGCCCCAGAGACGGGGGTGCGGGAAGGGATCTTCCGGCAGGCCGTCGGAGCCGATCATCGAGAGCGGATGTTTCAGAATGTTCTGCACATCGTTCTCGTCCATCCCGTAATACACCGCGCCCGCCGGTTGCAGCTGACGGGCGGCATCGAGAAGCGACAAGCCCCAATCGGCGGCAATGTCTTTCAAATCACGTCCACTCTGATCCGGGTGCGGCGTTGACCAGGTGATGGTGATCCGAAACGCGTCGGTCACTTGCTTCAAATCCAGCGTCGATGAACTCGCGGCGTAGGGGTAACAATCGCAGCCGACCGGGTGGGTCAGCGCGGCGTTTTCCAGCGACGCCAACAACTGAGGACTGCGCCCCCAATTCCCCGCGCCTGCGCATTTCAGGTGCGAAATCACCACCGGCGATTTGGTGTGGCGGCCAATGTCGAATGCCTCGTCCATCGCCTCCAGCACCGGCTCGAACTCGCTGCGCAGATGGGTGGTGTAAACCGCGCCAAACGCCGTCAGTTCTTCCGCCAGTTGCTTCACTTCATCGGTTTCCGCCGAATACGCGGTGGCGTAAGCCAGGCCGGTGGACATCCCCAGCGCGCCGTCTTCCAGGCTCTGACGCAACTGCTCGCGCATGGCACGGATTTCTGCCGGGCGGGCGGTGCGGAACAGGTCGTCCAGATGATTGCTGCGCAGCGCGGTATGGCCGATCAGCGCAGCGACATTGACCGCCGGACGGGCCTTGTTCACGGCATCGCGGTAATCGCGAAAGCGCGGATAGGCAAATGCCTTCGCCGGGCCCAGCAGGTTCATCGGGTCAGGAGGGTCGCCCGCCAGCGTCACGGGCGAGGCGCTGATCCCGCAGTTGCCGACGATCACCGTGGTCACGCCCTGGGTGATTTTCGGCAACATGTCTGGCTGACGAATCACCACCGTGTCGTCGTGGGTGTGCACATCGATGAAGCCTGGCGCCAGCACCCGACCGGCCGCGTCGATGTTTTCTCGGGCCGAGACGCCGCTCAAATCTCCGATGCGCTGAATGCGCCCGTCATGCACCGCCACATCGGCGCGGTAGCCCGGCGTGTCGCTGCCGTCGATCACCAGCGCGTCGCGAATGATCAGGTCGTAAAGCATGGGTCAGTCTCCAAGCGGCAGGCCGTCGTCGCCGCCGCGGTAATCATCGAGGGCCAGCTTGATGCGGCGCAGGCGTTCCTGATTCTCGTCAGGGGCGATCAGCGCCAGCTCGGTGGCGAGCACGTCGAGGGTCAGCAGCATGCCGTAGCGCGCCGCCGTGGGTTTGTAGATGAAATTGGTTTCGGCGATTTGCAGCGGCAGCAGCACGTCTGCCAACGCCGCCAGTGGCGAGCTGGGGAGGGTGATTGCCAGAATCTTCGCGCCGTAGCTGCGGGCCAGGGTCACGGCGTCCAATAGCTCCGGGGTCAGCCCACTCAAGGAGCAGACGATGAGGCTGTGGTCGGGACCCAGGGTGGCGGCGATCAGGCGCATCATCACCGGGTCGCGGCAGGCGGCGATGGGGTAGCCAAGACGGACGAGACGGGTCTGCAATTCCTCGCTGCACAGGCTCGAACAACCGCCCATGCCGAAGCTGTGAATCATGCGCGCGGGGGTGAGCAGGGCGACGGCAGCCTTGAAGCGCGCGTCGTCGAATCCGGCGAGGTGCTGGCGCAGGGTCGATTCGATGTCGCCGACGATCTGGCTGAAAAACGAAGACTGCTCGGGCGCCTGTTCCGGCTTGAGAAAACGGCTGCCGACGCCGCTGGCCTGGGCCAGTTGCAAGCGCAGATCGCGCAGGTCCTTGCAGCCCACCGAGCGGGCGAAGCGCGACAGCGTGGCGCTGCTGACTTCGGCACGGGCGGCCAACTCGTCGAGGCTGGCGCTGGCCGAGAAAGCGACATCGCTCAGAATCAGCCTGGCAATGCGGCCTTCACCGGCGCTGAACGAATCCTGCCGGGCGCGAATTTGGTAAAGAATGTCCACTCAGAGCACCTGTGCCAAGCCGAGGGTGAGGAGGAACGCGATCACCGAAATCAGCGTTTCCAACACCGTCCAGGTCTTGAAGGTCTGTGCCACGGTCATGTTGAAATACTCCTTGATCAGCCAGAACCCGCCGTCGTTGACGTGGGAAAAGATCACCGAACCCGCGCCCGTCGCCAGCACCAGCAACTCCGGGTGCGGATAACCCAGGCCCATGGCCACCGGCGCGACGATGCCCGACGCGGTGGTCATGGCCACGGTGGCCGAGCCGGTCGCGATGCGCATCAATGCGGCGAACAGCCAGCCCATGAGCAGTGGGGAGAGGTGAAAATCCTGGGCCAGCCCGACGATTTCGTTGGTCACGCCGCTGTCCACCAGAATCCGGTTCAGGCCGCCACCGGCGCCGACCAACAGTGTAATGCTCGCCGTCGGCGCCAGACATTCCTGAGTGAACTTGAGGATCGAATCACGGCCGAAGCCCTGAGCAATCCCCAAGGTCCAGAAACTCAGCAAGGTCGCCAGCAGCAGGGCGATCACCGAGTTGCCGACGAACAAGAGAAAGCTGTTGAAGGCGCTGCCCGGCGTCGACAGCAGGTTGGCCCAGCCCCCCAGCAACATCAGCAGGACCGGCAGCAGAATGGTCGCCATGGTGATCGCGAAACCGGGCAATTGTTTGCGCGGTTCGCGGTCGAGGAACTGTTTGGCCAGCGGGTTTTCGTCCGGCAGGTGAATGCGCGGTGCGATGAATTTTGCGTACACCGGCCCGGCAATGATTGCCGTCGGGATGCCGACCAGGATCGCGTAGAACAGGGTCTGGCCCACCGACGCCTGATAGGCCTGGACTGCCAGCATCGCGGCGGGGTGAGGCGGCACCAGTGCATGGACCACCGAGAGGCCCGCGACCATCGGCAGGCCGACCATCAGAATCGACACCCCGACCCGGCGCGCCACGGTGAAGGCAATCGGCACCAACAGCACAAAGCCCACTTCGAAGAACAGCGGCAGCCCCACCAGAAAGGCGATGCAGACCATGGCCCAATGGGCATTGCGCTCGCCGAAGCGGTCGATCAGCGTCCGCGCCACCCGCTCGGCGCCCCCGGACTCGGCCATCATCTTGCCAAGCATGGTGCCCAGCGCCACCACCAAGGCGATGTGGCCCAAGGTCTTGCCGACCCCGCCCTCATAGGAGGCGACCACCGATGTCGCGGGCATCCCGGCGACCAGCGCCAGGCCCACCGACACCAGAGTGATGACGACAAACGGATTGAGACGAAAACGGGCGATCAGCACGATCAGGGCAATGATCGCGATCGCGGCGTAGATCAACAGGGACAGGCCGGTAGACGGAGGCATGCAACGATTCCTTGCAGAGAAAAGGGTCAGTCAGGCGGAAGCACGGCGGAGGTCAGTCCGAACGGGGTTCAGCGATGAAAACGGTCTCGGCAGTGGGCGTTGCGAAAGGGGAGCGGGGTGCAGCAGGGGTCGAAAAACGACGATCACAGGCAGGCATTATTTTTATCTCTGAGTTCGTGATGAAAATTAAACTACACGAAAACTGATAAGAATATCAATTTATGAAAATTAATTTCTTTTCGACGTCGCACGGTCAATCTTCTGTAGGAGCGAATTCATTCGCGATCGGTGGTGCATCCAACACGTCTTCTTCGGATGCACCATTGCCTCGCGAATGAATTCGCTCCTACAGGAGGATTACGCTCGTCCTTGGGATTGGCGACATTCACCCCGCACTAAACCGCTCCCGATACGCCTGCGGCGTGACCGCCACCGCGCGCATGAAGCTGCGGCGCAGGGTTTCTTCGGTGCCGAATCCGCAACGGTCGGCGATGCGTTTGATCGGCAAGGCGCTGTCTCCCAACAACCGGCGCGCCGCTTCGACCCGCAGCTGTTCGATGGCGCGGGCCGGGGTGTTGCCGGTGTGGGCGCGGTAATGGCGGACGAAGCTGCGTTCACTCATGCCCACTTGGGCGGCGAGGGTGGCGACGGAAAGGTCGCTCGCGAGGTTGTCGAGCATCCAGGCGTGCAAATCGCCAAAGCGGCTGTCCTGACTGCGCGTGGCGTGCTGCATCGACAGCGCGGTGCTGAACTGCGATTGTCCCCCTGGCCGTTTGAGGAACACCACCAGGTCCCGCGCCACGGCCAGTGCCACCGGGCGTCCAAGATCGGCTTCGACCATCGCCAGTGCCAGGTCGATGCCCGCCGTCACGCCTGCCGAGGTCCACAGCGCGTCTTCGTTGATGAAGATCGGGTCGGGGTCGACCTGCAAGGCCGGGTAGCGCTGAGCCAGTTGGTCGCAACTGTCCCAATGGGTCACCACGCGATGCCCGTCCAGCAACCCCGCTTCCGCCAGCAAAAAGGCGCCAGTGCAGACCGACGCTACCCGCCGCGCACCTGCCGCCTGATCACGCACCCATTGCACCAGCGTCTGATCCTTCAACGCGGTGTGAACCCCGCGACCACCCGCAATGATCAAGGTGTCAGAGGGCGTTTCGGGCAGGGGTTGCGTGTGCAGACCCAGGCCCGCCCAAGACACGACGCTGCCTTCTTGTCTGGCGATGACGGCAGGGGCGTACGGGGTTTCGAAGCCTTGTTCCACTGCGTGTTCGTTGGCCGACGCGAAGACCTGCAACGGCCCGGTCACATCAAGCAACTGCACATTGGGGAAGGCCAGAATATGGATGGCTCTGAGGGCGTGGGTCATGGCCGGACTCAACTACAGGGTTGGCGGAAAATGTGGGCTGAATGGCGTATCCGCCAGAGCCTATCTCGCTACAGTGAATTCGTCCACTTCACTCAATCAGGAGCCACCCTCATGACCCTGCACATCGGCCTGCTGGTCTTTCCCAAGGTTCAACAACTCGACCTCACCGGTCCTTATGACGTGTTCGCCAGCCTGCCGGGCGTCACGGTGCACCTGGTCTGGAAAAACCTCGATCCCTTGCTATCAAGCACCGGTCTCAGCCTGATTCCGACCCAAACCTATGAAAGCTGCCCGGACCTTGACGTCATCTGCGTGCCCGGCGGCGTGGGCATCGACGCGTTGCTGGAAGATGCCGAGTCCCTCGCGTTCATCCAGCACCAGGCAAAAAACGCGCAATACGTGACCTCGGTCTGCACCGGTGCATTGGTGCTGGGCGCGGCAGGGTTGCTGGAAGGCAAGCGCGCGACCACGCACTGGGCGTCTCACAGCCTCTTGGAGAAATTCGGGGCGATTCCGGTTCATGAACGTGTCGTTCGGGATGGCAACCTGATGACCGGTGGCGGCGTAACGGCGGGGATCGATTTCGCCCTGACCCTGATCAGCGAACTCTTCGATGCAGACACCGCGCAGGCCGTTCAGCTGCAAATCGAATACGCACCCGCGCAGCCGTTCGATTCAGGTCGTCCGGACACCGCGCCCGCTCACATCCTTGCCCTCGCCCAGCAGCGTGCGGCCGCTGGGCTGGAGGCGCGTCGGCAGATCGTAGAGCGCGTGGCGGCCAACCGCTAAACGGTTGGGGCCTGCAACGGTATTTCGTACCAACAGAGGAAGAGGTCCAGCGCCGACTCCACCACGGACGCCTGTTTTTCGGGCGTCAGGATCGGTTCGTTGAGGGTGACCTGCGGCCAGAACGCGAACGCCTTGAGCAACGCGTGAATCTGCGACGCAGCGAACCCCGGCTCGACGGCTTTCAAACGGCCGTCCTGCTGGGCGCCTCGCACCCAGACAGTGAACGTCTCTTCGCGTTCGTTGAGGCGGTTGACCCACGCCTGGGCGCGTTCGGGGGAGTGAATGGTGGCGCTGATGGCGACGCGCGCGAGGTCGAGGAAGTTGCTGTCGGCGAGGGTTTTCATCTTGGCGTCGAGCAAGTCGCGCAGTTGATCGCGCAAGGCCACGCCAGGCCGATAAATGGCTTCAGGCTGTGCCGTGGCCCGTGCCCATAAGCGATGGAGCATTTCCGAGAATAACTCTTCCTTGCTCGGGAAATGGTTGTAGACAGTGCGCTTGGAGACCTCAGCCCGAGCGGCGATGCGGTCCATGCTGGTGACCTCGAAACCGTTGTCGCGAAATTCGGCAATCGCTGCCTGCACGATGGATTCACGTTTTCGGTCAGTCAGTCGTTGGGGCGCAGTCATGGCATCGCTTCTGGAAAGGTGAGGCTGGGAATGATCGCCAGCGAGAAAATTACACCGAGCAGTTTACTTCTCTTTGCCGTTCGTGCAAGCTTGAAACTACACTGTGTAGTGTAAAAGCCTGTTACAACTTCTCGCTTACTTCTTTCCGTCGTATGCAACATTCTGCAACGCGTCCGCCGTTGCAGAAACCTCCACCCGTTTCATGGAGTCAGCACCTCATGGCCTCGATCGAAAAAAACCTCGATAACGCTTCCCCGTTGCCCGTTCTTTCTCGCGAGGAGGGCCGCTACCGCAACCAGAAGCCGATGCAGCGCTCCGGGTTCCTGAAGACGCTGCGCATTTTCTGGAACGCCATGGTCAACAAGCCTCGCCACACCCGCCCGGTGGGTGAGATTCCGGTTCAGCCGCTGTCCCGTCAGCAATTGTTGGCCGCGCCGAACAACACGGTGTACCGCCTGGGCCATTCGACGGTGCTGCTCAAGCTGCGCAACCAATATTTCCTGACCGACCCGGTGTTCGCCGAGCGTGCGTCGCCGATTCAGTGGGCGGGTCCTCAGCGCTTCCACCAGCCGCCGATCAGCCTCGAAGACCTGCCGCCACTGAAGGCGGTGATTCTGTCGCACAACCACTACGATCACCTCGACCACATGAGCATCCAGGTGCTCAAGGACAAGGCTGAGCACTTCATCGCGCCGCTGGGCGTGGGCGACACGCTGATCGAATGGGGCGTGCCGGCCGAGAAGGTCCAGCAACTGAACTGGTGGCAATCGACGGAGATTCACGGCATTCGCTTCGTCGCCACGCCCGCCCAGCATTTCTCCGGGCGCAGCCTGCGCGACGGCAACCAGACGCTGTGGTGTTCGTGGGTGATGCTCGATGGCGAGCAACGGATTTTCTTCAGCGGTGACACCGGCTACCACGCGGGCTTCAAGCTGATCGGCGAGGAGTACGGCCCGTTCGACCTGACGCTCATGGAAACCGGCGCCTACAACGTCGACTGGCCAGACGTGCACATGCAGCCGGAAGAAACCCTGCAAGCCCACATCGATGTGCGCGGCAAATGGCTGTTGCCGATCCACAACGGTACGTTCGACCTGGCGATGCATGCCTGGCACGAACCGTTCGACCGGATTCTGGCACTGGCCTGGGATCGTAGTATTTCGATCACCACACCGGAAATGGGCCAGCCGTTCTACATCGATTACCCGAGCCGAGGCGAGGCGTGGTGGATGAAAGTCGAAAAAGCGTCGGAGACCCCGGCGAAGCGTCGCCACAGTCGGCGATGCAACCGACAGCAGGCCGCGAGCCGCGGGTAAGTCAGCCAGATAGCCCGGTGAAGATCTTCTGTAGGAGCGAATTCATTCGCGAACGATGGATCAGGCGACAGAGAAAGATCGGCTGTTATATCGCTTCGTGAATAAATTCACTCCCACAGTCAGGTCCGGGTCAGGCGCCACCTATCGTCGCGACCTCAGGCTTCAACGCACCTCAGTCAGCACTCAGGGCTTGTTGCGGTTACGGTCTGTGTCCTGATCCTGGCCTTTCGGATGCTCAGGATGACGAGGCTGCTCACCTTGCTGGTTCGCCTGTTTGTGCTGCTCGCCGACCTTGCCAGCATTTTCCGGCGCGTGTTTCAGGTCTTCCCGGTCTGAGGCTTTCGTCATGGCTATGTCTCCTTCGAATCGATCGTCGTGCGTGTTGTCACGCACCTTCGCTCATTTGCTTGATCAGCATCAGCGCCTCGTCCTTGAACAAGGGCTGTTTCATGCGTTCGGCCAGCAGGGCGACTTCCCGTTCGCGCTTGCAACCGACCACGGCAGCAACGGCCCCTTGCTTGCAGATCAGCGCCAGAAACTCGAAGGTCTCCGGTTCGCCGAGGTAAACGATGTCGTCCCACCTGTCCGCGTGACCCAGATAGTCCAGCCGCTTACCGAAATGGAAGGTCCAGAAATACGGCACGTCGCTGTAATGTTTTTCAGCGCCCAGCATGTTGCTTGCGGCGATCCGAGCCTGCTGTTGCGCCAATCGCCAGTGTTCGATCCGCAGGGGCTGGCCGTTGATCGGGAAGGTGGCAATGTCGCCCGCCGCCCACACGTCCCTGCCTGCTTTCATGCCTGAGTCCACGCTCACCGAACCGTCTTCTTCCAGTTGCAGGCCGTCGACAAATTGCGTGGATGGAGAGACGCCAATGCCGATCAGTGCGAGGTCAACCGGCAGCCGCTCACCGTTGTTCAGAACGGCAGTTTCCAGAGGTTTTTTGCCGCCATGGCCTTCGCCTTCAAAGCGGCTGATGTCCACATGGGTGCGGAACAGCACACCGTTTTGTTCATGAAGGGCGCGCAACGCCTTGCCGATTCGCTCGCCCAATTGATCGGCGAACGGCACTTCATGGTGGGCGAGCACGGTCACGTTAACCCCGTGCTTGCGCAGCGCAGACGCGGCTTCCAGGCCGATGAAGCTGTCGCCGACGATCAGTGCCTGTTTGCCCGGCTTGGCAGCGGCGAGGATTTTCTTTGCATCGTCACGGGAACGCAGGGTCAGGACTTGCGGCAGGTCCGCGCCAATCAACGGCAGGGCGCGAGGTTCGCCGCCGGTGGTAATCAGTACGGCGTCGTAGGCAAAGCGGCGGCCGTCTGACAGGGTCAGACGCTTGTTGACGACGTCCAGCTTCATGACCTCGCCTTCGATACGCTCGATGTGGTTTTCATCGTAAAACGTGTCGTCGCGAAGGGGCGGGGTTTCGTCGGGGCGCATGTCGGCCGCGAGTACGAATTTGCTCAGCGCCGTCCGGTCGTAACCCGGCGCAACCTCCCGGTCCACGAGCAACAAGCGGCCATTGAAGCCTTTTTCCCGCAGCGCACACGCGGCGGCCGTTCCGGCGGCACCGGCGCCGATGATGACAAAGCAGCGGTCGTCGTCGGGGCGGGTGTCGTGCTCGACAGATAGCGCCTGATCGTCGACGTGAATCTGATCGTCGATCACTTGCAGCGGGTAGCGGGTCAGGGCGTCCAGCGCAGGCGGTTCGCACAGATGCCCGTCGGAAATGGCAAATTCTGCTTTGTGCCACGGACAGATCAAATGGCCGTTACACACCGCGCCGTCGGCCAAAGGGGCGCCCGCGTGAGGGCACTCCGCCTGATAAGCGCGAACCTCATCGCCATGGCGCACCAGTACGACTTTTTTCTCGCCTGCTTCAACCTGAATCCCGCGATCTCGACGAAGATCGGCCAGGATTGCGACTCGATGCATTGCCATGTTCAATTCCTCCCAGGCTTTCTGTTGGGAGTCGGCGGGCTCAATAGAGGTTCACCGATTTTTCAGCTGCAAGCTTCGAGTGGCAAGGTGCCAGCTACGAGCAGCAAGCTACAAGCTGCAAGCAAAAACGCAATCGTGAGCATCTTGAGCGCTGCTTTTAGCTTGCCGCTTGCAGCTCGTCACTCACCGCTCTAAACCCAGGCGCTGATGCCAGTCGGCAATCGACTCTTCCGGATACTGTTCGAACTGCTGATCCTTCGGGCCGGCCTGGACTTCGACCCACGACGCCTTGGAGTCGAGCAGCAGGTGCGTGTGCTCGGGCGGGGTGGGCAGGGGCGTGTCGATGGCGGAGGCGAACGGGTGAATCAGCTCCGGCCATTCCGGGCTGAACAGCCACAATGCACTGCCACACTGCTTACAGAAATGCCGCTCGGCGCTGCTGGTGTGCACGTGTTTGTGTTCATCGTCGCGCATTTTTGCGTGGTAGATGGCGATGCTGCTTTTGCCTTTGACCTTCAGGCTTTTGGCGTCGCCACCGAGATTGATGGCATAGCCGCCTCCGCCTTGAGTCTTGCGGCAGATCGAGCAATAGCAGCGTTGATAGGGGTAGGGGTGGGCGCTGTTCAGGCTGAACTCCACCGCGCCGCAATGGCAGGAACCTTCCAGATGCATGATGGGCCTCCGTTCTCACTGGGGTTGACTCATAGGTCTAGACCTCGCACTGGCCCAAGGTTTCCCCGAACGCTCGATCGGATGTTTCATGAAGTGTTCGCTAAAGAAGCCCCGCTACACGTCGATAAGCAGAGGTCGTACGACAACTGCGATCACTGCCCCCACAATAATGAGCCTACGGTCATGAACCTACGCAACCTCACCATCGCCCGACGTGCGGGCCTCGGTTTTACCCTGATTTCCCTGCTCGTCGCGTTGCTGGGCTGGTTTGCATTAAGCCAGATGTCCACCATCCGTCAGAGCGAGGTGGCGGTCGAGAGCAACTGGATGCCGAGCATGCGGCTGGTCAGCGAGATTCGCGAAGCCATGTTGCGCATCCGCACGATTTCGCTGCGCATGGCGCTGGACACCGACCCCAAGAGCGTCGGCACGTATAAGGGCCAGATGGACGCACGGGTCAAGGTGCTGACTGACAAACTGGGGACCCTCGACACGTTCATCGACACCCCTGAAGAGAAGGTGTTGTACGACAAATTCCGCAGTACGCTGGCCGATTACCAGCGTGGCCTGAGCCAGTCGTTCGTGTTGGCGGAAAGTGGCGATACGAAAGCCATGAACACGTTGCTGCTGGTGGACATGAAAACCGCCGTCGATAATTCGGGCGCGCAGCTCGGCGACCTGACGGACTTCTATTCGCAGCAGGTCGAACAGGAAGGCAAGGCTGCAGAGTCTCAGTACCGCGCCTCGCGCAATGTGGTGTTGGTGTTCGTGCTGATCGCAGCGCTGGCGACCGTCATCCTGGCCCTGTGGCTGACCCGCAGCATCATCCAGCCGCTGGAAGAAGCGGTAACGGCGGCGGAATTCGTCGCCAAGGGCGATCTGACCCATGACATTCGCGTCGAAGGCAAGGATGAGGTCACGCGTCTGCTGACCGCGCTGCGTCTGATGCAAACCAATCTGCGCGGCACCTTGAGCCTGATCGGCAGTTCTGCTAGCCAATTGGCCTCGGCCGCCACCGCACTCAATACGGTCACCGAAGACAGCCATCGCGGGCTCAATCGACAGAACGCGGAAATCGAGCAGGCCGCGACGGCAGTCAACGAAATGACCTCTGCCGTGGAAGAAGTGGCGCGCAACGCGGTGTCCACGTCCCAGGCGTCCAGCGAATCCAACGACGCGGCGCAAGACGGGCAAGCGCGGGTGATTGAAACCGTGACCTCGATCCAGAACCTCTCCAGCAACGTGCAACACACCTCGGTACTGGTGCAGACCCTGGCCGATCAGTCCCAGGACATCGGCAAGGTGCTGGACGTGATTCGCTCCATCGCTGAGCAAACCAATCTGCTGGCGCTGAACGCCGCCATCGAGGCCGCACGCGCCGGGGAGTCGGGACGCGGCTTTGCGGTAGTCGCCGATGAGGTGCGCGCACTGGCCCATCGCACCCAACAATCGACGCTGGAAATCGACAAGATGGTCTCGACCATGCGCAGCGGTTCCAGCGACGCGCTGGCGTCCATGTTGGTCAGCCGCACGCGGGCGACGGAAACGCTGGAACTGGCGCAAGGCGCGGGGGAGTCGCTGACCCGCATCACCTCGTCGATCAACCAGATTTCCGAACGCAACCTGGTCATCGCCAGCGCCGCGGAAGAACAGGCGCAAGTGGCGCGGGAAGTGGACCGCAACATCGTCAACATCCGCGACCTGTCGCAACAGTCGTCCTCCGGTGCCAACCAGATCAGCGCGTCGAGCACCGAGCTGTCGCGCCTGGCGGGGGAGTTGAACCAAGTGGTGACGCGGTTTCGCGTGTGATCGTGTTGCTGATGTCGCCTCTGCGGTTTGGCGCATGTCAGCGCTCCCTCTGGCAAGCGCTGCTTAAAGGATTCACCTCATTCACTTGCCTGACCCGGCGTTGGCTTGCATGATTCTCCCCGACTAATAATTCCTGGCGGGCTGAACCTGCCGAGCAGATAGGTGACAAGGCAATGGATGATGTGAATCGCGGTTTCAGCAGTTGGTTGCGCGCCCCTGGACACAAGGCGTGGTTGGCACAGGAGGGCAATCGCCTGTTGGCGTTCGCCAAGGCGGCCAGGCTGCCTCAGGGCTTCGGCAATCTGGACGAGCAGGGACGGTTGCCCGCCGACGCCGTCGCGGAAACCATGAACACCGCCCGCATGACCCATAGCTTTGCCCTCGCTCACATCAATGGCATTCCTGGTTGCGCCGAGCTGGTCGACCATGGCGTTGCGGCGCTGGCGGGACCGCTGCGGGATGCCGAGCATGGCGGCTGGTTCGACAAGCCCCTCGATAAAGGCGGCAGCACGGGTAAAGCTGCCTATCTGCATGCTTTCGTTGCGCTGGCCGCTTCTTCTGCGGTCGTTGCCCAGCGCCCCGGCGCCAAGGCTTTGCTCGATCAGGCGATTCAGGTCATCAGCCAGCACTTCTGGAGCGAAGAAGAAGGCGCCATGCGCGAGTCCTTCGCCCGGGACTGGAGCGACGAAGAAGCCTACCGCGGCGCCAACAGCAACATGCACAGCACGGAGGCGTTTCTGGCCCTGGCCGATGTCACCGGCGATGCGCGCTGGCTGGACCGGGCGCTGAGCATTGTCGAGCGGGTGATTCATCAGCACGCCGCCGCCAATCATCATCAAGTCATCGAGCATTTCACCCTGCAATGGCAGCCGGTGCCGGAGTACAACGCCGACAAGCCGGACGACGGCTTCCGCCCCTATGGCACGACGCCGGGCCATGCCTTCGAATGGGCGCGGCTGGTGCTCCACCTGGAAGCGGCGCGTCAGGCGGCGAAACTGGACTCCCCGGCCTGGCTGCTGGAGGACGCACGGCTGCTGTTCGAAAACGCGTGCCGCTTTGGCTGGGACGTCGATGGCGCGCCGGGCATCGTGTATACGCTGGACTGGGATAATCGCCCGGTGGTGCGTCATCGTCTGCACTGGACCCACGCCGAAGCCGCCGCCGCGTCGGCCGCCTTGCTTCAGCGCACCGGCGAGCAGCAATACGAAACCTGGTATCGGACCTTCTGGGAATTCAACGAAACCCTGTTCATCGACCGCGAACACGGCAGCTGGCGCCATGAGCTGAATCCGCAAAATCAGCCGAGCGCTGATATCTGGCCGGGCAAGCCTGACCTGTATCACGCGTACCAGGCGACGTTGTTGCCCGTCTTGCCGCTGGCGCAAAGCCTCGCCACGGCGCTGGAGCGTTTGCAATGATCCGCATCGGCGACTTTATCGAATCGCTGGACACCTCAGCCCTGTCGCGCTGGGCCTCGCTCACGCCGTGGGAACTGGTCAGCCGTGCCCCTGAAATCATTCGCGAACTGTTGGTGACGCTGGGCGACGACTACGAAATCCGTGGCGACATTGCCGTTCACAAAACGGTGGTGGTCGAGGAGGGGGCGGTGCTCAAAGGGCCATTGATCATTGGCCCTGAATGCTTCGTCGCCAGCGGCGCGTACCTGCGGGGTGGTTGCTGGGTGGGTGAGCGCTGCATCTTCGGTCCCGGCGCGGAGCTGAAAACCTCGTTCGTCTTCGATGGCACCAAGCTCGCGCACTTCAATTTTGTGGGGGATTCGGTGCTGGGCGCGGGGGTGAATCTGGAGGCGGGCAGCATCGTCTGCAATTACCGCAACGAGCGCGACGACAAGGAAGTTCGCGTGCGCGTCGACGGCCGTCTGCGTGCCACGGGCTGCGACAAATTCGGCGCGCTGATCGGCGACCGCTCCCGCCTCGGCGCCAACGCTGTGCTCGCGCCGGGGGCATTATTGGCGAAGGCCACGATCATCCGGCGCGGGGAAGTGTTTGACAGTGAACAGCAGCGGTGAAAAGCAGCGGTGAGTGGTGAGCTGCAAGCTGCAAGTGGACAGCGGTGCGGTGCGCAGCACGCTGCGATCCCTCACGCCAACCGTTGGGTCACGCGAATCACTTGCCGCGCGATGTAGGCGCCGGTGACGATTACGCCGAACAGGCGCAGGGTCTGCATGGCCAGCACGAAGCCGACGTCCGAGTGGGTGTCGATGGCGATGATCGCCATGGCGTCGAGGCCGCCGGGGCTGGTAGCGAGGTACACCGAGAGAAAGTCCTTGCCCATCATTTCGGCGATCACCCAGGCCGAGAGGGCGCACAGCAGGATCAACAGCAGCGCCCCGAGGATCATCGCGGGGAGGCGACGCCAGACGTAGTTGATCGTCACCCGGTCAAACCGCAGGCCGATGTAGCTGCCGATGGCGCCATAGGCAATCGCCAGCAGCCAGGTCGGCATGGTGATCTGCAAAATCCCGCTCAATTGCAGCGCGCCACCCAACAAGAGCGGGACCAGCAGCGCACCAGCCGGTACTTTGGCGCCGAGGGTCACGCCGACCACGATGGTCAGCACGGTCAGGCCCAGGCTCAGGAGGTTCACCCCTTGCAGCATCGCGTTGGTGCTGTGCGCATCGGTGCCACCGACATCGGCGCCAATCACCCGGCTCACCAGTGCGCCGACCATCACCACACACACCACCCGCACATATTGCATGGTCGCCACGACCCGCGAGTCGGCGCCGTAGTCTTCGGACATCGCGACCATCGCCGACGCCGCCCCCGGCGAAGTGCCCCATGCCGCCGTGCTGCCCTGAATCCCGCCCCAGCGTGCCAGCCCGATGCCCACCACGGCGCTCAGCGCGATGGTCAGCACGGTGGCGAACACCATCACGTGCCAGGAATGCATGGCCGTGAGCAACACACCCATGGTCATCGAGTGCGCCACCAGTACCCCCACCGAGCCTTGGCCGAGACGGAACACGTGTTTGTTGATCCGGATCGACGCACCGGACACGCCAAAGCCGATCGCCACCAGCATTGGGCCGAGAAACAGCGCAGCAGGAACGTGGAAGTAGCGGAACAGTTGACCGGCGCTGCCGGCGAGAAGGATGAGCAGCAGCCATTGCAAAAGCGGGTGCAGGGTGTCGAGGGAAAACGGGGTGGGGCGCGACAACGAGGATCTCCAAAGCATGGGCGGTTTCCTGATGGAGTTCTGTCCAATGCGCAAAATTATCGACACTTCAATTGATCAAGTCTATTTTCTAATAATCATGAATCGATAACTTTGGTTGATATATGGACCTGCGGGACCTCACCTATTTCGAAACCATCGCCGAACTCGGTCACCTCGGTCGGGCCGCTGAAAAGCTCAATCGCAGCCAGCCGGCATTGACCAAAAGCATTCAACGCCTGGAAGAGTCGTTTGGCACCAAGCTGTTTCAGCGCGACGGGCGCCGGATCAAGTTGACCCCGGTGGGCGAGCTGTTGCAGGCACGGGGCAAGATGTTGCAGCAAAGCATCGCCCAGACCCAGCGCGAGGTGCGGGACTTTGCCAGTGGCGCGGTCGGGGAAATCCGACTGGGCTGTGCGGCGACGATGGCCGAATACCTGTTGCCCGAGCTGACCAATGCGCTGCTCAAACGGGCGCCGGACATCACCCTGAAGCTGGTCATCGGTCAGGACGACATGCTGCGCGAGCAACTGCGCTCAGGGCATCTGGACATGATCATCTGTTCCCAACGCGGCATCGAAGACGAATTCACCGCCTACCCGATCCTCACCGACGAAGCGGTGGTCATCGCCAGCCGCAATCACCCGATCTTCAACGCCCCCTACCAGATGAGCGACCTGTGCAACTACCGCTGGGTGTTGCCGCCGTTGGGAGTGTCGTCGCGGATCTGGGTCGATGAAGCGTTCACCCGTCACCACCTCCCGCTGCCCGTGGTGCAGATCGAGGCCAATTCCATTTCGCTGTTGCCGAGGCTGATCGCCCAGACGAGCCTGTTGAGCTTCATCGCCCGGGAAACCCTCGAATATGGCAAGAACATGCAATATCTGCGGGAGGTGCCGCTGGAAGCTACGACCATGACGCGGACTATCTGCGTCATTCTGCGCCGCGAGGGCTACCTCTCGCCCGCGGCCCACGCGATGGTGCAAATGCTGCGCGACGACGGGGGCTCGTTTTTCAGTTGGGTGTAATCCCGAGGCGTTCGGGAGTAGCCTTGAAACAGACAGCAACAACAGTGAACAGCCATCTGGAGGCTAGAAGCATGCAGGCACAGCCACACGAATACACCCGGATTCCGTATTTCATGAACCACGAAGACCAGCATTTTGGCGGCGATCAATCGCCCCTCAACGACGCCGATGCGGACGAAGACAGCGACCCGGAAGGCGATCTGGACCTGGGGGATTTGCGGCTGGATGAGTTCGAGGATGCGGACAAGCTGGACATCGGGTCTTCGACGTTGGGGTAACACCGCGCCGACAGCTATATCGCGTTGCCGGGTGATTGTTTCAAATGCCCGGCCAATGCCTCAACGGCCGCTTCCACCGTCCCGCTGAACCCCACCCACGTACACGCCAGCATCAGGTTCTTCGGCAGCTGAAAATCCTCCACCTGATACCCCTGCGCATCGGAACCGTCGGCATCGTGCTCAATCTGTTCGCGCAGGGGCCGCGTGTCTTCGAAGTAGGTCCAGACCGGCTTGCCCAGCGCCACGGCCATGCCCACTTCGAATGCCGTTCCGGAGTCCGGCTCGATTCCCCGGAAAGGGTTGAGATTCGCCAGCACGGCGTCGCAGCGTTTGATCATGTCGATGTTGGCGTGGCAGATCCGTCTGGCGGTGTCGTGGGGCGACAGGCCCTGTTCGACCTCGTTGTCGAACGGGTACAGGCCTTCCAGCCCGTGGGCCTCGCACAGCGTTTTGAGGTAGCGCCCGTGTTCAATGGCATCGGCGCGAAAGACATCGAAACCGGCCAGATAGATGCGCGGTGTGGAAAGGGAAGGCATCACAGGCCCCTCGCAAAAACAGTGGCCCGATTGTAGCCCCTCGCTCGGTTGCCGTTGATCAGTCCAACGCAAAATCCTCATCAGTGGGGGCTGGAATCTGTACGGATAACCAGTATCCTGACGCCTTTCCGCCAGCCGTAACGTGACCGCGCCGTGAGCACTTCCCCCCTCGACAATCCGTTCTATTACTTGGAGAACTTTCGCCAGGTGCTGGGCTGGATCGGCCAGCGTTACGACGACCTGCTGAACGAGGAAGAACGCACGTTCATCGACGACTTCGCCCAACTGCCACAGCCTGCGCAGGCCTTGTTGGTGCGGATGGTCATGCGCAAGGGCGTGCTGTTTCGCGCCAGCAAGCTGACCTACGCGGAAATCGGTGACGCCCGCCAGGCCGTTGCGCCGTTGCTGGCGTGTGGCTGGGTTGACGATCAGCCACATCTCGACCTTTCAGCGCTGTTCGCCCTGTTGCGCAAGGACGAACTGAGTCAGTGCTTCAAGGCTCATGGCGTCAAAGCCACCGAGAAAAAAGCCGATCTGCTGGCGCGTCTGCTGCCGGATTTCGAACACATTCAGCCGCTGGATCACTGGTTTTCAGGCGTCGATGAAGTGATTTTTGCCTTGCAGGTCATGCCGCTGTGCGACCGGTTGCGCTTGTTGTATTTCGGCAATCTTTATCAGGAATGGTCCGAATTCGTGCTCGCGGACTTGGGCATTTATCGTTACGAAAAGGTCGAGTTTTCCCTTGAATCGCGAGGCATCAGTCAGCGCGAAGACATCGACACCTGCCTGAACCTGCACAGCTGTCGGCAGGCGCTGGACGAAGCGGAGCAACTGGAAGAGCTGGCGACTCAGGCCCTGGCGATCCAGACCCTCAATCCGTGGCTGTCGATGCGCCGGGCCAAGCTGCTGTTCCAGATTGGCCAGCAAGCCGAGCGCCAACAGGCATGGCCGCTGGCGCTGAGCGTTTATGCCCAGTCCAGCTACCCCGGCGCACGGGTGCGCAGGGTTCGGGTGCTGGAACGTGGCGAGCAGTACGCCGAGGCCATGGCGCTGTTGCAAGAGGCTCAGGCCACGCCTGAAAACGACGAAGAAACCCAGCACCTGCTGCGGATTCAACCACGGCTATTAAAGAAGCTGGGGCAGGGCGGAGGTGTGAAACGCAAGGCGCGGACAGTCACGCGGCTGGACCTGAGTGTGACGCCGCTGCCCGACCACAGTGTCGAGCGGCTGATCCAGCAGCACTTGGCCGAAGAGGGCAGCGAGGTGCACTACGTCGAGAATGCGCTGGTCAATTCGCTGTTCGGGTTGCTGTGCTGGCCGGCGATTTTCGCGCCGCTGCCGGGGGCGTTCTTCCACCCGTTCCACAGCGCGCCGAGCGACCTGTACAGCCCCGACTTTTATCAGCGGCGGGCGGTGTTGTTCGAGGAATGCCTGTCGCAACTGGACGATGAGCGTTATCTGACGGTCATCCGCGACACCTACGTGAACAAATTCGGCCTGCAATCGCCGTTCGTGTTCTGGGGCACGCTCACGCCGGAGCTGTTGGAACAAGCGCTGCATTGTCTGCCTTCCAGCCACCTCAAACGCTGGTTCCGGCGTTTGCTGCAAGACATCAAGGCCAACCGCACCGGTATGCCCGACCTGATCCAGTTCTACCCCGAACAGCGCCGCTATCGGATGATCGAGGTGAAAGGGCCGGGCGACCGCTTGCAGGACAACCAACTGCGCTGGCTGGACTTCTGCGCCCAACATGAGATGCCAGTGGTGGTGTGTTATGTGCAGTGGGCGCACAGCCCTATGATGGAAGTCAGTTCCCTGTAGCAACCGTTCGGTTGCCGGGAATCCTGTGCTGACCTATGGGAGCGAATTCATTCGCAAAGGGATCGTATCGTCGACACCTTCTATCGCCTGTTCCATTCTTCGTCGGAATGCAGCCCAGAATGAATTCGCTCCCGCAGGACGGCGGCGTACTTTCCGGGGTTACCGCTTCACCCGCTTCGGCGGCAGGGGCAGTGGCGCGAACAGCGCTTCGATGTCGTCGTCCTGCAGTCGCCAGTCTCCCGACATTCGGCCATCCAGCACACCCGCCGCCAGCGCTGATTTCTCGTGCTGCAACTGCTGGATTTTCTCTTCCACGGTGCCCCGGGCGATCATCTTGTAGACGAACACCGGCTTCTCTTGGCCGATGCGATACGCCCGGTCCGTCGCCTGGTTTTCCGCCGCTGGGTTCCACCAAGGGTCGTAGTGAATCACCGTGTCCGCCGCCGTCAGGTTCAAACCCGTGCCCCCGGCCTTGAGGCTGATGAGGAAGATCGAACGCTTGCCGCTCTGGAACTCCTGCACCGGCGTGCGGCGATCCTTGGTCTGGCCGGTCAGCAGGGCGTATTCGATGCCGCGCTGGGTCAATTCCGCTTCGATCAGCCCCAACATCGACGTGAACTGCGAGAACAGCAGGATCTTGCGATTCTCCGCCAGGAGCTCTTCCAGCATGTCCATCAGGCTTTCCAGCTTGGCCGAACTGGATTGACGGGCGCTGAGGGGCGCGGTTTTGACCAGACGCAAGTCGCAACAGACCTGCCGCAATTTGAGCAAGGCTTCGAGAATAATGATCTGACTGCGCGCCGCGCCCTTGCGCGTGATTTCATCACGGACCTTTTTGTCCATCGCCAGCCGCATGGTCTCGTACACGTCGCGTTGGGCGTCGTTGAGTTCGACCCAGTGCACAATCTCGGTTTTCGGCGGCAGCTCGGTGGCGACTTCCTCCTTGGTGCGGCGCAGCAGAAACGGCTTGATCCGCGCATTCAGGTGCTGCAACCGGGCGCCGTCACCGAGCTTTTCGATGGGCGTGCGGTAGTTGCTGCCGAACTGTTTGGCATCCCCCAGCCAGCCGGGCATCAGGAAGTGGAACAACGACCACAACTCGCCCAAGTGGTTTTCCAGCGGCGTGCCACTCAGGCACAGACGCTGGCGGGCGTTCAGTTGACGCGCGGCCTGCGCCGCCTTGCTGTTGGGGTTCTTGATGTACTGCGCTTCGTCCAGCACCAGCACGTGCAGGAGTTGCTTGCTCAGCAACTCGACGTCGCGGGGCAGCAGGGCGTAGGTGGTGAGGATCAGGTCGTAATCCTCAAGGTGATCGTAGTCCTGATGCCGATTCGCGCCGTACAACGCCAGTACGTTGAGCTGCGGGGTGAAGTGTTTTGCCTCGTCTACCCAGTTGGGGATCAGGCTGGTGGGCATCACCACCAGCGCCGGGCGATCCAGGCGTCCGGCCTGTTTCTCCATCAGCAAGTGCGCCAGGGTTTGCAGGGTCTTGCCCAGGCCCATGTCGTCGGCCAGCACACCGCCGACTTCCAGCTCGCGCAGGGCCTGCATCCAGCTCAGACCTTCCAGCTGGTAAGGCCGGAGTGTGGCGTTCAGCCCTTCCGGTGCAGTGACCGGTGCATCCTTGATGTTGACCAGCCGTTCGGAAAACTCCCGCAGCCGGTCGCCGCCTTGCCACACCAGTGGCAGGTCGTCCAAGTGCTTGAGGCGGGAGGCGTCGGCGGTGCTCAGGCGGATGGCGTTATTGCCGTCTTCACGCCAGTAGAAATCGCCGAGGGTCGCCAGCACGGTTTTCAGGCGGCCATAGGGCAGCGCCACTTGAATCGGCACGCCGCCGCGCTGGGTGAAGTGGTTGAGCTGCACCAGCAGTTGCTCGTCGTCCCGACGTTTGGCGATGCCCGCCGCGGTCATCAATTCCGGGTGGGTACGCAGCAGGTTGATCAGAATCGGCAGCAGGCTCAGATGTTCGCCGTTGACGATGATCCCCAGTTCCAGGTCGAACCAGTCGCGCTCCGGCTCGTCGTCGACCACCGCGTACCAGTCGTCCACGGCCGTGACGTCAAACCCGAAATCGTCATTCATTTCGACCTGCCAGCCTTTGTCCCGCAGCTTGGGCAGTTCTTCGAGGATGAAGCTCAGCCAGGCCTTGTCGGTGGGCAGTTCGAACATTTCCCCGGCACTGTCCGGCAAGGCTTTGCTCTGGCGGGTGGCGATGCGAAAGCCGAGGTCCTGCAACTGCCTGCGGAACTGCGCTTCGACCTCCAGATGCCGCCGGATGCGCAGGGTTTCGGTTTTCAGGTGCCAGAGCAGATCGCTGGAACGGCCAGGGCTTGGGGTGCCCGAGGCGTACAGTTCGCGATAACGGAAGGCCAGCGCGGCGCGGTGCTGGATGTGCCGCTGCATCTTGCCGTTGCGCGGTTCGTAGGCGCTGAATTCGAAGCTGGCGAGGATCAGCCGAGGCTTGGGCTTGATGTTTTTTTCCAGCTTTTCAGGCAGGTTGGGCTTCGGTTGGACGACGGTGGCACGCTCGGTGGACTGGCGGTTGACGACGGCGAGTATGTCCGGCTGGTTTTCCGGCGCCTGCAGGTAGAACAGCGCTGCCGCACAATGCTTGCAGTTGGTGCGGACCGGGCAGGTGCATTTGCCGATCACGAACGTGCGCGTGCGCTCAGGGTCCTTGAACATCAAGGTCTGGGTGTACATTTCCAGGCCCGAACCCCGGCAAACCGTGCGCACAAGGTCGCCGCTGAGGTGTTCGACGGCCACACGTTTCTGCTGGGCATACTCAAGCCCGCGCTCCACGCTTTGTGCTTTGAACAGGGGTTCCCATGGCAGGGCCAGGACTTTTTCCAATAGGGATGACACGTCTTTTCCTACGTCAACGCGGTGCTTGAAGAGGAGTGACCTTGATCAACATGGCCAGACTCCCGTTATCCATGTAGGTCAGTTCTCCGTTCCTGACCCGGGTTGCCTGACGCATGCGTTCGCTGGTGACCAGCACGCCATGCTCGTCGAGCTGATTGACCCAGAAGTTGGCGTCGATGTCCGTGAAGCGCGCCAGGCCCAGGCTCACTGTGCCCTCGATGGGGTAATGGCCGAACTGTTCCTGGCCGCTGCTGATCGCCACCTTGCTTGGCGTCGCGCTCAGGGGTTGTTGCCAGGCGCGGTGCAGCAGCACTTTATAGGTGTCGCTGGATTCAAGCTTGCTCACCAACGCGTCCAGCCCGGTGGAGGTCTGGTTGTCGGCGCCCAAGGGTTGCGCACCCGCAGCCCAATCTTCCGGAGCCGCCTGATTGGTGGCCGCAGGCTCGCCGTTCTGACGGAAGAGAATCAGCTCCACCTGATAAATGCCATCGGCGAAAGCTGCCGGAGCGATCAGCACCAGCAGCAGGGTGAGCGAGCGAAGCACACGCATGGTGAATCCTTAGGCAGATGTCGGGGTCAGGCGCTCGAACAGCGCTTCGATCGTATTGAAACGCTCCTCGGGACGCTCCATCGGCACCGTGAACTTGAACAGCGTGGCACCTTCGAATTTGTAGCGTTTCGGTTGGCCCTGAATCAGCTTGATCAGCGTCAAGGGTTCTACCGGCGTATCGGCGGCAAATTCGATTCGTCCACCCTGAGGGCCGGCATCGACTTTCTTGATGCCCAACTGCTCGGCCTTGAGCTTGAGCGACGTCATGCGCACCAGGTTCTTGGTCGGCTCCGGCAGCAGGCCGAAGCGGTCGATCATCTCCACTTGCAGGTCCTTCAGGCCTTCTTCGTCGGCGGCGTTGGCGATGCGCTTATAGAGAATAAGCCGCGCGTGGACGTCCGGCAGGTAATCCTCGGGAATCAGCCCCGGCACCCGCAGGTTGACCTCCGGACCGCCACCCAGCGGCTGGTCCAGGTTCGGCTGCTCACCCTTGCGGATTGACTTCACCGCGCGTTCGAGCATTTCCATATAGAGGGTGAAACCGACCGCCTGAATCTGCCCGCTCTGGCCTTCGCCCAGCAGCTCGCCCGCACCACGGATTTCCAGGTCATTGGTGGCGAGCACGAAGCCTGCACCAAGGTCCTGGGTGTTGGCGATGGCTTCCAGACGCTTCTCGGCGTCCGGCGTGATTTGCTTGCGCGGCGGCGTCAGCAGGTAAGCGTAGGCCTGGTGGTGACTGCGACCGACCCGACCGCGCAACTGGTGCAACTGGGCCAGACCGAACTTGTCAGCCCGTTCGATGATGATGGTATTGGCGCTCGGCACGTCGATGCCGGTTTCGATGATGGTCGAGGCGATCAGTACGTTGAAGCGCTTGTGATAGAAGTCGCTCATCACCTGTTCAAGATCGCGTTCGTGCATCTGCCCGTGACCGATGCCGATCCGCGCTTCCGGCACCAGTTCGGCGAGGTCGGCGGCGCATTTCTCGATGGTCTTCACGTCGTTGTGCAGGTAGTACACCTGACCGCCGCGCAGCAGTTCACGCAACAGCGCTTCTTTCACCGTGGGCTTGTTCTGCTCCATGACGAAAGTCCGTACCGACAGGCGTCGGGCAGGCGGGGTGGCGATGATCGACAGGTCGCGCATGCCGGCCACGGCCATGTTCAGGGTGCGCGGGATCGGCGTGGCGGTCAGGGTCAGAATGTCGACTTCGCTGCGCAGGGCCTTGAGCTGTTCTTTCTGGCGCACACCGAAACGGTGCTCTTCGTCGATGATCACCAGGCCCAGGTTCTTGATCTTGACGTCATCCTGCAACAGCTTGTGGGTGCCGATGACGATGTCGATCTTGCCCTCGGCCAGGTCGGCCACGGCGGCGTTGATTTCCTTGGCAGATTTGAAGCGGCTCATCACCTCGACCGTCACCGGCCAGTCGGCGAAGCGGTCGCGGAAACTGTTGTAGTGCTGCTGGGCGAGCAGGGTGGTCGGCACCAGAATCGCTACTTGCTTGCCGCCGTGCACGGCGATGAACGCCGCGCGCATGGCCACTTCGGTCTTGCCGAAGCCCACGTCGCCACAGACCAGCCGGTCCATCGGTTTCGGCGCGAGCATGTCGTGGCGCACGGCTTCGATGGTGGTCTGCTGGTCCGGGGTCTCTTCGAACGGGAACCCGGCGCTGAACGTTTCGTAATCCAGCTTCGGATCGGCAAACGCGTAACCTTCGCGGGCGGCGCGGCGAGCATAGATGTCGAGCAGTTCGGCGGCGACGTCGCGCACCTGTTCGGCGGCTTTGCGCTTGGCTTTCTGCCAGGCCTCGGAACCGAGGCGGTGCAACGGCGCGAGTTCGTCATCGCTGCCGGTGTAGCGGGCGATCAGGTGCAGGTTGGCCACCGGGACGTACAGCTTGGCGTCCTCCGCGTAGGCCAGCATCAGGAATTCGGCGACCTGATTTTCCACTTCCAGCGTCGCCAGCCCAAGGTAGCGGCCCACGCCGTGATCGATGTGCACCACCGGCGCACCTTCGCGCAGCTCAGCGAGGTTTTTGATCACCGCGTCGCTGGAGTGGCCGTCCATGCGCTTTTCGCGACGGCGGCGTTGCATGACCCGCTGACCGAACAGCGGGCTTTCGGCGACCAGCGCCAAGGCTGGCTGTTCAAGCACCAGACCCTCGTCCAGCGGCGCGATGGTGATCGCCAGCCGCTCTTTGCTGTCGACGAACTCCTGCCAGCTGTCGAGGTTTTTCGGCCGCAGTTTCAGGCGCTCCAGCAACTCCAGCAGCACCTCGCGACGACCGGCGGACTCGGCAGTGAACAGCACGCGGCCGGGGAATTCGTCGAGGAAGGTCGAGAGTGCCGCAAGCGGCTGGCTGGCCTTGGCTTCGATGGCCAGATTCGGCAGTGCCAGCGCCGGAAAGCGTTCGCGACCGATGCCTGTTTCAACGTCGTCCTGGCTGGCGACCACGCGGGGCCAGCTTTTGAGGCGGGCAAAACAGTCTTCGACCGGCAAAAACAATTCAGCGGGCGGCAGCAGCGGACGGTCGGGGTCGACGCGGCGCTCTTCATAGCGGTTACGCACGTCCTTCCAGAAGGTTTCCGCCGCCGCTTCGATGCCCGGCAGCGAGAACACCTGCGTGTCCTGGGGCAGGTAGTCGAACAGCGTGGAAGTTTCTTCGAAGAACAGCGGGATGTAGTACTCGATGCCTGCCGGGGTGATGCCGCTGTTCAGGTCCTGAAAGATCGGGCTGCGGCGGAAATCGACGTCGAAGCGCTCGCGGAAACGCGCCTTGAAACGGGTGACCGCTTCTTTCTGCAGCGGGAATTCCTTGGCGGGCAGCAGACGCACCGAATCGACCTTGTCGATGGAACGCTGGGTTTCCGGCTCGAAGGTGCGCAGGGTTTCGATTTCATCGTCGAACAGGTCGATCCGGTAGGGCAGTTTGCTGCCCATGGGGAACAGGTCGATCAGCGCGCCGCGCACCGTGAACTCGCCGTGCTCGTAGACGGTGTCGACGTAGCGGTAACCGGTCGCTTCGAGCCGGGTGCGCATGGCTTCGACGTCGAGCTTCTGGCCGACGTCCAGCACCAGGCTGCTGCCCAGCAGGAACTTGGTCGGCGCCAGGCGGTGCAGGGCCGTGGTGATCGGCACCACCAGCACGCCATGCCCCAGTTCCGGCAGCCGGTACAGGCTGGCGATGCGCTGGGAGATGATGTCCTGATGGGGCGAGAACAGATCGTAGGGCAGGGTTTCCCAGTCAGGGAAATGCAGCACCGGGAGATCGGGGGCGAAAAACTTCAGTTCCTGTTCCAGTCGCTCGGCACTTTGGCTGTCAGCGGTCAAAAGCAGGGTGAAGCGTTTCGCGGCGCTTGCAGCCTCGGCGATGGCCAGGCTTTGAGCGGCACCGGGCAGGTTGCCCCAATGTTGTTTGCCTGCGGCAGCAGGAAGAATCGGTAGGCGCAGAACGGGCACGGAAGATAAAGCTCCAGGCGTTGCGGCAAAGCCGGGGATTGTAACTAAATCGGGAATCCGCTGTCAGTTTTGTGCTCGCCGAATTATGTAGTGCTCCACGATCGAAAAAGACTGGATTGCTCATAAACAAAGGCTTGGGCATAATGTAGTCCCTTTTTTCAGCCCCTACATGTGGAAGGTTCCCGTGACTCAGAAGCCCGACCAGTGTCTTGGTGAATGGATCGATCGTGAAGCGCTCGCCGAGGCGATGATCCCGCTTATCGGTCAGCTCTACCGCAATAATAATGTGGTGAGTTCGATCTATGGCCGCACCCTGATCAATCGTTCAGTGATTGCGATTCTCAAAGCACACCGCTTTGCGCGTCATCGTCAAGCCGACGCGACCGAGTTGTCCGTACACGAAACTTTCCCGCTCATCAAAGCGATGAGCGAGCTCAAACTGGGTGCCGCTTCGGTGGACCTGGGCAAGCTGGCCGTTAAATACAAGGCCGAAGCCAACGGCCGCACGGCTGAGCAGTTCGTCCGCGAAGAAATGGCTGAAATCGTTGGCCAACAGAATTCCGGCGACCGTAAGGGCACCGACGTCGTGCTGTACGGTTTCGGCCGTATCGGTCGTCTGCTGGCACGCATCCTGATCGAAAAAACCGGTGGCGGCGACGGCCTGCGTCTGCGTGCCATCGTCGTGCGCAAAGGCGCCGAGAACGATCTGGTCAAGCGTGCAAGCCTGCTGCGCCGTGACTCGGTTCACGGCCCGTTCGACGGCACCATCACCATCGACGAAGCGAACAACACCATCAGCGCCAACGGCAACCTGATTCAGGTGATCTACGCCAAGAGCCCGACCGAGGTGGACTACACCCAGTACGGTATCAAGGACGCGCTGCTGGTCGATAACACCGGCGTATGGCGTGATGCCGACGGCCTGGGCCAGCATCTGCAATGCCCTGGCATCGACCGCGTCGTGCTGACCGCACCGGGCAAAGGCAAGCTGAAGAACATCGTTCACGGCATCAACCACCAGCAGATCACCGCCGATGACAAGATCATCTCGGCTGCGTCCTGCACCACCAACGCCATCGTGCCGGTCCTCAAGGCCATCAACGACAAGTTCGGTATCGTCAACGGTCACGTTGAAACGGTTCACTCGTACACCAACGACCAGAACCTGATCGACAACTTCCACAAAGGCGATCGCCGAGGCCGTAGCGCCGCGTTGAACATGGTCATCACCGAAACCGGCGCTGCCACCGCGGCCGCGAAGGCGTTGCCTGAGCTGGCCGGCAAGCTGACCGGCAACGCGATCCGTGTTCCGACGCCGAACGTGTCGATGGCGATCCTGAACCTGAACCTGGGCACTGAAACGACCCGTGAAGAAGTCAACGAATACCTGCGCCACACCGCGCTGTACTCGGACCTGCACAAGCAGATCGATTTCGTGGCCTCGCAGGAAGTGGTCTCCACCGACTTCGTCGGCTCGCGCCACGCTGGTGTGGTCGACGCCGAAGCCACCATCGTCAACGACAACCGCGTCGTGCTGTACGTCTGGTACGACAACGAGTTCGGTTACAGCTGCCAAGTGGTTCGCGTGATGGAAGACATGGCCGGGGTCAACCCGCCTGCTTTCCCGAAGTAAGGCAGCTGCGAGCGGCGAGTTGAAAGCTGCAAGCTGATAGAGCAGCGACGAGTCGCGAGCTGCAAGCCGCAGGCCAAACATAAAACGCCACGACCGAAACATCCGGTCGTGGCGTTTTTGTGTGGGGGGTTTGAGTCCGGCCAAATTCCGAGACTCGCCGGATTTCCCTGTGGGAGCGAATTTATTCGCG
This sequence comes from Pseudomonas salicis, assembly GCF_057128705.1. Taxonomy (NCBI): domain Bacteria; kingdom Pseudomonadati; phylum Pseudomonadota; class Gammaproteobacteria; order Pseudomonadales; family Pseudomonadaceae; genus Pseudomonas; species Pseudomonas salicis. Next base: position 413,091 of record NZ_JBSKHU010000003.1, read on the forward strand.
AAAAGCGCGTCAGACGCCAGAGATGCGTGGGCTGTAGCGTCCATCGCGAATGAATTCGCTCCCACAGGGGAGTGGTGTCAAAACAGATGTCGTCGGCGTTGCAGAAAAATCGACCGCCCAAAAAAACGCCCCGAACCAGTCGGGGCGTTTGCGTTTCCACTTGCGGCTTGCAGCTTGCAGCCTTTAGCTCGTGACCGCTTCCACGTGCGCATGACCGCCTTTGCGGAACAGCACCAGCGTGGCGATCAGGCCCAGCACGGCAGCGCCGCTCAACCAGATGCCGGGAGCCGCCTTGTTGTTCAGCTCATGGATCAGGTAGGTACAGGCCGCTGGAGTGAAGCCACCGAAGGTTGCGGTCGCGAGGCTGTAGGCCAAGGAGAAACCGGTGGTGCGCACTTCGACGGGCATGATTTCGGTCAGGGAGACCACCATCGCGCCGTTGTAGGAGCCGTACAGGAAGGACAACCACAACTCGACCATCAGCAGGTTACCGAAGCTCGGGTTGGCGGTCAGCCAGGACAGGGCAGGGTACGCCGTGACGATGGCCAGAATGGTCGCCGCCAGCAGCAGGGGTTTGCGACCGATCTTGTCAGACACCGCGCCCATCACCGGCAGCCAGATGAAGTTCGAGATACCCACGCAGACGGTCACCAACAGGCTGTCCAGGTCGGACAGGTGCAGTTCGTTTTTGCCGAAGGTCGGCGTGTACGCGGTGATCAGGTAGAACGACACGGTGGTCATGACCACCAGCGCCATGCCAGCGATGACGATGCCGAAGTTCGAGCCGATGGACTTCATCACTTCGCCCATGGTTGGACGGTGTTTGCGTGCACGGGCTTCGAACTCAGGGGTTTCTTCCAGCGAACGACGGATGATGAAGATCGCCGGAACGATCGCACAGCCCACGAGGAACGGCACACGCCAGCCCCATTGGCCCATTTCTTCCGGGCTCAGCCAGTGGTTGAGGCCAACACCCAAGAGCCCTGCGAACACCACCGCTGCCTGCTGGCTTGCGGACTGCCAGCTGACGAAGAAGCCTTTGCGGCCCGGCGTCGAGATCTCAGCCAGGTACACCGACACACCGCCCAGTTCCACACCGGCGGAGAAGCCTTGCAGCAGACGGCCGATCAACACCAGCAGCGGCGCGGCAACGCCCAGCGTGGCGTAACCCGGTACGCAAGCGATCAGGATCGTACCCATCGCCATCATGGCCAGGGTGATGATCAGACCTTTCTTACGACCATGGTGGTCGATATAGGCGCCGAGGAAGATGGCACCCAGCGGGCGCATGAGAAAACCTGCGCCGAAGGTGGCCAGCGACAGCATCAGGGATGCGAATTCGCTGTCGGCCGGGAAGAAGGTTTTGGCGATGGCTGTGGCGTAGAAGCCATAGACCATAAAGTCAAACATTTCAAGGAAGTTGCCGCTGACAACGCGAAAAATCGCTTTGCCTTTGCCTGTGGTCGAGGCCATTTGGAATTACTCACTTAGGCTGTCTAGCTGGGGGGAATCCGTTGTATTTGTACGTCCTCTGCCGCACGGTACGAGCTTGGCCTCGCACTGCACAGATTTGTAACGATATGTGTAAAAGTGGCGGATGGCAATCAGAAGCCTCGCATCGGCCTTCTCGCATCACTGCCCTGAGCGGGCCATCGCACTATTTGTTTATGTCACCTCGTTGGCCCGTGTGCCTTTAACTCGCCTGATCTGTTCGGCCGTGCCCGCTATTTACCTCGCAGGTTACGGCTCATTCTTGCGAGTTGAGTGCACAATGACTGACAAATTTGACCTGATCGATCTGTTTTCCCGACGCCCCTCCCTGTCTGAGCAGGCCCGCGATTCGCTGAGGGCTGCCCTGACGTCTTACTTCCCTGACGTTCACCTCGACCCCGACGTGGCCGTCGTCACCGGACAGGCCGAAAACGGAGAAGCGAGGACTGCGACGCTGACGGCCTGTTTGCAGCGGTTTTTTGCCAGCGGCCAGACACCCCGCTGGAAGAGCGGGGCCGATGCGCTGGTCGTCGATCCGGCCGCGTCACTTGCCCCCGCCCCCAGCGGCGACATGGAGGCGCTGGCCATCCTCGTCGACACGGTCTCTCTGGGTCTGCTCGATGATTTCACCGGGTCCTTGATCGCTTTTTGGGATCGTGCGGGTGCAGACGGCGCGACGCCCTGTACCCGCTTGGCGAATGCCTTGGCTCAGCGGCGCCCGGAAAACACTGACGCGAGCGTTTTCGAACAGCAGGCGCTGGCGATACTTGATGCGCAACTCGCCGATCTTCAGGCCATTCCCTCGCTTGGCCTGAATGACTTCGACGAGATCGAGCGCTACGTGGCCAAGACCACGGACATCCTGCCGTGGCTGAGCGACGCACAAGACGCCGCGATTACCCGGCACCTGTCACGGTTCGAGCAGGTGCCCGACTGGTTGAGCCGTGCCTCGTCCGCCGACCGTCTCGATTTCAGCCGCCGACTCGCGGCTTTGGCGGTCGTGAACGCGCGAGCGGCGGGACGCTGCTGGGACGATGACGTGCCGCCGCTGCTCGATTACGCGCGCAAGACCCTGCAAGACCTGATGCGTGGCGATCACCCGGACGTCACTTGGCTGACACTGGACGACGTCACGGTGCACATCGACAAGGTGGTGGCCGTCCCCGTCCCGTCGGCGGGGCAGTTCATTCCCATTGGCAGCATCGAACATCAGCGCATGAGCGTGGCCCACTTTGCGTTGGGCAACCTGTGCAGTGTTCCCAGCGGCACGATCGTATTGTCGTTGCGCGATGGCGGACCGCTGCCGCGATGGCTGACGATCGACTACCTCAAGCAGTTGGTGGTGCGGGCTGACATCGGCCGCGCGTATCCGGCGTTGATGCGTCAGTATTTGATGACTGACCCTGTAGAGGAGTCGCGACGGCAACGGCTGTTCGGCAACCAACTGCGTGTGCAACTGCCGTTGAAGGCGCTGGAGCAGAAACTCCGTGGCGAAGGTGGGCTGACGGACGCGGGCTATCGGCGGGTCTGTTGGCTGTTTGAGCGTTCTGCTGCACACGCTGGCAGCGACACGGTGTTGCGCCCGCTGGCGTGGGTGGCGCAGCCGGGCGCCGTGGCGGATGACGTCTGCAACCAGTTCGTGATCGGTGCGTCGGATACCGCTGTGGGTCCGTTCGTGTTGTATCGACCCTTGGCGCCGATGCCGCTGATGGAGTTCGCCGCGTGGCCGGAACTGCGCGCAGCCATTGCCACGACAGGCGAACTGCAAGGCGACGCGCTCGTCTGGATGACCGATCATGGGCGACAGCGCTACGGCAACGGCGGCTTCGATCAACCTCACATCGTCCGTTTCGGGCTGGGCTCCGATTTTGCACCGATCGGGAACCCCGCACCGGCGCAACTGGCTGTCGCCAACGTGGACGGTGACGTGCTCGTTGCGCTGTTCAATGCGAACGCCCGGGCGCTGGTGGAGCTCGCGGATCGTGAGTCAGTCTCCAATGCCGAAAGCCGCTGGGCCATGATTCAGCGGGCAGGCTGGCTCGGGCTGGACCTGGTGATGCCCTTTCTGTCCGGCGCGGTCGGCAACGCGTTGTGGCTGGTGCAGCTGATGAGTGCCGTGGATCAAGTGCTGGTGGCGCGCAAGCGTGCGGTCGGTGACCCGGAGCGGCAAGCGTGGACGGCGCTGTTACTGACGGTGTCCATGATGCTTATGCACGAAGGATTCGTGCCCCGCCTGCGAACGCCGCGAGCCGAAGTCGCGGAGGGGGAGGCGACGCGGGCAGGGCATGGGCCCACCGAAGCGCCGGAGACGGTGGACGGCGAGTCGCAGGCGACTGCCCTGACACCCTTGCTGGATTTTTCCTGGTCCAGCGTGCGGCATCGGCTGACCCCGGCACAGGCCCGAGACCTGGAGCGTCTGAAAGTCACGCCTGAGCCGGACTTGGGTGCGCCGTCTGCGGAACGGGACAGCGAAGGCCTGTATCTGCACGACGGACAGTGGCACGCCCGGCTGGACAGTGGCGTGTATCGCGTGGCATTCAAGGATGAAGACGTGCGAGTGATCGACCCTCGGTCGTCGGCGATCGTGGGTCCCAGGCTACGGCGTACAGGCGGGTGGTGGACACTGGATCTGTCTCTCGGCCTGCGGGGCGGAGGTCCGAAACGTAACGCCCGACAGGTTGCCCTGGAAAACGCGGCGAAGCTCAAGGCGGTGACGGAGCGTGAAGCGGTGCTGGATCAGCACCAGGTCGTGCTGTTTAAAAGGTTCGTCGGCTGGAACAAAACGTGTCGAGGTGCGAAAGCGCAGCTGCCCGGCACCTTGTACGACCTGATCGAAACCGACCTGAACGAACTGAAAGCCATCGTTGAGGAACGCCAGCGCTTACAGGCTTCCTTGCGACCCGCCGACCGGGCGCCCGAGACGACCGTGGCCAAAGACCTTCAGGCGCTGGTCCGACGTATCGCGTTTTACGAGGGCGTGTTGCTGCAAAACCTCGTCAAGCTGGCGCGCAACCAAATGGACCGGCTTGAAGCGGTTTCAGTGTCGGCGGTGACGCAAGAGAATGTGGACGGCTACGTGGCGCTGTTCGAAGACATGTTGCAGATCGAAGAGCGGGGGACCCAGTGGTCCGGACTCAGGGAAAGCCTGTGGCAGCAACTGCGGGACGTGCCCAAGGTGGGCGAAAAGATCTGGCATGACGAGGTGCTGGATCTGGTCCGCAGCAATGTGTTCACCCAGTTGGACTGGCGGGCGACGCGTTTGTGGTCGCTGTTGGAACTGAGCTTCAGCAAGGATGTGATTCTGTCCAAACAGGGCAGCCTGGAGCTTAAATCATTGCGCACGGACGACCGCCTCCACGCGGCCGTCAGTTCGCAGATCGAGCTGGAAAAACCCAACGATTACACCCTCGCCGAGCAGATCGACGTGTTGGAGAGCTCGTTGCGGGAATACGATCGGGGCATCCTTATCGCTGTGTGCGCCCAGCAAAGCGTGCCCGAAGCGTTCGAACCCGTGCGATTCACCCGGTTTCTGGACGAATTCGGCTGGATCGCCGACCGGGCGGAAAAACGCTTGTCGGATCTGATCCGTGAAAGCACCGAGCCTGTGGCGCGTCCTGTGGATTACGCGCCACGCGTTCGGCAGCCGCGCAAACGGGTGTTCAAGACCCGCGCCCACCGCACGTTGGTGGGGCGGTTGCGCGAAGGCGAACCCGACATGCCGGGTGCGGTGGTCGATGTCACGCAATCCATGGGCAACACCGTGATCGAGACGTACCACCTGCATGAGAACGGGGAGTGGGTCGAGGTTAATACGGTCGCGCCTGCTCAACCTGAAAAGCCCGTGCCTGTGGTGGCACTGGCGGAACTCAAACGTCAGGCGACCTCGTTGTTGGAGCGCGTCGAGGCAGACATTGCCAACGCCCGGCGTCAGTCGAAAAAAGCGGATGAGCCTGCGGACATGCAGGACATCCTGACCCACAAGGCCGACCGGCTGACGGCGCTCGCGGAAAAGCTCACGAGCGCGGGGGCCGGTGACGAAGCGGCTCAGATTCAGGTGAGCGCGTTGCGGGCGTCTGCCTCCCGGCTGGTGGAGGAGGGACGGACCTTGCGCATCGCGATGATCAAGGCGCAACCGCCGACGGCGGGACGTCTCGCCTGGTTGGCTCAGGAACGTGAGGTGGACATCGCCCGGTTCGAGGGACGCAAGAATATGTCAGGCGCCAAACGAAACGATTTCCTGCAGGAATACGTGATTCGTGACACGGATCAGCGGGTGCTGTGGTGGGCGCATTTTCATTACGCCAGTGAAAACGCGGCAGCCGAGGCGTTCACCGCTGCTCACCTGAAACGCCCGGAGCAGCGGTTTGTGGGGTACAAGGCGCAGGTCAAGGCGGCGAAGGAGAGCAAGGACGTGATTCGCGTGTACCGCAGCGCCATCGGCAAGGAGATCGCGCAGCGGTTGTTTCTGAGCCTCGCGGGCTAGCTTATTTAAGCAGGGCGTCGCGCAGGTCAGTCGACAGACCGTCCGGCGCCAGCCAGATCGCGAAATACACCTTTGCCAGCTCAGGGTCGGGGCTGGCAAAGATCACCTTGCCATTGCGCGTCAGGTTCAAGCCATCGGTGCGGTCCCAGGTCAGGTCGTAACGGTCGCCTTTGACGATGTTCTGGAAGCTTTGGTGCAGGCGGTCGAGTTCGGGTTTCAAACGAACGAGGGTGTCTTGCGGCTGTTGTTTTTCGAGGGCCGCGTTGGCGGCCTTGATCACGTCCTGGCGGTCGATGTCCCGAAAATAATACAGCTCAAGTTTCTGGGGTGACTGGGTGAAGGCAGCCTGTTTGGCGCTGATTGAAGGCTCGGCATAAAAGGCGGCGGCGTAAACGTCGGTCCAGAGGTAGGTGAGTATCGCCTGGTTCTTGCGCTCCAGCGCCGGGGAATGGCCGTCGAGCCGGGCAGGGAAGTTGGCCTGCTTGAGCAAGTCCGCCTGAGACGCCATGGCCATCGGGCTGGCGAACGCGGCAAGCAGGAGCATCCAGTGAATGAGGCGGTGGCGCATGAGGGTGTCTTCTGTGGCGAGGGGGGTGAGGTAAGGGTATGACATTTTTAGCGGTGCGCGGTGCGGCGGGGTATGCAAACGGCCTACGCTATTCGCACAGACATGGCGGAGCATCTCCAGCGACCGATAGATTTTTCGCGAATAAATTCGCTCCCACAGTGAAGAACGCGTCCTGCCTGATGCCGAGTCGCGCCGTCGAATCCCTGTAGTTGTACGGCAAAAAACGCCCTCCACGCCTCAACCCCACAAAAAATGCAGCTTTTATTGGGATTCCCCCCACCAACACATTTATCATCCGAACCCATTGGGCATTTTCCGCGCCTCACGAGGGTGACGAGTGTCACGTAACGCAGACAAAATTGGCCTGCGACGCGACCAAGGGTTAATGTTCCCCGCGACGCCGGACGATTAGACTGCGCCGCGAGTTTCGATTCTTCATGCCGCCGGGCGCGGCATGGGTTAGCCAGAGACGCCAGAGTGGCGCCTCGGCCCGTTCTAAGGAGTACGCATGGCTGTCTACAACTACGACGTAGTGGTACTGGGTTCCGGCCCAGCTGGAGAAGGCGCGGCAATGAACGCCGCCAAGGCTGGGCGCAAGGTAGCCATGGTCGACAGCCGTCGGCAGGTCGGCGGCAACTGCACCCACCTGGGCACGATCCCGTCCAAGGCGTTGCGTCACTCGGTCAAGCAGATCATCCAGTTCAACACCAACCCGATGTTCCGGGCCATTGGCGAGCCGCGCTGGTTTTCGTTCCCGGACGTGCTGAAAAGCGCTGAAAAAGTCATCAACAAACAGGTCGCGTCCCGCACCGGCTACTACGCCCGTAACCGCGTCGACGTGTTCTTCGGCACCGGCAGCTTTGCCGACGAGCGCACCGTTGACGTGGTCTGCGACACCGGCGTCGTGGAAAAGTTGGTCGCCAACCAGATCATCATCGCCACCGGCTCACGGCCTTATCGCCCAGCGGATATCGACTTTTCCCACAAGCGTATCTACGACAGCGACACCATCCTCAGCATCAGCCACACCCCGCGCAAGCTGATCATTTACGGGGCTGGCGTGATCGGTTGCGAATACGCGTCGATCTTCAGCGGTCTGGGCGTGGACGTCGAGCTGATCGACAACCGTGACCAGTTGCTGAGTTTCCTCGACGCCGAAATCTCCCAAGGCTTGAGCTATCACTTCAGCAACAACAACGTGATGGTGCGCCACAACGAAGAATACGAGCGCGTCGAAGGCCTGGAAAACGGCGTGATCCTGCACCTCAAGTCCGGCAAGAAAGTGAAGGCCGACGCGTTGCTGTGGTGCAACGGCCGAACCGGCAACACCGACAAACTGGGTCTGGAAAACGTCGGCATCAAGGCCAATGGCCGTGGCCAGATCGAAGTGGATGAGGAATACCGCACCAGCAAGCCGAACATTTTTGGCGCTGGCGACGTGATTGGCTGGCCGAGTCTGGCCAGTGCGGCGTACGACCAGGGGCGTTCGGCGTCGGGCAAGGCGGTAGACAACGGCACCTGGCGCTTCGTCAACGACGTGCCGACCGGCATTTACACCATCCCGGAAATCAGCTCGATCGGTCAGAACGAACACGACCTGACCCAGGCCAAAGTGCCGTATGAAGTGGGCAAGGCGTTCTTCAAAAGCATGGCTCGCGCGCAGATCTCCAACGAGCCGGTGGGCATGTTGAAGATCCTGTTCCACCGCGAAACCTTGCAGATTCTCGGCGTGCATTGCTTCGGCGACCAGGCGTCGGAGATCGTGCACATCGGTCAGGCGATCATGAGCCAGCCCGGCGAGGCGAATACCCTCAAGTATTTCGTCAATACCACGTTCAACTACCCGACCATGGCCGAAGCCTATCGGGTCGCGGCGTACGACGGCCTCAACCGGCTTTTTTGAGCGGCTCCGGCCGGTGGCCTGAGCCGGCCGGGGAGACCGATTTCAGTAATTCCCGAGGGTGGCGCTGGCCAAACCGGGAAAGTCTGTAATCAGGCTGTCAACGCCGAAGTCGGCGAGTCTGCGCATCAGCGCGGGCTCGTTGACGGTCCAGACGGACACATGCAGGCCCAGGGTCTGTGCTTTCTTCAGGCGCTCGGGCGTGCAGTGCGTCCAGTTCAGCGCCAGAATCTCGCAGCCATAACTCGTGGCGACCTTCAACGGGTCGAGCCACGCGTATTCCGCCACCAGCCCTCGCGACAGGTCTGGGGTCAGCTCCAGCGCCGCCTTGAGCACTTCCCGCGAACTCGACGTAATGGTGACCCTGTCCAGCAGACCGTGACGTTGCGCCATCTCGCGGATCGCCAATACGGTCGTGGCCGCTCGGGTGCGTGACGCGCTCTTGACCTCCAGTTGCCAGTGGTCGAAATCGCATTTCTCGAACAGCTCTTCCAGGCGCGGAATCGGGCACGGATTGACCCAGCCCGGGCCGCCCTTGCGCGCGTCGTAGGTCACCAGGTCCTTCGCATCATGCTCGACCACTTTGCCGCGCCGGTCGGTGGTGCGCTTCAGGGTCGGATCGTGGATGACCATCAGTTCGCCGTCACGGGACAGGTGCAGGTCCAGTTCACAACGCTTGACCCCGTGCTTCAGGCATTCCTGAAAGCTGGTGAGGGTGTTCTCCGGTGCTTCGCCTTTAGCGCCGCGGTGGCCATAGATAAGGGTCACAAATACTCCTTGAATTACGAAGGCGCCTACAGGCTCAAAATCAGGATGGATCAGGGGTGTTTTGCTCTCGGGCCAGGCGTCGTTGCGCGGCTTGTCGTTGCAGGATGTGTCTGGCCAGGAGCTGTCGCTGGGCATCGCTCAGCTCGACCCACTCGGTGCCGATCTCGAAATCGCCAAGGGTGAGGGACTGGGATTGCGTGACCCTGGCCCGCAGCATCATCCCGGACGCCTGGGGCATGAGCACCATTTTGACCGACAACAGGCTTCCGACGGGGAAGGGCTGGTGAGCGTTAAATTGCAGGCCGCCCTCGGACATGATCACTTTTTGCGGAGCGCCGAGCTTGCCTAGAACCGTTTGAGCCACCACTTGGCCGAGCAAATCGATGCGTTTGCTCATGGCCCGCAGGAAGCTGTTGGTGGTACGGTCGCGGTCGTCGAGCTGGCGCAGCAGGTGCTGCGATTCGAACTCGGCGACGTGCAACTCGCTCAGCAGATCGAAGAGGGTCGAGGTGTCCCGATGAGCGAGCTCATCGACCGAGCCGGACGCTGGAATGCGTTGAATTTCCAGTGCGACGCTGTCCTCGATACGGTAGTATTCGCGGCGTTCTTCTTCATCTAATGTCGACATGGCGAACCCATGGTAGCGGCGGTTGTCAGAGTGATTGCTCTCGTTTGCGACTCAGCGATTCGAGTGTAAAGCCGCAGGCCCAGGCCCGCCACAAGGACGTTCCCATTCCTCCGAACAAGCCCCTACATGTTCAGACCTCTTTTTGTATTTATCGGCACGCGTTACACCCGTGCAAAACGCCGTAATCATTTTGTCTCCTTCATTTCCCTGACGTCGATGATCGGTCTCGCCCTCGGCGTAGTGGTGATGATAGTCGTGTTATCGGTCATGAACGGTTTCGATCATGAGATGCGCACCCGCGTCCTCGGCATGGTGCCCCACGCGACCATCGAATCCGGCGAGCCGATCAACGACTGGCAAAGCCTCGCGGCCAAGGTCAAGCAGAACCCTCAGGTCGAAGCCATTGCGCCGTTCACCCAGATGCAGGGTCTGCTGACGAACAACGGCAATGTGCAGAAAATCCTGCTCAATGCCATCGACCCGGTTCAGGAACGCAAAGTTTCGATTATCGATGGCTTCATGAAACAGGGCCGGCTTGACGACCTGGTGTCAGGCGGCTTCGGCGTAGTCATCGGCGACAAGGCCGCGACCAAGCTGGGCGTCGGCATCGGCGACAAGGTCACCTTCGTTTCCCCTGAAGTCACGGTCACGCCCGCCGGGATGTTCCCGCGGATGAAGCGCTTCACCGTGGTCGGCATCTTCCACGTCGGCGCGGGCGAACTCGACGGCTACCTCGGCGTGACCAACCTTCAGGACCTGGCCCGTCTGCACCGCTGGAAGCCTGATCAGGTGCAGGGGCTGCGCCTGAAATTCACCGACCTGTTCAAGGCGCCGCGCACGGCTTACGACATCGCCCAGAGCCTCGGCGATCATCAGTATTACTCCCGCGACTGGACCCGCACCCACGGCAACCTGTACCAGGCCATCGGCATGGAGAAATCCATCATCGGCCTGCTCTTGCTGCTGATCGTGGCGGTGGCGGCGTTCAACATCATTTCGACGCTGGTGATGGTGGTCAACGACAAACGCGGCGACATCGCGATCCTGCGCACGCTGGGGGCGACACCGGGGCAGATCATGGCGATCTTCATGGTGCAGGGCACGGTGATCGGTGTGGTCGGCACGGCGATTGGCGCGGCCGTCGGCATTCTTGCTGCACTGAACGTCAGTGCCGCGATCTCGGCGCTGGAAGGCCTGATCGGGCACAAGTTTCTCAACGCGGATGTCTATTTCATCGACTATCTGCCTTCGCAATTGATGACCAGTGACGTGCTGATGGTATGCGGCGCGGCTTTGGTCCTGAGTTTCCTCGCCACCTTGTATCCCGCCTGGCGTGCCGCGCGCACCCAGCCGGCGGAGGCGCTACGTTATGAGTGAGTCGCGCATGAGTGATAAAGCTGTACTGAGTTGCCGCAACCTGGGCAAATCCTACGAGGAAGGCCCGGAGTCCGTGGTCGTGCTGTCGGGCCTGCAACTGGAGTTGCACCCTGGCGAACGCGTGGCGATTGTCGGCAGTTCCGGCTCCGGCAAAAGTACCTTGCTCAACCTGTTGGGCGGTCTGGACACGCCGACCGAGGGCAGCGTATGGCTGGCCGGCGAAGAGTTGTCCGCGCTGAACGAAAAGGCCCGTGGTCTGTTGCGCAACCGGGCGCTGGGTTTCGTGTACCAGTTCCACCATCTGCTGCCAGAGTTCACCGCGCTGGAGAACGTCTGCATGCCGCTCCTGATCGGCAAGACCCCGATCCCGGAAGCCCGTCAGCGCGCCACCGCGTTGCTGGAGCGGGTAGGGCTCAAGCACCGCCTGGCGCACAAACCGTCCGAGCTGTCCGGTGGCGAACGCCAGCGGGTGGCCATTGCCCGGGCGCTGGTCAACCAGCCGGGTCTGGTGATGCTCGACGAACCGACCGGCAACCTCGATTCCCACACGGCCCAAGGCATTCAGGACCTGATGCTGGAGCTCAGCACCTCGTCGCGCACCGCGTTTCTGGTGGTGACCCACGACCTGTCGCTGGCTCGCCAGATGGACCGCGTGTGGCGTCTGGAAGAAGGCCGTCTCGTCGAGGCGTGATGCATTGAACCCGACGCCCGCTTCATGGCGTCGGGGTGTTCCTATTTAGCTACGGTGCTCCACGAATGTTCAGACCGTTATCCATCTTCATCGGCACGCGATACACGCGGGCCAAGCGGCGCAACCACTTCATCTCGTTCATTTCGATGACCTCGATGATCGGGCTGGCGCTGGGCGTGCTGGCGATGATCGTCGTGCTGTCCGTGATGAACGGCTTTCAGAAGGAAATGAGCTCGCGGATTCTCGGCATGGTGCCCCACGCGGTCATCGACGGGGTCAAGCCGCTGGACGACTGGAAAGCCGCTGCCGACGCCGCGTTGAAGAACCCGCAAGTCACGGCCGCTGTGCCGTTCACGCAAATGGACGGCATGCTCTCGTACAAGGGGTCGATGCAGCCGATCGAAATCAACGGTGTCGATCCCGCGCTGGAATCCCAAGTGTCCATCGTCACTCAGCACATCGTTCAGGGCCGCCTGCAGGACCTGAAGGCTGGCGAGTTTGGCGTGGTCATCGGTGAAATCACGGCACGGCGCTTCCGCCTGAACGTGGGCGACAAAATCACCCTGATCGTCCCGGAAATCAGCAGCGATCCGGGCGGCATCACCCCGCGCCTGCAACGCCTGACCGTGGTCGGCGTGTTCAAGGTCGGCGCCGAGCTTGACGGCTCCATGGCGCTGGTCAACGTGGCCGATGCCGCGACGATCCAGCGCTGGCAGCCGAATCAGGTGCAGGGCGTACGTCTGGCGCTGACCGATCTGTACGCGGCGCCGCAGGTTTCGACCGCCATCGCGGGCAGTTTGGGCGCGGACTACAAGGCCGATGACTGGACCCACACACAGGGCAGTCTGTTCAGCGCGATGAAAATGGAAAAGACCATGATCGGTCTGCTGTTGCTGATGATCGTCGCCGTCGCGGCCTTCAACATCATCGCCACGCTGATCATGGTGGTGAACGACAAGGGCGCCGACATCGCAATCCTGCGCACCCTCGGCGCGACGCCTCGTCAGATCATGACCATCTTCATGGTGCAAGGCTCGGTGATCGGCGTGATCGGCACGATCATCGGCGGCGTATTGGGCGTGATCGCCGCCATCAACGTCAGTCAGTTGGTGGGCTGGGTCGAGCGCGTCACCGGCCAGCACATTTTCACCTCGGACGTGTACTTCATCAGCAACCTGCCATCGCAACTGGAAGGCAGTGACGTGGTGATGATCTGTGCGGCGGGGCTGATCCTGAGCTTTTTGGCGACCATCTACCCGGCGTACCGCGCCTCGCAGATTCAGCCGGCCCATGCGTTGCGGTATGAATAGGTCTGCCTCGTTGGCTTGGGCGTACGCATAATCTGTGGGAGCGAATTCATTCGCGAAAGTCTTTCTGCCTACAGAGAGGTATCGGTCGGGAGGCCCCCTCGCGAATGAATTCGCTCCCACAGGAGATCTGTGTTCACCCGGTTACACCGTGGTGTGTCTGGGGCTGGTGACAGTACTCAGATGGGCAACTCAATTAAAAACCGCGTCACGCCTTCCCGCGATTCACAGCGGATCGTCCCGCCATGGGCCTTGATGATCGACTGGGTGATCGCCAGCCCCAGGCCCGCATGTTCACTGCTGCCCTCATGACGTGCCGGGTCAGCGCGATAAAACCGGTCAAAGAGCCGCGGCAGCACCTCCGCCGGAATGGTCGGGCCTGTGTTTTCAATGCCAATTCGCACGCGCTGGACGGACGATTCCAGTTTCACTGACACCCGACCCTGAACAGGGGTGAAGCGCAGTGCATTGTCCAGCAGGTTGGACAGGGCGCGGCGCAGCATGTGGCGATCGCCTTCCACGACAGCCTCGCCCTCACGACTCAGCGCCACGTGCGCGTCCTCGGCGACGGGCAGGAAAAACTCCAGCAAGGCATCGACGTCTTCATCCAGCGCCAGACGCTCTCGGTTGGGGTTCAATAACCCATGCTCGGCCTTTGCGAGAAACAGCATGTCGTTGACCATCTGCGCCATCCCTTGCAGCTCCTCCAGATTGCCCAGCAATGCTTCGCGGTACTCCGCCACATCGCGGGGGCGGGTGAGGGTGACCTGGGTGTGGGTCAGCAGATTCGACAGAGGCGTGCGCAGTTCATGGGCGATGTCGGCGGAAAACGCAGACAGGCGCTGAAACGCATCATCGAGACGACCCAACATGGCGTTGAAAGCCTGACTCAGCTCGGCCAGCTCGCTGGGCATCTCGGCGTGCGGCAGGCGTGTCGTCAGCGAGCTGGCGGAAACGCTGGCCGCGACCTCACTCATTCGACGCAAGGGCCGCAAACCGCTGCGTGCCGCCCAGGCGCCCAGCACGGCGGTGGCCAGCGCTGACAGGCCGACGGTCAGCCAGATCAGGTGTTGCATGCGTTCCAGAAAATGCTGGTGATGGGTGATGTCCAGCAGCAGGGTCAGTTGCGGCGTGCCTGGCTGATCGGGTTGCAGGGGCACGGTGTAAGCGCGGTAAGCCGTGCCGTTGTCGGTCAGGGTGTGCAGACCTTCATGGGCTGCAGGTGTCGGGATTGAAGGGGAAAGGCTGTCGAACCACAGCGCGCCATCAGGGCCGCGAAGCTGCAAGGCCAGGTCCGGCGAGTGGGCCAGCTCCCTCATCAACGTCGGACGGCGCTGGTTCAGTTGCTCCGCGCTGGTTACATCCTTCAGGGCATCGCGCACGGTTGGCAGTTTACTGTCCAGCAGTTGCTGATCCAGCTCCATGAAATGGCTTTCACTGGCTTGGTTGAACAGGACGCCTGCCGTCAACGACACCACCGCCGTGCAGGCGGCGAACAGCAGGGCCAGTCGGCTGCCCAGAGCAATGCGCCCGAACATCAGAGGCCGCGCTCTTCAAGGACGTAACCCATGCCCCGCACGGTGTGGATGAGCTTGTTCGGGTAATCGTCATCGACTTTGAGGCGCAGGCGGCGGATGGCGACCTCGATCACGTTGGTGTCGCTGTCGAAGTTCATGTCCCAGACCTGGGAGGCAATCAGCGATTTGGGCAACACTTCGCCCTGGCGTCGCAGCATCAGCTCCAGCAGGGCGAACTCTTTGGCGGTGAGGTCGATGCGCTGGCCATTGCGCTCGACGCGGCGGCGCAACAGGTCCAGTCGCAGGTCGGCCAGTTGCAGGTGGGTTTCCGGGCTGGCGCTGCCGCCTCGGCGCAACAGGCTGCGCACCCGGGCCAGCAGCTCGGAAAATGCGAAAGGCTTGACCAGATAATCGTCCGCGCCCAATTCCAGGCCGCGCACACGGTCTTCGACGGCGTCGCGGGCAGTCAGGAACAGCACTGGCGTTTCTAGGCCCGCACTGCGCACGGCCTGCAGGATTTGCCAGCCATCCCGCCCCGGCAGCATGACGTCCAGAATCAGCAGCGCGTAGTCCCCGGTCAACGCCAGATGCTGACCGCTGGTGCCGTCGGCGACCAGTTCCGTGGTGAACCCGGCTTCGGACAGGCCTTGGCGCAGGTAATGGCCGGTTTTCGCTTGATCTTCGATGATCAGTAATTTCATGGGTGATCGGTCGCTTCCAGTGACGCTCATTCGTCGCGCTTTATAACGTGAGCGGGGCGAGCAGGGGCCAAGCTTACAAAGTTGTAATCTTGCGGTCAGCTGATTGCCAGTGGCGGGAGCCTACCTTAAGGTCATCGATTGTCGTTGACTGGAGATTCCCATGTTCGCTCGTTTTGTCGCTGCCGCCGTATTGCTGGGTGTGAGCCTTTCGTCTCAGGCTTCCCCTAGCGAGCATTTTGATTTTGGTCACCCGGCCAAGGCCGATCAGGCAACCCGCACTGTCGAGCTGACGCTGGGCGACATGTATTTCGAACCCAAGGCCCTCGACGTCAAAGAAGGCGAGACCGTGCACTTCGTGCTGGTGAACAAGGGCCAACTGCTGCACGAATTCAACCTAGGTGACGCCGCCATGCACGCGGCCCATCAGCAGGAAATGCTCAAGATGGTCGCCAGCGGCATGTTGACGTCGACCGGCATGAAGCATGACATGGCCGGGATGGATCACAGTGCGATGAAGCACGACGACGCCAACAGCGTGCTGGTGGAGCCGGGCAAGACCGCCGAGTTGACGTGGACGTTCGCCAAGGCCACCAACCTGGAATTCGCCTGCAATCTGCCGGGTCACTATCAGGCGGGCATGGTCGGCAAGGTATCGATCGCCGAGTAATCGCTGAAAAAGCGGGACAAAACCTATAAACTCGGCGGTCAGGATTTTACTTCCGCCTTCTTTTTATACGTTTTCAGGTCCCGCCATGCATCCCGCAGCCGAACACTCGCCCTTGGGCAAGTCCAGTGAATACATCGCCACCTACACGCCGTCCCTGCTGTTTCCCATTCCGCGCACCGCCAAGTGGGCCGAGCTGGGACTGACCGCCGAGACGCTGCCGTATCAGGGTGTCGATTTCTGGAATTGCTACGAACTGTCGTGGCTGCTGCCGTCGGGCAAACCGGTGGTGGCGATTGGCGAGTTCTGCATTCCCGCCGATTCGCCGAACATCATCGAATCGAAATCCTTCAAGCTGTACCTCAACTCGCTGAATCAGACGCCGTTCGCGTCGCAGGGCGATTTGGTCAGTGTGCTGGAGAAAGACCTGTCGGCCGCCGCTGGCAAGCCGGTGGGCGTGCGCATCCGTTCCCTGAAGGACATCGAAGCCGAGGGCATCGTGGCGGTGCCGGGTGTGTGCGTCGACGATCTGGACGTGAGCATCAACAGCTACGACCGCCCGCAGCCTGAATTGCTGCGTTGCGACGAGTCGCGGGTGATCGAAGAGGCGCTGCACAGCCACCTGCTGAAATCCAACTGCCCGGTCACCAGCCAGCCGGACTGGGGCAGCGTTGCCGTGGCCTATCGCGGCGCAGCGCTGGATCACGCCAGCTTCCTGGCCTACATCGTCAGCTTCCGCCAGCACTCGGACTTCCACGAGCAGTGCGTCGAGCGCATCTTCATGGACCTGCAACGACTGCTAAAACCGGAAAAGCTGACGGTCTCCGCGCGTTACGTGCGTCGTGGCGGGCTGGACATCAACCCGTACCGCAGCACTGAGACGCTGACGCTGGAGAACGGGCGGTTGGCGCGGCAATAGCCCGATGATGGGGCGCTGACCAATGTCCCTGTGGGAGCGAATTCATTCGCGAAAAGGGGTTCAGGCGATGAAGATGTATTAGCCGTAGCGCCCCTTCGCCAATGAATTCACTTACAGGTGTTCGTGCATTAGTCGATTCGACTTAAATCCCGATGTTCCCCAACGTCAGCACAATGTTGCGCAACGTGCCAGCAATGGTGGGGTGTTCGACTTCGAAGCGTTCGACTGCCAGGTTCACACCATCGGCCAGATTGTTGTCGGGGGTGGCGTTTTCGACGGCGATCTCGGCCTCGATCTGCGCCATCAGTGCATGCAGGTCTTCGCGTTCTTCTTGGGTCAGCGGCGGGTTCTGTTCCAGTTGCTCGCGCAAGGTATCGAGTTGTTCTTGCAGTTCGCGGGCGGGCATAGGGTGCTCCCTTTGTGAATAGTCTCTGCATGGACCTCAGCGCCTCGGCAAAGGTCCTTTGTCGCTAAGACTAATCCACACCGGGCCTTTCTGCATGACCCTGATCAATCAGGGCTTTTCGGCCTTCATGCGGCGCAGCGTGATGTCCGCCAGGCAAGATTCCAGATCGGCCAGATGATCGATCACCGAGTGCGCGCCCGTCGCGTACAGCTCCAGGGTGGCGCGGCCTCGCAGGCGCTCACGCTCCAGGTCGCTCAAGGCGTCCCAGTGCGCCGGTGACAGCCCGCACAACGGTCCACAGGACGCGAGGCCCACGGTCCATAAGCCCGCGTTGAGCCCGGCCGTGAGCAGGCGGGGGTCGCCGCTGACCAGCACGCAGCCGTCGAGTTGGGCGACATTCAGGCTCATCAGGGCCTGCCAGCAGGCGTCCGGCGCAGGCCAGTGGTTGTTCGGGCTTGGGGTGGGGTGCACCAGACCGGCGAGTGGAGACGCCAACTGCTCGGTGATCGCGGCGGGGTATTCATCGATCCACGCGCACGGGATGGCTTGCTGCTTGAGGTTTCGCAAAGCCACCATCGCGCCGGGCGTGGGGTGGGAGAAGGGCGTGGCGTCGTGTGAGTCGAACGACTGGCCATCGCGGCTGCGCAGGGTCCGCACCTGAGCGCCAAAATCGACCAGGCAGCCGCTCAGACCAAAGAGCACGGCGGTGAACGAAGGGGCGGGGACGGCGACCGGGGCAAGCATGAAATTCCCTCTCAAATGCCCAAGACGCTAAGGGAGTTTCATGACAGTGCGATGACCAACGGGTGACATTGTGAGCGGATGTTTAAAGAACAGCACATTCCGTCAGTGTTCGGCGACGTAAATAGTCACAGAACGCTTTATACTCTCGCCTTTGATTGGGGGGCGTAGCGCCCGCTTCATCACTTTTGACTGGGAGTCTTTGCTATGCCCGTGACCGGTGCAGGCTTTATCAATCGTCTGGCTCGAACGTGTTTCTGGGCCAGTCTGGCCCTGGTGCCGATGGCCGCTCAGGCCGCTGAAGATGATCCGTGGGAAGGCGTCAACCGTGCGATCTTCCGTTTCAACGACACTGTCGACACTTACGCGCTGAAGCCCATCGCCCAAGGCTATGACTTCATCACACCGCAGTTTCTCGAAGACGGCATCCATAACATGTTCAAGAACGTCGGCGAGGTCACCAACTTCGCCAACGATGTGCTGCAGGCCAAACCGCACGCGGCAGGCGTGGATACAGCGCGCTTGATCATCAACACCACCTTCGGTCTGCTGGGCTTCTTCGACGTTGGCACCAAGATGGGCCTGCAACGCAACGACGAAGACTTCGGCCAGACCCTGGGTCACTGGGGTGTGGGCAGCGGGCCTTTCGTGATGCTGCCGTTCTTCGGTCCGAGCACCGTGCGTGATGCCTTCGCCAAATACCCTGACACCTACACCATGCCGTACCGCTACATCGATCACGTGCCGACCCGCAACACGGCGTTTGGCGTGAGCGTGGTGGACACCCGTGCGAGCCTGCTGTCGGCTGAAAAACTGGTCAACGGCGACAAATACATCTTCATCCGTAACGCCTACTTGCAAAACCGCGAGTTCAAGGTCAAGGATGGCAAGGTCGTCGACGATTTTTAATCGCGACTGACTGTTGCGCAGATGCAAAAAAGGCGACTTCCGAGTCGCCTTTTTTTTCGTATTTTTTCGTAATTCTTTTTGCCGAATCTGTGAAGTGGTTCCGTTTCGATATCACTTCATGGTCAAAATGGTCAGCCCCAATTTCTGCTCGTCACCTTCGACGTCGGCGATCCAGACCACCTCGGTGTCGGCTTCCAGGCCTTTGAGCGCGGCGTGTTCGGACTCGATTCGGACGCTGATCCGGTCACCGACCTTGAACGACCGAGGCGCCTGTATCTGCATGCCGGAGCTGGATAAATCCACGCACACGGCGGGGATGATCTGGCCTGCGTAGATCAGGCTGATGTCCGCGTCGACACGCATGCGGATGTAGTCTCGTTTCTCTGCATAGTCGCGATCAATCTGACCCATGGTGCATCCTTCATTTTTGTTGCTGATTTAGGGGTTCTTATAACTCCGGGCGATTTGAGATGTAAAGACGCCGACCGACCGCTGGAGCGAGCTTGAAACGCCCGGCGGATGGGAGTACCGTCTGCGCCTTGAAGGGCACCTCTGGCGACTGAAGCGTTTGACCAAAAGTCCGCTGCCACCGTACAGAGAGGCTAGAAGCGAATCCAGTAAGCGGCCTGACAGAATCCGACCGCTTACGCCAACCTGATCTGGCGCCGTTTGCCCACATGCAAAAAACCAGTGCCACGCTGCTGATTATCGATGACGACGAAGTGGTGCGCGCGAGCCTCGCGGCCTACTTGGAAGACAGTGGGTTCAGCGTCTTGCAGGCCAGCAATGGCAAGCAAGGTCTGGAATCCTTCGAGAAAAACACACCTGATCTCGTGATCTGCGATCTGCGCATGCCTCAAGTTGGAGGCCTGGAGCTGATTCGTCAGGTCACCAGCCTGTCGCCGGACACTCCGGTGATCGTGGTCTCCGGCGCGGGTGTCATGAGCGATGCTGTCGAAGCGTTGCGTCTTGGCGCGGCCGACTACCTGATCAAACCGCTGGAAGACCTTGCAGTGCTTGAGCACTCGGTCAAGCGGGCACTGGATCGCGCGCGCCTCCTTCAGGAAAACCAGCTCTACCGTCAGAAGCTTGAGACCGCCAACCGCGAACTCGAAGCCAGCCTGCATCTGCTGCAGGAAGACCAGGATGCCGGTCGCCAGGTTCAGATGAACATGCTGCCGACCAACCCGTGGGCGATTGACTCGTTCGAATTCGAACACGAAATCATCCCGTCGCTGTACCTGTCCGGTGACTTCGTCGATTATTTCCGCGTCGATGAGCGCCGCGTCGCGTTCTATCTCGCCGACGTGTCGGGCCATGGTGCGTCATCGGCTTTCATCACCGTGTTGTTGAAGTTCATGACCACGCGTCTGTTGTTCGAGTCCAAGCGCGGCGGCACGCTGCCCGAGTTCAAGCCTTCCGAGGTGTTGGGCCACATCAACCGGGGTCTGATCAGCTGCAAGCTGGGCAAGCACGTGACGATGGTGGGCGGCGTGATCGACGAGCAAAGCGGTAAATTGACTTACAGCGTCGGCGGACATTTGCCGTTGCCGGTGCTGTATACGCCGACAGAAACCCGCTACCTTGAAGGGCGCGGCCTGCCGGTGGGGTTGTTCAACGAAGCAACGTATTCGGATCATGTGCTGGACCTGCCGGAGTCCTTTAGTCTGACCCTGCTGTCTGATGGCATTCTGGACCTGTTGCCAGGTGATACACTCAAAGAGAAAGAGGCCAACTTGCCTGAATTGGTGAAGTCGGCGGGCGGCAGCCTGGATGGTCTGCGTCGTAAGTTTGGATTGGCCACGCTCGGGGAGATGCCGGATGATATCGCCTTGTTAGTGTTGAGCAGGAACCTTTAATGAGTACCGGTAGAATCCAGTTTGCCGAGCAAGATGGCACCTTCGTCCTGAAGTTCGTGGGAGAAGTGCGCCTGACCCTCTGTTCGGCGTTGGATGCGACGATTGAGCGGATCTTCACCTCGATGAATTTTTCGACCGTGGTGATCGATCTGACCGAAACGCGCAGCATTGACAGCACGACCCTCGGCCTGTTGGCCAAGCTGTCGATCCTGTCCCGTCAGAAAGCGGGCCTGTTGCCCACCGTCGTGACCACTCACGAGGACATCACGCGCCTGTTGCAGTCAATGGGCTTCGATCAGGTGTTCAACATCGTCGGTCGTCCGATTCCCCGTCCCGAAGCACTGAGCGACTTGCCGTCGCAGGATCAGTGCGAGGACGTGGTGAAAGCCAAGGTGCTGGAAGCGCATAAGATTCTGATGGGTTTGAATGACTCCAATCGCGAAGCGTTTCGTGATCTGGTGAATGCACTCGAACACCAATAAGCGGTTTCGAATGTTCGCTGAGGCCTAAGCGGCCTCACCTCTGTCGCCGTGCTGCTACAGGGTTGCACCCACATCGACCCAAGCATCCGATCTCCCTGTAGGAGCGAATTCATTCGCGAAGGGCCGGTGCAGCCAACACATCCCCATCGCCTGACCCATTTTTCGCGAATGAATTCGCTCCTACAGGGGGGGCTGCGGTGAGCAGTCCGGCTTGCTGCTAAAAAAACCATTCCAAACCCCAGGCACAAAAAAAGGCGGCACCCCCAAGGGCGCCGCCTTTTTGTGACTGCGTGGCCGGTGCCTTACGCCTTGGCGCGCAGCAGTGCTTCCAGCTTTTCCTGGTCACGGGCGAACTGACGTATGCCTTCGGCCAGTTTTTCGGTGGCCATGGCGTCTTCGTTGGACGCCCAGCGGAATTGGCTTTCGTTCAGGGTCTGACGCGGTTCGCCGCCGTTGCCTGGCTTGAGCTTCTGCGTCAGCGTGCCGTTGTCTTCCGACAGCTTTTGCAGCAGGTCCGGGCTGATGGTCAAGCGGTCACAGCCGGCCAGTTCTTCGATCTGGCTCAGGTTGCGGAAGCTGGCGCCCATGACGACGGTCTTGTAGTCATTGGCTTTGTAGTAGTTGTAAATGCGGGTCACGGACTTCACGCCCGGGTCTTCTGCACCGACGTAGTCCTTGCCTTCTGCCTTCTTGTACCAATCGTAGATACGGCCTACGAACGGTGAAATCAGGAACACGCCGGCGTCAGCGCAGGCTTGAGCCTGGGCGAAGGAGAACAGCAGGGTCAGGTTGCACTGAATGCCTTTCTTTTCCAGCTGCTCAGCAGCCTTGATACCTTCCCAGGTTGAGGCCAGCTTGATCAGGATGCGGTCGCGGCCAATGCCAAATTCTTCATACAAGCCCACCAGACGTTCAGCACGTGCGATACAGGCTTGAGTGTCGAACGAGATTCGGGCATCGACTTCGGTCGACACGCGGCCCGGCACGACTTTAAGAATTTCACGGCCAATGGCGACGGCAAAACGGTCGCTGGCCAGATTGATGTCATCGTTGCTGCCGCTGAACGCTTCTTTCAGGCGGTCGGCGTTACTGTCGCTCGAGCCAGCTTTCAGCAGCAGGGAAGGGTTGGTGGTGGCGTCCACCGGCTTGAGCTTTTCAATCGCAGCGAAATCGCCGGTATCGGCAACGACGGTGGTGATTTTTTTGAGTTGTTCCAGCTTGGAAGTCATGAGCGTGCTCTGTCCTGTGGGTTTGATGACATTACCCGAGCGCCGCCGGTCACTCAAGGGCGTAAACCGCAACAAACACGCTGATCCAGAGGCCCGCGTTTGCGCAAACAGCAGGCCTGTACACCAGCCACGAACCGGGTACTCGCAAACGTTTTTGGGTCTGTAGGGTTCATGTTCATCGGTTCACGAGGAGGGCGGAAACTCGATCCAGACTGGTTGGAGCACGAAGGGCGGCAGTCGTTCCTTGCGCCGGCTTCAGTGGAATGGGGCATCAGGCGTTTTTCGTCCTGAGGCCATAGCGAAAGGCTTACACGCTATCCAGCGAAAACGCCCTTCCAAAGCCACACGCCGAGGATTACATTGGATCCATCAACTGGAGCAAAGGAACCGCTTCGGAGATCACGGATGATCAGCCATTGCGCGAAGCGCTACCGACAGGATGTTGGAATGGCCATGACCTGAAAACAACCCGCTTCGGCGGGTTTTTTCTTGCCCGGACACTTCCCCCCGCGCGAACTGGTAAACTGTGCGCCCATTACGCCCGACCCGCCTGATCGCTCACATGTTGCCAATGACCGCCCCGCGCACCGCCCCCCAGCCAGACGAACCTTCTCGCCGTTTCTCCGTGGCCCCGATGATGGACTGGACGGATCGCCATTGCCGGTTCTTCCTGCGTCTGCTCTCCAAAAACGCGCTGCTCTACACCGAGATGGTCACCACCGGCGCGCTGCTGCATGGCGACAGCGAACGTTTCCTGCGCCACGATCAGAGCGAGCATCCGTTGGCCCTGCAATTGGGCGGCAGCACCCCGGCGGACCTCGCGGCCAGTGCGCATCTGGCTCAGGCGGCCGGTTACGACGAGGTGAACCTCAACGTCGGTTGCCCGAGCGACCGGGTGCAGAACAACATGATCGGTGCGGTGTTGATGGGCCATCCGCAACGGGTCGCCGATTGCGTGAAGGCCATGCGCGACGCGGTCTCGATACCAGTGACGGTCAAGCACCGCATCGGCATCAATGGGCGGGACAGCTACGAGCAACTTTGTGAGTTCGTGGGCACTGTGCGCGACGCCGGGTGCACCAGTTTTACTGTCCACGCCCGCATCGCGATTCTCGAAGGCCTGTCGCCCAAGGAAAACCGCGACATCCCGCCGTTGCGCTACGACGTGGTGGCTCAGTTGAAACAGGATTTCCCCGACCTTGAGATCATTCTCAACGGCGGCATCAAAACCCTGGAAGACTGCCGGGAACACCTCAAAACCTTCGACGGCGTGATGCTGGGCCGCGAGGCTTATCACAACCCCTACCTGCTGGCCGAAGTGGACCGCGAGCTGTTTGGCGGTGACGCGCCGCCGATCACCCGCGCGGAAGCGCTCGCGCAACTACGGCCTTACGTCGAAGCCCATTTGCGCGACGGCGGCTCGATGCATCACATCACCCGTCACGTGCTGGGCCTGGGCACCGGCTTCCCCGGCGCGCGCAAATTCCGTCAACTGTTGTCAGTGGACATTCACAAGACCGACGACCCGCTGGGCTTGCTGGACAAGGCCGGGGCGTTGCTGGAAGGGCGCTAGTCGTTCACGCCGAGAATGCCGGTCGGGCCTGTCCATCATCGGACCGACTTTTCCGACCGGCATTGCGCTGAGGGCTATTTCGCCGCCCGGTCCAGATAATCGCAAAAATGCTTCTTCGCCTCATCCTCGGGGGTGTACAGCCCTGCCTGTGTGACAAAGGTCATGGTCACTTTCGAGCCGCTGCCTGACTTCTCCACCAGCGCATTCAGCGGTGCGACCTTGCTGGCCCCGACCTGCTGGTAGACATTGATGATGCCGCTTTCAGGGTTAGAGACTTTCATCTGAAAGCCTTCGGTGGTCAGGATGTTATTGACGTTCTTGAAGGCCTTTTTGTAAGGCGTGTCGGGCAGGTAGGCGTAGGTGCTGAAGCTTTTGCCGACGAGGATGTTGCCATCGGTGCGGAAGTTGTCGAGGCACTGGCGCCCGGTGGGGTTTGATGCGCAGCCCTGCAAGGCGGCCGCGGCGAGCAGGGTGAGGGTGATGCGTTTTGCCACAATCATGACGAACGGCTGTGTCATGCCATTTGCTCCGTACTTCCTGTCTGGAATGGTCTGCGCCCGAGGTGTCCGAGGCGCACATCAGTGGGGGCCTGTGAGGCGTCTTGCGACACGCATCCTACAAGTTTTCAGGTGCTTGAGCGATGCGTGAAGCCGGTATTCGCGCCCGCCGCTAGCGCCTCCCGGTGCGCGTGCTGACATCGACCCACACCGCCAGTACCAGAATGCTGCCCTTGACGATCATCTGCCAGTAGCTGTCCACGTCGAGCATCGACATGCCGTTGTCCAGGCTGGTGATCACCAGAGCACCCAGCAGCGCGCCATACACCGTGCCCGATCCGCCGCGCATGGAGGTGCCGCCGATGAAGCAGGCGGCGATGGCGTCCAGTTCGCCCATGTTGCCTGCCGACGGTGAGCCTGCGGCCAGTCGCGCCGTGTTGACCAGCCCGGCCAGCGCGCACATCACCCCCATGAGGCCGAAGATCCACAGCTTCACCGCCTGTACGTTGATGCCGGACAGGCGCGTGGCTTCCATGTTGCTGCCCACCGAATAAATGCGGCGACCGAACACGGTCTGGCTGGTGATGTAGCTGAACACGCCGAGCAATACCAACAGCAGCAGGACCGGGACCGGAATACCGTCGTAGCTGTTGAGGGTGTAGACGAAACCGGCGAGGACCGCGCCAATGGCGAGTACGCGCAGAATGTCTCGCACCAACGCGTGAGCTGCGAGGCCGTGCAGCGCGCGGTTGCGACGCTGGCGCCAGGTGAGGAACAGCGTCAGGGCAAACAGCAAAACGCCCAGTACGACGCCCACCAACGGCGGCAGATAACCCTGGCCGACATACACCAGCTGTGGGGACACCGGCGCAATGGTGGTCCCGCCTGTGATCCCCAGCAAAATCCCGCGAAACGCCAGCATGCCGCCCAGACCGACAATAAAGGACGGGATGCGCAGGTAAGCGGTCATGCAGCCGTTCGCCAGCCCGATGGCCAGGCCGCACAATGCGACGACGCTCAGGTTCAGGATCAGCGGCACGTGATAGACCACGTCGAGAATCGCCGCAACGCCCCCCAGCAAACCCAGCAACGAACCGACCGACAGGTCGATTTCCCCGCTGATGATCACCAGCACCATGCCGCAGGCAAGAATGCCGGTGATGGACATTTGCCGCAGCAGATTGGAGAGGTTGCGCGGGGTTATGAAGCCGCCTTCGGTTTGCCAACTGAAGAACAGCCAGATCACCGCGATGGCGATGACCAGCGCGAGCATCTTGTAGCGGGTGAACAGGTGTTTGAGCTGATTCATGTACGCGTTTCCCTCGCATCACGGGGCTGATCGTTATTGTGATTGGCGCCAGCGGGGTGCAGGGCCGCCGCCAGCACCTGCTCTTGGGTCAGGCCCTGATTGATGAAGTCGCCACGCAATTGGCCTTCGCCGATCACCAGCACGCGGTCAGACACGCCCAGGACTTCAGCCAGCTCCGACGACACCATGATGATCGATACGCCACGGGCGGCCAGGGCACCCATCAGCTTGTAGATCTCGTATTTCGCACCCACATCGACGCCCCGGGTGGGCTCGTCGAGGATCAGCACGCGGGGTTGGGTCAGCAGCATTTTCGCCAGCACCGCCTTTTGCTGATTGCCACCGGAGAGGCTGGTGATCGGCAGGAACGGGCTTGCGGTCTTGAGGTGCATGCGCGCGATTTCTCTGTCGATGCTGCCCAGCTCGGCTTCGGCGTCGATGCGGGTCAGGCGCGAAAAGCTGTCGAGTACGGCAAGGGTGATGTTCTGGCCGACCCCCAGGTCGGGAATGATGCCCTGGCGTTTGCGGTCTTCAGGGACCATGCACAGCCCGGCGCGAATGGATTTCAGCGGCGTGCGGGTGTCGACGGGTTTGCCCTCCAGCCAGACCTCTGCTTCGTAGCGACCGGGGTAGGCACCGAACAACGCTGACACGAGCTCGGTCCTGCCCGCGCCCACCAGCCCGGCAATGCCGAGGATTTCCCCGCGCCGAAGGGAGAACGAGACGTCGTCGACGCGTTTGCGTTTCGGATTGTCGACGTCGTAACAAGTGACATGGCGTGCTTCGAAAACCACTTCGCCGACTTCGTGGGGCTCGGTGGGGTAGAGGTTGCTCATTTCGCGGCCAACCATCTGAGTGATGATCCTGCCGATGTCCATGTCGGCCATGGCCGTGGTCGCGATGTGTTTGCCGTCGCGAATCACCGAAATGGTGTCACAGACCGCCGCCACCTCATCGAGCTTGTGAGAGATGTAGACGCAGGCCACGCCCTTGGCCTTGAGGTCACGAATGATGTCCAGCAACACCTCGATTTCCGAGCGGGTCAGGGCTGAAGAGGGCTCGTCGAGGATCAGCAAGCGGGCCTGCTTGTTCAGCGCCTTGGCGATTTCCACCAGTTGCTGATGCCCGCCGCCGTATTGCGACACCGGCAGCGAGACGTTCATGTCCGGCACCTTGAGCTCGCGCATCAGCGCTTCGGCGCGGTGGATCATGGCGGGATAGTTCATGCGCCCGCCGGGCAGGGTCAGCTCGTGGCCCATGAAAATGTTTTCCGCCACCGAAAGGTCGGGGACGAGGGTCAGCTCCTGATGGATGATGACGATCCCGGCGGCCTCGGTTTCGGCGATGGAGTGCGCTGCCAAGGGCTCGCCGTCCCAGACGATTTCCCCCTCCCAGGTGCCGTAGGGGTAGACCGCTGACAGCACTTTCATCAGCGTCGATTTGCCCGCGCCGTTTTCACCACACAGGCCGACGCATTCACCGGGGCGCACCTTGATGTCGATGCCATTGAGGGCTTTGACACCGCCAAAGGTTTTGACGATGCCGTTCATTTGCAGCAGGTAGTCGGACATTGCGGGGTCTCACACAAAAGCCAGAGGCGGGTGCAACGCTGCCGGTTTGCGCAATACCTTGTGGGACCGAATTCATTCGGGAAGCGTCGTATCAGGCGATACATCCATGCCGAATGTACCGGCCCCTCCCGAATGAATTCGGTCCCACAGGTTGCGCGTCACGGCAGCCGATCGGGTCTGTTCAACGCGATCCGTTATTTCCCCGCTATCTGATCCTTCGTGTAGAACCCGTCCTTCTCCAGCACGTCGATGTTGTCCTTGGTCAATGGCGTCGGCGTCAGCAGGATGGTGTCGACCTTTTTGGTGCCGTTGTCATATTGCGAGCTGAAGGCCGGTTTTTCGTTGCGCGCCAGTTGCACGGAGAGCTTGGCGGCTTCCGAAGCGATGAGTTTGAGCGGCTTGTACACGGTCATGGTCTGGGTGCCGTCGATCACCCGTTTGACGGCCGCCAGGTCGGCGTCCTGGCCTGAGATCGGCACCTTGCCAGCGAGTTTCTGCGCCGCCAGGGCCTGGATCGCGCCACCGGCCGTGGCGTCGTTGGAGGCGACGATGCCGTCGATCTTGTTGCTGTTCTTGGTCAGGGCGTTTTCGACGATGCTCAGGGCTTCGGTCGGGTTCCATTCCTTGACCCACTGCTGGCCGACAATCTTGATGTCGCCCTTGTCGATGGCCGGTTGCAGCACTTTCATCTGGCCTTCGCGCAGCACTTTGGCGTTGTTGTCGGTGGGCGCGCCGCCGAGCAGGAAATAATTGCCTTTGGGCTGCGCCTTCAAGACCCCTGAAGCCTGCATTTCGCCGACTTTTTCGTTATCGAAGGAGATGTAGGCGTCGATGTCGGCGTTGAGAATCAGCCGGTCATACGACACGACCTTGATCCCCGCCTTCTTCGCTTCGGCCACGGCATTGGTCAGCACGGTGGCATTGAACGGCACGATGACGATCACGTCGACGCCACGAGAGATCAGGTTTTCGATCTGGGAAATCTGCTTCTGCTCGTTGGCGTCCGCCGATTGCACGAACACCTTGGCGTCCATTTTTTCGGCCGCCGCGACGAAGTAGTCACGGTCCCGGGACCAGCGTTCGAGGCGCAGGTCGTCGATGGAAAAGCCGATTTTCGGATGAGCCGCATCCGCCATGACCGGCAGACTGAGCAAGGCGAGGGCAGAGGCGAGCAAGGTGCGTTTCAGGTTCTTCATTGTGGTGCGTCCTTTTATTGTTGTTTAGAGGCACTTCATGAGCGTGTCGCGGAGGAAACTGTAGAGACTTCAGTGGCGACGTGATGCAGAGAATTGTCGCGAGTTTGTCACCACGTTTTGGTTGGAACTCGCCGGCAACTCCCACCGATTCAATTCCCGGTGAATGCCGTCAGCGGTAGATAAACCGGTTCACAACGCCTTCGAGCATCTCCTGTCGGCCGCTGACGGCTTGGGGGTTCAGGTCATGTTCCAGCGCATGTCGGGCGAGGGATTCGAGGCTGAATTCGCCTGTCAGCACGGCGCGACCGAACGGCTGGTCCCACCCGGCATAACGCTGGGTCTTGAACTGCTGCAGGACATCGTTCTCCACCATCGCGGCGGCACGTTCGAGGGACAGGGCGAGCACATCCATCGCCGCCACATGGCCGTAGAACAGGTCAACTTCATCGAGGCTCTGGCGACGCACCTTCGAATCGAAATTGAAGCCGCCATTCTGGAAGCCGCCCGCCTTGAGGATCTCGTAGGTGGCGAGGGTCAGCTCTTCGACGCTGTTGGGGAACTGGTCGGTGTCCCAGCCGTTCTGAGGGTCGCCACGATTGGCGTCGATGCTCCCGAAAATACCGAGGGACGCCGCCGTGGCGATTTCGTGGTGAAAGCTGTGCCCGGCGAGGGTCGCGTGGTTGGCTTCGATGTTGACCTTGATCTCCTTTTCCAGGCCGAACTGCTGCAGAAAACCGAAGACCGTGGCGCTGTCGTAATCGTACTGGTGCTTGGTCGGCTCCTGGGGTTTGGGCTCGATCAGCAAGTCGCCCTTGAAGCCGATTGCGTGCTTGTGCTCGACCACCATGGCCATGAAGCGTCCGAGCTGTTCGCGCTCGCGCTTGAGGTCGGTGTTGAGCAGGGTTTCATAGCCTTCGCGACCGCCCCAGAGCACGTAGTTCGAACCGTTGAGGCGCTGCGTGGCGTTCATCGCGTTGAACACCTGGGCGGCAGCGAAGGCGAACACCTCAGGGTCCGGGTTGCTCGCAGCGCCTGCGGCGAAGCGCGGATTGCTGAAGCAGTTCGCGGTGCCCCACAGCAGTTTCAGGCCGGTACGGGCCTGATGGCGTTCGAGCTCATCGACCATCTGGGCGAAGTTGCGGGTGTATTCCTTGAGACTCGCGCCTTCGGGGGCGACATCGGTGTCGTGGAAACTGTAGTAGTCGATGCCCAGCTTGGAGAAGAACTCGAACGCCGCGTCGGCCTTGAAGCGCGCAACCTCCATGGCATCCCCCGTCTTGATCCAGGGGCGCTTGAACGTGCCGACGCCGAACATGTCGGCTCCCGGCCAGACGAAGGTGTGCCAGTAACAGGCCGCCATGCGCAGGTGCTCGCGCATCGGCTTGCCGAGGACCAGTTTGTTGGCGTCGTAATGGCGAAAGGCAAGGGGGGATTCGCTGTGCGGGCCTTCGTAGCGGATGGTGTCGATTTCGGGGAAGCAGGGCATCGAAGTATTTCCTTATTGTTCTTGGCGTTGCCCCGATACTAGCAACGGCCTTGGGCCTTCCGATTACGAAAATCACCAACTCGGTGTTCGATTTTGAGTATTGAGATTCCCTCTCGGCAGGCCTAGTCTGTGCCCACCTGTTTGGCAGGCCCGGGAGAAAAACAATGAAAACCGTCCCGCCCGTGCACCGTATCGCGCTGTTGTTCAACGGCGGCAAAATCTATGATCGCGGCATCATCACCGGCATTGGCGATTACCTCAGCAGCACGCGCGCGTCCTGGGACCTGTTCCTTGAGGAGGATTTCCTCTGCCGTTTGAAAGGCATCGAGCGCTGGCAAGGCGACGGGATCATTGCCGATTTCGACGACCCGCTGATTGGCGAAGCGCTGGCGCACAGCACGCTGCCGGTGGTGGCGGTGGGTGGCTCCTACGCGGACCCCGACGCCTACCCGAAAAACATTCCTTACGTGGCCACCGACAACGTCGGCCTGATCAAAATGGCGTACGAGCACCTGATCGAAGCGGGGCTGACCCGATTCGCCTGCTTCAGCCTGCCCGAGGCGCAGAGCAATCGCTGGGCCCAGGAGCGGGAAAACGCCTTTCGCAGCCTGCTCAAGCGCGACGGCCTGCGCGGCGAGGTCTATCGCGGCTTGAGCACCAGTGCGCCGTTGTGGGACAGCGCGGTGGAGCAGCAGATCGCCTGGCTGCAACGCCTGCCCAAGCCCATCGGCATCATTGCCGTGAGCGACGCCCGTGCCCGGCAGTTGCTTCAGGCGTGCCTGACCGCAGGCATCGCGGTGCCGGAGCAAGTGGCGCTGATTGGCATCGACAACGACCCACTGACCCGCACCCTGACCCGCGTGCCGTTGAGCTCGGTGATTCAGGGCACGCAAAGCATGGGGCGAATGGCGGCGCACATGCTGCACCAGATGCTCCACGGCATGCCGTCCACGACCCATCAGATTCTCGTGCCGCCCGAGGCGATCAACGTCCAGGCATCGAGCCTTCATCAGCCGCTGGGCAATCCGTATGTGATGCAGGCGCTGCATTTCATCCGGCAGTACGCCTGCCAAGGCATCAAGACGGCCCAGGTCGCGGGCTATGTCGGTATCTCCCGGTCGTCACTGGAAGCGCATTTCCGCAAGGAACGCAGCTGCACCGTGCACGACGAGATCCTCGGGTTCAAGCTCGCGGCGGCGGCTTCACGGCTACAGAACAGTGATTCGGCCATTGCCGACATTGCCCAGCACTGCGGCTTCAAATCCGCGCAATACCTGCACACGGTGTTCCGCCGCGAGTTCGGCTGCACGCCTCGGGAATACCAGCAAAACACCGTTCATTCATTCAATTCTCAGGCGCGTTCTGCGGAGCGCGTCTTTACATGACACGTTACGATCACAGGAGTCATCGATGCATCCGATTCGTTTAGGGCTGGTGGGTTACGGCAAGATCGCACAGGACCAGCACGTGCCGGCGATCCGCGCCAACCCGCAATTCGAACTGGTAGCGGTGGCGACGTTGGGGCCGCACTGTCCGGGTGTCGAGAACTTCGGGTCGCTGTCCGAACTGCTGGACAGCGACGTTCAGGTGGACGCGATTGCCTTTTGCACGCCGCCCCAGGGGCGTTTCGCGCTGGTCGACGAAGCGCTGAAAGCGGGCAAGCATGTGCTGGTGGAAAAGCCGCCGTGTTCGACGCTAGGCGAGGCGTTCGCGCTGATCGACCACGTCGAACGGGCCGGGGTGAGCGGTTTGTTCGCCTGGCACTCACGGTTTGCGCCAGGCGTGGCGACTGCAAAGGCGTGGCTTGCAGGCACGACGCTGAACGAGGTGCGCATCGAGTGGAAAGAGCAGGTGCGCAAGTGGCATCCGGGTCAGACCTGGATCTGGCAGGCGGGCGGGCTGGGCGTCTTCGACCCTGGGATCAACGCGCTGTCCATTGTCACCGATCTGCTGCCGGGCGCGCTGTTCGTCGAGTCCGCCGCGCTGAGCATGCCGAGCAACTGTCAGTCGCCCATCGCCGCGTCGTTGAATATCCGCGACGGGCACGTGCCGGTGAAGGCGGCGTTCGATTTCGACCACAGCGTGAATGAGCTGTGGCGCATCGAGTTGCACAGTGATGACGGCGTGTTGCGTCTGGATTCGGGCGGGGCTGAGGTCAGCCTCGATGGCGTGGCGCAGGCCGTGTCGGAAGAGGGCGAGTACCCCGCAATGTACCGGCATTTCGCGCAATTGATCGCCGACGGGCGCAGTGACCTCGACCTGCAGCCGTTGCGGATCGTGGCCGACAGTTTCTTTGTGGGCAGCAAGGAGACGGTGGCGGCGTTTTATGAGTAAAACCCGCTCGCCTTGACGGCACGGATCACCTCTGCGAATTCATTCGCGAAAGAGGGTGTGGCTGATGGCGATGCGTCGGCTGTACGAACGTTTCGCGAATAAATTCGCTCCTACAGGGTTTACTGAGGTCTCACGGCAGATCGCTCGCGTTATTCCAGTGCGTGTCCGTCCCACCTTTGTTAAATTCCCTTTCGGCGCACGTCTAGTCCGGGCGGTGCCTCCCCCAGCGTTGAATCCGGAATCGTTCATGCCGAAGAAATCAGGCAGGTCGGCGGACCTTGTGTCGTCGTCCGAGCCGAAGAAAGCCTCCAGCCTTACGTTGATCGATGTGGCCAAGGTCGCGGGTGTGTCGCCCATGACGGTGTCGCGGGCATTGCATCGGCCTGACCTGGTGAGCGAGGACACCCGCGAGAAGGTGCGCGAAGCGGTGCGCAAGACCGGGTATGTGCCGAACATGCTGGCCGGTGGTCTGGCCAGCAACAAGAGCCGGCTGGTGGCGATTTTCCTGCCGACGATTGCCAACTCGATCTTCGCCGACACGGTGCAGGCGTTGATGGACCGGCTGACCCAGGCCGGTTATCAGACGCTGCTGGGCCTGACTGGCTACGACGCCGAGCAGGAAGAAAAACTGCTGGAAGCGGTACTCGGCAGGCGCCCCGACGGCATCGTGCTGACCGGGACGCTGCACACCGAATCCAGCCGCACGCGCCTTGCTCAGGCGGGGATCCCGGTGGTCGAGGCGTGGGACTTGAGTGAAGACCCCATCGACATGCTGGTCGGTTTCTCCCACGAAAAAGTGGGGGAGGACACCGCCCGGCACCTGCTGCAAAAAGGCTACAAGCGCTTCTCCGTCGTGGCCATCGGCGACCCTCGCGGGTTGCGCCGTTGCCACAGCCTGATCGCGGCACTCGAACAGCACGGCATCAACAACGTACCGATGGAAGTCCTCGCGCCGCCCGCCACCCTTCAAGTCGGGCGGGAGGGCCTAGCGAACCTGCTGGATCGCGGCGTCTCCACGGACATTGTCGTATGCAGCTCCGACACCGTCGCCCAAGGCGTCTTGGCCGAAGCGGCCAGTCGCGGCCTGCGGGTGCCGGAAGATCTGGCGGTCATGGGCTTTGGCGATTTGAGCAGCGCGGCGCAGGTCTATCCCGCGTTGTCCACCGTGCGCGTCGATGGCAATCGCATCGGACTGCAAGTCGCCCAGGCCTTGCTCGACCGCTTTCAGGAGCACAACTCCAGCGCCACCCCCGTCCGCGTCGACACCGGATTCACCCTGGTCGACCGCGCCAGTACCTGAACCTCATTTTTTCGATTGTCCGACAAACGTGCTGTTGAATGATTGCGCAATCAGTGTAAGATCCGGCTCATGGTGATCGCCTGTTTCAGGCGGATCGCTTTTTTTATCGGCTGAAATGATTGCGCAATCATGGCAGTCACTATCACCGGATTTTTCAGACAGATCAGGGGCGCTTGCCAATGCTCACACAACAACAAAACGTCACGTCTTCCGATAACGACCAGATCGCCTGGGTCAAGGTGTCTTCGGTATTCCTGCCGCTGGCCAACCCCATCAGCGACGCCAAGGTGCTGACCGGACGGCAGAAGCCGATGACCGAAATCGCCATTTTGGTGGCCGAGATCGAGACCACCGACGGCCATCGCGGTATGGGGTTCAGTTACTCGAAGCGCGCAGGCGGCCCCGGCCAGTTTGCCCACGCCAAGGAAATCGCCCCGGCGCTGATCGGCGAGAACCCCAGCGACATTGCCAAGCTGTGGACCAAACTCTGCTGGGCCGGGGCGTCGGTGGGGCGTAGCGGTTTGTCGACCCAGGCCATCGGTGCCTTCGACGTGGCGCTGTGGGACCTGAAAGCCAAGCGCGCCAACCTGTCGCTGGCCCGTCTGCTGGGTGCGCATCGGGATTCGGTGCGTTGCTACAACACGTCGGGCGGTTTCCTGCACACGCCGCTGGAACAACTGCTGCACAACACCGACATGTCGCGGGAGAAGGGCATCGGCGGGATCAAGCTCAAGGTCGGCCAGCCGGATTGCGCCATCGACCTGCACCGCGTGGCCACGGTTCGCAAGCACCTTGGCGATGACTTCCCGCTGATGGTTGATGCCAACCAGCAATGGGATCGCCCGACCGCCCAGCGCATGTGCCGTCGCCTCGAAGAGTTCAACCTGATCTGGATCGAGGAGCCGCTGGACTGCTACGACGCCGAAGGCCACGCCGCCTTGGCCCAGCAATTCGATACCCCGATCGCCACCGGGGAAATGCTCACCAGCGTCGCCGAGCACGCCGAGTTCATCAACAAACGTGGCGCCGATTTCCTGATGCCGGACGCGCCTCGCGTCGGCGGCATCACGCCGTACCTCAAGGTGGCGGCCATGGCCGAACAGGCGGGGCTGATGCTGGCCCCGCACTTCGCGATGGAGCTGCACGTGCACCTCGCGGCGGCCTACCCGACCGAGCCGTGGGTCGAGCATTTCGAATGGATGGAACCGCTGTTCAACGAGCGTCTGGAAACCCGCAACGGGCGGATGCTGGTGCCGACCCGTCCGGGCCTCGGGCTGTCGTTGAGCGAACAGGTCAAGGCCTGGACCGCGCAAACCGCCGAGGTCGGTTCCCGCCCCTGATTCATCATCGAACACCGTGTGTGCATGACCGGGAGTGCCTCCCCACGGGGCGCTCTTGTGGCCGATCTATAACAACAAAATGAGGGCTTTCATGTGGAACATTCCAACACCGCCAGCGCGGCCGCTTCGGCTGCAGGTGCTACCACCGCCGTACGCAGTAAAGTGCGTTTCGGCATCCTCGCGATGCTGTTCATCGTCACCGCGATCAACGTCGGCGACCGCGCCACGCTGTCGATCACTGGCTCCGCACTGACCGAAGTGCTGGGCATCAACTCCATTACCCTGGGCTACATGTTCTCGGCGTTCGCCTGGGCCTATGTGCTCGGGCAGTTGCCGGGCGGCTGGCTGCTCGACAAGTTCGGCTCGGTGCGGGTCTACGGGCTGTCGTTGTTTCTCTGGTCCACCATCACCGTCGCGCAAGGCATGATCGGCTTCTTCTCGGTGCCGGTCGCGATTGGCACGCTGTTCGTGTTGCGTTTTTTGCTGGGGCTGATCGAGGCGCCGGTCTATCCCGCCAACAGCCGCATTGTTGCGGCGTGGTTTCCGTTGCAGGAACGCGGATTGGCAACGGTTATCTTCAATTCGTCGATGTACATGTCGGTGGTGCTGCTGGCGCCGGCCATGGGGTTCATCGCTCACCGCTACGGCTGGGAACACGTGTACTGGTTCATGGGCGGGCTGGGGATCGTGGTCAGCCTGATCTGGTTCAAGTTCGTGAAAACCCCGACCGAGCACCCGTCGGTCAACCGCGCCGAACTGGAGCATCTGCGTGAAGGCGGCGCTCAGGTAGACATGGACAAACCGAAGGAAAAAGGCGCGTTCGTGCCGCGCTTTTCAGACCTGAAGGTCCTGCTGAAAAGCCCGATGATGTGGTCGATCTACCTCGGCAAATACTGCGACACCTCGCTGCAGTATTTCTTCCTGACGTGGTTTCCGGTGTACTTGGTGAAAGGGCGCGGGCTGAACATCATGGAAGCGGGCGCCATTGCCGCGATCCCGGGCATCTGCGGCCTGCTCGGCGCGTTGTGCGGCGGGGCGGTGTGCGATTACCTGATCCGCAAGGGCTTCTCGCTGTCGGTGGCGCGCAAGATTCCGCTGGTGTGCGGCATGACGATGGGCGCGACGCTGGTGTTCTGCAACTTCACCGAATCGATGTGGGTCGTGACGATCCTGATGTCGCTGGCGATCTTCGGCAAAGGCGTGGTCGCGGTGGACTGGACGCTGGTGTCCGACACCTCGCCCAAGGAAATCACCGGGATGGCGGGTGGCTTGTTCAACATGTTCGGCAACCTCTCGGGCATCTTCACCCCGATCGTGATCGGCTACATCGTGCAGTCCACCGGGTCGTTCTCCGGGGCGATGTACGTGGTGGCGGCACATGCGTTGGTGGGTGCGCTGGCATTCTTGAGCATGGGGCGTTTGCAGCGGTTGGTGTTGCAACGCACGGCCTGATGCATCTGTAGCAGTCCGGCTTGCCGGCGGTGGCAATGTTGAGGTCGCTGCCGTCGGCAAGCCGTGCCGCTAAAGAGGACGGTGTGATTACTGCGTGGTGGTCGCGCTGCGCCACTGCTTGGGACTCACCCCAAACCAACGCTTGAACGCTCGCGAGAAGGCGCTGGTTTCGGAGTAGCCCAGCAGCGAGGCGAGTTGGGTGACGCTGAGGTTTTGCTGTTTGAGGTGGGCGAGGGCGGTTTCCTGGCGGATTTGGTCCACCAGTTGAGTGAAGCTCAAACCGTGGTCGCGCAGTTTACGTTGCAGCGCCCATTCCGACAGGCCGAGGTTGTGGGCGATCTCGTCGAGGGCAGGTTCACCCAAGTGCAGGGTGGCGAGAATGGTCTGGCGGGCGCGTTCCAGCAGCGTGGTTTCGCTGCCGTTGTCTCCCAGTTGGCGAATCGCGTCCTTGATCAACATCAGCAGAATTGGATCGCTGCCGGGCATCGCTTTGCCGATCAACTCGGATTTGGGAATCAACAAGGAATTGCACCCTTGGGCGAACTGCACATCGGCGTGAAACACGTCGCGGTGTTCGTGCCAGTCCTGGGGCCTTGCGTGTTCAAAGGCCACTTGCCGAGGCGCCCAGTCCGGCCCCAACACATGGCGCACCAGGTTCAGCGCCATGCCCATGGTCAGCTCGGCGTCCTGCCGACGTTCGTGAATCGCACCGTGCCGTACCTGATAATCGAAGCGGTAACACTCACCTTGGTCCACCAGTTCGATCAGCGTGCTGTGCTGATGAAAGGGAAAGGCCTCGGAAAAGTTGATCAGCGCGGCTTCCAGCGTCGGCGAACACAGCCCGATGTAGCCCAGCAAACCCAACGCCTGCGGCTGGAACTGCTGGCCATAGCGCAAGCCGAAATTGTCGCAACCCGTTTGCCGAGCCGCTTCTTCCAGCACCTTGCAATAGTTGGTGAGGGGCAGGCTGAGGGTCGGGTGCAGGAGTTGTTCGGGGTCGATGCCGGAGCGGCCGAACACCTGATCCAGATCGCCGCCATGCTGCACGATGAACCCGTCCAGACCGTTGGCGGCAGCCGACAACACCCCGCGATTGCTGGCGGGGGAGGTGTTCGGCGTGGCCTGCGGAATGAGGGTCTGAAGCATGGACGTGAGCGGCCTTCAGGGTCTGTATGAATTTCTTTCAAGCAAATGTCATACCTTGTTACGGATGAGTGCCAATACCTTTAGCAATCCGCTGACGAACCTGTAGGAGTGAGCTCGCTCGCGATAGCTATCGGACGAACGCTAAAGGTGCATTGGATGTACCGACGTCATCGCGAGCAAGCTCACTCCTACTCAGGTGTAGCGGGTTGAGAATCGATGCGCTGCTCAGTAGCTGCTACCCATCGACCCACCCCACTGGGTACTGAGGTGCCACCCAACCCCCGTCAAACATGACCCGAGATAAAGCAAAGCAGGCTCACGGCGCGCCAGCATGGCGCACCCCGCGCAAATACCCGGAAAAGTTGACCGCACACGACAAACCGCGCGCTGCAGGGTCAAGCCTTGGCCGCAAACCTGTGGCTATGCTCGACGTCAGGCAAATTCCGTCGATTGGCTACCGGGGTGCACGCACATGACTGTTACACAACTCAAACCGACATTGGGAACCCTGCACCTGTGGGGATTGGCCGTGGGCCTGGTGATTTCCGGCGAGTATTTCGGCTGGAGCTACGGCTGGGGCACCGCAGGCACCCTGGGCTTTCTGGTCACCACGCTGATGGTGGCGGTGATGTACACCTGTTTCATTTTCAGCTTCACCGAACTGACCACCGCAATCCCGAATGCGGGCGGCCCGTTCGCCTATAGCCTGCGGGCGTTTGGCGTAACCGGCGGGATGATCGCGGGCCTCGCGACCCTGATCGAATTCGTTTTCGCGCCCCCGGCCATCGCCATGGCCATCGGTGCCTACCTCAACGTGCAATACCCGTCGCTGGACCCGAGGGTTGCGGCCATTGGTGCGTACATCGTGTTCATGACCCTGAACATCCTCGGCGTCAGCATCGCCGCCACCTTCGAACTGGTGGTGACCGTGCTGGCCGTCGCCGAGTTGCTGGTGTTCATGGGCGTCGTCGCGCCGGGCTTCAGCTTCAGCAATTTCGTGCTGGGCGGCTGGGCCGGCTCCGACACCTTCAGCCTGCCCGCGATCAGCGGCATCTTCGCGGCGATCCCGTTCGCGATCTGGTTCTTCCTCGCCATCGAAGGCGCCGCCATGGCGGCCGAAGAAGCCAAGGACCCGAAGCGCACCATCCCTCGCGCTTATGTGGCGGGCATTCTGACGCTGGTGGTGCTGGCGATTGGCGTGATGATCTTCGCCGGTGGTGTGGGCGACTGGCGCACGCTGTCGAACATTAACGACCCGCTGCCCCAGGCGATGAAAGCCGTGGTCGGCAACAATTCCAACTGGATGCACATGTTGGTGTGGATCGGCCTGTTCGGTCTGGTGGCGAGCTTCCACGGCATCATTCTGGGCTACTCCCGTCAGTTCTTCGCCCTGGCCCGCGCAGGTTTCCTGCCCGCGAGCCTGGCCAAATTGTCACGTTTCCAGACGCCGCATCGTGCCATTCTGGCCGGCGGCGTGATCGGGATTCTGGCGATCCTCAGTGACGGCCTGGTCAATCTGCAAAGCATGACCCTGACCGCCGCGATGATCACCATGTCGGTGTTTGGCGCTATTGTGATGTACATCGTCAGCATGCTTAGCCTGTTCAAACTGCGTCGCAGCGAGCCGAACCTCGAACGCAGTTTCCGGGCGCCGGGCTACCCCATCGTGCCGGGCATCGCGCTGGTGCTGGCAGTGGTCTGTCTGATCGCAATGGTGTGGTTCAATCTGGTCATCTGCGGCATCTTCATTTGCCTGATGGCGGTGGGTGCGCTGTTCTGCAAAGTGGTGCGTGGCCGTGGT
This sequence comes from Pseudomonas salicis, assembly GCF_057128705.1. Classification (NCBI taxonomy): domain Bacteria; kingdom Pseudomonadati; phylum Pseudomonadota; class Gammaproteobacteria; order Pseudomonadales; family Pseudomonadaceae; genus Pseudomonas; species Pseudomonas salicis. Next base: position 452,736 of record NZ_JBSKHU010000003.1, read on the forward strand.
GCCGTTGTGGCGGTCGCGGGTTAAGACGTTCGGTATCGAGAGAGGAAGCGGGCGATGAGTTTTTCCCACAGCATCGGTGGCATGGTCTGGCGTTTCGACAGCCTGCGCGAGCTCATGGCCAAGGCCAGCCCCGCACGCTCTGGCGACTTTCTCGCCGAAGTCGCGGCCAGTAGCGATGCCGAGCGCGCGGCGGCCCAAATGGCCTTGGCCGACGTGCCGCTCAAGCGCTTCCTCAACGAGGCGTTGATCCCTTACGAACAGGACGAAGTGACGCGTTTGATTGTCGACACCCACGATCTGGCGGCCTTCTCGCCGGTCAGTCACCTGACCGTCGGCGGCTTTCGTGACTGGCTGTTGGGGGACGACGCCACAGAGGCCAGCCTCAAGGCGCTGGCGCCGGGGCTGACACCGGAAATGGTCGCGGCGGTGTCGAAGATAATGCGCGTGCAGGACCTCGTGCTGGTGTCGCAGAAGATCCGCGTCGTCACCCGTTTCCGCAACACCGTGGGCCTGCGCGGGCGGATGTCCACCCGCTTGCAGCCCAACCATCCGACGGACGACCCAGCCGGCATCGCCGCCAGCGTCCTCGACGGCCTGCTGTACGGCAACGGCGACGCCATGATCGGCATCAACCCGGCCACCGACAGCATCAGCGCCATCACCGAATTGCTGAAAATGCTCGACGGCGTGATCCGTCACTACGAGATTCCCACCCAGTCCTGCGTGCTGACCCACGTCACGTCCTCCGTGGCCGCCATCGAAAAAGGCGTGCCGCTGGACCTGGTGTTTCAGTCCATCGCGGGCACCGAAGCGGCCAACAGCGGCTTCGGCATCAGCCTGGAAATCCTGCGCGAAGGTTACGAAGCGGGCCTGAGTCTGAAGCGCGGGACGCTGGGCAATAACCTGATGTATTTCGAGACCGGGCAAGGCAGCGCGCTGTCGGCCAACGCGCACCATGGCGTCGATCAGCAGACCTGCGAGACCCGCGCCTACGCCGTGGCCCGGCATTTCAACCCGTTCCTGGTCAACACCGTGGTCGGCTTCATCGGCCCGGAATACCTGTACAACGGCAAGCAAATCATCCGCGCGGGGCTCGAAGATCACTTCTGCGGCAAGCTGCTGGGCGTGCCGATGGGCTGCGACATTTGCTACACCAACCACGCCGAAGCCGATCAGGACGACATGGACGTGCTGCTGACGCTGCTCGGGGTCGCCGGGATCAACTTCATCATGGGCATTCCCGGCTCCGACGACGTGATGCTCAATTACCAGACCACCTCGTTCCACGACGCGCTGTACGCACGCAAGACCATTGGCTTGCGCCCGGCGCCGGAGTTCGAGGCATGGCTGACGCGCATGGACATCCTGCGTCAGGACGACAACAGCGTGCGCTTGGGGCAGGGCGTGCCACCGCTGTTTCGCAAGGCGCTGGCGCAGTTGCAGTGAGGACGTTTGGCCATGAGTGACGACCACAACAAGACCCCGGCCCAGGCCGACGCCTGGCAGCAGTTACGCTCGCTGACCTCGGCGCGGATTGCCTTGGGTCATGCCGGAACCAGCCTGCCGACGGCGGCGCAACTGGACTTCCAGTTCGCCCACGCCCAGGCCCGCGATGCCGTGCATTTGCCTTTCGATCACGCGGCGTTGAGCGAGCAATTGAAGGGCCGTCAACGGGAAACCCTGACCGTCCATAGCTCGGCGCCGGACCGGAACATCTACCTGCAACGGCCGGACCTGGGGCGGCGCTTGTCGGCGGATTCGGTGGAGCAGTTGCGTGGGTATGCCGAGGCGCACCCGGAGGGGTTCGATCTGGCGGTGGTGGTGGCCGATGGGCTGTCGTCGCTGGCCGTGCAACGTCACAGCCCGGCCATGCTGGAGCGCATTGATGAGCTGGCGGCGGCTGAGGGATGGAGTCTCGCGCCTGTGGTGCTGGTGGAACAGGGGCGAGTCGCCGTGGCTGACGAGGTCGCCGAACTGCTCAAGGCGCAGATGGTGGTAATCCTCATCGGCGAACGCCCCGGCCTCAGCTCGCCCGACAGCCTGGGCCTGTATTTCACCTACGCGCCCCGGGTCGGTTTGAACGACGCCGCACGCAACTGCATCTCCAATGTGCGGCTGGAAGGCATGAGCTACGCGATGGCCGCGCACAAGTTGCTGTACCTCATGCGCGAGGCCTGGCGCCGGCAATTGTCCGGGGTGACGTTGAAGGACGACGCGCAAGTGCCGGTGTTGGAGGGCAGTGACGCCGGACGGCCTGGGAATTTTTTGATTGGTGGGTGATGCATGACCTCTGCGCCAACATTAACCTCGTAGGTGCGAATTCATTCGCGAATAGGCCGGTCCAATCGACACCTCTCTATCGCCAGTACCTTTTTTGTCGAAATGCCGCCCAGAATGAATTCGCTCCCACAGGGGGATCGGCGTTCGACGCTGGTTCCTCTACTGAAACGCAGTTCCTCTGTGGGAGCGAATTCATTCGCGAATGGGCCGTACAGTCGACACCTCTCTATCGCCTGAACCCACTCTTCGGTATGCCGCCCAGAATGAATTCGCACCTACAGATGGGTTGGAGCACTCACGATCACCGCTGCAACACCCATATCCGCGATAACAACTCATCCCGGTCCACATAGCACCCCTGAAAATGCCGCGCCCCGCTGGCCGGGTCGAACGCGTCGCGGGCGTGGAGGGTGCGGCGGTTGTCGAAGCACCACAGCTGTCCTGCTTCCAGCCGCTGGCGAAACTGAAACCGGGCCTCGCGGGTCATCTCGATGAAGCGCCGGTAGGCCCGGTAATACGGCTGCATCAGCGCAGGCTCGGTGTCGAACGGCCCGCGCAGAAAGTTCGCCATGCGCACCTCCGAAACCTCCCCCCGAGCGTCCAGCGCGATGACCTGCGCCAGACAGCGGTAATCGCTGCGACGGTCCTTGTTGCGAAACTCCACTGGCACCTCACACAGCAAGCGATACGCCTCCGGGTCTTCCATCCGCAAGGCCTCGGCCACCGCGAAGCCATCGACAAACCGGCTGTCGCCCCCTTGGGCGTTGTTCACCAGGCAATGCAGAAACTGCAAACCCGGCTGCAATTCTCGCGTCGGCAAATCCGTGTGCAGCGGCAGGTTGAAGGCGGTGTAGGCGTTGCTGTCCGCATTGGCTTTGGATTGCACGTTGAACAACACCCCAAAGTTGCTTTCGCGAATGAACGAAATCCGTCGCGCCAACGGGCTCAGTGAGTCAGGTTCGGTGGGCACGCCGCGCACCTGGGTCAGCCCGACATCCCGTACCGCCAGCAGCCAGTCGAGCAGGGCGTTGTCGTCTTCCATCACCGCCGCGTAGTCGAACACTGGCAGCTCAAGCCCTGCGACCCAGCGCTGCTTGCGCGGGCGTTTCGCTTCCCGTTCCGCGCGGGAGTCGGCGTCGTAGGCATGGGCACGCAGCCAGCCGGGGTCGAAGCGGCTTTCATGGCCGTCCTGCCACCGCACCTGCAGGGCGCCGAGCTTATCGATGTCGGCAGCGCGCACCTCAAGGTCGAGCGGCACGTCGGCGATCTCGAACACCTGTTCGCGGGTAACGCTGTACACGCACGCCTCGCAGGGACAGTTATCCCGCAGCCACAGCAGGTGAAAGGGGCTGCGACGCTGGTCAGCCCACAGCACTTCAATCAGCTCGGGCGTGGCGGTGACGCTGAGCAGCGGGCTGATCAGCGGGTAGGTGCGGTAGTCGGCGATGGCGTTCATGGACGAGGCTCCTTGGACATGATGGGGCGAGGTTCAGGGCGTGGCGGATTGTTCCGAGGCGAGGCGGGTGGGCGCGAGGATGACCCGGACGGCGTACACAGTGCCGATCAGAATCAGCACCAGCCCGAGCATTTCGGCCATGCTCGGCAAGCGACCGTGGAACGCCAGGCCCAGCAGGCTGGCGAACAGCGATTCCAGTGCGATCAATTGCCCGGAGAGCACCATCGGCAGGCGTCGCGAGGCGACGTTCCAGGCCCCGGCGCCGATCACCGACGACAGCAGCGCAATCAACGCGGCCCAGCCGTACAGGTGCAGGGCGTCGGGGGTGGTAGCGCCCAACGACGGAAGGCGCAACAGATTTGCACCCCACGCCAGCGGGGTCAGCGCGACGGCGGCAAGCCCTGCGCCAATGGTCATCAGGCAGGTCCACGCTGCCGTCGCCTGAGTGTGCAGATGTTCCATCGCCGCCTGATTCACCATGCTGAACGATAGCCACAACAGCACGGCACCGAGGGAGAACGCCAGACCGAGCCACAGCTGCGTCGGGCCGCGGACGGATTCGTTCAACACATTCAGATTGATCGCTACCAACCCGAGGCACAGCACCGTCACCGGCACGGCCAACTGGCCCCAGCGCAGCGAACGCTGTGTCGCATTGCCAAGCAAGGCCTGCAACACCGGCACGGCACCGATGAACGCGGCGATCAGCAACGGCCCGCCGTAGATCACCCCACCCGCGATGCAACTGCTGTAGCCCAAATACCCCACCACACCGAGGCTCATGCCGGTCAGCCACTGCCGAGGGCGCAGGCCCCGCAGCTGGGCGCGGTAGAACGGCAGCACACAAACGCCGATCAGCCCGGCCATCATGAAACGCACGAGCATGAAGTCCTGAATGCTGTAGCCCTGCAACACGTACGGCGAGATGAAATTGCTCGCCCAGCACAGCGTCGCCAGCACGGCGAAGGCGACGCCTTGGAGGAGGGTGGAGCGTGATTGCGACATGCTGACTCCTGTGCGGACACGATTCAAAAAGACGCCGATGGACCTGCGGGAGCGAATGGACCGTACCGTCGACAGATCTCCGTCGCTCGAACCCTTTTCGTCGGAATGCCGCCCAGAATGAATTCGCTCCCACAGAATTCGTATGCCCTTCAAAGTGTCGGCCCGCCACGGACTTAACCTGTGGGAGCGAATTCATTCGCGAATGGCCGTACAGTCGACAGATCTCCATCGCCCGAACCCTCTTCGTCGGAACACCGCCCAGAATGAATTCGCTTCCCCAGGAGAAAAGGTGTACGGCTGGCCTGTGTGTTGTGTGATGCCATCTTGCCGATCCACCCCGCTGTGCTACAAATGATGTCTTCGTCGCGATGTATTACCTGAAATTATGAATAAGCTCGGCAAATCCCTCCCGCCGCTGGCCAGTCTGTTGCCCTTCGAGGCGGCCGCTCGGCTGTTGAGTTTTTCCCGTGCTGCCGAGGAGCTTAACCTCACGCAGGCGGCGGTCAGTCGGCAGATTCGGGCGTTGGAAGATGACCTCGGCATCGCCCTGTTTCAGCGCCGCAACCGGGCCGTGTTTCTGACCGATGCGGGACGCGAGCTCAACCTCACGTTGGGTAATGCATTGCGCGACGTCGCCAGCACCTCGGACCGACTGCGCGGGGTGGCGGGGAAGAATGAAGTGGTGTTGCTGTGTCAGCCCTGCGAGGCGTTTCACTGGCTGATGCCGAGGCTGTCGAATTTCCATCAGCAGTACCCGGAAATCGAACTGAAGATGGTCACCTGGGCCAATCCACTGACCGACTTTCAGGGCTATTTCGATGTGGCGATGCAGAGCAGCAACCGCGACCACGGCCTGCACCCGTTGCTGTTCACGGCCGCTGATGAAGTCTTTCCCGTGTGCAGCCCCGCCTATGCGAACGGGCGAACGCTGCCCATCGCCCTCGACGATCTGCACGGCCACACGCTGCTGCACCACGATGCGCAGCCGGTCTATCAACTGGAATGGGACACCTGGCTGGCGACGTTCGGCGTTGACGTGCCGCGACAGGCGAGGGGGCTGGCGTTCGACAGCTACTCGCTGATGCTGCATGCGGCGGTCGAAGGGCATGGCCTGGCGATGGGTTGGCGACGCACGTCACAGCGCATGCTCGACAGCGGCGCCCTGATCGCGCCGTTCACCCAGAGCGTGCACCTGGACAACGCGCTGTCGGTCTACCGCCGTCACGGTCAGGCGCGCCGTGAGGAGGCGAGCCTGTTGGTGGCGTGGCTGAAGGCCGAATTGGGGTAGGGAAGGTCAGGCCCCGGTGAGCATCAGGTCGAGGTTCTGCACCGCCGCCCCGGCCGCCCCTTTGCCCAAATTGTCGAAGACCGCCGCCAGCATCACGTGCCCGGCGTTTTCGAAGACCATCAGGCGCAATGAGTCGGTGTCGTTCAGCACACGAGGGTCCAGCCCCGACAGCGCTTTCGCCTCGTCCATGCCCATCACCTCGACAAACCCGCTGCCTGCGTAATGCTGCGCGAGGCACGCGTGCAGCGCCGCGCCATCCACGCCCGGCGGCAACAAACGCACTTGCAGGGCGATGGTCAGCACGATGCCCTGGCGAAACGAGCCATAGGCTGGAATGAACACGGGCCGCTCGGACAATCCGCTGTACTGCTGAATCTCCGGCACGTGTTTGTGCGCCAGGCCCAGTCCATAAATCTGGAAGGGCGTGGCTTGGACCGCGTCGGGCCCTTCGAACTCATCGACCCCGGCGCGGCCTTTGCCAGAATACCCCGACACCGCGTTGATCGTGATCGGGTAGTCGCGTGGCACCAGACCCGCGTCCAGCAGCGGCCGTAACAGGCCTACCGCGCCGGTGGGGTAGCAACCCGGATTGCTCACCCGCTTGGCCGTGGCGATGGCGGCCTGTTGCTCCGCGCTGATCTGTGCAAAGCCATACACCCACTCCGGGTCGGTGCGGTGCGCGGAGCTGGCGTCGATCACTCGGACGTTCGGGTTCTCGATGCTGGCAGCGGCAGCGCGAGCGGCGTCGTCCGGCAGGCACAGAATGGCGATGTCACAGGCGTTGATCGCGGCCAGGCGGCTTTGCGGATGCTTGCGCTGCTCGGCAGGCAAAGTGACCAGAGTCAGGTCGGTGCGCCCCTGTAGCCGCTGGTGAATCTGCAAGCCGGTGGTGCCTTGGTCGCCGTCGATGAAAACCACAGGAAGGGTCATGTCGGTGTCTCGCTGAATGCCGTTGATGGCAATCATCTTTCGACAGGGCGTAGGATAATAAAAGTTGAATTTTATGACGCTGATCATCAGCTTTTCTGAAGGATACCTACGCGATGCGCGAAATCAGCCTCGACCGTTTGCGCACCTTGGTAGCGATTGCCGATCACGGCTCGTTTGCCGAAGCGGCGCGGGTGCTGAACCTGGCGCCGCCGACGGTCAGCCTGCACATCGCCGATCTGGAAGCGCGGGTAGGCGGCGCGTTGCTCTCGCGCACCCGAGGCAAGGTGCAGCCGTCTGCCATCGGTGAAACCCTGATCGAGCGCTCCCGGCGTCTGCTGGCCGATGCCGAACAGGCGCTTGAAGACGTGGAACGTCAGGTATTGGGGCTGGCGGGCCGCGTACGACTGGGGGCGTCCACCGGGGTGATCGCGCAGTTGATCCCTCAGGCGCTGGAAACACTCGGCCAGCGCCATGGCGGTATCGATGTGCAAGTCGCCGTGCTGACGTCGCAGCAGACCCTGCAAAAACTGGTCGATGGCAGCCTCGACATCGGCGTGATCGCCTTACCGCAACCGCCCGTCAAAGGCCTGCGCATCACGCCGTGGCGGCGGGACCCGGTGATGGCGTTTTTGCCCGCGCGATGGGACAGTCCCGAGGTGATCACGCCGTCGTGGCTGGCCGTGCAGGCGCTGATTCTCAACGACCCCTCGACCCGGCTTTCGCGTCAGGTGGGGGAGTGGTTCGCCAACGAAGGACCGCAGCCGACGCCGCGCATCCAGCTCAATTACAACGACGCGATCAAGAGCCTGGTGGCGGCAGGTTACGGCGCGACGTTGCTGCCCCATGAAGCGTCCACGCCGTTGCCGGACAGTCGGGTTGTCATGCGCCCGTTGCAACCGCCGTTGTCGCGGGAATTAGGGATCGCGCACCGGGCCGGGGAGGTCGAGCGTTCGACCGGGCATGTGCTGGAGGTGTTGTGGGGGTTGCAGGCGTGGTAGCGGTGCTGCGGGAGGGTATGTCGGCGACGATGCCTGAACAGGTCATCGCCACCGCCGGGTGCTGTTACGCATAGAGACGCGCGTCAGCGGGTGTTAGCGGGGGTGGCATTCGCCGTCGTTCCACGCGGCCTTGTCCAGAGGGGTCAGCCCCGGAATCACGAACGCGCTGCAGGCGAACTTGCGGCCGCGCGCGGTGGTGGCGTCGTAAGTCAGTTTTTGTCCGCCGAGGGCGTTCTGCTTGGCGTACTGAATGTTGGTGACGGTGATTTCATCCGAGGACGCCAGACCCAGGGTCTTGGCCGTGGCCGTTTGCACTTCGGTCATGTTGACCTGCGCAGAACCGCACGCCGACAACAGCACACTCATCCCCGCGATCATCACGGCGCGCAATTTCCATGTAGTCATTTTCACTCTCCATCCCAAATAAAGTTCAGGCACGGGCGCACCTGAAATATCTACCGTGTTGTTCTTGATTTTGTTGAAAACCGACAGGGTTCAGCGCTCCGGCAGCTGTCGAGGCAGAGACGATAGGGGCATTGAGAGGGCTTCGCAACATTGAAGGGATCCAATAGCGTGACGCTGTTCTCATTTCTGAAACGGCTACTAGCACGTTGCCAGTAATTGTGATCGTTCGGATCGGCGCTGCTGAACCTCTGCTGACAGGCCGATTCGTGGAGCAGCAAAGCGTCTGAAACGCTGCTTTAATGAGCGCTCATTGCAGCGCCGTCGCGCCGGTGGGTTCAGGTTCGGTGGCTATTCGACCATTGCTGAGGAAGTGCACAGATGACCCGTCTCACTGCCAAGGATTTCGCCCCCGAGTTGCTGGAGCTGTATGACTTCTACGTCCACGGCAAAATCAATCGCCGTGAGTTTCTCGACCGCGCGGCGGTCTTCACGCTGGGCGGCCTGACCGCCACGTCCATCCTTGCTTCGTTGACCCCCAATTACGCGCTCGCCGAGCAGGTGGCGTTCACCGACCCCGACATCGTGGCCGAGTACATCACCTATCCGTCGCCCAAGGGCAATGGCCAGGTGCGGGCCTATCTGGTACGACCGGCGAAGGCGTCGGCCAAGGTGCCAGCGGTGTTGGTGGTGCATGAAAACCGAGGCTTGAACCCGTATATCGAGGATGTGGCGCGGCGGGTCGCGAAGGCGGGTTTCGTGGCGCTGGCACCGGACGGGTTGTCGTCGGTGGGTGGCTATCCCGGCAACGATGACACGGGCCGCGACCTGCAATTGAAGGTCGATCCGGAAAAGCTGATGAATGATTTCTTCGCGGGGATCGAGTGGTTGATGGGGCATCACGCGACGACGGGCAAGGTGGGGATCACCGGGTTCTGTTACGGCGGTGGGGTGGCGAACGCGGCGGCGGTGGCGTATCCGGAGTTGTCGGCAGCGGTGCCGTTTTACGGGCGGCAGCCGAAGGCGGAGGAGGTGAGTCGGATCAAGGCGCCGCTGTTGTTGCATTACGCGGAGTTGGATAAGCCGATTACGGATGGCTGGCCGGCGTATGAGGAGGCGTTGAAGGCGGCGGGGAAGACGTATGAGGCGCACATTTACAAGGGTGCGAATCATGGCTTTCACAATGATTCGACGCCTCGGTATGACGAGGCGGCGGCGAAGCTGGCGTGGGATCGGACGGTGGCGTGGTTTAACACGTATTTGGTGTAACGGGGGCGGGATTGGGATTGGGATTGGGTGAATATCCATTCGCGGTGGTGTTGCTGATATCGGTTCCGCCCTTACGGCGGGTCACTTTTGTAAGAGCGACAAAAGTAACCAAAAACGCTTGCTCCTGGTTTGGCCCTGACTTCGTCAGGGTTCCCTCACTCCGGCGACGCTCCGTGGGCCCGCGCCGAACGGACATCCATGTCCTTGCGGCGCTCTCGCGGCATCCCTGCCGCTCGGCCCACTCCGCGCCGCCTGCGTTCGGCCTGCACCCAAGTCGCGTTCTGCGGCGTCTGGACCATCGCGTACGAAGAGCAACGGCATCTGGCTGGAGCTAACGCTCTTCGCAGGTTCGGCGATTTTTCTGGCGCACCTCGATTCCCCTGTGGGAGCGAATTCATTCTGGGCGGGATTCCGACGAGACGGCGGTGCAGCCAACACATCTCCATCGGCTGCTCCCTTTTTTCGCGAATGAATTCGCTCCCACAGTCGGAACCGTGCACGGAATAAAGTTTTGCACCCTGCCTCACACCGCGAAGGCGCAGGTGCGCAGATTTTTCCGACACACCTCGATTTTCCTGTGGGAGCGAATTCATTCGCGAATGGCCGGTACAGCCGCCACATCTTCGCCGCCAGATCCATTTTTCTTCGGAATGCCGCCCACAATGAGGGCTGCTGTGTGGCCTGCGACCGAGGGGGTTCTGACTGATATGTTCTTCAAACTTCCGCTCATCACAAAACAACACTTCCACGGCTGTTCCGTGTATCCTGCACAACTTGTCGCCAAGTGCTCTAGAAACGATGTATACAATTTCTCTGTCACTTCCGTGGCGTCAACAATTTGAAACTTGCCGGAGCCGGTCGTCTGTCTTTGGATCCCTGTTCGGTAATCACTGCTACATTGAGCTGTAACTAACAGGCAGTACGGGACGCGTCGCCCGCGACACTGTTAATGTCCAATAAGTTCAACGCTTTACATTCAAGTGTGGACTGGCGCACACTCTTCTCTGTCCTGAAGCCCCCCGTTGTACGGGTGATGGCGCGATGCCAAACCTTTCATTGACCCTCCTTTTCGATAAAAGTTTAATCGTTGCGTAAGTTGTTAAAAGCGTTATAAAACCTTTTGCAATGTGTTTTTTATCTGCTAATAATCTGTCCTGTTTCGGGCACTAAGGACTGCTCCAGTTTCACAGTGAAGTGAACATCGAATTGAATTTCCGATTACCGCCGTCCGACCATTACTAAAACTTTCGAGCGACTTGAGCACTTTCGCTGCAAGTACGCTGCCGTGCGGCGCATGCAAATGCGCGGGAGGAATACGAATGGCTCGAGCTCACCCCAAACTCAAAGTGCTGTCGATTTTTGGCACACGCCCGGAGGCCATCAAGATGGCCCCGCTGGTCAAGGCGCTGGCTGCCGAACCTGGCATCGATTCGCAGATCTGCATCACCGGCCAGCATCAGAGTATGCTGCAGCAGGTGTTGGACATGTTCGAGCTCAAGGCCGATTACACCCTCGACGTGATGACGCCTGGGCAGACGCTGAACACCCTGACCGCCGCGCTATACGCGGCCATTGACCCGGTCCTCGACGCCGCCCGGCCTGACAAGGTGCTGGTGCATGGTGATACCACCTCGGCGATGGTTGCGGCGATGTCGGCGTTTCACCGGCGGATTCCGGTGGCGCACATTGAAGCGGGTCTGCGCACCGGTGATATTCATCAGCCGTGGCCGGAAGAGATGAACCGCCGCAGCATCGATCTGATTTCCGATCACCTGTTTACCCCCACGGCCCAGTCTCGCCGTAACGTGTTGGGCGAGCGGTTGCAGGGCACGTCGTTCGTCACGGGCAACACCGTGATCGACGCGCTGAAAATGACCGCTGAACGCATCGACAGCAACCGCCAGTTGCGCGTCGCCCTCGACCGTCAATTCAGCTTTCTCGACGCCAGTCGCAAGTTGCTGTTGGTGACCGGGCATCGTCGCGAGAACTTCGGTGACGGCTTCCTTGATATCTGCAAGGCGCTGCGCACGTTGGCCAGCCGCAACGATATTCAGATCGTTTACCCGGTGCATCTGAACCCGAATGTGCTAGGGCCGGTGACCGAGCATCTGGGCGATCTGCCCAATGTGCACCTGATCAAACCGCTGGACTACCTGTCCTTTGTGCGCCTGATGCAGCTGGCCCATGTGGTGCTGACCGACTCTGGCGGCGTGCAGGAAGAAGCGCCGTCCCTAGGCAAGCCCGTGTTGGTGATGCGCGACGTGACCGAACGCCCGGAAGCCGTGGCCGCCGGTACAGTGCGGCTGGTGGGCACTGACCCCGACACCATCGTGCGCGGTGTCTGCGCGCTGTATGACGATGAGCACCTGTGGCGCATGGCGTCGCAATCGGCCAACCCCTATGGCGATGGCAAGGCGTGCTCGCGCATCGTCGATGCGCTGATGGGCCGGCCGGTGGACGAATTCGTGGTGGAGACGCCCGCCCGGCGATCCGAATCCGTCGAGGCGCAGCGCCCGCAGCCTCATCTGCGTTCGGTGTCCAGTCTGCATTAGCGACAGCGTCAGTCGCCTGCTGAACGCCCGCCTTGGCGTTCGGTTTCCGGCGTAGAACGCCCCAAAAGAAAAAACCGTGCCGCGAGCCCCGCGACCCTGTCACGGCTGACACTGTCAGCCGCGGCTTCCGTTCGCCGGTCTCCCGTGTTTCGTCCGATTTTTGACCGAGATCTGCCTGAATGAAGTCTTCCGTTACCGTTCACTCGGGGGCGCTCAGTGCCCTTGCCTGCAGCATGAGCCTGCTGGCCGTCGCGCCTGCCTTCGCCGCCGAGAGCCCGTTGAGCCAGGCCATCAGCCGTCTGGCGGCTGATACCCGTCAGCAGCGGGTCATTGACCTGAAGGACTTGGGCATCGACCGCCCGATCATCCTCAACGCCACGGACGCTCGTCGGGAGCTGTACCTCCCCGTGCCCGCCGACGTGCCGCTGACCGACGCCACGCTGCATTTCGACGCGAGCTACCTGAACGGCGAATCCGGGCGCAACACGCTGCTGCTGTCCCTGGACGGTTACCCGGTGCGGGCCCTCGGGCTGAACGAAGGGGAGGGCGACGCCAGCGCCACGATCGGGGTCGACAAGTCACCCCGGGACAGCGGCTCGGTGCGTCTGGGCGTGGCGTGGTCGTCGATCATTTCCCGCGTGCAATGCGAAGACGAGCGCGCCATCGGCAACGTGCTGCGCATCGATCCCCACAGCCGTTTGAGCTACAGCTTCGACGCCAGCCAGTTGCAAGACGTCGGCGCTGCGTGGAATGCGCTGCCGGGCAAACCGGGGATTCTGGTTGCGCCGGGTGCGTTGTCCAGTGCCAGCTACGACGCCGCCTGGCGTCTCGGCGTGGCGCTGGAGCGCATCGGCAAGCAGGCGCGCATCGTGTCGTTCCCTTCGGTCAAGGACAGCATCGACCTGGGCGACCTGAACATTCCCACCGAACTCAAACAGATCCCGGCCTTCGCCAGCCTCGACGGCAAGGGCCTGCACACCCTCGACGACCCGGCGCAGATCGGCGCGCTGTTGGTGTTGGGCCAGACCCCGGCGCTCAATGCCGACCTGGCCATCAACGACCCTCAGTTGCTCAAGGCGGTGACCGAATCGCTGGACGCCTTGCAGGCGCAGATTCAACGCCTCGACGCTTCGGCGGGCAGCGCCTTTACGCAATGGCGCGACCGTCACGTCAACGGCGCGCTGGCCTCGGGCACCGACAACGTGCGTCTGGCCATGCTCGGCGCGCACCCGCTGCTGCTGATCAATCAGGACGCCGCTGGAAAAGCCATCGGCCTGTTCAGCGCCGCCTGGAACAAACTCGCCCGCACTCGCCAATTGACCGTCGGCGAAGAGGCGAACATGCCCCTGAGCGAAGACGGCCGCGTGGCGCTGAGCCGACTGGGCGGCAAGCCCGGCAGCGTCGATGTGGTGGCCAAGACCGACTGGAGCGCGAGCTTTCCGCTGGGCAGCGTGGCCTACGACGGGCGCGTGCCGGTCAGTGCGGCGGTGGACGTGTCCGCTGCCCCCGGCGCTTCCGGCACGCCACCGATTGCCAGCCTGTTCCTCAACGACTATTTGATCGGCGCCAAACAGCTCGATGCGGATGGCCAGAAAGAACGCATCGAAGCACGCATTCCGCGTTATGCCTTGGGTTCGCAGAACATTCTGCGCGTGTCGTTCCAGCGCCAGCCGGTGAGCGACCTGTGCCGTGAAACGCCGCAAGCGTTCCCGGTTGCGGTCCTGCCGAGCAGCCACATCACCCTGGACAAGGCGCCGCTGGACAGCGACTTCTCCGGCATGGCCGCGCGCTTCGCGGCGGGTGCTCAAGTCGTGGTCCCGCAAAGCTACCTCGACCGCCCGGCGGCCAGCCTGCCGCAGGTGATCCGCATCGCCAGCGCCAGCGGTGTGTCGCCGTTGCGCGCTGACTTCACGGTCAGCAGCGACGCCAAGGCCGCGCTGTCGCCGGACAAATCGTTCCTTGCTTTCGAGGTGCCGGTCAAAGACAGCACCGAGTCGGTGCAGGTCAACGGCGAAGGCCACCTGCTGATCAACCAGAAGGAACAAACCCTGCTGGACCTGAAAACCCTCAATCACCTGGCCGCCCTGCAAGTGGTCGATTCCGGCAGTCAGCACGGCATGATCTACCGCACCCTCGGTGGACAGGCGCCGAACTTCGCTCGCCCGGTCCTGCTGGAGCGCGGCAACGTCACGGTGCTGGGTGACAACGGCCCGCTGACCACCTTCGACGCGAAGGACCCGACCGGCAGCCAGATGATCGACGACGAAGAACCGAAAGGCTTCGACGCCTGGCGTAAACCGTCGGCCTTGTGGCTGATTCCTGCGGCCGTGATCGCCTTCCTTCTGTTGTTGCTGGCCGGCCACCGCGCCCGTCGCAATCGCCAGTAAACGGGAGCCGCGATGACCTCGCTTTATTGGCCCTACTGGCTGGCCCATTACTACAGCGCGCTGGAAGTCGCGACCATCGTGGTCGCGGCGATCATCCTGATTTCCAGTCTGGACGATCTGTTCATCGACCTGTGGTACTGGGCGCGACGCCTCTACCGCAAGTTTACGGCCGAGCGGCGTTATCGTCCGCTGACCCCTGAGCAGTTGATCGCCCGCGACGAGCAGCCGCTGGCTATCATGGTCCCCGCGTGGCTGGAATACGACGTCATCGCGCCGATGATCGAGAACATGGTCTCGACGCTGGACTACCAGAACTACGTGGTCTTCGTCGGCACCTACGTCAACGATCAGCGCACCATCGACGAAGTCGAGCGCATGCGCCGTCGCTACAAACAGCTGCACCGGGTGGAAGTGCCCCACGCGGGTCCGACCTGCAAGGCGGACTGTCTGAACTGGGTGATTCAGGCGATCTTTCTTTACGAAAAGACCCACGGCGTGAACTTTGCCGGGGTGGTGTTGCACGACAGCGAAGACGTGCTGCACCCGCTGGAAATGCGCCTGTTCAATTACCTGTTGCCGCGCAAGGACATGATCCAATTGCCGGTGGTGTCGCTGGAGCGCAACTGGTACGAGTGGGTCGCGGGCACCTACATGGACGAGTTCGCCGAGTGGCACGGCAAGGACCTCGTGGTGCGCGAAAGTATGACCGACAGCGTGCCCTCGGCGGGCGTCGGCACCTGTTTCTCGCGCCGCGCCCTGCAAGTGCTGGCGGACGAAAACACCAACCAGCCGTTCAACACCGACAGCCTCACCGAAGACTACGACGTGGGGGCGCGACTGGCCCGTTACGGCATGAGCGCAATCTTCGTGCGCTTCCCGGTGCAGTACCGGGTGCTGCGCAAATCGTGGTTCCGTGAACCGTACGAATCGACGCTGGAAATGCCGCTCTGCGTGCGGGAGTTCTTCCCCGACACCTTCCGCACCGCGTTCCGGCAGAAAGCCCGCTGGACATTGGGGATCGGCCTGCAAGGCTGGGAACAGATGGGCTGGAGCGGCTCGTTGGCCAACCGCTATCTGCTGTTTCGCGACCGCAAAGGCATCGTCACGTCGTTCGTCAGCATCATCGCTTACCTGATCCTCGCGCAATTGCTGGCGCTGATCGTGCTGCGCGCCAGCGGGCTGTGGAACACCAGCTTCCCGACGCCGTTCGAGACCAACGGTTTCGTCGGTTTCCTGCTGGCAGCCAACGGCATTGCGCTGCTGTGGCGCATGGCGCACCGCTGTTACTTCACCACCATCATTTACGGCTGGCAGCACGGCCTGCTGTCGATGCCGCGCATGGTGGTGGGCAACTTCGTCAACTTCATGGCCGCCGCCCGGGCCTGGCGTCTGTTTTTGGTGGGCAAGGTGCTCAATCGTAAACTGGTCTGGGACAAGACCATGCACGATTTCCCCTCCACCGATCTGGTCGCCCGTGCGCCGCGCAAACTCGGCAGCGTGTTGCTGTCGTGGCAGGCGATCAACGACGAAAACCTGCAAAGCGCGCTGGACGAACAACAGACCCGGCAAATGCCGCTGGGCCGCATTCTGCTCAGCCACGGCTGGCTCGACGACGAAACCCTCGCCGAAGCCATCGCTTTCCAGAACGACCTGCCACGGGTGTTTGACCTCGCGGCCAAAGTGCAACCGCAGTCGGCGCTGGCGGATGAGTTCTGCCTGCGCTGGCGCGTTGTGCCTTTGGCGCTGGACATTGACGGCCGCCCTGAAGTCGCCGTGGCCAGCCCGCTGTCGGACGAAGGCGTGCAGCAGATCACCGAACAGATGGGCGCTGAACCCGTGCAGCTGATTGCCCGGGAAAGCGAGATCGTCGAGCAATTGCGCCGTCTCGACGTGGTGGCGGGTCAGCCGTTGCCATCGGCCACGCCGCTGCTGGGCGACCTGCTGATCGAGCAAGGCCTGCTGGACCGGCAGACCTTCAACCGCGCCATGTTGCAGTACCGCCCTCACGTGCATGGCCGCATCGGCGATTACCTCGTCGACACCGGCGTGCTGTCGCGGGAAACCATCGAGCAGGCCGTGGCCCGGCAACACCGCCATTCCTCACCGGACGCCTCAACGGAGCAGCCCTCATGAGACTTCGACTTTTTCTGGGCCTGAGCGTCCTGCCTGCGCTGTGCCACGCCGAGTTCAACTCGACCACGCAACCGCAGATCCTGCCGCTGGCCCTGACCGGCCCGGCATTCGAGATCGCCAATCAGGCCTACGCCGCCTACAACGACAAGGATTACGACCTGGCCATCGCCAAGGCCCAGGAAGCCTTGCGTCAGCGCGCCGATGTTGACCGCTTGCGCAAACTGATTCTGCTGGCGGAGCGGGACAAGGATCGTCGCGATCACCCCGAGCGTTACCCCGGCAACAAGAAGGGCTTTCAGAACGGCGACCGCTCGTTGCGGGCCTACGCCAACGGCGATTACAACCGGGCAGCAGATTTCGCCCGAAAAGCCATCGCCGAGTCGCCGAAGAACCCGGACTACCGGATGATGCTGATCGAAGCCCTGCAACGTCAGCAAAACCTGGACGGGGCCGAAGCCGCCATCAACGACGCCGTGGCCGTGCTGGGGGACTCGCCGCAACTGACCCGTCGTCGAGAGGCGCTGCACGAACAACGGGCAGTCAACATCGCCGCAGCGGGGTACGCCTCGCTGGCCCGTGGCGACAACGATGCCGCCGTCAGCTACGCCCGCGACGTGGTGCGCCAGTACCCGCAGGAAATCGCCTACCGACGCCTGCTGGTCAGCGCGTTGATCGCTCAGGAGCAATACGCGGCAGCCCGTTCAGCCGCCACCGAAGCACTGGCCCTCAAAGGCAACGACGCGCCGCTGCTGGCCCAGCGCGGGCAGATGCGCATGCGTTTGGGGGACAAGCGCGGCGCGCAGCAGGATTTCAGCCAGGCGCTGGCCGTCGGCACCTTGCCGTTGCGTGATCAGGCGTCGCTGTATGCGGCGCTGGGTCAACCGAAAGAGGCCTTGGCGCGCATGCAACAGGCGCGGGCCAAGGGCGAGCTGAAGCGTGGCGACGAAGTGCAGATTGCCTACTTTCTGAGTCAGGCGGGGGATGATCGCGGCGCGCTGGCGGAATTCAAACGCGTGGACCGCACCAAGGGCCTGAGCCCCAAGGAAACCCAGGACGCCGCTTACAGCGCCATGCGTGCACCGGACGACGTGCAAGCCATCGCCTATTTCAAGCGTGTGCTGGATTATCAGGAGACCGGCGATCTGCAGATGCCGGATCAACAGGTGTTCGACACCCGGCGCGCGGTGTCCGACCTGTCTCGCGTCTGGGGCGTGACCAACACCACGACCTATCGCGGCGCCAGCACCTCCAATGGTTTGAGCGGCGCACCGAGCAGCAGCAACGACAGTGTGCAGAACAGCACCGAAATTTTCTGGCGCCCCGAAGGCTACCGCGATGCGCGTTTCGTCGAGCTGTACGGTCGCGTGACCGACACGCTGTGGAACAAGGAAAGCGGCAACGACAAAGGCCTCGATGCGTTGCAAGGCGCGGTCGGGATTCGCGTCAAACCGTTCACCGAATACAACGTGATGGCCGCATTCGAGCGCACCTTCCCGTTGGCGGGCAGCAATGTCAGCGGCGACTGGCTGGTGCGTCTGGGCTACGGTTCGAGCATCGGCACGGACCTGCGGGTCGATGTGCCGAGCTGGTGGACCTCGCAGTTCTACGCCGAAGGCGGACGCTACCTGCGGGACAAGCGCAATTACTTCAACAGTGAGTGGCAACTGGGGCGCAGCATTCGCTTGGACCGGGTCAGCCCGCGTCTGGTGATCTTCCCGCACGTCGTCCTTGCGGCGGATTACGACTCGAAAATGCACAGTTCGGTTGATGCCCTCGGCCGCAACAAAACGTCTTCCGACAACGCGGGGGGCGCGGGTGTCGGTATCGGGGTGCGCTACTGGTTCCGCGAAACCAAACACAAGGCGCCGCAGTCTTACATCGACTTCTCCGTGCAGTACCGGGAGAAGATTTTCGGGGATGACAGCGCGCAAGGCGTCTTTGCCCGCATGACCTATTCGTGGTGACGTTTTGTAAGGATCTGCCATGTCACGCCTGCTGAAGACTTCCCTCGCCGCGCTGTTGATCGGCGTGCTGGGCGTGGCCATCGATGCGCTCTACGAATTGGGGCAAGACATGCGCCCCAACATCGTGGGCATCGTCTGGCAGCCGGACAACGCCACGGTAGGGATTCAGGGTGACTGGCAAAAACTCGGCGTGCGCGAATTACTGGTGCAGTGGACGGCAGTGGACGGGCAGGCGTTCGTGCCCGGTTCCGGCCTGCCTGAAGTGCCGGTGTTGCCGGACTGGGCGCGCATCGCCAAAGAGCCGTGGGCGCAGGACGCGATTGTCGGGCTGGCCGGGTTCTTCAGCGAAAACCGTTCGCGGGACAACATTGAGGAGCTGGCGACATTGTCCGAACGGCTGGCCAAGGTGAAGACGCCGCTGAACGTGACGGGCTGGTATTTTCCGGCGGAAGTCGACCCCAGCTGGAGCCGCGCCAAGGAACTGCCCGCGCTGCTGGCCCGCTTGCCGAGGCCGTTGTGGATCAGCGTCTACGACGGCGCCAACATCGGACCCAAGGCGACGGCTGACTGGCTCAAGACCTGGCTGCCGGACGACATTGGTGTCTTCTTTCAAGATGGCGTCGGCGTTTACGCCCGCACTGCGCCCGTGGCCCGAACCTATGCCGACGCCTTGCGCCAAAAACTCGGGAAACAGCGGGTGAAAATCATCGTCGAAGCCTTCCGCCCGCAAGTGGGCGGAGGGTTCCGACCGGCGACCGTCGATGAACTCAGGCCGCAACTCGCTGCGTACCGGGGCTACCCGCTCTACCTGTTCGACGGCCCGCACTACGTCCCTCCGGACGTGGTGAAGGGGTTGGCGAGGTAGCGCCTGCGTTTCTTCAGACGCCCTCGGTTCCGTCAGGCAGAACGCAATCCCGTCACCGCGGATTACGCCGCTCTTCCACCTCAGCCAACACCGCCAGGTCCATTTCACCCTGACCGTGATCCACCGCGTCCTGCAAATTGGCGCGGACCCGCTCGGCGGTCGGCATCTCAACCGACACCTGCTGAGCCGCCGCCAACACCAGATCGACATCCTTCAGCCCCAACACCGCCTTGAACGCTGCCGGCTCATATCGACGCTCACCGATCAACCCGCCATACCCCGCATACACCGGGCCGGGGAAGATGGTGTTGGAAATCAGGTCGACGAAGTCCTTCGACGCCAGACCATGCCGTGTCACCAGCACCGCCGCTTCGCTGACCGCCTGCACTGCCGAAACAATCATGAAGTTGGCCGCCAGTTTCATCGCGTTCGCCGCCGAGGCTTTCTCCCCAAGCGGCCAGGTTTTACGACCGATCAAATCGAACAGCGGCTGAACCTTGGCAATCGCCTGTTCAGGCCCTGCGGCCAGGATATTGAGTTGCGCCGCCGCTGCCACGTTTGGCCGACCCAACACCGGCGCCGCAATGTAATCCACACCCTGAGCCTTGTGCAGTGCAGCCAGCTCATCGGCGAATTCCACCGAAATGGTCGCCATGTTGACGTGGATCAGCGGCCCTTTGAGCTGTTGCAGCAGCCCTGAATCCAGCAACACCGACCGCAACGCCTTGTCGTCGGCGAAGATGCTGAACGCCACGTCGACGGCGAACGCCTGAGCCGGGTCTGTTACCGCCTTGGCGCCCAGTTCGACCAATGGCTCAGTGGCCTTCGGCGAGCGGTTCCAGACCACCAATTCGTGGCCGCCCTTCAACAGATTGGCCGCGATGGCCTGACCCATGTTGCCCAGTCCCAAGAAACCGATTTTCATCCGAAGTGCCTCCAGAAAGTGATGCCCGCAGGCCACGCACTCTAGCACCTCGACCGGTCAACGCACGCGATCAGCCCTGCAACGTCTCGGTGATCCGCCGCAGCATGGCGTCGCACGCCGCCAGTTGCGCCACGCTGACGAACTCGTCCGGCTTATGCCCCTGATCCATGCTGCCCGGCCCGCACACGACGGTGGGGATGCCGATGGCGTCGAACAGCCCGCCTTCGGTGCCGAACGCCACCGTGGTGAACGCGTCGGAGCCACAGAATTGCGCGATCAACTGCGCGGCCTGACCCTTCGCTTCTGTCGCCAGACCGGGGTACGCCGACAGCTCGGTGAACCGAATGTCGCTGTCCGGATGCACCGCCTGCATGCGCGGCAGCACCTGATCCTTGGCGTAATCCTGCAACTGCTGCGCGACGTCGAGCGGGTCATGGGCGGGCAGGGCGCGCACTTCGAAATCGAAGCGGCAATCGGCGGGCACGATGTTCAACGCCTTGCCGCCGCTGATCACGCCGGTCTGCACCGTGGTGAACGGCGGATCGAAGCGTCCGTCGTGCAGTTCTGGAGCGCGCAACGTCGAGCCGATGCGGCCCAATTCGCCGATCAGTTCGGCGGCGTATTCGATGGCGTTCACGCCCTGAGGTGCGTAAGCCGAGTGACAGGCCGCGCCGTGCACGTCGCAGCGCATGGCCAGTTTGCCTTTGTGGCCCAACACCGGCTTGAGTTCGGTGGGTTCGCCGATGATGCACAGCAGCGGCTTGACTGGGCGTTGCTCCAGTTCCTCCAGCAACGAACGCACGCCGAGACAGCCGACTTCTTCGTCATAGGACAGCGCGATGTGCACCGGCATTTTCAGCGGCGCGGCCAGCAAACCGGGCACGGCCGCCAGCACGCAAGCGATGTAGCCTTTCATGTCCGCCGTGCCGCGTCCGAACAGCTTGCCGTCATGCTCGCTGAGTTCGAACGGCGCCACGGTCCAAGGCTGGCCGTCCACCGGCACCACGTCGGTGTGGCCCGACAGCACAATGCCGGGCAGGTCCGCAGGGCCAATCGTCGCGAACAGATTGGCCTTGCTGCGCGACGCGTTGTAAATCAGCTCGCACGGCACGTCGAACCCGGCCAGATAGTCCCGCACGAACTCGATCAAGTGCAGGTTCGATTCGCGGCTGGTGGTGTCGAACCCCACCAGCGCGGCCAACAGGTCCCGGCTGTTCATGCTGTGCACCCTCGGTTCATTGACGCATCATTCATCGCCCGGCACACCATAACGGGGGGCCTTGGTCGGGTCGAGGGCGCGGGTCAGGTAATCCTGCATCTGCGGGCGGTAATCGCGCCACAGGTTTGCCAGTGTGCCGATGGGGTCTTCCTCTGCCCAATCGACGCGCAGATCGACGATGGGCCAGCTGTGATCACCGACCACCACCAGCGCCGCCGAATGCACCGGACCGGCTTCACCCCCGGCTGCAACGGCCGCTTGCATTGCGGCGATCAGCCGGTCGGCGAGCAGGCCGTCATGGGTTTCGAAAGCGTGAACCAGCGCTTCGATCACCGCTCGGTCCGCGAGCATATTGCCCGCGCCGACGCACTGTTCCCCCGACAACGCATGGTGCGTGCCGAGGGTTTCGCTGCCGCTGAAATGCGCGGTTCGACCGAGGTGGTCGATGGCCGTGAGCTGACGAAACTGGCGGTACTCATCAAGGCTCAGCGCCTGCGCCACGGCCTGCTCAGAGGACAGGCCATTTTCCATCTGATCGAGTGTGAGCGCGCCAAGGGCCGGGAGGGTGATGTTCTGGGTCGACACGGCGCCAACGCCGGGTCGCAGCCACGGACAACGGGCGCCCACGGCAATGCTCGACGAGCTGATGGCGATGCCCAATTGGCCGGTGTCGGCGCAACGGCCAACGATGGAAAACGTCATGGTGTGTTCATCCTGTTTCGTCCTGACCTGCCATTCACCGCTCCGCAGCGTGGCGGAGTGGATGGCCCATCACGGCATTCTGGAACGGTGCCGTCGTGGACGAAACGAGGATTTTCGTGAGTGCTGGTTAGGGAAAACCGTATCAGCCTGAACGTGATGCAGGCAGACGAGGCTCTTCGGTGCGCTCCGTCCACCACACGCAATGTCGCCAGTCCGAATCGTCGGCTTCGCCCGTCAACGCAAGTAGCGTCGCTCGATGTCACGCATGCGTTCATCACCTTGCAACATGATGATCTCTTTCACGGAGGGAAGATGCGGGTCCACGTGTTGGATACCGCGGTCTTTGATGATTTGCGCGAACGTTGTGCGCATCGCGCCCACGGCCGCTCTGATCGCGTGATTGCCGTAAATCACGATCCCGACCTTGCCCAAGGCTTCGATGTCTTTCTCGGTCAGTTGAGGATACGCGGTGGGCACGAGCACCAGCGGCACGGTACCCGACCATGCCTTCACGAATTGAAGGATTTCATCGGGCGTCGGCTGCTTGGAGTGAATGAGGATGGCATCGGCGCCCGCCGCTTCGTATGCCAAGGCTCGGGTAATCGCTTCCTCTTGTCCCAGCCCTGCGATCAAGCTTTCAGTGCGTGCAATGACGACGAAGTCCTTATCGGATTTCGCCTGCACCGCAGCGGCGATCTTGCCTTGAAACTCTTCGAGACGAACCAGTTCCTGCCGCCCATCGGCGCGCAGGCTGGTGTCTTTCGGAAATGTCTTGTCTTCCATGACCACCGCCGAGGCACCCGCCGCCTCATAAAGGGGGACGACGTAACTGACGTTGACGGCATTTCCGAAGCCTGTGTCGATGTCTGCAATGAGCGGGATGGACGTAACCGAGGCAATGGCGCGCATCATGTCGAGGTGCGTACCGCTGGATAGAATATTCGCGTCAGGCACCGCGTAACTGGCAGACAGTTCGAAGCCACTGCCCCAAATACCGTGAAAGCCCGCTTCTTCAGCCAGGACCGCTGACAGAGGATTGTGTGCCGCCATTGCCGTGAACAACTCGCGGCTGTCGAGGGCTGCGCGAAGGCGTTGATGCTTGCTCATATAAACTCCTGAAGTGGCGTTGGAACTTGCCCTTTATAACGAGGACAGAGTCAGTGTTGACGCGACATCACTCACCGCGCTCGGGACTGAGGCGGCGGAACGATCGGTCAGCGTGAGTAAAACGGGCAGTCCTGTTTCAGAGGACGGCTTCAAACATGCGTTTTCAGAACAGTGTTGTCAGGCATCTCTCGACCATACTCAGCCCTTCGCAGACTTCTGCTGAAGGTTGTTTGTGCGTGATCTTGAAATACTTGCGGGCGGGCGGCGCGTCTTTGATCGGCTCGACGACGAACTCATCGGGCCGGATTTTCCTGACCCATTCGCCTACCGAATTCACGACAATCGACCATTGCTGCTCATCCACCAGCAAGTCAGGAATCAGACTGGCCATGTCCAGCTGTACCCGCCTGACCTGCAGGCTGCCCAACGTCCGCTCATGCCATAACTGAAAGTCCTTGCTCCAGCGCCAGAAGATTTCCTTTTCAGGATCAAGCTGAGCGACATTGACTTCCGTTGGTTCCTCACGGGAGGGTCCTGAACGGCGTAGCAGGCAAAACCCTTCTTCCGTAAACGGTGACATCAGCACATTGGACGGCACCGAAACTTCGCGTGCGAGAAAGGCAATATCCATGACTTTCGTGGACACCGACTCCACGGACTCTTCGGTATGTTCCGTGTGAATGCGAAGGGTCATGCGAGGCGCACACTGATAAAGCATTGAGTACAGGGGCGGTAGCAAATACATGTTCATGCTGTTTGGCGCACTGATATTCAAATGAAGATTGAAGTTCGTGACGCCAAACCGGTCGATATCGTTCAGCACGTCCTGGAAGCGTTCGGCCAGCGGCAAAAACGCCTTTCCCGATGCCGTGACCCTGATACTGTCGACGCCCTTATGGCGTTCGATCAACGTCACGCCCAGCTTCTGTTCAAGTTCTTTCAAGCGATAACTGATGGCCGACGGCGAAACATGAATACTGTCCGCCGCCGCCCTCAGACTTTGCTCTTTGACGATGGCAAGAAATGCACTCACGCCCAAGTAATACATGCCACCTCCGCACGCTGGATTAAAGCAATGATGGGCGCCGATAACGCATCCTTGCGACGTCATGACAGGGCGCATTGCAGGTCGCCGCAGCATAGCAAACGTCCTCCGGACCCGAAGGATGTGCAGGTCATACTGTCGTGCGCGAAACGGGGGTTGGCGTGTCGGTGACGGTCGGCGCGGGCGTCACATGGCGCCGATTCATCTTCAGCACCTGAATGTGCGCGAGAATGCAAAACAGCACGCAGAGCAGCGACCCGCCGAACAGCACCATTATTCCCCCATCCCAGCCCATGCGGTCGACGGCGATGCCAATCAGCGTCGTACCGGCGGTTGCGCCGACGATGTAGCTCATGAAGCCGCGAAGCCCGGTCATTGAACCCACGGCGAAGGAAGGGACGATTTCCATGCCTTGGACGCTGGCCAGAAACTGTGGGATGTAAATCAGGCAACCGATCATCGCGGTAAAAATGACCACCGATACGACGCTCGTGGCTTTCCAGTAGCCGACGATGCAGACGATGATCATCAGCGTCGAGATGATCGCCAGTGGCATGCGCTGGCCTTTGAAAAACGTGTCGGAAATCCAGCCCGCCAGCAGCGTGGACGGAATGGCGGCCCATTCGAACAGCAAGAACGCGACTGACATTTCGGCCATGGAGAAGTGTTTGTATTCCGTCAGATAAAGCGGCATCCAGGACACCATGCCGAAACGAATGACATACACGCAGGCATCCACCATCGCGGTGTACCAGGCGGATTTGTTCGGCAGCACGTACCGACGGAAGATCTGCCACGTGGACAATTCACGGCCGGGATGCGCTTCATCCCCCGGCAAGGGCTTACGTGCCGTGTGAACGGAAGGGTCCTCTTCAAGAGGGGTGAATCCTTCGGCGCGTGGGGAGTCCTTCCCAAGCACCAGAACCAGAGGGACAACCGCCAGGGCAAGCATGGCAGGCAACACATAGACTGCGTACTGCCAGCCGCCGACCCCGAAGAAAACGATGCCGGCGGTGATCACCGGCGCCACGATGCCTCCGCCGATGTTGTGCGAGATATTCCAGAGCGCCCCGACGCGTCCGCGCAGCCTTTTGGGAAACCAGTTCGCCATGGTGATGTAGGCCGGTGCTGCCCCGGTCCCCTGAAACAGGCCAAGTAAGGCCAGAAGGATGACGAACTCCCACAGGCCTGTGGTAAACACGAACGCGAGGTTGACCAATGCACAGCAAGCAAGGCCCACGGCAAGGTATTTCCTGGGACTGGCCTTATCGGCCAACGCACTCATGAAACCCTTGCTGAGTCCGTAGGAAATCAGCAGGACGCTGCTGAGCAAGCCGATTTGTGTGGACGTCAAACTTAGATGCTGTTTCAGATAAGGCGTCGACAGAGCAAAGTTGTTGCGGACGATGTAATAGGACATATAAGCGAGAAAGCACGAGGCCACCGCACTGATGCCATATTTCAGAAACGTTCTTCCGCCCGCTCGGTGTTGAGCATGTTCGCTGCGTTGTTTTTCTTGTAATAGAGAGATCATGTAAATGCCCCGACGTGTTATCGATGACTGTTGAGCGCTGTACGCATTACATTGATGGCCTGCGATACGCCATCCACCGGCTGCGCCCGGGTCTGATGACTGAGTTGCAAATCGGTGGAGCGCTTGAAGAACGCCAGCGTTCCCTGGGTGACACAGGGCGTGACATGCAACTCCTCCAGCGTTTCCACCACCTGTTGCACCTCGAAGTAGCGGCGTTCGCATGCATTCAAATGACTGACGATCCAGTTGCTCGCTGTCTTTTCAAACGGCGTATGCGTGACGGTGTGGACAATATCGGCCCAGAGCGCCTCATCAACCCCGGACTCGGTCGCGGCCAGCATCGTCTCGATGAGGATGGCCTCGATGCCCTTGGAAAAAACACTGCGCAACATTTTAAAGGTGGACGCCTGGCCCAGTGTCGGGCTGAAGAACCGGGTGTTCAAACCGGCACCGTTGAGGCGTTCACTGAGTTCGCTGGCCTGCGCGCCCCCCAGTAGAATCTTGGTGTCTGCGCCCGTTGCTCCCAGTGCACCTAATATCGCGCCCTCCACAAAGAGGGCTGCGGACGGCTGGATGATGTTGAAGATGGCCTGTTTGATCGAAGGCGAAGTGGAATTCAAGTCGACGTAGTACTGCCCTGGCCTCAACTGCTGTGCACTTCTTTGCGCAACGTTCAGCGCGGCCTGCGTCACCACGGTCGATAAGACAATGTCACAGTGTTTAAACAACGCCTCAAACCCCATGACCGTCACCGGCGTTGAGCCTATTCGATCTTTTAGTGTCTCCAACCCGCCTTCCTTTTCGGCCAGTACATCATGCACAACAACGCTGCATCCGTTTTCCGCCAGGCGTCGAGCAAAATGAGAAGCCACTTCACCGTAGCCGATAAAGCCCACATTAAGTTTCATACGTGTTCTCTTATTCAAAGTAAGACGGTGCGTCCTTCCCTAATTGCAGGGCATTTCGTTCGCGCGAGTTTTAGCGACTTAGTTCGATTATCTATCGCTAAGTGACTGGCAAAATACATGAACGATGTGGACGCGGGATCAAGGCTAATGTGAGGGGAGGAGGGGGTAAAGTGAATTGATTGGGGTATTAATCACCGATTTTTTGCGAGGTCCGCTCGCGCTGGGCGGATTTCTATCGCAACTTCTGACCATGGTGTGGACGGCTGAGTGGGCCAGTGTCCGAAAGAGGTCGATTGAACGCAGGCCGGGTGCGTCAGTGCCTGGCCTGCATGGGAACGTACGCCCTTCTAGAGCTCATCTTTCAACGTGATCAACCGCTCATCCGCCGGCACCGGCCGGCCAAAGAAGAAGCCCTGAAAGTGCGAGCAGCCTTCCGCTTGCAGCTGAAGCATCTGTTCGTGGGTTTCCACACCCTCCGCCGTAGTCTCGATCATCAGGCTGTTGCCCATGCCGGTGATCGCCCGAATGATCGCCAGCGCCTCTTTGTTCTCGGCCATGTCCTTGACGAACGAACGGTCGATCTTGATGCGGTCGAACGGGAAGGAACGCAGGTAACCGAGGGACGAATACCCGGTGCCGAAATCATCCAGCGAAATCGCCACGCCCAAGGCCTTGAGGGCGCGCAGGGTCGAGACGTTCTCGTCGCTGTCACCCAGCAGCACCGATTCGGTGATCTCCAGTTCGAGGCGTTCGGGCGCCAGGCCCGAGTCCGCCAGCGCGAGTTCGACGATGGCGATCAGCCCCGGGTTCTTGAACTGGATCGGTGACAGGTTCACCGACACCGTTTGCAGTGTGCCCCAGCCAGCGGCTTCCTGGCAGGCGAGGTTCAAGGCGCGGGTGCCGACTTCGTGGATCAGCCCGGTTTCCTCGGCCATCGGGATGAAGTCCATCGGTGGAATGATGCCCTTGATAGGGTGAATCCAGCGGATCAGCGCTTCGTAGCCGGAAATGTCCTGACCGTCCCGGCTGACGATGGGCTGGTAATGCATCTTCAACTGGCCGAAATGCAGCGCGGTTCGCAAGTCGGCTTCGAGGGTCCGGCGCTGGCGGGCGATCTCGTCCAGTTCCTGACGGAAACGCTCGAAACGGTTGCGACCATTGCGTTTGGCTTCGTACAGCGCCATGTCGGCGTAACCCATCAGTTGCTCGGGTTTGACGTGGTCTTCGGGCGACAGCGCGATGCCCACGCTGACGCCGACCGAGCAGCTGTGGCCGTCGATCAGGAACGGTGGCCGGATGGCCTGAATCATCCGTTGCGCCGCCAGTTCGGCCGCCTCTTGGGTGTCGAGCTCCGGCAGAATCACGGCGAATTCATCGCCGCCCAGGCGCGCGAGGGTGTCGCGGTCGCGCAACTCGGACCGCAGGCGTTCGCTGAGGGCGCGCAGCAGTTTGTCCCCGAACGCGTGGCCCAGCGCGTCGTTGACGTCCTTGAAATCGTCAAGGTCCAGGCACAGCGTGCCGGTAATTTTTCCTGAACCGGTCGGCCCGTTGGAGCGGGCCAGTGCTTCCTTCAAACGCTGCTGAAACAGCGTGCGATTGGGCAACCCGGTCAGCGCGTCGTGGTGGGCCATGTGGTGAATCTTGGCGTTGGCCGCCAGCTCATCGGTCACGTCTTCGGCCACGAACAGCACGTAATCAGAATGGCTTTCGGTGTCCTGATTGAGCACCGTGCGGCTGCGCAATGTGCGCAGCCCTTGTGCCGTGTGGACCTGCATCTCGGAGGTCCGGACCTCGCCCATCGCCAGGGTCTGGCTCATCTGCTGATTGATGTAATCCGCCACCTCCGGCCGCAGGCATTCACTGGCAAAACGACCGACCATTTTGGTGGCGGCGAACAACCGTTCCGCCTGCTGATTCACCAGCAGAATCTTGTGCGAGCGTACGTCCTGCACGATCACGCTGGCCGGAATGTTGGCGATCACCGAGTCGAGGAAGCGCGACAGCGTGGCCATCTCGGCGCTGCGCTTCTCCGCCAACTCCTTGGCTTCCAGCAATTGCAGCTCGGTCTTGCGGCGCTCGGTGATGTCCCGGGTGATCTTGGCGAAACCGATCATCTCGCCGTCGTCATCGTGGATGGCGTCGATCACGACGTGGGTCCAGAAGTGCGAACCGTCCTTGCGCTGACGAATGCCTTCCGCTTCGAACCGGCCCTCCCGGCGCGCGGTCTCCAGACCTTTGGACGGCAGACCGAGGGCGCGATCCTCCGGCGTGTAAAACACCGAAAAATGCTGGCCGACGATCTCATGCTCCAGATACCCCTTGGCCCGCTGGGCACCGGCGTTCCAATTCACCACGTTGCCGTCCAGGTCCAGCATGTAGATTGCGTAGTCACTGACGCCCTGGACCAGCAAACGGAAGCGCCGCTCCTGCTCGCGCTGCACCTGCAGCGCCTGATGCTGTTGGGTGCAATCGCGGGTAATCTTGGCGAAACCCAGCAGCTCGCCCACGTCATTGCGAACGGCGTCGATGATCACGTGGGCCCAGAACGCGCTGCCGTCCTTCTTCAACCGCCAACCCTGAGCCTCGAACCTCCCCTCAGTGCGGGCGATCCGCAGGTTCTGGCCCGGCAAATCAGCGCGTCGTTCGTCTTCGCTGTAAAACAACGAAAAATGCTGACCCACGATCTCCACCGCCGTGTACCCCTTCGCCCGCTGCGCCCCAGGGTTCCAGTTAGCCACGATGCCTTCCGGCGTCAGCATGTAAATCGCATAGTCCACGACGCTCTGAATCAGCAGTCGGTACATCGCGTCGGAATCCTGGAGTAACGGCATTCAAAGCACCTGAAAGGGTGGAAAAGCGTGAGGTGGCGGAGTATGGCGTGAAAGTGATGCAAAATCAGGTTGCTGTACAGGTATCGGCTGGGGCACAGCGGTGTTGAGGGCGCGAGAGCGGAGAAAGATGTAACAAAAACCCGCTATTCATATTCCGGTTCAGGTGTGCAGCGGCTTTGAGAGAGAGGCATAAAGCCCCCCATCCTTTTCCTGCGTTTCGGAAGTCAGGGTCAGGTGCCGGGCTGAGCGCCCGAAACAGAAGTGTGTCGTGAGTGGCCTGAGCTGTTCGCCCGCTTAGTAGAGGGTCAATGCGCGGCCCCACCCTTGACCCCACCCGGCAATTTTTTGGTCAGCATCACCGCCACCATGCTGATGCCCAGTGCCAATCCCACGAAATGGAACGCGTCGTTATAGGCCATGATCGCTGCCTGCTGATGGGCGATTTCGCTGAGTTTGCCCAGCGCTGCCGTTTCATTGCCCAGTCGGTCGGTGAGCTGTGCCATGCGTTCGGCGACTTGAGGGTTGGCGGGGGAGATCGACTCACGCAGGTAGTCGAAGTAGGTCTTGGTCCGGGCGTCCAGCAAGGTGGCGAGCAGCGCAATGCCGATGGCGCCGCCGAGGTTGCGCAGGATGTTGAACAGGCTCGATGCCGACCCCGCGTCCTGCGGCTGGATGAACGCGGTGGCGATCAGCGAGATGGTGACCATGATCAGCGGCTGCCCCAGCGCGCGGACGATCTGGATGTGGTTGAACTGCGGCCCGGCGAAGTCCGGGTTGAGCACCCCTGAAGAAAAACTGGCGATGCCGAACAGGCCGAAACCGAGGGTGCAGAGCACTTTGGGCGGGATGATCTTCATCAGTTGAGGAACGAGAGGGATCAGGAACAACTGCGGCACGCCCATCCACATGATCACTTCGCCGATTTGCTGCGCGTTGTAGCCCTGAATCTGCGCGAGGTACAGCGGCAGCAGGTAAATCGAGCCGTACAGTCCGACACCCATGCCGACGCTGGAAATGCTCGACAGGCCGAAGTTGCGGTTGCCGAGGATGCCCAGGTTGATCAGCGGCTTGGGTTTGGAGAACTGGATGATCACGAAGGTGATCAGGCTCAGCAACGCGACGCTGCCGAGGGTGACGATCAGGTTCGATTCCAGCCAGTCCTTGCGGTGGCCTTCTTCGAGGAACACTTGCAGGCAGCCCAGTCCGACCCCGAGGGTGACGATCCCCGCGTAGTCGGTGCTTTTGAGCAACTCCCAGTGCGGCGCCTTTTTCTCCAGGCCGTACAGCAGCCCGGCGATCATCACCAGCCCCGGTGGGATGTTGATGTAGAAAATGTATTCCCAGCCGAAATTTTCCGTCAGCCAACCGCCCAGTGTCGGGCCGATGGAAGGGGCGAAGGTCGCGGTCATGGCGAACAGCGCCATGCCTTTGGCCCGGTGATGTTCCGGGAGTTTGATCAGGGTCAGGGTAAATGCCAGTGGGATCAGCGCGCCGCCCGTGAAGCCTTGCAGCGCGCGGAACACGATCATGCTTTCCAGACTCCAGGCCATTGAGCACAGCAGCGATGAAATCAAAAAACCGAGCGACACCCACACCGCCAGCCTGCGTGCCGAGAGCAACTGCACCAACCACGCGGTCAGCGGGATCATGATGATTTCCGCCACCAGGTAGGACGTGGAAATCCACGAGCCTTCTTCCAGCGTGGCAGACAGCGCGCCCTGGATGTCTTTCAGCGAGGAATTGGTGATCTGGATGTCCAGCACCGCCATGAACGCGCCGAGCATCACGCTCATGACCGCGATCCAGTCGCGCCGGGTCGGTTCGCCGACCGGGCGAATCAGCGCGTCACCGGCCACTGTGTGGGTCGTTTGCCGGTTTGATATTGACCGAGACCGTCACCGACATGCCCGGACGAATCTTGCCGTGCAACGGGTTGTCGGGCACGAACGTCAGCTTCACCGGAATGCGCTGCACGACCTTGGTGAAGTTGCCGGTGGCGTTGTCAGGCGGCAGCAGACTGAACTGCGCGCCCGAGGCGGCGAACAGGCTGTTGACCCGGCCCTGAATCGGCGTGGCGGGGAAGCTGTCGAACGTCAGCTCGGCGGACTGGCCAATCTCCATGTGCTCGATCTGGGTTTCCTTGAAGTTGGCCTGCACCCAGATGTCTTCGTCCGGCACGACCGACAGCAGGTACGCCCCAGCTTGCACGTATTGGCCATTGCGCGCCGCCCGCTGACCGATCAGGCCGCTGATCGGCGCGTGAATTTCCGTGCGTTGCAGGTTGATGTCGGCTTGCGAAAGGTCGGCGCGGGCGGTGGCGATCTGCGCGTCCAGCCGTTTGATTTCAGCGGTCAGGGCGTTGACCTGCTGGCGCTGACTCTGGGCATCGGCTTGAGCTTTCGTGACCTGCGAACGGGCCACGTTGCTGTCGGCGGTCATGGTGGTGACCTGTGCCTCGGAGACGAATCCCGGCGTGCGCAATTTCTGCAACCGCGCGAGATCGAGCTGGGTGCGGCCCAGGGTCGCCTGATTGGCCTGGACTTGCGCGTCACTGGCGGCGATCAAGCTCGATTGCTGGGTCAATTTGCTCTGCGCCTGCACCCGCTCGGCTTCACGTGTGG
This sequence comes from Pseudomonas salicis, assembly GCF_057128705.1. Lineage (NCBI taxonomy): Bacteria > Pseudomonadati > Pseudomonadota > Gammaproteobacteria > Pseudomonadales > Pseudomonadaceae > Pseudomonas > Pseudomonas salicis. Next base: position 485,157 of record NZ_JBSKHU010000003.1, read on the forward strand.
CCAAAGTGGCTTTGGCGCGGTCGATGGCCAGACGAAAATCATCCGGCTCCAGCTTCACCAGCAACTGACCTTTCTCCACGTGCTGGTTGTCCTGCACCAACACCTCGCTGACCCGCGCGCCCAGCTGGCTGGACACCCGGGTGATCTCACCCTGCACGTAAGCGTTGTCGGTGGTTTCGTAAAAGCGTCCTTTCAAGTACCACTGGGCGAAGAAGGCGAGTGCGATCAGCACGACCACCCCGAAAAAGATGAACAGGCGGCGTTTGAGTTGGGCAGGCATGGTCGTTCTGAATTTTTAGAATGTAAGGAAATTTATCAGCTAACCGAGTCTGGCACCTAGCCATCGTTGCAATAATGACTCGAATTGATAATCGAGTATTCATTCCCTGGCGTAACGCCATGGCCTGACTATGCTGCATGCCCATCCCTCGAAATCCGCTCGCCTGCGCGCCGACGCTGGAGCCGCGAGGGCCGTGCCTGTTAAGATTCGCGGCTTGTTCGACCTATCCGGAATTTTCCATGACCACCGTTCGCACCCGCATCGCGCCATCGCCCACCGGCGACCCCCACGTTGGCACGGCTTACATCGCACTCTTCAACTATTGCTTTGCCAAGCAACATGGCGGCGAATTCATCCTGCGCATTGAAGACACCGATCAGCTGCGCTCGACCCGCGAGTCCGAACAACAGATTTTCGACGCCCTGCGCTGGCTCGGCATCGAGTGGAGCGAAGGCCCGGACGTCGGAGGTCCTCACGGCCCGTATCGCCAGAGCGAGCGGGGCGACATCTATAAGAAATACACCCAGCAACTGGTCGATGCCGGTCATGCCTTCCCATGCTTCTGCACCGCCGAAGAGCTGGATCAGATGCGTGCCGAGCAGATGGCCCGTGGCGAAACCCCGCGTTACGACGGTCGTGCGCTGCTGCTTTCCAAGGAGGAAGTCGAGCGCCGTCTGGCCGCAGGCGAACCCCATGTCATCCGCATGAAAGTGCCGAGCGAAGGCGTGTGCGTGGTGCCGGACATCTTGCGCGGCGAAGTCGAAATTCCGTGGGACCGCATGGACATGCAGGTCCTGATGAAGACCGACGGGCTGCCGACTTACTTCCTCGCCAACGTCGTCGATGACCACCTGATGGGCATCACCCACGTGCTGCGCGGCGAAGAATGGTTGCCATCGGCGCCAAAACTGATCCTGCTGTATGAATACTTCGGCTGGGAAAAACCGGCGCTGTGTTACATGCCGCTCCTGCGTAACCCGGACAAGAGCAAGCTGTCCAAGCGCAAGAACCCGACCTCGGTGACGTTCTACGAGCGCATGGGCTTCATGCCCGAAGCGATGCTCAACTACCTGGGCCGCATGGGCTGGTCGATGCCGGATGAGCGCGAGAAGTTCTCGCTGCAGGAAATGGTCGAGCACTTCGACCTGAACCGCGTCTCGCTCGGCGGGCCGATTTTCGACATCGAGAAACTGTCCTGGCTCAACGGCCAGTGGCTGCGCGAGCTGCCGGTCGAAGAATTTGCCGCCCGCGTGCAGAAGTGGGCGTTCAACAGCGACTACATGATGAAGATCGCGCCCCACGTGCAGGGACGCGTCGAAACCTTCAGCCAGGTTGCGCCGCTGGGAGGATTTTTCTTTGCCGGTGGTGTGAACCCGGACCCGAAGCTGTTCGAGCACAAGAAGCTGTCGCCTGAGCAAGTGCGTCAGGTGCTGCAACTGATCCTCTGGAAGCTTGAGTCGCTGCGTCAGTGGGAAAAGGACACCATCACCGGCTGCATTCAGGCGGTGGTCGAACATTTGGAGCTCAAGCTGCGTGATGCCATGCCGCTGATGTTTGCGGCCATTACCGGTCAGGCGAACTCGGTCTCGGTGACCGATGCGATGGAAATCCTCGGCCCGGACCTGACTCGCTACCGTCTGCGTCAGGCGCTGGACCTGCTGGGCGGCGTGTCGAAGAAAGAAAACAAAGAGTGGGAAAAGCTGCTCGGCGCCATTGGCTGAGGGGCACTCTGTCGTTGCGTGCCGCTTGAGTGCGGCATGCAGCGAGCGAAAGGTCGAGGTTTTCCGGGGGAGGGCGGTAAGTGATTGTTATCCCGGAAAATTCTTTTGAAATATGTTTAAAAAAAGTTTGACAGGTATTCGGGTCGCACTTAATATGCGCCCCGTCCACACGGCAACACAGAAACACGGCGGCAACGCAGTGTGATGTGACGGTGTAATGTGGGGCTATAGCTCAGCTGGGAGAGCGCCTGCATGGCATGCAGGAGGTCAGCGGTTCGATCCCGCTTAGCTCCACCAATTTAGAAGCTTCAAGGTCGGCTACACTGCCTTGGAGTTTGTACCGCAAATCGGAACCAGCACCGATCAGGTACACAAAGGGTTACGTCCCCTTCGTCTAGTGGCCTAGGACACCGCCCTTTCACGGCGGTAACAGGGGTTCGAGTCCCCTAGGGGACGCCAGCTTTACCGAGTGATGCCGCAAGGTTGATCTCCGCCGCGAGGCGCTAAATCTGGGGCTATAGCTCAGCTGGGAGAGCGCCTGCATGGCATGCAGGAGGTCAGCGGTTCGATCCCGCTTAGCTCCACCAAATTTGCCAGGATTCGTTAGTGTTTAATGACGGATTCGACTGAAGGTTTTGCGTCCCCTTCGTCTAGTGGCCTAGGACACCGCCCTTTCACGGCGGTAACAGGGGTTCGAGTCCCCTAGGGGACGCCACGATTTCTCGCTCTGCGAGACCAAGGGTCATTCGATTATTGAATGGCCCTTTTGTTTTTTTAGGGTTTCATTTTCCTTTCCTCGATCTCCTGATTCGGACACTGCTACTAAACCTGTGGGAGCGAATTCATCCGCGAATCAGCATTTCAGAAGATGCATTCCCATCGGATGTACAGCCCTCTCGCGAATGAATTCGCTCCTACAGGTTTGGGCTCAGCGCATGGCGCCCTTGCCATCCCCCATGATGCGGATAATATTACTCCCATCATCCCGGAGGCGGACATGAACGACAAAAAAGCACAAACTCGCGAACGCATTCTCAACGCGGCCAGTTCGGCGTTGATTGCTCGCGGCCCTGTGGAGCCCAGCGTCAATGAGATCATGGGCGCGGCCGGGTTGACGGTAGGCGGGTTCTACGCGCATTTCGACAGTAAGGAAGCCTTGATGCTGGAGGCGTTCAACCAATTGCTCGCCGAGCGCCGGGAGATGGTCGCGAAAATTGACGATCAGTTGCCAGGCGACGAGCGACGCGCCTTGCTTGCCGCTTTTTATCTGTCTCGCAAACACCGTGACGCCGAAGAGCACGCCTGTCCGCTGCCCACTGCAATTGGTGAGATGGCGCGGCTTTCGGACGATTTCCGGGGCGCGCTGTCGGAACACGTCGAGTTGATGGTCGCGCAGTTGGCCTCAGGTCCGGAAGAAACCGACAAGACCCTGGCCGATATCGCGCTGATGCTCGGCGGTCTGGCGCTGGCCCGCGCCTTGGGGCCGAATGAACTGTCTGATCGCGTCTTGCGCGCTGCCAAGTCGGCCATGCAGTGAGGCGTTCCTGACAGACGCGAACCCTCTCTGATGCTTTTGGTTACACTGCCCCACGAATGCATTCATGAGGGGCAAGAACGCGCATGGTTTGGGATCTGGCAACGCCGTTCGTCATCGATCTGCACGTGAACGAGGACGACATCGATGGATTGGGGCACGCCAACAACGCCGTCTACGTCACTTGGCTGGAGCGTTGCGCGTGGCGCCATTCGCAACAGTTGGGATTGGACCTGACCGAGTACCGACGTCTGGACCGGGCGATGGCCGTGGTTCGGCACGAAATCGACTACCTGGCCAGCGCTTATCAGGATGACGAGCTGCAATTGGCGACCTGGATCGTCGATTGGGATCAGAAACTGAAGATGACCCGGCGCTTTCAACTCAAGCGACCAAGTGATGGCATCACGCTGCTGCGGGCGCAAACCACGTTCGTCTGCATCGAACTCTCGACCGGCAAACCGAAGCGGATGCCGAGCGAGTTCATCGAGGGCTACGCGCCCGCGCTGCCGGCAGACGTTTCCTGACGCGCGGCCCGTTCACAATCGGCACGCCTCTGCGTAAACTGCCGGACTTTTTTTCGAGTGTGACCCATGCAAATTGCTCTGGCACCCATGGAAGGCCTGGTCGATGACATTCTGCGCGATGTGCTGACGCAGGTCGGCGGTATCGACTGGTGCGTGACCGAATTCATCCGGGTGACCGAGCGTCTGTTGCCTGAGCATTACTTTCACAAACTCGCCTCCGAGTTGCTCAATGGCTCGAAGACCCGCGCGGGCGTGCCGTTGCGGGTGCAGTTGCTCGGCTCTGATCCCGTGTGCCTGGCCGAGAATGCCGCGTTTGCCGCCGAGTTGGGCGCGCCGGTCATCGACCTGAACTTCGGTTGCCCCGCCAAGACGGTGAACAAATCCCGAGGTGGCGCGGTGCTGCTGAAAGAGCCTGAATTGCTGCACTCGATCCTCGAACACGTGCGCCGTGCCGTGCCTGCGCACATTCCGGTGACTGCGAAGATGCGCCTGGGTTACGACAGCACCGAGCCCGCACTGGATTGCGCGCGGGCGTTGGAGGCAGGCGGCGCCGAGCACATCGTGGTTCACGCACGGACCAAGGTGGACGGCTACAAGCCGCCTGCGCATTGGGAGTGGATCGGCAAGATTCAGGACGTGGTAAAGATCCCAATCATTGCCAACGGCGAAATCTGGACCGTGGACGACTGGCGCCGTTGCCGGGAAATCTGTGGCGCCCGCGACATCATGATCGGTCGCGGCCTGGTGGCCCGTCCGGACCTTGGCCGTCAGATCGCGGCGGCGGAGGCAGGGCGGGAAGTCGTCGAGATGACCTGGCAGGAACTGCAACCCTTGATTCGCGACTTCTGGCTGCAAGCGCTGGCCAAGATGACCCGTGTTCAGGCGCCGGGCCGTCTGAAGCAATGGGTGGTGTTGCTGACCAAGAGCTACCCCGAAGCGACGGTGATGTTTGATTCGCTGCGGCGTGAGACTGATTGCGAGCGGATCAGCCAAATGCTGGGTGTGACCGAATCGGCCGCGGCCTGACAAAATTTTCCATAGCGACTCTTGAAACAGAAGTGACTGTCCTTATCTAAGGGTTACGCGATGCCGAAGTCGGGTCGCGGAGACAAACACTTGCTGATATTTCAGGAGATTCACATGACTACCGCATTTTCTCTGGCTCCACTGTTCCGTTCTTCCGTGGGCTTTGACCGTTTCAACGACCTGTTCGAGTCGGCGGCCCGTAACGAATCGGCCAGCACTTACCCTCCCTATAACGTCGAGAAGCACGCTGACGACCAGTACCGCATCGTCATCGCGGCGGCCGGTTTTCAGGAAGAAGACCTGGAGTTGCAGGTTGAGAAGGGTGTGCTGACCGTTACCGGCAGCAAGCGCGACAAGGCTGCTGAAGGCGTGACCTTCCTGCACCAGGGCATCGCCCAGCGCGCGTTCAAGCTGTCGTTCCGTCTGGCCGATCACATCGAAGTGCAGAACGCTGCACTGGCCAACGGCCTGCTGAACATCGACCTGCTGCGTCTGGTGCCTGAAGAGGCCAAGCCAAAACGCATCCAGATCAACGGACAGAAAACCCTGGCGCATTGATTCGCAGTCGATAGCAAAAAGGCGTCCTTCGGGACGCCTTTTTTGGTGGCCCTGCATCTGTCTCCCACAGGTCATGCATCAGCCAAGGGAATCGGGGCTGTTTCATTGGTTCGTCCACGTAACAACGCCTCGAACCGCTCCAGAACCAGCGGCTCGCTGAACAGAAACCCTTGGTAAAACTGGCAATTCAACTGCGCCAGGAAGTCCAGTTGCTCCTGCTTTTCCACGCCTTCGGCAATGATCGCCAGATTGAGGCTCGCGGCCATGGCGATGATGGCGCGGACGATTTCGGCGTCATTGGGGTCAGTAGTGGCGTCGCGAACAAAGGACTGGTCGATTTTCAGCGCGTCCACCGGCAGGCGCTTCAGGTACGTCAATGACGAATACCCGGTGCCGAAATCGTCCATCGCGAAACTGATGCCCATGCCCTTGAGTTCCAGCATCTTGGCGATGGTGTCTTCGAGGTTCTGAATGACGATGCCTTCGGTGATTTCCAGCTTGAGCATGCGATGGGGCAGGCCGCAGGTGCGCAGGCAGCGCTCGACCCGGTCGACAAAGTCCGCCTGACGAAACTGCCGGGGGCTGATGTTCACGCACAGGCTGAAATCGGTGCCGTCGATCAACCCCTTGCGCAGCAGTTCGCCGCCGGTCTTGCAGGCTTCTTCCAGAATCCAGTTGCCCACCTCCAGGATCATCCCGCTTTCTTCCATGACCTGAATGAACTGCTGCGGCGGCAGGTTTCCCAAACTCGGGTGCTGCCAGCGCAACAGGGCTTCGGCGCCGACGATGCGGTTGCCACGAATGTCCACCTGAGGCTGATAGCTGAGGCTGAACTCGCCTCGGCTCAGGGCCAGGCGCAGATCGTTTTCCAGGCGCAAGCGATCACTGGCGGCTTTCTGCATGGTGGTGTGAAAAAGCTGCGTGGCGTTGCGCCCGGAATCCTTCGCCCGGTACAGCGCAATGTCGGCGCGTTTAAGCAGATCGGCCGGGGTCGAGCCGTGATCGGGAATCAACGCGACGCCGATGCTGGGCGTGACTTGCAGCCGATGGCCGTCAAGAAACATTGGCTCGGCCAGCAGTTCGCGCAAGGTGTCCGCCAGCCCGCGCACTTGATCGATGACCTGCTCCTGCGAGCCTTCCAGGCCGCTGATCAGCACCACGAACTCATCGCCGCCCAGGCGCGCAACCGTGTCTTCCAACCGCACACTGGCTTCGAGCCGTGCGGTGACGATCTTCAGCACGCTGTCGCCGACCGGATGGCCGAGGGAGTCATTGATGTGTTTGAAATGGTCCAGGTCCAGAAAGAGCAGGGCGCCGCGCAGGTCATGGCGCTTGAGCAAAGAAATCTGCTGGCTCAGGCGGTCCATCAACAGCGCGCGGTTGGGCAGGTTGGTCAGCGAGTCATGGTAGGCCAGGTGCTGAACCTGCGCCTGAGTGCTCTTGAGCAAACCAATGTCCCGGGCGGTGATCAGTAGGCATTGCATGCCGTCGAGCGTCAGCGGATCGATCGACACGTCAACCGTGATGATGTCGCCGTTCTTGTTGCGGCCGAGCAACTCGCGGTTGTGCACCTTGCCGTGTTCTTCCACGTCTTGGATCAGGCGCATGCGCTGGCTGATGTCGGCCATGATGACGAACTCGAACACCGTGTGGCCCAGTACTTCGCTGGCGCTGTAACCGGTCAGGCGGCAGAAGCCGTCGTTGACCTCCAGATACCGCCCGGTGGCCTTCTCGGTGATGATGATGGCGTCGGGGCTGGAGTGAAACGCCTTGGCGAACTTTTCCTCGCTGGCTTTCAGCGCCAGTTGGGCACGACGGTGCTCGGTGTTGTCGATGAAGGTGCTGAGCAGGTAGCGGCCGTCGGTCAGCTCGATCTTTTGCGTGTGCAGCGTGCCGTCGAGGATACGACCGTCCCGAGCGTGCCATTGGGTTTCCAGGGTCACCGGTTCGCTGGAGGCAAAGGTTTTGTCGAGTGCTGTCTGACGGTGCTGCGGCTCGGCCCAGAGACCGATGTCGAGGGTCGAGCGGCCCATGCAATCCGCCATCGGCCAGCCAAACGCTGACTCGAAATGGCGATTGGCGTTGCAGATCAGGCCGTCTTCGAACCGCGTCAACAGCACCACATTGGGGCTCAGGTTGAACAGCGTTGCGAAATGCGTTTCCGACTCCTTCGCCGTCAGGGCCAGGCCGGTCGTGTGAAACGGTGCGCTGTCGGCGGTTGTGGGCATGTGATCACGAGCCTTGTAGGAATAAAGCTGGTATGTCGATCAATGAGCATCACTGCCCAGGAGCGTCCGCCTGAGCATCCAGCAGCGCCATGAACGCCCGGGCGGCGTTCGACAGCGTGCGTTCCGTGTGGACAATGTAGCCTAGCTGGCGGTGCAGCTGTATGCCCGGCAGCGGAATACGCGCAACTTGTTCGTCGAGCATGGTTCGGGGGAGCACACTCCATGCCAGCCCGATGGACACCATCATCTTGATCGTCTCCATATAATTGGTGCTCATGGCGATGTTCGGCTTGAGGCCTTCCGCCTCGCACAACCCGCTGACGATGTGATGGGTGAAGGTATTGCCGCCGGGAAAGACTGCGGGATACGCCGCGATGTCGGCCAGTGTCACAGTGGGCATGTTGGCCAGCGGGTGTTCCGGAGCGGCGACGAAGTCCAGCGGATCGTTCCAGACTTGCACGGCCTTGACCAGCGAATGGGGTTCCGGGGCGAGGGTGATGACGGCCAGTTCGGCACGGCCGTGAAGAATCTCATCGTAGGCGACCTCGGAGTCGAGAAATTCGATGTCCAGCGCCACCTCGGGATAGGTGCGGGTGAAGGTCCTTAATAAGGAAGGCAGGCGGTGCAGGCCGATGTGGTGGCTGGTCGCCAGACTCAACCGGCCGCTGACTTCTCCGGTCAGGTTGGTCAGGGCGCGACGTGTGTCGTCCAGCACGTTCAGGATCTGATAAGCCCGAGGCAGCAGGGCGCGACCGGCTTCCGTCAGGCTGACTTCCCGGCCCAACCGGTCGAACAGGCGGACATTGAGCTGCTGTTCCAGACCGGCGATGCGCTTGCTGACCGCCGGTTGCGTCAGGTGCAAACGCTCCCCGGCGGCGGAGAAGCTCCCTGTTTCGGCAATGGCAATAAATGCATTGAGGTTTGCCAGGTCCATCTCGAATTCCTGTTGGTTATCCAAAGCATGAAAAATATGAATTTGAGTTATTTAAGCATATTCCATAGCATCTACCCCACAAGCCAAGGGGTCTTTGATGCGTCGCCGTGACGCAATGGCCCGCGGCATAGAAACAAGCTGATGAGGAAACCGTCTGATGGCCGGCAAAACGCTCTACGACAAGCTCTGGGATTCGCATTTGGTCAAGCAGCGCGACGATGGTTCGGCGCTGCTGTATATCGATCGTCACATCATTCACGAAGTGACGTCGCCACAGGCATTCGAGGGCTTGCGCCTGGCGGGTCGCAAACCATGGCGCATCGACGCCAACGTCGCGACCGTTGACCACAACGTGCCGACCACCCCGGACCGCAAGGACGGCGTTGACGCCATCGTCGATCAGGTGTCGCGTCTTCAGGTCAAGACCCTGGATGACAACTGCGACGAATACGGCATCACCGAATTCAAAATGAACGACGTGCGTCAGGGCATCGTTCACGTGATCGGCCCGGAGCAGGGCGCCACCTTGCCTGGCATGACCGTGGTCTGTGGCGACTCCCACACTTCGACCCACGGCGCGTTCGGCGCACTGGCTCACGGCATCGGCACCTCCGAGGTCGAGCACGTGCTCGCCACCCAGTGCCTGGTCGCCAAGAAAATGAAAAACATGCAGGTGAAGGTCGAAGGCAAACTGCCGTTCGGCGTCACCGCGAAGGACATCGTCCTTGCGGTCATCGGCAAGATCGGCACCGCCGGCGGTAACGGCCACGCCATCGAATTCGCGGGCAGCGCCATTCGCGACCTGTCCGTCGAAGGCCGCATGACCATCTGCAACATGTCCATCGAGGCAGGCGCCCGCGTCGGTCTGGTGGCCACAGACGAAAAGACCATTGCCTATGTCAAAGGTCGCCCGTTCGCACCGACTGCCGAGCAATGGGATGCTGCCGTCGAGGCGTGGAAAGACCTGGTATCGGACGACGACGCGGTGTTCGACACCGTGGTCGAGCTGGACGCTGCGCAGATCAAGCCGCAAGTCAGCTGGGGCACCTCGCCGGAAATGGTCCTCGCGGTCGATCAGAATGTGCCTGATCCGGCGCAGGAAACCGATCTGGTCAAGCGCGGTTCCATCGAGCGCGCGCTGAAATACATGGGCCTGAAGGCCAATCAGGCGATCACCGACATTCAGCTGGATCGTGTGTTCATCGGTTCCTGCACCAACTCGCGGATCGAAGATTTGCGCGCCGCAGCCGACATCGCCAAAGGCCGCAAAGTGGCGTCCACCATCAAGCAGGCGATCGTGGTGCCAGGCTCGGGTCTGGTGAAAGCCCAGGCTGAGAAGGAAGGGCTGGACAAGGTCTTCATCGAGGCCGGCTTCGAATGGCGTGAGCCTGGGTGCTCCATGTGTCTGGCGATGAACCCGGACCGCCTGGAGAGCGGCGAGCATTGCGCGTCCACCTCCAACCGTAACTTCGAAGGCCGTCAGGGTGCGGGTGGTCGTACCCACCTGGTGAGCCCGGCGATGGCAGCTGCTGCAGCGGTCAATGGCCGTTTCGTCGACGTTCGCACCCTGAGCCAGCACTAAGGAGCCCCGCATGAAGCCTTTTACTCAACACACCGGGTTGGTCGCTCCGCTGGACCGCGCCAACGTCGACACTGACCAGATCATCCCCAAGCAGTTCTTGAAGTCGATCCGTCGCACCGGCTTCGGTCCGAACCTGTTCGACGAGTGGCGTTATCTGGACGTGGGTCAGCCGTACCAGGACAACTCCAAGCGTCCGCTGAACAAGGATTTCGTCCTCAACCACGACCGTTACCAAGGCGCCAGCGTGTTGCTGGCCCGTGAGAACTTCGGCTGCGGTTCGAGCCGCGAGCACGCGCCATGGGCCCTGGAAGAGTACGGTTTTCGCAGCATCATCGCGCCGAGCTACGCCGACATCTTCTTCAACAACAGCTTCAAGAACGGCCTGTTGCCAATCATCCTGAGCGAAAGCGAAGTCGATGAACTGTTCAAGGCCGTGGAAGCCAAGCCGGGCTACCAGTTGAAAGTGGACCTCGCCGCGCAGACCGTTACGGCGGAAAGTGGCAAGGTGTACAACTTCGAGATCGACGCCTTTCGCAAGCACTGCCTGCTGAACGGCCTGGACGACATCGGCCTGACGCTGGTGGACGGCGATGCGATTGCTGCGTTCGAAGGCAAGCACCGCGCCTCGCAGCCTTGGCTGTTCCGTTAAGAAGCAGCTGCGAGCTGTAAGCTTCAAGCGACAAGCTGGACGTGGCGCGACTGCTTTTTCTTGCAGCTTGCAGCTCGAAACTTGTCGCTCCTGAGTCGGCCCCGCAGCAGGGGCCGACCGCCATTTTGAAACGAGGGTTCTATGAGCAAGCAGATTCTGATTCTCCCCGGTGACGGCATTGGTCCTGAAATCATGACCGAAGCGGTCAAGGTGCTGGAGCTCGCCAACGAGAAGTATCAGCTGGGTTTCGAACTGAGCCACGACGTCATCGGTGGCGCTGCCATCGACAAGCACGGCGTGCCACTGGCCGACGAAACGCTGGATCGTGCACGTGCGGCCGACGCTGTGCTGCTGGGCGCTGTGGGCGGCCCAAAATGGGACGCCATCGAGCGTGACATTCGCCCGGAGCGCGGCCTGCTGAAAATCCGTTCGCAACTGGGTCTGTTTGCCAACCTGCGTCCTGCGATCCTCTACCCGCAACTGGCCGACGCTTCCAGCCTCAAGCCGGAAATCGTCGCAGGCCTGGACATTCTCATCGTTCGCGAGCTGACCGGTGGTATCTACTTCGGCGCGCCACGGGGCACCCGCGAGCTGGAAAACGGCGAGCGCCAGTCTTACGATACGCTGCCGTACAGCGAGAGCGAGATCCGCCGTATCGCCCGTGTCGGTTTCGACATGGCCCGCGTGCGTGGCAAGAAGCTGTGTTCAGTGGACAAGGCCAACGTTCTGGCCTCCAGCCAGCTGTGGCGCGAAGTGGTCGAGCAAGTGGCCAAGGATTACCCGGACGTCGAGCTGAGCCACATGTACGTGGACAACGCCGCGATGCAACTGGTCCGCGCACCGAAGCAGTTCGACGTGATGGTCACCGACAACATGTTCGGCGACATCCTGTCCGACGAAGCGTCGATGCTCACCGGCTCTATCGGCATGCTGCCGTCGGCCTCGCTGGATTCGAATAACAAGGGTATGTACGAGCCTTGCCACGGTTCGGCACCGGATATTGCGGGCAAGGACGTTGCCAACCCGCTGGCGACCATCCTTTCGGTGTCGATGATGCTGCGTTACAGCTTCAACGAACACACGGCGGCGGACGCTATCGAGAAGGCCGTGAGTCTGGTCCTCGACCAAGGCCTGCGCACCGGTGACATCTGGTCCGAAGGCAATGCCAAAGTCGGTACGCAGGAAATGGGTGACGCCGTAGTCGCCGCGCTGCGCAATCTGTAATATCTCGGGCCCGCTTCTGCAAGATCGAGTCGAAGAGACTCTCGAACAGAGCAGGGCCCCACTTTTAATGAAGGTGTAGTTGCGATGAAACGTGTAGGTCTGGTCGGTTGGCGCGGCATGGTGGGTTCCGTGCTCATGCAGCGAATGCTGGAAGAGCAGGATTTCGATCTCATTGAGCCGGTTTTTTTCACCACCTCCAACGTCGGCGGACAGGGTCCGTCGGTGGGCAAGGACATCGCGCCGTTGAAGGATGCGTACAGCATCGACGAGCTCAAGACCCTTGACGTGGTGCTGACCTGCCAGGGCGGCGACTACACCAACGAGGTGTTCCCGAAGCTGCGCGAAGCGGGCTGGCAGGGTTACTGGATCGACGCGGCTTCGTCCCTGCGCATGCAGGACGACGCGGTGATCATCCTCGACCCGGTCAACCGCAAGGTCATCGACCAGCAGCTGGACGCGGGCACCAAGAACTACATTGGTGGCAACTGCACCGTCAGCCTGATGCTGATGGGGCTGGGCGGTCTGTTCGAGGCCGGTCTGGTCGAGTGGATGAACGTGATGACCTATCAGGCGGCCTCGGGCGCCGGCGCGCAGAACATGCGTGAGCTGATCAAGCAGATGGGCACCATCAACGCAGCGGTCGCCGACGATTTGGCGAACCCTGCCAGCGCGATTCTGGACATCGACCGCAAAGTGGCCGAGGCCATGCGCAGCGACGCGTTCCCGACCGAGAACTTCGGCGTGCCACTGGCGGGTAGCTTGATCCCGTGGATCGACAAGGAACTGCCGAACGGCCAGAGCCGTGAAGAGTGGAAAGGGCAGGCAGAGACCAACAAGATTCTGGGTCGCTTCAACCGTCCAATCCCGGTCGATGGCATCTGCGTGCGCATCGGTGCGATGCGTTGCCACAGCCAGGCGCTGACCATCAAGCTGAACAAGGACGTGCCGATTGCCGACATCGAAGGCATGATCAGCCAGCACAACCCGTGGGTGAAGCTGGTGCCGAACACCCGTGAGGCAAGCATTCAGGAGCTGAGCCCGACGTCGGTGACCGGAACTCTGAACATTCCGGTGGGCCGTCTGCGCAAGCTGAACATGGGTTCGCAGTACCTGGGTGCGTTTACCGTGGGCGACCAACTGCTGTGGGGCGCGGCCGAGCCGCTGCGTCGCATGCTCCGGATTCTGCTGGAGCGTTGATCCGGCGTTTTTGCCAGACATGAAAAAACCGCCTATTGGGGCGGTTTTTTTATGGGTTCTTGCAGAGGTTCGAATGTGAGGGGCATACCCGTTATGGGACGAATCGTGCATAAGAGTCATGGCCGATTGAATACCCCCTGTGGGAGCGAATTCATTCGCGAATCGATGGGGCAGACGATGCATCCCTATCGCCTGGACTATCGTTCGCGAATGAATTCGCTCCCACAGGGTGTCTCCGGTGTATGCGCCTTCAAACTCCCTCAACCGGCGGATCATCCTTGCGCCGACGCATCAGCGTCCGGTGCTTCCAATGCTTGCCAAACCGGATTCCCGGCGCTTCGATGTAGCAGTGTGTGAGCATCGAGACCACGACCACCGCCACCACCACAAAGAGCATCAGCAAGTTATCGTTCAGCGCACTGCCGGTACTCAAATACCGCACTATCGTCCCTGTCGCTTCACTTGGCTTGTCCACCAGTAACCCATACCCGCTGAATTTCGCCACGACGGTCAGCACAGTCGCCAGCACGAAAATCACTGCCGCGTGGGTCAGGTAAATCGACAGCCACAATTTCCCCAGCGCCGGAAATGGCCTGAACGAGAGTGCTCGTGAGATGAGGCCCGCTTCAAACGCGAAGATCAGGATCGCCAGGCAGAACAGCAGCCCCAGTTCAATGGTCAGCGGCAGCTCGCCCTCGGTCATCACCCAGTAAATAGCGCCTAATACCGCCACTTCCAGCAGCGTCGCAATCACCGGGCCCGGCATCCAATCCCGCACCCGTGCGTAAATGCGGTACGTGATCGCCCCGGCAAAGAAACAGGAAATGCCCCACAACACATTGTGCGGAATCGGACCGAAGTCCTTGTACAGCGCGATAAACGCCAACACGCACAGCAACGTGATCAGCTTGCGTGCGAGGCGGGGGAGTGCGAACAGAATCAGCGCGAAGATCATCCAGACGTAGAACTCGACGCTGATGAACCACGACGGGTAGTTGAACGACAGTGCGTTAAACCCCGGCCACCATGCCTGAATCAACAGCAGGTTTGGCAGGATTTCCCCTGGCGCACGGTCACCGCTGAAGGCCGGGTAGTTCAACGACAACCCGCGTCGTTCAAGCACCCATTTCAAGCATTCGAAGCCGATGAAAAACAACAGCACCGCGACATGCATCGGCACCACCCGACAGGCGCGGGTCACCATGAATTCGCCTACATGGCGGGGCGTGTGCAGGTGGTCGCTGTAGCGCCGGTAGATCAGAAACCCGCTGAGAGCGAAGAAAAATCCCACGAACTGGCTGACATTTCGGAAGAACGTCAGCTCGGTGATGCTGCGTTCGATGTGCGAGTGATGGACGATAAAAGCCAATGCGCAGAGGCCGCGAAAGCTGTCGAGCACGAGGAAACGCTTCATCTGACGGGTCCTTTTGTAGATGAGTGTAGAAGGTAGACGGCAATGCGGGCAGCGCAGGCGTAGCGCGTCCGGACCCCGGAAACGGGGGAGGCAAAAAACAAACGGGGAAGTTACCACCTCGGCGCGAACGGCCGATGAGCGGGGCGACGAATACGGGAGTCAATCCCGCGAAGTCGGCAGTATGCCCCAGTCGTTGGGGACCGCACCAGACCGCTCGGCTCGGCAGGATCAACATTCGTCGCCAAACGTACTGAGGTTTTTTAATCCCACAATATGGGACTGTAATTTACATATTGAGATAATCCCGTTTTGAGGTTTATAGTTCGCTTCGCATTCACTCATTAATAACAATCAGGTGAAGCCATGCAGGCGCAATTGATCGCGCTCGATTGGGGAACGACGTCCCTTCGTGCGTATCGACTCGGCGAACACGGCCGGGTCCTGGAACATCGCTCGCTCAGCGCGGGCATCATGCAATTGCCGTCCGAGCCTCGGCCGATCGCAGGGCAACTGAGCAGTGACGGCTTCGAACTGGCCTTCGACGAAGCCTGTGGCGACTGGCTCGACGCTGAACCCCATTTGCCCGTGATCGCGTGCGGCATGGTCGGCAGCGCTCAGGGTTGGCGCGAGGCGGTGTATCAGGAAACGCCCGCCAGCGTCGGGGCCTTGAGCGATGCGTTGGTGACCGTTCGCAGTGCGCGCGGGGTCGACGTCCACATCGTGCCGGGGGTTTTGCAGCGCTCGGCCCTGCCCAACGTCATGCGTGGCGAAGAAACCCAGGTCCTTGGCATTCTCGACTCCCTCCCTGCCGCCGACGCCCGCCAATCGTTGTTGATCGGCCTGCCTGGCAGCCACTCGAAGTGGGTGAGGGCGGTGGACGGCTGCATTGTGCATTTCGACACGTTCATGACCGGCGAGGTCTATGCCGCGCTGTCTGCTCACACCATCCTGGGTCGCACGATGCAGCGCAGCGAGGCGTTCGATGTCGCTGCCTTTGATCGCGGGGTGGCCGTATCGCTCTCGCCCGAAGGCGCTGCGGGGCCACTGTCCACCATCTTCAGCACGCGGACCCTGGGTCTGACCGGTGCACTCGGTGGCGCTTCACAACCCGATTACCTCTCCGGCCTGCTCATCGGCCACGAAATTGTTGCCTTGACGCACCTGCTGAAACACACCGAAACCCCGTTGCCCTCGGTGATTCTGATCGGCAGCGGCGCGTTGCTCGAACGCTATCAACGTGCGCTGGACGCCAACGGCTTCCCCCACGTGACCTTCGCTGAACAGGCCACCGAACGTGGTCTGTGGCAGGTTGCGGTGCAAGCCGGTCTGACGACTTCTCTTTCTACGGCCGCTCCCCGGCCCCTCCACGTCGAGAACTGACATGCTCAAGCAAGCCCTCGCACAAAACGGCCTGGTGGCGATCCTTCGCGGCCTGCGCCCTGAAGAAGCTCCGGCCATCGGCGACGTCCTGTATGCCGCCGGATTCCGCGTCATTGAAGTGCCGCTCAATTCCCCACAGCCGTACGACAGCATCCGTCTGCTGCGTCAGCGTCTTCCTGCCGACTGCCTGATCGGCGCGGGCACGGTATTGACCGCCGAGCACGTGCGTCAGGTGAAAGAGGCGGGCGGCCAGGTCATCGTCATGCCTCACAGTGATCCTGACGTGCTGCGCGCCGCCAAGGCCGAAGGCCTGCTGTTGTCGCCGGGTGTGGCGACGCCGACCGAGGCGTTCGCCGCGCTGGCCAATGGCGCTGACGTGCTGAAGCTGTTTCCTGCTGAACAAATGGGCCCCGCCGTGGTAAAGGCCTGGCTGGCGGTGCTGCCTGCGGGAACGATTCTGCTGCCGGTGGGCGGCATCACGCCGGACAACATGAAGGTGTTTCTGGACGCCGGTGTGCGAGGCTTTGGCCTGGGTTCGGGCCTGTTCAAACCGGGCATGAGCGCCGACGACGTCGCGGAGCGAGCCAAGGCGTATGTGGCGGCCTGGAATCAGGCGTGTCCGTCGACAGATCAATAACCCTGAGATTTATGCGGCCGTCCCGGACGTGCCTTTAGAACAAGACGCCTTCGACCACGCGTCTTCGAATAAGCATCTTCGAATAAGCATCTTCGAATAAGAGAGAACCGAGATGAAAATCACCAAACTCACGACCTTCATCGTTCCGCCGCGCTGGTGCTTCCTGAAAGTGGAAACCGATCAGGGCGTCACCGGTTGGGGCGAGCCCGTGGTCGAAGGCCGTGCTCACACGGTGGCCGCAGCGGTTGAGGAATTGTCCGACTACCTGATCGGAAAAGACCCGCGCAACATTGAGGACATCTGGACCGTGCTGTATCGCGGCGGCTTCTATCGCGGCGGCGCCATTCACATGAGCGCATTGGCCGGTATCGACCAGGCACTGTGGGACATCAAGGGCAAGGCGCTGGGCGTCTCGGTCAGCGACCTGCTGGGCGGTCAGGTGCGAGACAAGATCCGCGTCTATTCGTGGATCGGCGGCGACCGGCCTGCTGACACCGCACGCGCGGCAAAAGAAGCCGTTTCCCGTGGCTTCACCGCCGTGAAAATGAACGGCACTGAAGAGCTGCAATTCCTCGACACCTTCGAGAAGGTTGATCTGGCCCTGGCCAACGTCGCCGCCGTGCGTGATGCCGTCGGCCCGAACGTCGGCATTGGCGTGGATTTCCATGGCCGGGTGCACAAGCCCATGGCGAAGGTGCTGATGAAGGAACTGGACCCGTACAAGCTGATGTTTATCGAAGAGCCGGTGCTCAGCGAGAACTACGAAGCCCTGAAGGAGCTGGCGCCGCTGACCAGCACGCCGATTGCGCTGGGGGAGCGGCTGTTCTCCCGCTGGGACTTCAAGCGCGTGTTGAGCGAAGGCTACGTCGACATCATCCAGCCGGACGCTTCCCACGCCGGTGGCATCACCGAAACCCGCAAGATCGCCAACATGGCGGAAGCCTACGACGTGGCGCTGGCCCTGCATTGCCCGCTGGGGCCGATTGCGCTGGCGGCGTGCCTGCAACTGGACGCGGCCTGCTACAACGCGTTCATTCAGGAGCAGAGCCTGGGCATTCACTACAACGAGAGCAATGACCTGCTCGACTACATCAAGAACCCTGAGGTCTTCGATTACGACAAGGGCATGGTGAAAATCCCGAACGGTCCGGGCCTGGGAATCGAGATCAACGAGGAATACGTCAAGGAACGCGCCGCCATCGGCCACCGCTGGCGCAACCCGATCTGGCGCCACGCCGATGGCAGTTTTGCCGAGTGGTGATTCGGGCCTGATCGCTGATCGTTCCCCCGCAGCGCGTGGGAACGATCTGTTCCAAAAAAACACACGACCTCAGACAACCATAAAAAGAGGCACTCCCCATGCGCACACAGACCTTGCCGGAGGCGCGGGCGATCACGGCCACGCCGACCCGCAAACGCTTTTTCATCATGGTGCTGCTGTTCATCACCGTGGTGATCAATTACCTCGACCGCAGCAACCTGTCCATCGCCGCCCCTGCACTGACCAGCGAACTGGGCATCGATCCGGTCCACGTCGGTCTGGTGTTCTCGGCCTTCGGTTGGACCTACGCGGCCATGCAATTGCCCGGCGGCTGGCTGGTGGACCGGGTGCCGCCGCGCATTCTCTATACCGTGGCGCTGGCCCTGTGGTCCGTCGCCACCATTTTCCTCGGTTTCGTTGGCAGCTTCGTCGGCCTGTTCGTGCTGCGCATGGCCGTGGGCGCGCTGGAAGCCCCGGCTTATCCGATCAACAGCCGCGTGGTCACCGCATGGTTTCCTGAAAAAGAACGCGCCACAGCGGTTGGCTTCTACACCTCCGGCCAGTTCGTCGGCTTGGCGTTCCTGACCCCGGTACTGGCCTGGCTGCAAGCCACGTTTGGTTGGCACATGGTGTTTGTCGCGACCGGTGGCGTGGGCGTGATCTGGGCGGCGATCTGGTACATGGTCTATCGCGAACCTCGCGATTTCAAAGGCGTGAATCAGGGCGAAATCGACCTGATCAAAGAGGGCGGTGGTCTGGTGGACATTCAGACCGACACCGATAAAGCCAGAAGCGGTTTCAGTTGGAGCGACCTTGGCATCGTCCTCAGCAAACGCAAACTGTGGGGCATTTACCTGGGGCAGTTCTGCCTCAACTCGACCCTGTGGTTCTTCCTCACCTGGTTCCCGACCTACCTGGTGAAATACCGTGGCATGGACTTCATCAAGTCCGGCCTGCTGGCCTCGCTGCCGTTTCTTGCGGCATTCGTAGGTGTGCTGTGCTCAGGGTTCTTTTCGGACTGGCTGATCCGTCGCGGCCACACCGTGGGCTTTGCCCGGAAGCTGCCAATCATCGCCGGCTTGCTGATCTCCACCTCGATCATAGGCGCCAACTACGTTGAATCGACGCCACTGGTCATCGCGTTTCTGGCGTTGGCGTTTTTCGGCAATGGTCTGGCGTCGATCACGTGGTCGCTGGTTTCAACCTTGGCCCCGGCTCGCTTGCTGGGCTTGACCGGCGGCACGTTCAATCTGATCGGCAACCTGGCAGCCATTGCGACACCCATCGTGATCGGCTTCCTCGCGTCGGGCGATTCGTTCGCCCCGGCGATCACCTACATCGCCGTGCTGGCGTTGCTGGGGGCGTTGTCCTACATCCTGTTGGTGGGCAAGGTCGAGCGGATCGAGCTGTAACCCTTGGACTGACCTGCGCTGGCGACGATAATGCCGCCAGCTCTCCGATTCGATAAGGCGCGATATGCACGACTCTTCCGACACAGCGGGCGCGGCTGGCAAAGACGCCGCCCCCACCGGCACGCAAACCCTGTTGCGCGGGTTGGGCGTGGTGCAGGCCGTGGCCAGCGGCGCGCGCGACCTCAAGGAAATTGCCCGGCTGATCGGCACCACCCGCAGCACGACTCACCGCCTGGCCAGTTGCCTGGTGGAAGAACGCTATCTGCGGGTCTTGCCGCAAATGGGTTATGTGTTAGGGCCAAAGCTGATAGAGCTGGGGTTTCAGGCGCGGGAAGAGCTGCCATTGCCTGCGTTGGCGCGACCCTTTCTGGATGAGCTGTCGGCGCTGACCGGTGACACCGTGCACTTGGCGATCCGCGAAGGCGACGAGGTGCTGTACCTGCACAAGAATCCCGGCCGCAATGGTCCTGAAATGCGTTCGCGGGTAGGGCATCGCATGCCGCTGGCGCGCACGGGCATCGGCAAGGCGTTGCTGCTGGACAGTCCGGAAAGCGAGTGGCAGCGGCTGTACGACGTCAGTGTGCCGGAGGTGGCGAAGAACCCGCTGTGGCCCGCGCATCAGGAACAGACCTGGGTGCAGGTGCGCGAACGGATGCACGAATACGTGAAGGGCGGGTATGCGTTCGATCTTGAAGACAACGAACCGTCGATTCGTTGTGTGGCTGCACCGGTTCGCGATGCCAGTAAACACATTGTTGCCGGGATCAGCATCGCCAGCACTGTGCCGTACATGCCACTGGAAAAGATGGCCGAGTTGGTGCCGGTGATCAAGGAAGTGGCGGCACGGTTGTCGGCGGAGTTGGGTGGGTAATCGACCTGTCTGACGCAACGCCTGACCTGTGGGAGTGAGCTTGCTCGCGATAGCGGCCTTCCATTCGCCTCAATAGGCGACTGTTACACCGCTATCGCGAGCAAGCTCACTCCTACAGTGATCGCGTCGTATGATTGTTCCCACGCAGCGCGCGGGGAACGATCATGTGGAGCGTTACGCCTTCAACGTCGCCATATCAATCACAAAACGATATTTAACGTCGCCTGCAATCATGCGGCTGTATGCCTCGTTGATGTTCTTGATGTCGAGCATCTCGATGTCACAGCTGATGTCGTGCTCGGCGCAGAAGTCCAGCACTTCCTGAGTTTCCGCGATACCGCCGATCAACGAACCTGCCAACACACGACGTTTCATCACCAGGTTGGCGGCATGCACAGCGGGGTCGATCGGTTCGATCAGGCCCACCAGAATGTGCACGCCGTCGAAACGCAGGGTGTCGAGGTACGGGTTCAAATCGTGTTGAACCGGAATGGTGTCCAGCAGGAAGTTGAAGTGGCCGGCAGCGGCTTTCATCTGCTCCGCATCGGTGGACACGATCACATGGTCCGCGCCCTGACGACGGGCTTCTTCGGCCTTGCTCGCCGAACGGGTAAACAGCGTCACTTCCGCCCCCATCGCCTTGGCGAACTTGATACCCATGTGGCCCAGACCGCCCATGCCCAGCACGCCCACTTTGTCGCCCGCCTTGACGCCGTAGTGCTTGAGCGGCGAGTAGGTGGTGATGCCCGCGCAAAGAATCGGCGCGGCAGCGGCCAGGTTCAGTTTCTCCGGGATGCGCACCACGAAGTGCTCGCTGACCACGATGCTGGTGGAGTAGCCGCCCATGGTGTTGCTGCCATCGACGCGGTCCGGCGCGGCGTAAGTCAGGGTCGGGCCTTCCAGGCAATACTGCTCCAGATCTGCAGCGCAGGCCTCGCAATGACGGCAGGAGTCGACCATGCACCCGACGCCGACCAGATCGCCGACTTTATGCTTCGTGACCTTGGTGCCGACTTCGGTGACCTTGCCGACGATCTCGTGGCCCGGCATCAGCGGGTAGACCGCGATGCCCCATTCGTTGCGTGCCTGGTGGATGTCGGAGTGGCAGACGCCGCAATACAATATCTCGATGGCCACGTCGTCCGGGCGCGGGCTGCGGCGGTTGAAGGTCATGGGGGCGAGGGGGGTCGTGGCGGATTGAGCGGCATAACCGATGGCTGTGTACATGTGAAACCTCGCTAAAAACGATGACGGTTGAGGCCGTGCATTCTGCGCAGCGAAGCCGACACCGGCCATGACCATTCCTCCGCGTGTCATGCCTATTCCTCCGGACCTGCCTCATAAGGGGCTGCGTTGTGCGGCGAATCTGCGATGATGCGAGTGTCTAATCCTCTGTCCGGTTGCCCATGTCACTGACCCTTCATTCCGACGCCAACGCCACGCTGGTGTCCTTGATCAAACCGCTGGCGCCTTGCCCTGGCTTCGTCGATACCCGCGTGCCGGGTGTGCAAGCCATGTCCTGGAGTCACTACGTCGCCAGCAGCCCGCAAATCTACGAGCCGAGCCTGGTGATCCTCGCCCAAGGCAGCAAATTGGCGCGCCTCGGATCGAGGACGCTGGAATACGGCGCGGGCCATTACCTCGTGCAGGCGCTGTCGGTGCCGTTCATGTGCGAGACCTTTGCCACTCAGGAAGAGCCCTTGTATGGCGTTGCCGTGTCGATTGATCGAACGGTGCTGGGCGAATTGGTGCAGGCCATGGGACAAGCACCCGGTGTGACGGTCAAGGCGCAGACGCCCGAGTCGATGAGCTCAGCCGAACTGGACACGTCAATGCGCGAAAGCGTGGAGCGTCTGTTGCATTGCCTGCACGACCCCCTGGACGCCCAGGTCATGGGCGCGGCGCGGGTGAGGGAGGTTTTGTACGCGGCGTTGCGCGGGCCTCAAGCCGGTGTGTTGCGTGCGCTGGTCGAACAGCAGGGGCACTTCGCCCGAATTGCTGCGGCGTTACAGCACCTGCGCGACCATTACAATGAAGCCTTGAGCGTCGACGAACTGGCCCGGCGCGCCAACATGAGCGCGTCGACCTTTCATGAGCATTTCAAGCGCAGCACGATGCTGTCACCGGTGCAGTACCTTAAACGCCTGCGTCTGCTCAAGGCCCAGCAAATGCTGATCGGCGAAGGCATGGGGGTGGCGCAAGTGGCGCACAAGGTGGGGTATCAAAGCACGTCGCAATTCAGCCGCGAATACAAACGTTACTTTGAGCGCAATCCGGGAGAAGAGGGGGCGTTGTTGAGGGTTTCGGCATGAGGAACTGCTGCTGACTCGTCCCTGTGGGAGCGAACTCATTCGCGAAGCGGTGGTTCAGGCGATAGAAACGCTTCGTCCGTACTGACCCCTCGCGAATGAATTCGCTCCCACAGGAGTCGGGGCAATCCGCTGAGCCGGTGGCAGGTTGTAGCCCACAAAAAAGGCGCCATGATCGGCGCCTTTCTCTTACCGCTTGCAGCTTAAAGCTTGCCGCTGGTTTTACATATTTGGATAGGTCGGCCCACCCGCACCTTCCGGCGTGACCCATGTGATGTTCTGCGAAGGGTCCTTGATGTCACAGGTCTTGCAGTGCACGCAGTTCTGCGCGTTGATCTGGAAGCGCTTGCTGCCGTCTTCCTGTGTCACCACCTCATAGACACCCGCCGGGCAGTAGCGCTGCGCGGGCTCGTCGTATTTCGGCAGGTTGACGCTGATCGGGATGTTGGGGTCCTTCAGCTTCAGGTGGCACGGCTGCTCTTCTTCGTGGTTAGTGCCCGAGATGAACACCGAACTCAGTTTGTCGAAGCTCAGCTTGCCGTCCGGTTTCGGGTAGTCGATCCGCTTGGAGTCGGCGGCCAGCTTCATGCACGCATAGTCCGGCTTGTTGTCGTGCAGGGTGAACGGGATCTTGCCGCCGAACAGGTTCTGGTCGATGAAGTTGAACGCGCCACCCAGGATCGGGCCGAACTTGTGAATCGCCGGACCGAAGTTACGGCTGGCGAACAGTTCTTCATGCAGCCAGCTGCCTTTGAAGGCCTGGACGTAGGTGTTCAGCGCATCGCCGCCTTCATTGCCCGCCAACAGCGCATCAGCCACGGATTCCGCTGCCAGCATGCCGGACTTCATGGCTGTGTGGCTGCCCTTGATCTTGGCGAAGTTCAGGGTGCCGAGGTCGCAACCGATCAGCGCGCCACCGGGGAAGACCATTTTCGGCAGCGAGTTCAGGCCGCCTTTGCAGATGGCGCGGGCGCCGTAGCTGACGCGCTTGCCGCCTTCCAGGTACTGCTTGAGGATCGGGTGATGCTTGAGGCGCTGGAACTCGTCGAACGGCGACAGGAACGGGTTGGCGTAGGACAGATCGACGATCAGGCCGACCACCACCTGGTTGTTTTCCAGGTGATAAAGGAAGGAGCCGCCAGTGTTCTCGGTGCCCATCACGTCCAGCGGCCAGCCAGCGGTGTGCACCACCAGGCCTGGCTGATGCTTGGCCGGGTCGATTTCCCAGATTTCCTTAAGGCCGATGCCGTAATGCTGGGCGTCGGATTCGCTGTCCAGATTGAAGCGCTTGATCAACTGCTTGCCAATGTGGCCACGGCAGCCCTCGGCGAATAGCGTGTACTTGCCGCGCAGCTCCATGCCGGGGGTGTACATGCCGTCCTTCGGGTTGCCTTCGCGATCGACGCCCATGTCGCCGGTGAGAATCCCGCGTACCACGCCGTTCTCGTCGATCAGCGCTTCCTGAGCGGCGAAGCCCGGGTAAATTTCAACGCCCAGGTTCTCGGCCTGCTGCGCCAGCCAGCGGCACAAGTTGCCCAGGGAAATAATGTAGTTGCCTTCGTTGTGCATGGTCTTCGGCACGAACGCGCCCGGCACTTTTGTGCCAGCGTCGGCACTGGTCAGCACATAAATGTCATCGCCTTTGACCGGCGTGTTCAGCGGTGCGCCGAGTGCTTTCCAGTCAGGGAACAGCTCGTTCAGGGCGCGGGGTTCGAACACCGCCCCGGAGAGAATGTGCGCGCCAACTTCGGAGCCTTTTTCAACGACGCAGACGCTGATCTCCTGGCCAGCTTCGGCGGCCTTTTGTTTCAGACGGCATGCGGCGGAGAGCCCGGCTGGACCGGCTCCGACGATGACGACGTCGAATTCCATAAATTCGCGTTCCACTGGCTATCTCCTGATCAAAGGCTCAACGGTATTTTTTTATAAGTTGTGATCAATCCACGCTCGGCGACGGTGTCATCCCAGCGTCATCTTCAAAGGGGCGCATTATATCTACACCACCTCTCAGGTCCAATACAAACGTTTGTTTGAATCAGCTGAAACCCTGATAAAACATAGGGAGACGGCTTGCGACTGGCGTTTTTGTCGTATTGACCGGAATAGGCGTTCCGGTCAAGATACGGGCGGTTTTGCGCTCGCCGTAGGCTGACCGTTGGCAAGCGAACGCCTCTGAAAGCAGTGCCAGTACCGCGCGGCAAAACCGCTCCATCCCCCCGGGGAATGTGCAAGCGGAGAGCAGTTTACACGCCCGGCCTGCCTATGACTTGGCCTGGAGCGGAGGTGTCAGCGTTTTTTGCTGAACTCACCGTTAAGTAACGACGAATACGCTGTTTTCAAAGGTGTTCTTTACACTGACGTGTACCCATCGCCGGGCCGGGCCTGGCGATTTCTTTTCACCGGAGAGTAACGAGGAATCCATGAAGGTTCTTGTAGCTGTCAAACGAGTGGTCGACTACAACGTCAAGGTTCGCGTCAAAGCGGACAACTCCGGCGTCGATCTCGCTAACGTAAAAATGTCGATGAACCCCTTCTGCGAAATCGCCGTGGAAGAAGCCGTACGCCTGAAAGAGAAGGGCGTCGCGACCGAGATCGTCGTCGTTTCCATTGGCCCGACCACTGCCCAGGAGCAACTGCGCACTGCGTTGGCACTGGGTGCTGATCGCGCCATCCTCGTTGAATCCGCTGACGAGCTGACCTCTTTGGCCGTGGCCAAGCTGCTCAAGGCTGTTGTCGATAAAGAGCAGCCGCAGCTGGTCATTCTCGGCAAGCAAGCGATCGACAGTGACAACAACCAGACAGGCCAGATGCTGGCGGCCCTGAGCGGTTACGCCCAAGGCACCTTCGCCTCCAAGGTTGAAGTCTCTGGCGACAGCGTCAGCGTTACCCGCGAAATCGATGCCGGTGCTCAGACCGTTTCCCTGAAGCTGCCTGCCATCGTCACCACCGACCTGCGCCTCAACGAGCCGCGCTACGCGTCGCTGCCGAACATCATGAAAGCCAAGAAGAAGCCTCTCGAAGTGCTGACGCCTGACGCTTTGGGTGTGTCCACGTCCTCCACCAACAAGACCCTGAAAGTCGAAGCCCCGGCTGCTCGCAGCGCTGGCATCAAGGTCAAGTCGGTTGCAGAGCTGGTCGAGAAACTGAAAAACGAAGCGAAGGTGATCTGATGACTACCCTGGTAATCGCTGAACACGAAAACGGCGCGATCGCTCCCGCCACCCTGAACACCGTTGCCGCTGCCGCCAAGATTGGTGGCGACATTCACGTGCTGGTCGCTGGCCAGAACGTTGGCGCTGTCGGTGAAGCCGCTGCGAAAATCGCCGGGGTTGCCAAAGTGCTGGTCGCTGACAACGCGGCCTACGCGCATCAACTGCCGGAAAACGTCGCCCCGCTGGTGGCCGAACTGGCTTCCGGTTACAGCCATGTGTTGGCTGCTGCTACCTCCAACGGCAAGAACATCCTGCCGCGCGTGGCTGCACAGCTGGACGTCGACCAGATCTCCGAGATCATCTCGGTTGAATCGGCTGACACCTTCAAGCGCCCGATCTACGCCGGTAACGCCATTGCGACCGTTCAGTCGTCGGCGGCCATCAAGGTCATCACCGTTCGTGCGACCGGTTTCGACGCTGTCGCCGCTGAAGGCGGTTCTGCCGCTGTTGAGGCCGTGAGCGCAGCCCACGACGCAGGTAAATCGTCCTTCGTCAGCGAAGAGCTGGCCAAGTCCGACCGTCCTGAGCTCACGGCTGCCAAAATCGTCGTTTCCGGCGGTCGCGGCATGCAGAACGGCGACAACTTCAAACACCTGTACGCGTTGGCCGACAAGCTGGGCGCTGCCGTGGGTGCTTCCCGCGCCGCCGTCGACGCCGGTTTCGTGCCGAACGACATGCAGGTCGGTCAGACCGGCAAGATCGTTGCGCCACAGCTGTACATCGCGGTCGGTATTTCCGGCGCGATCCAGCACCTGGCCGGCATGAAAGACTCCAAAGTGATCGTTGCGATCAACAAGGACGAAGAAGCGCCGATCTTCCAGGTGGCCGACTACGGCCTGGTCGCTGACCTGTTCGAAGCCGTGCCTGAGTTGGAGAAGCTGGTCTAATCCAGCCGCCTGACTTATAAAGAGAACCCGTTCGTTTCGGGCTGTTCGAGAACGTCAACCATCGGAAGAAACCGATGATGTGCGCTTTCCACAGCCTCGAATGAGCGGGTTTTTTATTGGATCGGAAAAAGGACGTCGCCATGTCGTTGCCGAAGCGGACGCTGACATCGCTGGTTGCAGGATTGTTGCTGGTGCCATCGATGGCTGTGCTGGCAGCGGGCAAATGTGAGCGGCTGGTGGTGACCGGCAGCCCTGATGCGCCTCCTTATATGTGGCGTGATCCGCAGGACCCCAAGCACCTGATGGGCGCCAATGCGGACCTGCTCAAGGAAGCCGCGACGCAAATGGGCATCAAGGTCGAGCTGTTGTATGCGGGTAAACGCAGCCAGGCGTTGGAAGAAGTGCGCACGGGACGCATGGACCTACTGGCCGACACGCCGCTGAACAGCAACGAACTTGAATCACTGGATTTCATTCATCCGGCGATCACCCAGAATGAAATCATGGTCTGGACGCGAACCGGCCATGCACAGCCCTTCAATTCATTGGCCGACCTGCATGGCCACCCGGGTGTCATCTCCGAAAAGACCCGAATCACGCCCGGGTTCGACCTCGCCGTGAAAGAGCACCTGACCCTCGAAAAACAGCCCAACCTCACTCAGGCATTTCAGAAACTGATGCTGGGCCAGGCCGAGTTCGTGCTCGCGGGCCGCTACGCGGGCATGGCGCTGACCCAGACGTTAGGGATGTCCAAGGACTTGGTTTCACAGCCTCTGCCGCTGGATCGCCCGGGTCTGTACCTCGCGCTTTCGTTCAACTCGGCCTGCAACGAGCCTTGGTTGCGCGGACAGTTGGCGAAAAAAATGACAGAATTGACGGCTTCGGGCCGTTCTGCTGACGCCATCTCCCGCAACCTTGAAGTGTGGAAGGCACAGTTGCAGCAGCCGGCCAGCGCCGCCGTCACCCAGTAGGAATGTTTTTTTGAGCGTTTTTTTGAGAATTCGACCTTTATTTGCAGCCGTCGCGATCACCTCCCTGTTTGGCTGTGCCAACGATCCCGCCCCTACCGAGCAACTGAAACTCACCGAGCAGGCCGTTGCCCAAGCCACGGCGGTTGGCGCGACGGACGATGAGCCGGACATGGCCACCGCCCAGAGCAAGCTCGCTCAGGCGCAGGCCAGCGTGGCGGACAAATCCTATAAACAGGCCCGGATGCAAGCTGAGCAGGCTGAGCTCGATGCGCGGCTGGCCGAAGCCAAGGTGCTGACTGAAAAGAGCGACGAACAACTGACGCAAGTGAACACGCGACTGGATCGCCTGCGCAAACAGCTGGGAGCGGCCCAATGAACCGCCTTCCTCGTATGTTGAGTGTGTGCCTGTTGTTGGGTAGCGCCGGTTTGTACGGCTGTGCCGGTCATCAGAACAGTGAAAAAGCGTTGCAGACTGCCAGCGCTGATTTTCAGAAAGTGAAAGGCGACACCAATGTATTGCGCAGCGCACCGAAGGACGTAATCCGCGCGGGCGAACTATTGGGTCGTGCCGAGCGCCTGTCCAGTTATGTAGGCAGTTCGGACGACGTCAGCCATTACGCGTACTTGAGCAGCCGTTACAGCGCCATCGCAGCAGAACACAGTCAGTTATTGCTCAATCAGGAAAAACTGGCCCGTCTGGAGCTGGAGCGCCAGCGCCTGCAATTGGCGCTGCGTGAGGCCAAGCTGTCGGGCGCGCAGCAGCAGGGCAAGTGGGCAGAAGATCAGGTCATCAGCCTGTCCACCCAGCAAAACGAACGCGGTTTGGTCATGACATTGGGCGACATGCTGTTCGACACCGGGCGTGCCGAGCTGAAAACCTCGGCCAATCGAACGGTACTGAAGGTCGTACAGTTTCTCCAGTTCAACCCCAAGCGTGTCGTGCGGATCGAGGGCTACACCGATAGCACGGGCGATGCTCAGGAAAATCTGCAACTGTCCCGCGATCGTGCGCAGGCGGTGGCTGATGTGCTGTCGGATCTTGGCATTGAGGATGAGCGCATTCAGGTGGAAGGTTATGGCGATCAATTCCCGGTCGATGTGAACACCTCTGAGCGCGGTCGCGCGCAAAATCGCCGTGTTGAAATCGTCTTTTCAGACGAAAAAGGCAAGCTCAGCGCTGCCCGCTAAAAAATAAGTGTGATCCAGCCCGACTTTTTTTGCGAAAGTCGGGCTTTTTTATGAAAAACGGCCGGGCATTTGGCGCATACGTCACATTAAATTTTCCATCAAACCTAACTAGGACTAGCCGACGGGTTAACTGTCCCCGTACACTTCTCAACTGTTCCGGTGATCGCCCGAGTGCGAAGGTCGGCATAGACGCTGAATGGCTTCGAAAACGTGTAATCGAGGGACGCGAAATGACCAATCTCCTGCTGTATCAACGCATCGCTCAGCAGTTGGCTGAAGACATTCGGCGGGGCGTTTATCAGCCCGGCGAGCGCGTACCCTCCGTTCGTAAGATGAGTTCGCAGCTCAATGTCAGCCATGCAACCGTGTTGCAGGCCTACGCGAATCTTGAAGATCAGGGGCTGATTCGTGCCCGTCCCCAATCCGGTTATTACGTTCACCAGACCCCGGCGCTGACGGCGCCGACGCCTGACATTGCGCGGGTTGAGCGGCCCGGGCTGGTCACGCGCGCCAGCATCATCCAACAGGTGCTGGTGGAGGCGCGTCGCGAAGGCGTGTTCGCCTTTGGCGCGGCAGTGCCGCACATTGATTACTTGCCGTTACGGGCGCTGCATCAGCAACTGGCCAAAGTCACGCGTTTCCAAAGCCCTCGCGCGTTCAATTACATGTTCAGCCCCGGTTTCGAGCCGCTGCGGCGTCAGGTGGCGATCCGCATGCGCGATGCGGGCGTGGTCGTCGACCCGTCGGAAGTGGTGATCACCCACGGCTGTGTCGATGCGCTGCAAATGTCACTACGTGTGCTGACGAGCCCTGGTGACCTGATCGCTGCAGAATCGCCCACCTATTACGGGCTGCTTCAACTGGCGGATTTGCTGGGTTTGAAGGTTATCGAGATTCCCAGTGACCCGAATACAGGGATCAGCCTGGAAGCGTTGCAACTCGCGGCCAACCAGTGGTCGATCAAGGCGCTCGTGATGACCTCGCGGCTGAGCAACCCGCTTGGCAGTACGATGCCCGAGGAGCGGCAGAAACACCTGCTGCGACTGGCGTCGGACTTCGACATTCAGGTCATCGAAGACGACATCTACGGCGAGCTGATGTACGAGCAAAACAAAACCAAAGCGCTGAAAGCGTTCGACCGGTTGGGTCGGGTCATTTATTGCTCCAGTTTTTCCAAGACATTGTCGCCGGGTGTGCGGATCGGCTGGATGATTGCCGGCAAATATCAGGCGGAAATTCAGCGATTGCAGACTTTCAGCACTCATTCCGCGTGCAGCGTGACGCAGATGGCCGTGGCGTCCTACCTCGAAAATGGTGGTTACGATCGTCATTTGCGCTACATCCGTCAGGAGCATCGGAAAAATCTGAGCGCGTTTCAGCTTGCCGTACAGCAGATGTTTCCTGAGGGCACCCAGATCAGTCGGCCCGCCGGGGGCTTTATCCTGTGGATCAGCCTGCCGGGGCGGGTGAACACGCAAGAATTGCACGTCCGTGCGCTGGAGCAGGGGATCAGCATCGCGCCAGGCTTGATCTTCAGCAACACAGAGCAGTTCAACCACTGCATTCGTCTGAACTGTGGCCTGCCGTGGAATCGTGAAGCGGAGAGGGCGCTCATGACGGTGGGAATGCTTGCCAAGCAGTTGTGCGAGGACACCGGTCAGGCCTGGTGAACTTACAGCGCCTTACATTTGCCACAGCTTCATGGGGCTGGCTGACAGGTCATTCACTTGTCACCGGCCCTGCAAAGAGCCAGCATATGGCTTCTGCCTATTTTTTGCCGTCCGATTATGAAATCACTGCGTTGTATCGGTTTGCTGCTGGTGGTGTTGGTCAGTGCCTGTGATGCTGATAAACCCCCCGCGCCTCCCCCGAAAGTTGCCGTTCAAACCCCCGCAGCGCCTGAAGTACCGGCGCCTCCTGCGCCTGTGTCCGTTGCGGCGGCTGTTGATGCAGACAAAGCGCCCGATGCCAAGGCAGCGACGGCGCCGACGCCGGTTCATGAGCTGAAACCGAATGTCGGTGTCGTGCCTGTCGTGGCGACTAGCAAATCGGATGGCGCCCGCTCGGAAGCCGCGGCGAAAGTCACCACGCCCGCCAAGGCTGCCGCGGTCGAACAGAAGACTCCCAGCGCGAATGCCAAATCCGCCAAGGTTAAAGCGGATAACGCCGAGGTGGCTAACCGTGCGCCGGTGGCGAGCAAGAGCAAATCGCCAGCGCAGGTGGTGAAAGAGACGCGTCTGCCCAAGGCTGCCCTGGACTTGAGTTTGCCTCCCGATATGGTCAAGCAGCTCGCGCCGCCTCCCGGCGTGATCACTGCGGCCAATAAGCCCAAAGCCCCGAACGGCGGGGCCAAGCCGCTGCTGCCCAAGATGTTTCCTGACGCCAACAGCGATCCTGATTTTCAGCTTCAGGGGCGTCTCCTGAGCAATGAAATGCAGCTTCAACTGCGCAATGAATCGCGCAAGGAAGTGGAGGGCGCGGCCCTGGATTTCAAATTCAAGCAATGACGCTCTCGACTATTTGACCCGTGCGCGCGTTTTCAAACGTGCGTTTAAGCGTTTAAGATCCCCTTCGTTCATCGCCTCGTGTGAGGATGTTTCCATGGAATGCCGTCCGGGCTGCGGTGCTTGTTGCGTCGCGCCTTCAATCTCGTCGCCGATTCCTGGCATGCCCAATGGCAAGCCAGCGGGAGAGCGCTGTGTGCAGCTCTCTACCGACCTGCTGTGCCTGATATTCGGCCACCCTGAACGCCCTGCAGTCTGCAGCCAGTTTTCGGCGGACCCGGAAGTCTGCGGCAGCGATTCTGAGGAGGCGGTGCGGTTGATTGGCTGGTGGGAGCAGGCCACCTCGGTCGCCTGATGAGCAGAGCAGATGTAACAACGGCAGTGCACGATGCTGAATGCACCTGAACTACAGACAAGAAGGAATAAGATATGGGTTCGCTGTACCGGATCGCGCTTGGACTTGGAATGACTGTACTGGTGGCGGGCATGGCCCAAGCCGAGGACTGGAAAGTCGCCAAGCAAGAAGACGGCATCAAAGTGTCGCTCAGTGATGTCCCAGGCTCGCAGTACAAGGCCTATCAGGGCATCGCCACTATCAAGGCAAGTGTGGCGAAGCTGCGCAGTCTTCAGGAAGACGTCGCCGGTGCCTGTGCATGGGTGCATGAGTGCAAGGCGCAGAAAATTCTCAAGCACGAAGGCGACAAGACTTGGACCTACACACAGTTCAATACGCCATGGCCCGTGACCCCTCGGGATTCGGTGTTGCAGATCACCACGGTCGAAGGCGCTGATGGCAGCCTGACGCGCAACTTGCTGGGTCAACCCAACTACATTCCGGAAGAAAAAGGCTTCGTGCGGGTTACTCAGGTCGAGGGTTACTGGAAGCTGGTCCCCAAAGGCCCGAACGAGACAGAAGTGACCTATCAGGTACACACCGAGCCCGGTGGTAGCGTGCCGTCGTGGCTGGCCAACAAGTTTGTCGTGGACGCGCCGTTCAATACGCTGAAAGCGCTGCGTGAGCGTGCTGCGAAGTGATCGTCTGACCGATACAGTTTTTGCGGGAATAAAAAAGGCTGCCACTGGCAGCCTTTTTTATGGGATGTCGCTTGCTGGCGTTTGCGCTTACTTGCGGTCGGCCAGGGCAACGATGTCGCGGGAGACCTCGCCGGTGTACAGCTGGCGTGGACGGCCAATCTTGTACGGGCTGGAGAGCATTTCCTTCCAGTGCGAGATCCAGCCGACGGTGCGTGCCAGGGCGAAGATCACGGTGAACATGCTGGTAGGAATGCCGATCGCTTTCAGGATGATGCCTGAGTAGAAGTCGACGTTCGGGTACAGCGAGCGCTCGATGAAGTACGGATCGGTCAGGGCGATCTCTTCGAGGCGCATGGCCAGTTCCAGCTGCGGGTCGTTGGTGATGCCCAGCTCGCGCAGAACTTCGTCGCAGGTCTGTTTCATCACGGTGGCGCGCGGGTCGCGGTTCTTGTAAACGCGGTGACCGAAGCCCATCAGCTTGAACGGATCGTTCTTGTCCTTGGCCTTGGCGATGAATTTGTCGATGTTCGAGACATCGCCGATCTCATCGAGCATGGTCAGCACGGCTTCGTTGGCGCCGCCGTGGGCAGGGCCCCACAATGCAGCGATACCGGCAGCGATACAGGCGAACGGGTTGGCGCCCGAGGAGCCCGCCATGCGGACGGTGGAGGTCGAAGCGTTCTGTTCGTGGTCGGCATGGAGGATGAAAATCCGGTCCATGGCCTTCGCCAGCGTCGGGCTGATCGGTTTGATCTCGCACGGCGTGTTGAACATCATGTGCAGGAAGTTTTCCGCGTAGCTCAGGTCATTGCGCGGGTACATCATGGGTTGACCCATGGAGTACTTGTAGACCATTGCGGCCAGGGTCGGCATCTTGGCGACCAGGCGGATTGCGGAAATTTCGCGGTGCTGCGGGTTATTGATGTCCAGCGAGTCGTGGTAGAACGCCGAGAGGGCGCCGACTACACCGCACATGACAGCCATCGGGTGAGCGTCGCGACGGAAACCGTTGAAGAAGGTTTTCAGCTGTTCGTGCACCATGGTGTGATTCTTCACGGTGACGACGAATTGGGCCTTTTGCTCGGCGGTTGGCAGTTCGCCGTTCAGCAGCAGGTAGCAGGTTTCCAGGTAGTCCGACTGTTCGGCCAACTGCTCGATCGGGTAGCCACGATGCAGCAGAATGCCGTTATCACCGTCGATATAGGTGATCTTGGATTCGCATGAGGCGGTCGACATGAAGCCTGGGTCGAATGTGAAGCGTCCGGTGGCGGTCAGGCCGCGTACGTCGATTACATCGGGACCAACGGTGCCGGTCAGAATGGGCAGCTCGACGGGGGCTGCGCCCTCGATGATCAACTGCGCTTTTTTGTCAGCCATGTGGCCTCCTATTAATGCTTCAAATCATCAGACAGGCCCCCCACGCAGGGCCCGCATCACTATAGTGAGATAAATTCTAAAGTCAATTTGCCAAAAGCGTTGTGGCAGAAGGCTTTAACCCAAGGTTTTCCTCGAATTTCCCTGCCATTTACGCCTTTTATCGCGCTAAAGCAATCCGCCATTAGGGGCGGGTCTGTGCGTTGTCATTAGCGGGCTAACTGTCTATACTCGGCACCCGACCGCCAGGGGCTTGCAGGCCCGTTTTTCTGGGTGTCGTCACTTCCTGGGTAGTGGGTACCTGACCAGTGCACTTCCCAACAACTTGCCCTGATTGTTAGGGGCTCTTCAGTGTGAAAAAAAGCCGTGAAAAGCCAACGACCTGTAAACCTAGACCTAAGGACCATCAAACTCCCCATCACTGCGATCACGTCGATCCTTCACCGCATCTCCGGCATCATCCTCTTCATCGGCCTTGTCTTCATGCTCTACGCATTGAGCAAGTCGCTGGGTTCTGAAGAAGGCTTTGCCGACATGAAGGCGACCTTGACCAGCCCTCTGGCCAAGTTCATCGCATGGGGGCTTCTGTCCGCCCTGCTGTATCACCTTGTGGCAGGTGTTCGTCACCTGATCATGGACACGGGTGTCGGTGAGACGCTGGAAGGCGGCAAGCTGGGCTCGAAAATCGTCATCGCCATCTCCGTGGTGCTGATCGTTCTGGCGGGAGTTTGGATATGGTAACCAGCGTTACGAACCTGTCTCGTTCGGGCCTCTACGACTGGATGGCGCAACGCGTCTCCGCTGTAGTGCTCGCGGCTTATTTCATTTTCCTGATCGGATACCTGGTCGCGCACCCTGGCATCGACTATGCCACGTGGCACGGTCTGTTCTCCCATAACGGAATGCGCATTTTCAGTCTGCTGGCCCTGGTTGCCCTGGGCGCTCACGCCTGGGTCGGCATGTGGACCATCGCGACCGACTACCTGACTCCCATGAGTTTCGGCAAGTCCGCGTTGACCGTGCGTTTCCTGTTCCAGGCGGTATGCGGCGTCGTGATGTTCGCGTACTTCGTCTGGGGTGTGCAGATTCTTTGGGGTATCTGATTCATGGCTAACATCAATACACTTTCATTCGACGCCATCATCATTGGTGGCGGCGGTGCGGGCATGCGCGCTGCGTTGCAGCTGGCGCAGGGTGGTCACAAGACCGCTGTCGTCACCAAGGTCTTCCCGACCCGCTCCCACACCGTATCCGCACAGGGTGGCATCACCTGCGCCATCGCCTCGGCCGACCCGAACGATGACTGGCGCTGGCACATGTACGACACCGTCAAGGGTTCCGACTACATCGGCGACCAGGACGCGATCGAATACATGTGTCAGGAAGGTCCGGCAGCCGTTTACGAGCTGGACCACATGGGTATGCCGTTCTCGCGTACCGAACAAGGTCGTATCTACCAGCGCCCGTTCGGTGGTCAGTCGAAGGACTTCGGCAAGGGCGGCCAGGCTGCTCGTACCTGCGCAGCGTCGGACCGTACCGGTCACGCACTGCTGCACACCCTGTACCAGGGCAACCTGAAAGCCGGCACCACGTTCCTGAACGAGTACTACGCTGTAGACCTCGTGAAGAACGCTGAAGGCGCATTCGTCGGCGTGATCGCCATCTGCATCGAAACCGGCGAAACCATGTACATCAAGGCCAAGGCCACAGTACTGGCCACCGGCGGCGCGGGTCGTATCTACGCATCCACCACCAACGCCCTGATCAACACCGGTGACGGTATCGGCATGGCGCTGCGTGCAGGCGTTCCGGTTCAGGACATCGAAATGTGGCAGTTCCACCCCACCGGCATCGCCGGCGCAGGTGTACTGGTCACCGAAGGTTGCCGTGGTGAAGGCGGTTACCTGATCAACAAGCACGGCGAGCGTTTCATGGAGCGCTACGCGCCTAACGCCAAGGACCTTGCAGGTCGTGACGTTGTGGCCCGTTCGATGGTTAAAGAAATCATCGCTGGCAACGGTTGCGGTCCTAACGGCGACCACGTGATGTTGAAGCTGGACCACCTGGGTGAGGAAGTGCTGCACAGCCGCCTGCCAGGTATCTGTGAGCTGTCCAAGACTTTCGCGCACGTTGACCCGGTTGTCGCGCCAGTCCCCGTCGTTCCAACCTGCCATTACATGATGGGCGGCGTTGCCACCAACATCCATGGTCAGGCCATGACAATGGACGCCGAAGGCAAGGACGCGATCATCCCTGGTCTGTTCGCTGTCGGTGAAGTGGCGTGCGTATCGGTTCACGGTGCCAACCGTCTGGGCGGCAACTCGCTGCTCGACCTGGTCGTGTTCGGCCGCGCTGCTGGCCTGCACCTTGAAAAAGCGCTGACCGACGGCATTGAGTACGATGAAGCGACCCAGGCCGATATCGACCTCGCGCTGAGCCGTCTGAATGCACTGAACGAGCGTACCGATGGCGAAGACGTCGCTACCCTGCGTCGCGAGCTGCAAAGCTGCATGCAGAACTACTTCGGCGTATTCCGTACCGGCGAATACATGAAGAAGGGCATCGAGCAATTGGCTGATCTGCGTGCGCGCATCGCCAACGTCAAGATCAACGACAAATCCCAGGGCTTCAACACCGCGCGTATCGAAGCGCTGGAGTTGCAGAACCTGCTGGAAGTCGCTGAAGCCACGGCAATCGCTGCCGACACGCGTACCGAATCCCGCGGCGCTCACGCCCGTGAAGACTTCGAAGACCGTGATGACGTCAACTGGCTGTGCCACACCCTGTACTACCCGGGTGAAAAGCGGGTTGCCAAACGTGCAGTCAACTTTGCGCCGAAGACCGTTCCGGCGTTCGAACCAAAAGTACGGACTTACTAAGGGTGGCCGCTATGTTGAAAGTCGAAGTTTATCGTTACAACCCCGACAGCGACTCGGCGCCTAAAACCCAGGTGTTCGAAGTCGATACCGGTGGCAAAGACCTGATGGTGCTGGACGTACTGGCACTCATCAAAGAGCAGGACGAAGGTTTCTCGTACCGTCGTTCCTGCCGTGAAGGTGTTTGCGGTTCCGACGGCATGAACATCAACGGCAAGAACGGCCTGGCGTGCATCACGCCGCTGTCTGCCGTGGTGAAAAACAACAAGCTGGTGGTGCGTCCGCTCCCTGGTTTGCCGGTCATTCGTGACCTGGTCGTCGACATGAGCATCTTCTACAAGCAGTACGAGAAGGTGAAGCCATTCCTGCAGAACGACACGCCGGCTCCGGCCATCGAGCGTCTGCAGTCGCCTGAAGAGCGTGAGAAGCTGGACGGTCTGTACGAGTGCATCCTGTGCGCTTGCTGCTCGACTTCCTGCCCTTCGTTCTGGTGGAACCCCGACAAGTTCCTCGGTCCAGCAGCACTGCTGCAAGCCTATCGTTTCCTGGCTGACAGCCGTGACACCAAGACCCAGGAGCGCCTCGCATCGCTGGACGATCCGTTCAGCGTATTCCGTTGCCGCGGAATCATGAACTGCGTGAACGTTTGCCCGAAAGGCCTGAACCCAACCAAGGCTATCGGTCACGTACGCAGCATGCTTCTCACCAGCGGTATCTGATGTTCCGGCCCGTAAGCGTGAAGCGTTACGGGCCGGTTCGTTGCACCTTGTGGCATCGATGCACGCAACAGATGCATGGCAGTATTTGAAATGTTGTACCCGTAAACGCTACGGCGCAGGCTTCAACCGGCGCTGTAGTTTTAACCTGAGCAGCGGTCATATGGCCGCGGCTCTTATTTTGAAGAAATGAGACCAGCAGGGGCATCCGGGCTGGTACCCGGACTATCTGCGTGATCCCTGGCGACTCGGTGCAGTCGGCGAATTGATACATTCGCTGAACCGCCGTGTGAGTTTGCCTTGGTGTCGACGTCGATGGTGTCCCCTAACCGAGGGTGACCAAGCATGCAAGAAAGCGTGATGCAGCGCATGTGGAACAGCGCCCACCTTTCCGGTGGTAACGCTGCCTATGTGGAAGAGCTCTATGAGCTTTACCTGCACGACCCTAACGCTGTGCCAGAAGAGTGGCGCACCTACTTTCAGACGCTGCCTGCAGAAGGTGGCACTGCCAACGATGTATCGCACTCTACGGTTCGCGATCATTTCGTGTTGCTGGGCAAAAACCAGCGCCGCGCCCAACCGGTCTCCGCCGGTAGCGTGAGCAGCGAGCACGAGAAGAAGCAAGTCGAAGTCCTGCGACTGATCCAGGCATTCCGTATGCGCGGCCATCAGGGTGCGCAACTCGATCCTCTGGGTTTGTGGAAGCGTACTGCGCCAGCTGACCTGTCGATCAACCATTACGGCTTGACCAACGCTGACCTCGATACCACCTTCCGTGCCGGCGACCTGTTCATCGGCAAGGAGGAGGCGAGCCTACGCGAAATCGTCGAAGCCTTGCAGAAGACATATTGCCGCACCATCGGTGCCGAGTTCACGCATATCGTGGATTCGAACCAGCGCAACTGGTTCATGCAGCGCCTCGAAAGCGTGCGTGGCCGTCCAGCATACTCCGCCGACATTCAGAGCCATCTGCTCGAGCGCGTCACCGCGGCTGAGGGGCTGGAAAAATACCTGGGCACCAAATACCCGGGCACTAAGCGTTTCGGTCTGGAAGGGGGCGAAAGCCTTATCCCGATGCTGGACGAACTGATCCAGCGTTCCGGTTCCTACGGCACCAAGGAAATCGTTATCGGCATGGCCCACCGTGGCCGTCTGAACGTGCTGGTCAACACCTTCGGCAAGAACCCGCGCGAGCTGTTCGACGAGTTCGAAGGCAAGAAGAAGGTCGAGCTGGGTTCCGGTGACGTGAAATACCACCAGGGCTTCTCGTCCAACGTGATGACCACCGGTGGCGAAGTTCACCTGGCCATGGCGTTCAACCCGTCCCACCTGGAGATCGTTTCTCCGGTGGTCGAAGGTTCCGTGCGCGCGCGTCAAGACCGCCGCAACGACACCACGGGTGAGAAGGTTCTGCCGATTTCCATCCATGGTGACGCTGCGTTCGCAGGCCAGGGCGTGGTTCTGGAAACCTTCCAGATGTCGCAGACCCGTGGCTTCAAGACCGGTGGCACGATTCACATCGTGATCAACAACCAGGTCGGCTTCACCATCAGCAACCAGGAAGACTCGCGCTCCACTGAGTACGCGACCGACGTTGCCAAGATGATTCAGGCACCGATTCTCCATGTGAATGGCGATGACCCTGAAGCTGTTCTGTTCGTGACCCAGCTGGCCATCGACTACCGCATGCAGTTCAAGCGTGACGTGGTGATCGACCTGGTCTGCTACCGTCGTCGCGGCCACAACGAAGCGGATGAGCCAAGCGGCACCCAGCCACTGATGTACCAGCAGATCGCCAAACAGCGCACCACCCGTGAGCTGTATGCCGATGCACTGGCTGCCGGTGGCATCCTCGCGGCCGAAGCGGCTCAGACTAAGGTCGACGAGTTTCGCAACGCGCTGGACAACGGCATGCACGTTGTGAAGAGCCTGGTCAAAGAGCCTAACAAGGAACTGTTCGTCGATTGGCGTCCATACCTAGGCCACGCCTGGACCGCACGTCACGACACCCGTTTCGACCTGAAGACCCTGCAGGAACTGTCGGCCAAGCTGATGGAACTGCCGGAAGGCTTCGTGGTTCAGCGTCAGGTCCAGAAGATCTACGAAGACCGCCAGAAGATGCAAGCCGGTGGCCTGCCGATCAACTGGGGTTATGCCGAAACCATGGCCTACGCCACGCTGGCGTTCGAAGGTCACCCGGTGCGTATCACCGGTCAGGACGTTGGTCGCGGTACGTTCTCGCACCGTCACGCCGTGCTGCACAACCAGAAAGACGCCGCTACCTACGTGCCTCTGCAGAACCTGTATGCCGGTCAGCCTCGCTTTGACCTGTACGACTCGTTCCTGTCGGAAGAAGCGGTACTGGCATTCGAATACGGCTACTCGACCACCCAGCCAAATGCGCTGGTGATCTGGGAAGCCCAGTTCGGTGACTTCGCCAACGGTGCACAGGTCGTGATCGACCAGTTCATCACCAGCGGTGAGCACAAGTGGGGCCGTCTGTGCGGTCTGACCATGCTGTTGCCTCACGGCTACGAAGGTCAGGGTCCGGAGCACTCTTCGGCGCGTCTGGAGCGTTACCTGCAGCTGTGCGCCGAGCACAACATTCAGGTGTGCATGCCGACCACCCCGGCCCAGATCTACCACCTGTTGCGCCGTCAGGTGATTCGTCCGCTGCGCAAACCGCTGATCGTGCTGACGCCGAAGTCGCTGCTGCGCCACAAGCTGGCCATTTCGACCCTTGAGGATCTCGCCGAAGGTTCGTTCCAGACGGTCATCCCGGAAATCGACACCCTCGATCCGGCCAAGGTGACTCGCCTGGTTCTGTGCAGTGGCAAGGTCTACTACGACCTGCTGGAAAAACGCCGTGCCGAAGGCCGCGAAGATATCGCCATCGTGCGTATCGAGCAGCTCTACCCGTTCCCGGAAGACGACCTGATGGAGGCCATCGCGCCTTACACCAACCTGACCAACGTGGTCTGGTGTCAGGAAGAGCCGATGAACCAGGGCGCCTGGTACAGCAGCCAGCATCACTTGCGCCGCAGCATTGGCAACCACAACCGCAACCTCGTTCTTGAGTATGCCGGTCGTGATGCTTCTGCCGCGCCTGCTTGTGGCTACGCTTCGATGCACGCCGAACAGCAGGAAAAACTGCTGCAAGACGCGTTCACTGTTTAACGCCTTCGCGCACTAGAAACCGAATTAAGGAATTACAGACAATGGCTATTGAGATCAAAGCCCCCTCTTTCCCGGAATCCGTTGCCGACGGCACCATTTCCAAATGGCACAAACAGCCGGGCGAAGCGGTAAAACGTGACGAGCTGCTGGTCGACATCGAAACCGACAAAGTCGTGCTCGAAGTGCTGGCCGAAGCCGACGGCGTTCTGGCTTCCATCGTGAAAGGCGAGGGCGACACCGTCCTGTCCAACGAACTGATCGCTACTCTGGACGCAGGCGCCACTGCATCGGCTGCTCCGGCTCCCGCTGCTGCACCGGCTGCTGCACCTGCCGCCGCTCCAGCCGCTGCTCCGGCTCCGGCTGCTGGCGACGAAGACGCCATCGGCGCTCCGGCTGCCCGCAAACTGGCCGAAGAAAACGGCATCAACCTGTCCAGCGTCAAAGGCACTGGCAAAGATGGCCGCGTGACCAAGGAAGACGTGGTCGCTGCCATTGAAGCGAAGAAATCCGCTCCGGCTGCTGCACCGGCTGCCAAGCCTGCCGCAGCGCCTGCTGCTCCTGTGTTCGCCGCTGGCGACCGCACCGAGAAGCGCGTTCCGATGACTCGTGTTCGTGCCACCGTCGCCAAGCGTCTGGTCGAAGCCCAGTCGAACATGGCCATGCTGACCACCTTCAACGAAGTCGACATGACTGAAGTCATGGCCCTGCGTTCGAAGTACAAAGACCTGTTCGAGAAGTCCCACAACGGCGTGCGCCTGGGCTTCATGTCGTTCTTCGTCAAGGCGGCTACCGAAGCGCTGAAACGCTTCCCGGCTGTCAATGCGTCGATCGACGGCACCGACATCGTCTACCACGGTTATGCCGACGTCGGCGTTGCGGTCTCCAGCGACCGTGGCCTGGTGGTACCGGTGCTGCGTAACGCCGAGCACATGAGCCTGGCTGAAATCGAAGGCGGCATCGCCACCTTCGGCAAGAAAGCCCGTGACGGCAAACTGTCCATCGACGAGATGACCGGTGGTACCTTCACCATCACCAACGGTGGTACTTTCGGTTCGATGATGTCGACCCCGATCGTCAACCCGCCACAAGCGGCCATCCTGGGCATGCACAACATCCTGCAGCGCCCTATGGCGATCAATGGTCAGGTTGTCATCCGTCCGATGATGTACCTGGCGCTGTCCTACGATCACCGCTTGATCGACGGTAAAGAAGCTGTGACCTTCCTGGTGACCATCAAGAACCTGCTGGAAGATCCGGCTCGTCTGTTGCTGGACATCTAAAAAGCAGCCCCGAGTTGCAAGCTGCACGCTTCAAGTCAGAAGCAGAGCGGCGTGTGGCTCGGGGAGCTTGGATTGCCCTTATGTACAGGTCGCGAGTTGAATCTGCAGATCAACGCAGATCAGCTTGCAGCTTGCAGCTTAAAGCTTGTAGCTAAAGGAACTTTGTTATGTCCCAGAAATTCGACGTGGTAGTGATTGGCGCAGGCCCTGGCGGTTATGTGGCAGCCATCAAGGCTGCGCAACTTGGTCTCAAGACTGCCTGCATCGAGAAGTATCAGGATAAAGAGGGCAAACTGGCCCTCGGCGGTACCTGCCTGAACGTAGGTTGCATCCCGTCCAAGGCGCTGCTGGACAGCTCCTGGAAATTCTACGAAGCCAAGAACCAGTTCAACGTTCATGGCATCTCGATTTCCGGCGACGTGCAAATGGACGTGGCCGCGATGGTTGGTCGCAAGTCCCAGATCGTCAAAGGCCTGACCGGCGGCGTCGCCAGCCTGTTCAAGGCAAACGGCGTCACTTCCCTGCAAGGTCACGGCAAGCTGCTGGCCGGCAAGAAAGTCGAGCTGACCAAGCCTGACGGCACCACTGAAGTCATCGAAGCCGACAACATCATCCTGGCGTCCGGCTCGCGTCCGATCGACATTCCACCGGCTCCGGTCGACCAGAACGTTATCGTCGACTCCACCGGCGCCCTGGAATTCCAGACCGTGCCTGAGCGTCTGGGCGTGATCGGTGCTGGCGTCATCGGCCTGGAACTGGGTTCGGTGTGGTCGCGTCTGGGTTCCAAGGTCACCGTTCTGGAAGCGCTGGAGAAGTTCCTGCCGGCCGCTGACGAAGCCGTTTCCAAGGAAGCGCAGAAGACGTTCACCAAGCAGGGTCTGGACATCAAACTGGGCGCTCGCGTGACCGGTTCGAAAGTCAACGGCAACGAAGTGGTCGTCAACTACACCGACAAAGACGGTGAGCAGAACATCACCTTCGATCGCCTGATCGTGGCCGTGGGCCGCCGTCCGGTGACCACCGACCTGTTGGCCTCCGACAGCGGCGTCGACATCGACGAGCGCGGTTTCATCTTCGTCAACGATCAGTGCGAGACCAGCGTTCCTGGCGTCTACGCGATCGGTGACGTGGTTCGCGGTCTGATGCTGGCGCACAAGGCGTCGGAAGAAGGCATCATGGTCGTCGAGCGCATCAAGGGTCACAAGACCCAGATGAACTACGACCTGATCCCGTCGGTTATCTACACTCACCCGGAAATCGCGTGGGTCGGTAAAACCGAACAGACCTTGAAGGCCGAAGGTGTCGAGGTTAACGTCGGTCAGTTCCCATTCGCGGCCAGCGGCCGTGCCATGGCAGCGAACGACACTGGCGGTTTTGTCAAAGTCATCGCTGATGCCAAGACTGACCGTGTACTGGGTGTACACGTCATTGGTCCAGGCGCAGCAGAACTGGTTCAGCAGGGTGCGATCGGCATGGAATTCGGCACCAGTGCCGAAGACATCGGCATGATGGTGTTCTCGCACCCAACGCTGTCCGAAGCCTTGCACGAAGCTGCTCTGGCAGTGAATGGCCACGCCATCCACATCCAGAACAAGAAAAAGCGCTAACAAAAGACGCTAAGAAAAACCACGACGGACCGCCCGTCGCAGGCCTTGTTCGCAGGGTCTGCCGCGGAAGGTCGGTCGGACTCGAACTCCCGGCGGATTTCACTCCTGCGTTCACATGCAGGCGTGCGACCTTCCGGGAGAAGCGGTCACAGGTGGTGCGGCACGCATAGACGAGCAGCACCGAAGCGCAGTACCTAACGAAGACGGTAATAAGCATGAATCTTCACGAGTATCAGGGTAAGCAGCTGTTTGCTGAATATGGCCTGCCAGTATCCAAGGGCTTTGCAGTAGACACCCCGGAAGCAGCAGCAGAAGCGTGCGACAAGATCGGCGGAACCGAGTGGGTTGTCAAAGCCCAGGTTCACGCAGGTGGTCGCGGTAAAGCGGGCGGCGTAAAGCTCGTCAAGAGCAAAGAAGACGCAGCTGCGTTCGCTCAACAGTGGTTGGGCAAGCGTCTGGTCACTTACCAGACTGATGCCAACGGTCAGCCAGTCACCAAGATCCTGGTTGAATCCTGCACTGACATCGCCAAAGAGCTGTACCTGGGCGCTGTAGTCGATCGTTCGAGCCGTCGTATCGTGTTCATGGCTTCCACCGAAGGTGGCGTGGACATCGAGAAAATCGCTCACGACACGCCTGAGAAGATTCTCAAAGCAACCATCGACCCACTGGTTGGCGCTCAGCCATTCCAGGGTCGCGAGCTGGCATTCCAGCTGGGCCTGGAAGGCAAGCAGGTTGCGCAGTTTGCCAAGATCTTCGTCGGCCTGGGCAAGCTGTTCCAGGACCACGACCTGGCCCTGCTGGAAGTGAACCCGCTGGTGATCAAGGCTGACGGCGATCTGCACTGCCTCGATGCCAAGATCAACATCGACGCCAACGCCATGTATCGCCAGCCAAAGCTGAAGACTTTCCACGACCCATCGCAAGATGACCCGCGTGAAGCCCATGCTGCCAAGTTCGAACTGAACTATGTCGCACTGGAAGGCAACATCGGCTGCATGGTCAACGGTGCTGGCCTGGCCATGG
The DNA here is from genome assembly GCF_057128705.1 of Pseudomonas salicis. Classification (NCBI taxonomy): domain Bacteria; kingdom Pseudomonadati; phylum Pseudomonadota; class Gammaproteobacteria; order Pseudomonadales; family Pseudomonadaceae; genus Pseudomonas; species Pseudomonas salicis. The sequence goes on from NZ_JBSKHU010000003.1 coordinate 529,754, forward strand.
GTACCATGGACATCGTCAACCTGCACGGCGGCAAGCCAGCCAACTTCCTCGACGTAGGTGGTGGCGCTACCAAAGAGCGCGTGACCGAAGCGTTCAAGATCATTCTGTCCGACACCAACGTCGCTGCAGTACTGGTCAACATCTTCGGCGGCATCGTTCGTTGCGACATGATTGCCGAAGGCATCATCGGTGCAGTGAAAGAAGTTGGCGTGAAAATCCCGGTTGTTGTTCGTCTGGAAGGCAACAACGCTGACCTGGGCGCTAAAGTACTGGCGGAAAGCGGCTTGAACATCATCGCTGCAACCAGCTTGACCGACGCTGCTCAACAAGTTGTCAAAGCTGCGGAGGGCAAATAATGAGCGTCCTGATCAATAAAGACACCAAAGTTATCTGCCAGGGCTTCACCGGCTCCCAAGGTACTTTCCACTCCGAACAAGCCATCGCCTACGGCACCAAGATGGTTGGCGGCGTGACCCCGGGCAAAGGTGGCACCACTCACCTGAACCTGCCAGTGTTCAACACCGTTCGTGAAGCCGTAGAAACCACTGGCGCCACCGCCAGCGTTATCTACGTACCGGCTGCATTCTGCAAGGACTCGATCCTGGAAGCAGCGTTCGGCGGCATCAAGCTGATCATCTGCATCACCGAAGGTATCCCTACCCTCGACATGCTGGATGCCAAGGTCAAGTGCGACGAGCTGGGTGTTACCCTGATCGGCCCTAACTGCCCAGGCGTGATCACTCCGGGCGAGTGCAAGATCGGCATCATGCCAGGTCACATTCACTTGCCAGGTAAAGTCGGTATCGTGTCGCGTTCCGGCACCCTGACTTACGAAGCTGTGAAGCAGACCACTGACGCCGGTTTCGGTCAGTCGACTTGCGTGGGTATCGGTGGTGACCCGATCCCAGGCTCGAACTTCATCGACATCCTGAAGCTGTTCCAGGAAGACCCGAAGACCGAAGCGATCGTGATGATCGGTGAGATCGGCGGTTCGGCTGAAGAAGAAGCGGCTGCCTACATCAAGGCAAACGTGACCAAGCCGGTTGTTTCCTACATCGCGGGTGTGACTGCTCCTCCGGGCAAGCGCATGGGCCACGCAGGTGCAATCATCTCCGGCGGTAAAGGCACTGCAGACGAGAAATTCGCTGCGCTGCAAGACGCAGGCGTGAAAACCGTGCGTTCGCTGGCAGACATCGGCAAGGCTTTGGCTGAGCTGACCGGTTGGGAAGTGAAGAAGGCCTGATTGCCTTTGATCGCTGACTGATCGACAAAAGCCACCTTCGGGTGGCTTTTGTGTTTCTGGTGGCTGAGGTTTAAGTGAATATCCATTCGCGGTGGAGTTGCTGATATCGGTTCCGCTCTTACAGCGGGTCACTTTTCTTTCGGGAAAAGTAACCAAAACCATTTGCTCCTGGCTTGGCCCTGACTTCGTCAGGGTTCCCTCACTCCGGCGACGCTCCGTGGGCCCGCGCCGAACGGACATCCATGTCCTTGCGGCGCTCTCGCGGCATCCATGCCGCTCGACCCACTCCGCGCCGCCTGCGTTCGGCCTGCACCCAAGTCGCGTTCGGCGGTGTCTGATCTTCCGTGTTCGAAGAGCAACGGCATCAGGCTGGAGCTAACGCTCTTCGCAGGTTTGCAGATTTTTGTGACGCACTTGAATTTCCCTGTGGGAGCGAATTTATTCGCGAAAAATGGTCGGGCGACAGAGATGCATCGTCGTCCTCCCGATTCGCGAATGAATTCGCTCCCACAGGTCGAGGCCTGTGCTTGCCTACGCGTCGACTGCTTCATCCCAGAAAAAAGACTTCGCTGTAGGACATTTCCGAAATGCGACGCGAACGTACGTTCAGCGGTCGCTCTGCCCTGTATTAGTGCGGCAAATAGGGTAGGCTACGCGCCATTTTGCAGGTCTGGCCCTCATAAGGGGCCATGGCATGCGGCGGGTCTGTCTCAGAAGGATGGGCCGCATTTCCCTCGACCCTTTGGGAAATCCTCTTCTTAATTCCGATTCAGCAGTGTGGTTTCTTTGATGAAAGTGTTGAAAGGTCAGGACATCCTGGCACTGGGTTTCATGACGTTTGCGTTGTTCGTGGGCGCTGGCAATATCATTTTCCCCCCTATCGTTGGCTTGCAGGCCGGTCCTCATGTGTGGATGGCGGCACTGGGCTTTCTCGTCACGGCTGTCGGCCTGCCAGTGGTCACGGTGATTGCGCTGGCCAAGGTGGGCGGCGCGATGGATGCGCTGAGCAGTCCCATCGGCAAAGTGGCCGGGACGATTCTGGCGGCGGTCTGTTATCTGTCGGTGGGTCCTTTGTTCGCCACCCCGCGCACCGCGACAGTGTCGTTCGAAGTGGGGCTGGCGCCGTTGACCGGCGAAAGCCCGCTGGCGCTCTTCCTTTATAGCCTCGTGTATTTCCTGCTGGTGTTCTGGGTCTCGCTGTACCCCGGCCGTTTGCTGGACACCGTCGGGCGTTTTCTGGCGCCGTTGAAAATCATCGCACTGGCCGTGCTGGGCATCGCTGCGTTCGCCTTGCCTGCGGGTGAGGTCGGGACGGCCCAGCCTGCGTATGTGGCGGCGCCGTTCTCCCAGGGGTTCATCAATGGTTACCTGACCATGGACACCCTCGGTGCGCTGGTCTTTGGCATCGTCATCGTCAACGCGATCCGCTCCCGTGGCGTCGAATCGCCACGGCTGATCACCCGCTACGCGATCATCGCGGGGTTGATCGCCGGGGTAGGGCTGGCGCTGGTGTACATCAGCCTGTTTCGTCTGGGCTCCGGCAGTCATGCCGTCGCCGCGACGGCCACCAACGGCGCCGCGGTGCTCCACGCTTACGTTCAGCACACCTTCGGTTCGCTGGGCAGTGGTTTCCTGGCGGTACTGATTTCGCTGGCCTGTCTGGTCACGGCGGTGGGGCTGACCTGTGCCTGCGCCGAGTATTTCAGTCGCGTGTTGCCGCTGTCTTACAAAACCCTGGTGATCCTGCTGGCCGCGTTCTCGCTGCTCGTGTCGAACCTCGGCCTGACCAAACTGATCCAGTTCTCCATCCCGGTTCTCACGGCGATCTATCCACCGTGCATCGCACTGGTAGCCTTGAGCTTCTGCAAGGATTTCTGGCAGGCGCAGGGGCGTGTCGTTGCGCCGGTGATGTTGGTGTCGTTGTTGTTCGGGATGATCGATGCGATCAAGGGGTCGGGACTGGGTAACTACCTGCCTGACGCGGTGGCGCATCTGCCGTTGAGCGAGCAGGGGTTGGCGTGGTTGATTCCATCGCTGATCACGTTGTTCGGTGCGTTCGTGATCGATCGTGTGCTCGGCAAGCGCAGCGAAGCGCTGGCGTAAAGGGTAGGGCGGCACAGGCGCAGAGCCGCCGGGTTGCCCACTTTCTCGAAATAAAAATAAAGCCCGCTAGATGCGGGCTTTATTTTTTGGAAACTTTGGAACTTACGGCTTAGTTGGTGCAGGCGTTTGCTGGTTGGTCTCTTTGGCGCGCTCTTGAGCGGCTTCGGCATTCTTCTGCGCAGCTTCCTGACTTTCTTTGGCGGCGTCGTTCACTTTGTCCTGAGCCTTCTGCATCGACTCTTGAGACTGCTGGGCTGCCTTGTTGGCATCCTGTTGTTTATCCTCGGATTTTTTGTCGCAGGCGGCGAGGCCCAAGGTGGCAGAAAGCATGAGGGCAATGGCTAAAGTCTTACGCATGGGGTGTTTCTCCTTATTGAATATCTACGAGCCTTCGAACGCACGCTTATAACGTTAGTTCCATAATTGAGCAGGATTAATGAGTGCCTGTTTCAGCCACGTTACGGCGCGTCTACACCACGCGGGTTAATCGTTTTTGCTGCGTTATTCCCGGCGCTCCACACAGAAACCCATTCACTCAAGACACATGAAGATTGTGATTCCCTGCCTCACAGGCTCTTGAAATCCCCCACCCAGCCCCCACCTTGATGACAACCCGTCGTCCAGCCCCGGCAGATGCTCTGGACGGCCACCCCTATTTGTATGGACTGATTGGAGTTTGATGACCATGAGTGTGGAAACTCAAAAGGAAACCCTGGGCTTCCAGACCGAGGTGAAGCAGCTGCTGCACCTCATGATCCATTCGTTGTACTCGAACAAGGAGATCTTCCTCCGCGAGCTGATTTCCAACGCCTCCGACGCCGTGGACAAGCTGCGCTTCGAAGCGCTGTCCAGTCCGGAGTTGCTGGAAGGTGGCGCCGAGCTGAAAATCCGTGTGAGCTTCGACAAGGACGCGCAAACCGTCACCCTCGAAGACAACGGCATCGGCATGAACCGCGACGATGTGATCACCCACCTGGGCACCATCGCCAAATCCGGCACTGCTGATTTCATGAAGAACCTCACCGGCGATCAGAAGAAGGACTCGCACCTGATCGGTCAGTTCGGCGTGGGCTTCTATTCGGCCTTCATCGTCGCCGACAAGGTGGACGTGTACAGCCGTCGTGCCGGCACACCTGCCAGCGAAGGCGTGCACTGGTCGTCGAAAGGCGAGGGCGACTTTGAAGTGGCCACCGTCGAGAAGGCCGATCGTGGCACCCGTATCGTGCTGCACCTCAAGGCTGCCGAGAATGAATTCGCCGACGGCTATCGTCTGCGCAACATCATCAAGAAGTACTCCGACCACATCGCCCTGCCGATCGAATTGCCGAAAGAGCAGAACGCCGTGGAAGGCGAGCCTGCGCCAGCGGAAGAGTGGGAAACCGTCAACCGCGCCAGTGCCCTGTGGACCCGTCCTCGCACCGAGGTGAAGGACGAGGAATACCAGGAGTTCTACAAGCACATCGCCCACGACTTCGAGAATCCGCTGAGCTGGAGCCACAACAAGGTCGAAGGCAAGCTTGAGTACAACTCGCTGCTGTACGTCCCGGCCCGTGCGCCGTTCGACCTGTATCAGCGTGAAGCGCCGCGTGGTCTGAAGTTGTACGTGCAGCGCGTGTTCGTCATGGATCAGGCCGAGTCGTTCCTGCCGCTGTACCTGCGCTTCATCAAGGGTGTGGTGGACTCCAACGACCTGTCGCTGAACGTGTCTCGCGAAATACTGCAGAAAGACCCGATCATCGATTCGATGAAGTCCGCACTGACCAAGCGCGTGCTGGACATGCTGGAAAAACTGGCGAAGAACCAGCCGGAAGAATACAAAGGCTTCTGGAAAAACTTCGGTCAGGTGATGAAAGAAGGCCCGGCCGAAGACTTCGCCAACAAAGAGAAGATCGCCGGCCTGCTGCGTTTCGCCGCGACCTCCGACGAGACTGGCGAGCAGAGCGTGTCGCTGGCTGACTATCTGGCGCGCGCCAAGGAAGGTCAGGACAAGATCTATTACCTCACTGGCGAAAGCTATGCGCAGGTCAAGAACAGCCCGCACCTGGAAGTCTTCCGCAAGAAAGGCATCGAAGTGCTGCTGCTGACCGACCGCATCGACGAGTGGCTGATGAGCTACCTGAGCGACTTCGACGGCAAGGGTTTTGTCGACGTCGCCCGTGGCGATCTGGACCTGGGCAAGCTGGACTCGGAAGAGGACAAGAAGGCTCAGGAAGAAGTCGCCAAGGACAAGGAAGGTTTGATCGAGCGCCTGAAAGCCGCCTTGGGTGATGCCGTCAGCGAGGTGCGCGTTTCTCACCGCCTGACCGATTCGCCTGCGATTCTGGCCATTGGCGAGCAGGACCTTGGCCTGCAGATGCGCCAGATCCTGGAAGCCAGCGGCCAGAAAGTGCCGGACTCCAAGCCAATCTTCGAATTCAACCCGACTCATCCATTGATCGGCAAGCTGGACAACGAACAGAACGAAGACCGCTTCAGCGAGTTGTCGCACATCCTGTTCGATCAGGCTGCGCTGGCGGCGGGTGACAGCTTGAAAGACCCGGCGGCGTACGTGCGCCGTTTGAACAAGCTGTTGGTCGAGCTTTCGGTATAACGTCGAAACCCGTCAAAACCCGCTTCGGCGGGTTTTGTCATTTGATTCCCCCACATTCTCAAAAGCAGGAGTCAGCAATGAGCAACGTTACTGTGCAGTCCGTGGTGTATCAGATTGACGGCCAGAATTACGAAAGTCGTCTGGTGTTCAGCGAGGGCGCAAAAGCGGCTCCGGGTTTGGTCATGGCGCCAAACTGGATGGGCATCAGCGAAGACGCCGAGCAGATCGCCAAGCAAGTGGCCAGTAAGGGTTATGTGGTGTTGTTGGCTGACCTGTACGGGCAGGGCGTGCGTCCGACCAATGCCGATCAGGCGATCGCCGCGATGGGACCGCTGAAGACTGATCGCACGCTGTTGAACAAGCGCATGCAGGCCGCGTTGGATCAATTGACCGCTCAATCCACGGCTGCCGTGGACACGGGCCGTCTGGCGACCTTCGGCTTCTGCTTCGGCGGTTGCTGTGCGCTGGAACTGGCGCGCACTGGCGCTCCGTTGAAGGCTGCGGTGTCGTTCCACGGCACGCTGGACACCACCAACCCGGCTGATGCCAAGAACATCAAAGGCAAAGTGCTGGTGCTGCACGGCGCGTCCGACCCATTGGTGCCGAAAGAGCAGTTGCCTGCCTTCGAAGCGGAAATGAATGCGGCCAACGTCGACTGGCAATTGCTGAGTTACGGCGGCGCGTTCCACTCGTTCACCGATCCGCACGCTAACAACCCGGGCGTCCAGATGTACAACCCGACCGTGTCGAAGCGCGCGTTTATCGCGATGCACAACCTGCTGGATGAAGTCTTCCAACAGCAGCCTTAAGCTTCAAGCTGCAAGTCAGATGCGCGCCGCTCCGACTTGCAGCTTGCAGCTTGCAGCTCCCAGCTCCCAGCTCCCAGCTCCCTTTATCTGCCCTTGGGAAGCTCGATCCGCGCCACTTCACCTGGCACGGTTGGCCAATCTCCCGCCGCCCATTTCGCCCGCGCCTGATCGATCAGCGCCGGGTCGCTGGCGACGAAGTTCCAGTTGATTCGCCTTGGCCCATCCAGCGGCGCGCCGCCGATCAGCACAGCGTGAGATTCACTGTTCGCGCACAGGGTCGGCTCGGTCCCGGGCTCCAGCACCACCAGCGTGTGAGGCGCCACCGGTTCGCCGTCCAGCGCCATGTCCCCTTCAATCACGTACAACGCGCGCTGCTCATGTTCGGCCGGGATCAGCACGGTCGTGGCCGTCTGCATGGTCAGTTCGGCATACAGCGTCGGTGACAGTACGGGTACGGGCGAGGTCAGGCAGAAACCGGAGCCCGCAATCATCCGGATGGCGATGCCCATGCCGTCGCTGACGGGCAGGCTATCGGCGGGATGATGGCTGTAATGGCCGGTACCCTGCTCATGTTCTTTGGGCGAGGCGAGCCAGACTTGCAGCCCGTGCAGGCGTGAGCCGCTGTCGTGCAGCGCCTGCGGGGTGCGTTCGATGTGGGCGATGGCGCGACCTGCCGTCATCCAGCTGACATCGCCGGGCTTCACGTGTTGATCGCTGCCAAGGCTGTCCTTGTGATGAACCTCGCCCTCGAAGAGGTAAGTCAGGGTCGACAAGCCAATGTGAGGGTGCTGGCGGATGTCCATGCCGGTGCCGGGCGCGTAGGTCGTTTCCAGCATGTGATCAAAAAACACGAAGGGGCCGACGCTGCGGCATTGCGCAGAGGGCAGGGGGCGGAGGATTGGCTGGCCTTCGACGTCTTCTGCGCGGGGTGTGATGGTCAACATGTCAGGGCTCTCGATGAACGTGGCAACAGAGTACGCAGCATAAACCGTGGCGTCTGGATCGTCTGTGCTTCGGCAGAAGCGCTTGCGCATGAAAAAGGCGCCTCGAAAGGCGCCTTGTTCACATGCGGGGAACGGCTCGAATCACTTGCCGGTCCAGCGCTTCATCACCAGCGTAGCGTTGGTGCCGCCGAAGCCGAAGCTGTTGCTCATGACCAGGTTCAGCTCCGTGTTTTCACGGGTCTTGGTCAGGATCGGCAGGTCAGCGACAGCCGGGTCCAGCTCGTCGATGTTTGCCGAGCCGGCCATGAAGTTGCCTTCCATCATCAGCATGCAGTAGATCGCTTCGTGAACGCCTGCGGCGCCCAGGGAGTGACCCGACAGGCTCTTGGTGGAGCTGATGGCCGGCGCGTCGGTGCCGAACACTTCACGCACACCTTTCATTTCCGCGACGTCACCGACCGGAGTCGAAGTGCCGTGGGTGTTCAGGTAGTCGATCTTGCCGTCAACAGTGGCCAGCGCTTGCTGCATGCAGCGGATGGCGCCTTCGCCGCTTGGGGCGACCATGTCGTAGCCGTCGGAGGTCGCGCCGTAACCGACCAGTTCCGCGTAGATTTTCGCGCCGCGAGCCAGAGCGTGTTCCAGCTCCTCGACCACGACCATGCCGCCACCGCCCGCGATCACAAAACCGTCACGGTCTGCATCGTAGGCGCGGGAGGACTTTTCAGGGCTTTCATTGCGCTTGGTCGACAGGGCGCCCATGGCGTCGAACAGGAACGATTGGCTCCAGTGTTCTTCTTCACCACCACCGGCGAAAACGACATCCTGTTTGCCCAGCTGGATCTGTTCCATGGCAGCGCCAATGCAATGCGCGCTGGTGGCGCAGGCGGACGCGATGGAGTAGTTCAGGCCCTTGATCTTGAACGGCGTCGCCAGGCAGGCCGAAACGGTGCTGCTCATGGTGCGGGTCACGCGGTACGGACCGACGCGCTTGACGCCTTTTTCGCGCAGGATGTCCAGCGCTTCCATCTGGTTCAGGGTCGAAGCGCCACCGGAACCGGCGATCAGGCCGGTGCGCGGGTTGGACACTTGCTTTTCGTTCAGACCGGAGTCCTTGATCGCGTCCTGCATCGCCAGATAGGCGTAGCCGGCAGCGTGGCCGACGAAGCGGACGACCTTGCGGTCGATCAGTCGCTCAAGGTTTTTATCGACCGAAACCGGCTCTTCGCCTGGCACGTTCAGATCGACGGAACCGGACACCTGGCTGCGCAGGCCCATTTCGGCATATTCCGGGTTGAAACGGATGCCAGGGCGGCTTGCACGCAGGTTGGCGGAAACGGTGTCTTTGTCATTGCCCAAGCAGGAAACAATGCCCAGACCAGTGATAACGACGCGGCGCATGCGAATACCCTTAGAAATTGTCAGTGGAGGTGAACACGCCGACCCGAAGGCCTTCGGCTGTGTAGATTTCGCGGCCGTCGACACTGACCGAACCGTCGGCGATGGCCAGGTTCAGCTTGCCTTTGAGGACGCGCTTGATGTGAATGTTGTAGGTGACCTTTTTGGCGGTCGGCAGGACCTGGCCGAAGAATTTCACTTCGCCAGAGCCCAGTGCACGGCCGCGGCCCGGCAGGCCTTGCCAGCCCAGGAAGAAACCGACCAGTTGCCACATGGCGTCGAGGCCCAGGCAGCCTGGCATCACCGGATCGCCTTCGAAGTGACAGCCGAAGAACCACAAGTCTGGAGTGATATCCAGTTCGGCGACCAATTCACCTTTGCCGAACTTGCCGCCTTCTTCACTGATATGAACGATGCGGTCCATCATCAGCATGTTAGGGGCGGGCAGTTGCGCGTTACCTGGGCCGAACAGCTCACCGCGACTGCAGCGCAGCAAGTCTTCCCGGGTAAAGGCGTTTTGTTTGGTCATGCGAGCTCCTCGATAATCCTGTGCGGCAGGGTGTGGCAGTTCTTACCCAATCTGGCCATGAGGGTTGATCCCCCGCTGGCAGCCTACTCATAGACTATTGCGTTGTGGTGAAAGTCACAGCACAGGCGAAATGAATGTACACCTGTGCACTGAAATTGTCCGTCCGTGCGTTGTCTCGGGTCGATCACGGCACACAAGACTGCCGCAATTTATCATTTATCGCCAGTCGCAGATGGCTTAATGGTCAGCCAGCGCTGTAAAACCTGCTGTAAATCAGCACGTTTGAAGGGTTTGGCCAGGTAATCGTTCATACCGGATTGCAGGCAAATGTCCCGATCGCCGTGCCGGGCATTGGCGGTCAGCGCGATGATGGGCAGCGTGTCGAGGCCCGGAAGTTCGCGAATCCGTCGTGTCGCTTCATAGCCGTCCATCACGGGCAGGCGGCAATCCATCAGGATCAGCGCATATTTTTCCTTACTGGCCATGCTGACCGCTTCGGCGCCATCCCCGGCCACACTCACCTCCAGGCCCAGGCTGCGCAACATGGCTTCGACCACGGTGCGATTGACCGGGTTGTCTTCGACCAGCAGGACGCAGCCGTCGCGCTCCGCAGGCAAGTCGCCCACGGTGCCAGCCAGCGGGGGTGGCTCTTCCTGATGCACCCGCTGCAACGGAATTTGCAGGGTAAACACCGAGCCGATGCCTTCGTTGCTTTCGGCCTCCAGCGACCCGCCCATGCGCTCGGCCAGGTTTCGCGCGATGGGCAGACCCAGGCCGGTGCCGCCGTAGCGTCGGGAGATCGAGTTGTCGGCTTGCTGAAAAGCATCGAACATCGATTCCAGCAATTGCGCTGAAATACCGATGCCACTGTCACGCACGGCGCAGGTAAAGAGGATGTGCTGGCTGTCCTGCTCGTGCCATGAGGTCTCGATCCGCACGCTGCCAAATTCGGTGAATTTCAGGGCGTTGCCGATCAGGTTCACCAGAATCTGCCGGATACGGGTGGGGTCGCCCTTGACCCGTAACAGATCAAGCCCCGACGACAAGTCGAGCTCCAGTGCCAGTCCTCGCTGTTGGGCGTTGTGGGCAAACGCTTGCACCGAGGTGGCGATCAGGTCGGCGAGACCGAAGGAAATGTTCTCCAATTCCAGGGCATCACGTTCGAAACGAGAGAAATCGAGAATGTCATTGATGACCCGCAGCAGGTGCTCCGTGGACTCGGTGGCGAGGGAGGCGTATTCGGCCTGCTCCTCGGTCATCCTGGTGGTTTCCATCAGTTGCAGCATGCCCAACACACCATTCATGGGGGTGCGCAGTTCGTGGCTCATCATGGCCAGAAATTCCGATTTCGCACTGTTGGCCCGCTCGGCTTCTTCCCGGGTGCGGATCAACTCGTCCATGGCTTTTTTCTGTTCGCGGCTGGCCTTTTCCAGCCCCAGCGCCAGATTGTTGATGTGTCGCGCCAGATCGCCCAGTTCGGCGTCATCCGCCACCGGCAACGGCGCGGTGTACTCGCCATGCTGAATGGCTTTTACTGCGTCGCTCATGGCACTGATTGGCTGGGACAGGCTCAGTGACAGGCGCCGCGCCAGGATGTAGGTAAACAGCAGGGCGAACAGCGCGAGGATGCCGGCTTTCAAAAGGATTTCCTGCTCGCGTACGTTAAACGCATCGCTGGACATGCCCACCAGTACGCGGCCGAGGTAATCCTCGACGGGGACGCTGGTGAGGTCGTCGGCATCGTCGAGGCGATCGCTTTCGTTCTTGATCCGCTGCAACCGGATAGGCGCCTGAAAGACTTCAATCTGCTGGGCGTGAAGGGTCTCGGTCGCCTGCTCCACGTGCACCAGCACCTTCCCGGCGCTGTCTTGAACTTCGAGAAAGCGCACATGGGGCGTGTTCATGGTGGCTTTCATCAGGCTTTCGAGCACGTCATCGTTGCCCACGATCACGCCGTACTCGGACGCAGGGGCGAGCTGATTGGCAATCAACTGTCCGGTGTGGGTCAGCTCCTGTCGCAAGTCCTGAATACGAACCACGGTAAAGAAGCTGATCAGCAGCAGGGTCAGCAGCAGGGCAGGGCCGAGGCTGAGAATCTGCGTGCGGGTGCTGATGTTCCAGCCACGTTGCGAGGTCACGGCCGGACTCCTGTGGTCATGCGTGTCGCCATCGAATGTTCGGAGCCGGGATCGGGAAATGGGGTGGGGTCATGGGCTGATCTCATCGGAAAGCGCCCTAACGATAGCTCATCGGCGCCGCAGTGGAATTTTCATCCGGTGCGCGCATCTTAAACGAGCCGTAGGCGATTTCCTCATAAAGAGTAGGGCATCGGCTTATGTGATGCGCCGTGGTGTTTTGCCGCTGGTGGCCGACACCGCGCTCCGTATAATGCTGGCATCGCCAGATTCGATGGCTCTAGATGGATGCTTTTATGACCCAACAGCAACCGATCGCAGTTCTGGGTGGCGGCAGCTTCGGGACGGCGGTGGCCAATCTGCTGGCCGGGAACGGCCACCGGGTTCTGCAGTGGATGCGTGACCCTGAGCAGGCCGAGGCGATTCGCGTCAATCGCGAGAACCCGCGCTATCTCAAGGGCATCAAGGTGCTCGACGCGGTGGAGCCGGTGACGGACCTCAAGAGCGTGCTGAGCGCCTGCCAGTTGGTGTTCGTGGCGTTGCCTTCCAGCGCCTTGCGCAGCGTGTTGACGCCTCACGTCGAGTTGCTGACCGGCAAGATGCTGGTCAGCCTGACCAAGGGCATCGAGGCGCAGACCTTCAAATTGATGAGCGAAATCCTCGAAGACATCGCGCCGAAGTCGCGGATTGGCGTGCTGTCCGGGCCGAACCTCGCCCGCGAGATCGCCGAGCATGCGCTGACCGCCACGGTGGTTGCGAGTGAAGACGAAGACCTCTGCCAGCAGGTTCAGGCCGCATTGCACGGCCGCACCTTCCGTGTCTACGCGAGCGCCGACCGTTTTGGCGTGGAACTGGGCGGGGCGCTGAAAAACGTCTACGCGATCATTTCCGGCATGGCGGTCGCACTTGGCATGGGTGAAAACACCAAAAGCATGTTGATCACCCGCGCGCTGGCCGAGATGACCCGGTTTGCCGTCAGCCAGGGGGCCAACCCGATGACCTTCCTGGGGCTGGCGGGGGTCGGTGACCTGATCGTGACGTGCTCGTCGCCGAAAAGTCGCAATTATCAGGTGGGTTTCGCGCTCGGGCAGGGCTTGAGCCTTGATGAGGCCGTGACCCGTCTGGGCGAGGTGGCCGAGGGCGTGAACACGCTGAAAGTGCTCAAGGCCAAGGCGCAGGAGGTGCAGGTGTACATGCCGCTGGTCGCCGGTCTGCATGCGATTCTCTTTGAAGGGCGCACGCTGGAGCAGGTCATCGAACTGCTGATGCGCGCCGAACCCAAGACCGACGTCGATTTCATTTCGACCAGCGGTTTCAACTGATTCAACGGCCTTTCGCTTCTGGCCCCGTGGAGAACACCTTGAACGAATCCAAATTCAAGCAACACGAATCGATCCTGCTGCGCATCCTCTGGATGGTGGTGTTTCTGGTGGTGTGGCAAGTCGCTGAGCTGGTGCTCGCCGTCGTGGTGCTGGTGCAGTTGGCTTACCGCCTGTTTTACGGAGCGCCAAGCCTGAGCTTGATGTCGTTTGGCGACAGCCTGAGCCAGTTTCTGGCGCAGATCGGCCGCTTTGGCACGTTCCACACCGACCAGAAACCCTGGCCGTTTGCTGACTGGCCCGCGCCCCGTGCGCCCGAAGGCGAAGCGCCGCACACCGTGCCTGCAGCCAGCCATCCAGTGCGAGACGAGGAACCCAAGCTATGAATCTGTGGATTCTGCGTCACGGCGAGGCCCAGTCCCGGGCGCGCACGGATGCCGAACGCGAATTGACCGCCAACGGCCGTGAAGAAGTCCTGACCAGCGCCGCGCATTTATTGGGTCAACCGCTACGCTGGATCATCGCCAGCCCTTATGTCCGCGCTCAGCAGACGGCCGAGCTGGTGCGTCAGGCGTTGGGCTTCACTGACGCCGTGGTGACCGTGCCGTGGTTGACGCCGGACAGCGACCCGCGCAAGGTTTTGGAAAATCTGGATCTGTACGCGTCGGACGACGTGCTGCTGGTCAGTCATCAGCCCCTGGTCGGATCGTTGATTGGTCTGGCGGTGCACGGCAATCTGCAGCAGGCCGAGCCGATGCATACCGCTAGTCTCGCTCAGTTGGACGGGGATTTTCCGCTGGCCGGGGCGATGAGCCTGCTGGGTGTTCGGCATCCGGGGTAATCCCAGAATAGTGCTGACGGCGGATGATTCTGTGGGAGCGAATGAATTCGCTCCCACAGGTATTGCGCCTGTCGAAACCTAGTGGTGCGCTTCAATACCGTCTCAATAATAAGGAAATATCATGAGCCTATGGCGTGAAACCCCTAACCTCGACGCCCTCAATGCCATGCAGAAAAACACCATTGGTGAGGTGCTGGACATCCGTTTCGAGGCGTTCGACGATCATTCCCTGACGGCCAGCATGGCGGTCGATCATCGCACGCATCAGCCCTATGGCCTGCTTCATGGCGGCGCGTCGGTGGTGTTGGCGGAAACCGTCGGCTCTTCGGCGAGCTACCTGGCCATCGACACGAGCAAATATTACTGCGTCGGCATCGAGGTCAACGCCAACCACCTCCGTGGCCTGCGCAGTGGTCGTGTGACCGCCGTGGCCCACCCGGTGCACATCGGGCGCATGACCCATGTCTGGGACATCCGCCTGACCAGTGACGACGGCAAGGCCAGCTGCATCTCCCGGCTGACCGTCGCGGTCGTGCCCCTCGGCGAACAGCCGCCCGCGCGCTGAATCCCGCGTCGTTGACCGGACTGTCATCACCGATGGCACTTCCGGTCATTGCTGTGACGGCAAGCCGGTGCGCACAATTGCCCCCTGATCAAGGTTCACGGGATGCGCGGGCATGGCCCAACACGTTTTTTTCGCTCACGCCAATGGCTTTCCTTCGGCCACGTACGGCAAATTGTTCGCCGCGCTGGGGGATGACTATGAAATCACCCATCTGGCGCAGCATGCCCACGACCCGCGTTTTCCGGTGACCGACAACTGGACGACGTTGGTGGATGAGCTGATTCACCATTTGCAGGCGCAGTCGCAACCGGTCTGGGGCGTGGGGCATTCCCTCGGCGGCGTGTTGCACTACCACGCGGCCTTGCGCCATCCCGAGCTGTATCGCGGGGTGGTGATGCTTGATTCGCCGGTGCTCACGCGCTTCGACCAATGGATGATCCGCGCCGCCAAACGCTTCGGTTTCATCGACCGCATTACCCCGGCCGGCCGCACGCTGGGGCGTCGTGAAGTGTTCAACGACCTCGACGCCGCCCGCCATTATTTCTCGGGCAAGACGCTGTTTCGTCGGTTCGATCCCGAGTGTTTCGAGGCCTACCTGCTTCATGGCCTGCAACCCCATGGCGAGCAGTTGCGGCTGCGTTTCGACCCGGCCATCGAGATGAGCATTTACCGCAGCGTGCCTCACACCAGCCCCGGCGTCGCCCGGCATTTGCGGGTGCCGCTGGCGATGGTGCGCGGCGAGCAGAGCGACGTGGTGCGCCGTCACCATGCGTTGTCGGTGAAAAGCATGCGCGAAGGGGAGTATCTTTCGGTGCCCGGCGGGCATATGTTTCCGCTGGAACACCCCGAGGACACCGCGCAGATGCTCAAGAGCCTGTTTCTCCGCTGGGATGCCCGCGCACAATCCGCCCTTGACGTGGCCTCTCGTCAACGGGCCCACGCATGACCTGTTCTGTCGAAGAAGTCCGTCTGAGCCTGCCGCACATCGAACTGGCGGCGCACCTGTTCGGCCCGCAGGACGGCGAGCCGGTCATCGCCCTGCACGGCTGGCTGGACAACGCCAACAGCTTCGCCCGTCTGGCGCCAAAGCTCAAAGGCCTGCGCATTCTGGCGCTGGACATGGCGGGCCATGGCCACTCCGATCATCGTCCGGCCGGCGCCGGTTATGGCCTGCCGGATTACGCCCACGATGTGTTGCAGGTCGCGCAGCAGATGGGCTGGGACACTTTCTCGCTGATGGGACATTCGTTGGGCGCCATCGTCTCGGTGATCGTCGCGGGCTCTCTGCCGGACCGGGTCAACCGACTGGCGCTGATCGACGGGCTGATCCCGCCACTGGGCGAACCCGAGGCCGCAGCCGAGCGCATGGGCGCGGCATTGCAGGCGCAGCTGACGCAATCGAGCAAGCGCAAACCGGTCTACGCCGAGATGGACCGGGCCGTCGAAGCGCGAATGAAAGGCGCAGTGGCAGTCACTCGCGAAGCCGCCGAACTGTTGGCGCAACGTGGCTTGATGCCGGTGCCCGGGGGGTATACCTGGCGCAGCGACAGCCGCCTGACCCTGGCGTCGCCGATCCGTCTGACACGTGCGCAAGCATTGTCTTTCGTCAACGCCATCCGCTGTCCTGCGCAGTTGATCGTGGCCGAAGAGGGAATCCTCGCGCAAAACAAAACCTTGCTCGAAAGCGTGCCTTTCGAGGTGACTGTGCTGCCCGGTGGCCACCATCTGCACCTCAATGACGACAAGGGCGCGACCTCTGTTGCAGACTGTTTCAATCGGTTCTTCGCCGTTTCTTGACTTGCGACCCGCAACTGCCGAGGCTGGGCGGGTTGAAACAGGAGACTGCACGATGGACCACCGCTCACGCTCGACCCGTTCACCTTTCCCACCGCCGCACGCCTGTGCGGCGTTCGTTTGTCTTTCGATTCACCTGCGATGAGAACCCCTATGCGTCTATCCCGTGCGCTGGGGTTGCTGTTATGCCTGAGCGGTCCTGTGACGATGGCCCACGCTGCCGATGTCGCGGGCAGTCAGGATTTCCCGAATCTGCCTCGCCCCACCGATGCCGAGATCGTCGATTACAAACCGGCGTCCGAGCTGGAGCGTGTCTTCCCCATGGGGTCGATTCGCAAGATCAGCGGTCAACTGCGTTTCGACGGGCAGGTCGCTGCGCGTGGGACGACCGCCTCCGTCACCTATCAACTCCCCGCCGAGCGTTCTGCGGACGAAGCGTTCACGGAAACCCGCGAGGCGCTGCAAAAACAGGGGGCTCAGTTGCTCTTCTGGTGTCAGGCGCGGGACTGCGGCGAAAGCAGCCTGTGGGCCAATGAAGTGTTCGGCAATGCCCGACTGTACGGCGCGGACAATGGCCAGGCTTATCTGCTGTTGCGCCTTAAGCCGGACAGCGACACCCTCGTCGCGCTGTACAGCATCACCCGGGGCAATCGCCGGGCCATGCTCCATGTCGAAGAATTTCAGGCCGGTGCGCCATTGGGCGAGTTGCTGCCGACCTCCGCGACATTGCTGCGCGAACTGAAAAGCTCCGGCGACCTCGAATTGCCGATGCTCAACGATGCGCCGAAGGAGCCGTGGATCACCTTGCTGTCCAGAGGCCTGAACCTGGACAGCACGTTGCGTGTGACGATTTCCGGCCCCGAAGGCGAGGCCTGGCGCGAAGCCTTGGTCGGCAAGGGCGTACGGGCGGCGCGTCTGGAGGCTGGCAATAAAGCGACTCAGGGGCTGACCCTCGAACTCATCCGCTGAAGCGCGTTCTACACCCAGGCATGACGCCATGACGAGGCGGGCCAAGAGGTTCGCCGTTATGCTCTGGTCTGCGGACTTCTTTTCTATGGACTGAACCCATGCTCAATAATGATCGCCTGTTGGTGCAGATCCTGCTGCTGGCGCTGCTCGGCGCCTGCCTGTGGGTGATGGCGCCGTTCTGGTCGGCGCTGTTCTGGGGCGCGGTGCTGGCGTTTGCCAGTTGGCCGCTGATGCGTCTGCTGACCCGTGTGCTCAAGGGGCGCGAGTCGCTGGCGGCAGCCATCTTGACCCTCGGCTGGATGCTGTTGGTGGCCGCGCCGCTGGTGTGGCTGGGGTTTAACCTCGCCGATCACGTGCGCGACGCGACGGTGTTCATCAAGGATGTGCAGGTCGACGGGTTGCCCGATCCGCCGACGTGGCTGGTCAGCGTCCCGTTCGTGGGGGAACGGCTGGTCGGTTACTGGAACACCATCGATCAGCAGGGCGCGGCGCTCTTGGCGAGCATCAAGCCGTATCTGGGGCAGGTCGGCAATTGGCTGCTGGCCCGCAGTGCGCAGATCGGCGGCGGCATTCTTGAACTGACGCTGAGTATTGTCTTTGTGTTCTTTTTCTACCGCGACGGCCCGCGATTGGCGGCGTTCGTGTTGAGCCTGCTGGAGCGGCTGATCGGCGACAAGGCGCAGTATTATGTCGATCTGGTGGCGGGCACGGTGCAGCGGGTGGTCAACGGGGTGATCGGCACGGCAGCGGCCCAGGCGATTCTGGCGTTGATCGGCTTCCTCATCGCAGGTGTGCCGGGGGCGTTGGTGCTGGGGATCGGCACGTTCTTGCTGAGCCTTGTGCCGATGGGGCCACCACTGATCTGGATTCCCGCCACCGCCTGGCTGGCATGGAAGGGCGAATACGGAATGGCGATTTTCCTTGGGCTGTGGGGCACGTTCATCGTCAGTGGCGTGGATAACGTGCTCAAGCCGTACTTGATCAGCCGAGGCGGCAACCTGCCGTTGGTGATCGTGCTTCTGGGCGTGTTCGGCGGCTTGCTGGCGTTCGGCTTCATCGGCCTGTTCATCGGGCCGACCTTGTTGGCCGTGGCGTATAGCCTGCTGCTGGACTGGGTGGCGGACAGCCGGTCTCGCCAGTTACCCAAGTAAGGTGTTGAGATTTCAACGAAACCGCCGCCGGGCTTGGGTCTGGGGGTGGTGATCGGGCACTTTCCGAGGCGTTTGGCCAGGCGACATGTCTTCATCGGCTGATCTATTTTTCGCGAATGAATTCGCTCCCACGGGGAATAACTATCGCCTTAAAAATTTAAACCCTTGGCAGATCGACGACAGCCGTCAGCCCACCGCCGGGGGTTTCTTCTAGGCGCAGGTCGCCACCCATGCGTCGGGCGGCTTCGCGGGCGATGGTCATGCCGATGCCAACCCCGCCGGAGTTGCGGTTGCGCGAGCCTTCGACGCGGTAGAACGGCTCGAACACGGCTTCGCGCAGGTTTTCCGGAATGCCCGGCCCTTGATCGACGACCCGGACCCGCAGCCGTTCGCTGGAATCCTCGATCACCACCCGCGCATGGCCGGCGTAGCGCAAGGCATTGTCGATCAGGTTGTGCAGGCACGAGCGCAGGGCCATCGGTTGGGACTTCAGCGGCTTGCAAGTGCCGCTCGCCTCGACATCATCGCCATTGTCCTGCGCGTTCTCGGTCAAAGATTCGATCAGCGCCTGCACGTCGAAATATTGCAGGGCCTCGCTGGTGCGTTGTTCGTTGAGGTAGGTCAGCGTCGCATCGAGCATGGCGATCATGTCGTTCAGGTCTTGGGTCATCTGACCGTGCAGCTTCGGTTCTTCGATCTGCTCGACCCGCAATTTCAGCCGCGCCAAGGGGGTGCGTAAATCGTGGGACACCGCGGCCAGCATGCGGCCCCGTTGCTGCACCTGATCGCGAATCCGCTCCTGCATCAGATTGAACGTGGCAGCCGCCTGCCGGGCTTCGCGGGGACCAGTGATGGTCAGCGGCGGGCTGTCGAGGTTTTCGCTCAGGCGTTCGGCGGCGTCGCTGATGCGCTGCACCGGCCGACTCAGGGCCTTGGCGCCGAACCACGCGGCAATCACCAGCGTCACCAGTTGAAAAAACAGCGGAATCAGCGGAATGCCCAGAAACGGTGGGCGTCCCGGAGGAGGAGGCGGCGGGCGCAGGGCGTTAAGGGCCGAGGACAATTCGCTGCTTTCCCCGGACGGTTCGGCAGGGTGGGCGTTCTGATAAGCCGACGGCGGGGGCGGCATGGCCGGACCGTAATGATGAAACCAGATGAACGCCAACAGGTGCGCGAGGATGATCGCCAGCACCGCGCCACCGAACAGCCGGGCGAAGAGGGTGTCAGCCGAGCGGATCAACCAATCTCCCTGGCGTCGAACATATAGCCTTCGCCGCGTACGGTCTTGATCAGTTGCGGGGATTTCGGGTCGTCGCCGAGCTTCTGCCGCAGACGCGATACCAACAAATCGATGCTGCGATCGAACGCTTCGATGGAGCGGCCACGGGCGGCGTCCAGCAGTTGCTCGCGATTGAGCACCCGACGCGGACGTTCAAGAAACACGCGCAGCAGGCGGAATTCGGCGTTGGACAGCGGCACCACAAGGCCATCAGGGGCCGTCAGTTGGCGCAGGACGCTGTTCAGGCGCCAGTTGTCGAAGCGCAACGTGGTGCGCTCTTCAGTGCGGTCGTCCCGGACGCGGCGCAGGATGGTCTGGATACGCGCCACCAGTTCCCGGGGCTCGAACGGCTTGGCCATGTAGTCGTCGGCGCCCAGTTCCAGGCCGATGATGCGGTCGGTGGGTTCGCAACGGGCGGTCAGCATCAGGATCGGAATGTCCGACGAACCGCGCAGCCAGCGGCAGAGGGACAGGCCATCTTCACCGGGAAGCATCAGGTCAAGGACCACAACGTCGTAGGTTTCTTCAGCCAGCGCCTGACGCATGGCGTTGCCGTCGGTGACACCGGTGCTCTGGATGTTGAAGCGGGCGAGGTAGTCGCACAGCAGTTCGCGGATCGGCACGTCGTCATCGACGATCAGGGCGCGAGTGTTCCAGCGCCGCTCTTCAGCCGGTGCGTTGGCGGTGTTGCTGTCAGGGGTCGTGTGCATGTTGCTGCCGCCATGTGATGCCGCCGGGAAGGGCCGCGAAATGAGTAACGACGCTGCCATGCTACTTCGCAGGCGAGCGGGGCGGAAGGGTGAGCGGCTGAGGTGTCGGCGGGTTGTCGTGAATGTATCAGGAAAGCTACAAGCGGTTGTGATGGGGGAGCGTCACGCCAATCCCTCTTCTAGCCACCCGGCCGGGCCGCTAAAAGAGGGGGCGTTTCACGATCAGATGACCGCGAGAATCGCCTGGGTCACGGCTTCAATGTTGCGTTTGTTCAACGCCGCCACGCAGATGCGACCGGTGTCCAGCGCATAGATGCCGAACTCATTGCGCAGACGATGGACTTGCGGTGTGGTCAGGCCCGAGTACGAGAACATGCCACGTTGGCGCGCCACGAAGCTGAAGTCCTGACCCGCGGCGTTGTTCGCCAGACGTTGGGTCATTTCTTCGCGCATGCCTTTGATCCGCACACGCATTTCAGCCAGCTCGTCCTCCCACTTCTGACGCAACTCAGGGTTGTTCAGCACTGCAGCGACGATGGTCGCGCCGTGGGTCGGCGGGTTGGAGTAGTTGGTGCGGATGACACGCTTGACCTGCGACAGTACGCGCGAGGTCTCTTCTTGCGAATCGGTGACGATGGACAGCGCGCCGACACGCTCGCCGTACAGCGAGAACGACTTGGAGAACGAGCTGGAGGCGAAGAAGGTCAGGCCGGAATCGGCGAACAGACGCACAGCGGCGGCGTCTTCGTCGATGCCGTCGCCAAAGCCCTGATAGGCCATGTCGAGGAACGGCACGTGGCCCTTGGCTTTCAGCACGTCGAGGACTTTTTTCCAGTCTTCGAGGGTCAGGTCAACGCCGGTCGGGTTGTGGCAGCAGGCGTGCAGCACGACGATGGAGCCGGACGGCAGGTTCTGCAGGTCTTCCAGCATGCCCGCGCGGTTCACGTCGTGGGTCGCGGCGTCGTAGTAGCGGTAGTTCTGCACCGGGAAACCGGCGGTTTCGAACAGCGCGCGGTGGTTTTCCCAGCTCGGGTCGCTGATGGCCACAACGGCGTTCGGCGACAATTGCTTGAGGAAGTCAGCACCGATTTTCAGGGCGCCCGTGCCGCCGACGGCCTGCACGGTCACGACACGGCCCGAGGCCAGCAGTGGCGACTCGGCACCGAACAGCAGGGTTTGCACGGCCTTGTCGTAGGCGGCGATGCCGTCAATCGGCAGGTAGCCACGCGGGACGTGTTGAGCGACGCGAATTTCCTCTGCTTCGGCAACGGCACGCAGCAGCGGAATTTTCCCTTCTTCGTTGCTGTAAACGCCCACACCCAGGTTGACCTTGGTGGTACGGGTATCGGCGTTGAATGCTTCGTTGAGGCCCAGGATAGGATCGCGTGGTGCCATTTCGACAGCGGAAAACAGGCTCATTTTTGCAGGGGCTCTGAATGGGAGTGAATGGATTGCATCGCTCCGGCCGAGTGCACTAGAGCGGTGCGCAAACGGGGAGTCAGTATAGAGAGCATCGTGGACGGGGGCGACAGGCGGGGGGCGGTTTTTTCCGGGTTTTTCAGATTATTTTCGACCATTAGTCATGTCACGCGGACTAATGTCCTGATGATGGCTTGAAAGCTGGCGTTGGCGACTCCATTTGTAGTCCCATCACACACCTTCATGTACGTCTTTTCTCCTGGCGAGATCAGTCGTCCGCGCTCATTACGCCTTGGCTCCGAATCTTCCTGCGAGCGAGGGCGAACACAGAGGTACGTCATGTCCGAGTTTCAGCTCGTTACCCGTTTTGAGCCGGCCGGTGATCAACCGGAGGCGATTCGTCAGTTGGTAGAAGGCATCGACGCCGGTTTGTCTCACCAGACCCTGCTCGGGGTGACCGGCTCAGGCAAGACCTTCAGTATCGCCAACGTGATTCAGCAAGTGCAGCGCCCGACCATGGTGCTGGCGCCGAACAAAACCCTGGCTGCGCAGCTGTATGGAGAGTTCAAGGCGTTTTTTCCGAATAACGCCGTCGAATACTTCGTCTCTTATTACGACTACTACCAGCCCGAAGCCTACGTGCCGTCGTCGGACACCTTCATCGAGAAGGATGCGTCGATCAACGACCACATCGAGCAGATGCGTTTGTCCGCGACCAAGGCGCTGCTGGAGCGCAAGGACGCGATCATCGTCACCACGGTGTCGTGCATCTACGGCCTGGGCAGCCCGGAAACTTACTTGCGGATGGTGCTGCACGTCGATCGCGGCGACAAAATGGACCAGCGCGCCTTGCTGCGCCGTCTCGCCGACTTGCAATACACCCGCAATGACATGGACTTTGCCCGTGCGACCTTCCGCGTGCGCGGCGACGTGATTGATATCTTCCCGGCGGAATCGGACCTGGAAGCCATCCGCATCGAGCTATTCGACGATGAAGTCGAGAGCCTGTCGGCTTTCGACCCATTGACCGGCGAGGTGATCCGCAAGTTGCCGCGCTTCACCTTCTACCCCAAAAGCCACTACGTGACCCCGCGCGAAACGCTGCTGGACGCGATGGAAGGGATCAAGGTCGAGTTGCAGGAACGTCTGGAATATTTGCGCGGCGCGAACAAGCTGGTGGAAGCGCAGCGGCTGGAGCAGCGCACTCGGTTCGACTTGGAAATGATCCTCGAACTCGGCTACTGCAACGGCATCGAGAACTACTCGCGCTACCTGTCGGGCCGTCCCGCCGGGGCGCCGCCGCCGACCCTCTACGACTACCTCCCGGCCGACGCGCTGCTAGTGATCGACGAATCCCACGTCAGCGTGCCTCAGGTCGGCGCGATGTACAAAGGCGACCGTTCGCGCAAGGAAACCCTGGTGGAATACGGCTTCCGACTGCCGTCGGCGCTGGACAACCGGCCCATGCGCTTCGATGAATGGGAAGGTGTCAGTCCGCAGACCATTTTCGTCTCGGCGACCCCCGGTCCCTACGAAGGCGAGCACGCTGGTCGGACGGTCGAGCAGGTGGTACGCCCCACCGGTCTGGTGGACCCGCAGATCGAGATTCGCCCGGCGCTGACTCAGGTCGACGATCTGCTGTCCGAGATTCACAAACGTGTGGCGGTGGAAGAGCGGGTGCTGGTCACGACGCTGACCAAGCGCATGTCCGAAGACCTCACCGATTACCTGGCCGACCACGGCGTGCGTGTGCGCTATCTGCACTCGGACATCGACACGGTGGAGCGGGTCGAGATCATCCGCGACCTGCGTTTGGGCACTTTCGACGTGTTGGTGGGGATCAACCTGTTGCGCGAAGGCCTGGACATGCCGGAAGTGTCGCTGGTGGCCATTCTCGACGCTGACAAAGAAGGCTTCCTGCGTTCCGAACGCTCGCTGATTCAGACCATTGGCCGTGCGGCGCGGAACCTCAACGGCCGGGCGATTCTCTACGCCGACAACATCACTGGCTCCATGGAACGGGCGATTGGCGAGACCGAGCGCCGTCGCGACAAGCAGATCGCGTTCAACCTGGCCAACGGCATCACCCCGAAAGGCGTGTTCAAGGACGTCGCCGACATCATGGAAGGCGCCACCGTGCCAGGCTCGCGCAGCAAGAAGCGCAAAGGCATGGCCAAGGCCGCCGAAGAAAACGCCAGGTACGAGGCCGAACTGCGCTCGCCGAGCGAAATCACCAAACGCATTCGTCAGCTGGAAGAGAAGATGTATCAGCTCGCCCGCGACCTGGAATTCGAAGCCGCCGCACAGATGCGCGACGAAATCACCAAATTGCGTGAGCGGTTGTTGGCGGTTTGATTCACCGCATGGCTATTGGCTAAACGGCGATCACCTGTAGGAGCGAATTCATTCGCGAAAAATCGTTCAGGCGACAGGGATGTGTCGCCTGTACCGGCCTATCATCGGAATGCCATCCAGAATGCACCCGCCCCTACAGCAGGGATGCGCGCGTTCAACCGACTGAAAACAAGAAAGGCCCCATCGATGCAACGAACCACCGAACGCTTGATCCTCAGACCGCCCACCCGCGACGACCTCGCCAGCCTGTTCGCCATCTACGGCGACCCGGCGACTCACCAGTTCAACCCTTTCGGACCTCTGACCCAGCTTGATCAGGCGCAATCCCTGCTCGACGGTTGGTTGGCTCACTGGGAGGAAAAGGGCTACGGGCAATGGGCGATCTGCACGTGTGAGTTTCCTGATGAAGTGATCGGCTTCGGCGGCCTCGATGCCCGTCGCTATGGCGACGTTCTGCGGTTGAATCTGGGCTACCGCTTCGGCCCCAAGGCCTGGGGGAAGGGGTTCGCCACCGAACTCAGTCAGGCGGCGCTGGCATTTGGGTTCGTTGAGCTACGAGTGCCCGAGGTCTACGCGGTGGTCAGACCCCTGCACCATGCGTCGATCCGCGTGCTGGAGAAGGTTGGCATGCAGCGCATCGATACCCTCGACGACGTCCCGGGGCAGGCGCCGAGCCTGGTGTATCGGTCGATGCGCCCGGCCTGAAGCAACCGGGCTGCGACGGTGGAAGGCGTCAGTCTTCGCTCAACTCGCAAAATCGCAGCCGATTGCCAAACGGGTCGGCGATTTCCATCACTTTGCCCCAGCCTTGTTCCTGAATGCCCGGTCGGGCGTGTTTGTAGCGTTTGGCGTTGAGTTCGGCGTGAAGGCTGTGGATGTCGTTCACCGGCACAAAGACCGTCGAACCCGGCGTGGCGTCGCCATGGTGGCCGGTCAGATGAATCACCAGATCGTCTCGACGTGCCTGGGCATACAGCGGGAGGTCGTCTTCGAAGCGATGCTCCCATTCAATCTGAAAGCCGAGAAAGTCGACGTAAAACGCCTTGGCCTGTTCTTCGGAAAAGATCCGCAACAGCGGAATGGCCCCTGAAATCTGCATGACACCCTGCTTCCTTGAAGGTTGAAGAGGGGCGAGTCTAGCCCAATCGGTGCGCCAGGCCAGCGTCGACTTTCCGACAGACAGCGGTGTTTGCGCAAACAGGTTGCCAAGCAACGGCACATTGCCATATGTATAGTGCCGTTATCACCGCTTCCGGGCATCGTCCATGAAATTCCTGTGCCCTTTGTGGTTGATGTGCTGCTGCCTGTTCGCGTCCTTGCACGCCAACGGCGCCGAGCAAACGCTGCGCGTTCTGGCCTGGCCGGGTTATGCCGACAGCGATCTGGTGAGCGTGTTCGAGAAGCGCTTCAAAGTGAAGGTCGAGGTCACGCTGGTGGGCAGCGACGAAGTGCTGCGCAGCAAATTGGCGGAAAACCACGGCGGCGATTTTGACGTCATCGCGGCGAACACGGCCGAGATTCATAACTACGCGAATCTGGGCCTGCTGCAGCCCGTGCACCCGGAACGGATCGCCAACACAGCGCGTCAGTTGCCGCGTTTTCGAGATTATTCCCGGCTGCCCGACATCATCGTGAAGGGCCAGACGTATGCCATCCCCTACCTGTGGTCTGACATGGGGCTGATTTACGACCGCAAGCAATTCAGCCAGCCGCCGGACTCGATCACCAGCATGTGGGACCCGCGATTTCAGGGGCGAGTGCTGGCGTTCAACACCAGTAATCACAATTTCTCCATCGCGAGCCTGGCCTTGGGCGGTGACCCTTTTCAGATTTCACCGGAAGATTTTCCGCGGGTCACCGACAAACTGATCGCCTTGCGCCGCAATGTGCTGACGTTCTATGCCTTGCCGGAAGAGGCTGCCGAGTTGTTCCGCAGCCATTCCGTGGCGTTGATATTTGCCAATTACGGTCGTCAGCAACTCAAACAGCTGCGCGACGACGGCGCCGATGTCGGCTACGTCGTGCCCCGCGAGGGCGCGCTGGCGTGGCTCGATTGCTGGGCCATCAGCAGCGGGTCGCGGGACCCGGTTCTGGCGGCGGCGTGGATCAATTACATGCTCGAACCTGAGGTCAGCCGCGTCATCACCGAGCGTCAGGACCTTTCCAATACCTTGCAGGAACCCAAGGACGCCAGCCCGTCGAACCGTCTCATCTGGCTGCGCCCGGTAGAGGACGACCAGCGGCGAGCGGCGTTATGGCAACGCATCGTGTCCGGCGAACGGCCGCCGTTGGGGGAATCGCGATGAGGTTCGGCATAGCGTTCAAGCTGGGTTGTTTAATGGCGCTGTTCGGCATGCTGCCGACAGGGCTGGCGGGTTATTACATTTACCACAGCAGCCGGGACCTGCTGCTGCAGGCGGCCGAGCGCGACTTGCTGACCTCGGTACAAGTGCTGGGGCGCAACTTGCACGCCAGCCTGCGTAACATTTCGCTGGACGCCCAGGTGTTGACCAATGGCCCGCAGGTTCATGACCTGGACGCGATCCAGGACCCGGCACTGCGCACGACCGTGCAGGACAACCTGGCCGAGTCGTTCCGAGCGATGCTGCTGGCCCACCCCGACTACATGCAGATTCGTCTGATCAGCACCACCGACCACGGGCTTGAGATAGTGCGGCAGGACCGCGACGGGTTGAATATCGTCAGGGTCGAGGGCGCGGACCTGCAAGAGAAGGGGCATTACGGCTACGTTTTCGAGGCGCTGCACATGCCGGTGGGCGAGGTGCGGATTTCCCCCATCGTCATTAACCACGAGCAGGGCGCGCATTCGGGCCTCGGCAAGCCGACGTTGCATGTGTCGACACCGGTGGCAAACGCCGACGGCAAGGTGTTTGCGCTGCTGGTGATCAACGTCGATCTGGATCAGTTATTCACACAGTTGCAGGGCGATCTGCCGAAGGAATACCAGGTGTACCTGAGCAACCGTTGGGGCGATCTGCTGGTGCATCCCGACCATCGACGCACGTTCGGTTTCGATCAGGGGCGTCGTCTGTTTTTGCAGGATGAGTTTCCCGAAGTGTCCCGTCTGTTGGCTGACACCGGGCCGACGGCGTTGATCGGTCGCAGCGTGGAAGGTGATCGGCGCGACAAGCTGGTCGCCGCCTTCGTCAAGCTGTCCGACAATGCCGCCTCGGCCCCCTTTGTGGTGCTCGGGCTGGGTCAGCCGCAGAGCCACGTGCTGGCACAGACCTCGCGGGCGGGTACCAGCATCCTGCAGATTGCGCTGCTGTTCAGCGTGCTGGCGCTGTTGGCGGCGGTGATTGCGTCCCGGGCTTTGATCCGGCCGCTGCGCAGTATGACCGATGCCGTGGAGTTGTTTTCCCGGGAGCGCAAGATCAGCGAACTGCCGCCACGGGCGGACGAATTGGGCGTGTTGGCTCACCGTTTTCATGCGATGAAACAGGAAATCCTCACCCAGCTTGGTGACCTGACCAGCAGCCGCGCGGCATTCGAACACTTGGCTCGGCATGACCCCCTGACTGAACTGCCGAATCGGCGCATGTGTTTCGAGCAACTGGAGCAGGCGTTGGTCGCGGCGCGGGTGAACGACCGGAAAATGGCGCTGGTGTTCGTCGATCTGGACCACTTCAAGGAAATCAACGACGAGCACGGCCACCGCTTTGGCGATCTGGTGTTGCAGGCCGTGGCCAAACTGCTGACCTCATCCAGCGAGGGGGCGGACTGTGTCGCGCGTCTGGGCGGTGATGAATTCGTGATGTGTTTCAGCGACCTCAAGGACCCGCAGAAAATCATCGGGCTGCTGGAAAAACTGCACCAGTGCTTCCAGTTGCCGCTGTTTATCGAGGGGCATCGGGTAAAAATCCACGCCAGCATGGGCGTCAGCCTGTTCCCACGGGATGGCGACGACATCGGGACATTGATTCAACACGCCGACCACGCGATGTACCGGGCCAAAAGTGCGGGGCGCAACCGGTATTCGTTCGAGGTGTTGGGCGGGGACTGACGCGATTCGCCCCGGCGACGTTCTCGGTCACCGGGGCGCTCCGTCATTCCGTTACACCGAATCGCTGCTGCCGAAGGTCCGTACGCAGGTCCAGATCGCCACCAGAATCGGCAGTCCCAGACACCACAGCCCCACGGCGAGGTACAGCAACGCCGCGCCAATGCAGCCCAGCGTGAACCCCAGCAGATTCCAGCCAATCGGCTTCAAGCGCTGCTTGATCGCGGCCCGCTGTGTTTCGTCACGCAAGCCGATCAAGGCGAACACGTCGATGGCACCCTGTGTAACGTTGCCGGTCATCAGCGTGGTGGGCGGAGCGCCGTTGAGGTGCTGGCGGGAGATGGCGTTCTGGATCGCCATGGCCGCCACGCCGACCATGCCGGTGATCAGCGCAGCGCTGCTGTCGCCGTCGTTGAACGGCCCCAGGCCAATGGCAAGCACGCCGAACAGCGCCAGCAACAGCGTGTGCAGGATGAGCAAGGGACGCAACGGCGTCAGCCCGCGACGGTGGATCGAGACCGCCGCGAGGTGGGTCAGGCCCACCACCAGCGCGAACACAGGCAACGCCAGCAGTTTGGCCAGCGCCCCCGACGTGCCGTGAACGATGCTCACGCCGAGGGTCACGAAGTTGCCGGTGACATGCGCGGTGAACAGGCCCTGCAATGCGAGAAAGCCGACGGTGTCGACGAAACCGCCGTTAAAGCTGAGCGCCGGGGCCATGGAGCGGTGGAGTGTGGGCATGGAAAAGCTCCTTGTCGGGTCATCGGTTCAGGGGGCGGGGGCCTGATCGAGCGGTTTCTTCAGTGTGTCCTGCGGTTGTGGGACATAGATCGCCAGCAGCATCGCCCCCAGGCTCAGCCCGGCCAGCGCCACTGAGCCGACGTCAATCGCCAGGTCCAGGCCCCACGTGGTCGCGGCTCGACCGAGCAGCATCGCAACCACCCCTTGCATCAGGTACGCCACCAGAAACAGCGCAGACAATGTTCCGGCCCGGTGATGGATCGGCGCGTGAGCATTGATCAGGTTCAGCCCGCCCATGAACAGCAGGCTGTAACCGGCGCCACTGGCGGCGCTGGACAGCAGGAAAACCGGCAGCGCGTGAGTGGCCGTCGCCAGCATCAGCAGTAACAGGCTGACCATCGAAAAGCCCGCGCCCGCAATGATCGACAGCTTCGAGGTGAACCGCTTGGCGACGATACCGGTGAAGCCCAGCACGATGGCAAACAGCGATATCGCGCCGCCGTTGACCAGCGCGTTGTTGGAGCCGATCAGGTCGTGGGCGATCTGCGAACCCAGCGACAGCATCGTCGCGCCCACTGAGTACGCACTCAGCACGGCGCTCACCGACACCAGAAAGGTGCGGCGCAGCGGGGGATGAATCCGGGGCAGCTTCAAGGTCCAGCGTTGGCGGCTTTCTGCCTTGGTGTGCCGGGGCAAGTGCCAGACGCCGTACAGCGTCGCCAGCAGCACGATTACCAACACCCAGAAACTCAGGCGGGTGGGGAAGGGCGCGTATTGGATCAGCCCGCCGCCGAGGATCAAGGCCGCTGCCAGACCGAACGCCTGGGCCGCGGTGGTGATCGCACCGGCCAGTTTCGCCTTACCGGGTGCGCTGAATTCCACCACCGCTGCGGCTGAAGGCCCGGCGGACAGGCCGACCCCGATGCCCATGAAAGCACGGCCGATCAACAGCCAGATCACGTTGGGCGCGACGGCAAACAACAGCACGCCGATCAGCGAGGCGGTCAGCCCCAGCAACATGGCGGCGCGACGGCCGATGTAATCGGAGAGATCGCCGAGGGCAATCAGGGTGGCGACGACGAACACCGGAAACACCGCGAAAATCAGCGTGGTGACGGTGGGCGTCAGTTGCCATTGGTGGGCGTAAAGCGGGTACATCATGGCCGGGGCGGCGCTGGTCCAGAGGGTATGGACGACCACGGCGGCGGCGACCCAGAAACTGCGCTGGCGGCCCCAGGTGTTCAGGGAATGGCTCATGTCAGTGGCCTCGATGGGGTCAGTGATGACGTTAAGGTCGGAAAAGGGTTAAGGCCTAGTACGGGCGTGCGGTTGTTCATGAATCAGGGGGCGGTGCGGCCGCGACAGCGTCGGGTCAGTTGCCGATGTGACACCTGACCCTCTGCCGTTGCGGCGGGCGATCCTCAGTTCAGGTGCGCTTTCAGCTCGCCGGCCGCCTGACGCATCGCTGCCTTGACCTCTGGGATGTTGCTCAACGGGTTGAGCAGGCCATAGTCGTGGACCATGCCGTTGTAGCGCACGGCGGTGACGTCTACCCCGGCGGCGTCCAGCTTGCGGGCGTAGGCTTCGCCTTCGTCACGCAACACATCCAGACCGGCCGTCTGCACCAGCGCAGGTGGCAGACCTTTCAATTGCTCGGTGGTCGCACGCAGCGGCGAGGCATAGATCTCTGCGCGTTGTTTGGCGTCAGTGGTATAGCTGTCCCAGAACCAGGTCATCATGTTCTTGGTCAGGAAATGGCCCTCAGCGTAGGTCTGGTAGGACCCGGTGTCGAAGTTGGCGTCAGTCACCGGCCACAGCAGCAATTGGAAGCGCAGTTTCGGTGTGCCCTGTTCCTTGGCTTTCAGGGCCACTACTGCCGCCATGTTGCCGCCGACGCTGTTCCCGGCCACGGCCAGACGCGAGCTGTCCACGTTGATCTCTTTGCCGTGTTGCGCCACCCACTGGGTCGCTGCGTAGGCCTGGTTGATTGCCGTCGGATAATGCGCTTCCGGCGACGGCGTGTAATCCACGTAGACCGCCACGGCGCCCGAGCCCACCACCAGATCGCGGATCAGACGGGCATGGGTCGGGTAATCGCCCAGCACCCAGCCCCCGCCGTGGAAGTACATGAACACCGGCAGCTCACCCTTGAGGCCCGCTGGACGCACGATGGTCAGCTTGATGCTCTGGCCGTTGGCCTGAAGGGTCTTCTCGCTGACCTGAATCCCCGACATGTCCACCTTCACCGAGTTTTGCGCGCCGGTCAGGACCGCACGGGCATCCTTTGGGCTCAACTGTTCGATCGGCTTGCCACCACCCGCAGCCAGTGCGTTGAGGAACGCCTGCGTCTGATGTTCTGGAACGGCCGTCTCGGCGGCGAAGGCATTGCCGATGGACAGGGCCAGTGCGGCGGCGGTGAGGGCTTTCTTGAACGGGGTCAGTGAGCGAGTGGACATGGTGTGTTCCCTTCAATGTCGAAATGGTCAGTCGTGAGTCGCCATGTGCAACGCGTCTGGCTGCGTATTGGCTGGCTTGGGACTCAATGTACGGACTGAACAGAGCGGGAACAATTAGGCTAAAACGAGACTCATTGTTTCTTATTTAGGGACGATAACCTGAGGCGGTTTCACTCGCGACACTCTTGCAAGGGAACGACGGCGCCGTCCTTAACGCCGCGTCATGCCATGAACGCTCCAGTGAAAGCGCGTCTGCATTTCCCAGACGAGGGTGAGCCACGCACCGATGGCGTTGGCAAGGTGATGGGCGCGATTGGGTTGGCGATGTTCTGGCGTGATGTGCATGGGGGAATCCTCGGAAAGCGGGCGCTGAGTGGGTATGGCGGCATCTTCGCTGATCGAGGCTTACTGCATAAAGGCGAGGAATCAGGTAGCACTTTCACCATGATGGTGAAAATGGCGCGAAGGGCCTGCAGCGGGAGGGGCCGCCGCACACCCTTCGGGATGCGCCATGTCAGCGGGGCAGGCCGCTGACGGGGCGTGATCTTAGGTGTCGAGTTCATCCAGAGTATTGACATAGCGCAAGCCTTTTTCGGCCAGGCGTGTCCGCATGTCGTAAATGTCCAGGCCCAGTTCACCGCTGGCCAGGCGCAGCGTTTTTTGTGCTTCCAGGTCAGCGCGTGCCCGGCTGGCCTCGACGACGCGCTGGATTTCGCCGCGACGCACGACAACCACCCCATCGTCGTCGGCCACCACCACGTCGCCGGGCTCGACCAGCTGATCGCCGCACACCAGCGGCACGTTCACGGAACCGAGGGTTTCCTTGATGGTGCCTTGGGCGCAAACCGCCCGCGACCAGACCGGGAACCCCATCTCGCGCAGCGCCTGAGTGTCGCGCACCCCCGCGTCGATGATCAGCGCACGCACGCCCCGGGCCTTGACGGACGTTGCCAGCAAGTCACCGAAATAGCCGTCGCTGCACGGCGAGCTGGGCGCGACCACCAGGATATCGCCGGGTTGGCACTGTTCCACCGCCACATGGAACATCCAGTTGTCACCGGGGGACACCAGCACCGTGACCGCCGAACCGCTGATGGTCGTGCCGAACTGAATCGGGCTGATCGAGGTGGACAACAGGCCTTTGCGCCCTTGGGCTTCATGCACGGTCGCCACGCCGAAGCGTTGCAGCTCATCGATCAACGTGGCGTCGGCGCGCTCGACATGACGCACCACGACCCCGGTCTTGCCGATCCATTGGCTCATGACAGGTTCTCCGTGACGCGCGGGAAGACGCTTTGGTAACCCTCGGCGTAGACGATGTCGCGACTGGAGGTGATACCGACGTTGCGTTTGGCCTGCACGCCCCGTTGCAGGGCCACGCGGGTGTAGTACTCCCAGAGGTGTTCCTGACCGGCCATGCACTGGATGGCGGCGTATTTCTTGTCCCAGACCTGAGTGATGTCGAGCAGCACGTCCGGACGCCACTCGCTCTGTTCCGGCTGATGGGGTTCGAAGCTGTACACCGGTGGCGCACCGACGATTTTCTCCCCTGGCCGGTAGCCTTCGGCCTGGGCGATGATGCGCGCCTCCTGGGTCAGGTTCATGGCCAGCGGGTGGTCGTAGTTGTACGGGTCTTTGGGCGAGTGACTGAGGACGAACTCGGGCTGGACGCGACGAAACACGTCCGCGAGGCGAAACAGCGTCTCTTTGTCCGCCCGCATCGGGTAGTCGCCCATGTCGAAGAACTCCACGCTCGCGCCAAGCACATCGGCTGCGGCCTGGGCTTCCTGGCGCCGGGCGGCTTTGACTTTCTCTTCGTTCATCTCGCCCTTGCGCCAGAGCTTGGCGGATTCACCGCGCTCGCCGAAGGACAGGCAGACGATGTGCACGGCGTACCCCTGAAGGGTGTGCAGGGCGATGGCGCCGCCCGCGCGCCAGACGAAATCGGCGGAGTGGGCGCTGACGACCAGCGCGGTTTTGGTGGGTGCGCTCATGTTGGACGATCCTCTTGCTTGCAAAAAAAAGGACGGGGGCCGCAGTCGAACCCCGTGTCAGTCATCACGCTCAGTCGCCGCCGGACGGCGAAGCGAGGCCGAACATGCCGCCGAAACTCAACTGAACGTTGAGCCCGTATGCCAGCATGTTCTTGGGCAGCGTGGCGGTTTTGGGGATGCCGGAGTTGTCCGGGTTCATGATGTATTGCACGTTGGGCATGAGGATCACGCCGGGGATCACGTGCCAGCCGTAGTTGAGTTCGAACGAGTATTCGTGGGGGTTGTTGCTGCCGTGGCCACCGGCGCGGACGCGAGAGTCGTGCAGGAAATCCCGCTCCTTGTCGGTGAGGTTGAACATCGAGGCCGACAACCCGATGGTGTCCTGGGGCCGGGACGCGGTCGGGCCGGTGAGCACGAAGCCGCCGAGGAACTGCTGCTTCATGATTTCCTCGTCTTCCAGTTGCTGCACGACGCCGCCGAACACCGTGAGGTTGCGGGAGGATTTCGGGTCCGGTCGCCAGATCACTTTGTCCCCCAACAGGTAAACGCCCTTGCGTTCCTGATTGACCGTTTCGGCGGTGCCCCCGAAACGTCCGAGGGAACGGCCTGCGGTGTTGTAGTACGGGTCCGGGCGCGGTGCGGTGCTGACGTACCCGCCGACCTTGACCTCGAAATCGCCTTTCTCCACCCAGCCCCATTCCAGCGGAATCGTCACGCCGTTGGCCTCGCCAATCGAGAAGTCCATGCCGTTGCTGGCGGAGGTGGTCGGGTTGACCTCGTAGACCCCGGTTTCGACGTAGGTGTTGGGCGTCGTGCGGTAGCGGGCGTTGATGCCCCAGGTCGCCGATGGCAGCAGGCTGTAACCTGCTTCGGAGTTAATGAGCCGGGGTACGCCACAGGTGTTGCCTGCCTGGAACTGGCAGTTGGTGCTCAGCTTGGCGTAGTAGCTGGTGGTGCCCAGCCGCCCGAGGATGATGTCGAGCCGGTCGTCCAGCAGCTTTTGTTCGAAAGCGAAGGTGCCCAGGTGCCAGCGCGGGAACTCGTTTTTGTAGATGTGCTGCTGCTTGGGAAACGTGCCGGTGATGTCGTGGTTGAGCCCGTAGCCATAATCCTTGTAGACCGTGAAGTGAAAGCTACTGCCGGTGGTGCCGATCAGCTTGTCCAGGTTCAGGTCTGCGCCAAGGTTGAACTGGCCGACGTTGCTGTGGCCCTGTGCAACCGCGCCCGTGGTGTTGCGGCCGTACTGGTTGATCAGGTTGGCGCGCAAAAAGATGCCTCGGTCGGCCAGGTCCCGGAGTGCCCCCGCAATGCCCGTGGGCCGGGTTTGCGGGGCGTCGGTGGAGGCGGGGGATTCGCTGACGCTCGCGTCGGGCGTGCCCGGCAGGCGGGTCGAACCAGGGTTGTCCGCACCGGGCAACGGGGCCGCCAGTGCAACGCCATGGGCCATCGAAACCATGACCCCAAGGGCCAGCATCTGTGTTGTTTTTGTTTTCATGAGTCGTGTGTCCTCGCCGAATGTCGGGTGCGCGTCTCTCTTGCGCCCCCGCAATCCGGTGGTGGTTATTGTTTTTGTTGTGGTGGGACGGGTGTCAGGCGGCTCGGTAGCCCGCATCCAGCTCGCTGTGCAGACGCGGTCGGTCGATGGCGTTTTCCCATTTGCCGACCACCAGCGTCGCCACGCAATTACCGGCGATGTTGGTGAAGACAAACGCCGAGGCGAGGATGCGATGCACGCCCAGAATCAGCGCGATGCTGGCCACGGGAATCGCGTGGGTGGCGGCCAGGGTCATGGCCAGCACCGCAATGGCCGACCCCGCCACGCCCGCGCCGCCTTTAGAGGTGACCAGCAACACGAACAGCAGCGACAGTTGTTGCTCCCATCCCAATGCCGTGCCGGTGGCCTGGGCGAGAAACACCGAGACTGCCGCGAAGTACAGGCAGGTGCCGTCGTGGTTGAAGCTGTAGCCGGTGGGCAATACCAGGCCGACCACGGATTCCTCCACGCCCAGCCGCTTGAGCTTGGCGATCAGTTGCGGGAAGACACTTTCCGAGGAGTTGGTGCCGATCACCAGAATCAGCTCTTCGCGGATGTAGCGCATGAGTTTCAGCAGGCTGAACCCGGCGTACCAAGCCACCGGTGCCAGCACGATGAGGAAGAAGATCGCGCAGGTCAGGTAGAACTCGCCCACCAGCGCCGCCAAGGGGATAAGGGACTTCAGCCCGAATTTCGCGACGGTGAAGGCGATGGCACCAAAGGCGGCGATGGGCGCCAGCTTCATCGCCAGGCGAATGACCCAGAACAGCGCCTGCGACACCGTTTCCACGACGTTCAGCACCGGCTGGGCTTTATCGCCCAACGACGCCAGGCCACAGGCGAACAGCACCGAGAACACGAGGATTTGCAGGATTTCACCTTCGGCAAACGCGCCGGTGGCGGTCTTCGGCACGAGGTTGAGCATGAACTCTCCGAGGCTCATGTTCGCAGCGGGGTGCACGGCTTCGCCAGCGGTGCGCAACAGCTCCGGGTCGATATTCATGCCCACGCCGGGCTTGAGCACGTTGATGGTGACCAGGCCGATTACCAGCGCCAGGGTCGTGATCACCTCGAAATAAACGATGGCTTTGATCGCAATCCTGCCCACTTTGCCGAGGTCCCTGACACTGGCGATGCCGTGGGTGACGGTGCAGAAGATGATCAGGCCGACCACCATCTGGATCAGGCGGATGAACACATCGCCCAAGGGTTTGAGGCTCTGGCCAATGTCGGGGGCGAGGGCGCCGACGGCGACGCCCAAGACCATGCCGGTCAGCACTTGAAAGGTCAGGTCCTCGTAGAACCGGGTCTTGCGCCGGGCGGCAGCGCCAGCAGCGGGTGAAATGATACGAGTCATGACGGACTCCACGATAAGGGGTGAAGCGGCCGGGAGCCGCTTATTCGGTGTCGCTGCCCAACAGCTTGCGCGCTGGGGCGAACACTTCTTGTAAGGTCAGGCGACGGGGCAACAGCCCCTGTTTCACACAGGCTTCGATCGTGAATTCCAGCGGCCCTGCCAGGCTGTCGAAGCCAAATATCGTCGGGCAGGGTTGCTCAGTGTCGCGCAATACACCGTGGATCTGGCGATCGGCCTCGCGCAGCAGTTCATAGGCGCGCCTGATCGCGTCGGGCTGATCTTCGCAAGCTCGCGCACTGGCCACCACCAGGTGGTTGATCGGCATGAAACGATGGGTGCGCCACCAGGCCAGGTCGCGGTTCGCGGCGTCTTTGATCAAGGACACGAATTCCTCGCCCGAGGGTAAGTCATTGCCGAGGATCGCGGCCTGGACGTCCCCGTCCTTGAGCATTTGCAGCGAGCCTTTGGTGCCGGGAATCTGCTCGACGAAGGCCGGGTTATGGTACTGCTCGACGTGGGCCGGGTCGTGGGTGATCCAGTGCACGCGGGCGATGTCCAGCCCGTGATCCTCGGCCAGATGGGCGCGCACCCACATGCCGGTGGTCTGGGTGTAGGCGCGTACGCCGATGCGCTGGCCGATCAGGTCGGCTTCGTCGGGCACGCCGTTGGGGCCGTAACCGATCAGGCAACCACGCTGAAAGCGCGAGGCGACCACCGCGGGCAGCAGGACCACCGGACGGCCGTAAGCAATGGCTTGCAGCGCCGTCACCACGGCCAGTTCGCAAAGGTCATACGCCTGATCGCGAACCATCGGCGCGAACGCTTTGTGCACCACCGGAAAATCCTGGAAATCCAGATTCACCGCAGGGTTAGTCAGCGTCTTGGCATGCAGTGCCTCGGTGTGGCGGTAGCGACCGAGGACGGTGCGCAGACTCGCAACGGGCTTCATCAGCGAGCTCCCGATGACTGAAACGGGTACAGGCGTCGCGCGGTTCCGCTGGCGATGGCCTGTTGCTCGTCGGATGACAGCTCGCCCAGAACGGAGCGGGCGGTGTCGGCCAGTTCTGCCAGCGTGCCAGCAGCGGCGGGGAAGTTCGAACCCCAGGCGATGTGATCCGCGCCGAAGGCGGCAATGATTGTGCGCAGGAAGTCGACGGGGGTGGATTGGCCTTCCGCCGACGCCGCAAGCGTGCGGTTGGTGAGTTTCAGGTGCACGCCGGGGAAGGTCGCCAGGTCGAGCAGCGCCTTGGACGCTGCGTAGGGCGCGCCTTCGTTCAGCACCGGCCGGGCGCAGTGATCGAGCAACACGATGGCCTTCGGGAAACGTTCGAGCAGGCTGCGCAGGGCGGGTATGCCTTCCATGGTCATTTGCAGGCAGACCGGAATGCCGTGGGCTTCGGCATACGCCCACGCCGGATAGGAATCGGCGTGCCCCAGCCAGTCGCCCTGACCCGGCATAGTGCTGCCGGTGGTGAACAGGCGAAAACCCGACAGGCCCTGATCTTGCCAGTAAGCGATCTTGTCGACGGCATCGGGGGCCAGCGCATCCAGCGAGTACACGCCCACCAGACGATCGCGATGGGCACGCACGGTTTCAGTAACGTAGCGGTTGTCGTGGCCGTAGACCGTCGAGGCCTGGACCACCACGGCCTGTTCGATGTCGGCAGCGTCCATGGCGCGCAGCAGGCCCTCGGCATCGACCGGACGGGCACGGGACCATTCCGATTGGTGGCCGCCGATGGGATCGGTGGGGTAACGGGCGCTGTCCGGGGAAATGACGTGGGTGTGGGTATCAAGCAGCTTCACAAGTGCCTCGACTCTTGAAATGACGGGTATTCGGATTAGCTATTGAATTGAATTTTTTGTCGTTCGCTAACGTATCCGCTCCCGAGCAACTATCCATGGATGTATACGACAGGGGAAATTCGAATTACGCTCCGGCCATTGGTTTTGGCTAAAGAACAGAAAAATGGATCAGGTCTGGTCATTCAATCTTCGTCACCTTGGCGCGCTGCTGGAAGTCGCGCAGGCCTGCAACATCAGCCTGGCGGCGAGAACCGTGAACCTGTCGCAGCCGGCATTGGCGCAGGCGATCTCCCGCATCGAGCGTCTGCTGGATGCCCGCTTGTTCGAGCGCCGATCGGGGGGCGTGACCATCACCGCCGCAGGCAGCCAGTTCGTGCCCCGCACCGAGCGAGCGCTGGCCTTTCTGGCCCGGGGTGTCGCGCACATTCGCCGCAGCCACGGCATGCCGACACTGCCACGGCTTGAGCAGCGGGTGACCATGAGCCAGCTTCGGGCGCTGGTGTCGGTGGTGGGCGTGGGCAGCTACACCCGTGCGGCAAGCGAACTGGGCCTGTCGCAGCCATCGTTGCACCGGGCGATGCGCGAATTGCAGGACATCATCGACATCCCGTTGCTGGAACGCTCCGGACGAGCGATACGCGCCACCGTGCCCGCCGAACGGCTGGTGCATTTTGTCCGACTGATGCTGGCAGAACTGCGTGCCGGGATCGACGAACTCTCCACCCGGGACGAAGGGCTGGGCGGCACTTTGCACATCGGCGTACTGCCTGTAGCGCGGGCGTGGTTTCTGCCCAAAGTGCTCGCCGAGTTCTGCACCCGCTGGCCGGCGGCGTCCGTCGACATCCTCGAAGGCCCGTACGCCGAACTGCTGACGCATTTGCGTCAGGGCGACGTGGATCTGTTGATCGGCTCCCAGCGCGAATCCGTGCCCGAACAGGACGTCGTCCAACAGGCATTGTTCGACGACGAACTGGTCATCGTCGGCCGCGCCGGGCATCCCCTGCACGGAAAAACCGCGCTGGACACCGCCGACCTGCTGAACCACCACTGGGTCATGCCCGCGCCCGGCACCCCCATGCGCGTGAGCTGGGAACGCATGTTTCAGGTGCGCGGCCAGACCCCACCGGTGCTCCGCGTGCAATGCGGATCGCTGACCATCAAGCGCGGCCTCATGATGGAAGGCGACTGGCTCACCCTCATGTCCCGAGACCAGTTCCGGCTGGAAAGTCAGGTGGGACAACTGGTGGAAATCGGCTCCCCCGGACAAGGCTTCTGGCGCACCATCGCACTGACCCGCCGCACCGATTGGCGGCCTACGTTGTTGCAGACGTCGTTTATTGAATTGCTAGGGAGTGTGGCGGGGGAGATGGGGGATGGGGAGGGTGGGGTTGGTTGGTGAGCGTGCCGAAGAAAGATATACGCTCTTTGGGGATCATGTTGACCGTCATCCATGTATCCCCGATCTACGTAGTTGCCTTATGGTTTGTCAAACGGTCTAGCGTTGAAGTACGGCTCTGCTCTATGCATGGGCAGAGCTTTACACCTCACATGGCCTTAGCGGTGCGTGGACTTTGAGCGACGAAGGCCAAACTTTTTCTGGCAAAGGCAGCCGATGCCCAGTGTGCTGTGTGGCGTTTGGAATCTTTGATCATGCTATATCAGTCATCTATATCGCCATCTATGTACGTACTGCTTCTTTGAAAGGTCAACATGCCAAACAATATTTCAAAACTCCAGTCGACTCCTTTTTGACATAGGCCAAATTTATTTCCATTCTTATAACACTGAAGCTGCGCTTTCTTGAATTCGCTCCAGTTGTCAATTTTAATGTCTGATAGCCTGTCTCCTAAAAACTCGAGAACCAGGACATTATAATCTTTACCCCATACACCCCATTTAGGGACTTTCTTAGCGGGTTCAACAAAAATATGGACATTGATGCTGAATCGACCCAAATCCAGTCCGAATTGCCCTATGAGCACTTCTCCAAATCCGTTGGGATATAGCCCCTCAATAAAGTGATTATTTCCTGTGCACTCTAAAAAAACAGAGGTGTCAATAATTGTAGTGTCCATGAGTTCCTTTAACGCTTCCAGTTGTAGGATTTATGATTGGCCTGACGTTAAAGTGCGGCTCCGCTCCTCGAAATGGTACAGCTTTCAAATGTCCATAGCTGTGGTCCTGAATAATCAATCGGGCACCTTTGATATCCAAAAAATAATAGTCTCTGGTGTGAGCAATTTTCCCATTTCTATAAACATATCCTCCGTATCCATCCAACAGCTTGTTGCGAACCACTGAATACGGCGATTGGCTCAGCGGAACACCCGCATCCATACGTGCCTGCCTAAACGCATCCCTCCGACTCGTCCCTTGATACGAACTCTTCTTGTTGGGAGTACAACTCCACCCCCAAGGATCCACCCACCCCACAGGGTTCGGCGCGTACTGATATAAATTCAGCCCGCCCGCCAACCCGATCGGATCGGGGGTGGCGAAGCGCCCTATATCCGGGTCGTAGAACCTGAAGGTGTTGTAGTGCAGTCCGGTCTCGCGATCAAGGTATTGGCCCTGGAAGCGCAGGTTCTGGTGTTCGAGGAAGTAGGGTTCGCGGGTTTCTTCGGTGGTGCTGCCCCAGACCTGGTAACGCGCCTGCCAGACGACGTGGCCGTCGGGTTCGGTGAGCTGTTCGGGCAGGCCGTTGAGGTCGTTGTGGTAGTGGCGGATTTTCTGGTGTTCACCTCGGCCATCGACGCGGGCCAGCGGCTCGTGGCTGTCGTCGACATAGAGGTAGAGGGTGGAAAGGCCGTTCTGCTCTTCTTGCAGCAGGCGCAGGCCGTCCCAAGTGAATCGGGTGTCGTTGAGGAGGTGGCCGTCGGGGTGGTGCAGGGTTTTGCGGGTGCGTCGGCCCAGCGGGTCGTAGGTCATGCGCACGACGTGGCGGTCGGGGTTTCTGACTTCGATCAGGCGGCTTTCGGCGTCGTAGCTGAAACGCTGGAGGCCGCGGCGGGTGCTGCGTTTTTCGATCAGGCGACCGTAGCGGTCGTAGCGATAGCGTTTGTCCTGCCAGGTCAGCAGTTGGTTATGGGCCACCCGCGCGTTGCCGGACTCACCGACCACGAGGTTGGCGGCGGGATCATAGGCAAATCGCTCCACCCTTCGGCTGATGCTGTCCTGGGCGCAGAGGATCCGGCTGCTGCTGTCGTAACCGAGCCAGGTCTGGTGGTCGCCATGGCGTTGCTGCTCGACCCGGCCAATCAGGTTGTCAGTGAGGTCGTATTCGTAGGTTTTGGTGCTGTCCGCTGGCAAGGGCCGGGGGCGACTGTCGTGTCGGCGAGCGCGTGATTGAAGTCGACCGCTGCGGTCGTAGGCGCTGCGGGTGTGGACCTGGCCCTGGGTGCGCAGCACTTCGCGGTGCAACCGGTCCCGTTCGACGTCGCAGATGCCCTGGCCGTCGAGGTTGAGTTGGTGCAGATGGCCACTGCCGTACAGCAGGCGATTGATCCAGCGCCCGTCGGGAGTTTGGGTCTGGATCAGGTGGCCGAGTTCGTCGTAGCGATGCTGAACGGTGCCGGCGTCGGTGGTTTCGCTGAGCAACTGACCCAGCGCGTCGTAGGTGAAACTTACGCTGTGCTGCGTGCCGTCCAGACCGGTGAAGGTCGCGTCGATCAGGTTGTCGAGCGGGTCATAGGCGTAGGCCGTGCGACCGTCGTCGGTCACTTTGGCGATCAAGCGTCCAACCGCATCGTGCTCGAAGGCATGAGTGATCGACTCATGCCCCGACACGTGCGTGACGCCCACCACATCACCCAGCGAGTCGTATCGATAGTGCCGCTGGCTGCCGTCCAGACCCTGTTGAGTCGAGAGTCGATCCCCGGCGTCCCAGGCAAAGCGGTAGCGTTCGCCGTTCTCGTTGGTCAGCGTGTCCAGCCGGCCATAAGCGTCGTGGCGATACTTCACCGTGCGCTCGTGAGGGTCTTGATGCCGCTCCAGCCGCCCGCACCGGTCGTAGCCGTAACGCGAGATGTCTCCGGCGGCGTTGACGTAGCCGATCAGTGCACCGCTGTCGTCGCGCAGGAAATGTTCGCGGCGCCCAACGGGGAGGTCGCGTCGTAGCAACCGGCCTTGCCCGTCATACCCATATTCCGTTCGCTCACCGAGCGCATCAGTGCTCTGGTCGAGAAAGCCGCGCCGGTCGTAGCGGAATTCAGTCTTGTAACCCGAGCAATCGATGTAATCGGTCAGTTGGCCGAATGCGTTCCAACGCAGAGTTTTGCTTTTGCCGCTGGCATCGATGATCTCGACGACCCGGCCCCGTTCGTCGAAGCGATAACGCGTGACATGCCCCAGAGGATCAACTTCGTGGGTGCGGTTGCCCCGCGCGTCGTAGCGGTAGTGCCAGTGATGGCCCGCTGCATCGGTTTGCACCTTCGGCAACGACCAATGTTCCAGCCACAGCGTGCAGTCGATGCGTCCAAGGGGGTCTTCAGTCGAACTCAGATTGCCTGCGTCGTCATAAGCAAAGGTCCACCGGCCCTGCTGAGGATCAATGGCACCCAGCAACTGACGCTCGTCGTTCCAGAAAAACTGCCACGTCTGGCCAAGGGCGTCGGTGCAGTCGGTGATCTGGTGCTGAGGGTTCCAGCGTCGGACGCTGCGGCGATTAAGGCCGTCCGTAATGACAGAGACACCGGCGCTCAGGTTGTAAGCGAAGTGGTATTCATCCCCCGCGTCGGTCCAGTGATGAACCACGCGCCACTCGCGCCCGTCGATCAGCGCCCAGTCATAAAAACAACGCAGCCCGGTGGGCCGTTGGTGCTCGACCATCCGCCGATTGACGTCATACGTGAAGCGCCGCTGCACCTTGTCCAACGCATCCCGCACCTCACGCAGGTCGCCGTAATCGTCATAGGCGTAGCTGACCAGCGCCTTGGACGCGTCGTCATCGAGCACCCGCTCGATCCGCGCCACACGATCCGGCCATTGCGCCGAATACACCAACCTCACGCGCACGACATCAAGGCCGTCATGCAGATGAGCCAGTCGCCCCTCAGCGTCGTACACCAGATGAATCCGGTTGTCGTTACGGTCGCCAAGCTGGCTCAGGCGTAACAGCGATGAATGAGCCAGATTCGGCTCGAACAGCCGATAAATCCCGTCCTCGCTCTCGATCAACACACGGCCATCGGCATGCCGCTTGACCGCCAGCCCTTCGCCGGGACTGAACACCGCGTCACCCGGCGCAATCGCTCCCATGTCAATGCGCCGGGCCTGCTCATCGATGTAGACCAGCCGCTCGCCACCGTCCGCGAGCGCCTCGACCTCAATCCGGACCTCGAACCCCACGCTCCAGCCCGCGCCCAACAGCCCGTCGCGCCGCTCATCGCGACTGCTGTAGAACCGCTGCCACTCGATCGGCAACACGCC
Organism: Pseudomonas salicis; assembly: GCF_057128705.1. Classification (NCBI taxonomy): domain Bacteria; kingdom Pseudomonadati; phylum Pseudomonadota; class Gammaproteobacteria; order Pseudomonadales; family Pseudomonadaceae; genus Pseudomonas; species Pseudomonas salicis. The sequence goes on from NZ_JBSKHU010000003.1 coordinate 573,240, forward strand.
CGGCAAGACGAAATCCAGCTCTTCAGACCCACCCAACACCTTGGCGCCAGTGGCCGCATGCACCGGATTTGGCGACCCGGACACCGCCCGACCCAAAGCACTCGCGACCGCTCCGACGACATATCCCGTAGCGCCGCCGATCAGCAGACACGGCAAGTTGCTGACGAATTTCACAGGCCGACCGCGCAACATCATCAGCGCCGACACCGCCAGCCCCACGCCCGGCGTCTTGCCGCTGCGAATGGTGCGCACCACCGCCGTGCCGCCGCCGATGCGAACGTTGGGTGAGATCAATCCGGAGGACACCACCGTCGCGTCACAGGTGCTGCGATCCCCGCTGCGCACGGCGGGCTGGCCGTTGATGAATACCGTGCTTGAGCCTTCGGCGAGGTATTGACCGGGCGTGCCGGGGTGCTTGTTGCAGGCGATCAGGTCGTTGGGCCGTGGCGAGGCGCCGGGGTCTGGCGTGGCGACGGTGGGGCGCCACAGTTCGGAGAAAAAGCCGGCGGCCATGTCGAGGAAGGTGCCTTCGGAGGATGCATCTTCCGGCAGCGAGGAAGGCGCTTCTGATATCGCGCCAGCGGCGCGAGCAGCGGGTAATCCGTTGATGAAGACGTTGGGGGAACCGCTGATGATGTGCGCGCAAACAGTGGGCGGGAACAGGTCGTTGGCCAGCCCCTGGCAGAAATCACTGAGCTGCCTATCGGCCCCGGTGAGTTGCATGCCGACGGTCACCGCCACCCCAACGACCACGCCCAACACACAAGCGCCCAGCCCGCCCGTGGCAACGGTCAGCCCCGTCGCCGCGACGATGGCTGTGGTCGCCAAGACGCCGACCGCCACGGTGGCCACCACTTCGAGGGCACCGCCGAACACGTCGGCCATCATTGAGGTGTGAGCGAGGGCATCGCCCTGACGGGCAGCCCATAAGGCGTCAGACATTCCCTGATCCGCGCTGAGAAAAACGGGGAATCTAGGGGGTTAAAACGCGGCTGTCTGGGCGCTGAAACACAAAAAAGGAGGACTGCGAAGTTTTCAGAAAGGGACTACAGAGGCGGGTGTTTGTGTCCTGCTTGAGAGGGTAAGGTGTACGACGTGGCGCCCCATAACCGATCAGACCCGCGCCTTGATAGCAATCAAACCAACGGCCACAAAAAAGCCCCGCATCTCTCGACGCAGGGCCTCTCGTTCAAACCAGATGAATCAGGTGTCGCTCATCAGGCGTCACAGCTCTTTGACGGTACGCACCTGATCTTTGTTGATGCGGGTTTCTTTACCGTCCAGCTGTTTGAATTCATAGAAACCGGATTCTTCGTCGTACTTCGGCTGGTCAGTGGCCTGGATTTCGCGGCCATCGTTCAGAGTGATCACAGTCGGCGAAGAGCAACCGGCGAGGGTGGCGAGGCCCAGTGCGAGCAGGAAGGCTGCGGGAATAGTCCGTTGTTTCATTACTGTGTCTCCGAGGGTCATTCTTTATGTAGTGAAGTTTCTGACGCGGGGGCTGTGAGCAAAGTTCCATGAAACTTGTCCGGCACCTGCAGTCTGATCGAATCAGCGCTCAACGGCGGACAGCAAATCCGGAGTGTTGAGATTCGCCAGGCGAGGGTCGCCCTCGTCACATTGCAACGCCACGCCGCCCAGCTCGGCCATGGTCCGGCGCGGGCTGCGCTGGCCCTGTTGCCAATGTTGCTCGAAGACGGGGGCGTGGAGGGTCGGAATGCAGCACAGCAGCGGTTCCCACTGATCGCCCTCCCGCACCATCACCGGTTGGCCGGGGTGTTCGACGGCTTTTCGGCGCAGCGCGTTGAGCAGGGCGAGGTCCAGCAGCGGCTGATCGCAGGGCATCACCAGCAGATAGGCGTGCCGCGCCACGGCGATGCCTGCGCGAATTCCCGCGTAAGGGCCGGGAAACCCGCTTTCGTCGTCTTGAACCAGTCGGTCGGCGAGTGGCGCGTACCGGTCCTGATTGCGGTTGCAGGAAATGATCAGGTCGTCGGTCAACGGGCGGGTCAGGCGATGCAAGTGTTGAATCAGTGGCTCGCCGCGCCATTCGATCAGGCCCTTGTCGCGGCCGCCCATGCGCTGGCCCTGACCGCCGGCCAGCAGCAGGATCGAGCAAGGGGGCAGGGTGTCGGAAGGCGTCATTGTGCTCTCGTCCAGCGGAGAAAAAAGGGGTGCTGTGATATAACACCGGACTGTTTTCCCTACAACCGGACCACGCCGATGAAATCCAAGGCTGACACCCCCTTCGTGCCGCTGAACATTGCCGTTTTGACCGTGAGCGACACCCGTACCTTTGAAAACGATACCTCCGGGCAGATGTTCGTCGATCGCCTGACCGCTGCCGGTCATGGCTTGATCGAGCGCGTGCTGCTCAAGGACGACCTCTACAAGATTCGCGCCCAGGTCGCCACCTGGATTGCCGACGATGAAGTGCAAGTGGTGCTGATCACCGGCGGCACGGGCTTCACCGGCCGCGACAGCACCCCTGAAGCCGTGGCGTGCCTGCTGGACAAGCAGGTCGACGGTTTCGGCGAGCTGTTCCGGCAGATTTCGGTGCCGGACATCGGCAGCTCCACCATTCAATCCCGCGCCCTGGCAGGCTTGGCCAACGGCACGCTGGTCTGCTGCCTGCCGGGTTCGACCAATGCCGTGCGCACCGGTTGGGACGGGATTCTGGCCGATCAGTTGAACAACAGCTTCCGCCCCTGCAATTTCGTGCCGCACCTGAAGAAAGCCGAGCCGTGCGCAACCCGTGGGTGATGACCGATGAGCAACTCTGAACCCCGTGGCCTGATCCCGGTGGAGGAGGCCATGGAGCGCTTGATGGCCCTCGCCGCGGAGGCGCCGATCACCGAGCGCGAAACCGTGACGCTGGCCGACGCCCAAGGTCGCATCCTCGCCGATGACCTGATTTCCACCCTGGACTTGCCGCCGTGGCCCAACAGCGCAATGGACGGCTACGCCTTGCGCGTCGCCGACTGGACCGGCGAGCCATTGCCGGTCAGCCAGCGGATTTTCGCCGGGCAGGCGCCGCTGCCCTTGCAACGCGGCACCTGCGCGCGGATTTTTACCGGTGCTCCGGTGCCGGCAGGTGCGGACTGCGTGGAAATGCAGGAAAACGCCGTGGTCCAGCCCGACGAGCGCGTGCGTTTCCTTGAACCGCTGAGCATCGACCTGAACATCCGCCCCAAAGGCCAGGAAACCACCGTAGGCGACAAGGTGCTGGACGCAGGCACTGTCATGACCCCCATCGAATTGGGTCTGGCCGCGACCCTGGGGCTGGGCGAGTTGCAGGTCATTCGGCGGCCGCGGGTCGCGGTGCTTTCAACCGGCGATGAATTGATCGAACCGGGCCAGCCGCTGGGTCCGGGACAGATCTACAACAGCAACCGCGTGTTGCTGTGCAGTTGGCTCAGGCGCTTGGGCTGCGAGGTCGTCGATGCCGGGATACTGGCGGACGATCTGGAGAAAACCCGCGCCGCGCTGGGGGCCTTGGGTGACGTTGACCTGATCCTCTCCACGGGCGGTGTTTCTGTGGGCGAAGCGGATTTTCTCGGTCACGCGCTGCGTGAAGAGGGCGAAATCTCGCTGTGGAAGCTGGCGATCAAACCGGGCAAGCCCCTGACCTTTGGCCATTTTCGCGGCGTGCCGGTGATCGGTTTGCCCGGCAATCCGGCATCCACCCTGGTGACGTTCGCCTTGCTGGCGCGGCCTTATCTGCTGCGACGCCTGGGCGTGACCGAGGTCAAACCGCTGCAGTTCAAGGTGCCCGCCGGTTTCGTCTGGACCAAGCCCGGCAACCGTCGCGAATACTTGCGCGGGCGTCTGGAACAGGGCCGCCTGATCGCCTACCGCAACCAAAGCTCCGGCGTGTTGCGCAGCGCAGCGTGGGCCGACGGGCTGATCGAGGTCATGGAAGGCACCACGGTGGCGGAAGGTGATCTGCTGAATTTCATCCCCTTGAGCGAGGTGATGGGCTGACCGGCGGCGGGATCCAATCGCGAGAAGCTGAGCTACGCTGAAAGTGCGTCATGACAAATGGGTATTCAGTCTTTGCCCCGGAGTATTGTTATGCAGGCTTTGCGCGTTGCGTGTGTGATCCCGACGTACAACGGCCGCAGGGAGCTTGAGCGGCTGCTCGATTCGCTCTCTGCCCAGACCGCCGTTTTCGACACCCTGATCGTCGATTCCAGCTCCACCGATGGCACATGGGAGCTGGCCCGCGCCCGCTGCGAGAACGTCGTCCAGATCGCCAGCAAGGACTTCAACCACGGCGGGACACGGCAGATGATGGCCGAGACCCACCCACGTTATGACGTCTTTGTCTACCTGACTCAGGATGCCTACCTCGAAGACCCTCGCGCGGTGGAAAACATTATTCAGCCGTTCGAAGACCCCTTGGTCGGCGCCGTGTGTGGCCGCCAGTTGCCGCACCTCGACGCCACCGTGCTGGCGCAACACGCCCGCTGGTTCAACTACCCGCCGGTGTCACGCATCAAGACCCTCGCCGACGTGCCTGAAATGGGCATCAAGGTGCCGTTCATGTCCAATTCCTTCGCGGCGTACCGGCGTGACGCGCTGCGTGCCGTGGGCGGGTTTCCTCGACACGTGATCCTCTCCGAAGACATGTACGTCGCGGCCCGCATGTTGCTGTCCCACTGGAAAGTCGCCTACCAGGGCTCGGCAGTCTGTCGGCATTCCCACAACTACAGCTTGCGTGAAGAGTTTCGGCGTTACTTCGACATCGGCGTGTTTCAGGCCCGGGAATCGTGGATTCACGCCCGGTTCGGCGGCGCCCGCAAAGAGGGGTTTCGCTACGTGAAATCCGAGCTGGATTTCCTTGGCGCTCGACGCTGGTATCTCTGGCCGGCGTCGTTCTTGCGCAACGGGCTTAAGCTGCTGGCGTTCAAGCTGGGCAAGGAGGAGGCGCGGTTGTCGCGGCCTTTGAAGCGGCGGCTGGGAATGTACAAGCGTTTTTGGGACAGCGAACACGCTTGATTGGCCTGACGGATTGCGCCCTGCATCAGCAGTGGCGCCGCCATTCGTGCGTCTGACGCACTCATACACTGCCTAAATGTAAATTTTTCTTCATCTTGAGGCTTTTTACACTGCCGGAAACGACGCCCGTTTCCGGAGTGATACGCCCATGTCTCACCTTGCCCAAGCCTCCCTGCCTACTGCTCGACGGCGGGCGGCGCCATGACCGCCGCCGCGCCGTTGCCTGCGATCAAGGCTGCGCTCCCGGCCACGTTCGGCCTGCAAACGGTGCTGGGTCTGCTGGGTGTGTTGCTCGCGGTGCTGGTGGCGGGGGTCAATGAAGGTGTGACCCGCATTGCCCTGAATGACATTCGCGGCGCAATGTTTATCGGCTACGACGAAGGGACCTGGGTCACGTCGCTGTATGCCGCCACCTCGCTCACGGCCACCGCGTTCGCGCCTTGGTTCGCGGTCACGCTCTCGCTGCGTCGGTTCACCTTGGGCGCCATCGGCGTGTTTATCGTCCTGGCGCTGCTGTGCCCGCTGGCGCCGAATTACCCAAGCTTCCTGATCCTGCGCGCCCTGCAAGGGCTGGCAGCGGGGTGCCTGCCGCCGATGCTGATGACCGTGGCCCTGCGGTTTCTGCCGCCAGGCATCAAACTTTATGGGTTGGCGGGCTATGCGTTGACGGCCACGTTCGCGCCAAGTCTTGGCACGCCGCTGGCCGCGCTGTGGACTGAGTATTTCAACTGGCAGTGGACGTTCTGGCAGGTGATCACCCCGTGTCTGGTGGCGATTATTGCCATTGCCCACGGTATCCCTCAGGACCCGCTGCGACTGGAGCGTTTCAAGGCTTTCAACGGGCGGGGCGTGCTGTTGGGCGCTCCGGCGATCGGCATGCTGGTCACGGGGCTGTTGCAGGGCAACCGCCTGGACTGGTTCGAATCGGAGCTGATCACGGTGTTGCTCTTGGGCGGGACGGCGATGCTGGTGCTGTTTATGGTCAATGAGTGGTTCACTCCGGTGCCGTTCTTCAAGCTGCAGATGCTCTCCAACCTGAACCTGTCCCACGCGTTGCTCACGCTTGGAGGAGTGCTGGTGGTGCTGACGGCGACCGGCTCCATTCCGTCCGCGTACTTGGCGCAAGTCCACGGCTACCGCCCTTTGCAGACCGCGCCGATGATGTTGTTGGTGGCCCTTCCGCAACTCCTGGTCTTGCCGCTGTTGGCGGCACTGTGCAACGTGCGCGCCGTGGATTGCCGCTGGGTGCTGACGGTGGGGCTGGGCCTGCTGTCGTTGCATTGCTTTGCGGCGACGCAGATGAGCCCGGAGTGGATTCGCGAGCATTTCTACGGGCTGCAACTGCTGCAGGTGATCGGCCAGCCCATGGCCGTATTGCCGCTGCTGATGCAGGCCACGGGCGGGATCGCGCCGGCCGATGGTCCGTTCGCGTCGGCGTGGTTCAACACCGTGCGCGGCCTTGCGTCGGTGATCGCAACCGGGGTGCTGGATGCGCTGACCACGTCCCGTCAGCACTTCCATTCCAACGTGCTGGTGGACCGGCTCGGCAACAGCCCGGAGCTGGCGGCTCAGGACACGGTGGCGTCGCTCGCCCATCGGATTCACGAGCAGGTCGTGACCCTCGCCAGCATCGACCTCTACTACTGCATGGGCTGGGTGGCCGCCGGGTTGATCCTGCTTATTCCCCTGATGCCCAGCCGTGTTTACCCACCCCAGGCCCCCAGCTGATTTCTTCACCTTTAGAGACGCCTCTCATGAACATGACCTCAAAGCAAACCCTGGCCCTCTGCGGTGGGGTGATCGCACTGGCTGCCGTTGGCCTCTACGGTTTCACCAGCGACGATGGGCGGCAGCGCACCAATGACGCTTACATCGCCGCCGATTACTCCAACGTGGCGCCGAAAGTCGCGGGTTTCATCAGCCAGGTGCTGGTGGAGGACAACCAGGAGGTCAAGGCCGGGCAGTTGCTGGCGGTGATCGACGACCGGGATTTCCAGACGGCCCTGATCGCCTCCGAAGCCGAAGTGCTGACCGCCAAGGCGCAATACGAACAGGCGAGCGCGGTGTTGCTGCGTCAGACCTCGGTGATCGCCCAGACCGAAGCGGCGTTGTCGGCAAGCAAGGCGGAGGTGACCTTCGCGGATCAGGAACAGGTGCGTTACGAGCGTCTGGCAGGCATGGGCGCGGGCACCTTGCAAAATGCGCAACAGGCCCGCAGCCGGATCGACACCGCGCGGGCGCGGCAGAACAGCGCCGCCGCGTCGCTGGCGGCGGACCGCAAGCAGGTGGACATTCTGATCGCCCGGCAACACGCCGCCGAAGCCGGGGTGAGACGTGCGCAAGCGGCCCACGATCAGGCGCAGTTGCAGCTGTCGTACACGCGAATCGTCGCGCCCATGGACGGCATGGTCGGCGAGCGGGGCGTGCGCATCGGCAACTACGTGACGCCCGGCACACACCTGCTGTCGGTGGTGCCGCTCCATGAGGTGTATGTGATCGGCCACTTTCAGGAAACCCAGCTCACCCACGTGACGCCGGGGCAGGCAGTGCAGGTGCGCGTCGATACGTTCTCCGGGGAAACTCTCAAGGGCCGGGTGCAGAGCATTGCACCGGCCACGGGGGTGACCTTTGCGGCGATCAAGCCCGACAATGCCACGGGCAACTTCACCAAGGTCGTGCAACGCTTGCCGGTGAAAATCGTGCTCGACGGTCAGCAACCCTTGTTGAGCCGGTTGCGGGTGGGCATGTCGGTGGACGCGAGCATCGACACCCGGTCGAACGGCGAGGACAGCGTCAGCGTGCGATGAACGAGGACGTTGACGGGCGCCTGGCGTGAATGAAAGAAGGACGAATCGCTGCTGGATTTCCGCGCCGGATAGCCGACAATGACGCGACTTTTTTCAGACAAGAAAGGGCACGTCATGCAAAAGCCACTGCAAGGGATTCGGGTCATCGAACTCGGGCAGCTGATCGCCGGGCCGTTCGCGGCGAAGATCCTCGGCGAATTCGGCGCCGATGTGATCAAGGTCGAGCCGCCAGGCACCGGCGACCCCCTGCGCAAATGGCGCCTGCTGCACGAAGGCACGTCGGTGTGGTGGGCGGTGTCGTCGCGCAACAAGCGTTCGGTGACCCTCGATTTGCGTGAGCCCGAAGGCCAGGACGTGGTGCGCAAATTGCTCGCCGAAGCCGATGTGCTGGTCGAAAACTTTCGCCCCGGCACGCTGGAAGGCTGGGGCTTGGGCTGGAAAGAGTTGCACGCGCTGAACCCGAAACTGGTGATGCTGCGGGTTTCCGGTTATGGCCAGACCGGCCCTTATCGGGATCGTCCCGGCTTCGGCGTGGTGGGGGAGGCCATGGGTGGCCTGCGGCATTTGTCAGGCGAACCGGAACGCACGCCGGTGCGCGTCGGGGTTTCGATAGGCGATTCGCTGTCGGCGCTGCACGGGGTGATCGGCGTGTTGCTGGCCCTGCGGCACCGCGACCAGAACGGCGGCGAGGGGCAGGAAATCGACGTCGCGCTGTACGAGTCGGTGTTCAACATGATGGAAAGCCTGATCCCCGAATATTCAGTGTTCGGCGCCGTGCGTCAGCCTGCGGGCAGCAGCCTGCCGGGCATCGCGCCGTCCAACGCCTACCGCTGCCGCGATGGTCGCTACGCGCTGATCGCGGGCAATGGCGACAGTATTTATCAACGCTTGATGGCGTTGATCGAACGGCCCGATCTGGCGTCCGACCCGGCGCTGGCGCACAACGATGGCCGGGTGAAGCAGGTCGAGCTGATCGACGCGGCGATCTCCGCCTGGGCCGCGAGCCTTGATCTGGATGACGTGCTGGCCAAACTCACGGCGGCGCGGATTCCTGCCGGGAAGATCTATGACGCCGCCGACATCGCCAGCGACCCTCACTACAAGGCGCGGGACATGCTTCTCGACAGCCAGCTCGACGACGGCACGCCCGTCATGCTGCCGGGTATTGTCCCGAAACTGGGTACCACACCGGGCGGTGTGAGTCGCCCGGCCCCGACCCTCGGGCAACACACCGATGAAGTGCTCGCAGAGTTGGGCATCGACGCCGAACAGCGCGCGGCGTGGCGCGCGCGGGGCCTCATTTGAACAGTGTTGGGAGCGCGACATGATCGATCACCTTGACCATCTGGTCCTGACCGCCGTGGATGCCGACGCCACGGTGGATTTCTACACCCGCGTGCTGGGCATGACGCTGGAGACCTTCGGCGCCGGACGCATGGCCTTCACCTTCGGCCACCAAAAAATCAACCTGCATATCCGTGGCAAAGAGTTCGAACCCAAGGCCCACGTCCCGGTCCCCGGCGCGCTGGACCTGTGCTTCATCGCGTCGATCCCGCTGGACGATGTCATTGCCCGCCTCAACGCCGCGCCCTGGCCGATCATCGAAGGGCCGGTGATGCGCACGGGGGCGACGGGGCCGATCCGGTCGGTGTACGTGCGCGACCCGGATTTGAACCTGATCGAGATCTCAGAGGTGGTTTGATCCCATGCCCTTGCCCGACATGAATCTGCTGATCGCCCTCGATGCCTTGCTCGAAGAGGGCAGTGTCGTGGCGGCGGCGAGGCGGATGCATTTGAGCCCGGCGGCGATGAGCCGGACGTTGACGCGCATTCGTGAAGCATTGGGCGATCCGGTGCTGGTGCGAGCGGGGCGGGGGTTGGTGCCGACCCCTCGGGCGCTGGCGTTGCAGGGGCAGGTGCGCAGTCTGGTGGAGCAAGCGACTGAGGTGTTCCAGGCCCGTGATGAGGTAGACATGAGCACCCTGGCGCGGCGTTTCAATCTGCGCTCCAACGACGTGTTCTTTGGCGCATTCGGCGGCCAACTGGTGGAAGTCTTGCGGACACAGGCGCCTGACAGCTCGCTGAGGTTCGGCCCCGAGGGCGAGGGCGACGACGATGCCTTGCGCGAAGGGCGGATCGACCTGCACGTCACCTCACGGCGCAATTTCGGCCCGGAAATCAAGGTGCAGCAACTGTTCACCACCCGGTTCGTCGCGCTGGCCCGTGAAGCGCATCCCATCTTCGAGGCGCCCATCACGCCGGAGCGTTTCGCCCGTTACGATCACGTCAGCGTCTCCCGGCGTGGGCGTCCCCATGGCCCTATCGATACGGCGTTGGCGTCACTCGAACTGTCTCGCCGTGTCACCCTGACCACGCCGAATTTTCACTCGGCGATCTTCTCCATCGCGGCGTCCGACTTGATCGTCTCGTTGCCGGAACCCGTGCTGTGGGGCTTGCGTGAATTGGGCCTGCGCATGCGCCCCTTCGTGATTCCGCTGGTGCTGGAACCGGTGAGCGTGGTTCAGGCTTGGCACCCGCGTTTCGACAAGGACCCGGCCCACCGCTGGTTACGCCAGACCTTAAAGCAAATCTGCACCACGGCGGACGCGCGCAACGCCGGGGTCTGGCCGGCCGCGTGATGCCGATCAAGGATTGAGGCTGCGCCACGGCCTCAACCACAGCGCCAACCCCACCAGCAGCGCCGCCCCGTACGCGCAACTTAGCCCCAATTGCAGCCAGACATTGCTCAATGGGTGCAGCACGGTGGCAGCCAGCAGCATCACCCCGGCCCCTAACAGCCATTGCTCGCGCCAGGGCAACGCGCTGAGCAATCCTTGGCGCCGCATCAGCAGCACGCCGGTGAGGATCGCGCCGCAGACCGCCGCCATGGCGATGCCAATCAGGCCGAAGAAAAACGGCAGCACCGCCAGCAACACGGCATTAAGCAGACTGCCGATGAGTTCGCAGGCCAGTGGCAGACGGGTGTCGCCAGCGGCATAGGCATAACGGGCGAGCAGGGCGTTCCAGGCGCCGAACATCAGTGGCACGGCGAACCACGCCAGCAGTCCCGGCAGCGGACCGTCGACGGCCTGATTCGGCAGCAGCAAGGCGACCAGCGCACCCGCCGCGCCGATCAATCCAGCGACGGCGGGAACCGTCAGCAGCGTGGCGCTGCCCAGCCCTTTGCGCAGCAGCTCCATGCGCTGTTGCCCCTCGGCGCCGCTCATCAACCCCAGCAACACCTGGTTCAGACTCATCAATGCGATCAGTGGCAGGTTGATCAGCTTGCGCGCCAGGTTGACCCACGTCACCGCGCCTTCTCCCAGCAACGAGGCGACCATTCGCTCCAGCAAGGCCAGGCCTTGGCTGGCGAGGTTGCTGCTGAGCAACGGGCCAATGCGCTTTAGCAGCTCGCGCCCGGCACCCGGCGCACGGCTGATATGCCAGGGCCGCCAGCCTTCGCGAACGAGCGACGGCAACAGCGCTGCGGGCATCAACAGACTGCCGAGCAGGCAGGCGGACGCCAGACCTGTCGGGGTCGCGGCGTGGCGCATCACGGCCAGATACACCACCGGAGGGAGGTTGAACAGCAGCGAACCCAGGCCCGCCAGCACGAAGCGCGAGCGGGCTTGCAGCGGCACGCAGAGCAGGGCGTGCAGCAGAAACCCCGGCGCCGACCAGGCGAGCCATTGCAGTGAACCGGCCGCGAGTGCATAGCCGTCAGTCACCAGCCCCGGCCCGATCAGGCGTACCCAGAACGGCGCGCCCAGACTCAACAGCACGCTGACGCCGAGGCCGCACAGCAAGACGCGGGGGATCATCGCCCCCAGCCAGTCCTGCTGCGCCTGTGCAGCGCGTTGCTGATACAGCGGCAACGCGGCGGCACTCAGTAACCCGGCGGCCAATGCCATGCGCAGGGCTTCAGGGAGAAACAACGACACCAGGAACGCATCGCTGCGCCCGCCCGCGCCCCAGGCCGCGACCAACAGCCACTCGCGGGCGAAGCCTGCCGCCAGGCCGGTGAGGGTGGCAAGGGTCAGCCACAGCGTCGAGCCGAACACCGGCCCGACTCAGTGGAACAAAGTGAACAGGCCTTTGCCGCCCACTTTGTAGTTGAGGCCACGGGCGCGTTCGCCTTTGATCTCGGCGTTGGGGCCGCTGACGATGGCGTAGGGCGGAATGGGTTTGGACACCACCGTGGCACCGCCGACCACCGCACCTTCACCCACGTCAGCGCCGAAGGACAGCAGCGCGCGACTGGCGATCCAGGCGTAATCCCGCACGTACACCGGTCCGCCAACCGCCCAGAATTCAGGGGCCTTGAGGTCGTGGCCACCGGCAATGATCAGCACATGGGACGCGATGGTGACGTGGTTGCCGATGAACAGCCCGCCCCGTGCGTCCAGCTGGCAATGCCAGCCGACGGTGCTGTCGTCGCCGATCCGCAGGCCATCGACCCCGAGGATTTCCGTGTTGCGCCACACCGTCGAGCCCTTGCCGATCTTCGCCCCGCCCATGCGCAGCCAGAACAGGCGCAGGGTGTGGCTGGGAATCTTGCAGATGAGGATGTTGTAGGCCTGCTCCCACGTGCGCAGCATGCGGTCGCGCAGGGTCGGCCAGTTGATGCCGTAGAGGGGAATCAGCGCCCCCGCCGTTTCATGGGACAGCAACCGATAGAAGCGCCGCGCCAGCGGCGGCTCGATGCGCGACTGAATGTCGAGGTAGCTGATGAAACACAGGGTCCTGTCCCTCATCGGGGTTTCGAAGCACACCTCGTTTGCCAGCATCCAGTCGTAGGTGCTTTCCAGTTCTTCAGCGCTGACCCCCATTTTGCGGGCGTATTCCGGCAGGGCCTCACGCAAATTGTGCGAGTGCATCATGCGGTGCTTCATGGTCGTTCCCCCGGATCGGATTCGATGGCTTGCGCACGCTGTTGCAAGCGTTTGGCTTCATGCAGGTTGACCCCGAGCAGCAGCCAGAACAGCGCGATCAGCACCGTGGTAAAGCTGAAATAGTGGTCGAACACGCCGCTGAACAACGCCGCCATCACCCCCACCCGGGTGCCCAGCCACAGCGCGGTGTCCCGACTCAGACTGACCAGGTTGTGCGGCAGTTTCGCTTCGCGCCACCAACTGACCGTCACCGCCACGAACAGCAGCATGCCGGGGATGCCCAGTTTGTAGATGTAATTCAGCCACAGGTTGGAAATGCCCCAGAGGCGGGTGCCGGGAATCGGCGGGTCGACCTTGAAGCCGATGCCCAGCGGGAAGGCCCGCATGGCGTCGGGGAAGTGTGAGTACTCCTCGAAACGCACGGCGGTGCTGGCGTCGTCGCTGGTGAACAGGCCCGCGATCCGTTCCTGCAACGGCGGGTAGAACATCAGCAGCAGGCAGCCCAGCAGCACGCCGGTCATCAGCATGCGACCGACATAGGGCACACGCCGACGGGCCATCCAGCACATGACCACCACCAGGCTGACGAGTGCGCCCCGTGAACCGGTAAACAGCAAACCGGCCAGGGCCAGCACCGCCACGGCCAGGCCCAGCACCTTCACCGATCCTTCCCGGGTGACGCCGATGCAGAACGCCAGCGGCAAGAGCATGGCCATCGCACCCCCCGCGATGTTGGGGTGGGTCCAGGGCGTACCCATGCGCGTCGACAACCCGCTGAGGCCCTGATTGAGTGTGTCCAGGTTGCTGTAGCCCAGACCGCCGATGATGGAAATGATCGCCGTCGAGTTGCCGCTTTTCAGGTACACCGGGATCGACAGCAGCAACAGCAACAGCGTGCCGAGCAGCAACGCGATGGTCATCCGTTCCCGGGATTGTTCGTCGTTGAGCAAGCGTGGCACCAGAAACAACGGCGACAGGTTGAACAGCCAGCGCACCCAGTTGATCGGGCCGTTGCCCTCGACATGAACGCTCAATTCACCGACCACGAACGGCAGCGCGCTGAACATCATCAGGGCGATCAGCCAGCGCTCGGTGCGCATCAGGTGCAGCGGCGGGGTGTAGAGCGAGAACAGGCGATGGGCGAGCAGGCTGGCCCAGATCAGCATCAGCAAGGCTTCCGACACCGTGGTGCGGATGCCGATCTGCACCGTGGCGTAAGGCAGAAACGTGGCCAGCACGCCAAACAGCAACAGGCCGCGCAATGGGCGACGAACGATGGCCAGTGCCGCCGCGACACCGGCCAGCGCCAACAGCACCTTGAGCGGCGGCAGCAGCAGGATCAGCACGCCGAACAGCAGGGCGAGCAAGGCGCCAACGGGCACGGCCAGTGGCATCAGCGCAGCTCCTCAAGCATGTCATTGAAGCGACGACGGAAGGCTTCGACGCCGTACCGTCCGGCCCACCCGCGCAGGGCGGCGGGGTCGTGGGGTTCGGCGGTGGACAGCACGCCCATCAGTCGCACCAGACCGGCGAGGTCGTCCGGCGCAAAGCGCGGGCTGTCGTCAGGCGTCACCTCGTCCAGCGAGGACCCCGTGGCCACGGCGACCGGGGTGCCGACGCTCAGGGCCTCGACCACCGGCAGGCCGAAACCCTCGCCATAGGACGGCTGCCACAGACGCTCGGCCCGCTGGTACACGTGGTGCAATTGCGCGTCGCTGATGCCGCTGACAGGGTGCACGCCCGGTGTATCCCGTTGCGCTTGGGTGAGACAGTCGGCACCGCCGACCAGCACCAGGTCCGGTGTGCGCGGAAACTGACGGCGGGCGATCTGCCAGGCCTCGAAAAAGAACGGGATGTTCTTGCGCGGCTCGCGAGTGCCCACACACAGCCAGTAGCGTTCCGGCAATGGCGTGTCGAGTTCGACAGGCGCGACGCTGAAGCCTTCGACCACATGGGGCATGACCCGGATTTTGTGGCGGGCGCCGGGGAACAGCCGCACGGTTTCGTCGGCGGTGTACTGAGAGGGCACCCAGACCCGGTCGGCCACCTTGAGTGAATGGCCGATGGACAGCTGATCCGTCAGTCGATAAACCTTGGCCTTGAGGCGTGAGCCGTGGTTGTTCTGCATGGTCAGCTGGAACAAGTCATGCAGCTGCAACACGTAACGGATACCCGCCGGTTTACGCCCGATGGGCAGGCCCATGTTCAGGTTGGCGACGTAGATTTCAATCTCCGCTTCTTTCAAGGCACCCGGCAGAAATTGCGCTTCGAACCGCAGACGCTCGGGCAAGCGATGAATGCCGTTGAGCGGCGTTTCCCAGGTCGGGCAGTGGGCGATGCGCCGGATCGGGTGGTCGTACGGCCCGACGCTGAACAATTGCAATTGCACGTCGGGATGGGCGCGAAACGCTTCTTCCAGGGCGATGTTCTGCCGGCCGATGCCGCTGTTGGGAAAGCCCGTCGCAGGGCGGTAATCCAGTCCTACGCGCATGCGTGAGCGTCCTCTTGCTGATGAACCCGAGAATAGATGCCTTCCAGTTGCGCGGCGGACACTGACCAGTCGTGATGCTGACGGACATACGCCCGACCCGCTTCACCGATCTTCGCCAGCCGGGCCGGTTGTTCGATGGCTTCGGCCAGCAACCGCGCGAGGCCGTCAGCGTCGTCGCAGCGCAGGTAATGGGTGCCATCGACCACGTTCAGGCCTGAACAGCCTTGTTCGGTGGTGACCACGGTAAGGCCCGCTGCCATGGCTTCCAGCACTTTGAGTTTCGAGCCACCGCCCTCACGCAACGGAGCGAAGAAAATAGCCGCGTCCCGCTGCACCGTGCGCAGGTCCGGCACGTAGCCCAGCCAATCGATGCGCGGGTCGGCCCAACGCTGCTGCCAGTCATGGGGCAGGGCGAAACCGCCGATGGTCAGGCGCACCATCGGGTCGAGGTTCCACACCTTGGGCATGATGTGGTCCAGCGCCCATTGCACGGCATCGACGTTGGGGCCGTATTCGTAATTGCCGATGAACAGCAGGCGGCGGCTGTAGCGGTCCGGGCTGACCTTGGCGTAGTAGTCGCAGTCGACGCCGTTGACCACCAGATGGGTCGCCCTTGAGGTCATGCGCGACAAGCCTTTCGCGTCGTCTTCGGTGACCGCGACCAGCTCGCTGCTCATCGGGAAGATGCGCTTTTCCCACTGCCGGTAGCGCCACTGATCAAAGCGCACGAACGGTCGGGCCCAACCGGGAAAGTCCAGATAGCTGGCAGCGCCCAGACCGGATTCGATGTTGTGCTCCACCAGAATGAACGGCTTGCCGGAATGCCTGAGCGGCGCTTCGAACGGCTGGAACGCGTAGCTGTGCTGAATCTGGATCACGTCCCATGGCTCTTGCAGCAGGGTCTCGAATTCATGCTCCAACTGCGGGGAGAAGCCGTTGGCGCTGGCCAGCATCGGCGGCTTGGCGAAGGCCACGGCGAGCAGGGTGCGCACGCTGCGCAATGGCCGACGGGGCACCACGATCAGACGCTCAAGCCACGGCTCCAGCGCGGCGCGAGTGGCGTCGTCCAGCTCGGTTTTCGACTGCACCAGCAGGGTGATGCGATGCCCCCGCGCTGCCAGGTTGCGCAGCAGGTGATATTCCCGTGTCTTGCCGCCGCTGGTGGTGGGCCAGGGCAGGTAGGGCAGTGTCCAGAGAATGCGCATGACTAGGGTTTCCACGCCAGGATTTGCAGGGTCGGGGTCAGCGCCATGTCCACGCCTTTGGCGTTGGCCAGTGAGCTGTGAGCGCCGGTCAGCGGGTCATACAACGTCGCGGTTTTGATGCCGGGAAAGGTCAGGTGCGCGCTGCTGGCGCTCCACGCCATGAGCAAGTGCGTGCCGTCCGGCTTGTTCCAGGAGATGGCGTACAGGTCTTCCGGCACCGAGGTGACCGGCGGCGGATCGGCGGGTTGCAGGGTCGGGCCCGTGACGTCAAAGAAATTCTTCAGCGCGGTGTAGACCGGTTTCGGTTCGCCGTTCAAGTCGAGGAGGCCATAGCCGCGATCACGGGGTGTGGCCCGTTCGTCCAGGTCGCTGAGGTTGAACAGGAAAATGCGCTGGTAATCCAGCGTGCTCATCAACGCGAGACGACGCAGGGTGTAGTCGGCCTGGCCATCGAGCCCGACGATGTGCTGCATCTCCACCGGGCCGCTGTAGCTCGACCAACCCCATTCGGTGGCCCACACCTGTTTCACCCCTTGATCGTGCAGGCTTTTGTTGAGGTTGATGGCGCGAACCAGAAAGTCTCGGTCCGCCACTGAGTCGCCTTCCGGGTATTCGGAATAGGGGTGGTACGCGGCGACGATATTCTGGCTGGCGAGGCCCCGATCCACCATCGCTTGCAGCATGTAGCCCGTCGAGCCGCGCATCTGCCCGTAATACGCCACCCCCGCCGTGACGATGGGTTTGTTCGGCAGTGCGCTGCGAATGGCCTTGGCCGTGGTGGTCAGGAGGTCGTAGTACGCCTCGGGATCTGGCTGCGGCAGCCAGACGATATTCGGCTCGTTCCACACCTGCCAGTGGCTGACTTGCGGATAACGTTGGGCGAGGGCTGTCATGCGCTCGGCGAAAATCGTGTCGTCCCGTGGCGGGTACTGGTCGGTGTTGCTGGCGCCTTGGGGCGCGCTGCTGTCGAACGCGGCGGAACCCACCAGATAGGCGACGGTGTTGTAGTGGTGCGGGTCGGCGGCCTTCATCGCCGCGTCCAGCGCTTCCAGGTTGTATTGCCCCGGCGCCGGTTCGAGGATCGGCCAATGCAGGGTCCAGCGAATCCAGCCCAGGCCCAGTTGATCGAGGCGACTCATCTGTTTCTGGTAAATGTCCGGGGTGAAGTACTGGAACTGTACGTTGACCCCCAAAAAGTCTTTCCAGACCACCGGACGGGGCGCCCGCAGGATCGTCTCGGCCTCGACGGCCGGGCTGATCGATGTCAACGCACAGACACTTAAAACGGCCATCGCCAGCAACGCTTTTCCCGTCATTCAGCCACCTCGCATGCAGTTTGGAAGACTTGCCGGAATCGCTCGGCGGTCAGGCTCCAGACCCGCTCCCTGCCAAGAACGGAGGCCCGGTCAGCCCAGGTCTGTGCCAGTTGCGGCTGTTCGCACAACCTCGACAGCGCGTCGGTCAGCGCCTGGACATTGCCTTGCGGGTAAATCTCGCCGTTGCCATGGGACACCTCTTCGGCGAACGACCGGGCATCCGAGGTGATCACCCCGCGCCCGCACGCTGTCGCCCAGGACAGCGCCCCGCTGGTGCCGCGCAGTTTGCCGAGGATCTTCAACTTGCTCGATTCGCGGTACGGCAAGACCATGACGTGGTGGGCCTGAATCACATGAGGGATGTCCGCCGCCGGCAGGTCCAGGTGCCAGCCGATCAGGTCATTCAACCCTAGCTCACGAATGCGCTGGCGCAGTTGTTCGAGGTAGCTGCCGGACGGCCCGAACGCCATTTCCGGTTCGCTGCCCCCCGCTAACGTGAGTCGCACGCGAGCCCGCAGCGCAGGCTTTTCAACGAACAGCCGGGCCAGCGCTTCGAGCAGGTCCTCAATGCCTTTGCCCCGGTAGATGAACCCGAAATACAGCAGCTTGAGCGGTTGCAGCGGCGGCAGCGGC
This sequence comes from Pseudomonas salicis, assembly GCF_057128705.1. NCBI lineage: Bacteria > Pseudomonadati > Pseudomonadota > Gammaproteobacteria > Pseudomonadales > Pseudomonadaceae > Pseudomonas > Pseudomonas salicis. The sequence continues at coordinate 591,585 of NZ_JBSKHU010000003.1, forward strand.
ATCGGCGCAATGGGCAGATTGCCGTGGGGGATGACGGCCATCTGCGCCTGCTGCAACTTCATGCGCTCCATGAGGCTGCGGTTGCCCGCTTTGGTCAGGGTGATCAGCCGGGTCAGGCGCTGCGCCAACTGCCGTTCTTCATGCAGGCACAGCGGGTCGGCCAGCACCGTGGCGACTTCTGGCAACGGCGAGCGCAGCGACGACATCATCGACAGCGGCCATGGCAGCTGTTGTCGACGCCAGACCAGGCGTTCCGGATCATGAACGGTGGCGGTCAACGGCAAGTGCGCGAAGCGCTGGCGCAATGCGCGCAGGGCATGAAACTCGGCGAGACGGCCGCCACCGATTTCCGCATGCACCAGGTCGATGCCTTGCCAGTCGGCCTCGGCCACCCGTTGTCGAGCGGCCTGTGGGTCGTTGCCGACGCCGTGCAGCGGCGTTCTGACGCGCACACCGAGGTCTTCCAGCGCCTGCTTGAGGTGTCCGGCGTAATCGGCGATGCCGTTCTGCTCTGGCGGCAGCGGGGCGAGGAGGGCGATCTGCATCTTAATGGTGGCTCCGATAACGGCCGATCCAGGTCAGCACTTTTTCCGGAATCTCGAAGCGACGGCGGTTGAGGATCACGCCATCGACGTGCTTGAACGCGGTGGACAGCGTCGCCAGTGCGTTTTGCAGTTTCGGCACCGTGGACTTCTCGGCTTCGATCACCAGCACGATCAGGTCGGCGTCGCGCAGGTGCACGAACGCTTCCTGCTTGCTGTAGAAATCCGAGGCGTCGATCAGCTGGATTTCTCCGGCTTCGGCGGTGCGCCCATCGCCCACCCGCACGGTGTGACCCAGCTCCATCAGCAGGTCGCGCAGGTGTTCGATCACAAAGGTCACGCCTTCCCCGGCATTGGCAGACGTGATGCCGATGCTCAAGCCACGTTCCGGCACCTGTTTGAGCGGCAGCACGCTGTAAAGGCGATAAAGGCTGGCCGTGAAGGCGCTGCGTGGCGGGCCTTTCGGGGCGTCCAGGTCTTGCAGAGTGGTCCACACCGGCACGCCAAATTGCGCCTCGATCTTGTCGGCATCGTGGATGCGCTGATCGATCAGATAGAACAGGTACATCGCCAGCAGACCGACGCCGATACTCAGTGGAATCGCCACCAGCAACAGCACCAGGCTTTTCGGGAAGACCTTGCTCGGGTTGAGCGTGGCCTGTTCGATGACGGCGATGTTGCTGATGCGTTTGTTGTCCAGTTCGCGGTCGATGCGCGCTTTCTCCAGGCTGACGGTGTACAGCGCGTAGTTCTTGTCCTCGGCTTCCAGCTCGCTTTGCAGGCGCGCGAATTGCGGTTCCAGGTCCAGCGCTTCCTGCCGGTCTTTCTCCAGTTGCTCCAGCTGCGCATCCAGTTGCTTGAGCTGCACCAGCAGGCGGGTGTAGCTGGCCTGCTGGTCATTCAGGATGTTCTGCAAGCGGGTGAACAGCGGGTTGGGGGCGATGTTTTCGGTGCGCTGAACCGTGGTGCTGTGGCTCTTCCACAGCGCCTTGAGGTTATTGATTTCGTTATCCAGCGCAATGACCGGCGGCGCGCTTTCCTTGTAGGAGCGCAGCAGTTCCTGCCGTTCGACTTCCTTGCCGTTGATGCGGCTTTCCAGGTCCTGGCGAGTCGGGTTCAGCGCCAGTTCCTTGCCGGAGCTGATGAGCCGGGTCTGCTTGTTGATCTGCTCCTGTATCTTGTCGATCCCGGCCTTGGTCGCTGCAATCGAGCGCAGGGTGTTGTTGCGCTCGGTGCGCAGGTCGTTAAGCCCTTGGGAAACATCGGCCAGGCGCTGGTTGATGCTGACGGCGCCCAGCTTGTTGAGCAGGGTCTGAATCTGGTGTTTGTGGTCGAGAATATTGGCCTGGGTGTCCTTCACTTCCTGCTCGTAGAACGCATACAGGCTGACGCGGCCCAGTGTACGGGTGCGCTCATCCTCGAAGCGGTCGACCCAGGTTCTGAGGATTTCCTGAGCCACCTCGGGATCGCCCCAGGTGAAGGTCAGTTCCATGACCGAAGAGCCCGGATCGTGACTGGCCTTGAAGTTCTTCTCCATGTCTTCGGCGATGCGGTCTTCCTGCGAGCGCTCCGCCACCAGACCGACGAACTCCAGGGTGCTGCGCGCCGCATTGACCAGCCATTCGAACGCGATGTTGGGCGCGTTTTTCAGCGTGGCGAAGAAGCCTGACTCGCGTCGCGCGTTGGCCATTTTCTCCATGTACTCATGGGCGACCTGGCGGATGATTGGCCGCCCGGTGAGCATCCGCTCCTCGTCCAGAAGCGGGTCACGCAGGGCGCTGGGCACGGCGATGGATTGGCGGTCGGCCAGCTCGATCGGCACGGTGCTGGTATCGCGGCCAGGCTTGACCAGCAACAGCGCCGTGGACTCGTAACGGCTGGGCAGCAGAAACGCGCCCAGCACGATAATGGCGAACGTCGCGATGACGGTGATCTGGACTTCACGCCGAAAGATGAAAAACAGGCGTAGCAGATCGCGGAATGAGCGGATCGTGATCATGTTCGGCAGTCCCTTCCGATTAGTTGCTGTCGCGCAAGTTGTAATTCACGCCGAAGCCCAACGATTTCGAGAAGGGGATCAACTGATTGAAATACGTGTTTACGCCATCGATCCGGTTGCCCACCGTCGATTTGGGCACGAACACGACATCGCCGCGCTGCAACAGCACCGGCGCACTTGGACCGCCACCCTTCGCGTACAGCAGCTTGCTGTAATCGAAAAAATAGGTCTTGTAGAGGCCGTCGTCGCCCTGACGCAGCAGCGCCACCTTGGTCGCGTCGGCGTCGGGGTTGATCCCGCCCGCGCCCACCAGAGCCTGCTCCAGATTGGTCACGACGGGCACCGGCAGGTTGGACGGGTTGCGCACCGCGCCGCCAACGAACACCACATTGCTGGGTGCCTGGCTGATGTTGATGGTCAACGCCGTTTCCCGATACACCGGCGCCAGCTTGGCCTCCAGCACGTCGATCAACTGCGGAACCGTAAGCCCCGCCGCTTTCACCGAACCGATATAGGGGTAGGAAAAGGTGCCGTCATTGAGCACCGGGAACAGCGTCAGCTCGTAGATCGAGTTGGCCGTGAACGCCGAAATCGAGGGCGCTTCACCGGTGTTGCGCACGATGCGCAGGGTGTCACCGGCGTGAATCCGTTCCGGCGGCAATGGCTTGCCTGCGAGGGCTTTACCGGCGTCTTCGGCCGCCTTGATCTCGGGGGATTCAGGGAGGCCGATCCGTGCCGGCGTGTTGCACGCGCACAGCAGTAGGACGCTGGCGAGCAACAGCGTGTTTTTCATTGGTCCAAAACTCCTGTCATGCATGAATACGGCTCCCTTGCGGGTAAAACAATCATGTCGGCGATACTGCCAAGTCCAATGTCGGGTGTTGCTGGGTGTCGGGTCGGGTTCGGTCTCGTTGGGGTAATGGCCGCGATGGGCGCGGCCTGTGTCGGGTGGTCGCGAGGGTCAGACTTTTGGAGCGTCTGGCACGCGGCCATAAATGTCGGTGAAACGCACGATGTCGTCTTCACCGAGGTACTCGCCGCTCTGCACCTCGATCATCACCAGGTCGATGACCCCCGGATTGACCAGTCGGTGGGTGTGTCCTGGCTTGATGAAGGTCGATTCGTTGGTGTCGAGCATGAATTCGCGATCATTGTTGGTGACCCGCGCCATGCCGCTGACCACGATCCAGTGTTCGCTGCGGTGGTGGTGCATTTGCAGCGACAGCGACCCTTGCGGCTTGACCACGATGCGTTTGATCTTGAAGCGTTTGCCTTCCTCCAGCACCGTGTACGTGCCCCACGGGCGGGTTACGGTGTTGTGCAGCAGATACGCTGGATGGCCCTGGCGCTTGAGCTCCTGAGCGATCAGCTTGACCTCTTGAGTGCGCTCGGCATCGGCAATCAGCAGGGCGTCAGGGGTGTCGATGATGATCAGGTTGTCCAGGCCCACGGCGCCGACCAGACGTTTCTTCGAGTCGATGTAGCAGTTGGTCACGTCGTGCAGCACCACCTGCCCGTTGTACTGGTTGCCGTTGACGTCGGCGGGCACGAGTTCGCGAATCGCTTGCCACGAACCGATGTCGCTCCAGCCCAGCTCGCAGGGCACCACCGCAACTTTTTGCGAACGTTCCAGCAAGGCGTAATCGATGGAAATGTCCGGCACTTGAGCGAAGGTGGTGGCGTCCAGCTCCATTTGCAGTTCGTTGCTGCCTTCCTTGCTCTTGCATTGCTTCAGGCAATGGCGCACAGCCGCCAGCACGTCCGGCGCGTGGGTTTCCAGTTCACGCAGCAGCACGTCGATCCGCAGGCAGAACATCCCGGCGTTCCACAGGTGTAAGCCACCTTTGAGGTACTCCTGAGCAGTGCTGGCGTCCGGTTTTTCCACGAATCGGGCGACTTGGTAGCCCTTGTCGTTCAGGGCCTGGCCTTTTTCGATGTAACCGTAGCCGGTCTCTGCACGGGTCGGAATCAGCCCGAATGTCACCAACCAGCCGTCATCCGCCAGTTTTTGCGCGTCCTGTACAGCGGTGGTGAACGCAGCGATGTCGGTGATCAATTGATCGGCTGGCAGAATCAACAGCTGTGCGTCATCGCCGTGCAATTCCTGCACATGCAATGCCGCCGCTGCGATGGCCGGTGCGGTGTTGCGACCAAACGGCTCCAGCAGGAAATCCAGGTGCAGCTTATGGTCGTTCAGCAGCCGATAATCGTCGACGGTGCGGAAATAGACTTCCCGATTGGTGACGGTCAGTAAGCTCTGCACGCCGGGCAAATTGCTGGCGCGGTTGAAGGTCTTTTGCAACAGGCTTTCGCCGTCGGGCAAACGCATGAAAGGTTTGGGCATCGCCTCACGGGAGACTGGCCACAAACGGGTGCCGGCACCGCCGGCGATAATGCAGGGAATCAGGGTGCCCATCAGTAAGCCTCGCGAGAGAAAAGCACTGCCGGAACAGTGCGCAGAAGGATGTATAGATCGAACCAGACGGACCAGTTTTCGATGTATTCAAGATCGAACTCGACCCGCTTTTCGATCTTCTCCACGGTATCTGTCTCACCACGAAAACCGTTGATCTGCGCCAGCCCGGTGATGCCCGGCTTGACTCGATGACGCGAGGTGTACTCCTTGACAGCTTGCTCGAACAAAATGCCCGCGGCCTTGGTGGCCGTGGCATGTGGGCGCGGCCCCACCATGGACATGCTGCCCGCGAACACGTTGAACAGTTGCGGTAACTCATCCAGGCTGGTCTTGCGGATGAAGCGCCCGACACGAGTGACCCTGGCGTCGCCCTTGACGGTCTGTTGCTCGGCGGTGGCGTCGGCCTGATGGGTGTACATCGAGCGGAATTTGCACACCGTGATCAGGCGGTTGTTGTAACCGTAGCGTTTCTGCCAGAACAACACGGGACCACGGGAGTTCAGCTTGATGGCGAGGGCAACGGCGGCCATGACCGGCGACAGCAGCAGAATCGCCACGCTCGACAGCACCATGTCTTCGATGCGTTTGAACAGGGGCGACCATCCGCGCAACGGTACGTCCGAGGCGTTGAACATCGGCAGGCTGGCGACTTCGGTGATGCGGTTGTGGGCGTGACGGAACGCGACCATGTCGGGCACCAGCAACACATTCACCGGCAGGCGACGCAATTCACGAATGATGTAGTCCATGCGGTTTTCGGCGGACCAGGGCAGGGCCACCAGCACTTGCGTGACTTTCTCTTCGCGAATCAGGGTTTCCAGGTCGCGGGTATTACCCAAGAGCGGGAGGTTAGCCATGGTTTTGGGCAGGCGACCGATGCGGTCGTCGATGAAGCCCAATACACCCGAACGAATGTCCTGGTTTTGCAGCATGTACTCGGCGAGCCGCTGGCCGTTTTCTGTCGCGCCGAGAATTACGGCGCTTTGCAGGAAGAATCCACGGGCCATCAGGCGCTTGTAGATGATCAGCAGCAGCAACCGTTCGGCGCAAAACATCACCAGGCTGGCGAAGAACCAGACCATCAGTTGCTCTTGAGTGATGTAGACGAACAGGTCCATGGCCTTGTGCATGAACAGCAGCACACAGAACGCGGAGGACCAGACGAACAGGATCATTTTGAAGCGTGACCGGTTGCTGAAGATGATCTCGGAATACACCCCCAGCGCCTGGAACATCAGCACGCAGACTACGCCAAAGAACACCTGCACCATCACGTAACTTTCCGGTGGTGTGGGCGTATCGGTCTTCCAGAAGGTAAAAATCAGGATGCCGGGCAGAACGGATGTGACTCCGTGTACCAACCTGACGGCGAACAGGAAATACTCGATCAGGCTTGTGCGTGTCAGCAGAAGGCTGTCGACCGGTTGCAGTCGCATAAGACGTCCTCACATCTTCAATCCGTGAATCCATGACTGGCTTATCTGACCGGTCCCACCCATAAAAGTCAAGATACTGACTTTTCGAACCGATAATTCCAAATTAGCCAATATTTTGTCGATTAGGCGCTCTCTCGATCTGCATTTCAATCCCGCCGATGAGAAAAAATCCCATTGATTCTCAAAGTGGCGTAGGACTACTCCCAAATGCGGATCGGCAAATCCCTCAAACGAGTGCCTGACCAGAGTAAAGCCCATGAAACAACCTGTGTCATGGCAATGAGGCCTTCGGATCGGCCAAAAGCGCGTCTTGGATCCGTATCGTGTGAGAGGAGAGGCAGCATGGAGTCCAATGACGGCGGGGTTTTGGCCCTTTCCGGGTGCGGGCAAAATTTTTTTTACAACACGGCTTTTTCCGACAGGCTTGAGGTCAACATCTCACGCAACGAAATGCACGCACAGAGGGAAGGTTTATGACGGAGCGCAGAGCAGTATTGATTCTTCACGGCAAACAGGCGCTCAACGAGGACGTTCGCCAGGCCGTGCAACGCAAGCGCAAGCATGGATGGGAACTGGACGTGCGAGTGACCTGGGAGGGCGGTGATGCACAGCGTCTGGTGACCGAAGCACTGGATGCCGGGCACCGCGAGATCATCGCAGGCGGCGGTGACGGCACGCTAAGGGATGTGGCCGAAGCACTGGCACTGGCCCACAGCGACGCCCATCTGACGATTCTGCCACTGGGCACCGCCAACGATTTTGCCCGCTCGGCGGGCGTGCCGCTGGAGATCGAGCGGGCACTGGACCTGCTGGACGTGCCCGCGCGCAAGGTGGACATGGGTTCGGTGGACGGTCAGCTGTTTCTCAACATGGCGACGGGCGGCTTCGGCAGCCAAGTGACGGCCAACACCTCCGAAGACCTGAAAAAAGTGCTGGGCGGCGCGGCCTATCTGTTTACCGGCTTGTCGCGCTTCAGCGAATTGAAAGCGGCCTATGGCGAATTGAACGGCCCTGACTTCCACTGGCGCGGTGATCTGCTCGCGCTTGGAATCGGCAACGGTCGGCAAGCGGGCGGCGGTCATCCTTTGTGCCCCCATGCGCTGGCGGATGATGGCCTGCTGGACATCAGCATTCTCCCTGCGCCGCAGGAAGTGGTCGGCACCCTCAAAAGCCTGCTGGAAGGCGGGCTCGGCATCGACAACCTGTTCGTTCGGGCACGACTGCCGTGGGTGGAACTGAAGTCGGCGCAGGGGCTGGACATCAACCTGGACGGCGAACCGCTGCGCGGGGAAAACCTGCGTTTCGAAGCACGCCCCGGCGCCCTGCATATTCACCTGCCAGCGCATTCGCCGCTGCTGGGCGGGGTGAAGCGGATCGAGTGAGTGGCCAGTCCAATCGGCATCGCCTGACCCACCTTCGCGAATGAATTCGCTCCCACAGGGATCGCGCGGCGCCGCGAAAAGCTGGGGCTGATGGGGAGCAGCTCAGGCATTCGGCGGCGCCACGCAGTTTCGGGTACACGCGAGCTAAACGGTGGGAGCGAATTTATTCGCGAGGGGCTTGTACAGCCGCCACATCAACATCGCCTGGCCCATCCTTCGCGAATGAATTCGCTCCTACAGGGATTCAGCGGCGCCACGCAGCTTCCGGTACACGCGAGCTCAACTGTGGGAGCGAATTTATTCGCGAAGGCGGATCAGGCTCCACATGGAGGTCTTCTGACCGATCGAGCCTTGGCGATGAATTCGCTCCCACAAGTGGCTGCGAGATTCGTTCTTTCAATCATCCAGGCTGATGATGTGCTCTCGCACGCAAAACAGCACCAGGCCCGCCACGTCGTAGATCTGTAGCCGTTTCATGATCTGCGAGCGGTGGGTTTCGACGGTCTTCACGCTGAGATTCAGCCCCGACGCGATTTCCCGTGTGGACTTTCCGCGCACGATGAGGCGCAGGATTTCCAGCTGTCGAGCGGTGAGGTTGTGGTTGTCCGCGGGTTCGGCTTTGCTGGACTGGGCACTGACCAAAGCCTGGTTGATGACCGTATGGGCGATGGCCGGGCTCAGGTAGCGTTCGCCATTGCGCAGGGCATCCAGCGCCTGTTCGATTTCCGTTGCGGTGGCATCCTTGAGCAGGTAGCCATGGGCACCACCTTCCAGTGCCCGCATGATCATGTGCGGATCGGTGTGCATCGACAGGATCAGCACCTTGCTCTCGGGCAGGGTACGGTGCAGACGCTCCAGCGCGTCGAGGCCATTGCTGTCCTTCATGGAAATGTCGAGCAGGATGATGTCCGGTTTGAGTTCAAGGGTCAGTTCCAGCAAGTGCTCGCCACTGGCGGCTTCGCCAATGACCTGATAGCCGGGAATGTCGGACACCAGGGCCCGAACGCCAGCGCGAATCAAGGCGTGGTCATCGACCAGGAGAAGAGTGCAGGTCATCAATGTTTACTTATGTCAGCGCGTTCACGGGCACGGGGTGCCCAAGGGAACAGGGCCTCGATGTCAGTGCCGTGTCCGGGTTCGCTTTTAACGGTGAGGTGCCCCCCCAGCAAGGCCACGCGCTCGGCCATGCCGGCCATGCCGCGCTGGCCCTGTTCGCCAGGGTTGGGGGAAGGTGAAAACCCCTGGCCATCGTCGGAGATTTTCAGACATAGCCCGTCGGGGCAGCGCTTGATGCGGATCAGCAGGTTCTTCGCCTGAGCATGGCGCAGCATGTTGGTGACGGCTTCCTGAGTGATGCGAAAGGCCGCCACCGCCATTTCCTCGGGAATACCGGCCAGCCGCTGCTGGCATTCCAGGCTCCAGAGGACAGGGGTGTCCGCCAGCGTTCGCAACAAATGCGCGCGCAAGCTGGCCTCCAGGCCCAGGCTCGCCAGTTGCCGCGGGTTGAGAATCGCCGAGACGTCGCGCACTTTCGCCAGGGTTTCATCGAGGATGTTCTTGAGCATCACGCAGTGCGCCTGCAGGTCTTCAGTCGCCCGTCGCTGCAGCCAGTCGCTTTGCAGTTTGGCCGCCGTCAGCATCTGGCCGATGTCGTCGTGCAACTCGCGGCTCAAGCGATGGCGTTCGGTTTCCTGGACTTGCAGCATATGGTCGGCCAGTTCCTGGGGTTGAAACTGGATGGTCTGGTTGGGGCGGCTCATGGCGTAACCGAAGCCCAGGAATGTCGCGGCGTTGACCAGCGCCCACGGCACATTGCCGTCGACCCACCAGACGAGGGTGTTCAGCGCGATGATCACCAGACCTGATATCGCTACCCATCCACACGCTTTGTTCGGGCTCATAGGCCATAACTTGAAAGTCTTGTTGCTGCCATGCATAGCGGATGAAGCCATCAAGTAATGATTGCGGATACCTGAACATTCATTTTCAGGTCACTTGTCAGGGAGCAGGCGCGACGACGTGCGCCGACCTACCTTCTACGTGCATACGGAAACCAGTGTTCGACGTTCAATAAGGGTAATGCGATTAAAGTCATCATTAGCGGGCGACGATCTTACCTTAATCGCCGGTTTTATTAAGCGTTAACTGTAAATAACGTGCCGCCAACAATTGTCTGATTAGTCAGGATTTAGTTCTGGAACGATAGTGCTAGCCAGCGCTGTATCGTCTATCGGCAGAACGCCCATTAACGTTCAGCCTGCCCATCGACAAGTTGCGATGCAACAGGAAACGCGCATGGCTCTCGCGTTTGGCGAGTATCGGCTCATTCGGGCGTGGATTCGTCGTTATCAGGCATGTTGCCGCCGCCGCACAGAAAGCCGGACGGATGCGGTCAGAGTGTGCCTGGGCGATCAGCGCGGTCGACGCTGGCGACGTCCGGGGGATTGAGGGGTAACGGGGCAGGCCACTCCAGGGACTCGGCAGGGCTGCTTTCGGGCTGTTCAATGCCGCAGCAGCAGCCGAATTGTTCCAGCAACGCCTGTTGCTCGTCCTCATCGAGCAACAGGACGCCGGTGAAAGGGTCGACCAGCTCAACCTGCCAGGACAACAGCGCCAGGCATTGGCGCAAGGACGCCAGCGCCTTGGGCAGCAAACGCCCCGACGCCGCAGCGAAATACAGCAGATAGCGAAGTTGGCGGGCGAAGCTGCCGACGCCGCACACGCCTGCCTTATCGGCTTTGCCGGCGACCTGTTGGAGGGTGACAAGCAGGCATTCAATGGCATCCCTGTCGTCGCTGATCAGCTCCAGATGGCTGAGACATTCGTCTGCGCGGCTCAGAAGCTGCGGGGTATCACTGAGGAAATCACTGTGCAGTTGCTGCCATTCATTGCCATTCAGCATGTGAAGTCTCCACTTTTCATGGATAGCGATCCAGGGTCGCGCAGGGCGAGTGGCGCAAAGTTAATGTTGAAGGCAATGAGAAGTCTGTAGGGCGTTTCTGAATGTTCTGATTTTTTTGTCGCCGATGAGACCGCGTCGCGCGCACGGGCCGATTCGACGCTCAGGACAGTCACGTCCACAAGCCCCGGATTGACAGGGGGATCGAGAGATTCCACAAGCGCAACCACGTAACCGACTCCATTCAATGAGAATGGCGTCACAATAATGGCAATCAGATACCGCGAATATCAGGTTTGCCCTGACGTCGGTTAGGGAATACCCCTAGATGCAGGACGAGGCGCTAACTTGGTTGGCGGCATAAAGCCACTATTTGTCAGTATTTGAGCGCACTGGATACCCGAGAGTAAAACATGATGTTAATGTGATATCAATGAAGTCGGCAGGCATTTACATGAAGATTAAGGTCTGCTTCGGTGCTGCCGATAAAAGGTAGGCGGACTTATTTGAACCCTGCTCCAGGAGCAATTGAATGGCTGGCATTCTCGACACGGTAGACCAACGTACACAGCTGGTGGGTGAGAACCGCCTGGAAATTCTCATGTTCCGCCTCGCCGGTCGGCAACTGTTCGCGATCAACGTGTTCAAGGTGCAGGAAGTGCTGCAACTGCCCAAGCTGACCCTGATGCCGCAGCGCCATCCTTTCGTCTGCGGCGTGGTGAACCTGCGTGGGCAGACGCTGCCCGTGATCGACCTGTCCCAGGCCATCGGCATGCGTCCGCTGGTGCCGGGGCCATCGAGCACCATCATCGTCACCGAATACAACCGCTCTGTTCAGGCCTTTCTGGTGGGCGGCGTGGATCGCATCGTCAACATGAACTGGGAAGCCATCCTGCCTCCCCCGAGCAGCGCGGGTCGACAGCATTACCTGACCGCCATCAGCAAGGTCGACGACCAGTTGGTCGAAATCATCGACGTCGAGAAAGTGCTCGCGGAGATCGTGCCGTACAACGCCAAGGTCTCCCGCGACAAGCTCGAAGACCCGGTGCTTGCCCGGGCACGCGGTCGTGAAGTCTTGCTGGTGGACGACTCCAACGTCGCGCTCTCCCAGTTGCGCGATACCCTCGGCCAGCTCGGTGTGAAGATGCACGTCGCCAGTGACGGTCTCAAGGCCCTGAACATGCTCAAAGGCTGGGCGGACACTGGCGAGGTCATGACCGACAAATTGCTGATGGTGTTCACCGACGCCGAAATGCCGGAAATGGACGGCTACCGGCTGACCACCGAAATCCGCAACGACCCGCGCCTGCGCGGCCTGTATGTCGTGTTGCACACGTCGCTGTCGGGCAGTTTCAACGAGTCGATGGTGAAGAAGGTCGGCTGCGACAACTTCCTCTCCAAATTCCAGCCGGACAAGCTGGTGGACGTCGTGCGCGAGCGGCTGATGCTCGACAACTGACGGCGTCTCGGCCCTTTTCCAGCCCCTTGCTGTATGGAGGGGCTTTTTTGCATCTGTAGGGTTCGCGCAGGCGATGGCTCGTATAAAGTGAGGCCTTTCCCGCCCAGTCATAAGGACGCGTTTATGCTGCACCTCAGCGCGCTGTACCGTTACCCCCTCAAATCCTGCAAGGCCGAGCCGTTGCAGCAGGCCGGTTTCGACGAATTGGGGCTGACGGGGGACCGACGCTGGATGCTGGTGGACGAAGCCAGTGGGCGATTCTTCACTCAACGTGCGCTGCCGCACATGTCGCAGCTTTCGGTGCTGTGGAACGAGGCGGGCGGAGTCACCCTGTCAGCGCCGGGTGTCCAGGCGCTGGACGTCGCCTTGCCGGACAACGTCGAGGACAGCTTGCGCGGCGTCACAGTCTGGCGCGACACCTTGCGCGTGCCCGATGCGGGGGACGAAGCGGCGCGGTGGGTCAGCGAGTTCATCGGCAAGCCGACACGCATGGTGCACATTCCCAAGGAGCGCGCCCGCTGGCTGCCGTCCGGCTATGGCACGGTCGATGACAAGGTCGGGTTCGCCGACGGTTTCCCGCTGCTGCTGATCGGTCAGGCGTCCCTGGATGACTTGTCGAGCAAGATTGGTCGTCCGCAGGAAATGCTGCGTTTTCGTCCCAATCTTGTCGTGGAAGGCGCTGAGGCTTTTGCTGAAGACGGCTGGAAGCGCATTCGCATCGGCGACATGGAATTCCGTCTGCTTAAAGGCTGCTCGCGCTGCATCCTGACCACCATCGATCCTGCCACCGGTGAGCGCAGCGAAGACCGCGAGCCGCTGAGCACGCTCAGGACTTATCGCGAGAAAGAGGGTGAGGTGTGGTTCGGGCAGAACATGGTCAACGATGGCCCGGGTATTGTTGAGGTGGGCATGGAAGTCGAAGTGTTAGAGTGAGGGCTGCAACACGCGCCCGTGAATTCCATGGCGTGAGCTGACCGCAGACGCCAGCCATCTGGCGCCCGCGAAGAGGGCGAATGTCTACGCCCTCCCGATTTACGTCCTACGAAACTGCGCAGCGGCTTAGCGACGACCGAGCAGCAGGCCGACCACCAGGCCGAAACCGGCAGACACGGCAACGGTCTGCCACGGGTGGCCACCGATATAAGTCTCGGTCGCTTGCACGGCAGGCTTGGTCTTGTCACGAACGCTGCCGAGGGAATCCACGGCCTGTTTGAGTTTCAGGCTCAGTTGAGCGCGTACGGTTTCTGCCTCTTCGCCGACCAGCGAAGCGCTGTCCTTGAGCAGTTTGTCGGACTCTTCAATAAGGGCCGCCAATTCGCTGAATGCTTGATCCTGGATCTGTTCGGCGGCGTTTTGGGCAGCAGTTTTACGAGCCATGGCAAATTTCCTTTCAGTTGATGATGGCAGTGAGCAATGGAGTCGCGAGGGCCGGAAAAAGTTGCAGCGTATTTCCGGCGCGGCGCAAAAAGTGCGACGAATGTGATCGGGCACCGGCCGTGGCGGGTGTAAGATGCTGACGCTTTTTGAGCCAATGTCCGGCTCCCGTTTTTGAACACAGAGGTAACCGTCATGAGTTTCAACCTGGCCAACAAGACCCTTGCCGAACGCGCTGAAATCGAGGACGAAAAATCCCGTCTTTTCGACTTGTGGCAGAGCAATCTGGGCAAGGCCAAAGGCGAAGCCGCCCGGTTGATGGGTGAGCGCGCCAAACGCAAGGGCAAGTGGTCGGAGTGGGTGCGTTCCGAACTCGACGCCATGTCACCTCCCGAGTACGCCAACATGGTGCGCGCCGAAGTCAACCGACTGGTCGCCGCTGCACGGGCCTGATACCCATCTACGCCTGATATAAGCGCCGCTGAAGGCTGCCATAAGCACTATTCGTTTTTATTGATACCCCGAACTTCCTAGACTCACTCCATCGCAACGGCAGGCGCTTCGTCCTGCCGATTTCAGTGGAGATATGGCATGTCGAAGAATCAGGAAACAGCGTTCTGGCAAAAAGCGCAGCGGCATTTGATCCGCTACGGCGGCACATTCGAGTCGCGGATCATCGAGCGGGCACAAGGCAGCTTCGTCTACGACGCCGACCAACAGCCGATTCTGGATTTCACATCAGGGCAGATGAGCTCGCTGCTGGGCCACGGCCATCCGGACATCTGCGACGTGGTGCAACACCACATCCGCAACCTTGACCACCTGTTCAGCGGCATGCTGACCCGTCCAGTGGTCGATCTGGCCCACGCGCTGTCCGAAACCTTGCCGCCGAGCCTGTCCCGTAGCATGTTCCTCAGCACCGGCGGCGAGGCGAACGAAGCCGCGATCAAAATGGCCAAGCTGGCCACCGGTAACTATGAAATCGTCGGTTTCGCGCAATCCTGGCATGGCATGACCGGTGGCGCGGCTTCTGCGACTTACAGCGCCGGTCGCAAGGGCTACGGCCCGGCTGCCGTGGGGTCGCTGGCGATTCCGGCGCCATACCCGTACCGCCCGCGTTTCGAAAAGAATGGCGAGATCGACTGGCAAGGCGAGCTCGACTACGGCTTCGACCTGATCGACCGCCAGTCCAGCGGCAGCCTCGCCGCGTTCATCGCCGAGCCGATCCTCAGCTCTGGTGGCCTGATCGACCTGCCGCTGGGCTACCTGGCCGCGCTCAAGCGCAAGTGCGAAGAGCGCGGCATGCTGCTGATCCTAGACGAAGCACAGACCGGCGTGGGTCGCACCGGCCTCATGTACGCCTTCGAGCGTGACGGCGTGGTGCCGGACATTCTCACGCTGTCGAAAACCTTGGGGGCGGGTTTGCCACTGTCGGCGGTCATTACCAGTCCCGCCATCGAAGACCTTTGCCACGAGCGCGGCTTCCTGTTCTACACCACCCACGTTTCCGATCCGCTGCCCGCTGCCGTGGGCCTGAAAGTGCTGGAAGTGGTGCAGCGTGACGGCCTGGTCGAGCGGGCGAAGGTGGCTGGCGCCTATCTGGAAAAAGGCCTGCGCCGTTTGCAGGAGCGCTTCGACTGCATAGGCGACGTGCGCGGCCGGGGCCTGTTGCTCGGCATGGAAATCGTCAGCGACCGCACGAGCAAATCGCCGGCCTCCGACCTCGGCGCGGCCATCACCCGGGAATGCATGAAGCTGGGGTTGAGCATGAACATCGTGCAGCTGCCGGGCATGGGCGGGGTGTTCCGTATTGCGCCGCCCTTGACTGTGAGCGACAGCGAGATCGATCTGGGGCTGGACCTGCTCGGCAAGGCCATCGCGGCGGCGCAGTGATCCGCCGTGGGCGTGATCTGTCCCTGTACAGAAAATGAACGTTAATAAAATTGTCACTGTAAGAAATGAATACGGTTGAGTCGGGCTCTGGGTTCATATTTTTGCGCTCCGTGGCGAGATTGCCGCGCGCTACGGCGCGATTGTTCGACGCTTAGGGCAATGGCACCTGTCTTGCAGCCCGGACGCAACGCCTGGGGTCCGGGCGTCGATGACAAATCCGGTTGAACACTCATAACAAGGGTCAATGACATGCGAACATTCAAGGCAATCACGTTCGACTTCTGGGGAACGCTGGTCGATGTGGACACCAGTGGCGAGGCGGGCGTGGCGGCTGTGCTTGCCCAAAGCGGCGTCACTCCCGGCATGACGGCGAAAGAGCTGTATTTCAAATGGGACGATGCAACCGTACGCCGTTATCGGTCGGGCACGTGGCGACCTTATTTCGACTTTGCACTGCTGGGGCTGCAAGACGTGTTGCAACCCTTGGGTTTCGATGCAGGACCGGAGCGCTGGGCGGCACTCACTGAGACGCTGCTGAGCACGATGACGGGGGAGGCACGGCCACACCCTGAAGTGCCTGCGATCATTGCGGTGCTGAAAGAGAAATACCCGCTGATGCCGATCACCAACATGGACAATCGGCTGTTCGATCTGAACCCGTTTCGGTCCGAATTCGCTCAGGTCACCACGGCGGAAGAAGCCAAGGCATTCAAGCCGTCAGCGTTCATTTTTCAGCGGGCAATCCAGAAGCTCGGCGTACCGGCGGATCAGATTCTGCACGTGTCGCTGTCGCAGTTCGCCGACCTGGAAGGCGCGATGCCGATGGGAATGCAGGTGGCCTGGATCAATCGGTACGGCCATCCATTGGGCCAGTTCACGCCGAAGCCGTTGTATGAGTTTTCCGATCTGTCCGGGCTGAAAGGTGTGCTCGCAGGGGATTGGTAAGGGATGATGCCGTGCCGGGCTGCATTCCCCCTGAAGCAGTCCGCTAAGGTCACGCACCTGTTTGCGCCTGCGAGCACTCATTCCTGTGGCAGCGAATTCATTCGCGAAGGGGCGTACAGCCCCTACACCCTCGGCGCCATAACCCTTTTCGCGAATAAATTCGCTCTACACGTTTCGTGTACGGCGTTCTCAACCTTCGCGCGCCCTCATTTTCTATACGGCAATAAAACCGCCCACTTTCGCTGTAAAAAATCCAAACACTGTCAATAAAATTAACGTTAATTATAAATACAAACGCTGCTGTCCTATTCCCATTCGCCTCAAAATAATCCTGCACTTTCAATCAGTTATAAGCTTAAAACCAACTGGCATCCTCCTTGCTCTTTGTCAATGACATTACCAAGAGAGGTGAATCATGCCGATTGAAAAAGATTCGACCCACTGCGTCGACACGCACGTGACGTCGAACATGACCGCCCGTGCTTTCGCGACCCGGCCGGGGGAGAACTATCCCGCTGTATTAAGCACTCCGTTTTTGATCAGCGAACTGGAACGCGTGGCCGCCGACATGCTGGCGCCGCTGTTAGGCGAAGGCAAAGTGTCAGTGGGCGTCTCGGTCCACCTCGAACACCTGGCCCCGACTCCCGTGGGTTCCAAACTTCGCTCACACGCCCGTTTCACCGGGCAGGAAGGGAAACTGTTCTGGTTCGAGGTCTGGTCCGAAGACCCTGCCGGGCCGGTCGGACGGGGCAGGCACGCTCGCGCCATCGTTGATCTTTCCGCCATCGAAACACGTGCCGCTGCACGCGGCGCTTCCACGATCCAATAATAAGGATGCCTTTCATGCCTCTCGATTTACTGCACCCGGAATTTGAAACGTTGCCCGATCACGCCATTCGCCATTTGCAAGATGGCTTGTGGAAACATCAGTGGAACTACGTGCGCAATACTTCGGCTTTTTATAAAGAGAAGTTGGGCGCGTTAGTTGATCGCACGTTCACACTCGATGACCTGGAAAGTCTGCCGTTTACTGAAAAGGAAGAAGTACGCCGCAGCCAGGAACTGAGTTATCCGTTCGGCACGTACATCGCGTGTGGCAACGATAAGGTGGTGCGCGTCCATCGCACGTCCGGCACCACCGGCAAGCCATTGCAACTGGCCAACAGTCGACGCGACGTGGACTTGATTTCCGTCGTCGGCGGCCGTGCGCAATATTCCGCGGGCCTGCGACCTTCCGACCGCGTCGTGCACTGCCTGAATTACTGCCAGTGGACCGGTGGCGTCACCGACCACATGACCCTCGAAGAAGCGGGCGCAGCGGTAGTTCCGTTCGGCGTCGGCAACACCAGGCTGCTGCTGGACACCATCAAGGACCTCGGCGTCACGGCCATCTCCTGCACGCCTTCGTACCCGGCGCTGCTGGAAAAACTCCTGCGCGCGGAAGGCAAGAACCCACGGGACCTCAAGTTGCGGGTGGGCCTCTTCGGTGGCGAAGCGGGGCTCGACAACATCGAATTCCGTCAATCGATGGAAGACGTCTGGGGCTTCAGCGTGCGCAACGCGAATTACGGCATGTCTGAAGTGCTCAGCAACTTCGCCAGCCAGTGCGATCACACCCACGACCTGCACTTCCACGGCGCCGATGCGTTGTTCATCGAGATCCTCGATGCACAGAACCGCAGCCAGCCGATTCGCGAAGGCACCACCGGCGAACTGGTCTGCACCCACCTGGCGAAAGAATGCCAGCCGCTGATCCGCTTCAAGACCCGCGATGTGATCACCGTGACCGGCACCGGGCCCTGCGACTGCGGCCGCACCGGGTTCCGTTTCCGTGTCACGGGCCGTACCGACGACATGTTCAACGTGCGCGGCATCAACATTTTTCCGAGCGCGGTGCAGAAGGCCATTTTCAGTCGGCCCGATCTGGCGTCCGGTCAATTCCGCATCGTGCTGGAAGGCGCAGGCCCCTGGGACCGCATTCGGGTCAAGGCCGAGGCGGCGGCGGGCGTGGGCGAGGAGTCCTGGGAGTACGCCCGCAGGTCGCTTGAAGAGGCGATTCGCACCTTCGCCGGCGCGACGGCCGAAGTGACCATTTTGCCGATCGACAGCCTGCCGCGCACCGATGGCAAAACCGCCCTGATCGAGAGGAAGCCCGCATGAGTTATGCACTCTACAAGCGCCAGGGCGCCATTGGCATCGTGACCCTGAACCGTCCCGAGCGCCTGAATGCGATCAGCGGCGAGTTGCTGTCGGCGTTCTCCGCCGCGCTGAACGCCGCCATCGACGATGCCGAGGCCGCCGTCATTCTGCTGCACGGCGAAGGCCGCGCGTTTTGCTCCGGTGATGACCTCAAAGAGTTCGACATTCAGAGCAAGAACGACGCCTCGATCAAGGCGCACATCAGCGCGATCCAGGAAATCACCCACCTGCTGATGGGCTGCGACAAACCCGTGGTCGGTGCGCTGCACGGCTATGCCGTCGGTGGCGGGTTCGAGTGGCTGTTGAATTGCGACCTCGTCGTTGCCGCCGAGAACCTGGTGGCGTTTTTTCCCGAGATGGACTGGGGCCAGTTCGTCACGGGCGGCGTGACCCATTTGTTGCCGCAGTCCATCGGCTATCAGCGGGCCATGGAGTTGTTGTTGCTGGGCGAGCGGCAATCCGCCGAGCAGTTGTTGCGCAATGGCCTGGTGAACCGGGTCGTCGCGCTGGAGGAAACGTACGACGTCGCATTCGGGCTGGCGGAGAAGATTGCGGCGAAGTCACGGTTCTCGGTTTCCCGTCTGAAAACGCTCATCAACCAAGGGCTGGGCGCTTCGTTGTGGCGGGCAGTCGAGTTGGAGCAGGAGGTCACGATCGAAGCGTTCAGTCAGCCGGGGGCGGCGGAGCGGGTGGCAGGTTTCATCACCCGGAAAAAGTGAACCCAACCTAACGATGCATAGACGGCAATCACGAATAGAAGGGGAACAGTAAGATGAAAATCCAACGAATTCTCACAGTGTCAACGGTCCTCATGGCAATGAGCACGTCCCTGGTCCAGGCCAAGGATGTCGTGCTGGGTGTCGCGGGACCGGCCACAGGCCAATACGCATCCTTTTTCGATCAGATCACCCATGGGGCGAAATCCGCAGCAGAAGCCATCAACGCGGCGGGAGGGATAAACGGCGACACGCTGGTGCTGGACATACAAGACGACGCCTGTGATCCGAAGCAGGCGGTGGCGGTAGCGAACAAACTCGCGGCCAAGAAAGTGGCGGGCGTGATCGGCCACTTCTGTTCGTCCTCGGCGATACCGGCATCCGACGTGTACGCGGACTCGGGCATTCCGATGATCGCGTCGGCCGCCAGCAACCCGACCCTCACCGAACGCGGTTTGCAGAACGTGTTTCGCACGGCGGGTCGGGATGACAAGTCGGCAGTGATCGCCTATCAGGCCATCCTCGCTAACAAGGATTTCAAGCGCGTGGCGATCATTCATGACAAATCCACCTACGGGCAGGGCCTGGCGGATAACGTCAAGAAAGGCCTGAATGCGGGCGGTCTGCAGGAAGTGGTGTTCGACACCCTGACCCAGGGCGAGAAAGACTTCTCGACGCTGATTTCCAAACTCAAGCAGGCAAACGTTGACCTGGTGTTCTTCGGCGGTTATTTCGCCGAGGGCGGCCTGCTCGTCAGGCAGGCCAGGGAGCAGGGCCTCAAGGCCACGTTCATGGGCGGTGACGGGATTGCCTCGACGGAATTCGCCACCATCGCCGGGCCTGCGGCGAACGGCTTTTTGATGACGTTCTACCCGGACCCACGGGATAACCCGAAAGCGGCTGGCATCGTCAAACAGTTCCGCGACGGCGGCTACGAGCCCGAGGGGTACACGCTGTACACCTACGCCGCGATTCAGGCCTTCGCCGCGGCGGCGAACAACGCCAAATCGGAAGACGGCCCGAAAGTCGCCACCGCGCTGCACACCGGCACGTTCGACACCGTGTTGGGCGATGTGAAGTTCGACAAGAAAGGCGACCCGAGCACCGAGCCTTTCATCATTTACGTCTGGGAAGACGGCAAATACAAACCCCTCAAAAAATAAGAAAACCGTGAGCGCCGGTTCGTGGCCTCGCTGCCACGGGCCGATTCCGAAAACTGAATCGGGGAGTCTGTCATGGGCTATTTTCTGCAACAAACCATCAACGGCCTGACCCTGGGTGCCATCTATGAGCTGGTCGCGCTGGGCTACACGATGGTCTACGGCATCGTCGGGATGATCAACTTCGCCCACGGCGAGGTGTACATGATCGGCGCGTTCATCTCGCTGATCGCGTTCACGGTGCTGGGTCTGCTGGGCATCACGTGGGTGCCGCTGGCCATTCTGCTGGTGTTGGTCATTGCCGTGCTGTTCACCGCGATGTATGGCTGGGCTGTCGAGCGCATCGCTTATCGTCCGCTGCGTCGCTCGTTTCGCCTGGCGCCGCTGATTTCGGCGATCGGCATGTCGATCTTTCTGCAGAACTACGTGCAGATCCTCCAGGGCGCGCGCACCCGGACGCTGCCGCAACAGGTGTCCGGTGGCTTCACGCTCTGGGAAACCGACGGCTTTTCGGTGCAGGTCACCATTATTCAGATTGCCATCGTGGTCCTGACCTTCTGCCTGATGGCGCTGCTCTTTCATGCCGTCGAGCGCACACGTTTCGGCCGCTCCCAGCGGGCGTGTGAACAGGACATGGAGATGGCGGGGATGGCCGGGATCGACGTCGGCCGGACCATTTCGATCACCTTCATGGTGGGGGCCGCGCTGGCGGCCGCCGCCGGGCTGATGACCACGCTGTATTACGGTTCGGTGGATTTCTTCATCGGGTTTCTCGCGGGCGTCAAAGCCTTTACCGCCGCCGTGCTGGGCGGCATCGGGTCGATTCCGGGCGCCATGATCGGCGGCCTGCTTATCGGCCTGGTCGAGGCTTATTGGGGCGGCTATGTGTCCGGCGCGTACAAGGATGTCTCGGTGTTCGCCGTGCTGATTCTGGTGCTGACGGTCCGCCCAACCGGACTCTTCGGTCGTCCGCATCTCGAAAAAGTCTGAGGCTGCCCATGAAAAGAACAATCGCCTACACCCTTAAAGGCGCGCTGCTCCCCGCGCTGATAACGGCCTTGCTGGCGTTGCCACTGGCGGGCCTGCAGCTTCAGGACCTTGGCGGCAAAAACGGTCTGAACATCCGGCCCCTTTGGGTCATCGTGCCCGCGCTGATCGTGTTCATCGGACACTGTCTGGTGCAGCTGTTGCGCGACCGAAACCCGTCTCGACCCGTTGCGCCACGTCGGCCGTCACGGGCCTCGGCGTTCATTGCCGGTGTTTCGCCACGCCTGTTTCTGATGATCGGGATCGTCGCGCTGGTGTTTCCCCTGTTGCCGTTCACCAGCCGCTACGAGCTGGACCTGGCAACCACGTTTCTGATTTACGTCATGCTCGGCTGGGGCCTGAACATCGTGGTCGGCATGGCCGGTTTGCTCGACCTGGGCTACGTTGCGTTCTACGCCGCCGGGGCTTACACGTTCGGTTATCTCTCGGTGAATTTCGGGGTCAGTTTCTGGCTGGCGTTGCCGTTGTGCGGTCTGGTCTCGGCGTCGTTGGGCCTTCTGCTGGGCTTTCCGGTGCTGCGTCTGCGGGGGGATTACCTGGCGATCGTCACCCTCGGGTTCGGTGAGATCATCCGCATCTTCATCATCAACCTGACCGACATCACGGGCGGCCCCAACGGCATCGCGGGGATCTCACGTCCCAGCTTTTTCGGTCACCCCTTCGCCCCGTCGGCGCCGGATGGCACCACCACGTTCGCGGATTTCTTCCACCTGGATTTCTCGCCCGATCACCGCTTCATGTGGCTGTACTACATCATCCTCGGGCTGGCGGCGCTGACGTTGCTGTTCACCGAGCGGCTGCGCCGTCTGCCGATTGGCCGGTCGTGGGAAGCATTGCGTGAGGACGAGACTGCCTGCCAGGCCGTGGGCATCAACCCGACGTCGGTCAAGCTGACGGCCTTCTCACTGGGCGCGATGCTTGGCGGGTTCGCCGGGTGTTTCTTCGCTGCTCGGCAAGGTTTCATCAGCCCCGAGAGTTTCACCTTCACCGAGAGCGCGATCATCCTCGCCATTGTGGTGCTGGGCGGCATGGGCAGCCAATTGGGCGTGGTCCTCGCTGCGGTGGTGCTGGTGGGCCTGCCGGAGCTGGGGCGGGAGTTCGCTGAATACCGCATGCTGCTGTTCGGCCTGGCGATGGTGTTCATCATGATCTGGCGACCCCAAGGGCTGATCGCCGGACGCAAGCCTTCCATTCTGGCGCCCGCTGAATCACCCCCTCTTCATGTTTCGGAGTCACTGCAATGAATCGGCCCACGAGTGCCAGGCTGTTGTCCGTCGAAGGGTTGAGCATGCATTTCGGCGGGATCAAGGCCATTGAAAGCCTGGACTTCAAAGCGGCCAGCGGCGAGATCACGGCGGTCATCGGCCCCAACGGTGCGGGCAAGACTACGGCGTTCAACTGCGTCACCGGGTTTTACCGGCCCACCTCGGGCAAGATCACCATCGCGGGGAACGATAGCCAGATTCGCGTCGATCATTTGTCCGGCCATCAGATCGTGACGCAAGCCGGGATCGCCCGGACCTTTCAGAACATCCGTCTGTTCCGGGGCATGACCGCGTTGGAAAACCTGATGGTGGCCCAGCACAACGTGCTCAGCGGCAAGGGCCTGTTGCAGATCGCCGGGTTGTTCGGCCTGAAGGCCTATCGCGACAGGGAAGAAGCGGCCGTCGAGAAGGCCATGACCTGGCTACGCCGCATGAACCTCGCGTCACGGGCTGACGAACTGGCGGGCAATCTGTCTTACGGCCAGCAGCGTCGTCTGGAAATTGCCCGGGCGATGTGCCTGGATCCCGGCTTCCTGTGCCTCGACGAACCAGCGGCGGGCCTCAATCCCCGAGAGTCAGGTGAGCTGGGGGAAGACTTGCAGCGGCTCAAGACCGAAAACGGCGTCGGCGTGCTGCTGATCGAACACGACATGAGCGTGGTGATGAACGTCTCGGACCGTATCGTCGTGCTGGAATACGGCAAGAAACTGGCCGAGGGCACGCCGGACTACATCAAGGAACATCCGGGCGTGATCGCGGCCTATCTGGGGCAAAGCGACAGTTCATCCACGTTGAAGCGCTTTCCCCGTGAAGGCCGGGTGCCGACCACGTTCTCGCCGCCGGTGTTGGCGGTGGAAAACCTGCACGCCAGTTATGGCGCGGTGCAGGTACTGCATGGCATCGACCTGGAAGTGCGGCAGGGCGAGATCGTCACGCTGCTGGGCGCGAACGGGGCGGGCAAGTCGACGTTGCTCAAGACCATTTTCGGCGCGCCCGCGGTGAAGACCGGTTCGATCGCGTTCTGCGGAAAGCCGCTGAAGGGGTTGCTGTCCCATCACGTCGCGGACCTGGGCATTGCCCACTCGCCGGAAGGGCGGCGGATCATGCCCAAAATGACGGTGGTGGAGAACCTGCAGATTGGCGCGTTCTTGAGCGATCCGAAGCATTTTCAGGACGACCTGAAGAAAGTGTTCCGGCTGTTTCCTCGTCTGGAAGAGCGCAGTTGGCAGCGGGCGGGCACGATGTCCGGTGGTGAGCAGCAAATGTTGGCCATCGGACGGGCATTGATGCAGCGACCCAGACTGCTGTTGCTGGACGAGCCGTCGCTGGGCCTGGCACCGCTGGTGATTCGCCTGATTTTCGATGCGATCCAGAAGATCAATCTGGAAGATGGCATTACCGTGTTGCTGGTCGAGCAGAACGCAGCGATGGCGTTGTCGATTGCCGACCGGGGTTACGTGCTGCAGACGGGCAGGGTGGTGCATGCCGGTGATGCCGAGGTGTTGGCCTCGCAACCGGAGATCCGGAATGCATATCTTGAAGGGATGACGGCACCGTGATTCCATGGAGCGGGCAATGATGGCGCGGCCAATGACGGCAAGCGATCCGAACGATTTCTTGAGAGTGCGATAGCAATGGACATGGCCAAAGCAGACCCGCTGGTAGCCCACCTCAGTGAGCTGTGCGACTTGTTCGGCTCGATGTTCCCCGAGGCCATGGTCAGCGTGGCGATTTACGACGACCGCTATCGCCTCCGGAATTCTGCCGGGCTGATCACCTTTCCGTCCGCAGTGCCTGCCGCACGGCGTCCGGTGGAGGAAACGCCGGTGATCGGCGAGTGCAGCGGTCGCACGCTGGCGATGGTGAAAATGCCCACTGCAACCGGGCAGGCGGCGCTGTTTTTCGCGGTGTGCTCGGCGGACCCGTTGCCTGAAGACGTGCTGGTACGCCTGTGTCGCATGGGCTCCGGGTTCGTCGCCCGCACGGTCGATTTGCTGGAGCAGGCCAGTGCATCGCAGCAGCTGTTCCGCGAACAGAAAGCGATCATGGACAACATGTCCGACGGCCTGCTGGTGCTGGACCGTTTTGGGGTGCTTCGTTACCTCAACGCGCCGGGCGGGCGCATGCTGGGGATCGATCCGAAGAAAAGCATCGGTCACGAGCTGCGCAAGGTCATCGATTTCGAGCCCTTCATCACGCCGATTTTTGACACCAAAAAAGGTTATGTCGACCGCGAGCTGGAGATCCGCTCCAGTCGACTCAATCTGCACATTCTCGACACCGCCGTGCCGATCATCGATGAAGACGGCACGGTGGTCTCCATCGTCAACACCTTCCACGAAATCGCCCGGGCCAAGCGGCTCTCCAATCGTATGGCGGGGGATTTGGCGCGTTATCACTTCACCGACATCACGGGGCGCTCGCCCAAGCTGACCGAGGCCGTGGCCATCGCCAAACGGGCGGCGAACTCCGATGCCAACGTCCTGCTGTTCGGCGAGAGTGGCACGGGCAAGGAAGTGTTCGCGCAGTCGATTCACAACGAGAGCAAGCGGGCGGGGGCGTCCTTCGTGGCCGTGAACTGCGCGGCACTGCCCCGGGACCTGATCGAAAGCGAGCTGTTCGGCTACAGCCCCGGGAGCTTCACTGGCGCGGATAAAGCCGGACGACTGGGCCGGTTCGAACTCGCGGCGGGGGGCACGATCTTCCTCGATGAAATCTCGGAAATGCCCCTCGACGTTCAGGCCAAGTTGCTGCGGGTGCTGCAAGAGCGGCAAGTGACCCGGATCGGCGGCGCCACCAGCATCGCCCTCGACGTACGGGTGATTGCGGCGGCCAACCGCGACCTCACCGACATGGTCGCCAAAAAGGCGTTTCGCGATGACCTGTTCTATCGCCTCAACGTGCTGCGCATCGACCTGCCGTCCCTGCGCGAACGCGTCGACGACATCGAAATGCTGATCGACCAATGCGTTCAGCGGACCTGCACCTTGCTGCATCGCTCGCTGATCGAACTCGGTCCGGCCGTGATTCACACCCTGCGCAACTACAGCTGGCCGGGCAATGTGCGGCAACTGCAGAACGTCATCGAGCGCCTGGTCAACATGACCGATGGCGACCACGTGGCGGAGATGCCGGTGGGCTGGCTTGGCGATGAAAGCGCGGTGGTGTCCCCGACCGCTGTGCCCGACAGCGCCGCGAACGTCATCAGCCTCGCCGAAACCGAACGCCTCACCATCGTCGGCGCCCTGCGCGCGTTCGACAACAACGTCACCCGCACGGCATCCGCCCTGGGCATCACCCGGCCGACGCTCTACAAGAAGTTGAAGCAGTACAAGGCGGAGGTGTAGCGCCGGGCTTCCACAGGTAACGGGCACGACGCGAGATTGTGAGTGCCGGGCTCTCTCTGTAGCCGCGATGCTGAGGACACGTGTTGGCCTTGGGCACTCACTCCTGTGGGAGCGAATTCATTCGCGAAGGGGCGATACAGCCTCCACAGCTCGATTGCCCTAACCCTTATGGCGGCAGGCCCCACGGTCAAAGCGCATAGTGCTGCAGCGCGTTGGCAATCACCATCCGCTGCACTTCGCTTGTGCCTTCGTACAGCTGGGTGATCCTCGCGTCGCGGTAGTACTTCTCCACCGGATAGTCTTCCAGGTAGCCATAGCCCCCATGAATCTGAATGGCTTTGGAGCACACCCGCTCGGCCATCTCCGACGCGAACAGCTTGGCTTGGGAGGCTTCGGTCAAACACGGCTCGCCAGCACTTCTCAACCGTGCCGCGTGCAGGATGAGCAGGCGGGCGGCGTTGAGTTGGGTGTGCATGTCGGCGAGCAGGTTGGCGATGCTTTGGTGCTGGATGATCGCCTGGCCGAACTGCACGCGATCACGGGCGTAGGCGAGGGCTGCTTCGAAGGCGGCGCGGGCGATGCCCAACGATTGCGCGGCGATGCCGATGCGGCCGCCTTCGAGGTTGGAGAGGGCGATGGCCAGCCCTTTGCCCCGTGGGCCGAGCAGATTGGCTTCGGGAATCGCGCAGTTGTTGAGCGTCACGGCGCAGGTGTCCGAAGCCTTGATGCCCATCTTGTGTTCGCTGCGGTCCACGACGAAACCGGGGTTGTCGGTGGGCACCAGAAAGGCCGACAGCCCCTTCTTGCCCAGCTCCGGATCGGTGACGGCGAACACAATCGCCAGCTGTGCACGCTTGCCGTTGCTGACGAATTGCTTCGCGCCGTTGAGCACCCACTGGCCATCGCGCAGTTCGGCGCGGGTCCGCAGGTTGTGCGCCTCCGAACCGGCTTGGGGCTCGGTCAGGCAGAAGCAGCCGATGGCCTCACCGCTGGCCAACATCGGCAACCAGTGTTCTTTTTGCTCATCACTGCCGTAGCGCAAGACCGGGCCGCAACCCACGGAATTGTGAATGCTCATCAGCGCGCCCACCGCGCCATCGCCCGCCGAGATTTCCTCCACCGCGAGGGCGTAGGCGACGTAGTCGATGTACGTGCCACCCAGCTCTTCGGGCACGATCATGCCCAGCAGGCCCAACTCACCCATCTTGCGGACCAGGGCGTCATCAATCCAGCCGGCCTTTTCCCAGGCCTGTGCGTGGGGCGCGATTTCGTTGCGGGCGAACTCGCGGGCCATGTCGCGGATCATCCGCTGCTCTTCAGTCAAGTCGTGGTCGTTCATCGTGGGGCTCTCTTGTCAGGGGACGACGGTCAGACCGTGGCCAGGGTATCGAGTGTGTGCACAGGGTGGCCGTCGAAGAACGCCAGCACCTGTGCGTGCGGTAATGCCTCAATGTTCGGGGGGTTCCAACGCGGGGTTTTGTCTTTGTCGATGATCAGCGCGCGCACGCCTTCCATGATGTCGCCCTTGGCGAACCACTGACGGTCCAGGTGCAGTTCCAGCGCGAAGCACTGCGCCAACGATAGGCTCCGGCCACGGCGGATCAGCTCCAGCGTGACGGCCATGGCCAGCGGCGAGCGGCTGTCGAGTACCTTGATCGTTTCTTCGGCCCAGTCCCGATACGCCGGACGGTCTTCCCGCGACAAGGCGTCGCGAATCGACACGATGTCCGGCAGCGCGAAATACTCATCGATCACGCGGCGCATGGCCTTGAGTTCCGCGCCCGGCAGCAGCTTGGTGGTCATGGAGGTCACGAGCGTGCGCAGGGTCTGCGTCGGGTCGTTTTCCCATTGGAGTGCGTCGAGGCGCTGGTCAAATGCCTCCAGCGATTCGCGGGGCAGGCACATGTCGGCGAGCCCTGCGTAGAGCGCGTCGGCCGCTCTCGCCTGAACCCCGGTGACGCCGAGGTAAACCCCCAATTGGCCGGGCAGGCGCGACAAAAAATAACTGCCGCCCACGTCCGGAAAATAGCCGATCCCCACCTCCGGCATCGCCATTTTCGCCCTGCCAGTGATGACACGGAATGTGGTGCCCTGCACCAACCCCATGCCGCCGCCCAGCACCAGCCCGTCCATCAAGGCCACGGTGGGTTTCGGGTAAACGTGGAGGCAGTGATCGAGGGCGTATTCCTCTTCGAAGAACACGCGGTGCAAGCTGTCGCCCGCCTGGAAACTGTTGTACAGCGAGCGAATGTCACCCCCGGCGCAGAAGGCTTTTTCGCCCTCGGCGCGAAGCACGACGGCGAGCACCTCGGGGTCGTCCGCCCAGGCCTGCAGGTGTTGATGCAGGGCGCGAATCATCGGCAGGGTGAGGGCGTTCAGCGTCGCGGGCTGATTGAGCGTCAGGTGGCCAATCCGGTTGCGCACGTGTGCGGTAACGGGGGCCTGAGCGTCCAGGGGCAGTGTGTCGCATTCCATCAAGGCACCTCGATAGGTCGGTCGCACGCTCACGGGTAAGCGGGCCGTTCACGGAGAAAGAAAAGGCGGGGGATCAGGCGAGGGCGTGCGTCATGAGCGTCGGTGCCCGGAGCGCTCACACCCGTGCGCATCGCTACACGAGGCAGGGTATTCGCTGACGAGGGCGGCAGACGGGCAGGCGGTGAAACGTGGGTGCAAGGCTGGCATTGTTGTTGTTCTCCGTGCGTGACGCTACTGGCAATCCCTCACCTTGTGAGCGGGGGACTGAGCGACTTGCCGAGATGCTAGCAGTGCATTTTTATTAGTTTCAACTCACCTTTCTGCATTGTGAGTCTGCATTTTTGCACGGGTGTCGGTCAGTGATCGGGCACGACCGACAGCGAGCGTTTAAGACAACGCAATGTGAAGCTGGAGCGTGAATGAGTGATGCCGGGCACCTTGTAAAGCTTCTTGCGCAAGAACGCTTCGTAGCCCGCCGTGCCGTCCACGGCCACTTTGATCAGGTAGTCATAGTTGCCGGTGGTGAGGTAGACCTCCAGCACTTCGGGCATGTCCGCCATGGCTTTGCCGAACGCTTCGAGGACCGAGTCGTCATGGCGCTCAAGGGTGATTTCAATGATCACGGTTTCCGCCGCCCCGAGCAGCGACTGATCGAGCACCGCGGTGTAGCCCGTGATGTAGCCGAGGGTTTCCAGACGGCGGGTTCGCTGCCAGCAGGGGCCGGGGGTCAGGCCTATTTCCTGGGCCAGTTGGGTGTTGCTCAGGCGACCGTCCCTTTGCAGGGCTCGAAGAATTTCACGATCAATGCGGTCGATCTTTTTGTTGTTTTCGGCCATCTCGAAATATCCATTCACAACGCAGGAAGGTATTGAAGGAATCTCCTGCCTGATTAACAAAACGACGAAACATTTGGAAGCTCATTTTGACGATTCATCGATAGGCTTTTGTTGTTCGGACAATACCCCTGCTCATCCCAAGGGTGAGCGAGTGCTGCCACGACAATAAAAATAATTCGAGGAAGCCCCAATGGTTGAGTATCCCCCACTGAGTCTGGCGGTGCCCGCGCCTGAGCTGCGCCCTGGCGACCGGCCGGACTTCTCCCGCGTGTCGATCCCCGAAGCAGGCGCCATGCGCCGTCCCGCTGTCGATGAAAACGCTGAGCACATGCGCGACCTCGCGTTCGGCATCATTCGCGTACTGGATCAGGACCATCTGGCGGTCGGACCCTGGGCCGACGACCTTGGCCTGGACGATGCGGCGCTGATCGCCGGGCTTGAGCACATGCTGACCCTGCGCGCCTATGACGTCCGGATGTTCTCGGCCCAGCGCCAACAGAAAACCTCGTTCTACATGCAGCACCTCGGCGAAGAGGCGATCTCCTGTGCCTTCCGCATTGCCCTCGAAAAAGGTGACATGAACTTCCCGACGTACCGCCAGGCCGGTCTGTTGATCGCCGGTGGTTACCCGATGAAGTCAATGATGTGCCAGGTCTATTCCAACGACGCCGATACGCTGCGCGGTCGGCAGTTGCCGGTGTTCTACTCGTCGAAAGAGCATGGTTTTTTCTCGATCTCCGGCAACCTCGCCACGCAATACATTCAGGCGGTGGGCTGGGCCATGGGCTCGGCGATCATGAACGACCGCAAGATCGCAGCGGCCTGGATCGGCGACGGCTCCACGTCCGAAAGCGATTTCCACGCCGCGCTGGTGTTCGCCTCGACCTACAAGGCGCCGGTGGTGCTGAACATCGTCAATAACCAGTGGGCCATTTCTACGTTTCAGGGCATCGCCCGAGGTGGCGCGGTGACCTTTGCCGAACGCGGCCATGGCTTCGGCATTCCGGCGTTGCGGGTCGATGGCAACGATTACCTCGCGGTGTACGCCGTCGCGAAATGGGCCACCGAACGCGCCCGTCGCAACCTCGGCCCGACCCTCATTGAATACGTCACTTATCGGGCGGGCGGCCACTCCACCTCAGACGATCCTTCGGCGTATCGCCCCAGCGATGAAAGCAGCGCCTGGCCGCTGGGCGATCCGGTGACGCGCCTGAAAAATCACCTCATCGTGCGCGGCGTCTGGTCCGAAGAACGGCATGCCGAAGCCGAGGAACGCATCATGGCCCACGTCATTGCGACCCAGAAAGAAGCCGAGGCGATCGGCACGTTGCGCAGCGGGCAGCGACCCAGCCCCAGTGAAATGTTCGACGACGTGTACGCCGAGATGCCTGAGCATCTGCTGCGTCAACGTCATGAAGCGGGGTATTGAGTCATGGCTCGACTGACGATGATTGAAGCGATTCGCGATGCCATGGATGTCGCGATGGAAAAAGACCCCCACGTGGTGGTGTTCGGCCAGGACGTGGGTTATTTCGGCGGGGTGTTCCGCTGCACTGCCGGCTTGCAGAAAAAATACGGCGCCTCCCGCTGTTTCGACGCACCGATCTCGGAGCTGGGGATCGTGGGCGCGGCGATTGGCATGGCGGCCTACGGCATGAAGCCGTGCGTGGAGATTCAGTTCGCCGATTATATGTACCCGGCGTATGACCAGATCGTCTCCGAAGCGGCGCGTTTGCGTTACCGCTCGGCGGGGGAGTTCACCTGTCCGCTGGTGGTGCGCATGCCCACGGGCGGCGGCATCTATGGCGCCCAGACCCACAGCCAAAGCCCCGAATCGCTGTTCACCCACGTGGCCGGGATCAAGACCGTGGTGCCGTCCAATCCCTACGACGCCAAGGGCCTGTTGCTCGCCTCGCTGGAAGACCCGGACCCGGTGATCTTTCTGGAGCCGAAGCGGCTGTATAACGGCCCGTTCGACGGCCATCACGACCGCCCGGTGGTGCCGTGGAAATCCCATGAGCTGGGCGAAGTACCCGACGGTCGCTACATCGTGCCGCTGGGTCAGGCGGCGGTGCGTCGCGAAGGCAAGGCGGTCACGGTGCTGGCCTACGGCACGATGGTGCATGTCGCGCTGAATGCCGCCGAGGAATCCGGGGTGGACGCAGAGGTGATCGACCTGCGCACGTTGATCCCGCTGGACCTGGAAACCATCGCTCGCTCGGTGCGCAAGACCGGGCGCTGCGTGATCGTTCACGAAGCCACGCTGACTTCCGGTTTCGGCGCTGAACTGGCTGCACTGGTGCAAGGCGAGTGCTTCTATCACCTGGAAGCGCCGATCCGTCGCGTGGCGGGTTGGGACACGCCGTACCCCCATGTGCATGAGTGGAATTATTTCCCCGGCCCGGCCCGCGTGGCCGAGGCGCTGACCGCAACGATGGAGGCTTGAGCATGGGTACGCATGTGATTCGGATGCCCGACATCGGTGAGGGCATCGCCGAAGCGGAATTGGTCGAGTGGGTAGTTGCGCTAGGCGACAGGGTGAAGGAGGACGACACCCTCGCCACGGTGATGACTGACAAGGCAACGGTGGACATTCCTTCGCCGGTGAGCGGCAAAGTGACTTGGCTCGGTGGCGAGTTGGGCGCGCTGATCGCGGTCGGCGCGGAATTGATTCGCCTTGAGGTCGAGGGTGAAGGCAACGCTCGCGCTGGAGCACCGGTGGCGCAGTCGAGTGAAGCGAGTCCTGTGGCCGCTGAGCCGTCCGGTGTCGAACCCGCCCCGGACGCCTATGCGCAGACGGCATCTCCCGAGAAACCTCAGTCAGTTCGATCCCCCTCTGAAATGCCATCTGCGTCTGTCACGCCGGGACCATTGCGGGCCGAAGGGGAGAAGCCGTTGGCCTCGCCGTCGGTGCGCGGCCGTGCCCGCGACGCGGGAATCGATCTGCGCCAGGTGCGCGGGTCGGGCGGTGCCGGACGCATCACCCATGACGATCTGGAGGCGTGGATCGCGGGCGGTGGCGTGGCTCAAGGGGCAGGCAAACCGGCGCGGGACAACTCGGTCAATGAGGTCCGCGTCATGGGCCTGCGGCGCATGATCGCCGAGCGCATGCAACTGGCCAAACGCACCATCGCCCACATCACCATCGTCGAAGAAATCGACGTCACGGCGCTGGAAGACCTGCGCAGCAAACTCAACGGTCAAGGCGGGCACACCAAGCTGACCCTGCTGCCGTTCGTGATGAAAGCGATGGTCCTGGCCGTGCGTGATCAGCCCGGCCTCAACGCCCATTACGACGACGAAGCCAACGTGATTCGTCAGTTCGCCGGGGTGCACATCGGCATTGCGACACAGACCCCCGGCGGCCTGATGGTCCCGGTGGTGCAGCACGCCGAGACCTTGAACCTCTGGCAGTCCGCGGATGAAGTGGCGCGGGTCGCAGAAGCGGCGCGGACCGGCACGGCAGCGCGTGAAGAATTGTCCGGCTCCACCATCACCATCAGCTCGCTGGGTCCGCTGGGCGCGTTGTCCACCACGCCGATCATCAACCGTCCGGAGGTGGCCATCGTCGGCATCAACCGTATGGCCGTGCGGCCCCATTGGGACGGCGCGGCGTTCGTGCCCCGCAAGATGATGAACATCTCGTGCAGCTTCGATCACCGGGTGATCGACGGCTGGGACGCGGCGGTGTTTATCCAGCGTCTGAAGGCGCTGCTGGAAACCCCTGCGTTGATGTTCGTGGAGCAATGACATGAGTGAGATTTCCTGCAAATTGCTCGTCATCGGTGCAGGCCCCGGCGGCTACGTATGCGCCATCCGCGCCGGGCAACTGGGAGTGGACACGGTGATCGTGGAAGCCGCCAAACCGGGCGGCACCTGCCTGAACATCGGCTGCATTCCGTCGAAGGCGCTGATCCACGCGGCTGACGAGTTTCATCGGTTGCAGACCTTCGCCGACCACGCGCCGCTGGGCATTTCGGCCTCGGCCCCCACCCTCGATTTCGCCAAAACCCTGGCCTGGAAAGACCAGATCGTTTCGCGCCTCAACGGCGGGGTGGCGGGTCTGTTAAAGAAAGCCAAGGTGCGCGTGATCACGGGGCACGCCACGGTCGTCGACGGCAAGACCGTGCGCGTCGAATCCGCTGATGGCACGCACACGATTAACGCGCAGATGATCGTCATCGCCACCGGTTCGACACCCGTGGAAGTGCCGACGCTGCCGTTCGGGGGAGCGGTCATTTCGTCCACCGAAGCGCTGTCGCTGGCAGAGATTCCCAAGCGGCTGGTGGTGGTGGGCGGTGGCTACATCGGTCTGGAACTGGGCACGGCCTACGTCAAGTTAGGGGCAAAGGTGACGGTGGTCGAGGCCACCGCGCGCATCCTGCCGCAATACGACAAGGACCTGACGGCGCCGGTGTCCGCGCGCCTGGCGGCACTGGGCGTTGAGGTCTTGACCGAATCCAGAGCGGTGGGGTTGACGGAGGGCGGCGGGCTTTTGGTGGACACTCCCACTGGCCAGCGGGCGCTGGAGGCCAACAAGATTCTGGTCACCGTGGGCCGCACGCCACGCACCACAGGCTGGGGGCTGGAAAAACTGTCGCTGCGCATGAACGGGCGATTCATCCAGATTGACGACACCTGCCGCACGTCCATGAACGGGGTGTACGCCATCGGCGACGTGACCGGCGAGCCGATGCTGGCGCACCGAGCCATGGCGCAAGGCGAAATGGTCGCGGAAATCGCCGCCGGGCACAAAACACAATGGGACCGCCGCTGCATCCCGGCGGTGTGTTTCACCGACCCGGAAATCGTCACGGTGGGCCTGTTGCCGGGTGAAGCGGTGGCGCAGGGGATCGACATCCTCAACGCCAGTTTTCCGTTTCAGGCCAATGGCCGGGCCATGACCACCGAACGTGAAGACGGCTTCATCCGCGTTGTGGCGCGGGCGGACAACCACCTGCTGCTGGGTCTACAAGGCGTGGGCGCGGGCATATCGGAATTGTCGGCAGCGTTCGCGCTGTTGATCGAAACCGGTGCGCGGCTGGAGGATGTGGCGGGGACGGTGCATGCGCACCCGACCCAGGGCGAGGCCTTGCAGGAGGCGTGCCTGCGGGCACTGGGCAAGGCGATTCATCTGTGAGGGATTAATCGGGTAGGAGGGAGCGAGAGAACGCGCAGTCAGGGCCAGTCCGTGACTGCGCTTTTTTTGCCTGGTCAGGCCCTGCCCAGGCTCGGGAGGAAGCCCAGGCCCAGCGTCAATCAACCGAGCCGGTATAGGCTTCAGTCTGGATGGCGATGATGCCGCCAATGAACGACGCCGGTGATCAGGGCGACGATCAGCAGCGCCGTCAGATACACGAGGCTGGTGTCGAAAAGGCCGAAGTGCCCCACGCCGAAGCCGGCGATGATCGGCGGCAGGCTGAGCGACAGGTAGCAAGCCACGAAAATGGCCGCGAACAATTCTGCGCGCTCATGGGCATCGGCCAACGGCGCCAGGGTTTGCAGGACCGCCGAGAACCCGGCGCCCGAACCGATGCCCGCCACCACGGTGCCTACGAAGAACGGCAACACACCGCCCCATGACAGCGCGCCAATGAGGATCGCCAGCCCCATGACGATGCCCAGTGCTCCCAGCGCCGCGCACAACGACGGGGAAAACAGGCGGCCCATGACCGCAGCCGCCACGGCTGCCGGGCCACAGAGCGCCGCGACGGTCAGGCCATTGAGCCCGGCGCTGTCGACCTCAAACACGCCGTGCAGGATCGACGGTGCCAACGACATGTACAGCCCGCACAGCGCCCAGATCGCGAGCAACAATGGTGCGCTTCGAACGTAGGCACTCCGGGCGCGAGGCGTCACCGACACGCGAGGCATCAACGACGCCAGGGCGCCCGCCCGCCGACTTGAGGTTTCCGGCACGCGGGCAACGCCCACTGCGGCCAGCGGAAACACCACCGCCAGTGCGACGAACACGGTCACTTCTGGATGGCCAATCCAGTACATCGACAGCCCGGTGATCAACGAGCCCGTTGCCAACCCGGCCAGCGGCGCGATGCTGCTGAACAAGGCGCCCGCCTTTTTCTGATGGGCGGGTGCGGCTTCGACCACGGCGGCGGACAACGCGCCGCTGGCAATCCCCGTCGCCAGGCCCTGAAGACAGCGGGCGAAGATCAATTGCTGGATGTCACCGGCGTAGGCGAACAGCACCATCGCCAGCGTCTGCAGCAGTAGCGCGCCGACGATTACCGGTTTGCGGCCAATGTGATCGGACAGCGAGCCCGCGCTGAGCAGGGCGATCAGCAGGGTGATGGCGTAGGCGGAAAACACCACGGTCAACAGGCCGGACGAAAACCCCCACTGATGTTGGAACACGACGAACAGCGGTGAAGGGGTGCTGGCCGCAAAAAAGTAAGCGAACAGCACCGTGGCCAGCAAAGGAAATGCGAACGCCCTGGCCGGGCGGACGAGCGATGGAGAGGGGTTACCGAGGTCTGACATTCCGGTCTCCTGAGCAGTGGACAAGGTTTAGTTTTCGAACGCGAATGGAGGGGTGAGTCATCAGTGACAGGCATGATATTACACATTAAATATAAGGCGTGTGTTCAAGGCGCCTGTCAGGCGTGAAATGAAATTGCCTGGGAGCATCGAGTGCGTCCCAGGCGGTGGGCTTCAACGTGATTGCTGAAGGATGACGTTCACCTGCGCGTTATACGCGCAGCGCCTGAGTCACAGGCTCGGCCAGGTATCCCCCAGACCACCACGACGTTCGAGCAACGCACCCAGTTGCAGGATCACGTCTTCGTTCAACCAGCGAGAGACCAGTTGGACGCTGATCGGCAGGCGCTCGGAACTCAAGGCGAACGGCACCGACAGCGCGGGCAGGCCGGTCAGGTTGAACGCCGAAGTGGCGCTCATCACGTGCAGCCACGAGACGGTCTGACCGTTGACGACCAGTTCTTGCGCGCCATGCGGCGTGGCCGTCATCGGGGTCACCGGGCACAGCAGGACATCGTACTGATCGAACCACGCAGAGAACGCTGAACGCAGGGCTTCGGCCTTGCGCAACGCGGCGTTGAAGTCAGTGAACGACGGGTCCGGCGAATCGTAGATGCCTTGGCCTACAGCGTGCAGATCGTGTTCGCGACCTTTGGCCAGTTTGCGGATTTCCGGGGCCAGTTCGGCGTAGACCATCAGCATCAGCGGGGAGAGAGGATCGTCGAGGAACGGCAGCGCGACTTCCTCGACGTCGCACCCGAGGGCCGCAAGTTGTGACGCGGCGGCTTTCACGGCGGCGGTGATTTCAGGATCGACCGGGCCGAACGCCGCGTCCGATACCCAACCCACACGAATGGTTTGCCCGGAAATGCGCGCCGTATCGGCAACCGCGGTTTTCGCGTGCACGGCATAACCGTCAGCGCCATCAGGGCCTTTGAGCAGCGAGTAGGCGAGGGCTACGTCGCGCACGGTTCGGGCCATCGGACCGACGTGCCACCACTGCGAGGTCACGGTGGGGAAATGACCGCTGTAAGGAATGCGGCCGTGGGTGGCTTTCAACGCCGCGATGCCGGTGAAGGCGGCAGGGCCACGGACCGAAATGGCGACGTCACTGCCAATGCCCAGCGGCGACATGCCCGCAGCGATGGCGGCGGATTCGCCACCGGACGAGCCGCCCGGCGTGCGGTCCAGATTCCACGGGTTGTTGGTGCGACCGGTGAGCAGGTTGTCGGATTCGGTCCAGGTGGAGAATTCCGGGAGGTTGGTTTTCGCGAGGATGATGCCGCCGGCGCTTTTCAGACGGGCGACGGTCGAGGCGTCCTGGGTCGGCACGTTACCGGCGAAGAAACGCGAGCCGCGTTGGGTCAGGATGCCCGCCGTGTCCAGCGCGTCTTTAACGGTAAAAGGAACGCCATGAAGAGGGCCGGTCTTGTCGCCACGGGCGATCGCTTTGTCCGCCTGATCCGCTGCGGCCAGTGCGCCTTCAGCGTTGAGGGTCACGATGGCGTTGATTTTCGGGTTTACCGCTTCGATGCGATCAAGGTGCGCTTTCACGACCTCGACAGAAGACAGTTCACGATTGCGGATCAGGCTGGCGAGTTGTGTGGCGTCGGATGAAATGATGTCATTTTTCACAGTCATGTTTCCCATGAGGTTCAACAAGATATGATCGCCGGGATATTCCTACCGATCACTTGGTAGGGCAGATGCTAGGCCTCATCACATAAGGCTGTCAAGCCTATACCTAGCAGTTGGTAGGCTTTTTTGTTAACGTGGCGGCTGATCAGTGGAGACGGCTATGAGCACCAATTCTCGTGAAGCAATTTTGGCGGCCGCCAGGCTCGCCGGGCAGGCGCACGGCTACAACGGCCTGAATTTCCGTGACCTGGCGACCGAAGTGGGGATCAAGGCCGCGAGCCTGTATCACCACTTTCCGAGCAAGGCGGACCTCGGCGTGGCGGTTGCCAGGCGTTATTGGGAAGACGCGGGCGCCGCGCTGGACGCGATGTACGCGGAGCTGGAAGACCCTGTCGAGTGCCTTCGCCGCTACCCCGGCACCTTCCGCGTGGCGCTGGAAACGGGGAACCGCATGTGCATGTGCAGCTTCATGGCGTCCGAATACGACGACCTGCCGCCGAATGTGCAGACCGAGGTGCAGGTGTTCGCAGACGTCAACGTGGCGTGGCTGAGCAAGATGCTGGTGTTGGCCGGTCTTGTGGATGAGGCCAGTGCCGAACGGCGAGCCTTCGCGATTTTTTCCGGCATTTCCGGTGCGCAGTTGAGCGCCCGGGGGCGGGCGGACATCTCGCTGTATGACGCCATCGTCGATGACTATCGGTCGATTGGATTGCTGCCGCGCTGAAGCCTGAGGTCAGCGCTCAATTGAGGAGCGCTTACCAGCTCCCGCTCGCCGGTTGCGGCAGGCTCAGCGTGCCGCTGTCGTAGAAGCGCATGGTCCCGAACAGGCCGCCTGCCAGTTTGCCGTGCAGTTCATACGGCAGATTGTCCAGACGCTGTTGTTCGGTCAGGCCCACCGCCTGGCGGAGCGCGGCGAAGGCCGATACGGTCACCGGTACAGTCAGCACACCTTCGGAAAACCGCGTGATCGTGCCTTTTTGGTCACTGACGCCGGACGCCAGCAGCTTGCCGTTGACGTCGAGGTTCAGCGCCACGCCGTCATAGGGAATGTCGACGTCGTTGGGGTTTTGCAGG
Organism: Pseudomonas salicis; assembly: GCF_057128705.1. Taxonomy (NCBI): domain Bacteria; kingdom Pseudomonadati; phylum Pseudomonadota; class Gammaproteobacteria; order Pseudomonadales; family Pseudomonadaceae; genus Pseudomonas; species Pseudomonas salicis. Next base: position 630,182 of record NZ_JBSKHU010000003.1, read on the forward strand.
CGCAGTTTAACGGCGAAGCGAATTTCCAGGTCCTGACCCGGCAGCGGTTCGATGCCTACCACATTGATGTTCAGCGGATCGCGATTGGGAAACAGCGCGCAGGCGCTCAAGGCCAGAATCAGCAGGCAGGCGAACAGCGAACGGATTGGGCGTAGCGGCATTGGAGGGCTCCAGTGGCGAGGCAGAGCGGGAGAGGGCTCCCGCTCAGTTAAGCCTAGCGTTCCAACTGTGCGACCGCGTGTGGCGAGAGAGGTTCTGTTTCCGGGGCTTTTGACGGGTCTTGCAACACCTTCACCGTCGAGGCTTCCGGGTCGAACTCGGTGACCTCGTCTTCCCTATGTTCTTCCGGCAGAAAGATGTTGAGCAGGATCGCGCAGAAAGCCCCCACTGTGATCGGCGATTCGAAGATGTTGTGCAGCGCCTTCGGCAGCTCGCGCAGGACTTCAGGCACCGCGGCCACACCCAGGCCCATGCCCAGTGAAATCGCCACGATCAGCATATTGCGCCGATGCAGCCCGGCTTCGGACAGAATCTTGATCCCGGCCACCGCCACGGTGCCGAACATGATCAGCGTCGCGCCACCGAGCACCGGCTTTGGCATCAATTGCAGCACCGCGCCGATGATCGGGAACAGGCCCAGCAGCACCAGAATCCCGGCGATGAAAAACGCCACGTAACGACTGGCCACGCCGGTCAGCTGGATCACGCCGTTGTTCTGGGCGAACGTCACCATCGGCAGGCTGTTGAATGTCGCGGCCATGGCCGAGTTGAGGCCGTCGGCCAAGAGACCCGATTTGATCCGGCGGATGTACACCGGGCCGCTCGCAGGCTGCTGGGAAATCATCGAGTTGGCCGTCAGGTCGCCCGCCGCTTCCAACGGGGAGACCAGAAAGATCACCGCAATCGGGATGAACGCCAGCAGGTCGAAGGAAAAGCCGTACTTGAACGGCACCGGAATGCTCATCACCGGCACCTGCGGCATGTGCGCGAAATCAATCCGGCCCATGTACCACGCCACCAGAAAGCCCAGCGTCAGCCCAATGATGATCGCGCTCAACCGCAGCAGCGGAATGTTGAAACGGTTTAGGACCACAATCGTGACCAGCACCAGTGCAGCCAGTCCGAGGTTCGCGGCCGAGCCAAGGTCCGTGGCGCCGAAGCCGCCCGCCATGTCGGTCATGGCCACTTTGAGCAATGACAGGCCCATCAGTGTGATGATCGTGCCGGTCACCACCGGGGTGATCAGCTTGCGCAGTTTGCCGATGAACTGGCTCAGCACCACCTCGACGAACGCGGCGCAGAAACACACGCCGAAGATGGTCGAGAGGATTTCGTCGGTGCCACCTCCGCGACTTTTCACCAGAAAACCGGCGCTGAGGATCACGCTGAGAAAGGAAAAACTGGTGCCTTGCAAACACAACAAGCCCGAGCCGATGGGGCCGAAGCGTTTGGCCTGCACGAACGTGCCGAGGCCGGACACAAACAATGCCATGCTGATCAGGTAGGGCACTTCGCTGTCCAGACCCAGCACGCCGCCGACGATCAGGGTCGGGGTGATGATGCCGACGAAGCTGGCGAGCACGTGTTGCAGTGCGGCGAAGATCGCGGCCGTCAAGTGCGGGCGGTCGTTGAGCCCGTAAATCAGGTCGGTTTTTCTGGCGGTCGGGCGCGAAGGGGAACTGCTTTGAGGTGTGGTCATGGTTAGCCTGCCAATTGTTTTTATTCGGTCGTGGGCTTTGCAAGTGACGCAGTCCGAACCTGTACACAAAATCTGTCTAGCAGGTCAGGTTTTCGACTCTACAACATGTCCACATATCTAAAAACAATTATTACGAAAATTGTGTACAAAAAATTGGATTGAGTTGGCTGCATGACCTGTAAGAAAAGGGCGCGCAGAATGCCAGAAAATACTTCGCGGGTGTGCGCAACGCGCTTATTCTGTCGAGACTGAACCTTGATATGCTGTTTGGCGTCTCAACTGACACTTGTTTTTCATCGGGAGTCGGTCATGTCCGGGGCGACGACTCTCACAATAAGAAGTCTCGACAAGGAGGTTTCAACTGGGGTGTAACGATCTTCATGAGCACGGCACATCAATTGTCATTGACCGACCAACAAGTCGCACTGATTTCCAGGGCGCTCGCCGACCGTCGGCGTTATCAGATTCTGCTTCAGATCAGTGCCTCCACAGAGGCCGTGCCTTGCGCCGAGCTGCTCAAGGTCCACCCCGTCAGCGCGGCGACCGTGTCCCATCACACAAAAGAACTTGAGCGCGCGGGGCTGATTTCTACTGTGCGTGAAGGCAAGTACGCCAGTTTCGTGATGCAGCGCGAAGTGCTTCAGGCGTATGCGCAGCAGTTGATGCAACTCGGCTAGACCTTCCTCGTCAGACATCTTATGAATTCGCCTTGATCGTTCAAGGCATATGCCTGTAAGTTTGTCCGCCACGCTATTTCCATTGCCACGCCTCGTGATGGCGCATCCGGAGTTTTCTCATGTACCCAGACGTTCAGCTTTATATCGACGGCCAATGGCGCGCCAGTGAAAACGGTCGCACCCTCGCGGTCATCAACCCGGCCACCGGCGACACCCTGGGCACCGTGGCCCATGCCGACATTGCCGATCTGGACAAAGCCCTCGCCGCAGCCGAGCGCGGTTTCGAAACCTGGCGCAGCACCCCGGCCTATGACCGCTACAAAATCATGCAGAAAGCCGCGAACCTGTTGCGCGAGCGCGTTGACAATATCGCCAGCATCATGACCCAGGAACAGGGCAAACCACTGGCCGAAGCGCGCATGGAAACCCTGGCCGCTGCTGACATCATTGACTGGCTCGCTGAAGAAGGCCGTCGCGCTTATGGGCGTCTGGTGCCGTCGCGCAACGCGTCCGTCGAGCAGAAAGTCATCAAGGAGCCGGTGGGTCCGGTCGCGGCTTTCACTCCCTGGAACTTCCCGATCAACCAAGTCGTGCGCAAACTGTCCTCCGCGCTGGCGGCCGGTTGCTCGATCATTGTCAAGGCCCCTGAAGAAACCCCGGCATCGCCTGCCGAGCTGATCCGCGCCTTCATTGACGCAGGCGTGCCAGCAGGCGTCATCGGTCTGGTCTTTGGTGATCCGGCACAGATTTCCAGCTACCTGATCGCGCACCCGATCATCAAGAAAGTCACCTTCACCGGTTCGACCCCGGTGGGCAAGCAACTGGCCGCCCTGGCCGGTCAGCACATGAAGCGCGCCACCATGGAACTGGGCGGTCACGCCCCGGCGCTGGTGTTCGATGACGCGGATCTGGACCTCGCAGCCCGCACATTGGCAGGCGCCAAATTCCGTAACGCGGGCCAGGTGTGCGTGTCGCCTACGCGTATCCTCGTGCAGCGTGGCGTTTATGAGCAGTTCATCGAGAAGTTCGTGGGCCTGACCCATGAGGTGAAGGTGGGCAACGGTCTGGAACAGGGCGTGACCATGGGGCCGTTGGCCAACGAACGTCGTGCCCCGGCCCTGACCTCGCTGGTGAAGGATGCGGCTGACAAAGGCGCCAAACTGCACACCGGCGGCCAATCGGTCGACGGTCCGGGCTATTTCTTCCAGCCGACGGTGCTCAGCGGCCTGACCACCGAGATGCGCATCATGAACGAAGAGCCGTTCGGGCCAGTCGCGCTGATCGTGCCGTTCGACACCGTTGAAGACGCGGTAAAAGAATCCAACCGCGTGCCGTTTGGTCTGGCGTCGTATGCGTTCACCACCTCGATGAAAACCGCACACATCCTCAGCACCCGGATCGAGGCTGGCATGCTGTCGATCAACCATCAGGGCATCGGTCTGGTGGAAGTGCCGTTCGGCGGGATCAAGGATTCCGGCTACGGTTCGGAAGGCGGGACCGAGGCCATCGAGGCGTACCTGAACACCAAGCTGGTGACGGTGTTCAATCTGTGAGATTGCGCTGAACCAGGGAAGCCCACCGTTTGGTGGGCTTTTTTGTGGGTGTCTCTCACAACGGTTACGGCAGGGGCCCGGCGCCGGTCCGGCAATTCGCTGAACTCCTGTCCGGCCCCCGAACTCTCACTTCAGATCATCCCGATCTGTGGAGCAGGGATTCACCATGACCGTCGCGAGCGTCGATTCAGCAGCGGAGCAGGCCAAGGGCAGGGTGTTTGAAACCGATCTCCCGTCGCGTCTGGACCGCTTGCCGTGGGGCGGTTTTCATACATTGCTGGTGTTTGCCCTCGGCATCACCTGGCTGCTCGACGGTCTTGAAGTCACGCTGGCAGGGTCAGTATCAGGGGCGCTGAAAGAGAGCCCGGTGCTGCGCCTGAACAACGCCGACATCGGGTTGGCGGGTGGCGCCTACATCTGCGGCGCCGTCCTGGGGGCGCTGTTTTTTGGCTGGCTGACCGACCGCCTTGGGCGACGCAAGCTGTTCTTCATCACCCTGGCCCTCTACATCTGTGCCACCGCCGCCACGGCGTTTTCGTTCAGCCTGTGGAGCTTCATGCTGTTCCGGTTCCTGACCGGGATGGGCATCGGTGGCGAATACACGGCGATCAATTCGACCATCCAGGAATTCACCCCGGCGCGGTTTCGCGGCTGGGTCGATCTGACCATCAACGGCACCTTCTGGATCGGGGCGGCGCTCGGGGCGGGCGGCTCGATCATTCTGCTGGACCCTGGCTGGATCGGCGGCGACCTGGGCTGGCGCTTGTGCTTCGGCATCGGTGCGTTGCTCGGGCTGGTGATTTTGCTGATGCGCCTGTGGCTGCCAGAAAGCCCACGCTGGTTGCTGATCCATGGCCAGGCCGAAGAAGCAAAAGCCATCGTCGAAGCCATCGAAGCGCGCTTTCGTGAGCAAGGCCATGACCTGCCTGAACCGAGTGGAAAAAAACTGCGCCTGCATGCGCGGGATCACACGCCGTTACGGGAAATCTTCGACACGCTGTTCAACACCTATCGCCAGCGCGCATTGGTCGGCCTGACGCTGCTGACCGCGCAGGCATTTTTCTACAACGCAATCTTCTTCACCTATGCGTTGGTGCTGACCGAGTTTTATCAGGTGCCGTCAGCGTCGATTGGCTGGTACGTGTTGCCGCTGGCACTGGGGAATTTCTGCGGACCGTTGCTGCTGGGCAGGCTGTTTGACGTGGTAGGGCGGCGGGTCATGATCAGCCTGACGTATGCGGTGTCGGCCGTGCTGCTGAGCATCAGCGGCTACCTGTTCGAACAAGGCGTGCTCAACGTCACCCAGCAAGCCATTGCCTGGATGATCATCTTTTTCTTTGCCTCGGCAGCGGCCAGTTCGGCTTACCTCACTGTGGCCGAAACCTTCCCGCTGGAAATCCGTGCGCTGGCGATTGCGGTGTTCTATGCGTTCGGCACCGCGCTGGGCGGGATTGTCGGACCGACGCTGTTCGGTGAGTTGATCGACAGCCATGAGCGGGGGCCGGTGTTCATCGGTTACCTGATCGGCGCCGCGTTGATGTTGCTGGCGGCGGCGGTGCAAGCGATCTGGGGCGTGGCGTCCGAGCGCAAATCATTGGAAGACGTCGCTCGACCGTTGTCGCAAGCGAGTGATTGACCTCAGCAAACCCGCGCGTTTGATTCTGGCCGAAGGCCGTGGGAGTCGGACCTCACACGGGTGATCATGGCAGGCACTGGTCAGTTTTCTTCAATACCGCCCCCAACCCCACCCGTTACTGTCTGCGCTCATTCATTGAACGGAGAAGGGCGGTAATGAACCTGATGATTTCCATGGCGGCGTTCGCCCTTGCGGCGTCGATTTCCCCCGGCCCAGTGAACGTCGTGGCGCTCAGTTCCGGGGCGCAGTTCGGTTTGGGGGCGAGTCTGCGGCACGTGCTGGGCGCGACGGTGGGCTTTGTCGTGCTGTTGGTGTTCACCGGGTTTGGCCTGCACGAAGTGCTTCGCCAATACCCCGTGCTGACCGATTTGATCCGTTGGGCCGGGATGGCGTTTCTGATCTATCTTGCCTGGAAACTGGCGATGGACGATGGCCGCCTGCACCTCGACAAACCCACCCACGCGCCATCGTTCTGGCACGGGGCTGCGATGCAATGGCTCAACCCCAAGGCCTGGCTCGCGGCAGTGGCGGGAATGGGGGCGTTCGTGGCGGACGGAGAGGCGCGGCTGATCGGGCTGTTTGCGCTGATCTACTTCGTGGTGTGCTACCTCTCCGTCGGCTGCTGGGCCTATGCCGGGGCATTCCTTGGCCCTTGGCTGCGCAGCCCCCGACGCATTCGCCTGTTCAATCGCAGCATGTCGGCGCTGTTGGCCGGGTGTGCGGTGTCACTGCTGTACGTCTGATCACTGACGGTACTGACCCGGGGTCGCCGCCAGGTGTTTCTTGAACACCCGTTGAAAGTGCGCCTGATCAGCAAAGCCGCTCTGCTGGGCGATGTCGGCCAAGGTGTCGCCTTGACGCAACTGCGCCTGGGCGTGCTGGACACGGCGGTTGATCAGATAGGCGTGGGGCGTCATGTGGTAATGCTGCTCGAAGGCGCGAATCAGATAGGCCTCTGACACGTTCGCCGCCTGGCAGATTTCCTCCAGCCGGATCGCCCGCAGAAAGTGCTGATTGATGTACTGCGCAGCGCGTTCCACCTTCAGATTGACCTTCTTCAACGGCACATCGGTCCCGCCCAGCCGTTGCTGCATCTGGGTGAAATACGCGACGGCGGCTTCGTGTTTCTCCAGCGAGTCCAGCGTCGGGTCGATCAAGGTCCGGTGCAGCGCCAACAACCCCGTGAACAGCAAAGTATCGGCACTGGAAATGGCCGGAATCGCCCGAAACCCCTCGACCCCGCACGCCTGCTGCACCCGGCCCAACCACTGCGCATCGACGTAGAACATGATGTACGACCAAGGCTGGTCGTCGATCGGGTTGCAGGCATGCACGTCGCCAGGGTTCATCAATACAACGGTGCCGGTGTTGATGGTCTGGCAGGTTTTTTCGTGCAGGTACGTGCTCTGTCCGGAGGTGATCGCGCCGATGGAAAACACGTCGTGGGAGTGCCGGGAATAGCAGACCTTACGGCCATCGGCGATGGAGCGGGCTTCGATGAAAGGCAATTGCGCGTCCCGCCAGAACACCGGAGTCGCTGAGGGGCTTACCGGGTTCTGGAGGGGCATGTCAGGTCATCCTTTGCTGTGTTTGCAGCTGTGGAAAATATCCAGAGCCGGCTGGTATTCGGTGGTGTTGACGCCGAGCAAGCCTAGCACCGAATGAAACATGTAGTCATGGCTCAGGTCGGGCTGGTTCTGCTTGGCGGCGAGGCAGCTGCGATCGACGCCCGCGTCTTCCAGTGTGGCGTTGCCGAACCACATGACCATTGGCACGTGGGTCTGCGCGCTCGGGGCGATGGCGTAAGGGGCGGCGTGCAGGTAGATACCGTTTTCGCCCAGCGACTCGCCGTGGTCAGAGACGTAGATCATCGACGTGTCGACCTTGTCCTGATTGCGCTTGAGGAGCTCGATGGTCTGCGACAGGAAGTGGTCGGTGTAGAGAATCGTGTTGTCGTACACATTCTTCAGCTCGTCCGAGGTGCAACTGCCCAGTTGATTGGTGTGGCAGACCGGCGTGAAGCGCTCCAGGGATTTCGGGTAGCGGTCATAGTATTCCGGGCCGTGGCTGCCGTCGGAATGCAGGACGATGATCGCGTTGTCCTTGAGCGAGTCGATGTACGCCTGCAAGCCTACCAACAGCGATTCATCCAGGCAGTTCTGGCCGTCGCAGAAGGGGCTGGGCTGGTTTTTCGGAATGTCGCTGTGGGGCACGCGCAGGCAGGTGCCTTTGCAATCGCTGTTGTTGTCCAGCCACACCACCTTCAAACCCGCCCGTTGCAGCATGTCCAGCAGGCCCTCATAGGTCTTGCCTTTCTTGTCGCTGTAATCGCTGCGCGGGAATTTGGAGAACATGCACGGCACCGAGACTGCCGTGGACGTGCCGCAGGACGCCACCTGGGTGAAGTTGAGAATGTCCTGCTTCTTCAATTCCGGGTTGGTCTCGCGGGCGTAGCCGTTGAGCGAGAAATGGTCGGCGCGGGCGGTTTCGCCGACGACGAAAATCATCAGGCTTTTCTTCGGCCGCGCCTGCGCTTCGGGGCTGAGAACCGAGTCGGTGCCCACGGTCTGGATCTTGACCGTTTCCTTGATCGCCACGGTCTGCTTGGTCAGCTTGCCAATGGCGTAGATGTAGTTGGTCGGGTTGATAAAGTGGGTGAGCTTGTCTTCGTCACGAAAGATCGGGGCGTAGGTCGAGTAGAACGGCCCCACGGCGGCCGCGATCACCAGCACGCAGCCGATGCAGACCAGCACTTTGTTGATCAGCCCCGGCAGCACGCGGCGGTAGGTGACCGGGATCAGCCAGATCACCGCAATCGGCAACGCGCCAAGCAGGCCCAGATAAAGGAAGAGCCTGCCGCTGAGCAGCGCCTTGGCTTCGCCCGGGTTGGTTTCCAGCACGTTCTGCATCATCACCGTGTCGATGGTGATGCCGTAAGTGTTCATGAAATACGCGGCGGCCGCCGAACACATCGCCACCAGACTCAGCACCGGCTTGAGCGTCGGCCGGAAGGAGAACGGCGTCAGCAGCAGCGTGATCGCCGCCCACAGGAAAAACGCGAAAGAGACATAAAACGCGACGACCTTAATCCCTTGCAGCTGCGTCAGACCGACCAGTGCGTGCCAGGTGGCGAGGTTGTAAAACACCACAAGACACAGGGAAAACAACATGACCAGGCGGGTGGAGGTGACGACGGGCAGTTTTGAACGTATTTCCATATGACGAACGACTCGGAGCGGGTCTGGGGGTGCATTTCACGTCAAGCGATCCCTGCGACGTGCACGTCAGACAGGCCTGCCGAACAGGCAAGCGGGTTGATGGATAACGGGGATCGCGCGGAGTTTTTCAGAACGTTTGTGAAGACTTCGTGAATACAGCGTAGACGGCGTGTTACGAATTGAAATGTTTTCCCAGGCTGTACGTTGCGGCCTTGAGCGCTTCAGCTAGCCTGCGAAGGATCGTTGTCGAAACCCGTCAATTGGCTTGCAGGCTTATAGGAGGCAGGGGATGAAGCTCATCGGAATGCTGGATTCGCCTTATGTGCGGCGGGTCGCGGTCAGCCTTAAACGAATGGGGATCGCGTTCGAGCATGAGTCGGTGTCGGTGTTTCAGGGCATGGCGCGTTTCAGCGAGATCAATCCGTTGATCAAGGCGCCGACGTTCGTCACCGATGATGGGCAAGTGTTGATGGAGTCGAGCCTGATTCTGGACTACGTGGAGTTTTTGCAAGGGCCCGGCAAGGGATTGATGCCCTTGACGCTGGCAGAGCGGACGCAAACGTTACGGCTGACGGGGCTGGCGTTGGTGGCCTATGAAAAGGCGGTGCAGATTCATTACGAACGTAACCTGCGGCCTGCGGAGCGTCAGCATGGGCCGTGGCTGGAGCGGGTGAGTGGGCAGTTGAAGACCGCTTGCGGTGAGCTTGAACGGGAACTGATGGCGCGGCCGTTGAGCGCGGGACGGGATATCGGGCAGGACGGGATCAGTATCGCGGTGGGCTGGTCGTTCATTCAGGTGGTCGTAGGCGATCAAGTGAGCGGCGAGGCGTTTCCGGTGCTGGCAGGGTTTAGTGCAGAAGCAGAAGCGCTGGAAATTTTTCGAACATTGCCGATGGTTTGAAACGGGTGCTCTGGCTCCGGGAGCGGCTTCGCCGACGTTGGGGGTCGCACGGGCCGTGACGTGATGGAGGGAGGATCAGTCACTGCCGAAACGCCTGATCCCCCCGCTTACACCCTATCCATCACAGGTCATCAAAAAACCGTTCATGCCAGTCCACCAGGGGCTGCGGTGCATTGAGCTTTTGACCGTAGATCACCGCATAGGACAGCACGTTTTGCACGTATTGGCGGGTTTCGTCGAACGGAATGCTCTCGACCCACACGTCGAACGCCAAGTGATTCGCACCTTTCAGCCATTGCCGCACGCGGCCCGGACCAGCGTTATAGGCCGCCGACGCCAGCACCCGGTTACCGTTGAACTGCCCATGAATCTGGCTCAGGTACGCCGCACCCAACTGAATGTTGGTGTCCGGGTCCAGTACCTGGGCGGGAGAGGCCAGCGGAATGCTGAACTTGCGCGCCGTCTCTTTCGCGGTGGCAGGCATGAGTTGCATCAGGCCACTGGCGCCAACGCCGGAGCGAGCATCGTCCATGAACGCGCTTTCCTGACGGGTGATCGCGAACACCCAACTGGCGTGCAGGCCCCGAACCTGCGCCTCACGCACGAGGGTGTCGCGGTGGGCCATCGGGAAGCGGATGTCCAGATCATCCCAATACTGCGCCTGACTGATGGTGCGAATCGCCGGGAAGTACCAGCCCATGTCATACGCCAGCTTCGCTTGGGCGACCATCTCGTCGCGGCTGAAGTGACGCGTCACGTGGTACCACTCACGGCGTCCGTTGACGACTTCCCCACGCTGGTAGAACTCCAGCGCACGGCGCACGCCCGCCGTATTGCGGACCTTATTCAGGGTTGCCTGCGTCAGCGGCAGCGGCTTGTTGTTCAGCATGTACGGCGTCTGGGTACGGTCTGCGGCGAGGAAACCGTAGAAATCCCGCTCCTTCGCCACGGCTTTGTACATGGCGGGCAACAACGGACTGTTCGGCTGTGACAGCTCCAGCGAACGGGCCTGCCAGTAACGCCAGCGGTTGGTGGTCGCCAGGTCCTGCGGCAGACGACGGGTCAGCTCATAGGCGTCATTCCAGCGGCCCAGACGCAGCAACAAGCGCAGGCGCCATTCGGTGACGGTGTCGTCACGCAGGTCCGGGTCGTACTTGGTCATCAGCGGGAGGGCGCGATCGTCGTAGCTGCGGGCGAGGGTCAGGCCGATTTCCTTGGCGATCTGCACCTGTTCTTCGTGAGAAAAGCGCAGCATGGGCGAATAGCTGTCGAGCAATTCCATGGCCCGCTGCGGGTCCTGTTTTGCCAAGCGGCGCAGGCCCAGGCCGACCACGTCGGACATGGCTTCATCGGCCGGCATGAACTGACCCTGGTTGTTCACCATTTCCGGCTTCTGCGCCACGGCGATCAGCAAACGACCCTGAGGAGCGAGGGTGGTCATGCTGTTGACCAACTGGTTGGCCAATGAATAGTTACGCGTTTGCGCGGCCAGTTTGGCGCGCTGCCAGCGTTTCTGTTCGGTCAACTGGCCTTCGACGGCCCATTGGGTGAAGAACGTGTCGCACGCTGTCGGGAGCGTCTTACCGGTCATCCAGAGCTTTTCGGCGTTGGCGTAGCCTTCAGAGCGCATGTTGTGGCTGAGCTGGTAGGAGCCGTACAGGCAGTCCAGCTCGGTGAAATTGAGCTTGGGGTCGTAATATTTGACGAACGGTTGCCAGTCACCCCGCGAGGCGAGCAGTCGAAGCCAGCGCAGCTTCATGAAGTTGGCCTGTGGCAGGTCGCCATGCTCGGCCAGGAAACGCTCGACTTCGTCGTTGCTCGCGGTGTTGAGGCGGGCCGTGAGTTCGTCGTAGGCGAGGTACGGCTCGAGGGGATAATCCGCCAGGGCCGCGCCGTACATGCGATACGGCCCGGCATCGCCCTTTGCCAGCGCGCGTTTGGCCTGATCGTAATATTGACGTTGGGTGGTGATATCGACCGCTTGGACGGACTGGGCGGCGGTGGCCGACAGAAGCAGGCAGGACAAAAGGCTGAACAAACGACTGCGCATGAGACTTCCGTGCAGATGAACCGTGAAAAGTGCCGCTAGCTTAGCCTGTTGCCTGCGTGGGTTGAAGCGCGAAGGTGGTGGGGGTGAGGGGATGGAAACAAATGGTTGTAGTTTAAGGGGCTCGCTTGGGATTCTTACTCTGATGCCCTTCGGGCCTGATCGCGAGCAAGCTCACTCCTACATTTTTTGCAACGCGCCGCATTCTGTTGGACCGCGTTGTGAGCCTTTGGTGTTCCAGATCAATATCCCGTTAACCCAAAGGCTCACAACTCGGTCCATCAGGCCATGGCACGTGTTTAAGCAAATGTAGGAGTGAGCTTGCTCGCGATAGGCCCGGAGGGCATCAAAATAACGATTGAAAACCAATTCCCACCCCATCATCGAATCCCGCCCAATCCCCTCACCATCTCAGGTAGAATGCGCCCCCGGTTTTTGGAGAAGCTCATGACCCTGCTCAAATTCAGCGATGTGTCCCTTGCGTTCGGCGCCATGCCGTTGTTGGACAAGGTGTCCTGGCAGATCGCCCGTGGAGAGCGGGTCTGCATCATCGGTCGCAATGGCACCGGTAAATCCAGCATGTTGAAGCTGGTCAAGGGCGTGCAATTGCCCGATGACGGTAGCGTCTGGCGTGCGCCGGGGCTGAAAATCGGCGAGTTGCCTCAGGAACTGCCCGTGGCCGACGGCCGCACCGTATTCGACGTCGTGGCGGAAGGCCTCGATGGCGTGGGCGCCTTGCTCGCCGAATACCACCACCTTAGCCAGAACATCGTCACCGCCGAAGACCTCGACAAGCTGATGCACGTGCAGTCGGACCTCGAAGCCCGTGACGGCTGGCGCCTGCAGCAACTGGTCGACAGCACACTCAGCCGCCTGCAACTGCCCGCCGACAAGACCCTCGCCGAACTCTCCGGTGGCTGGCGTCGTCGTGTGTTGCTCGCCCAGGCGTTGGTGTCCGAACCCGATCTGCTGCTGCTTGACGAACCGACCAACCACCTGGACATCGGTGCGATTGCCTGGCTCGAAGAAGCGCTGAAGGAATTCCAGGGCGCCGTGCTGTTCATCACGCACGACCGCTCTTTCCTGCAAAACCTCGCCACCCGCATTCTGGAACTGGACCGTGGCGGCCTGATCGACTGGAACGGCGACTACGCCAGCTTCCTTGTGCACAAGGAAGCCGCGCTGGCTGCCGAAGAGACCGCCAACGCGCTGTTCGACAAGCGGCTGGCTCAGGAAGAGGTGTGGATTCGTCAAGGCATCAAGGCCCGTCGTACCCGTAACGAAGGCCGTGTGCGTGCCTTGAAGGCCCTGCGCGTCGAACGCAGCGAGCGTCGCGACCGCACCGGCAAGGCCAACATCCAGCTGGACACCGCCGAGAAATCCGGCAAGCAGGTCATGGTGCTGGACAACGTCAGCTTCGCCCACCCCGGTGGCCCGATGCTGATCAAGGACTTCTCCATGGTCCTGCAGCGTGAAGACCGCATTGGTCTGCTCGGCGCCAACGGCACCGGCAAGACCACGCTGCTCAAGCTGATGCTCGACAATCTCCAGCCCACCAGCGGTTCGGTGGATGTGGGGACAAACCTGGAAGTCGCCTACTTCGACCAGCTGCGTCACCAGCTCGACCTGGAAAAAACCGTGGTCGACAACGTTGCGGAAGGCCGCGACTTCATCGACATCGACGGCCAAAGCCGCCACGTCCTCAGCTACCTCGGCGATTTCCTGTTCAGCCCTCAGCGTGCGCGCACGCCGGTCAAGGCGCTGTCCGGGGGCGAGCGCGCGCGTTTGCTGCTCGCCAAGCTGTTCAGCAAACCCGCCAACCTGCTGGTGCTCGACGAACCGACCAACGACCTGGACGTCGAGACCCTCGAACTGCTGGAAGAAGTGCTGCTGACCTTCAAAGGCACTGTGCTGATGGTCAGCCACGACCGGGCATTCCTCGACAACGTGGTCACCAGCACGCTGGTCTTCGAAGGCGAGGGCAAGGTTCGCGAGTTCGTCGGTGGCTATCAGGACTGGCTGCGTCAGGGCGGTTCGCCGCGTCTCTTGGGCGTGACGGAAAGCAAGTCCGGCAAGGCCGACCTGAATTCGGCCATCGTCGAGCCGGTTGCAGCCCCTGCACCTGTGCAGGAAGCCGCCCCCGCCGCGAAGAAAAAGCTCAGCTACAAACTGCAGCGTGAGCTGGAAGCGTTGCCGGGCGAGATCGACGCCAAAGAGCAGCAGATTGCTGCCGTTGAAGCCGAGATTGCCCATCCGGGCTTCTACCAGCGTCCGGCTGCCGAAACGGCCAAAGTGCTGGCGTCCCTGGAGCAACTGAACAAGGAACTGGACGGGTTGGTCGAGCGCTGGGCCGAGCTTGACGAGTGAGCGCCGAGCTGGACGAGTAGGCGCCGAGCTGGACGAGTAAGCGCTTAGCAGGAAGGGTAATCCTTCGGCAATCGGCAGCCACAAAAAAGCCCGACCCCTTCAACGGGCCGGGCTTTTGTTTGCGTCGCAGGATTACTCGGCGCGTTTGACCAGGCGGACCGCCAGTACGTCGCACGGCGCACCGTGCAGCACGTCATTGGCGGTTGAGCCCAACAGTAGCGACAGGCCGTGACGGCCGTGGCTGCCGACTACGATCAGGTCTACGTGATGTTCCTTGGCCAACTGGTGAATTTCCTGGCGCGGCTGGCCGTAGGTCAGATGACTGTCACCGGTTTTCACGTCAGGGTATTTCAACTTAAGTGCTTCAAGCTTTTCCTTGGCCTGATCGAATTGCTGTTGTTGCAGCTGCGAGAGGTCCATTGGCACATCGCCGCCAAAGGCCATGGCCATGGGTTCGACGATGTGCACCAGCGACAGCTTGGCGTTGGTGCCCAGCGCAAGCTTGATGGCACGCTTGATAACGGGATCGCACTCTTCAGTGAGGTCCACGGCTACCAAAATATGTTCATAGGACATGGGATGTTCCTTCTGAGGTCTGCGATGGTGTTGATTATGGCTCTTTTCACGCGCCTCATGGCACGCCTTCATGTTTTACCCGTCGCTCCCCGCGACAGGGGCATACACATATGACGGTGTGGATAGTGCTGTCAATCATTGCCGTCATATTAAGCCCTTTGGTATGGCTCAGACCATCGCGCTCCCAGAGCGGTCGCATGGCCATGCGGATGGAGGCACGGCGCATGGGACTGGCCATGCAGCTGATCCCACAGGAATGGCCCCATTGGCTGCCCGTCGAGCCCCCGAGCCCGTGCGCGCAGTATCACCGACCTCGCACGGCCCGCGAGCCGGATGTGTGGACGTACTGGCAGATGACCCCCGGTGAGTGGGTCAACCAATGGCGCGAGCCGTGTGAGGATGCCCGCTTGCAGGCGCACTTTCAGACGCTGCCCGCCGACGTCTACAAAGTCGAAGCTGGCAAGCAGCTGATTGCCCTTTATTGGGCCGAGCGAGGCGAGTCGGAAGTGTTGCAGCGCATTGCTGCCGTGCTGAAAGCGTTGGCGTGACGGCGGCAAGGGCAAATCGCAGGCATTAAAAAGCCCGATAACAACATCGGGCTGGGGGTTGGCCAGGCAGGCCGTAATTCGTGGTGCTCTGCGGTGCAATACCGCAGAAGACGTGCCGATTCGTTTCACATCACTTCCGAAAAAACGACCCGTCTTGATGCGCAGTGCACAGAATGTAGACCTTCTTGGTGCATTTGTCTGCGGTGGATCCCATTATTTTCCAGGATTTGCGTACCGGTCGTCGCTTCTCGCGTTTACTCCCCCAGCCTGTCCGTTGAACGCAATCATTACGCTGAATGCTGCCTTATCACCTGTGTCTTTTGCCTGTGATTTGCCGGTTTTGTCCGCTGTCTGCTGAATTGACAATTGCTGGAATATGGCAGAAGGTAGGCGCACCCAAATCAAACGGGCGTATGAATTGAGCGTTTGCCGTAGGAATGCTCTGACAGACGCCCGAATCGTGTCGACGGGGTGCCTGGCGTTTGGTGTTCGCATTGACGGAAACGTCTTTGCCTGCCGCCGGATTTCAGCGTCTGACGCGTATTGTTCAGCTTCCATATCGTGGAGATCAGTTGATGATTTACGAAGGTAAAGCCATCACGGTTAAGGCTCTTGAAAGTGGCATCGTCGAATTGAAATTCGACCTCAAGGGTGAGTCCGTCAACAAGTTCAACCGCCTCACCCTCAATGACCTGCGCCAGGCCGTCGATGCCATCAAGGCTGACGGGTCGGTCAAGGGCGTTATCGTCACCAGCGGCAAGGACGTGTTCATCGTCGGCGCCGACATCACCGAATTCGTCGACAACTTCAAGCTGCCGGACGCCGAACTGGTCGCCGGTAACCTTGAAGCGAACAAAATCTTCAGTGACTTTGAAGACCTCAACGTGCCGACCCTGGCTGTCATCAACGGTATCGCTCTGGGTGGCGGCCTGGAAATGTGCCTGGCGGCGGATTTCCGTGTCATGTCCACCACGGCCAAGATCGGTCTGCCAGAGGTCAAACTCGGCATTTACCCGGGTTTCGGCGGCACCGTGCGCCTGCCACGTTTGATTGGTGTCGATAACGCCGTCGAATGGATCGCCTCCGGCAAAGACAACCGCGCCGAAGATGCCCTGAAAGTGGGCGCCGTGGACGCGATCGTCGAGCCGGGCAAACTGCAGGATGCCGCGCTGGACCTGATCAAGCGTGCCATTTCCGGCGAGTTTGACTTCAAGGCCAAGCGTCAACCGAAGCTGGACAAGCTCAAACTCAACGCCATCGAGCAAATGATGGCCTTCGAAACCGCCAAAGGTTTCGTCGCCGGTCAAGCGGGCCCTAACTACCCGGCCCCGGTCGAAGCCATCAAGACCATCCAGAAAGCCGCGAACTTCGGTCGCGACAAGGCGTTGGAAGTCGAAGCCACCGGCTTCGTGAAAATGGCCAAGACTTCGGCTGCCGAAAGTCTGATCGGCCTGTTCCTGAACGATCAGGAGCTGAAAAAGAAAGCCAAGATCTACGACGAAGTCGCCAAGGACGTGAAGCAGGCTGCCGTACTCGGCGCGGGCATCATGGGTGGCGGCATCGCCTACCAGTCGGCGCTGAAAGGCACCCCGATTCTGATGAAGGACATTCGTGAAGAGGCCATTCAACTGGGCCTGGACGAAGCGTCGAAGCTGCTGGGCAAGCGTGTCGAGAAAAACCGTCTGACCCCGGCGAAGATGGCCGAAGCGCTGAATGCGATTCGTCCGACGCTGTCCTACGGCGATTTCGGTCACGTCGACCTGGTCGTCGAAGCCGTCGTCGAGAACCCGAAAGTCAAACAGGCCGTACTGGCCGAAGTGGAAGCGCAGGTGGGTGAGAACACCATTCTGGCATCCAACACCTCGACCATTTCCATCAGCCTGCTGGCCAAGGCGCTCAAGCGTCCAGAAAACTTCGTTGGCATGCACTTCTTCAACCCGGTGCACATGATGCCGCTGGTGGAAGTCATCCGTGGCGAGAAGTCCAGTGAAGTCGCGGTCGCGACCACCGTGGCCTACGCCAAGAAAATGGGCAAAAACCCAATCGTGGTCAACGACTGCCCGGGCTTCCTGGTCAACCGCATCCTGTTCCCATACTTCGGCGGTTTCGCCAAGTTGGTCAGTGCCGGTGTGGATTTCGTGCGCATCGATAAAGTCATGGAAAAATTCGGCTGGCCAATGGGCCCGGCGTACCTGATGGACGTGGTCGGCATCGACACCGGCCACCACGGTCGCGACGTCATGGCCGAGGGTTTCCCGGATCGCATGAAGGATGATCGCCGTTCTGCCGTGGACGCGTTGTACGAAGCCAATCGCCTGGGCCAGAAGAACGGCAAGGGCTTCTACGTCTACGAGACCGACAAGAAGGGCAAGCCGAAGAAAGTCGTCGACGCCTCCGTGCTGGAAGTGCTCAAGCCGGTGATTTACGAGCAGCGTGAAGTCACCGACGAGGACATCATCAACTGGATGATGATCCCGCTGTGCCTCGAAACCGTGCGTTGCCTGGAAGACGGCATCGTCGACACCGCCGCCGAAGCCGACATGGGCTTGATCTACGGCATCGGTTTCCCTCCGTTCCGTGGCGGTGCGCTGCGTTACATCGACTCGATCGGTGTCGCTGAATTCGTTGCCCTGGCGGACCAATACGCTGATCTGGGCGCTTTGTACCACCCCACTGCGAAGCTGCGTGAAATGGCCAAGACCGGCCAGCGCTTCTTCGGCTAAGTGCCCAACGAACAGGTGAGAATATGAGCTTGAATCCGAGAGACGTCGTGATTGTCGACTTCGGTCGCACACCGATGGGCCGCTCCAAGGGTGGCATGCACCGCAATACCCGCGCCGAAGACATGTCGGCGCACCTGATCAGCAAACTGCTGGAGCGCAACAGCAAGGTCGACCCGGCAGAAGTCGAGGACGTGATCTGGGGCTGCGTCAACCAGACCCTGGAGCAGGGCTGGAACATCGCGCGCATGGCGTCGCTGATGACTCAGATTCCGCACACGTCGGCGGCACAAACCGTCAGCCGTCTGTGCGGCTCGTCGATGAGTGCGCTGCACACTGCGGCTCAGGCGATCATGAGCAACAACGGTGACGTCTTCGTCATCGGCGGGGTCGAGCACATGGGCCACGTCGGGATGATGCACGGCGTCGACCCGAACCCGCACATGTCGCTGTATGCCGCCAAGGCCTCGGGCATGATGGGCCTGACCGCTGAAATGCTCGGCAAGATGCACGGCATCACCCGTGAAGCCCAGGACGCGTTCGGCGTACGTTCGCACCGTCTGGCCCATCAAGCGACCGTGGAAGGCAACTTCAAGGACGAAATCATCCCGATGCAAGGGTATGACGAGAACGGTTTCCTGAAGATGTACGCCTTCGACGAAACCATTCGCCCAGAGACCACGCTGGAAAGCCTGGCCGCCCTGAAGCCTGCGTTCAACCCGAAAGGCGGCACCGTGACAGCGGGTACGTCGTCGCAGATCACCGACGGCGCATCGTGCATGATCGTCATGTCCGGCCAGCGTGCGATGGACCTCGGCATTCAGCCGATGGCGGTGATCCGCTCCATGGCCGTGGCGGGTGTGGACCCGGCGATCATGGGTTACGGCCCTGTTCCAGCGACCCAGAAAGCGCTCAAGCGCGCGGGTCTGAGCATTGCTGACATCGACTACTTCGAACTCAACGAAGCCTTCGCCGCCCAAGCCTTGCCGGTACTGAAAGATTTGAAAGTGCTCGACAAGATGGACCAGAAGGTTAACCTGCACGGCGGCGCCATCGCCTTGGGTCACCCGTTTGGTTGCTCGGGGGCGCGGATTTCCGGCACCTTGCTCAATGTGATGAAGCAGAAGGGCGGCACCTTGGGTGTGGCCACGATGTGTATTGGTCTCGGCCAGGGCATCACAACGGTGTTCGAACGCGTTTAATCGGCATGAGTGTTCAAGCCGGGGCCACGTGCCCCGGCTTTTGTGTTTTTCAGGAAATGTTTTTTTTTGAAGTTTTTTTCGCGTCCGTTCGAGAGGTCCACCGCATGCCGTTGAAGCCAGGTCTCTACCGTCATTACAAAGGCCCCGAGTACCGTGTATTCGGTGTCGCGAAGCATTCTGAGACCGAAGAAGAAGTCGTGTTCTATCAGGCGCTGTATGGTGAATACGGCCTCTGGGTTCGTCCTTTGACGATGTTTCTGGAGTCAGTCGAGGTTGACGGCGAGCACGTGCCACGCTTTGCTTTGGTCACGGCCGAACCTGACCTTTTTTCAAGGTCGTAAGGCGAGACCTTGCAGTAGCCTCTGCTTGACCTCACCTTGTAGCCACTATATATAGCGGGGCCTCGACGGCTCTGACGTCTTTTTTTCTCGCATTAGGAATTTTCCGATCCATGGGCAAATCGCTGGTCATTGTGGAATCCCCGGCTAAGGCCAAGACCATCAACAAGTATCTGGGCAGCCAGTACGTGGTGAAGTCGAGTATCGGCCATATCCGAGACCTGCCCACCAGCGGTTCGGCTAGCGCTGCGAAAGAACCTGCCGCCAAAAAGGGCAAGACAGCTTCCGAAGCGCCTGCATTGACGCCCAAGGAAAAGGCCAAGCGCCAGCTCGTGGCTCGCATGGGCGTCGATCCGGAGCATGGCTGGAAAGCCAAGTACGAGATCTTGCCTGGCAAGGAAAAGGTGATCGACGAGCTGCGCCGCCTGGCCAAAGATGCCGACACCATCTATCTCGCGACGGACTTGGACCGCGAAGGGGAAGCCATTGCCTGGCACCTGCGTGAAGCCATCGGCGGTGACGACGAGCGCTACAAGCGCGTGGTGTTCAACGAAATCACCAAGAAAGCCATTCAGGAAGCGTTCTCCAAGCCGGGCGAGCTGGACATCGACCGCGTCAACGCCCAGCAGGCCCGCCGTTTCCTCGACCGCGTCGTGGGTTACATGGTCTCGCCGCTGCTCTGGCAGAAGATTGCCCGTGGTCTGTCTGCCGGCCGCGTCCAGTCCGTGGCCGTGAAACTGGTCGTGGAGCGTGAGCGCGAAATCCGTGCGTTCAACCCGGAAGAATATTGGGAAGTGCACGCCGACCTCGGCACCGCGAAAGGCGCCAACGTGCGTTTCGAAGTGGCGCGGGAAAACGGCGAGGCCTTCAAGCCGCTGAACGAAGCGCAGGCGATGGCCGCGCTGGAAAAGCTCAAGGCGTCTGCCTACAAGATCGCCAAGCGTGAGGACAAACCGACCAGCAGCAAGCCGTCGGCGCCGTTCATCACGTCCACGCTGCAACAGGCCGCGAGCAACCGCTTGGGCTACGGCGTGAAGAAAACCATGATGATGGCCCAGCGTTTGTACGAAGCGGGTTACATCACGTACATGCGTACCGACTCGACCAACCTGTCGGCCGACGCCGTGGCCATGGCCCGCACCTACATTGAAACCGAGTTCGGCAAGAAGTACCTGCCGGACGCGCCGATCGTCTACAGCAGCAAGGAAGGTGCACAAGAGGCTCACGAAGCGATTCGTCCTTCCGACGTCAACACTCATCCGAGCAAGCTGACGGGCATGGAACGCGATGCCGAGCGTCTGTACGAGCTGATCTGGCGCCAGTTCGTGGCCTGCCAGATGCCGCCTGCGCAATACCTGTCCACCACTGTCAGCGTGGCGGCGAGTGAGTTCGAGCTGCGCGCCAAGGGCCGCATCCTCAAATTCGACGGTTACACCCGTGTGCTGCCGCAGATGAGCAAGCCCGGTGATGACGACGTGCTGCCAGACATGGCTCAGGGCGACGTGATGAAGCTGATCAAGCTCGACCCGAGCCAGCATTTCACCAAGCCGCCTGCGCGCTATTCGGAAGCGAGCCTGGTCAAGGAGATGGAAAAACGCGGCATCGGTCGTCCTTCGACTTACGCGGCGATCATCTCGACGATTCAGGACCGTGGCTACGTGGCGCTGCACAACCGCCGCTTCTACTCCGAGAAGATGGGTGACATCGTCACTGAGCGCCTGTCGGAGAGCTTCTCCAACCTGATGGACTACGGCTTCACCGCCGGCATGGAAGAGAACCTCGATGATGTGGCCCAGGGCGAGCGTGACTGGAAAAACGTGCTCGACGAGTTCTATGGCGACTTCAAGAAGAAGCTGGAAGTGGCCGAAGCCACGGGCAGCGGCATGCGGGCCAACGAGCCGGTGATGACCGATATCCCGTGCAAGGTGTGCGGCCGTCCGATGCAGATTCGTACCGCGTCCACGGGCGTTTTCCTCGGTTGCTCGGGCTACAGCCTGCCGCCGAAAGAGCGCTGCAAGGCCACGGTCAACCTGACGCCGGGCGACGAAATCGCCGAAGACGACGAGGGTGAGTCGGAATCCCGCGTATTGCGTGGCAAGCACCGCTGCCCGATCTGCAGCACGGCGATGGATGCCTACCTGCTCGACGAGAAACGCAAACTGCACATCTGCGGCAACAACCCGGATTGCGCAGGCTACGAGATCGAAGAGGGCACCTACCGCATCAAGGGCTATGAAGGCCCGAGCGTCGAGTGCGACAAGTGTGGCGGCGAGATGCAGCTCAAGACCGGCCGTTTCGGCAAGTTCTTCGGCTGCACCAATTGCAAGAACACCCGCAAGCTCCTGAAAAGCGGCGAAGCGGCGCCACCGAAAATGGACCCGGTGAAAATGCCGGAGCTGAAGTGCGAGAAGGTCGACGACACCTACATTCTGCGCGACGGCGCGTCGGGGCTGTTCCTGGCCGCCAGCCAGTTCCCGAAAAACCGCGAGACCCGAGCGCCGCTGGTGCTGGAAATCGTGCCGCACAAGTCCGAGATCGATCCGAAGTACCACTTCCTGTGCGAAGCCCCACAGAAAGACCCAGATGGCCGTCCGGCAGTGATTCGTTACAGCCGTAAGTCCAAGGAGCAGTATGTGCAGACTGAAGTGGAAGGCAAGCCGACCGGCTGGCGTGCCTTTTACGACGGCGGCAAGTGGAAGGTCGAAGACAAGCGTTGATCGCTCGCGTGTGAGCTGCTAACGCGGCTGGCAAGCGCCCGCGCTTTGCGTTAAAAGAATCCCTCGGTGGCCGGCCTGCGCATCGAGGGATTTTTTTCCCTGGCGGATTCGTTACAACACTTTATCGATGGGGAGACCACTGACATGGCTCACGAACTCTATACCCGCACCAACCAAAAGCTGTTCTTCGCAGGCTTGGCGCTCGAATCCATGGCCAAGGCGAAAGAAAGCCGCGCCATGAACGCCCAAGGGCTTGAGCAGGCGGAACGCGAGTCGGCAATCTTTCATCTCTATGGTGCGCTGCTGGGTTTGTGCCATGAAATTGCGGGTTTCTATCGCCTGCCCAACGCCAGCACGGCCCGCGCCGAGGACTTGCTCACCCCTCAAGTGCTGGAAGCCATCGCAATCCCTGAAATGGGTGAGTTGGTGGAATTGGCTCAGCAGCGCGAAACCTGGCTGGCGCAACTGCTGGCGTCCTACAACGCGCTGTTTCAGCCGCCCCGTGCCCCGAAAAAACCCAAAGGCGATGTGACCCAGCCGTTGATCATTTCCGTGGGCGCCGAAGACGAAGTCGAGCCCGAACTGACTCGCGAAGAAATGGAGAGCTGGCGCCAACAGCTGAAAAGCCTGGCGATCCGATTCCGTGAAGGGCTGAGCGAGTGTTAAGGCATTGTGATCGGTGGGCTAGGGCCTGAGTCATCAGGCTGTTACAATGCCCGCCTTTCGTGGAGAACTGTCCTGATGCCAACCTCTTTTCTGGAAATTGTAGAACTGCCTGACGGCCGCATTGAGCTGCGCCGCGCCGAAGATGAAGGGTCGCTGGTGACCTTGAATTTCTCTGAGGACGCCAAGGCATTTCTGCATGGCCAACACGTCGAAGTCGCCAAGGCGATGCTCAGCGTGGGCGTGCAAATGGCCGGTCGCCTGGCCGAAGGCGAACTGACCAAAGAAGAAGAGGGGCCTCGCGTCCTGCACTGATCCTGTTCTGGATCAGCCTCGTATTACCCTTTCTGCTGGCTTCTCTGTTTGACGAGAGGCCCGGCGCGTGCCTGTTTCCGACGGTTACGCCCGTACCGATCAGCTCAGGCGAATAGCCTCAGCCCAGGCGAATATTCAAACTCTGCGCATCCCCGACACGCGCTGCGCTGATCAATTGCTGGCGCGCGGTGCTCGGCAGCGGGTTGATCCAGCTCACAACGGTATGGCTGCGGCCCAGTCGCAAGGCTTCCCGTGTCAGCTCCAGCGCGCTTTGCGTGCCTCTCGGGTGCATCAGGATAATGCGTTCCCGGTTTAGACCCGCGTCTCGCAGCCAGGCTTGCGTCACGCTCGACGGTGGCGCGATCAGCGTCAGCCAGCGATCATTTCGGTCCTGGCTCAGGTCGCGCAAGATCGGCGCGAGGAGGTTCAGGCAGTTTCCGGCAGCGCCGCGCAACGACAATTCACTGAAGACTTCGGGTTCGTTGCTCCACGGTGCCTCGACGACGTCTTCGAGGACCGGAATCTGGAGCAGCGGCACGTCGAGCAGCGGCATGGCAGGGGCCATGAAGGCTTCGAACAGCGGCAGTTGTGCATGTTGTTGCGGTGTCTGTGGGAACTGCATAAACGTTCTCCTTAGCGGCGAATCACGCCGACGCTCAGCCCTTCGATGACCAGATCCTGATCTTTCAGGTTGACTTCGATGGGGGCGAATTCAGGGTTTTCTGCGATCAGCCAGACTTTGTTGCCTTCCCGCTTGAAGCGTTTGACGGTCACTTCATCGCCGATCCGCGCCACGACGATCTGGCCGTTGCGGGCTTCGCGGGTGGTGTGAACGGCCAGCAGGTCACCGTCGAGAATGCCGACGTCCTTCATGCTCATGCCGTGAACACGCAACAGATAGTCGGCACTCGGATGAAAGAAGGCGGGGTTGATGGCCAGGGATTCTTCGATGTGCTGCTGGGCGAGGATGGGGGCACCTGCGGCAACACGACCGATGATAGGCAGGCCACTGTCGTCTGCCTTGGCTTCGAAGCCAGGAATGCGAATGCCACGGGACGCGCCCGGGGTCATTTCAATGGCGCCTTTGCGGGCCAAGGCCTTGAGGTGTTCTTCAGCGGCGTTGGGGGATTTGAACCCCAGTTCCTGAGCGATTTCCGCACGGGTGGGCGGGTAGCCGTTGTCTTCCAGACAGCGTTTGATGAAGTCCAGGATTTCAGCTTGGCGTGACGTCAGTTTGATCATGTGAATCGCTCTGTCTTTTTATACAGTGACTGGGATTATATACAGTGATCGCGTCTTGGCAATCATCCTTTTCATGCGGCTTGACCGACCGTCGCCGAGAGAACGGATCCGCCGGGCGGGAATGATGGCTTGGGGCCGCGATTTATATGATTAAATGCCGTGACTGATCAGACAGAAAACGAACAGCCGAGGGTTGACAGCCTGACGGCTGAAACGTATGTTTCAAACAAGTGTTTGTCAGGCGAAGAACCCATGGCTCAGTCGGAAACAGTTGAACGAATTCTGGATGCTGCGGAGCAGCTGTTTGCGGAGAAGGGGTTTGCCGAAACCTCGCTGCGGCTGATCACCAGCAAGGCATCGGTCAATCTGGCGGCGGTGAATTATCACTTCGGTTCCAAGAAGGCGCTGATTCAGGCGGTGTTCTCGCGCTTTCTAGGGCCGTTCTGCGCCAGCCTCGACAAGGAGCTGGAACGTCGGCAAGCCAAGCCCGAACACAAGCCCACCCTTGAAGAGTTGCTGGAAATTCTCGTCGAGCAAGCGCTGGTGGTGCAACCCCGAAGCGGCAATGATTTGTCGATTTTCATGCGCCTGCTGGGCTTGGCGTTCAGTCAGAGCCAAGGCCACCTGCGGCGTTATCTTGAAGACATGTACGGCAAGGTGTTCCGCCGCTACATGGTTCTGGTCAACGAAGCCGCCCCCCGTATTCCTCCCATCGAACTGTTCTGGCGCGTGCACTTCATGCTCGGCGCGGCCGCGTTCAGCATGTCCGGCATCAAAGCACTGCGGGCGATTGCCGAGACCGACTTCGGTGTCAACACCTCGATTGAGCAGGTCATGCGTTTGATGGTGCCGTTCCTGGCAGCTGGCATGCGTGCCGAAACCGGTGTCACCGACGCGGCGATGATCAGCGCGCAGCTCAAGCCTCGCAGCAAAAGTTCGGCCCCGGCGCCCGCCAAGGTCTGATTCCCCCTCACCGGGTGCCGTGCATTTGCATCGCACCCGACGATCCCGCACCATGCCCCATTGGGCAATGGTTGTTGAAGGATCTTTCTATGCATTCTGGCCTGCATGGCTCCCTGATGGTGGATATCGCCGGTACCTGGCTGACGTCCGAAGACCGTCAGTTTCTGCGTCAGCCCGAAGTGGGCGGCCTGATCATTTTCGCGCGCAACATCGAAAGTCCACGGCAGGTCCGTGAGCTGAGCGCGTCCATTCGTGCGATTCGTCCTGACCTGCTGCTGGCAGTCGATCAGGAAGGAGGGCGGGTTCAACGTCTGCGTCAGGGTTTCGTCCGTTTGCCTGCGATGCGGGCGATTGCTGACAACCCGAATGCCGAATTCCTGGCCGAGCAGTGCGGCTGGCTGATGGCGACCGAAGTGCTGGCGGTCGGACTCGACCTGAGTTTCGCACCGGTGCTGGACCTGGATTATCAGCGCAGTGCGGTGGTGGGCAGTCGGGCGTTCGAAGGCGATCCGGAGCGTGCAGCGCTGTTGGCTGGCGCTTTCATCAAGGGCATGAACGACGCGGGCATGGCGGCGACCGGCAAACATTTCCCCGGGCACGGTTGGGCGGAAGCGGACTCCCACGTCGCGATTCCCACCGACGAGCGCAGTCTTGAGACCCTGCGAGGCAGCGACCTGGTGCCGTTCGCTCGTCTGAGCAAACAGCTGGCGGCCGTGATGCCCGCCCACGTCATTTACCCGCAAATCGACAATCAGCCCGCTGGCTTTTCACGCCGCTGGTTGCAGGACATTCTGCGCGGCGAGCTGGGCTTTGACGGGGTGATTTTCAGCGATGACCTGTCCATGGCAGGTGCGCATGTGGTGGGCGACGCCGCGAGCCGCATCGAAGCGGCACTGACCGCAGGCTGTGACATGGGGCTGGTGTGCAACGACCGGGCGGCCGCCGAGCTGGCACTGAGCGCTGCCCAGCGGATGAAGATCACGCCACATGACCGGATCGGCCGCATGCGCGGTCAGGGCCTGGCCACGACCGAATACCGTCAACACCCACGCTGGCTCGCGGCGCTGACAGCGTTGCGTGCGGCTCAACTGATCGACTGAGGATTGGCCATGACGGTTTACGCGATCATCGGCGGCACAGGGCTGGCGCATCTGGAGGGCCTGACGATTCGTCAGTCTCTGGCCATGAGCACGCCCTATGGCGAGCCGTCGGGCGAGGTTCAGCTGGGCGAGTTTGGCGGGCGAGAAGTAATGTTTCTTGCCCGCCACGGCCATCCCCATCGTCTGCCACCGCACAAGGTCAACTACCGCGCCAACCTGTGGGCGTTGAAGCAGGCCGGGGCGCAGGCGATTCTGGCGGTCAACGCGGTGGGCGGTATTAACGCTGACATGGTCACGGGACATTTTTGCGTGCCCCATGATCTGGTGGACTACACCAGTGGTCGCGAGCACACCTATTTTGCCGATGATCTGGAGCGGGTCACCCACATCGATTTCACCCAGCCGTACAGCCAGGCGCTGCGCGAACGGTTGATCGATGCTTTGAAAACCGAAGGTGGCCCGTTCAGCGATTACGGCGTCTACGGCTGCACTCAGGGTCCCCGTCTGGAAACCGCCGCTGAAATCCTGCGGCTGGAGCGCGACGGCTGTGACATCGTCGGGATGACCGGCATGCCAGAGGCCGCGCTCGCGCGCGAGCTTGAGCTGAATTACGCCTGCCTTGCGCTGGTGGTTAACCCCGCAGCGGGCAAATCGTCCTCCGTGATCACCATGGCCGAGATTGATCAGGCCCTGCAAAACGGCATCGGCACGGTCAAGTCGGTGCTGGCGCGGGTTTTGAACGCGGCCTGATGCGGGATGAAGGTGGGCGCCCGCAAGGGGCGCCTGTCATTGCGGCTTCAGTGTCAGCCATCCCTGATCGGTGACGGAGACGGTGTAGGCGTCGTAGCTGGTCAGGCCCGGATGCGGCGTCTCGATCACATGCTTGTGAGTTGCGGTGATCACCATGACCTTTGCTCCGGCGGCTTCTGCTGCGGCAATTCCGGCCGGCGCATCTTCAAACACCAGACAATCCTCCGGTTTTACCCCCAGTTTTTTCACCGCCAACAGAAAGCAGTCCGGTGCCGGTTTGCCGCGCTCAACGTCTTCGGCCGCAACCATGGTGTGCGGCAGCGGCAATCCTGCGGCCTGAATCCTGCGCTCCGCCAGTCGGCGTGGCGCAGACGTCACCACGGCCCAACGGTCAGGCGGCAGTGCCGCGAGGAATTGGGCGGCGCCCTCGATGGACACCACGCCTTCAACGTCGTCGGTTTCCATCTGGGCGAGCCGTTCGGCCTCGCGTTCAGGGTCCACGCCCGGCAGGTTCAGCCGACGCAGGGTGTCGACGCAACGCACGCCGTGGATGGTGGACAGCAGTTCCTCGACATCCAGCCCTTTGCTCACGGCCCATTGGGTCCAGACCCGTTCCGCTGCGGCGATGGAATTGGTGAGCGTGCCGTCCATGTCGAACAGAAAGGCGGCGAATGTGTGGGTGTCCTGCATGCCTTGGCTCCTTCAAGCGTCGAGAAGGGGGCGATGCTAACACGCGTCTTTTGAGGCAATGGCGGTCCATAAATATTTTCTGAGGACGGTGTCGGCCAGACGGTCATGCCGGCCCGTCGTCTGAGGGCTATGGTTGGGATTCAGGCGTGACATGTCTCGGATGAGGAACTGCACATGAACACCAGCGATTTGCTGGAACAACTCTTGCGCGCCAGTCAGGGGTCGGCGACGCAGCAACGTGGCAAAGAAACAGCGCAAGGCAGGCTGGGCGGATTACTGGGCGGTCTGTTGGGTGGCCGCTCAGGCGGTGCGAGCGCTGGCGGTGGGCTGGGCGGTCTGCTGGGCGGCTTGCTCGGCGGCGGAGGGCTGGCGGGCAGAACCGCCGGTGGCGCACAGACGCGGTCGGGTTCGAACAATTACGCGATGTTGGCGTCTCTCGGCATGATGGCGTTTCAGGCCTACCAGTCCTGGCAGCGGCAACAGGCATCCGCGCCACAGGAGGCACCGCGCACGGTTGATCAATTGGCCGGGCCGGAAGCTGAGGATCACAGCCATGCTATCCTGCGTGCCCTGATCGCAGCCGCCAAGGCTGACGGCACTATCGACGAGCACGAGCAGGACATGATCCGCAAGGAAATCGCCCGCCACGCCGACGACCCGCAGTTGCAACAGTGGCTGGACGCAGAAGTCGCCAAGCCATTGGACGCTGCCGAAGTCGCCCAGGCCGCTGATGGCGAGCCAGGAATGGCCGCTGAAATGTACCTGGCCAGTGTGCTACTGGTGGACGATCAACAAGACGCCGAGCGCAATTACCTTGACGAGCTCGCCGCCGCGCTCAGCATCGACCCTCAGCTCCAGCTGCACCTGGAGCAACAAGCCAAAGGCGCACCGGCCTGAGCCCTATCAGGCTTAATACCTGCGCCAGTGACCCGGCACCCATAACCATTGATTGCCGGCCCAGCGATAGTGTCCGCCGACCCATTGCGCGCCGGGGGCGGGCATGACGGGTACGACTTCAACGGGTGGCGGCGGACGACGCGGGTGAGGGCGTTCGATGACGCAGCCTGAGAGTGACAGCGTCACGGCCAGGGCCAACAGGGCAGCTTTGGTTTTACGCAGCATGTGAAATCCTTGATCCAGCGTGCCTTCGACTGATTGACGAGGCGTTCAAGGGTTTAACGCGGCTGGCAGGAAATTCCGTCGCTGTCTGTCAGTCTTTTGCTGTATTGGCCGCTTTGCCTTGACGGGGAGCCGACATGGCGTCCGCCAGCACTTGCCGCTGTTCGACGGGCAAACTCGCCGCGAAGTCAGCGAGGGTGGCATCCACGCGGGTGCGCAGCGTGATGTCGGCGGTTCGTGCACGATCCAGGTCCGCATCCAGTGCATCGCGGTCGAGGGACGGCGCTTTCAGGCGCTGGACGACGTCTCGGTGGGCATCTCGGCTGGCCATGATCAGCGATTGATTGTCGGCGCGGGTCTCGCGCAGCATCTGACGCAGTTGATGGCGGCGTTCCTGGGGCAGATGGGCGATCGCCTGACGCAAGCCATGTTGCACCACTGCGGGCGCTGGCCGTGGGTGCTGCGACCATTGATACAGACCGCCCACCACGCCGCCCACCAGAAACACATTGGCGAGCAGCGACGCGATCAGCAGGCGTTTCAAACGGTGTGGGGACTGGCTCATTCTTCGCTCTCTTCGGTATCAATGCCGATCATCAGCGCCGTGTCGCCCTGATCGAACACACTCGGCAGCAGCTCCTGCGAACCGGACAGCGGCAGGCTCAGGGACGCCACCAGCATGCCCGCCGCAACACCGGCCAGGCCGACGCCCACGAACCCAAGGCTCGACAGCCAGTCGGCATAGCGCTGCCAAAACGAGGGGCGCTCCACTCGCCGGGCTGAAGCCATGACGTCGTGCATCAATGCTGCGTCCGGAACCGTAGACAGGTGAAGGTCAAGGCGATGGTCGAGCCATGCGGCCTGTTCCAGTGCGGCCTGCACGCTCTCATCGCCGTGGGCAATCAGCGCTCGCGCCGAGTCACGCTCATCGGCGGGCCAGTGTCTGAGGTCTGCCCCGTAGGCCTCGGCCAGATGAGCAAAGCGTTCAGGCGTCATGGCGTTTCTCTCCTTGAGGTAGACCCGGGCTGACGGCGGTGTGCGAATCGGCACCCTCAGCCTCGGTCAAATAACGGCGCAGGTTGCGCCTCGCTCGGGACAGCAGGCTTTCGAGTGCTTCAACGCTGATGTCCATGAGCGCCGCCGCTTCGATGTTCGACAGCTCCTGGTAATACTGCAACACGATGGCCTCGCGCTGGCGGTCCGGCAAGGCGGCAAGCGCTGCGCTCATCAAGGCGCTCTGCGCGTCGGTCTCCACCTGTTCGGCAGCGCCGGGCGAAGGATCGGTCATTTCCTGCAACAGCCTGTCATCGTCCAGCGGCTGTTCCTTGCGGCGCCGTAGCCGGTCGTAGCACAGGTTCAGCGTGACGCGGTGCAGCCAGGTGTCGAACCGCGCCTGTCCGCTGCGCCAACTGGCGGCCGCTTTCCAGAGCTTGATGAAGCTTTCCTGCGTCACGTCGCGGGCTTCGTCAGCATCGCCCAGTAAACGGCTGGCGAGTGCCAGCAGGCGCGGGAGCTTGCGCGACACCATCTCATTGACGGCTTCCGGTTCGTTGTTGCCGATGCGGGTCAACAGCTCGATGTCCGGATCAGTGTCTTTCAATACGGCGTGTCTCGACAGGTCGTGGGGCTGCCAATCCCAAGCGGGAGCGACGGGGAGGGCCTGAAATAGCCTGTCATCTCAGACCACAGCCCCGTCAGTGGTTCAGCGCAGCCAGCGACCTTCTATCCAATACCAGTTCGGGCCGCGGGCTTCCCAGTGTCCCGGCTGCCAGCGTCCGTTATGACGCATCGGTTGCCAGTGCCCCGGCACCCAGACGTAGCCGCGTCCCTGCCAGCGCCAGTGGCCCTGATCCCACGCATACCCAGGCCGGGCCACGGGAACGGGCTCCATGCGCACGGGCGGGGGCGCCTGACGAATGATGATTTCTTCACGGGCGTAGGTCGGAGTGCTGGCCAAGGCGGCGAGGGCGACCGGGAGGATCAAGGCATAGCGTAATTTCGCCAGAGATCGTGCTGCTCTCATGACAACTCCTTCAAACCTGTACCCGATGCGGGTGCAGTTGAAGGGTTAAACGGCGTGGGTGAGGAAATCCGTCGCACAAAAAACAGATTTTTTTGCTGTAACAAAAAGCAGTGCCCGGGACACGGTTGGCACCCCGTTTGAACGAGGAGCTACGCTCGGAAGCCCCTGAAAGTCAACGGCATTTCGTTCAAAAAGTTGTCCACGGAAAGCGTGAATATCTCTGTGGATAACTGGCTGTAAGCCCTTAAAGGCAAGGGCTTACTCGCAATGGTCGTTTAATGATCAGTTCTTTCAATGGCACTGATGCAGTGCGCCAATGGTCAGGTCACGCCTCAGTGAAAGGCGGCGCTAAACGACGTGTCGATTACGCTACGTGTCTCGAACGGCTTGGGCAGTGCGCCGGTTTGCACGAGGAAATCAGCGGTGCCTTGATAGTCTTTCGCCGCGCCATCGTCCACCGGTCCGACGCTCATGTCAGCCTGGCCGATCCAGTGGCGTGACACCGCCTGATCCAGATTGGCTTTCTTCGCCCACAGGTCCGCGTAGGCCTCCTTGTTGGCCTGCACCCATGCCCGGGCTTTCTGCAATCGACCGAGGAAGTCGCTGATCGCGGCGCGTTTCGGTTCGATGGCGTTGGCATTTGCCGCGATGCTCGACAGCCCCGGCATCAGGCCACGTGCCGTGATGATGGGACGCGCACCGGAAAATACCTGTTGCTGCGAGATGTACGGTTCCCACACCGGGAACGCATCGATGCTGCCTTGGGGCAAGGCTGCGGCGGCGTCAATCGGCATCAGTTTGACGAACTCCACGTAGTCTTTGGGCAGTCCGGCTTTTTCCAGCGCACGCAATGTCAGTTGCTGGCTCCAGGCACCGGGCCAGTAAGCGACCTTCTTGCCTTTCAGGTCCTGAATGGTTTTTGCCGGAGAGTCCTTGGGCACCAGCAGGGCAATGGTGTCGGGGTTCTGCCGGGACACGCCGATCAGCTTGACTGGAGCGCCTTTCGCGGCGAGGAAAATGAAGCCTGAGTCGCCGAGGAAACCCAAATCGAGGGCGCCCGCCTCCAGGCCTTCAGCCACCGGGGCGGCGGACTGGAAATGTTTCCATTCCACGGTGTAAGGCGCGTCCTTGAGGACGCCGGAAGCCTCCACCGAAGCGCGGACGTTGTAATAATTCTGATCGCCTACGACCAGCGTGACGGGCGTGGCGGCGTGGGCGAGCGGGGTCAGCAAGGCCAGGGATGCGAGGCTGCGACGCAGGAAACGGGACAGGGTCATTACGGTGTCTCGATGACGTCGATCAGGTGAGGTGGTGTCGACGTTGAAAGGGGAGGCATTCAGGATCGTCCTGAACGTGGACTGAGGATTGCAGGGGATGTGCCATCACGGGGTGCCATCGTCGCCCGGCAGAATTGGCCGGTTCAGCGCTTTGGCGAGGCCGGGTGATTGGGGCGGAAAGGGATTCCGGGTCAAGGGCTGCATCATGAGCAGCAAGCTGTTGATTCGCTGTTGCCGGGTCAACATAGGCATGGGCGGACCCTTCAAAAAAAACCGCCGAAACCCGAAGGCCGGCGGCACCGATTTTCAGCGAATGGGGTGCGAATCAGGATTCCGCCCATTCCACGTCAGTCAACCCGAGTTGTTCAGCCTTGGGCTTGCTGACTTTCGGCACCTTGTCCGAACGGTATTTGGGTATTTGCCCGAATCCTGCGTCCACCGACGCCCAATGCCAGGCGGATGCGTTGTCCATGGCTTCGGCGCTGATGTAGAAGCTTTTGTACTTGCCATGCAGCAGGTAATCGATTCTGAAATGCTTGTACTGTGCCACGCTTGCAAACCTCCCTATCAGTCGCTCACATCTCGTTGAGTCAGATCTTTCGGGAAAATTCAGTCGGATTATTCCTTTCGTTACCAAACGGTTACGCGTGGTACAGAAGGGTGATTCGGAGCTTGCAGATGTGGACGAATGGATGGGTCGAAGGACATTTCAGCGTCGGCGCAGCGAATGTGCCGGTCGCAGATCCTGGCACCGCCAAGGTCGCTGTGGGAGATGCCGGAGGGACAACGGCAGCGAGGCGGTGGGTCAGCTTGCAGACGCGTGTCTGACCCACCACAATCGCTGCCGTCGTAACCTCCGGCGTCTCCCACAGGATTTGGACCAAACCTCAGGTCATGCAGTGTCTGACGTGAGGGCTATTTGCTGGAAAACCTGAACACCGTCGTCTGGGTGTACGCCTTGCCGGGATCGAGCCGTGTGGACGGGAAGTTCGGCTGGTTCGGAGAGTCCGGGAAGTGTTGGGTTTCGAGGGTGAAAGCGCCCCAGTGCGGGTAAATTTTGCCAGCCTTGCCTTTGACCGTGCCGTCGAGGAAGTTGCCGGTGTAGAGCTGCACGCCCGGTTCGGTGGTGAACAACTGCAGACGGCGGCCCGATTTCGGATCAACCACGTCGGCCGCCAGATTCGACAACTTGCCTTTGTTATCCAGCACCCAGTTGTGGTCGTAGCCGCCTTGAGTCGGTTCGGCGAATTTCAGTTGCTGGTTGTCCTCACGAATGCGCTTGCCAAAAGCGACCGGCTTGAGGAAGTCCAGCGGGGTGCCGGTCACGGTGGGCAGTTCGCCCGTCGGGATCAGCTTTTCAGTGACCGGTGTGTAATGACTGGCATGAACAATGGCGACCTGATCAAGCACGTCGCCATTGCCCGCACCTGCAAGGTTGAAGTAGCTGTGGTTGGTCAGGTTCAGCACCGTTGGTTTGTCGGTGGTGGCGTGGTACTGAATGCGCAGTTCGTTCTTTTCGTTGAGGCTGTAGGTCACTTCGGTTTTCAGCGTCCCCGGAAACCCCATTTCCCCGTCAGCCGAAACATAGGTCAGCTTGACGCCCACCCAGCCCTTGTCCTTGATCTGCTCAGCTTTCCAGATTTGCTTGTCGAACCCTTTCGTTCCCCCGTGCAAGGCATTGGTCTTGTCGTTCTGCGGGACCTGGTAGCTTTTCCCATCGAGGTTGAATTTGCCGTCGGCCAGGCGGTTGCCGAAGCGGCCGATGGTGGCGCCGAAATACGCCGTCCCGTTGAGGTAGCCGTCGA
Source organism: Pseudomonas salicis (assembly GCF_057128705.1). Lineage (NCBI taxonomy): Bacteria > Pseudomonadati > Pseudomonadota > Gammaproteobacteria > Pseudomonadales > Pseudomonadaceae > Pseudomonas > Pseudomonas salicis. The sequence goes on from NZ_JBSKHU010000003.1 coordinate 664,328, forward strand.
TGTCGTCGAAACCGAGGACCACGTCTTCGGTCTTGCCGTGTTTGTCCGGAATCAGCAGCGATTGCAGCGTGCCGCCGTAGGTCAGCACAGTGGCCTGCATGCCAAGGCTGTTGCGCAGCACGTATTTTTCGACGGAGGTGCCGTCTGGCAGTTTGCCGAATGCGGCGTGTTCGGCTGTGAGCCCGGCGCCTGCGTGGGCTTGAAGGGCAGAGACCAGCAGGGTCAGTCCGATAGCAGGGATAAGCGTCTTCCTCATTGCGTCATTCCTTTTTTGTTTTAGAAGCGGGGGAAAGTTGCGAGCTTCGAGCGGCGAGTGGCAAGCGGCAAGCAGGTTGACACGCCGATCAATTGAAGCCTGAAACGATAATTGGTATGACTACTTTGTCTGTGGTGACCTTGTCTTGGGTTTTATTGGATTAAAACGCTCGATTTTAAAATTAATTGTAATACTATTTACCGAGAGACAGGCTCAGGCCTGACGCTGAACAGGTTTAGCCCAGCTTTTTGCTCTTGTACAGCCGTTTGACAGTCAATCGTATGATGATTAGCCTCGATTTGCGGAAAGCACCGCAAGAAGGGGCGGATGGATGAGCAACAGTTTTCACGCGTCAACAGTGGACCGCCTGGGGGCCTGGATTGCTCAGGGCAGTGTGGCGCCGGGGCAGTCGTTGAAGGTCGAAGCGGCGTTGGGCGAGGAGTTTGGCGTCAGTCGAACGGTGATCCGCGAGGCCATCAAAACGCTGGTGGCCAAGGGCATGCTGGAAGTCGGGCCTAAGGTCGGCACGCGGGTGTTGCCGGTGCGCAGCTGGAACCTGTTTGACCCCCAGGTGGTCGGTTGGCTAGCGGCCAAGGGTTTGCCTGAAAGCTTCGTGCTGGACCTGCTGGATTTGCGTCGCGCCATCGAGCCGATGGCAGTGCGTTGGGCCTGTGAACGGGCCACGCCCGCACAGATCGCGGAGATCCAGGCGGCGTATCAGCAACTGGCGGCCAGCGTGGCGGACAAGGGCAATTACAACCACGCCGACCAGCGTTTTCACGAAGCAGTGCTGGCGGCCAGTCACAACCAGTTCATCGAACAGATGCTGCCAGCGTTGGGCGCCTTACTGGCGATTTCGTTCGAAGTGTCGTCGGCGGTGCCGGGTGAATTGGGTCGGACGCTGCCGTTGCACAAGGACTTGGCCGACGCCATTGCGACCCGTGATCCGGCGCGCGGCGTGTGGGCTTGCATGAGTTTGATTGAGAACGCCAACGAGGTGATTTCCCGCTCGCGGGCGACGTGACACAGGACGGCACCCCGAGCCTTCCTCACCAAAACAAGAACAGGACATTGCGTATGAAATGGCAGCCGGTCTCCGACCTGCGATTCAAACTGGCCGAAGGGCCGTTCTGGGACGACGCCCAGCAGAGCCTGTACTGGGTGGACATCGCCGGATTTCGGGCGTTGCGCTTGCATCAAGGGCAGGTGCGTCACTGGCAATTCAATGAGCCCGTCTCTGCGTTCATCCCGACCGTCAAAGGCGACGTGTTGGTCACTCTGGCCAGCGGCGTGTACCGCTTGAACCTCGATTCTCTTACCGAACACCCCGCCCTGACATTGCTCTGTGTGGCCGACCCCGTCGAAGGCAATCGGGCGAATGAAGCACGCTGCGACAGTCAGGGCCGTCTGTGGCTGGGCAGCATGCAGAACAACCTCGATGCCGAAGGCGGTGACCTGCCTCTGGAGCGGCGTTCCGGCGGGATTTATCGCGTCGATGCCAACGCCCGCGTCACGCCGTTGCTCGACGGCCAGGGGATCGTCAACACCATGCTCTGGGCCGAAAGAGGCACTGCGCTGCTGACGGCGGACAGCCTTGACGGCGTCATTTACCGCTACCCGATTCAGGCGGATGGACGCTTGGGCGAACGTCGCATCTGGGCCGCTGAACATGAGCGCGGCGTGCCGGATGGCTCGGCCATGGATGCCGAGGGCTACGTGTGGAACGCCCGATGGGGCGGCCATTGCCTCATTCGATTCGCGCCCGACGGTAGCGTCGACCGGATCGTGGACCTGCCCGTGAGCCATCCCACCAGTTGCGTGTTTGGCGGCCCGGAGATGACCACGCTGTTCGTCACCAGCGCTCGTCCTTCCAGCGATGCCTTGGCGCTGGACGGGAGCGTATTGCAGGCCGAAACCGGCATCAAGGGGCTGGCATCGAACCGTTTTGCGGGTTGAGTCACGGGAACGCTATAGAGGTGTGACACTCGGTTACATAGACGCCATTGATAATATGATAAGACTGTACTCAGTCGATTCGGCCTGTCGCGTATTTCTCCTTCAGGCTGTCACGACACTCACTGCTGGACGCTGTAGCTAGTCAATAAAAATAAGGAGTTAGCTATGTTGAGTCGCCACGGGATTCGTTCCCTGTGCTGTGCCGCTGTTGCCACTGCCATCGTTGGAATGAGCAGCGGTGCGATGGCCGCCGATAAGGTCAAGATCGGTTTCCTCGTCAAGCAAGCCGAAGAGCCCTGGTTCCAGACCGAATGGCAGTTCGCCGAAAAGGCGGGCAAGGACCACGGCTTCGAAGTCATCAAGATCGCCGTACCGGACGGCGAAAAAACCCTCTCTGCCATCGACAACCTGGCCGCCAACGGCGCCAAGGGCTTTGTCATTTGCCCGCCTGACGTGTCCCTCGGCCCGGCCATCGTTGCCAAGGCCAAGGCCAACGACCTGAAGGTCATGGCCGTGGACGATCGTTTTGTCGACGCCAAAGGCAAGTTCATGGAAGACGTGCCGTACCTCGGCATGGCGGCCTTTGAGGTCGGCCAGAAACAGGGTGCGGCGATGGCCACCGAAGCGCAGAACCGCAAGTGGGACTGGAAAGAAACCTACGCGATCATCAACACCTATAACGAACTGGACACCGGCAAGAAGCGCACCGACGGTTCGGTCGACGCGTTGAAGAAAGCCGGTCTGCCGGAAGACCACATCCTCTTCACTCCGCAGAAAACCCTCGACGTGCCGGGCAGCATGGACGCCACCAACGCGGCCCTGCCAAAACTGCCGAGCGGGGCGAAAAACCTGATCGTCGGCGGCATGAACGACAACACTGTGTTGGGCGGCGTGCGCGCCACCGCAGGTGCGGGTTTCGCGCCTGCCAACGTGATTGGCATCGGCATCAACGGCACTGACGCCATTGATGAACTGAAGAAAAAGGAAAGTGGCTTCTTCGGTTCGATGCTGCCAAGCCCGGACAAGGAAGGCTACAACACCGCGCTGCAGATGTATGAGTGGGTGTCCACCGGCAAGGAGCCGCCGAAATACACCGCCATGGACGACGTGACCCTGATCACCCGCGAGAACTTCAAGGACGTGCTGACCAAAATCGGCCTCTACAAGTAAATCGCGGCAGCCATCAGCGGCTTGGCGCCCTGCGTCAGGCTGACATCTGCAAGGCCTCGCTTCACCCCAATCGGGCGAAGCGGGGAGGAGGGGTTACATGCAACAGGCATCGGTTCAGCTACAGCCATCCGGCGGCAGTTTGCGCTTCAACGGGATCGGCAAAACCTTTCCCGGCGTGAAGGCGCTGTCGGACATCAATTTTGAAGCCCGCCCCGGCAGCGTTCACGCGCTGATGGGCGAGAACGGCGCGGGTAAATCGACGCTGTTGAAAATCCTCGGCGGTTCGTATCAGCCCAACAGTGGCGACCTGCAAATCGGCGATCAACACCTGGCCTTTAAATCCACCGCCGACAGCATCGCGGCGGGTGTCGCGGTGATTCACCAGGAACTGCACCTGGTGCCGGAAATGTCGGTGGCGGAAAACCTGCTGCTCGGCCACATGCCTAATCGCTGGGGCATGGTCAACCGGCGGGCAATGGTGCGTCGTGCGCGGGAACTGCTCAAAGGCCTGGCGGACGAAATCGACCCGAACACCCGACTCGGAGATCTCTCGCTGGGGCAACGGCAGTTGGTGGAAATCGCCAAGGCCATGTCGCGCAACGCCCACGTCATCGCCTTCGACGAACCCACCAGTAGCCTCTCGGCGCGGGAAATCGATCGCTTGATGGCGATCATCGTCAAGCTGCGGGACGAGGGCCGGGTAATTTTGTACGTGTCCCACCGCATGGAAGAGATCTTCCGCGTGTGCGACGCGGTGACGGTATTCAAGGACGGCCGTTTCGTGCGCACCTTCGAGGACATGGCCGATCTGGACCATGACCGGTTGGTGACGTGCATGGTCGGGCGCGACATTCAGGACATCTACAACTACCGCCCGCGCCAGCATCAGGGGCCGAGCCTGCGAGTGACCGGGCTGGAAGGGCCGGGCATTCAGGAGCCGGTGAGCTTCGCAGTGGAGAAAGGCGAAGTGCTGGGCTTTTTCGGTCTGGTGGGCGCGGGTCGCACCGAGCTGTTCCGCCTGCTTTCCGGGCTGACGCGGACCCAAACGGGCACCCTGCAACTCGACGGCAAACCGCTGAATCTGCGGTCGCCCCGAGACGCGATTGCGGCCGGGATTCTGTTGTGTCCCGAGGACCGCAAGAAGGAGGGCATCGTGCCGTTGTCCAGCGTGGCCGAGAACATCAACATCGGTGCGCGGCCTCGTCATGTGCACCTCGGATGTCTAATTCAGGGCCGCTGGGAGCGTGACAACGCCAAACAGCAGATCCGCGCGATGAACGTCAAAACGCCTTCGCCGGAACAGCAGATGCTGTTTCTGTCGGGCGGCAATCAGCAGAAGGCCATTCTGGGCCGCTGGCTGTCGATGCCGATGAAGGTGTTGCTGCTCGACGAGCCCACCCGTGGCATCGACATCGGCGCCAAATCCGAGATCTACGACATCATCCATAACCTCGCGGCCGACGGCATCGCAGTAATCGTGGTGTCCAGCGATTTGATGGAAGTCATGGGTATTTCCGACCGCATTCTGGTCATGAGCGAAGGCGCCATCACCGGCGAATTGTCTCGCGACGAGGCCAATGAACAACGGTTGTTGCAATTGGCACTGCCGCGTACCCGCGGCTGAAACCGGGTCACCCAAGTGAAAAATAAAAACGAGGTGCGTATGTCTACCGAAACCAGCCGTATGACGGCTCCCCGCCAGGGCATGAACCTGCGCCGATTCTTCGATGACTGGGCGATGCTCCTGGCGGCATTGGGCATTTTCGTGCTCTGTGCCTTGCTCATCGACAACTTCATGTCGCCCCTCAACATGCGCGGCCTGGGGCTGGCGATTTCCACGGTCGGCATCGCCGCCTGCACCATGCTGTTTTGCCTGGCGTCGGGGCATTTCGACTTGTCGGTCGGTTCGGTGCTGGCCTGTTCCGGGGTGATCGCCGGGATTGTGATTCGCGACACCGACAGCGTGTTTCTTGGCGTGTCGGCAGCGCTGGCGATGGGCTTGCTGGTGGGGCTGATCAACGGGATCGTCATCGCCAAACTGCGCATCAACGCGCTGATTACCACGCTGGCGACCATGCAGATCGTGCGCGGTCTGGCCTACATTTTTTCCAACGGCAAGGCCGTGGGCGTGGGGGACGAGGCGTTTTTCGTGTTCGGCAACGGCCAGTTGTTCGGCGTGCCGGTGCCGATCCTGATCACCATCGTGTGTTTCGTGTTCTTCGGCTGGCTGCTCAACTACACCACCTACGGCCGCAATTCGCTGGCCATCGGCGGCAATCAGGAAGCGGCGTTGCTGGCGGGCGTCCACGTTGACCGCACCAAGATCATTATCTTCGCGGTGCACGGCTTGATCGGCGCGCTGGCCGGTGTGGTGCTGGCGTCCCGGATGACCTCGGGTCAGCCGATGATCGGACAGGGCTTCGAACTGACGGTCATTTCGGCGTGCGTGCTGGGTGGCGTGTCCCTCAGCGGCGGCATCGGCATGATTCGCCACGTCATTGCCGGGGTGCTGATTCTGGCGATCATCGAAAACGCGATGAACCTGAAAAACATCGACACGTTCTACCAGTACGTCATTCGCGGCACCATCCTGCTGCTCGCGGTGATCATTGACCGGTTGAAACGGCGGTAACCCGAAGGGTCTTTAGGCGGGCCAGGATTTTATGGCCCCCCGATCCCACCGGGGCCGGGTTCATTCTGCAGTGACAGCGTCTGGCGACACGTTGAGCCAAACATCGAGTTGAGGGCTGCTAACTTGCCAGGCTGCGCTCGATCCAGTGGGCAAACCCCAACGTCGCGGTGTCGCTCATCACCGGTCCGATCACCTGAATACCCAACGGCAACCCTTGAGGCCCGAAACCGACAGGCAGGTTCAGGCTCGGCAAGCCCAGCAGGCTCCAGATGCGTGAGAACAGCGGATCGCCCGTTCGCTCCAGTCCCAACTCCGCTTCGCCACAGGCACTGGGCGTCAGCAGCACGTCGTAGTCCGCGAAGCCGCGCCCCACCTGGTGCCGGGCCGAGGCCACGTGTGCCCGGTGCTGAAGGCTTTGTTCGAAACTGATCTGTCCGCCACGTTCCAGCATGGTCTGCAGCCGTTCGCTTAGCAGGTCCGGATGATTCAGTCGCTCATCGGCCAGTGCCTTGAACGCCTCGGCGGACATCACTTCGTCGTGCACGTCGGCCAGCGTCGCAACCGCATCGCTCAACGTCACGTCCACCACGTGGGCGCTTTGAGCCGTCAGCCGCTGAACCGCATCGTGGAACGCCGCTTGCGCCGCCGGGCTGGCCCTGTCCCAGAACGCGGTGCGGCACACCCCGATGCGCGGTTTACGATCAGTCGGCAACTGTCGCCATTGCGGGGCGTTCGCCATGACTGACGTGAGCAGTGCCACGTCTTCGACACAACGACCGAAGCCGCCCACGGTGTCGAGCGACTCGCTGAGGCTCTTGATGCCGGCCCGGGGGATCAATCCGAAGCTCGGTTTGAAACCGACGATGCCGCAATAGGCGGCTGGGCGGATCACTGAAGCGGCCGTTTGGGTGCCCAGCGCAAGGGGCACCATGTGTGCGCCAACCGCCGCGGCCGATCCGCTGGACGACCCGCCCGGTGTGTGCGCCGGGTTGTGGGGGTTGCCGGTGGGGCCCGGGGTGAAGGTTGCAAACTCGGTGGTCACGGTTTTGCCCAGCACGATGGCGCCCGCGTCGCGGCACAGCGCAACAGCCGCCGCATCGTGGGCGGGTCGATGCGCCTGATAAATCGGAGAACCGTAGGCGGACGGGAAATCACGGGTGTCGAACAGATCTTTCACGCCCAATGGCAGCCCATGCAAAGGGCCACGGATCGGGCCACCGTCCAACTGCCGTGCCAGCGCTCGGGCGCCGTCAGCATCATAGTGGCGCCAAGCCTGAAGTTCGGGCTCTCGCGCTTCGATCCTCTCAATGCAAGCGTCCAGTAAAGCGAGCGCGGTCAACTCCCGGCGTTGTAATAACCGAGCAGCGGCGCTGGCGGTCAAGCGGGTCAGATCAGGGGCGGTATGGGTCACAGCGAAGTCCATGGGGCGTCGTCGAATCGGTGAATCATGCGCTATGAAGTGCGGCGGTGTACACCGGAGCGGTCAAGGGCTCACGTCAGTTTCGAGGTGACGAAAATCAGCCTGACAGACGCCTGTGCCAACTCTTGCGCCTCGGTGCGGATGACTTCCAGTTCCTGTTTGACGGCACTGTCCTGAGTGCCACTGGAGCGCACTTCCACCAATAAAGCCATCTGATACAACGCGTCGATGAGTCCGTGAAGATTGCGGTGTAATTGTTCGGTCACTTTTTCCAGATGTTCGTTAGGTGCATGATCAGGCATAAACGGAGATGGCTTGGTGCTATCAAGTTCAAGAAGGCGTGAACCCGTCAGTACATAATTGATATCGATACCAGCACCTGAAATACGCAATAAATAATCGGCCTTTGGCGACCGTGCGCCGCTTTCGTAGTTACCTTGTGCGTTGGTTTCAACGCCCCCAATCGCCCCCAAAGCGCTTTGCGAAAGTTTAAGTCGGGTGCGCTCCTGCCGAAGTCGCGGACCAATCCCTGTCATATGAGCCTCCAGCATCCATCCGCAGGTGGCCTTCGTCGGCCCGGCAGCAAGCGGGTGTACGCCTAACACACGTGAAGTTGAATGAATGATTAATTAAAGCGCTCAATCATTTCGTCGAAGTTTCGTAGAGAGTGTATGAATGATGTGGTGACAATACAGAACATCCGATTGAAGTGGAAAGGGATCCAATCGGTTGTTAAAGATATTTTATGAAACGTACGTATGATCTATTTTTATAAATAGCTGTACGTAATTGCTTTTCTGTATAAGTTGCGAGCGAAAGTAAGGGCCGCTGCGACGCCAGCGGCCTCCCGGACAGAAAGCCGCTTTAACAGTATGCTTGATCAGGAAGGGCAGCGGGCTGTCGTGTTTCGAGCCCATTCATTTGCGGTTTTGGCGATGGCATTGGCCAGGCTGGACACGGCTTTTTGATGGGCGATGACCAGATTTTCCATACCCGTCCCGGCAGGCTGGCGAATCACGCTGCTGCAGGTGAGGGTCTGGCGTTTGCTGCCGTCGGCACGCAGGCTCAAGTTCCAGACGACATCGATCAAGGCGTATTGATCCAGCACCGACTCGAAGCGACGCACGTCCGTTCGGACCGTCAGAACCGGCTGGTCGCTCTGTTTGGGCAAGCCGGCCAGATCGCGAGAACCGAAGCGGCGTTCCAGCTCCCCGGTCAGCGCGTCGTGAAATTCATCTCCCAGCGGCGCGCCCCAGCGCTCGTTTTCCAGAATGGCCAGGCTGCCGTTGCCCTGACGAACGACCAGTGGCGGCTGATCCACCTGAACGGCCATCAGCACCGGTTGCATCTCGAACTGAAAGGGGGCTGGCGTGACACCCGCCGAGCCCTGAGCAGCGGGGGCGATCAGGGTGTAGTAATGCGTCGGCGTCGACGAACAGGCGCCAAGGCTCAGCGCGCAGACGACGGCCAGCAGGTGAGTACGCACAGTCATTGAGCAGGCTCCGGAGCAATTTCACGGGAAGAGGATGAACCTTTGTACGAACCGGGTGCGGCATCGCCGGAGCGGCCACGAATCAGCGATTCGGGGTGGCGACTGAGGAAGTCGGTTAGCACCCGAACCGAGCGGGCGGTGCGCTGCACTTCATCCAGCGCCTGACCCAGTTGCTGCCGCGCAGGCGAGTCGTCCGACAGCGTGTCGTTGGCATTGCCGAGGGTTTTCTGCGCCTGTTGCAAAGTGCCGGTCATTTGCGGCAGGACCTGACCGTTGACGGTTTTCATGGTCTTTTGCAGTTCGATCAGGCTGCCATTGAGGTTTTTCGCCAGATCGTCGATGGGGATCTTGCCCAGCTTGTCGACGAAGGCCTGAAGTTGCTCCTGCAATTTGTCGAAGCTGCCGCCCACGGTCGGGATTTCCAACGGCCGCGCTTTCGGGTCGTAGGCAATTCTTGGGGCTTTGGGATCAAAATCCATGGCCACGTACAATTGGCCGGTCAGCAGGTTGCCCGTGCGCACTTGCGCCCTCAGCCCGCGTTCGACGAAGCGTCCCAGAATCCGTGACGTCTGTTCTTCTTCGTCGCCACCACCGGCTTGCTCCTTGAGCTTGTCATTGGCCGCGCCGAGCCGCTGCGGGTAAATGACGGCGCCGACGACGCCGGGGAACGTTCCCGTCGCCGGGTCATAGTCCAGATCCACCGAAACCACCCGCCCGATGTTCACGCCAAGAAAGTCCACCGGGGCGTTGACCACCAAGCCTCTGAGCGACTGATTGAAGCGCATGCGGATGTATTTCGGCTCGCCGTCGGGAGGCGCAAGTGCAGTGGTCTGGTCCTCGAACAATTTGAATTCGGCGTTGGCGTTGGCGGGCTTGGCGTCCGGGCTGTACTTCGGTTCGCGGAAGGCGATGCCGCCGGAGATGATCGAGGTGAGCGATTGCGTCGACACTTTCAATCCTGCCGCGCCCAGGCTGACGTCCACCCCGCTGGCGTTCCAGAAGCGCGAATCCGTGAGCACATACTGATCGTTGGGTGAGCTGACGAAGATTTCGATGTCCACGCCCTTGCCGTCTTTTGCCAGCTCATAAGCCACCACCTGGCCCACTTGAATCCGCCGGAAGTAGATCGGCGAGCCGATGTCGAGTGAGCCGAGGTCGTCGGTGTGCAAAATGAAGCGCTTGCCTTTCTCGCCGAAAGTGACTGGTGGCGGGTTTTCAAGGCCGATGAAATTCTTTTCGGTCTTGTCCGAACTGCCCGCGTCGGCACCGATGAAAGCCCCGGACAGCAGGGTGTCCACGCCAGACACACCATGTGCCCCGATGCGTGGGCGTACGACCCAGTATTGTGAGTCGGCGCGGGTGAACGGGGTGGCCGACTGATTGAGTTCGATGGTCGCCAGAATGTGCGTGCGGTCGTCGCTCAAGGCGATGTCGGTCACCGTGCCGATCACCACGTTCTTGTACTTGACCTGGGTTTTCTTGGCTTCCAGGCCTTCGGCGGTCAGAAAACTGACCACGACCTTCGGCCCGACGTTGAGAAAGTCGTGAATGACCATTGACAAGCCAATGACACCGGCGACGATCGGCACCAGCCAGACCAGCGAAATACGGGCTTTGCGGGCCTTGACCTGCGGTCGTGCAGGCTCCGGGGCCGACGGGGGGAGGGCGTTATCAGACATCTTCAACCTCTGCGTCCCAGATCAACCGGGGATCGAAACTCATGGCGGCCAGCATCGTCATCACCACCACCAAACCAAAGAACAGAATGCCCAGTCGCGGCTCGATGGTGCTGAGCCCACGAAACTGGACCAGTGCCGCCACCAAGGCGACCACCAGCACGTCGAGCATCGACCAGTAGCCGATCAGCTCGATGAAACGGTAAAGCCGGGAACGCTCACGCATGGCCCATTGGCTGCGGCGCTGGCAGGTGATCAACAGCATGCCCAGCACCAGAAACTTGATGCACGGCACCAGCACGCTGGCGATGAAAATCAGAATGGCGATGTCCCAGGAGCCACCCTCGGCGAACTCGATGACACCGCTCATGATGGTGTTTTCACTGGCACTGCCCAGCAGTGTCGTGAACATCACGGGCAGCGTATTGGCCGGGATGTAGAAAATCAGCCCCGCGATGAGAAAGGCCCAGGTGCGCGTCAGGCTGTTGGGTTTGCGCCGGTGCACTGCCGAATCGCAGCGTGGGCAGACCTCGGCGTCTTCCGGGCAGACGTAAGAGCAGACATGGCAGAGCGTGACCTGGCGTTCGCGGGCGTAGGGGATGCCGTTCATTCGGGCTCGACCCCCAAATCGTCCCACAGCCTGCGGATGTCTTTACCCGCGATCAGGACGATCAGCACCATGAGCATGGCCATGGCCCAAAGGCCGACGCCGGGATGAACGTCAAGCATCCCGCCGAGTTTGATGATCGCCACCAGAATGCCCAGCAGACAGACTTCCAGCATGCTCCAGGGCCGCAAGTGTTCCAGCGTGCGCATGCAGGTCTTGAAGCCGGGGGCGATTTCGTTGCGTCGCGCGTGCACCAGTACCCAGAACAGCAGTGCGATTTGAAGGGCGGGGGCGAGAATGATCGCCAGCCCGGCCACCATCGCGATCAAGGTGATCTGCCCCTGAGCCAGCGCTTCGACCGAACCCCAGAGGGTCACCTGGTTGTACAGGCCCTTCATGCTGATACTGATGACCGGAAACACGTTGGCGAAGATGAACATGATCCCCGCCGCAATGCTCAGCGCCAGCATCTGTTCGATGGTCATGCGGTGGCCACGGTTGAGAACCGCCGCACAGCGCAAGCAATACGCGGATTCCCCTTTGCTCAACGGCTGGGCGTGGTAGAGCGAATCGCAGTGTTCGCAGATGATCCATTGCTCGGGATCGGGCTGCGAAGGCGGGCTGCTGGTCATCGGCGCCGTCGTCGGGGAAATGGGCGTATTCACGTTAATTCGGTATCTAGCGGGGGCATGTGAGTCATTGACCACAATGCCAGCATGGCGTTCGGTGTGGTCGTGCGGTGTGGAAAAACAAGTGAATCAAAGCACGTTCGCCGGTGCACGGGGAGGCGAGGTGTTACGACCTATGTCGTCTGGAACCCGGCGATTGTAGCGCGACACGCCGCCTTCGTGCTGGCTGAAGTGAGTTTGCGCCACGGCTATTCAGGTCAGCGGGAGAGCGGGGTGATCAGAGGCTAGAGCTTCGCCCAGAAATCTTCGGCGAAATCGCTCAACGCCATGCTCGGTCTGAACAGGCGGATTTCCATCGGGATGTCCCAGTGTTCGTCCAGCGCCCGGCACAATTTCCCGTTGGTCATTTCCGGCTCGGCGAGGGTCCTGGGCAACCACGCGAAACCCTTTCCCTCCAGCGCCATCGACAGCAAAACCGCCGCCAGGTGAGAGCTGAACACGGTCTGCAAGTGGGGTGGCTGGGGTTCTTTGCGCAACCGTGCGGACACGATTCGGCCCAGCCCGGACTCGGCGGTATACCCCAACAGTGACTGCGGGCCGCCTGACGCGCGCTCGGCGGAGAGTTCCTGAGCCCCGGCACCGAGGGGAATCAGGACATCGCTGCCCACCACTTTGGAATAAAAGGACTCGGCCGGGAACAGCGGCGGGACCTCTGGGTGCTGGTGGCACAGCAAAAACTGCACTTCGCCGCCCAACAACATCTGCTCACACACCCGCATGTTGTCCGAGTGCAGGCGAATGGCCTCGATAGGGCTGGTTCGTTCTGCCGCTCTGACCCAGCCGGGAAAGAACGTGAACGAGAGCGAGTGGGTCGCGGCGAAGTGCAGCGAACGTGCCTGCTTTCCGGCGACTTCCCGCGCTTCCTGGCGCATCTGGTACACGCGCCGGGTCATCTCTTGGGCGTTGGCGAGCATGTGCTGGCCCGCGTCGGTCAGGGTCGCGCCTTGGGTGGTGCGTTCGAACAGATCCACCCCGACCCACGTCTCCAACGCCCGAATCCTGCGGCTGAAGGCGGGTTGCGTGACGTGGCGCAATTCGGCAGCGCGGGAGAAGTTGCCGCTTTGGGCCAGCGCATTGAAGTCTTCCAGCCAAACCAGTTCCATCGTGATGCCGTCCGCGCATTGAGTGCCGCGTTTTTAGCATTGGCCGTCGCGAAAGGTCCAGCCCTAGAGTGAGGCCCAACACGCGCTGCACCTCTCACTGAAAACAATAGGAGTGACTTCATGCGTATCGTCGATATTCGCGAAAAGACGGTTTCCATTGCTTCGCCGATTGCCAATGCCTACATCGATTTTTCCAAAATGACCTGTTCGGTGGTGGCGGTGATCACCGACGTCATTCGCGATGGCAAGCCAGTGATTGGTTACGGCTTCAACTCCAACGGCCGTTATGGACAGGGTGCCCTGATGCGCGACCGTTTCCTGGCCCGTGTGCTGGAAGCCGACCCGGAATCGCTGATCGATCAGGAACATGACAACCTCGACCCGTTCGCCATCTGGAAAACCCTGATGACCAACGAAAAACCGGGCGGCCACGGCGAGCGCTCGGTAGCGGTGGGAACGATTGACATGGCGGTGTGGGACGCGGTCGCGAAGATCGAGGGCAAACCCTTGTATCGCCTGCTGGCCGACCGGTATCGCGATGGCGTGGCGGACGACAAAGTGTGGGTGTACGCGGCGGGGGGCTATTACTACCCCGGCAAGGACCAGACCAAGCTCAAGGCAGAGATGCAGAGCTATCTGGATCGCGGCTATGACGTGGTGAAAATGAAGATTGGCGCCGTGCCGCTGGCAGAAGACCTGCGCCGCATCGAAGCCGTGCTGGAAGTGGTAGGCGACGGCCAGCGCCTGGCCGTGGACGCCAACGGCCGTTTCGACCTGAAGACGGGTATTGCCTACGCCGAAGCGATCAAGCCCTACAATCTGTTCTGGTATGAAGAAGTGGGCGATCCGTTGGACTACGCGCTGCAAGCCGAGCTGGCCAACCACTACGAGCTGCCGATGGCGACGGGCGAAAACCTGTTCTCCCACCAAGACGCCCGCAACCTGCTGCGCCACGGTGGCATGCGTCCGGATCGCGATTTCCTGCAATTCGACTGCGCGTTGTCCTACGGCCTCGTGGAATACCTGCGCACGCTGGACGTCATGAAAGAGCTGGGCTGGTCCTCTCGCCGCGTCGTGCCCCATGGTGGGCACCAGATGTCGCTGAACATCGCCGCTGGCCTGCATCTTGGCGGCAATGAATCCTACCCGGATGTGTTCCAGCCGTTCGGGGGCTTTGCTGATGGCATTCGCGTGGAAAACAGTTACGTCGGTTTGCCAGACATTCCGGGCGTGGGCTTTGAAGCGAAATCGGCGCTGTACGCAGTCATGCGCGAGTTGGGCGAGGGCGCCTGATCAAAACTTTCGCGGTGCTTGATCGCTGGCGGAGTGTGCGGAGACGATTCACAGCCGGAGAAGCTAGGGCGTGAAGCCCTAGCGAATGACCGGTATCACTTTTTCTTTTTTGCGGGCTTGTCGGCTTTCTCTGACTTCTTGGCCTTTTCAGGCTTGCTGTCAGCCTTCTTGGCCGATTTTTTCGGCTCAGCGTCTTTCTTCTTGTCTTTCTTTTCGGAAGCTTTGGACAACGCTGAAGCCGCGGCCGATTTTTTCGCCGGCGTCGCTTTTTTATCCTTCAGGTCCTTGCTGGCTTTCGTCGCTTCGCCTTTGCTTTTCTTGTCATCTTTAGCCACGTTAACCACCTCTCGGAATGTGCCCGGATTGGCACAGGGCTTGTGGAAACCTCCCCAAGCTGTTCATTAGGCGGAGGCTTCCAGAACCGGTTCCATCTATTTGCGATGCCTGCGATCGTCGTCCCGTTTGACCCGCGTCGGAACGTCGCAGCTTTGGCGCGCCAACGTTGATTCACAGTGCCCGCACCCCACTCATCAATCCTTCACCCTGCTTCTCGGTCAGGTCCACGGTGATAGACTCTCGCCACTTCAACCGAGGAGCGACAGACGTGCGCAAGATGGCAATGATGGTGGCGGTGCTGATGCTGGCAGGGTGCGACGGTGGTAAACCGGCGACGCCCGCCAAGGTTCCGGCCACCGATTCGGTCGCGGAAGCCCCGACCCCGGCTTCATCGCAGTGGACCATTCGCGTTCATTTGAAAGAAGCCTTGAGCGACATGGCCTACTGGCTGGTCGAGCACCATTACCCGTCGTACGTGGTCAAGGTCGAAGGCAAGGAAGTGGTGATGATCGGCCCGTTCGATTCCCAGGCCGCTGCCGAAACTGCCAAGACCGACATCGACGCTGCGCTGGTCAAGGGTCATCGCCTGTCGCAACTCGAAGTCATCCCGCCTAAATCCTGATCGTGTGACGATCTGACGCGACACCCTGCCGTGGCTGTGCCACCCTTCCTTCACGCATCCGAATACTCGGGTGCGTGAACCGGGAATCGCCGTTATGGACGAGATTCAACGCCTCAGCGATCTGCTGGCGGCCAATCAACGCTACGAAGAACAGAAACAGCAACGTTTTCAGGACGATCTGGCGCAGTGGAACGCCAGCATCGAAGCGCTTTACGCGCAGGTCGGCACTTGGCTGAAGCCCTTGATCGACGCTGACCAGACGCGTTTCGAGTACGAACCTCACCTGGCTCAGGGCAAGGGTTATCCGGACGAGAACTCACCGTTCATGACCCGGCGCATGAGCTTTTTTCTGGGCAATCATGAGGTGGCGTTCGTGCCGGACGCCATGGGTGCCAAGGGCCAGGTCAGCGTGTCCTTGGCGGGGGTGAGCCTGCACGGGCAAGAAAAATACAGCCTGCAACTGGACCCGCTGCGTCGTGACTGGCTGTTGAAGAAAACCGTAGGGGTCAAGGACTCGGAGCCGGTGGCGTTCACGGCCGATCATTTCGGCAAACTGCTGCAGGCGGTGCTGCCGCAGCGGCAGGGGTGATTGAGAACGGCCTGGGAACAGGGGGGCGCCAAAGCGTGACGGGCACCCTTTACGGTGCCAGCGCCTTCGCCACGCTCCCGTCTGCTTTCAACTGAGCGAAGGCCTGGGTCACGCGCTGGACCGTGTCAGGCGGGGTTTTCAGGCTGAGGGCAACGTAGAGGCTCTGGGAAAGGTCGTCGATGGTGTACACGTTTTCCAGCAGGTCGAAGGAGACGTTCAGGTCGCGGCACTGGTCGCGGGCTTCTCGCTCGGGCATGGGCACCAGTGCAACCTGGCCGCTGAGCAGCTTGCGCAGGTTGTCGAGGTTGTTGGCGGAGACCACCATTCTGCTGAAATGCTGGCTTTCAAGGTATTGCTGGCGGGCGTCGTCACGGACGACGCCAATGGTGAATTTCTTCGCGTCTTGCAGCGTACCGACGGCGACGTCTTTTCGCTCACGCAGTTTGAAGAACACCTGAATCACCGGTTCGAGCTCGCCCACCCAGTGAAACTGCGTCTCGCGCCCGGCGTTGCGGATCATGGGGTAAATCACCACGTTCGGTTCCAGCCGCGCCATGTCGTACGCCCGCGCCCAGGGGTACAGGGCCATGTGGTAATCCTTGAGTCCTGCATTGATGAGGGTCTTTTCGACGATCTCGCTGGCCGGGCCCGCGACTTTGCCGTCCTGGAGCCAGCTGTAGGAGGAATCCTCAGTGACGACGTGCATCGTCTCGGCCTGGGCGCTCAGGCCCACCAGCATCAGGACGGTGGCCGATAACACGCCCAAGCGCTGTTTGATCGAATAGCGGGTACGGCGCATGTCGCATTCTCCCTGATCGGGTCAGATCTCACACCGGTTGCGGCCCTGACTTTTGGCGCGGTACAAGGCTTTGTCGGCGCTTTGCAGCAGTTGATCGAAACGGTCCATGTTGGCGGGGTCGAGTTCGGCGATGCCGATGCTCATCGTCACGTACGGCGACACCCCCGAGCCTTTGTGCGGCAGCTTCTGGTCGGCGAGCAGCGCCTGCAAACGTTCGGCGGAGCACAGCGCCTGTTCGCGGCTTTGTCCGGGCAGCAGCACCGCGAACTCTTCGCCACCCAGGCGTGCCACCAATTCGCCGGAGCGCGAAAACAGCGCGCTCATGGTCAACGCCACGTCGCGCAGGCACTGATCGCCATTGGCGTGGCCGTAGTTGTCGTTGTAGAGCTTGAAATAATCGATGTCGCACATCAGCACCGAGAAGGCTTGCCGATGGCGCAAGGCGCGGTTGAATTCCAGCTCTTTCACTTCGTCGAAGTGACGACGGTTGGCAAGGCCTGTGAGAGGGTCGAAGCGGGTCATGGCCTCCAGCCGAGTATTCGCAGCCTTGAGCTGGGCGGTGCGTTGCTCCACCAACTCGGCCAACTGATCGCGGCTGGCGGCGAGGGCCAGTTCGTCGCGGGTCTGGCGTTCGAGGTGATTGGCCAGTTTGTCTTGCAGGTCGTTGACCCCGGCTTCCAGCAGGTCCAGCTCGTCGCTGGCCTTGCTGCCGCGCCCGAGCGCCAGATGGTGTTTCAGGTTCTGCGGCGTCAGTTGTTCCAAGTGCTCGGCGATACGGCGCACATGCAGGGTCACCGAACGGTTGAACATGCCCATGATCAACCCGGCCAGGGCCAGCGACTGAATGATCTGAGTCAGCATGATGACCGCGACTTCCTTCCACAGCCGTTTCCACAGCAGGCTTTCGTCGCCCTCGATGGTCAGCTCACCGACCACTTCATTGGCGCCGGGGTAGGGGACGACTGTCAGTTGACGGTGCAGCGCGGGGGCGAGTGATGAAGTGCCATGGCCCGGATGCTGACGCTCCAGCACTTCCGGTGGCCGGCCGGGGCGCAGAATGCGCAGCTCGACGCGGCCCACTGGCGCCGCAAGGGCCACGCTGTCGATTTGCGTTTGCAAGGCCTCGTTGTCCATTTCCCAGACCGCTTTGGACAACGTGCCCTGGAACACCTGGTCGATCAGACCGAGTTCGGCGTTCATATTGGAGAGGTTGGTGTTCCAGGCGAAGCAGGTCCTGACGGTGACGGTGGCCACGGTGAACAGAATGCAAAACGCCAGCGTCGCCAACACCAGCCTGCGCGCCAATGAGCCGGCTCGCGGGGGCGCGGCGGCGTTTTCAGGGATCTTGGACTCGGACTCAGCCAGCATGCTCAATTCCATTTACGTGCTATGGCATCGTAGGTTCCGTTCTCACGGACAGTCCTCAGCCCTTTCTCAAACAGCCGAACAGTAGCATCCGGGGTCCCTCGGCTGAAAGCCATGCTGAACCCGCCTGCTTCTTCCAGCTCGGGCACACGCAAGGATTGCACCAGAGTCTGCGCCGGGTTGTCTCCCGCCTGATGGGCAATGTAATTGGAGTTCAGCTCGTCGGAGATCCACAGGTCCACGTGGCCGGTGCGCAGCTTCTGGTAATTGAGTTCGTAGCGGTTGCTCGATTGCAGCTGGCGGCCGACCTTGAAGCGCCTGCTCATCAGGTATTGCTCGCCGACGTCCTCGTTGACCGTTGCGGTCTGCCAGTCGCGGGCGTCGTCCAGGTCAAACAGCGAGATGGGGTGGGTCGAGGAGGAATAAATGAACCAGCGCGACGCGGCGATGGTGCCGACCCATTTGAACAGCGGCTCGCGTTCGACGGTGCGGGTGATGGAATAGATCAGCACGTTGGGGTCGTGCAGCGCCAGATCGTAGGCCCGGGCCCACGGCATCGACTGAATGGTGGCGTCGACGTTCACTTCCTTGAGGACCGCGCGCACCACCTCAGTGCTCATGCCGGTCAACTGGCCGTCCCGGGTCATGTTATAGGGCGGCAACTCTTCGGTGACGATCCGGATCGGTTCGGCGCTCGCCCCGAGAACGCTCAGGCACAGCAAAACCGCGCCGTACAACACGCTGCGTGTCTTTATCTTGAGCGTTAGGGGAGCCATGGCCTGCGACCTCGTCGATGGCAGCAGTGGCTGTTATCCGGTCTCCAGACGGAGCGGGGGAACATGACCTGACTGCCTCTTATGGCCTAGATATCGGCTGAAAAATCCGGCACTTGAGGCGGTTATCTGCCGTTTATCATTTACTTCTCCGGCGGTGGCAGTCCGGCCTGTCAGCGGCGCAGGCCGTCAATGCGCCAGCGTCAGCGAGTTCTGCGATTAAACGCGATAAACCCCAGTGTGGCGTTGTGTCACACCCTGTTACCCGGCGTTTTTTGACGTGGGTCAATGGTCTCGGAAGGTGCCGTAGGAAAATTACGACGCACCCCGACGAGTCTTCAACATGCCCGGTCCCTTCGATTTCCTCAAACACCCCTTGGCGAAAGAAATAGGGCTGATCCTGTTGATCAAGCTCGTCCTGTTGATGGGCATCCGTAGCGTCTGGTTCGACGCGCCGGTCGAAGTCAAGGATGACGGGGTGCAAGCTGGCCTGCATGTATTGGGCGCCCCTCCCGTATCTGATGAGAAGAACCCAAAATGATTTCGGAATCAGTCGTCGACCTCTCTCGGCTGCAGTTCGCGATGACCGCGCTGTATCACTTTATCTTCGTGCCGCTCACGCTGGGCATGACGTTCCTGCTGGCCATCATGGAGTCGGTGTACGTCATGACCGGCAAGCAGGTCTACAAGGACATGACCAAGTTCTGGGGCAAGCTGTTCGGCATCAACTTCGCCCTCGGTGTCACCACTGGCTTGACCATGGAGTTCCAGTTCGGCACCAACTGGGCGTATTACAGCCATTACGTCGGAGACATTTTCGGCGCCCCGCTGGCCATCGAAGGCTTGATGGCGTTCTTCCTGGAATCGACTTTCATCGGCCTGTTCTTCTTCGGCTGGGACCGCCTGACCCGCGTGCAGCACTTGACCGTCACCTGGCTGGTGGCGATCGGTTCGAACATGTCGGCGCTGTGGATTCTTATCGCCAACGGCTGGATGCAGAACCCGGTCGGCGCCGAGTTCAACTTCACCACCATGCGCATGGAGCTGACCAGCTTCGCCGACCTGCTGTTCAACCCGGTTGCGCAGGTCAAGTTCGTGCACACCGTGGCGTCCGGTTACGTGACCGGTTCGATCTTCGTCCTGGCGATTTCCAGCTGGTACCTGCTCAAGGGCCGCGACATCGGCTTCGCTCGCCGTTCCTTCGCCATCGCTTCGGCATTCGGCATGGCCTCGATCCTGTCGGTGATCGTGCTGGGTGATGAATCCGGCTACGAAATCGGCGACGTGCAGAAGACCAAACTGGCGGCCATCGAAGCCGAATGGGAAACCGAGCCTGCACCGGCCGCGTTCACCCTGTTCGGGCTGCCGAACCAGGAAACCCAACGCACCGATTACGCGGTCAAGATTCCTTACGTGATGGGCATCATCGCCACCCGTTCGGTGGACAAACAGGTCACTGGCATCAAGGATTTGGTCACCGAGCA
This sequence comes from Pseudomonas salicis, assembly GCF_057128705.1. Classification (NCBI taxonomy): domain Bacteria; kingdom Pseudomonadati; phylum Pseudomonadota; class Gammaproteobacteria; order Pseudomonadales; family Pseudomonadaceae; genus Pseudomonas; species Pseudomonas salicis. The sequence goes on from NZ_JBSKHU010000003.1 coordinate 684,590, forward strand.
TCAAGGCCGTATCCGCAACGGCATGGTCGCCTACGACCTGCTGGGCAAACTGCGCGCGGGCGACAAGAGCGAGCAAACCCTCACTGCCTTCAACGATGTGAAGAAAGACCTGGGCTACGGACTGCTGTTGAAGAAATACACCGACAAGGTGGTGGACGCCGACGAGCAGCAGATCAAGCAGGCCGCACTGGATTCCATCCCGCACGTCGCGTCGATTTTCTGGACCTTCCGCATCATGGTCCTGAGCGGTGTGCTGATGCTGGCGCTGTTCGCCTGTGCCTTCTACGCCTCGGCGCGCAAGAACGAATCCAGCAAGCGCTGGTTGCTGAAATGGGCGCTGTTCAGCCTGCCGCTGCCGTGGATCGCCACGCAGACCGGCTGGTGGGTGGCCGAGCACGGTCGTCAGCCCTGGTCCATCGGTGAAGTGCTGCCGGTTCACCTGTCGGCGTCGACCCTGTCCAGCGGCGATGTCATCGGCTCGATCCTGGCGCTGGTGGGCTTCTACACCGTCCTGCTGATCATCGAGATGTACCTGATGATCAAGTTCGCCCGCCTGGGCCCAAGCAGCCTGCACACCGGTCGCTACCACTTCGAGCGCCGCGAGAGCGACGTGCCTGCCGCCCCACAACCGACGCTGGCCTGAGGAACACACGATGTTCGATTACGAGACACTCAAACTCATTTGGTGGGTGCTGGTCGGCGTGCTGCTGATCGGCTTCGCCCTGACCGACGGCTTCGACCTGGGCGCAGCGATGCTGATGCCCTTTGTCGGCCGCACCGATAACGAACGGCGGGTGGTGATCAACACCATCGCCCCGCACTGGGACGGCAACCAGGTCTGGCTGATCACCGCCGGTGGTGCGCTGTTCGCCGCGTGGCCTTTGGTGTATTCGGCCGCGTTTTCCGGGCTGTATTGGGCGCTGTTGCTGGTGCTGTTCGCGCTGTTCGTGCGCCCGGTCGGTTTTGACTACCGGAGCAAGCTGGACAACACCCGCTGGCGGCAAAGCTGGGACTGGGGCCTGTTCGTCGGCGGTCTGGTGCCGTCGCTGGTGTTCGGCGTGGCCTTCGGCAACCTGCTGCTGGGCGTGCCGTTCCAGTTCGATGACACCCTGCGTTCCAGCTACCACGGCAACTTCTGGCAATTGCTCAGCCCGTTCGGCTTGCTGGCCGGTGTGGTCAGCCTGAGCATGCTCGGCCTGCATGGCGGCAGTTGGTTGATGATGCGCACCGAAGGCGCGATTGCCCGTCGTTCACGCCGCGCCGCGCAGCTGTTGGCGCTGGTGTTCCTGCTGTCGTTCACCGGCGCAGGGGTCTGGTTGCTGCTGGGCGGCATTCAGGGTCTGGAAATCACCTCGGCGTTCGACGCAGGCGCTGCGCTGAACCCGCTGGCCAAGACCGTTGAAGCCACTAACCACGGCTGGATGGCCAACTACCACGCGCATCCGTTGACCGTGATCGCGCCGCTGCTGGGCATCTTCGGCGGCCTGCTGGCCTTGCTGTGTGCCAGCGCAGGGCAGGGCCGGATGGCGTTCCTCGGCAGCAGCCTGGCCATCGTCGGCGCGCTGTGCACCGCAGGCTTCGCGATGTTCCCGTTCGTTATGCCGTCGAGCCTGGATCCGGCGTCGAGCCTGACCGTGTGGGACGCGGTGTCCAGCCACAAGACGCTGATCATCATGCTGGTCGCGGCGGCCATTTTCGTGCCGATCATCCTCTGCTACACGCTGTGGTGCTACGCCAAGATGTGGGGCAAGGTCACCACCGCGCACATCGACCATAACCCCCACGGCCTGTATTGAGCCCGGAACCGAATCGAGGAGAACAACATGTGGTATTTCGCCTGGATACTTGGCGTATTGCTGGCTTGCAGCTTCGGCATCATCAACGCGTTGTGGCTGGAGTCATCCGACGCCAACGCGCTGGAGAACGGTCGTGACCGCTGAGGCGCTGAACGCACCTTTCAAGCATAGCCTCGGCAGGGCGCTGTCCCTGCTGATGGCGGTGCCGATGAGCCTGGTGCTGCTGGTGCACCCCGCGTCGATGCTCGACGCCAACGGCCACTATTCCCACAGTCTGCTGATGCTGGTCATGTGGGGTGTGGCCGGGGGCTTCGTCCATGGGGTCGGTTTCGACCCTCGGGCGCTGGCCTGGCGGGTGGTGTTTCACCCGCTGTTGGCGTGGGGGTTGATGGCCGTCGGTTACGGGGTCTGGCTGACGGCGCGTCAACTGCTCTGAGCGGGGGCTGCCGACTTCAGGGCCGGTACGATGGACAACGCGATCAACGCACCGATCACACACAGCAACCCGGAGATAAAGAAGGCCGGCAAGTAACTGGCGAAGTGCGTGCGTGTCCAGCCGGCGCCGAAGGCGGCGAAGGCCGCGCCCAATTGGTGGCCCGCGAAGATCCAGCCAAAGACGATGTTGGCGCGGGCCGGGCCGAACCGTTGTACCGTCAGCTTCACGGTTGGCGGTACGGTGGCGATCCAGTCCAGCCCATAGATGAGGGCGAAGAACGACAGGCCGTAGACCGTGAAGTCCGAGAACGGCAGGATGATCAAGGCGATCCCCCGAAAGCCGTAATAGCAGAACAGCAGCCAGCGGTTGTCATAGCGGTCCGACAACCAGCCTGAGCCGATCGTCCCGATGAAATCGAAAATCCCCATCACCGCCAGCATGCTGGCCGCCGTCGTGGCGATCAGGCCGTAATCGCCGCACATGCTGATGAAGTGGGTCTGGATCAGGCCGTTGGTGCTGGCGCCGCAGATGAAAAACGTCATGAACAGCACCCAGAACGTCCAGGTTTTGGACACGTCGCGCAGCACGTGCAAGGGCGTGATCAAAAGCTGGGAGAAGGTTTGCGTGCTGGCCGGGGCGGGCAGGATTTCAGTCTCGCCGTAGGACGGCATTTGCAGGTCGGCGGGGTGGTTGCGCATGAGTGCGATGACCGCGACCCCGGCGACGACGATGGCCACGCAAATGCAGGTCAGTGCCGTGCGCCAGCCGAAGTGCTCGGTCACGTTGGCGAGCATTGGCATGAACACCAGTTGCCCGGTAGCAGAACTGGCGGACAGCAGCCCCATGGCCACGCCGCGACGTTGCGAGAACCAGCGCGTGGCGACGGTTGCACCCAGCACCATGGCCGTCAGGCCGGTGCCGAAGCCCACCACCAATCCCCAGAGCACGACCAACTGCCAGAACTGGGTCATGAACAACGACAGCAGCATGCCGCTGGCCACCAGGGTCAGGGCGGTCAGCACCACGCGGCGCACGCCGAAATGGTTCATGAACGCCGCGGCGAACGGGCCGACCAGGCCGAACAACGCAAAGCGAACGGCCAGCGCCGAGGAAATCTCCGCCGTGTCCCAGCCGAATTCGGCTTCCAGCGGCCGGATGAACACCCCCGGCGCCCCCACCGCGCCCGCCATCACCAGCATGGTCAGGAAAGTCACGGCCAAGACGACCCAGCTGTAATGAATGCGCCGACGCGAAAGCGACGCCGCCAGAACCGACGAAACCATGAGTGATCCCCGAGAGGCAAAAGTGTTAATTGGAGTATGATCGTTCGCCAATATGAACGCTTATCGGGGGACGGTTCGTCAAGCGAATATTACAGGATGTGTCTGATCGCTCGGCGCAATTGCTGAAGGCCAAACCCTCCATTGGCGGTAGAGGACCCCCTGTGGGAGCGAATTCATTCGCAAAAAATAGGCCAGGCGATTGAAATGTGTCGGCTGTGCCAGAGTCTCTCTGCTACGAGGCATTGTGTGCAGATCAAGCCAAAACGCTACTATCGCCTCCTTTCCAAACCCTGCCGTAACGCCGAGCCTTCCCATGGACAGATTTCAGGAAATGCACATATTCATCGCCGTGTGTGAAGAGCGCAGTTTCGCAGCGGCCGCTCGGCGGTTGGAGGTGTCTGCACCGAGCGTGACCCGGGCCATCGCGGCGCTGGAGAAGCGCATCGGCACGGTGCTGTTGTCGCGCACCACCCGCAGCGTGCACTTGAGCGAGGCGGGGCAGCGTTACTTCAGTGATTGCCGTCGCATCCTGAGCGAGCTGGAGGAGGCTGAAGATTCCGCCGGGGGCAGCATTGCCGCGCCGGTCGGGCAACTCACGGTCACCGCGTCAATGCTGTTCGGCGAACTGTTCGTGATGCCGCTGGTGGTGGAATACCTGCGGGAGCACCCGGGCGTCAGCGTCAATGCGCTGCTGCTGGACCGCATCACACGCATGGCCGAGGAGGGCATCGATGTCGCGGTGCGCATCGGCCACCTGATGGATGACAGCCAGCACGGCATTCCGGTCGGGGAAGTACGCACCGTCCTGTGTGCGTCACCTGACTACCTGACGACGCAGGGGCATCCACAGCACCCCCTGGAACTGAAAGACCATCGCCTGATCGTTTCGGCTGCCAGCGTGTTGACCCGCCACTGGACGTTCGTCGAAGCGGGTAAACCGTTCCAGGTGGACGTGCAATCACGCCTGAGCGTTTCCGGAAATCAGCCCGCGCTCACTGCCGCCGCGCTGGGTTGGGGCATCACCCGGGCGTTGTCCTATCAAGTGGCGAGCCGCGTGGCATCGGGTGAACTGGTGCTGATCCTGGAAAACTTCGAACAGCCTCCTGTGCCCGTGCATGTCTGCTATCAGGCTGAACGCAAGGTTTCGGCCAAGGTGCGCACCTTCGTCGATTTCTGTGTCGAGCGCATGAGGCAAGACCCGGCGATCCGCGCCGCCGGGAAGAGCCGTACGTAATGGAACGCCATCGGCAGATGACCATCTTTGCGGCGGTGGCGCAGTCGTCGGGGCTGGCCGCGGCCTCGCGTCTGCTGAACGTGTCCGAGGCCACGGTCAGCCGCGCGTTGTGGGCGCTTGAACAACGCCTGGGCACGCAACTGCTGGAGCGCAGCACGCGAGGCGTAAGGCTGACGGAAACCGGACGCCATTTCGCCGAGGAGTGTGTGCGACTGCTGCGCGCCACCGACGAGGCCGATGCTTCCGCCAACGGCCTGCATGTCGAGCCCAGAGGGCTGCTGACCCTGGCGACGCCTGTGCTGTTCGGCGACCGGATGATGATGCCGGTGGTCCTTGAATACCTCGACGCCTGGCCCGGCATTCAGATGTCCATCGCCTACCAGAACGCTTTTCCCGACCTGCACGAGGATGGCGTGGACGTGGCAGTCCTGATCGGCGAGCTGCCAGACGCTCATATGGTGGCGCGCCGGGTGGGGCGTGTTCGGCAACTGATCTGCGCAAGCCCCGCGTACCTGCTGGCCCACGGCGAGCCACGGGAGCCGGGCGCGTTGACGGACCACAGGCTGATCGTCTGCAGCGCGGACAGTTGGACGCAGCCGTGGCGCTTTGAGCCGGAAGGCGGGGTGCGTCATCTGATCTCGAAACCGGTGTTGCGCTGCACCAGTCAGGTCGCGGCCATTGATGCCGCCTTGCAAGGCGCCGGTCTGGTTTCCTGCCTGAGCCACGAAGTTCATGAGCACCTCGAAGAAGGACGTTTGCGAGCGGTGCTCCAGACGTTCGAGGTCGCGCCGCTGCCGGTGCATCTGATTTACCGAGAAGGCCTGCGGGCCTCGGCGCGGGTTCGCAGCTTTATCGACTTTGCGGTCGAACGACTGCGCACTCACTCCGCGCTGAGCGCTTGAGATGAAGCGGCACCCTTTCAGTTTCTGAAACGCTGGATTGCTTTCGCTGGTGATTCTGCACATCGACGTCGTGATTCATCATTCATCCCATCAGCGCGATGAATGCCTACGCAGACGTCCCGCCGTGCAGACCTCAACCCACGATCACCCAGGAGCCTTCCAATGACTGCCATCACTCTTCACCACTTTCCGTTGTCCGGCCACTCTCACCGCGCGCAGCTGATGCTGTCGTTGTTGGGCCTGGAGCCGCAGATCCAGTTCGTCGACCTGGCCAATGGCGCCCACAAAACCCCTGAATACCTGGCCATCAACGCCTTCGGTCAGGTGCCGGTGCTTGAAGACGGTGACACGGTCATCGCCGATTCCACGGCTATCCTGGTGTACCTGGCCAAGAAGTACGACACCACCGGCCAGTGGCTGCCTGCCGACGCCGACGCCGCTGCCCAGGTGCAGCGCTGGTTGTCGGTCGCGTCCGGTCAGATCGCGTCGGGCCCTGCACGCGCTCGCCTGATCACGGTATTCGGTGCGGATTTTGACCCCAAGGACACCATTACCCGTGCCCACGCCGTGCTGCAGGTCATCGAAAAACAGCTGAACGGCCGCGCGTTTCTGGTCACCGATCACGCCACCATCGCTGACGTGAGCGCCTACAGTTACATCGCCCACGCGCCGGAAGGCAATGTCTCACTGGAGGCGTATCCTAATATTCGCAACTGGCTGGCTCGCATCGAAAGCCTGAAAGGTTTCGTGCCGATGCCGACGACCAAAGCGGGTCTGGTGGTGTGAGGCGGTAGAGACCTCTTTTAACGCACCGGGGTGTGAGGCGATAGCGCTTCACACCCGTTGGTGGTGGTACTGGAATCGTAGTGTCCTCATCCCTGGGAGCCTGCGCCATGAACACTGTCACGCTGGAAAAAAACTCGCCCTGGCACGCCGGTGAGCTGCACGTGCAAGCCCATGCGGGCGTCGTCGAGCGAATGGATGCCGTGGGCCGCAGAGTGGTCCGCGACTTCATGCCGGATCAGCACCGCGAGTTCTACGAGCACATTCCGTATCTGATCGTCGGTGCAGTGGACGGCGAGGGCTGGCCTTGGGCGAGCATGATGGATGCGCACGAAGGCTTCATTGCGTCGCCCGACCCCAAACACCTGGCGATCGGCTGGGCCCCGGACGCTGACGATCCGGTCGCCAGCGCCTTCGAGCCCGGTGCGGCGCTCGGACTGTTGGGAATCGACCTTTACACCCGTCGACGCAATCGCCTCAATGGGCATATCGAAGCGCTGACTGAGCACGGCTTTTCCCTCGCCGTCGACCAGTCGTTCGGCAACTGCCCGCAGTACATTCAATTGCGCCCGCTGCAAAGCGGCAAACGCCCGTCCGCAGCCCAGCGGCCGCCGGTTAAACGCCTGAATGCGCTGGACGAAGCGGCGGTGGCCGCCATTCGTGGCGCCGACACGTTCTTCGTCGCCAGCTACGTCGACCTTGAAGGCGATCCTGAGCGTCGATTCGTCGACGTGTCCCACCGTGGCGGGCGCGCCGGATTTGTCCGGGTCGAAGGCGATATCCTCACGATCCCTGATTTTGCCGGCAATCTGTTCTTTAACACCTTGGGCAACCTGCTGGTGAATCCCAAGGCCGGCCTGTTGTTTATCGACTTTGCGACCGGCGACGTGCTGCACGTCGCCGGGCACGCCACCGTCATCCTCGAAGGCCCTGAAATCGAAGCGTTCCAGGGCGCCGAGCGGCTGTGGCAGGTCAAGGTTCATCAGGTGCTTCGTCGGCCAGCGGCCTTGCGTTCCCGTTGGGGTTTTGAAGGGTTTTCTCCCAACAGCCTGATGACCGGCGACTGGGACCAAGCGGCGGCCCGGTTGCAGGCGGAAACGTTGCGCGATCAATGGCGGCCCTTGCGAGTGACGCGCATCCAGGACGAAAGCGAAGGCATTCGCTCGTTTCATTTCGAGACGGTCGATGGTGCAGGCTTGCCGGTCTACAAGGCAGGCCAGCACTTGCCGTTGCGCCTGTCGTTGCCGGGGCAGGCGAAGCCGGTGATTCGCACGTACAGCTTGTCGAGCGCACCGTCCGATGACTTTTTCCGCATCAGTGTCAAACGTGACGGTCTGGTCTCCGGGCATTTGCACGACCAGCTCAAGGTGGGCGACGTGATCGAGGCCCGTGCACCGCAAGGCGGCTTTTTCGTCGAGCCGCTGGAGACGCGCCCGCTGGTGCTGTTGGGCGCAGGGATCGGGGTCACGCCCATGCTGTCGATGCTGCGGGAGGTGCTGTATCAGAACAAACGCAAGCGTCGTTCACGCCCGGTCTGGTTCATTCAAAGTGCACGTCGTCTGGTGGATCTGGCTTTTCGCGAGGAATTGGACACACTGGTAGCCAACGCCGGAGAAGAACTGACGGTCGTTCGCCTGCTGAGCCAGCCCGAGCGCACGGCCCGCCCCCGCAAAGACTTTCACCTTGCAGGTCGCATTGACCTGAATCTGCTCAAGACGCTGTTGCCGTTCGATGACTTCGATTTTTATGTTTGCGGACCGGCCAGTTTCACCCAGGGCCTGTATGACGAACTGAGGGCGATGCACATCCGTGACGAGCGGATTCACGCGGAAACCTTCGGCCCCTCGACCCTCAAACGCACGCACGACCCACAGGCGGTGGTGCTGCAGCAGCCGCCTGCCGCCACCACGTCGGTGCCGGTGGTGTTCGAGCGGTCCGCCAAGGAGGCGCGCTGGCAGCCCGACGGCGGCACCTTGCTGGAGCTGGCCGAAAGCCGAGGCCTGGAACCCGAATACAGCTGCCGCAGCGGTTCGTGCGGCACCTGCAAGACCCGGCTCGTCAAGGGCCAGGTGCATTACCCTGTTCCGCCTGCGGAAATGCCGGCGGAGGGCGAGGTGCTGATCTGCTGTGCAATCCCGGCTTCAGGGCCGCTGGTGCTTGATCTCTAAGCTGCTTGATCTGTGAACATCCATGTGTCAACGACATGCTGTGACGGGAGGTGCCGAAATGAGTGAATGGCCTGAGTTCGAGAAAGAAGACGACCCCAATCTGTGCCACGCCAGCGAGCAGGAAGTCTCCTGGCTGCTGCCGCAATCGTTGGCGTCCCTTGCGGGTGAGCTGGCCTCCGATCATGAAGAGCACGACAACCCCGCCACCTTGCGACTGATCAGTTGGGTGCGTTCAGTATCGACGTTCAGCCATCATCGGTGATTGCCCCGCGATGCCGCTATGTAGTAAACATCATAACGACATCATCACAGGCAACACCGGGGAACGACATGAACGCAGCGGCAAAGGAAGCGGTTGGGGCCATTTATGACATCGACGCCATGCGCCACGCCCAGGCGATGACGTGGAAAGCGATCGAATTAGTCTCTCAGCGCATTAAGCCCGGCATGCTGGAGTCCGAGGCCGTGGCGGCCGGCAAACAGGTGCTGGCTGAACTCGATACTCAACGCATCTGGCACCCGATGCTGATCCGCTTTGGCGCCAATACCCTCAAGACCTTCAAGCAGCGTTCCGAAGGCGATCCGGTGTTGGGCGAAGACGACATCTATTTCATCGACATGGGCGCGGTCTGGCAGGGGCATGAAGGCGACGCCGGGGCTACTTTCACCACCGGCAACGACCCTGAAATGCAGGCCTGTGCTGCCGCCGCCAAAACCCTGTTCGACGTGGTGGAGCAGCGCTGGAAGACCGGCAAGGTCGACGGCACCGAGCTGTACCGTTTCGCCGAAGAGCAGGCCATCGCCCTGGGCTGGAAGCTCAACCTCAACATCAAGGGCCATCGCGTCTGCGATTTTCCCCACGCGATTTACCGGGGCGGCGACCTCGGTGATTTCGACGCCGTGCCCAATCCCGGCCTGTGGATCCTGGAAATCCAGATCGCTCACCCCAGCAAACCTTATGGCGCTTTTTACGAGGACTTGCTTGCCTGACTTTATGGTCAATAAATCGGGCGCTATGGTGGTAATGCTATGACGGGTGGCTCAATGATGCGCGCCAGTTTCATCCATTCAGACACAGGAAAACCGACATGAAAGTCAGCGCGCGTAACGTATTCAAAGGCACCGTCAAAGCGATCCAGGAAGGCGCGGTCAACGCCGAAGTGGCCCTGACCTTGCCGGGCGGGGAAGACCTTGTTGCCGTCGTGACCCTGCAAAGCGTCAAGAGCCTGGGCCTGGCGGTAGGCAAGGAAGCGGTGGCGCTGATCAAGGCGCCGTGGGTCATGCTGATGACCGACGACAGCGGCTTTCGTCTCTCGGCACGCAACGCCCTGAAAGGCACCGTGACCCGCGTCAGCGACGGTGCGGTCAATGCCGAAGTGGTCGTCACCCTGGCTGGCGGCACCGAGGTGTTCGCCATCGTCACCCGCGAAGCCGTCACCGAATTGGGCCTGGCGCCAGGCGTCAGCGCGACCGCGATCATCAAGGCGTCCCACGTCATTCTGGGCGTGCCTGCCTGACCCAAACGGGTCGCCGAGGTGTGACGGTCGTCGTGGCAGACGGCGGCCGTTTCGGTGATCATGTCGTTCATCTGCCACAACAAGGACGTGCATTTTGATCACTCGCAGAACCCTCCTCGGCGCCTCGCTGCTCGCGGTGCCAACGCTGTGGAGCCTGAAGGCTCTGGCCAGCGATGCCGACGCCTCATCCGAGGCCTCCCTCCAGCAAAGACTTGCCGATCTCGAACACCGGCATGGCGGACGTCTGGGCGTGGCCATCCTCGACATCGGCAGCCAGCGCCTCGTCAGCCATCGCGGTGATGAACGCTTCGCGATGTGCAGCACATTCAAGGCCTTGGCGGCAGCCCACGTATTGGCCCGCGTCGATCGCAAGGAAGAAGACCTGTCGCGGCTGATCGTCTACGGCAAGGACCAACTGGTGCCGTATTCGCCCACCACCGAAAAACACACGGGGGAGGCTGGTCTGAGCGTGGGTTCGATCTGCGAAGCTGCCGTGACCCTGAGCGACAACACCGCCGCCAACCTGCTTCTCGACAGCTTCGGCGGGCCGGCGGGATTGACCCAGTGGCTGCGCTGGACCGGCGATGAGGTGACCCGGCTGGACCGCCGCGAACCCGAGCTGAACGAAAACCGCGCGGGTGATCCGCAAGACACCACCACCCCGATTGCCATGTTGCAGACACTGCGCTCGCTCATCTTCGGCGACGTGCTGACCGGCGCCTCGCGTGATCAACTGATCGCCTGGCTGGTCAGCAACACCACGGGCGACAAAAAGCTGCGAGCGGGGTTGCCGAAGAAATGGCGGGTCGGCGACAAGACCGGCTCGAATGCGAAAAACGCCGACAACGACGTCGCTGTCATCTGGCCGTCCAGTCGCGCCCCGCTGATCGTGACGGTGTACTACAGCGAATCACGGGCCAATGCCGAACAGGTCAACGCCGTCATGGCTGACATCGGCCGGATCGTGGCGGAGTTGTAAACCAAAGACGTGTCGTGCCACGTCTTCGGTGACTGGGGTTGGCAGGAAGCCCTCACCCCACGATCAACGCCGTCCAATACATGCCAATCGCAAACACCACATGGCCCACGACGTTCTGCATACGGGCCATGTTCGGGTTCGGCGCCTTATTGCACGCGACGCCGACGCCCATGCCCGGTTGCAGGATGTACCAGCCCGCACCGACGGTGACCAGACCGACGATCAGTGCCGGAAAGAAGGTCGGCGAGTGCGCCCACTGCACTCCCCAGATCATCAGCAACACCGCCGCGAAGACGATGCCGACCACGTAGTGCATGGTCCAGCCGATTTTCAGCTCGTTGTGGACTTCAGGGGAGATGCCGATGCCTCGGTGGTGCACGAAGTGGCCCTCGCGCATGCCCGCGAACCAGCGGCCCACCAAATGCCATGGCGGCGTTGGCAACCCAAACGCCTTTTTCAGAAAAAAGGCCCAGAGGTCGAGCAGGGCCGTGCCACCGATGCCAATCAGTACAGCAAGAAAGATGAACTTGAACATGGCGTTCCTTACGTCTTGTCGTTGATCAATGGGTCCGCAGTGGCGGCCACGTTAGCAGTTTTGACGGGACAAGACGCCAGGAAAAAAGAAGACGGACGCGAAAATTCATCCGTCCAGATGCAGGGTCAGGCAGCGGTCCATTCCACGTGTGTCAGGCCCAGCTGCTCGGCCTGGCGCTGGGTGAGACGCGGCACTTTGTCGGAGCGGTACTTGGGAATCTGGCCAATACCGGCATCGACCGTCGCCCAGTGCCAGGCCTCACTTGCGTCCATGGCCGGGGAGTGGATGTAGAAGGTTTTATAACTGCCATGGATCAGGTAATCGATGCGGAAGTGGGTGCTGTTGGCCATCTCGGTTCTCTCACAAAAAGCTTTTAAAAGGACGCATTGAAAGTGCTGCCTGAAAAAGAGAGTCCTCCTGATCAAGATAATTCAGCGAATTTGCCCGAACGTGTCGGAGAGGTGGTTTGTTGAAACATTCTGAAACGTTCAGGCCGTGGTGCGGGTCAATAGAGCCTCTCCTCTCAAAGACGCATTCATGAAAACCCCTCGTCCCACGGCACGGCTGGAACCTCTGACCCAACTTCGCAACCTCAAAATGGCCCGTTCCGCCCACGCATATGTGCGCGGCAGCACGGTGCAGTTTTACGAGTGGCTGCATTCCCAGCCCGGCAGACGCCTGCCCAGTGGGCCGCCGGTGTGGATTTGCGGTGACTGTCACGCGGGCAATCTGGGGCCGACCGGCGACCTCAAGGGCAAGATCGACATTCACATCCGCGACCTGGACCAGACCGTCATCGGCAACCCGGCCCACGATCTGGTACGCCTGGCGCTGTCATTGGCCACGGCAGCCCGCGGTTCTGATCTGCCGGGAGTCGCCACAGCACGGATGCTTGAAGAAATGATGCTCGGCTACGAACAGGCCTTCGAAGCCAACGACGAGGAAGAACCGCAACGACCGGCGCAGGTGAAGGCCGGGATGCGCAGCGCCGTGCAGCGCACCTGGAAGCACCTCGCCCAGGAACGCATCGAAGACATGAAACCGACCATTCCGCTGGGCAAGCACTTCTGGCCGTTGTCCAAGGATGAGCGGAGTGCGTTGAAAACTCTGTGCGCGACGGACGAGATTCACGCGCTGGTGACCTCGCTGAAAGGTCGGTCGAGGGATGACCGCGTCGAGCTGCTGGATTCGGCCTATTGGGTCAAGGGCTGTAGCTCGTTAGGCCTGTTGCGCTATGCCGTGCTGATTGGTGTGGGCGATGACGACGATCAGGATTTTTGCCTGCTCGACATCAAGGAAGCCGTGGCCGCCGCCGCGCCGCGTACGGTCAGGGCGGGCATGCCTCGGGATAACGGCAAGCGGGTGGTCGAAGGCGCACGAAGCTTGTCACCCGGTCTGGGCAACCGCATGGTTGCGACGCGTATGTTGGACCACGGGTTTTTCATTCGCGAACTCTTACCCCAAGACATGAAGCTGGAACTGGACCAACTGAGCCAGACGGAAGCCATGCGTGCGGCGGCATATCTTGCGAAAGTGGTGGGCATTGCCCATGCGCGGCAGATGGACCTGGCGACCCGCGCCGCCTGGATTCGCGAACTGCAAGCCAACCGCACACAAACACTGGATGCGCCGTCGTGGCTGTGGTCCAGCGTCGTGCAACTGGTGGGCAGCCATGAGCAGGGCTATCTGGAACATTGCCGACGGTACGCGCTGCAGAACTGAACGGAAGCAGAGTCGTTCTCGGCAGGCCGCCACGCCACTCATTTCCGTGGGAGCAGCCGGAGCTGCGCGACGGCCGCGAAGGCGGTGTGTCAGGCAACCGTTAGGTCACTGATCCAACGCTTTCGCGGCCGCTACACACCCTCCCTCAGTTCTGAATCGCCTGCACCGACCCGCCATCGACGCGCAGGTTACTGCCGTTGATGAACGACGCGCGATCCGACACCAGCAGGGCGATGGCTGAAGCAACTTCCTCAGGCTTGCCCCGGCGTTTCTGCACAATGCCGGGACGTTCTTCGTCGAGGAAGCTCTTGATCGCTTCATCGAACGACACACCCATTTCCTCGGCACGTTTTTTCATCATGCCGTCGGTCATGCCCGTTTCGATGAAGGCAGGCGCCACGGTATTGCACAGCACGCCGTCGGCCGCTTCTTTATAGGACAGGTTCTTGATGAACGCACCCAAGGCTGCCTTGGCCGTGTTGTAGACCGCCTCTTCCCAATAGGGCTGTACGGAGTTCTCTGACGTGATGCAGACGAAGCGCCCCCATTTGCGCGAACGCATCGCCGGAATCGTCGCCCGCGCCACCCGCACTGCCGAGAAGAAATCGGTGTTCCAGGCCTCCAGATAGTCGTCGTCGGACAGTTCCAGGGGATCGCCCTTGGCGCCAGTCACCCCGGCCGTGTGCACGACAATGTCCACTTGGCCGAACTTCGCTTCACCGGCCTTGATCACCTTTTCGACCTCATCCTGACGGGTCAAATCGGCGGCGACGAATACGCATTCTGTCCCAAGGCCTGCGCAGGCCTTTTCCAGCTTGTCCTGGTCGATATCGCTCAGCACCAGCCGCACGCCTTCTTCGCTGAGCAATGTGGCGGTCGCCAAGCCGATGCCGCCACTGGCGCCCGTGATCAGTGCCACGCGGCCTTTGATTCCCAAATCCATATCCACCTCGATGGTTGTCATGACGAAAGAACAGGACCGGCGCGTCCGGGACGAACACGCCGGTGTTGAATCAGCCGCACTGTTGGCGGGCGAAGTCGAGCATCAATCTGGCCAGCGCCGTTGGCGTTTGCAGCGGCATCAGGTGCCCGGCGTCTGGAATGATTTCAAGCTGGCTGTGAGGGAAGGCCGCCAGCGTGGTGCGACGCTGTTCGTCCGGGCCAGGCACTTGCTCGTCAGCCTCGCCACACACCAGCAACACGGGGTAATCAAGCGTCCCGAGGCGCTCGCTCCAGTCCTCGCGACTGCCGTGATCGACCCACGCACGCCAGGCGTTCAAATTGACTCGCTGGGCGTCGTCGATGGCCACTTCCCGAACATCGTCCGGCAGGCGAAACGCGCTGGATTCATCGACGAAGGCCTCTGCCTCCGTACGCGTCTTGCCATACGCGCGCTGCTGATCGCGGTCCGCCTCGCTCATGGGTTGCGGGCCAGGTGGGGAGGGCGCCACCAACACCAGCCCTTTCAAATACTCGGGTGAGCGCGACGCCAGTACCACGGCCACTTTGCCGGTCATCGAGTGGCCGACCAGTACGACGTTTTGCAAGCCGAGGCCGCGAATGAAACGGTCCACGTGCTCGACCATCGCCTCGACGCTGTAACCCTCCACGTCGGCGGCGTCGCCAAAACCGGGGGTGTCCAGCGCCACGCATTCATGCTCGCCGTCCAGATACGGCAGGGTCGGAAACCATGTCCGATGCGAGCCGCCAAGGAAATGCATGAGCACGAACGTCACGGCGCCGGAACGTTGTCCATGGCCCTGATGACTGTATGGAAGGCTGCTGTGGGATGGCATCGCAATCGCTCGCACTGGGTTTGCCAGTGGAGGGAGCGCACGCCGACAAAGTTCAACGGGATTGAAGGCCGGGCGTGTATTTCGAATCGCCTCTACCACCGGTCGTCAAAATCCGCGCAAGCGCTGAACGATGGCAAATCGTCAGCAGTCATCTGCTGTGAGTTCGCTGGATCAGCGCACGGCCACAGTGCGCGACTAAGCACCGAATCCCTACCGTGATTGAACCGATGATGAAGCGGAGATAACGCTGATGACCGACTTACCTGTCACCCGTTTGCCAGTGGTGCCGCTGCCGTTCGAGCAGTCTTTCGAAGAGATCCCCGACGACGAGGCCGAGACCAGCAAAGAGTTGGCCGAAACGCTGCACTCGATCATGGAAACCACCTTCAAGGATGAAGGTCATGCCAACCGCAGCGTCCACGCGAAGTCCCACGGGCTGCTGAAAGGCCGCCTGATTGTGCCGGAAGGTTTGCCGCCTCAGCTTGCCCAAGGCGCATTCGCCAAGCCAGGCACGTTCCCGGCCGTGATGCGGTTCTCGACCAACCCCGGCGACATTCTCGACGACAAGGTCTCGACCCCACGCGGTCTGGCGCTCAAGGTCATCGGCGTTGAAGGCCCGCGCCTGCCAGGTTCGGAAGGTGATGTGACTCAAGACTTCGTGATGCAAAACGCCAAGGCCTTCACCGCCGCCAACCCCAAGGCGTTTTTGCGCACGTTGAAATTGCTAGCGAAAACGACAGATAAGGCACCGGGCATGAAGAAAGCCTTCTCGGCGCTGCTGCGCGGCGTCGAATCCACCATCGAGGCCATGGGTGGCGAAAGCGGCACGTTGAAAAGCCTCGGTGGCCATCCGCAAACCCATATCCTCGGCGAAACCTTCTACACCGTGGTGCCGCTGTTGTACGGGCCGTATTACGCCAAGATTTCCGTCGCGCCGGTGTCGGACACCTTGACCGCGCTGACCGACAAACACGTCGATTTCGGCGGCAACCCCGATGGCTTGCGTCAGGCCGTGCTCGACTATTTCGCTCAGCACGGCGGGGTGTGGGAGGTGCGCGTACAACTCGCCAGCGACCTCAAGAAAATGCCGGTCGAGGACGCGTCGGTGGTCTGGCCGGAAGACGTCAGCCCCTACGTGACCGTCGCCCGGGTCGAGGTCGATCCGCAACCTTCGTGGAGTCCGGAACACGTGCGCGAGATTGACGACGGCATGGCGTTCAGTCCGTGGCACGGCTTGCAGGCCCATCGTCCGATTGGTGGCGTGATGCGGGTGCGCAAACCGTCGTACGAGATGTCGTCGGGTTTCCGAGCGGCGCATAACGGTTGCCCGGTTCACGAACCTCGCTGATTCCGTCACGCCGTCGAGCTGATCACATCACGCTTTGGAACAGGGGTTCCCCATGCAACTTCTTCATCCCGCCGCCCACTCGGTCGCCCACTACCGACCCTACACCTCCGCCTCCGGGGGCTGGGGTTCGGCGCATTCGGTCATGAACATCCTGTGGCGCGAGCAGGCCTATGCCAAGGCGCCCGCCGCTTTGATGCGGCAGAACAAACCCAAGGGTTTCGCCTGTGTCAGTTGCGCTTGGGCCAAACCGGGCAACCCTCATGCGCTGGAGTTTTGCGAGAACGGCGCGAAGGCCACGGCCTGGGAGTTGACCTCGCTGCGCACCGGTCCGGATTTCTTTGAGCAGCATTCGTTGACGGATTTGCGCACCTGGGCTGACCACGACCTGGAGCAACATGGTCGCCTGACGCACCCCCTGCGTTATGACACTGCGACCGACCGCTACCAGAAAACCAGCTGGGAAGAGGCGTACGCAGAGATCGGCGCGCAGTTGCGCCAGTTGCAGCCGGAAGAAGCGGTGTTTTACGCCTCGGGCCGGGCGTCGCTGGAAGCTTCGTTCATGTATCAGCTGCTGGCCCGCGCCTACGGCAACAACAACCTGCCGGACAGCTCGAACATGTGCCACGAAAGCACGTCGGTGGGGTTGCAGGAGAGCATCGGCGTGCCGGTCGGCACAGTGACGCTGGCGGATTTCGAACACACCGACTGCATATTTTTCTTCGGCCAGAACGTGGGCAGCAACAGCCCGCGCATGCTTCACCCGTTGCAGGAAGCTCGCAAGCGCAACGTGCCGATCATCACCTTCAACCCCCTGCGTGAACGGGGATTGGAGCGCTTCGTCAATCCGCAATCCCCCCGGGAAATGCTCGGGCCGGACTCCACAGTCATCAGCACTCAGTACCACCAAGTGGCGATTGGTGGCGACACAGCGGCCGTGATGGGCATCGCGAAAGCACTGCTGGACATGGACCGGGCGTCAGGTGCCTCTGTGCTCGATCATGATTTCATCGCCGAGCATACCGACGGTTTCGACACCTTCGTCGCTAATGTGGATCGGCACACCTGGCCGGAGCTGGAAAACCGCTCGGGCCTGAACCGCAGCGCGCTGGAAGCCGCGGCCACGGTGTACGCCCGCAGCGAGCGGGTGATGATCATCTACGGCATGGGCATGACCCAGCATCGTCATGGCGTCGAGAACGTGCAGATGTTGGTCAACCTGCTGTTGATGCGCGGCAACATCGGCAAGACGGGGGCGGGGATCTGCCCGGTGCGCGGGCATTCCAACGTGCAGGGCCAGCGCACCGTGGGCATCACCGAAGACCCGGCCAAAGTGCCGAAGGACAAGATCGAGGCGCTGTTCGGCTTCAAGGTGCCGGAGCGCAAGGGCCTGGCCACGGTCGATACGTGCATGGGCATTCTCGACGGCAGCGTCAAAGCGTTCATCGGGTTGGGCGGCAACTTTCTGCGCGCGATCCCGGACACGGACCGCATGGAGCCTGCCTGGTCGCGGCTGGAAATGAACGTGCAAGTGGCGACCAAACTCAACCGCACGCACCTGTTGCCAGGCAAACGCGCCTGGCTGCTGCCGTGCCTTGGACGGATTGAAAAGGACGTGCAGGACGGCGTCGATCAGGTTTACACCACGGAAGACAGCACCGGTTGCATCCGGGCCTGGCAGGGCCGGAGCGAGCCGGGCGGCGAACAGTTGCGTTCGGAAGTGGCGATCATTGCGGGACTGGCACTGGCCACGTTGAATGACGAAGCGCGTATCCCGTGGGAGGCATGGCGTCAGGATTACGCGAAGATTCGGGCCGCAATCAGCGAGGTTTATCCCGAGATCTTCCATGACATGGAATCGCGCATGTGGGAACCAGGTGGGTTTCACCGCCCGCTCCCGGCGGCCCAGCGTCAGTGGAAAACCGAGACCGGCAAGGCCCGCTTCATCGCACCTCGGGGCCTGGATGAAGACGATGACGTCTCGCCGGGCCATGGCGCCCGCGATGCGATTCAGCTGATGACCCTGCGCAGCAACGATCAATTCAACACCACGATTTACGGCTATGAAGACCGTTTTCGCGGGGTGTCCGGTACGCGCAGCGTAGTGTTCATGAACCGCAACGACATCGTGCGGCTGGGCTTCGCGCCGGGTGAATGGGTCACGCTGCGCACCGCTATCGAGCCTGAGGTGTTGAGGGAAGTGGGTCCGATGCAAATCATCGCCTACGACATCCCGGTCGGCTGCGCGGCGGCCTATTACCCGGAATGCAACCCGCTGGTCCCGCTGTGGCACCACGCCAAACGCAGCAAAGTCCCGGCGGCGAAATCGGTGCCGGTGACCTTGCACAAGGCCCAGCCCGATGCCCGTGCGCGGAAGAGGGCATTGCCGTTGAAGGATCAGGTGGTGTGAGGGGGCATGCCTGACACAATCGAGGTGTCAGCTTCCCCAGTCCCACCCTTCCCATAACAAAAAATACCGTTTGGTTGCACAAAATGTCGGTTCAAATCCCCGCCCGCCTGTGCCTACACTCCGCACGATCAATCCGCCACACCTCGAATGACAAGGAAACCACATGCAGTACCGAAGCGGGGCGCAGGCCTTCTGGCAGGGGGTTCGCGCTCTCCTGCCACTGACACCGGGGGTCATTCCCTTCGGCCTGGTGACCGGGGTCATGGCGATTGGAATGGGGATGTCGCCGGGCACGGCCATGGGCATGACGCTTATTTTTTACTCCGGCTCCGCGCAACTGGTCGCGCTGCAACTGATGCAGACCGGCGTGTTGCCCGTGGCCATTGTGGTCACGGCGCTGATCATCAATCTGCGCTTCATCATGTACAGCGCATCGCT
Organism: Pseudomonas salicis; assembly: GCF_057128705.1. NCBI lineage: Bacteria > Pseudomonadati > Pseudomonadota > Gammaproteobacteria > Pseudomonadales > Pseudomonadaceae > Pseudomonas > Pseudomonas salicis. The sequence continues at coordinate 703,934 of NZ_JBSKHU010000003.1, forward strand.
CGCCCCGCACCTGAACCACTTGCCCCGGCGCTGGACCTGGCCAGTCTCGTACATGCTCTCCGACCAGTCCTACGCGCTGTGCACCCTGAAGTTCGCGTCAGGTGAACTGACCGGGCCGTTCGCCCATTGGTACTACGCCGGGACCGCGTTCTCCATGTGGCTGGCATGGCAAGTCTCGGTCCTTGCGGGCGTGTTGCTCGGCGCGAGCATTCCCGAAAGCTGGTCGCTGACCTTCGCCATTCCGCTGTCCTTCCTTGCGCTGCTGGTGCCCGGTCTGCGCAACGTGCCGACCCTCGCGGCCGCCACCGTCGGCGGCCTGATTGCCGTGCTGGCGGTCAAGCTGCCTTACAACCTCGGTCTGGTTATCGCCTCCGTCGGCGGGATCGTCGCGGGCGTGCTGGCGGAAAACGCCCGTAACACGGCCCCAGCGTCATCCCGCGAGCAAGAAACGAAAGGGGAGGCGCAATGAGCGATCTGGTGATGTGGTCTGTATTCATTGCCGTCGGCGTCGGCACCTTTGCGATGCGCGTGTCATTCATCGAACTCTACGGCCGCTGGCGCATGCCTCCGCTCTTGAGCCGCGCCCTGGTCTACGTGCCCGCCAGTGTCCTGGCCGCGTTGGTGCTTCCGGCAGTGGTGTATCCCAACGGGCATGGCGACTTCGTGATCAACAACCCGCAGATTCCCGCAGCGATTATCGCCGCGCTGGTGGCGTGGAAGACCCGCAATACCCTGCTGACGCTGGGCGTGGGGATGGCGGTGTTGTGGGGGTTGAGGTGGGTGATCGCCTGACCCTCGCCCATCTCAAACCTGCCCCAGCAACCACGCCCGAAACGCCTGCAACGACGGCAGCATTTCGTTGCGTGGCGGGTAGGTCAGGTAATAGCTGCGCTGGCTCGGGAAGGGCAGGTCGAGGGGGATGAGTTCGGCGCTGGCGATTTCGTCGGTGACCAGAATCCGGGGCACCAGGCCGATGCCGATCCCCGCCTTGACCGCCTGAATCAAATGCGAGGTCAGTTCGAAACTCGGTCCCAGGCGCATCATCCGGTGAGGCAGGTGATGGTGGCTGAACCAGTCGCCCCAGACGTTGGGGTTGTTGGCGACGTTGAGCAGCATCTGCCCGGCGATCTTGTCTGGCGTCCAGTCCTGATGATTACCCCCAACCTGCGGCGCGATGACCACCACCAGTTCCTCGGCGTGCAGACGATGGCTGATCAAGCCCGGCAGGCCCGTGTGGCCGACGACGATGGCGGCGTCGATGCCACTGGTGTCGAAGTCCACGGCGTCGATGCGCGAGTTGATGTGTACCAGCATGCCAGGGTGGGTCGTGTAGAAGTCGTGCAGGCGCGGCAGCAGCCATTTGGAACCAAAGGTCGGCAAGGTGGCCAGACGCAGACTGCCGCCGCCGGACTGGTAGGCGATGGCCTGTAAGGTGGCGCTGCGAATGCGGCCCAATGCGTCGCTCATTTCCCGTTGATACAGGCGTCCAACGTCGGTCAGTTGCACCTGTCGGCCTTCGCGACGGAACAGCGTCAGGCCCAGTTGCTGCTCCAGTGCCTGGACCTGACGGCTGACCGCGCTTTGGGTCAAGGACAGCTCGACGGCCGCGCGGGTGTAGCTTTCATGCCGGGCCGCGGCTTCGAATGCCAGCAGCAGGGACATGGACGGCGTGAGATGGCGGTAATTCATTCAGAAAAGTCATCGATAGCGGCAGGAATATCTGTTTGTTTCGCGCTGAAGCCTGCGGGATCATTGGCGCCCATAACGACCCGAGGCTGACCGATTAATGCTCGGGCGACAAGTGTTTTGCTGTTTTCCGTGATCAGACCGACAAGAGGCCATCCCACGATGATCGCCCAACTCTCGCCCGCATTGCCTGCGAGCCAGTACCCCGAGTTTCTCGACGCCCTGCGCGCCAGCGGCTTCCGTGGCGAACTCAGCGCCGACTACGCCACCCGCACGGTGCTGGCGACCGACAACTCGATCTATCAGCGATTGCCCCAGGCGGCGGTCTTTCCGAAAGATGCCGAGGACGTCGCGCGCATCGCCACGCTGATGGCCGAGCTGCGTTTTCGTCAGATTAAGCTCACGCCCCGAGGCGGTGGCACCGGCACCAACGGCCAGTCGCTGACGGACGGCATCGTGGTCGATCTGTCCCGGCACATGAACACCATTCTGGAAATCAACGTTGAAGAACGTTGGGTTCGCGTGCAGGCCGGTGTGGTCAAGGACCAGCTCAACGCAGCGCTCAAGCCCCACGGCCTGTTCTTCGCGCCTGAGCTGTCGACTTCAAATCGCGCCACGGTTGGCGGCATGATCAACACCGACGCCAGCGGGCAGGGCAGTTGCACCTACGGCAAGACCCGCGACCACGTGCTGGAACTGCACAGCGTGTTACTTGGCGGTGAACGTCTGCACAGCCATCCGATCTCCGATGACGAACTGGACGTTGCCTGCGCCCAGTCGGGTCGCATCGGCGAGGTCTACCGCACGGCGCGGCAGATCCAGGAAACCCAGGCTGAGCTGATCGAGTCGATCTTCCCCAAACTCAACCGCAGCCTGACTGGCTACGACCTCGCGCACCTGCGGGATGAAGAAGGGCGCTTCAACCTCAACAGCGTGCTGTGCGGCGCCGAAGGGTCGCTGGGCTATGTGGTCGAGGCCAAGCTCAACGTGCTGCCGATCCCGAATTACTCGGTACTGGTGAACGTGCGCTACAGCAGCTTCATGGACGCCCTGCGTGACGCCAATGCCTTGCTGGCGCACAAGCCGCTGTCCATCGAAACCGTCGACTCCAAGGTGCTGATGCTGGCGATGAAAGACATCGTCTGGCACAGCGTCGCCGAGTATTTTCCGGCCGCTGCGGACCGTCCGACCCTCGGCATCAACCTGGTGGAATTCAGTGGCGATGACATGGCTGAGGTCAACGGCCGGGTCGCGGCATTCGTCGAACACTTGCAGGCCGACACCACCATAGAGCGCCTTGGCCATACCCTGTCCGAAGGCGCGGCGGCGGTGAACAAGGTCTACACCATGCGCAAGCGTTCGGTGGGCTTGCTGGGCAACGTCGAGGGCGAGATTCGTCCGCAGCCGTTCGTGGAAGACACCGCCGTGCCGCCGGAAAAACTGGCGGACTACATCGCCGAATTCCGCGCGCTGCTGGACAGCCACGGCCTGGCCTACGGGATGTTCGGCCACGTTGATGCGGGGGTGCTGCACGTGCGTCCGGCGCTGGACATGAAAGACCCTGCGCAGGCCGCGCTGGTCAAGCCGATTTCCGACGCCGTCGCCGCGCTGACCCAGCGTTACGGTGGCCTGCTGTGGGGTGAACACGGCAAGGGCCTGCGGTCCGAATACGTGCCTGCTTTCTTCGGCGAACTGTACCCGGCGCTGCAATCGCTCAAGGGCGCGTTCGACCCGCACAACCAGCTCAATCCTGGCAAGATCTGCACCCCGCCGGATGCCCCGGAAGGTCTGCTCAAGGTCAACGAAGTCACCCTGCGTGGCGACCTCGACCGGCAGATCGACGAGCGTGTCTGGCAAAGTTTCGGCACCGCGGTGCACTGCAACGGCAACGGCGCCTGCTACAACTTCGACCCCAACGACGCCATGTGCCCGTCGTGGAAAGCCACCCGCGAACGTCAGCATTCGCCGAAAGGCCGGGCGTCGCTGATTCGTGAATGGCTGCGCTTGCAAGGTGCGGCGAACATCGACGTGCTGGAAGCGGCGAAAGGCAAAGCCAACTGGATAAAAGGCCTGCCCGCGCGCCTGAGCAACAACCTCAAGCGGTCCCGAGGTCAGGCGGATTTCTCCCACGAAGTCTACGACGCCATGGCCGGGTGCCTGGCCTGTAAATCCTGCGCCGGGCAGTGCCCGATCAAGGTCAACGTGCCGGAATTCCGCTCGCGTTTCCTGGAGCTGTACCACGGGCGTTATCAGCGTCCGCTGCGGGATTACCTGATCGGCTCGCTGGAATTCACCATCCCGTACCTGGCCCACGCGCCGGGGCTGTACAACGCAGTGATGGGCTCGAAATGGGTGAGCGGCCTGCTTGAACGCCACGTCGGCATGCTCGACAGCCCGTTGATCCATCGCTACAACCTGCAAAGCACGCTGACCCGCTGCAACGTTGCGGTGGCCAGCGTCCCGGCCCTGCGCGAACTGAGCGACGAGCAGCGTCAGCGCAGCGTGGTGCTGGTGCAGGACGCGTTCACCCGTTACTTCGAAACGCCGCTGCTGGCGTCGCTGATTCAGCTGGTGCATCAGTTGGGCTACCGCGTGTTCCTCGCGCCGTACAGTGCCAACGGCAAGCCGCTGCACGTGCAGGGCTTCCTCGGCGCTTTCGCCAAGGCCGCCGTGCGCAACGCCACCCAACTCAAGGCGCTGGCCGATTGCGGCGTGCCGCTGGTGGGGCTGGACCCGGCGATGACCCTCGTTTATCGCCAGGAATACCAGAAAGTCCCAGGCCTTGAAGGCAGCCCCACCGTGCTGTTGCCGCAGGAGTGGCTGATGGACGCGTTGCCGGAATCCGCTACCGAATCGTCAACGGGCACCTTCCGTCTGATGGCCCACTGCACCGAGAAAACCAACGTCCCGGCCAGCACCTCGCAATGGGAAAAAGTCTTCGCGCGACTGGGCCTGAAACTGGTCACCGAAGCCACCGGCTGCTGCGGCATGTCCGGCACTTACGGCCACGAAGCGCGCAACCAAGACACCTCGAAGACCATCTTCGAACAGTCCTGGGCGACCAAACTGGACAAGCCGGGTGAGGCGCTGGCGACGGGGTACTCGTGCCGAAGCCAAGTCAAGCGTCAGGCGGACCGGGAGCTGCGCCACCCGCTGGAGGTGGTGCTGGAGCGGCTGTTGGCGAAATGATGAGTGCATCAATGGCGTGAGCCGCTCGCGCCATGGATGCTGTTCGTTGCCGACCGTTTGGGCTTTAAGCATTGTACCCGCCGTCCGCGTCGATGATGCTGCCGGTGATGTACGACGCTGCGGGGCTGGCCAGGAACAGGATTGGCGCGACCACTTCTCGCAACTCACCGTAACGGGGGAAGCACAGTCGCGAAATGAACGGTGCCAAGGCATCCCGCATATGGGCGTTGAGGTCGGTCTTCATGAACCCGGCGTGCACCACGTTCACCGTGATGTCTCGTTCGGCCAGGTCTCGCGCCACGCCTCGGGCGTAGCCGTCTATCCCCGCCCTGAGCGCTGACAGATCCGACGCCCCTGCGAACCCGACCCGCGTGCCGAGATTCGAACCGATCATGACGATCCGGCCAGCGTCGCTGATGACTTTCGAGGCAGCGCGAACGGTGGCCATGAAGCCGGTCAGGTTGGTCGCCCAGAAACGTTCGAAGGCTGCGGCGTTGCGCTCGGGGTCATCAACGGTCCCGACTTCATCGATGGAGGCGTTATTGATCAGAATGTCGAGACGGCCGAACCTCGCCATGACGTCATCGATCAATTGTTCCGCCGCTGTCACGTCGGCCTGATCCGCCCTGAACGCTTCGCCTTGCACCCCTGTGCCTTGATCCGGGCGACCACCTCCTGCGCCTTTTCTTGCGAATTGACATAGCTGACGGCGACGTGGACGCCTTGCTCCGCCAGTGCCTTTGCCGTTTCGGCCCCCAGACCCCGTGATCCGCCCGTCACCAGTGCCACTTTTCCGCTCAATGTCTTCGTCATGCTCGATCCCGCGATAGTTGAATGCATGCGCACGGTTGCGCTCGATCCAGCCTATCGGCGAGGTCCCGGCTCGATAATGGCTTGCGCTCCGATAAGCGTTATCGCGCTGGGGAATAAATCAATTTGCGACATCGCTCGGCGGGGCGGGGCGCAGATGGGCGGCCAGGGCTTTCAGGCTGTCGCGGGTCGCGGCGAGAATCTGTTCTGAGCGTTGAGGGTCAGTGCGCTTGGTCGCCCGCGCCAGGGCAACGCTGCCGACCATGCTGCTCATGAAGAACAGCGCAATGCGGCGGGCGTCCTCGGGGGCAATATCTCCGACCAGCGTCTCCTCCAGCAGAGCCGTCATGTCGTCGAACCCGAGGGTGAAGGTCTGTTGGGTGCCAGCGTCCTGACTCTTGATTTCACAGGTGTAGGCCGACATCGGGCAGCCGTCGGCGACGTTGTCGACATGCTCGGCGGACACGTAAGCGTCAATGAGGGTGCTCAAGTCGTCAGCGCCAGAGCCCTTCATCGCGACCCATTCATCGTGGCACCGGTCCAGCGATTGCTGACACGCTGCCTGGGCCAACAGGCTCTTGGATTTGAAATGGCGGTAGAAGCCACCTTGGGTCAACCCGGCTTCCTCGCTGATCTGGGCGACCCCAGTGGCGGCAAAGCCTTGCACTTGAAATAGCCGGGACGCAGCGGTCACCAACGCCTCACGATTCAAACCGGTTTGTTCTCTTGAGACTTTCACGCAGGCTTCCTGTGGGTGTTTTTGAAAGTGATCACATTCAATAGCTAATATTGCGAGTGATCACTATCATAAATGCCGCTCGGAAATTCCCCCAACCTTCTTCTCAGGACATCTCACATGAAAGCGATCCAGATCACAGCGTACGGCGATCCCCTGTCGGGTCTCGAATGGGTCGACATGCCTGAGCCCGCCGCGCCGGGGGCCGGGGAGGTCTTGATCGGGGTCGAGTATGCACCGGTCAACCACAATGACCTGCTGCTGTTCGGGGGGAAATTTCCGGTGCATCCGCCATTGCCCAGCGTGGTGGGTAACGAAGGCGTGGGTATCGTCATTACGGTGGGACCGGGCGTCGATCAGGTGAAGGTGGGCGACCGCGTCACGCCACCGCTGTACAGTTTCACCTGGCGTGAACGCATGGTCATTCCCGCTGAAGGGCTGTTTGCCCTGCCCGTGGAGTTGGACCTTCAACAATTGGCCATGCTGCGCATCAATCCCCCGACCGCCGCGTTGTTGCTGAGTGAATTCGTCGATCTCCAGCCGGGCGACTGGGTGATGCAGAACTGCGCGAATTCCGGCGTTGGCAGGGCGGTGATCGCCATCGCCAAAGGGCGCGGTTTGCGCACGGTCAACTTCGTACGTCGCCCCGAGCAGGTGGCAGAAGTGCAAGCAGCAGGCGGCGATATCGTGCTGGTGGACGAGGGCGACGCCCCTGAGCGCGTCCAGGATCTGGTCGACGGCGGCAATGTCCGGCTGGCCCTCGACGGCATCAGCGGCACCGCGAGCGCTCGCCTGATCAGTGCGCTCTCCACCGGTGCTTCGTTGGTCAATTACGCGCAGATGAGTGGCGACATGTCGGCGCCTGGTGACTTCCGCCCCCTCATGCGCAAAAGCATCACGCTGCACAATTTCTATCAGGCCAAGCCCGGTTATCGATCGAAGATTCCGGGCATCCTCCAAGAGGCCGTCGAGCTGATCCGCACCGGAAAACTCCACGTCCCGGTCTCGGCGGTGTATCCGCTGGCAGAAGTGATGCAGGCCATCGAGCACACGCGCCGGGGCGGCAAGGTGTTGCTGGACATCGGCGGGGCACGCTGACGCCTTTCAAAACGGATGAGACGGAGGAACGTGAGCCGGGTGGACAGATTTGCAGCGCTGGAAATGTTTGCGCGAGTGGTGGAGCTCGGCAGTTTTTCGAAGACGGCCATTGAGCTGTCGGTCAGTCAGTCGACCGTCAGCAAGCAGATGAGCGATCTGGAGAATCATCTCCAGATTCGACTGCTATCGCGCACCACTCGACGGCTGTCTTTGACCGAGGCGGGGGAGGCGTTTTATGCCGACGCCAAATCGATCCTCAGTCAGTACGCGAGGGCTGTGGGAGATGTCGTCCAGGCCGGACAAACGCCCTCTGGAACCTTGCGGATCGCCACGCCGGTCCTGTTCGGACGCAAGCACCTGACCCCACTGCTGCCGGTTTTTTTCGAGCGCTATCCGGAGATAGTGGTCGAGCATGTCCTTAGCGATTCAACGATGGACCTGGTGCGCGACGGGATCGATCTTTCCATTCACATCGGCGAGCTAAAGGACAGCTCTCACCATGGGCGCAAGCTAGGGATGTTGCAACCGGTGACCGTTGCCTCGCCCGCCTTTCTGAAAGACAGGCCAGCGATCCTACATCCGCGTGACCTCGTGTCGGTACCGTGTTTGATTGATCTGGGCCAGCTTGCGCCGTTCGAGTGGCCGTTCCGGGAGTCAACAGGCGAACCCTGCTTGATCGCAGTGAACGGCCCTTATCGGGTGGATGTTTTCGAGGCGCTCTGCGAGGCCGCGATCGCCGGGCTCGGTGTGCTGCGTGCACCGCTGTCGGCCTGCGGGGAAGATCTCCGGGCGGGGCGTCTGGTTCGGCTCCTGACCGAGTTCGACCCTGGTTTCGTACCGATTCATGCCGTGATGCCAGCGTCATCGTGGATTCCGCAGAAAACCCGGGTCATGGTGGATTACCTGATCGAGACGTTTCCGCGCAATCCCTGGCTCAGATGCCCGGAGTGATCTTCGGGCGGTCCGGAAACGCTTGCATCGCCACCTGCACGATCTCCAGCAACTGCTTGGGCGTCGCGCCATCCCTTGCGTGAACCGCAAGACCTCGGGAGAGTGCATTCAGATAACCCGCCAACGCTTGCACATTGGTGTCAGCCGGCACATCGCCTTCGTCGATACCGCGCTGGATGCGCTTTTCCATGGCTTGTCGCGCCGCAGTCCGATGCCGAGTCATCATGCCGCGCACCGATTGCAGCGCCGGGGGCACGTGCACCGACGCCACGGAAATCATGCAGCCAGCGGGTAGGTCGTCGCGGGTGAACTCTGTCGCCGTGGTTTCCAGAAGCCGGGTAAAGGCCGTTCGCGCATCGGTGTTCTCGTTCAGTATCCCGATGAACCATTCTCCCGATGCCGTCAGATAGGCGTCCGTGGCCTCGGCGTAAAGCTGTTCCTTGCTGCCGAACGCGTTGTAGAAGCTCGACGCGCTGATCCCCATCGCTGTAATCAGGACATCGAAGGACGTGCCCTCGTAGCCCGACTCCCAGAACAGCCTCATCGCCCGCTGTACAGCCGTCGTCCGATCGAATGCAGAAGGGCGTCCACGGCTGCGTTTCTTCGGTTCCGCTATTTTTGGTTCCATCGCTCCAATATTCCTTGACGGGGAGAATTTCGAGGGCCTAGTATTGCATATCGGAGTGATCGCTCCAATAAATAACCATCCCTTATCCCGGAGTTGAAAAACATGATTGACGAAAACGGTCCGCACTACTTTGTCGCCTTCCAGACCCCTGGCCCGAACTGGGTAAAGGGCGTGAAATACAACGAACAACCCGAGTTCATGACCCACGTTGGCTACATGATGCAACTTCAGGAAAAAGGTTTGACCGTCCTGAGCGGACCGTTCATGGAAAAGGCGGGCGGGCTGAATGGCGTGTTAGCCGATGGCGGCATGACTATCTTCAAGGCTGCAGACCTTGAAGAGGCGATCCGGATCGGCAAGGAGGACCCTACCGTCAAATCCGGCATGTTGAACGTGGAAGTGAAAATGTTCTGGGTGCCATTCCATACCTGAGCCGGGGCTCAGGACGGCAACAACGAGGAAAACAGTTCGGACTGGGTCTTGATCCCGAGCTTGCTGTAGATGTGTCGCCGGTGGGTTTTCACGGTGTCCACCGAGATGTCCCGTAGGTCGGCGATGCGCTTGCTGGAGTGCCCGCTGAGCATCAGTTGGCAGATGTCGAACTCTCGCGATGTCAGCGTCGCCTTGAGGTTTTCCAGCCCTTGATGGGACGGCACCCGTGGCGGATGGGGGTCGTGGTGGCTGTGAAGCAAGCGCTGACGAATCAGCGCTTCCATCCACGGTTGGAACAGCGCCAGGTGCGCGACTTCGTCCTGGGTGATCGGCGTGCGCGAGCCGAACGACAGGCAGACCAGCTGCCGATCATCAATGCGGCAATTGAACTGAATCTCGTCGGCGACCACGTTCAGGTGAAAATAGCGCTGGTAATACTCGGTTTGCGCGAAGCAGTCCGGCGCGACATCCCGCAATTGAAACAGACCACTCTGCGCCTGTTCGCAGTTGACCCGGTAGAACGGGTCGATCAGATAGATGCCCCCCAGATAATCCTGAAACAGCGGGTCCGGCCCGCCATCTTCGGCGGGCGACTCGTCGAGCAGGTATGGGCGCCCGTCCTTGAACAGCAGCGCGACCCAATTATCGAACCGCAGCACGTCGCTGACCCGGCGCACCACGGTCTGCCAGAAGTTTGGCTGATCGATGGCGCCAATCAGAATCCCGAACGTGCGATGCCAGGCGATTTCCTGCAACGTTGGCGGCGTGCTCATTGTCACTCCTTGGGATTACCCATGACGTGTGATTACCCCGTGGGCGGCAAGGGCTGATAATACCTGACGACAGGTGGTCGGCGGCGACCGGCATGCAGGAGTGAAAGATGAATGTAGAACTGGCCCAGGTCACCGGGCGTGACGGGGATGTGGCGTACAACCTTGAACGCACGTTGGCCTTGATCGAGGCGTGCGCGGCGGACACCGAGCTTCTGGTGTTGCCGGAAACCTACCTCACAGGCTTTCCCACGAAAGACAACGTGGCGCAGATGGCCGAGCCCCTCGACGGCCCGACGCTGACGCGGGTTCAGCAGGCGGCGACGGCGCGGGGCATTGCGGTGGCGGTGGGGTTTGCTGAAGTGCACGACGGGCGCTTTTACAACACCACGGTGCTGATCACCCCCGAGCAGGGCATTGTGCTGCATTACCGCAAGACCCATCTGTGGTCCGGCGAGCGAGACGTGTTCGACGCCGGTGACCGGCTGTCCACGGTGATGTGGAAGGGTATTCGGGTGGGGTTGTTGATCTGCTACGACATCGAATTTCCCGAGACGGCGCGGGCGCTGGGCCAGCTCGGCGCGCAACTGCTGATCGTCACCAACGGCAATTTCGACCCCTACGGCCCCACGCACCGCACCTGCGTAATGGCGCGGGCACTGGAAAATCAGGCCTTCGCGGTGATGGTCAATCGCGTGGGGCAGGGCGACGACGGGCTGGTCTTCGCCGGTGGCAGCGCGGTGGTCGATCCCTTTGGCGACCTGCTGGTGGAAGCCGGTCGCGACGAAGCGACACTCAGGCTCACCCTCGACCTGAACCTGCTGGACAAGGCCCGCGAACCCTACGTCTACGACCGTCACCAGCGCCTGCGGCTGAGCGGTGACGTCATCGACAGCGGCGACCGGCGCGACCTGATCATCGGTTCGTGATCCCTCACGGCCCCGCCATTCCTTCCGGAGAACACCACTGACCCGCAACCGCTGACCCCCAATAATCATTAGCTGTCACTTTCTTTGCCACTGCCAAACATCCGGCGCCTCGCGCGCAAACGACTAAAAAGATAATCGGAGACGTTAATGGCTCATTTGAAACGCACTTTATCCCTCGGCACATTGGTCATCTTCGGCGTCGGCCTGATGACCCCCATCATCGTCCTCGGCACCTTCGGCATTCTCGCCCAATCCAGCGGCGGGCACGTGCCCATGGCCTACCTCGCCGCGCTGGTGGCGATGCTGTTGACCGCCATCAGTTACGCGCACATGGCCAAGGCCTTCCCGGTGTCGGGGTCTTCGTACACCTACGTGAGAAAGGCCATCGACGCCCGATTGGGCTTCATGACCGGCTGGGCGATCCTGCTGGACTATCTGTTCCTGCCGATGGCGATCTGGCTGATCGGCACCGCTTACCTCAATTCCGCGTTTCCCGATGTGCCGCAATTCATCTGGCTGCTGGCGTTCATCGCCCTGACCACGGTGATCAACATCCTCGGCCTGAAACTGGCGACGGCAGTGAACATCCTGCTGTTGCTCCTGCAGGTATTGATTCTGGCGGCGTTCATCGTGCTGTGCGTTCACTACACGCTGGGCGATCCCACTAAACCCTTGTTCACCCTGGCGCCGTTCGCCGGCGGTGGCGTGCAGTGGTCGATGATCATGAGCGGCGCGGCGATCGCGTGTTATTCCTACCTCGGCTTCGACGCAGTGAGCACCCTGACCGAAGAAACCCACGATCCGGAACGCAACATGCCACGGGCGATTCTGTGGGTGACGCTGATCGGTGGACTGATCTTCGTCGGCACATCGTATGTGGTGCAACTGGCTCAACCGTCGCTGCAATTCGCCAACGTCGATTCGGCGGCCTACGAGATCGCGAAAAACATCGGCGGCGACCTGTTCGTGTCGATCTTTCTGATCGGGCTGGTGATCGGACAATTCACTTCCGGCATCGCCGCCCAGGCCAGCGGTTCCCGGCTGTTGTACGTGCTGGGCCGCGACGCGGTGCTGCCGAAGGCGTTCTTCGGTTACCTGTCCCCACGCTTCGGCACCCCGGTCGGGTGCATCCTGCTCAGCGCTGTCGTCGCCTTGCTTGCCCTGAAAATGGACGTCACGACGTCCACCTCATTCATCAACTTCGGCGCGTTCCTGACCTTCATTCTGGTCAACCTGTCGGTGATCTTTCACTACTGGATCGCCCAGAAACGCCGTGGCCTGAGCGCTGTGCTGTTGTATGTGCTGCTGCCGCTGGCGGGGATGGTCGCTGACCTGTGGCTGATGTTCAGCCTGGACTCCAACGCGGTGGAACTCGGGCTGTCGTGGCTGGCGATCGGGTTCGTGTATTTGATGTATTTGACAGGTGGACTGCGTCGGCAGCCGCCAGAGTTGACCCTGGAAGAGGCGATGTGACCTGTAGCGTTGGCTATTAACGAGCGGAGGTCAGTCGGTGCAATGACCGTCTGGACCTCCGTCGTCGCTGCCGTCGTTTCACTCCGGCAGTTTCGCAATCACCTTGATCTCGAAATCGAACCCATATAACCACGTCACGCCCACGGCCGTGATCGTCGGATGCGGCGCAACGCCCCAGAATTCGGGCACGACTTCCCAGATTGCTTCGAATCGCTTCTGCGGGTCGACGATGAACACGGTCACGTCGATGACGTCGTCGAAGGTGATGCCAGCCTCTTTCAAAATCCCATTCAAGTTATTGAACGCTAATCGCACCTGCGCTTTCAGCTCAGGCTCAGGCGAGCCATCTTCGCGGCTGCCGACCTGGCCAGACACGAACAGAAAGCCATTGGATTTGATCGCCGGGGAGTAGCGGTTGCGCTCGTACAGCGCCTGGCGTCCAGGTGGGAAAACAACGTCGCGAACAGTCATGTGCAGCCTCCATCGGTGGGTCAGTGATGACCCGTAATTAACGATGAAGTGACTGTAAAGGCCTTGCACGCCACCGATAAACGAGCAACCTTGTTCAGCACTGTTTGGTAATCCCAAACAATCTCTCTCGTTTTCGGAGTCGTCATGGACCGTTTCGACGCAATGCAGGCGTTCGTTCGTGTGGTCGAAACCGGCAGTTTCACCAAAGCTGCCGGGACGTTGCACATGAGCAAAACCACTGTCACTCAGCTCGTTCAGCAACTGGAAGCGCGGCTGCGGGTGAAGTTGCTCAACCGCACCACGCGCAAGGTGAACGTCACTGCCGATGGCGCGGTGTACTACGAGCGGGCGGTGCGGGTGCTGGCCGACGTGGACGACGCCGAGACCAGCCTGTCCGGCGCTGCCACCGTGCCCCGAGGCCGGTTGCGGGTGGACGTCCCGAGCCCGTTTGCGCGGTTCATTCTGGTCCCGGCGCTGCCGGGATTTCAGGCGCGCTACCCGGACATTCAGATCGACCTGGGCGTGAGCGATCGCATGGTCGATCTGATCGGCGAAAACGTCGATTGCGTGGTGCGCGGCGGCGAGCTCACCGATCAATCGTTGATGGCCCGCCATATCGGCGACCTGCAATTGGGTGTCTACGCCGCGCCGGATTACCTGCAACGCAACGGCACGCCCACCCACCCCCGGGAGCTGGAAGAGGCGCATCACCGCATCGTCGGGTATCGCTGGGCGCGGACGGGCAAGCTGTTTCCGATGACCTTGCAACGGGGTGACGAAGCCGTTCAAGTGCAGAGCCGCCACGGCTTGGTGGTGGACGACGGCAACGCGTACATCACAGCCGGTCTGGCCGGATTGGGCGCACTCTGGCTGCCCGTTTACATGGCGGAAAAATCCCGGGCGCAGGGTGAACTGATCCCGTTGTTCGAGGACTGGACGTTGAGCGTGATGCCTATGTACGTGGCCTATGCGCCCAACCGGCACATCAGCCTCAAGCTGCGGGTGTTCATCGACTGGATTGTCGAACTGATGGCCGAGCAGGGCGGCGTGACGCTGTAACGCGGGTGAAACACCCGGATGACCGCTCAAGTTTCTTTGCTCGACGGCCCTTGCGGCTGGTTATTCACCTGCTAAGTTCAACATACGGCAGCCCGTCAGGCAGCGCGGTTCGTGGCCTCTCCGAACCCGTGCTCCCCGGCCTGACGTAGCACCAGCAGACTCCTGCGCAGTGAGCGTTTGCAGAGTTTTGGGTCAGCGTTTCGTAAGCGACAGAGGAAACGTCATGCCTGACCCGCATGCTCCCGGAGGCTGGTTTGTCCGGCATCTCTCCACTTGGACCCATCACCTGCCTGCGGCGCTGGTCGTCGCGGCATTGGTGGGGGTCTTCCATCATGACCTGCATTGGCTCGACGCCATCGACGGCTACGCGTTCTTCGGCATTGGCAACCTCACGGCCAAAGACGCCGCACTGGAATTGGGCAATACGCCAACCGTCGCCGTGGTGCTGATCGACCAGAAAAGCCATGAAGACTATTACCGGGAACGCAATCCGCTGAATCGCTGCGAGCTGAAGAAGGACCTCGAAGCGATTTACGCACTGGGCCCGGCGTTGCTGGTCGTCGATCTGGACCTGTCTCCCGCGTTGCCGTTAGCCGGTGCGGCGGGTATCGAGGACAGGCGCTGCGAAGAGTCGCTCAAGCAGCTCTTCATGCAACAGCGCCCGACGCGTACTGTGCTGATGGAACCCTTCGAGCTACTGGACGTCGAGGGTCAGGCCAACACCGACCGTTGGCGTGAGGACCTGGCGGGCTTTGTCTCCTTCGCCGACCCTACGCTCAAGGTCAGTTACGGTCTGGTCACTCGCCAGGCGTGCACCCCGCAATCGATGGCAGCCACCGCGTTCGAGCGTTACACCGATCCTTCCACACGCCCTCACAACTGTCTGGAAGAGGGCGAGCATGCGTCGTTGATCATCAATCCCGGTCAATACGGGACGGGCCTGCGGGCGATTCCGCTGGGCCAGATGCCTTCCCGCCAGATCGACAGCCGCCGCAACGCCCGCACCCATTTCGAACCTCTCTATCGTTTACCGGTGGTGTTCTTCGGCAGCGGGTTTGGGGAAGACGACACCTATTCAACGCCGTTGGGAACGATGTATGGGGTTGAGGTTCACGCTGCGAGTTTCATGTCGTTATTGCAACCCACGACGCCGTTCAAATCATTTCTCGGCTTTGTGCTCGACCTCTTTCTGGGCCTGCTCATGGGCGGGCTCATTGAATGGTCCTGGCATCGTTATTTTGCCCTGCGTTTCAGCAGCCGCGCCCGCGATCGGCAATGGGCGCCTTACGTCATCATCTTCCTTGGCGTGGGCTTCATTCTCCTGGTCTTCGCCCTCACCGCCGCATCGTTCGGCCTGCTGCGCCACTTCAATCTCTGGCTTTCGCCCATTCCCATCGCGCTGGGCATGCTGATCGAGAGTTTCTTCAACAGTGCCGTCGGCGCAGCGGTGGGCGAGGGCTACGAGCAACGCCAGGCGCTGGTCCACCGCCTTCGCGTGGCCCATGAAAAAGGGACTGAGTCATTCGCCCGCGAAGTCTCTCGGGAGGCCGAGCAACGCCCCCGACACGACCACGGCCTGCGGGAGCGGGCGGCCCGGTTTTTCTACAAGGATTTCCAGCGCCTGTGGATGAGCGGCCAATACCTCGCCTGGGTGTTGCTGCTCATTCGCCGACTGGCGTTTTTCGGCCTGATTTTTCTGCTGATCAGGCAACTGCATCACTCCTGAACCCTTGAGGAAACGTTCATGAATCGATCACGTTTCACGCTTCTGTCAGCCGTCGTGCTCATCAGTGCCTCAGCGTCCGTCATGGCGAAGGAGTGCAAGGGCCTTCAAGACCTGCAAAACCAGTCCAGCGGCAACAGTGCGATCAGCAGTCTGCTGCAATTGATCTGGTCCGATAACGAGCCCGTTGAATGCGGCGCCCTGACCTCAGTGCTGGACAGCGTCGTCAACGGCCGCAAAACCGGGGGCCGCAAGCTGGAGGAAGACCGCCCCTTCAATGCGCAGGCCGCCCAGGCCGATCTGGCCAAGGCCCAGGCCGATCCGGAGGTGCGTCAGCGACTGGAGAAAATCCGCAAAGAGGTGAGCGACCCGAAACGACGGCTGGTGTATGAGGCCGCCGCCCTTGATGAAGAGGGCTATTACGGTGCCAGAGACTTGCGCATCAACCAGCTCAAGCAACAGCTCAAATGACAGGCACGTGCCTGTCGGGGATGCCTCATGAATACGCAGGTCGCGTTTCACGGAGTGCTGGCGTTGGTCATCCTGACCAGCGCCTGCAGCACCGGGCAGATGTCCAATCCGTTCGACACCCACAGCGCTCAGCACCTCAAGGACATCGACAGCCTGCCGCCTCGGGCGCTGGTGGTGCTCGACAAACACTGCGCCGAACTGGTTCAGCCCTATCGACTGACCGACAACTTTGCGTCGTTGTCGGTGTTCGGGCTCAAGGAAGGCATGGAGGCGTTGCCCGGCCAGCTCAATAAAATGCTCGGCACCGGCGGGGCACAACCGACGGCCAGCAACGACACACTCAGTGACTCCGCCAAACGCGCCGCCAAACAACTGAACTGGATGCCGATGAGCGCCGAGGTGATGTACGCCGAACGCCAGCACAAGGCCCGGGAAGAGCAATTGCTCGCCCGCGATTCCAAGCAAGGACGCAAGTTTTACCCGGCGGCCGACAAGATGCTCAGCGATATTCTGGCAAGTATCCACGAGCCCTATGACTACCGCTTCAAGCTGTTCATTGTGAAGAGCGACAGCCACAACGCACTCGCCCTACCGGGTGGCTATCTCTATCTGGACAAGGGGCTGCTCGACACGCCAGAGATGCAGAAAAAGGCCTACTTCGCGCTGGCGCACGAAATCTCCCACGTGCTCCAGCGCCACGAAACCAAGGAGATGCAGAGCGTCGTGATTGACTCGTTCAGCGTCAAATCCGACCTGCTCACCCTGATGAAAAGCGCCTCGGGCAACCCCAAGGCCGTGGTGGATCGCATCAAGCTGGAGAAAGGCCAGTTCACTCGCCATCACATCGATCAGGAACTTCAAGCCGATTCCTGTGCAGTGAAAATGCTCAGCCGGGTCTACCCGAATCGACAGCAGCTGGGCGCTTCCCTCGATGCGTTCATCAAGGATTTGCCTGCGACCCAGGGCGAGCCGACGTCGAAAAAAACCGCCAGCCAGGCTGTGGCGATTGCGGGGGATGTCGAGGACATCGTCACGTCGCCGGCCTTGCGTCACCCCAATACCCAGGAGCGCAAAGCCAATTTGCAAGCGATCTACAAAGAGGTCTCGGCGTCGGGAGGGTAAAGTCCGCGATGGCGGCTCAGCCTGAGGGCGTGTCAGGCCGCCGAACGCTGTCGCGCTTCGGCGCGCACCACCAGCCAGATGCCCACTGCGGAAATCGCCATGCCCGACGCCATCTGCCAGGACAACGGTTCGTCGAACATGGCCCAAGCCCAGAGCAGGGTGATCGGCGGGCTGAGGTACAGCACGCTGGCGACCCGGGTCGCGGTGGTCCGACGCAGGCAAATCCAGTACAGCCCGTAGCCGCCGAGGGTCGACAGGGCGACGGTCCATACCACGCTCAGGACGAAGCCCGTGGTAGGGATCGGCGCCAGGCTGCCTTGGCTGCCCTCGATGGCGGCGAAGGCGAAGCTCGACACGAAACACTGCAACCACAGGTTGGGCAGCAGACCCATCGACTGCGACGTGCTGGCGTGTTTTTGCCACAAGGTCGCCACGGCGAGGGAGAACATGCCCGCCACCGGCAAGCCGTAGGCCCAGAGCGGCGCATCCCCCAGCACCAGCGCGCCATGGGTCACCCACAACACTCCGACCAGCCCGACGATCAGCCCCAGCCAGACCTGCCGTGCCAAGCGCTCGCCCAACGCCAGCGCTGCCAGCAATGCCATGCCCAACGGCAGCAGGTCAGCGCACAATGCGGCCAACCCGGCGGGTACGCCGAGCGCGATGCCTTGGGTCACCCCGGTCAGGTAGCCCGCCATGGCCAACAGCCCGATTCCGGCGTTGGTCAGCAGCACGGAAACCGGTGTCTTGAGCAGGGCGCGGAAGACGAACGGCAGTAACAGGAGACACACCACGATGCAGCGCCAGAACACCACCAGCAGCGCCGGGGCGTAGTCGATGGAGAAGCGCGCGCCGATGAAGCCGGAGCTCCAGGTCAGCAGCAGCCCCGCTTCAAGCAAAGGCAAGGGCAACGTGTGACGCCAGTGGCGGCGTGTCGGTTGGTTGGGTTGAATCGGAATGGGCTGGCTCATTCCCATAGGCTACGGAAGGGGAGTAATCTAATAAATCAAAAGATCATGCATCAGTTGTTCACCAGGATTGAACCATGACAGCCATTCTCGACATCGACCTGTTGCGCACCTTTCATGCGGTGGTGCGCATCGGAAAATTCAGCGCGGCGGCCGAGCAGTTGCATAAAAGCCCGGCCGCGGTGAGCGTTCACATTCAGCGTCTGGAGCAGGTGGCGGGCGGCCGGTTGCTGAACCGCGATAACCAGTCCATTTCGCTGACCGTGCTGGGCAAGCGGCTGCTGATTTCGACCGCCGATTTGCTGCGCACCCACGATCAGGCGCTGGCCGACCTGCACGGCACTGACCTCGCCGGGCGCATCACACTGGGAGTGCCGGACGAATACGCGACCCATGTCATCCGCGACATCCTGCCGACCTTCGCCGCCGCTTGGCCGAATGTGGTGCTGGAACTGAAAACCGGGCCGAGCTATGCACTGAGGGAGCTGGTCCAGCGCGGCAAATTGCAGACGGCCGTCGTGGCGCAGCGCAAAGGCGACATCGGCCCCGACACCCAAGTCCTGATGTCGACCACGCCTGTCTGGGTCGGCCCGACGAGCACGACAGTGGCGCTCAACGATCCGCTGCCCTTGGCGGTTCACGCGCTGCAATGCCCTTACCGCGAAGCCATGACGGAGTCGCTCAAGGCCTCGGGCCGCCGCTCACGCATCGTCCTCGAAAGCCCTTCCAATCATGCAGTCAAAGCCTGCGTGGAAGCGGGACTGGCCGTCAGTCTGATCGATCGCGGCAAGGTCACCGAACACATGCAAATCCTCGACGGCCTGCCGGTCATTCCCGATCACGACATTGTGTTCGTGCGCAGCGCGGCTTCACGCGGGGATGAAGCCGTGGACCTGCTGGCGCAGGCGATGCAGCAATCGTTTCGGTTGTAGGGCAGGCACTGTCGGCGGCCGATAGGTCCCTGTCGCTGCCGTCGTAACCTCCGGCGTCTCCCAGAGGAAATGGCTTCGAGACGAGGACCCGTGAACGACGCGAACCCTGTGGGAGCAGTCGGAGGTACGACGGCCGCGAAAGCGGTGCCAGGTCGGACTCACAGCGCAGACTCAGTGCCGCCTGCTAGGCTTTTAATCCCGTGCGATCCCCTCGGCAAAACCCGACAACCCTAAAAAGAGGATGCCCGCCATGTCGCTCAACACACCAGAAAAAACCCACCCTCACGACCTGATCATTTCCCGCGTGCTCAACGTCCCCCGCGCCGCGCTCTGGCGTGCGTGGTCCGACCCCGATCTGCTGAAAGAATGGTGGTGCCCCAAACCGTGGGTCACCGAGGTCAAGGCCTTCGATCTACGACCAGGCGGTGCCTTTCATACGCTGATGACCGGGCCGGACGGTGCCAGCAGCGGCAACCCCGGCAGCTTTCTGGAAGTGGTGCCACAGTCGCGGCTGGTGTTCACCTCCATGCTCACCGCCGATTGGCGCCCGGCCACGCCCTGGCTGGGGTTCACCGCCATTGTGACAATGAGCGATGAAGGCGGCGGCACCCGCTACACCGCCCACGTCATGCACCCCGACGAAGACACGTGCGAGCAGCATAAACAGCTCGGCTTCTTCGAAGGCTGGAACGCGGTGATCACGCAACTGGAGGCGTTTGCCGCGGGGCTGCGCTGAATCTTCAGGCAACCCTCGCACTGCCATCAGCTCGTCACGGCCTTGGGCATCGCTTTCTGCTCCCGCACTGACAGGATGGTCACTGCCGCGATCAGGCACAGTACGCCGCCGGTGAAAAACGCGGGCAGATAGCTCAACAGCGCCGTGCGCGACCAGCCTGCGCCAAATGCCGCAACCGCGGCGCCGATCTGGTGCCCGGCGAAGATCCAGCCGAACACCAGCCCGGCGCGCTCCGCGCCGAATCGGGACGCGGCCAGGCGGACCGTGGGCGGAACGGTGGCGATCCAGTCGAGGCCGTAAAACACGGCGAACACCGACAAGCCGAAGATCGAGAAGTCGGTGAAGGGCAGGGCGATCAGCGACAGCCCCCGCAACCCGTAGTACCAGAACAGCAGCCGACGATTATCGAACCGGTCCGACAGCCAGCCAGACGCCACCGTGCCGATCAGGTCGAACACCCCCATCGCCGCCAGCAGCCCCGCTGCCTTCACCTGTGAAATGCCGTAGTCGCCACACATCGGGATCAGGTGGACTTGCACCAGACCGTTGGTGGTGGCGCCGCAAATAAAAAAGGTGCTGAACAGAATCCAGAAGACCCGAGTCTTTGCGGCGTCACGCAAGGTGTTCAACGACGCGGCGAAGATCGACGCCGCACTGACAGGTGGCGTGGCAAGCGCAACGTCGCCGGTGTCGCCATACGGGCGCAGGCCCATGTCGCCGGGGCGATCGCGCATGATCATGAGCACGGCGAAACCCGCGACCGCGAGCATGACGGACATCAACATCAATGCCCAGCGCCAACCGTAGTGATCGGTGATATTCGCCAGAATCGGCATGAAGATCAGTTGCCCGGTGGCGGTGCTGGCGGTGAGCACGCCGATCACCAACCCTCGCCGGTGACTGAACCAGCGTGAAGCAACCGTCGCGCCCAGGGTCAGCGCGGTCATTCCTGCGCCGATGCCGACCGCGACGCCCCACAGCGCCACCAACTGCCAGACCTTGGTCATGCTCAGCGACATCAGCAGCGCGACCATGATCACCAGAATCGCGGTGATCGTGACGGTGCGCAGGCCGTAGCGGTTCATCAGCGCAGCGGCAAACGGCGCCATCAGGCCAAACAGCACGAAGCGAATCGACAACGCCGATGAGATTTCCAGCGTGTTCCAGCCGAACTCCATCTGCATGGGCACGATGAAAATTCCCGGCGCGCCCACCGAGGCCGCCGTGATCAGGGCCGTCAGAAACGTCACCGCAACCATTGCCCAGCCATAATGAATCCCGCGTCGGGCGAGCACCCCGCAAAGCCAGTCAGAAATCATGGACACCTCCGCTTAGCTGTCGAACGGCGCGTTGTCGATCAAGTCGCACACGTTCGGGCAATCGAAGCCGTGGATGTGCCGTCTTCCCACGTCCGCCAGCCCGGTGCCGATGGCGGTGTGCGGTTTCTTCCGCGCAACTTCGGCGACGGCTTGGGTGAACGCCGCCTTCATGCCAAGGCGCGGGTACAGCGCCAAGGTGTCGTCGATCAGCGACGGGGTGATTTCGTCGATGAACAGGCCCATGACGTCGACGTGGGCTCCCATGTAGATCAGGGCAATTTCCGGTTGTTTACGGTCGGCGATCCCGGCGCTGGAGTGCAGGGCGATAGCGTCCCAGACCAGTTGCGCCTTGGCGTCTGCATAGCCGTTGTCGAGCAGGAAACGGCTGGCGGCATCCGCCCCATCCACTTCGAAACGCTGGTCGGCCGCGAATGCCTCGGTCAGCCCGAGGTCGTGCATCAGGGCGGCGAGGTAAACGACTTCGCGGTCGTATTTCAGGCCACGCTGTTGGCCGAGAAAATCGGCGAACCACCAGGAGCGGTGGACGTGGTTGAGCAGGGCCTTGGAATGCACCCGCTCGACCAGCGCGCTGGCTTTGCGGGTCAGGTCGGTGTCCGGGGCAATGATGCCACCGAGGGAGATGGGAGAAGTCATGGCGCTTACCTGAGAAGTGGGTCTGCCGCTGAGTCTAGGGTCCTGCCATCGTCAGAATTGACTGTTTTCAGTCGATTCGTGCCAAGATCGTGTTCTTCATCCATTCAACCGGAGACGTCCCGTGACCACGCCTACCCGCCGCCAGACCCGGGCCTTGCACACGCCGCAGAAACGGGTCGTCATTCTGTCGTTACCCCCGGTGGACGCGCTGGACGTGATCGGACCGGCTGAGGTTTTCAGTTTCACCAACAGCTTGTTCGCCGCCGACGCGCCCCCTTATCGGCTGGAACTGATCTCTTCGAGCGCTGATGTGCAGATGCAAAGCGGCACCGGCATTGGCCTTCTGGCCCACAAGACGCTGGAACAGGAACGGCGGGATGACCTGCCGATTGACACCCTGATCGTCACGACCGGCTGGAAGACCCTCGGCCATCTGGATCAGTCCGCGCTGACATGGATTCAGCAGCGATCAACGGACGTGCGTCGGCTGTGCTCGATCTGCGTGGCGGCGTTCGCGTTGGCCGCGGCGGGGGTGCTGGACGGTCGGCGAGCGACCACCCATTGGGGCGTGGCGCAGGAGCTGACGGAGCGTTATCCCAAGGTCAACGTCGACCCGGACCCGATCTGGATCAAGGACGGAAACGTCTACACCTCGGCGGGGATCTCGGCAGGGATCGATCTGGCGTTGGCACTGGTCAGCGAGGACCTTGGCGACGCGATTGCCATGGAGGTCGCCCGCAACCTGGTGCTGTTTCTGCGGCGTCCCGGCGGGCAGGCGCAGTTCAGCGTCACCCTGCAATCCCAACGCACTGCGGGTTCGGGGCTGGAAGAACTGTGCGTGTGGATCAGCGAGCATTTACACACCGAACTGACCGTAGAGATGCTCGCTGACCGCATGTCCACCAGCGTTCGTACGTTGATTCGCCAGTTTCAGAAAGGCCTGAACACCACCCCGGCGAAATACGTCGAAGACGTGCGTCTTGAAGCCGCGTGCCGTGCGTTCGAGATGGGCGGGCGCTCCATGGAGGAAATCGCCCGCCGCTGCGGTTACAACAGCGTCGATGTGTTGCGCAAGGCGTTCGTTCGGCGTCTGGGGGTGACACCGAAGGAGTACGCCCTGCGTTTCGCGCCGCAAGACAAGACTTCCCTCGTCACTGTGTCCGACGACTGATTCAGCGCGATCGGAAAGGGCTAAACGCTCCCTTCGCTTTCCACCACCAGAATCCGCGCCACCCCCAGTGGGTGGGCGACGTGGGCGGTGCCGACCGAGGCGTAGAACACGTCGCCGGTTTCCAGGATCGTCGACTGCTCGACGCCGTCTGCCTTGAAATGCATTTCAACGCGACCGTCCAAAACGGCGAAGACTTCCTGCCCGTCGTTGACGTGCCATTTGTACGGCTGGTCGGTCCAGTGCAGGCGGGTGGTGATGCCGTTCATGTTGGCGATGTCCAGTGCTGCCCAGGCGCGGTCGCCCGTGAACGCTTTACTGCGAATGATCTTCACGAGGATTACCTTTGATCAATCCAGCCGTCGACACAGGTAGGCCTGGGTCTGGTAGGGGAAGTCGATGCTGTCGCGGCCGCGCAGGGCGGGGTGGGTCTTGATCAGCTCGCGCAGCTGTTCGGTGACCACGGCTTTCTCGGCCTCGGGCAGCGCGGCGATGAAGCTGACGGACAGAAAACGGTTCATGATCACCGTTTCCGCAGGGCCGGAGTGGCTGTAGTTGAAACAGGTGAGTTCGGGGTGGGCGAAGTGTGGGCCGCTGAAGGGCTGGCGCCAGTGGCCAGTGTGAAAGCGCGGGGTATCGCCTTCGTACGGCGTGATGATGCGGGTGATCTCGGCGACCCAGTCCACGGACTCGTCGCGCACGTTCCAGATCAATCCCAGACGACCCTCCGGTTTCAGCACCCGGTGTATCTCGGCGAGCGCCGCGTCATTGGCGAACCAGTGAAAGGCCTGGGCGCAGACCACCGCGTCCACCGTGCCATCGGCGAGGGGCAGGGCGTTAGCAGTACCTGGAACGATGGTCGTGTCCGGCAGACTCTTGGCGAATTCCCGGCGCATCGCTTCGACCGGCTCGACGGCGGTGAGGTGCGGCGTCAAGGGTGTCAGCAATCGCGTGAACTTGCCGGTGCCAGCGCCGAGGTCCACCACCGAGGCCTGCTCGTCGATCCCCAGCGTCCGCCTGAGCCAGATACTCAGTTCATCCGGATAATCCGGTCGGCCCTGAGTGTAGGCCCCCGCTTGCGTCGAAAACCCCACCTGAGCCGCTTTATGAACGACTGACATCTCAGAGACCCTCATCGTGGAAACGTGGCGGGCGCATTATGCGCCACTTTCCCTTCACTGAAGATGAACATCATGGCTTATGGCGCCACAGGTTCGGCCTGCATCATGCGCAGCAACGGCGCGTATTCGGCGTGGCTGACCGGCGCAATCCCGGAGGCTTTCTGTGATGCCAGAAACCCTGCCAGCCCTTGCTGATCGTTCAGCATCGCGGCGCGGATCTTTTCCTTCAGCGGGGCGCAGACACTGCCGCTGAATACGAAAGGGTCGTAGTAGATCGGTTCCGAACGCCACAGCACCTTGAAGGTGTCGCGCTGGATCAGGCCATTGATGAGGTATTCATCGGCGCGCACGCTGGACACGAACGCCGCGTCGGCCTTGCGGTTGATCAGGGCGTCCAATGACTTGTCGTGAGAACCCGAATAGGCAATGGAGCCGAAGAACTGCGCCAGCGGAATCCCGGTCAATCGGGAGAATTCAGTGTTCGGCACCAGGCTCCCGGAGGTGCTGGCGGGGTCGGTCAGGACCACGCGTTTGCCGCGCAAGGCGTCGATGTCGCTGGCGACTTCACTGCGGGCCAGCAGCAGGGCCTGATAATGATGACCGGCCGGGGTGAAGAAGCCGTTGTTGATGGTCAGGCTGGCAAAGGGTTCGATGCGCGGGTCACGCTGGTACGCGAGCATGTAGGACGCAGGGCCCAGCCAGGCGATGTCGACGCCGCCCGAGACGATGGCATCGACCACGCTCTCGTAGGATGAAGAAGGCACGATTTCCACAGGAATGCCGGTGGCACTGCTCAGCCGTTCGATCAGCGGTTTCTGTTCCTGGAGCAGTTCGTCCATGCTCTTTTTCGGAATCACCGCGATGCGCAGGCTGTGTTGGGTGCACTGCGCGGTTGAAAAGGGCGGTGCCGGAGAGGGCGCCGTCGGAGCAGGCGCGGCCACGCAGACGTTGAACATCAGGCCTGCCAAAACAGCGCCAAGGCATTTCACTGCGTGCATATGTTTTCCGTCGCATCCCTGTGAGTCGCGTCCGTTGGAGCCGAGTGAATGAAGGGCGGGTATTCGGCCAGTTGTGCCGCTGCCAATGGGCGGCTGAAGTGGTAACCCTGCGCCACGTCGCATCCGGCGATTTTCAGGCACACCACCTGTTCGCGGGTTTCCACACCCTCGGCCACCACCGTCAGCCCCAGGCGCTTGGCGAGAATGATGGTGGACGACACGATGGGGCTGTCGTCCGGGCTGTTGGACAGCGGCGCGATGAGCGTGCGATCGATTTTCAGCTTGGTCAGCGGCAGCGCTTGCAAGTGAGCGAAACCGGCATAGCCCTTGCCGAAATCGTCGAGGCTGATGTGCATCCCCGCCTTGCGCAGACGCTGCAGGTGCTCCACCGCGCGGCCTTCCTGATCGAGCAGCGTGGTCTCGGTGATTTCCAGTTCGAGCCATTGCGCGGGGATACCGTGTCGCGCCAGTTTGGCCAGCACCCGGTCGCTGAAATCGGCCTGATGCAATTGAATGGCGGAAACGTTGACCGCCAGGCGCAGCTGACGGCCTTCCTTGAGCCATTGTTCGAGGGTTTCGCAGGCCAGCCGCAGCACTTCCCAACCCAGCGCGATGATGAAGCCACTGCGTTCGGCGAGGGAGATGAATCGGTCCGGGTACAACAATCCGAATTCAGGGTGTTCCCAGCGCACCAACGCCTCGTAACCGTCGACGATCATGGTGTCGAGGCGAATCTGAGGCTGGTAATGCAGCACGAACTGACGTCCGCTCAGGGCATTGCCGAAGGCCTGTTCGAGCATGAACTCTTCGACATCGGCGACGTTCAGTGACGGGTCAAAGAAGCGATACTGGCCGCGACCCGCACGCTTGGCCGAATACATGGCGGCGTCGGCGCTACGAATCAGGTCTTCGACGTCCTGGCCGTCCCTCGGGCAAATGCTGACCCCAACGCTGGGACTGGTAGTGACTTCGTGATCGCCGAGGGAATAGATCGCCGAGAGCTTTTGCACCAAACCCCGCACCCAGCTGTCGATCTGTTCTTCAGTGCGTTCACCGGCCAGCAGCACGACGAACTCGTCACCGCCAAAGCGCGCCGCTTCGTCGTCGGGTTCCAGCATGCGGCTGATGCGCCCGGCCACGGCTTGCAGCAGCATGTCGCCGACCTTGTGGCCCAGGGAATCGTTGATCGATTTGAAGCGGTCCATGTCGATGAACAGAATCGCCATCAGACGCCGCTTGCCCCGTTGGCTGAAGAGCGTGCGGGCCGCGACTTCCAGAAATTGACGGCGATTGTGCAGGCCGCTCAGATGGTCGGTGGCGGCAGCGTGGCTGCTGCGCCGATGCTCGTCTTCCAGGCGATCGATCAACTCTTGATTGACCTGTTGCGCCTGTTCCAGCGCGTTAAATGCCTCCTGGCGCTTGCGCAACACCCGCAGGGTCCAGATCAGGCTGCCGAGAATCAACAGGGTCATGCACAGGTTCAGCCACAACTGGCGTTCGTAGGTCCGACGGGACGAAGCGAGGATTTCGTCGTCAGCCTGGCTCACCACGACACTGAAGCCCCGTTGCGGCACGCGCAGGTACATGCTCTGGTACGGAGTGTCCCGGGACATTTGCGTCAGCATCCCCGTCACCTCGTCGCCGGAAGACAGCTCGGGGGTCATAGGGACACCCGACACCATCACGCCGCTGCTGCTGATGCGCAGGCGTTCGTGACCGTCGTTGTCGAGCAGGCGCATCATGCCGCTTTGACCGAGGTCGATGTGTTCAAAGAGGGCGGCAAGGTAGCCGACGTCCAGTTGCACCATCAGAATGCTGTCCATCTTGCCGGTCGCTGAATCCACCAGTGGCAGCAGGAAGGGCAGGCGCCAGCTCGGCAGCAGCGTATTGGTCTGGATGGCAGGCGTGCTCGGCAACAAGGCCTTGTACCCATAGCGCTCGGCGTGCTGCTGCATTTGGCTCAGCCATTCCGGCGGCAGTTGGCGGAGCTCATCGAAATGGCTGGCGGACAGCAGCGTACCGTCGCTGCTGTACAGGCTCATGCGCTTGAACACCGGGTCTTCGGCCAACATGCGCACCAGCCCTTGGTGGCGCTGGCCGAGGTCGTCCATATCACCTCGCGTCACCCGGCCAATGGCCTGTGCCCGGTCAACCAGCTGGCGCAGGTTTTCGGCTGCGATGGTGGCCAGATTGAGGTGTTCGGCTGATTTGGCGGCAAGCGCTTCATGGTGCGAGGTGGCTTTCTGTTGGCCATAGAGCGCCCAGAGAAACACCAGCGTCGCGGCGCAGAGCGTCATCAGCAGGAGTTGGAGGAAACTGAGGGAGGAGAACGATCGGCGGACCACTGCATGTATTTCCTGCCGCGAGGTGATGGCAGAATAATACTGCTTTATGACAGATTCATGATGCCCGATTTCAACGTCGGACGACCAGCCGATGAATCATGAAGCGATGGTCGGGCGTGAACAGCCGCCGAAACGTCAGCAGCACCGCGCACACGGTGCCCAACGCCGATCCCGCCGCAATCAGAAACATGATCATGATCTGGTAACGCACCGCATCCACCGGGTTTTCACCGGCCAGCACCTGACCGGTCATCATCCCCGGCAGGCTGACGATCCCCACCACCGACATCTGGTTGAGCGTCGGCATCATCCCCGCACGGACTGCTTGCCGCGCCGCGCCCTGAGCGGCTTCCCAGCGCGTGCCACCCAGCGCCAGGATCATCTCGATGGTGTTGCGACCGGAGGTCAGTTCTTGAGTCATGCGCTCGATGCCCAGCGACACCGCCGTCAGGGTATTGCCCAGAATCATCCCGAGAATCGGAATCGCGTACTGCGGCTCGTACCACGGCCGAATGCGGATGATCACGAACAGGCCGATGGCCGCCACCAGCCACGAACTGGTCCACACCGACGCCACGCTGTCCATCAACTGCCCGGCGTACGTGCGCTTGCCCCGGCCCGCCGCCGACACCCCGGCCACCAGCGTCATCAGGCACATCAACGGCAATACCACGTACCACTCGGCGTGGGCGAACACCCAGCCCAGCAGATAACCCACCGCCAGCAACTGCACCACCGTGCGCACCGACGCCCACAACAACTGGCGCCCCAACCCGAGCTTGAGCACCAGCGACAACACGCCGTTGATCAGGATCAGCGTGGCCGCGATGGCCAGGTCCACATACGACAGGTTCTGGTAATTCATGCGTCGGCTCCCGACCGCAACACGCCTTGATTCATCGTTAGATGTTGGGTGCTCATCCGGCGCGCCTGCTCGGGGTCATGGGACACCCAGATGTACGCCCGCGTCCCCGCGCCTTCCTCGAACCAATGCAGCACCAACGACTCAACGGCGGCCGCCGAGGCCGGGTCGAGAGCGGAAGTGGGTTCATCGAACAGCATGACCTGCGGCGCCAGTTGCAGAGTGCGGATCAGCGCGACGATCTGCGATTCGCCGCCGGACAAATCCCCGGCAGGCTTGCTCAGAAAAGGGGTGTCCTTACCGGCTTTCACCAGCAGTTCGGTGGCGTGAGCCAAGTTGAACGTACGCGTGCGCAGGGCGTTCAGGGAGAACGGGAACTGCAGATTGTCCAGCACCGAACCCTCGATCAACGCCGGACGTTGCGCCACGTAGGCCACGCACGTGCGGAAGTGGGGGATCGTGTCGTTGGAGAGCGGGCGTTGCTGCCACAGAATCTCGCCCGTGGACGGCGCATCGAGCGACGCCAGGGTGCGCAGGAACACGCTCTTGCCCGAACCGGACGCCCCGGTGATCGCGATCTGCGCACCGGGCATCAGGGAAAAGTCGGTGGGTTTCAGCAGTTGCGTCGTGCCGCTTTGATCCAGACGGCTCAGTTTCCTGACCTCAAGCAACGCAGGGGTTGAACCGTTCGACGACACGAAAATTCCTTCTGGGTGGGCGCGGAAAAACGTTGTGCATTATTGCCCAGTCGAAACGGGTCGGCTACAGGACAGCGGCCGTTCGCAGCACGTCGACGTGCCGTCAATCACTGTGGGAGCGAATTCATTCTGGGCGGCATTCCGACGAAGTCAGCGGTACATCCAAAACATCTCTACCGCCTGGCCGATTTTCGCGAATGAATTCGCTCCTATAGGTGGCTAACTGGCGAGCCGCTAGACCACTGCCGCTTTTGCGATCTCCGCCGCGCTCGCCAGTTTCTCCACCGACCAGCACGTTTCGATGAGCTTGCGGATCTGGGCATCAGGCAGGATGCCTTTCGCCAGGTCGGTGAATTTGGCCTCCAGCTGCTGATCGGTCATCGGCACTTCCAGGCTGCCAATCGCGTGCTCGATGAATTTATGCAGTGTGCGGCCATCCTTCAGCGTGATGGTCATGTCCACCTGTTCGGGCTTGATCGACGGGTCGATGGTGGCCGTCACCTTGTCGCGCAGGGCGATGACCCGGGGGTCGTTGACGGCGCGGTCGCTGTACTGACGTTCCCCTGCCGCGCCCTCAATGATCGCCACCGCCACCGAGTGGTAAATGCTGAATTTGCCTTCCAGACCGATCTTCGGCGTTTTCTTGCCGGTCAGTTCGATCACCAGCGGGTGCACTTTGAGGTCGATGCGAGCGATCTGGTCGTCGGTCAGCGTGTTCTGATTGCGCAGCTGAATCGCCGCGTCCAGTGCCGGGTGAATCACGATCCCGCAGGCGAAGGGCTTGTAGGTGTTCAACGCCGCCTCGTAGCGCGTCCCGAGGCCTTCGGTGATCTCGCGGTAATCCTGCTTGGTGCTGATGGTGTTGGCCCAGCCGCGCTTGGCCTCGATCATGCCGTCGGAACTGGTGTAGTCCTTCGAGGCCAGCAGCGCTGCAAACAGACCGTTACTGGCCGCACGACCGGGGTTGAAGCTCTTGTTCATCGAGCCGAATGACTCACGCAGCCCCACCGGTTGCGAGGCCGCCAGGCCCAGGGCCCAGACCATCTGTTGTTCGTTCAGCCCCAGAATCTTGCCCGCCGCCGCAGCCGCGCCGAACACCCCGGCGGTCCCGGTGATGTGCCAGCCGACGTCGTAATGGTTGGGGTACACGGCGTTGCCGATGCGGCATTCGGTTTCCACGCCCAGCACCACGGCGTTGAGGAAATCCTTGCCAGACACCGCGTGGTACTCCGACAACGCCAGAATCGCCGACACCACCGGCCCAGCCGGGTGAATGATGGTTTTCAGGTGCGTGTCATCGAAGTCGAAAATGTGGCTGGCGACCCCATTTAGAAAGGCCGTGTTCATGATGTCCAGCCGCTCCGAGCGCCCCAGCAAACCGGCTTGGGGCGGCCCGGAAAAAGGCTTGAGCGCCGACAGCGCCCGCTCCACCGTTTCATGGTGCGAACCGCCAACGGCCACGCCGACCCAGTTGAGCAGGGTGCGCGTGCCTTCCTTTCGCACATTGGCGGGCAGGTCTTCGTAGCGGGCGTTCACCAGATAGCGCGCCAGGATATGGGTCACCGGTTCTGGGGCTGGAGCGGGGTCGGCAGGTTTCATTTTTTCCCCTTGCGCGAGGGCGGAGAAGGACAGGCCGGGCGTGGCGGCGGCGACAGAGGCGATGGCCCCGGCTTTGAGCAGTCCGCGGCGATTGATCGTGGTCATGAGGGTGCGCTCCTTCTCTTTATGATTGTCTGGTTGCACGTGCTGAGCAGCACCCGGCGATCATGGCGCAGCAGTGGTAGCATTTGAATTGCAACAATCTGATGGATCTATGCATGCCACACATGAATCTGGAAATGAGCGACCTGCGTGCTTTCGTTGCAGTCGCGGAACTCGGAACGTTCAGCGCCGCTGCGCTGGACCTGCACCTGTCACAGCCTGCGCTGTCGCGACGGATCTCCAAGCTCGAAGCGAAAATGGGCGTGCGCCTGCTGGAGCGCACGACCCGGCGCGTCGACCTCACGGCCTTCGGTCGTGACTTCGCCCGCAAGGCCCGTGAGATCCTCAACAGCCTGGACGAGTCGCTGATCGGGCTGGGCGAAGTCGCGGGACGCATGAGCGGCGAAGTCAGCGTGGCCTGCGTGCCTTCGGTGGTGCGCTATTTTCTGCCGCAAGTGCTGCGCGAATTCCACGAACGCTACCCGCGCATCGTCATCCGCGTGATGGACGAAGGCGCCAGCGACGTGCTCTCCAGCGTGGTGCGCAACGAAGTGGACTTCGGCCTGAACTACATTGGCGTTCAGGAAGCCAACATCGACTTCCAGCCCGTGCTCAAGGAAGCCTTCGTCGTCGCCTGCCGACGTGATCATCCTTTGGCGAAACGGCCAGCCGTGACATGGACCGAGCTCAACGCGTACGACTACATGAGCGTGGCCAAAGCCAGCGGCAACCGTCTGCTGCTGGACCTGGCCCTGGCCGACGCCCCGGACCTGCCGCGCTCGTTCTGCGAAGTGCGCCACGTCATGAGCGTCGTCAGCCTCGTCGAAGCAGGCGTCGGCATCGCCGCCGTGCCACGCCTGGCCATGCCCGCCGATGACCACCCGATATTGGTCAGCGTGCCGCTGGTGGAACCGGTGGTCAGCCGAACCATCGGCTTGATTCGTCGACGCGGGCGGGTGCTGTCGGCGGCGGCTCAGCAGCTATACGAGATGATTGGGGAGCGGCGTGAGTCGGCGGAGCGCCAGTCATCGGATGCTTTTAATCCGCTTTGATAAAGTCCACAAACGCCCGCAACGGCGACGGCACATACCGGCGTCCGGGGTAATAAAGGAAAGGCCCGCTGAACGTCATGCACCAGTCCTCCAGAATCGGCACCAATGCACCGCGCTCGATGTGTGGGCGGAGCCAGTCTTCGAACAGGTAGACCACACCCAGGCCATCGACGGCGGCCTGGATGCCGAGGTCGATGGCGCCCGCGATGCGCACCACGAGCGGGCCGGTGGGGTCGACGTGGAGGGTTTCTCCGTTTTTTTCGTATTCCCACATCGGCATCGAACCGCTGGGAAATTTGCCCCGCAGGCAGGCGTGGTCGAGGAGGTCACGAGGGTGTTGCGGGATGCCTCTGGCGGCGAGGTAGGCGGGGGAGGCGGCGGTGGCGAAGCGCTGGAAGCGGGGGCCAATGGGCACGGCGATCATGTCCTGTTCGAGGCGTTCGTCGTAGCGAATGCCCGCGTCGCAGCCGGCGGCGAGCATGTCGACGAAGCTTTCTTCGACGATGACTTCCAGCTGGATGTCGGGGTGGGCCTGCAGAAACGGCGTGATGATCGCGGGAAGCACCAGCCGCGCCGCGCTGGCGGGGACGTTGAGTTTGAGGGTGCCGGACGGGCGGTCGCGGAAGTCATTGACCACGTCGAGCGCCGATTCCACTTCGCCCAGTGCGGGCACGATACGTTCCATCAGCCTGGCCCCGGCTTCGGTCGGCACCACGCTGCGGGTGGTGCGGTTGAGCAGCCGAACGCCCAACCCCGACTCGATGCGCCGCACCGCGTCGCTCAGGCTCGACGCCGATCTACCGCTCAGGCGCGCGCCTTCACGAAAACCACCGGCCTTGACCACGGCCACGAAGGCCATCAAATCCTGAATATCCGCTGCCATGGTGTGCTCTTGAGTGGGGGGATTGTTCGGTGAGCCGTACGACCTGTGCCGATTGCACCGGATTATCGAGCGGTCCGTCAACGCCTATAGTGGCCCAACACCCGTTGAGAGAGGCAAACAACATGAGTGACGCGAGCAAGGCAGGCAGGTTTCAATTGGGCGACCGTACCGTGAACCGCATGGGTTACGGTGCGATGCAGTTGGCAGGGCAAGGCGTATTCGGGCCGCCGAAAGACCCGCAAGCGGCGATTGCCGTGTTGCGCGAAGCCTTGGCGCTGGGGATTAATCACATCGACACGTCAGACTTTTACGGTCCCCATGTCACCAACCGCCTGATTCGCGAGGCGCTGCACCCCTACGCCGATGACCTGACGATCGTGACCAAAGTGGGCGCCGTGCGCGGTGACGATGCGTCGTGGAACCCGGCGCAAAGCCCTGCCGAACTGGTGAGCGCCGTGCACGACAACCTGCGTAATCTGGGTCTGGATGTGCTGGACGTGGTGAATCTACGAGCGTGGGGCAACTTGCACTCACCGGGCGATGAGTCCATCGCCGAAGGCTTCAGTGCGCTGGCTGAGCTGCAGCAGCAGGGGCTGATTCGGCACCTGGGTTTGAGCAACGTCACCAGCAAACAGGTGAAAGAGGCTCAAGGCATTGCGAAGGTGGTGTGTGTGCAGAACCACTACAACCTGTCTCACCGGGATGATGAACAACTGATCGCCGAGCTGGGCGAGCAGGGGATTGCCTATGTGCCGTTCTTTCCCATGGGTGGTTTCTCGCCGCTGCAGTCGGACGTATTGGCCAGCGTCGCGCAACGTCTGGGGGCGTCGCAATTGAATGTGGCCCTTGCCTGGCTGTTGCAACGGGCGCCGAACATCCTGCTGATTCCGGGAACGTCTTCGGTGGCGCATTTGCGCGAGAACCTTGGAGCGGCGGAGTTGAAGCTGCCGGCTGAGTGGGTGGCGGAGCTGGATGCGGTGGGTTGAGCTTGTTCAGGACAGGCGATGCATCTGTATCGCCTGTTCCATTGATCGCGAATGAATTCGCTCCTACAGTTTGGGTAGCGGCGCGGCGGATTGTGGGCCCGGCGCGGTCGGAACGGTGGCACCGACCTTATTCGCGATGGGTCGGTACAGGCGAAACATCTGTCCCGCCTGTCCCATTTTCGCGAATGAATTCGCTCCTACAGGTTAGTCATTGGCGCGGCGGATTATGGGGGTGACGCGGTTGCCACTACCGGTTTTTCGATCCCAACGGCGGCGTGCGCGGTGGCACTTGGCGCTTGCTGCCTGTGGCCTCGAACGCCGAGGCCAGTCGCAGCAACGCCGAATCGTCGTAGGCGCGGCCGGCGAAGGTCAGGCCGACGGGCATGCCGATGTCGGGCATGACGCCCATGGGCACGGTGACGGTGGGCACGCCGAGGTGGCGGATGGCGAGGTTGCCGTTGGCGACCCACACGCCGTTGCTCCAGGCGATGTCGGCCGACGCCGGGTCAACGTCCGAGTTGGCGGGCGCGACGTCGGCGACGGTCGGGAACAGCACCGCATCCAGCCCCTGCGCGTCCATCCAGTCTTCCAGGTCCAGCTTGCGGGTTTTTTCCAGCCCACGCAGGCCGTCCGGCAACGTCTCGATTTCATTCCACGGCGTGATGCCGCGTTCCGCCATGCGCACGTATTCGTCCATGCCCGCCGCCAGATCGCCCTCGCGGTTTGGCAGGGTGCCGGGGTCGTGAGGGAAGATCTTCGGGCCGTCCACGTCCGCCAGCTTATTGAGCTTCGGGTCGCCGTTGGCGCGCAGAAAGTCATCGAACGCCCAGGCCGTCAGGTCCCACAACTCGTGGTGCAGGAATGCCTTGGAGACGATGCCGCGATTGAACACGGTCGGCGCGCCGGGGCGATCGCCTTCGCAGTTCGACACCAGCGGGAAGTCCACTTCGATCACTTCCGCGCCTGCGGCTTCCAGTGCTTTTCGGGCCGCTTGCCACAGGCCGATCACCGAAGGGCGGGTGTGGATGCGTTGCCCTGTCGGCCCGCCAATGCCCGGCGCCTCGCTGGTGCCCGCGTCAGGGTCGGCATTGATGTACATGCGCGGGATGCCCAGACGCTTGCCCGCTAAGGCATCGGCCTTCACCGCCAATTCGGCGTAGGAGGCCGGACGCACCGACGCGACGGGCGGAATCGGCACCCACGGCTGCAACCGCCACAGGTCGCCACGGGTGTCCGGGTCTTCCACGACCACGACGTCCAGCACTTCCAACAGGTCGGCCATGGTGCGGGCGAACGGCACGACCACGTCCATGGTAGGGGTCAGCGGCCAGTTACCGCGCACTGAAATCACGCCGCGCGACGGGGTGTACGCGCACAGGCCGTTGTTGGACGCCGGGCCACGGCCGCTGGACCAGGTTTCTTCCGCCAGCCCGAACGCCGCGAAGCTGGCTGCCGTTGCGGTCCCGGCGCCGTTGGAGGAGCCGGACGCAAACGGAGCGGTCAGAAAGTCAGCGTTGTACGGGCTTTCCGCTCGGCCGTAGACGCCGCGCTGCATGCCGCCATTGGCCATCGGCGGCATGTTGGTCTTACCCAGGCAGATCGCCCCGGCTGCA
The DNA here is from genome assembly GCF_057128705.1 of Pseudomonas salicis. NCBI lineage: Bacteria > Pseudomonadati > Pseudomonadota > Gammaproteobacteria > Pseudomonadales > Pseudomonadaceae > Pseudomonas > Pseudomonas salicis. The sequence continues at coordinate 739,518 of NZ_JBSKHU010000003.1, forward strand.
CGCAGGCGTTCGATGGTAAAGGCATCGCGATGGGCGACCAGATTCTCAAAGGCCGGGCTGCCCGACGCGGCGGTCAGGCCCTTGACCAGATAACTGTCCTTGGCCGTGTACGGGATGCCGTCCAGCGGGCCAAGGGTTTTTCCTTCGGCGCGACGCTGGTCGGCGGCTTCGGCTTCTTTAAGGGCGTCGGGATTGCGCACGACCACGGCATTGAGCGCGGTGTCGGTCTGCGCGCCGTCGTAGGCGTCAATGCGCGCCAGATACGCGTTGACCAACTCGACCGCGGTGGTCTGACCGGAGGCCAGTGCAGCGCGCAATTCAGCGATGGAGACTTCGGTGACTTCGATCATGCTGCCACCGCCGAGTGAGGAATGAATGAGGTCTTGAATGGGCTTTTCATCGTGCTTTCCGTTTCATGGCGCGCGTCCAGACAAGGCTTGGCGCGCTGAATGTGTAATCCGGGTGCTGTATTTAACACCAACTCGGGCAACGGAGGCAGGGGCGGTTCGCTGTAACATCATCTTAACATCACCTTGCTAAGGTGCCCGCTTCCGTCCGGCGCAGTGGCCACGAGCATGCAGGCAGAACACTTCACTTTCACCCGGCCGAAGTTGCCCAGGGACCACCGCTGTGCCGGTGATCTGTGCAATGAAGTGCCGGGTATCGAGTCCAACAGCACCAACGACCGGGTCATGGAGATCTTCAGTGCTCATCGTGAGCGGGCCTGCCTGGCCGTGCTGGAAGGCGAGCGCCCCATTGGACTGATCAACCGCAACATTTTCCTGTCGCAGATGAGCAAGCCGTTTCATCGCGAACTCTACGACAAGAAAAGCTGCATCGCCTTCATGGACAAAGAACCGCTGATCGTCGATGCGCAGATGAGCATCGAAGACCTGACGTTCAAGACGGTCGAGTTCGGCGAAAAGGCCTTGGCGGACGGTTTCATCGTCACCCGTAATGGGCGCTTTGCCGGGTTGGGCAACGGTCTGGAACTGATGGCCGTGGTCGCCGCCATGCAAGCTGAAAAAAATCGCCAGATGATGCAAAGCATCGAATACGCCAGCGTGATTCAGCGGGCCATGCTGCGCGCCTCTCGCGATGCGCTGGCGTCCACGTTGGGCGACGCCGCGCTGTTATGGGAACCGCGAGACGTGGTCGGTGGCGATTTCTACCATTTCAGCGCCTACCCCGAGGGTTGGTTTGGCGCGATTGCCGACTGCACCGGCCATGGCGTGCCTGGCGCATTTATGACGCTCATCGCGTCCTCCTCGCTGACCCAGTCGCTGGAGCGTTTCGGACCTCGCGACCCTGCGCAGTTGCTGGCGGCGGTCAACCGCAGCGTCAAGGAACTGCTGGGGCAGGTCGATGGCCAGGACGACACCCCGGAGTCCGATGACGGCCTCGATGCGTCCTTTTTCTGGTTCGACAACGCCAGCCGCTCCCTGAGTTTCGCGGGCGCACGCATGGCCTTGCACGTGCTGCACCCGGATGCCGATCAGGTGCAGACCATCGCCGGGCAACGCATGGGCGTCGGCTACGTGGGCAGCGATTTCGATTACCAATGGTCGGTCAGCACGGTTCCGATGCAGCCCGGCAGCCTCATGTTCATCGCCACCGACGGCCTGATCGATCAGATCGGCGGCCCGAAACGCATCGCCTTCGGCAAACGCAAAGCCTTCGACGCTCTGCTGCAACACCGCCGCGAATCGTCCGCTGCTATCTGTGAAGCGTTGCAAGGGGCGCTGGCGCTGTGGCAGGCGGATCAGGCTCGGCGCGACGATTTGACCCTATTCTGTGCCCGCATTCAGGAATGACGATGTTCAACTCAGAAACCGCCCAGCAGGACTGCACGTTTTTCGACCTGGCCCAACAGCGAAACGTGATTTTCTATCACATGGGTTATTTCTCACATCACATCATCTCGGCGATGGCTGAGGTGGTGAAGCTGCAACTGGAGATCTCCGGGGTTAGCGGGCCGACGCGACGCAAGCTGTTTTCCTCGTTCGTCGAGCTGTCCCAGAACATCATCCATTACTCGTCCGACGCTTTGAGCGGTTCGGCCCCCGACGAGTCCGGCCTGCGTCAGGGCGCGGTGTGCATCAGCACCGATGGCGAGCGTCATCAGATGCTCTGCGCCAACCCGATCGCCACCGCCGACACCGAACGTCTGCGCGAAAAGCTGGAGCCGCTGCGCAACATGACGATCGAGGAAATCAAACAGGCCTACAAAGTCACCCTGCGTGCCGAGACGCCGGAAGACAGCAAGGGCGCCGGTCTGGGCTTCCTGACCATGGCCCGGGACGCCAGCGCGCCGCTGGAGTTCGGGTTTCATCCGCGCGCCGATGACCCGGACACGACGCTGTTTTGCCTTAAAGCCACTATTTGAATTGAGCGACGCTTAGCCATGGACAACGTCTACATCGAAGCAACGGCCACTTCCCCGGAAATCGACTTTCGTTTCGACCAGAACCTTCTGTCGATGAAGGGCGAGTCATACCCGGAAAACGCAGCCGCCTTTTACTCGCCCATCGTGGAGCAACTGCGCACCTACCTGGCTGGCAAGGAAGGCGCAACGATCACCGCCAACATCGCGCTGGCGTATTTCAACAGTTCCAGTACCAAGATGCTGTTCAGCATTTTCGACGCCTTGGACCAATGCGCCGAAGACGGCAACGGCATCGAAGTGAATTGGTACTACGACGAAGAAGACGAGACGATTTTCGAATTCGGTGAAGAACTGAAAGCCGACTTCACGTCGATTGTCTTCAACGACCGTCCGATCACGACGTGAAGAGGCTCGTGGACATGGCAGCCTCCGTCGCTTCGCGAGACCCTTCCGGCCAGCCGGCGCCTGACTTGTTCAAGAGCGAGGCCGAGGCCCTTGAACAGGTTCGTTCGGTGCTGGCATTGCCGCATGCCGACGCCGAAGTCTACCGCACATCGTTGTCGGGTCTGGCGACTCACTACGAGCGGCTGATGCGCGAAACCCGTCGCCTGATTGGCCGCAGCGACCGGGCGGAGCGCGAGATGAACGCGCTCAACGCGCAGTTGCAGACCCTGGCGCGCCAGCTTGAATACCGGGCCACCCACGACGCGCTCACCGGGGTGCTGAATCGCGGCGCGATCATCGACATGACCGCCCAGGCGCTGATGCGCACGGGGGCGGTGATGATCGTGCTCGACATCGACCATTTCAAACACGTCAACGATGAATTCGGTCACCCGGCGGGCGATGCCGTGATTCAGGGCATCGTCGAGTGCCTGCGCAAGATCGTCGGCGAGAAAGGCGCCATTGGCCGGGTCGGCGGCGAGGAATTCACCGTGCTGATTCCCGGTGGCCAACTGGAGGAGGGCCTCGCGCTGGCCGAAGCGATGCGCCAGGCCGTCGCGGAACACGTTTTCGGCGACCCGGTGAATCGCGTCATCACCGCGAGTTTCGGCGTCAGTGCCAATCCCGTCGGCACCAGCTTCGACCTGGCCTACGGCCTGGCTGATACCGCGCTGTATCACGCCAAGCGCCAAGGCCGAAACCGAGTGGAAGTCGCCGACGAGGCGGAATGATTGTTCGGTTATATAAATCAGTTATTCAGCCCAAACAAAAACTAACCGGTTCGTTAATAACGAGCCGGTCTTAGTTCTATTACGTCGTACAACTTTCCAATAACGACCTCGCCTAGAGACTCACCGGTCATCTTTTATACCGCGGCGTTTTATATGGTTGCGGAGTTGAAAGAAGCGGGTATATGCTGGCACATAGATATCAAACTAATAATAGACCTGGTAGGGCTGCCGCGTGTGCATATTCGGACAGTCTTGCCGACTGACTTTTTATGCCATCCGAGAACCTTCATGTCTAACCGCTCTTTACACTTCAAACTGTTCTGGACCGCGCTGATCGGCGCTGTGGCGGTCCTGCTGCTGTTGCTGGCGTCCGTTGCCTACGTGGCTTACGGGTCGGCGGTCAAAGAAAATACAACGCTGGTCGATACCCTCGTCAAAGAAAACGCGAGGGCAGTCGAAGTAGAACTTGGCGTGGGCTATTCAATTGCAGACTCGCTTGCCAGTGTTGCCATTGCCATGCAACACGAACATGTCGATCGTAAAACCGCTGATGCCACTTCGCGCGCACTTCTGGAATCCAATTCCCAATTATTGGGATTGGGTCAGTATTGGGAGCCGAACGCATTCGATGGCAAAGACAACGAATTCGACAATCAACCCAATCACGATGCAACAGGCCGTTACCTGACGTATTGGAACCGGGCGAGCGGGGTGGTCAAATCCGAGCCGCTGGTGGGCTATGTGCCGGAAAACGCCGACAACCAGTATTACTACCGTCCGCTGCACACCGCCAAAGCCTGGGCCTCCGAGCCATACGCCTACAAAACCGCCAGCGGCCAGCAATTGATGCTGACCTCGATCATGGTGCCGCTGGTGCAGGGCGGCAAAACGCTGGGGGTTGCGGGGGTCGATATTCCGCTTGAAGGCATCAATAAACAGCTGTCGACCATCAATGTGTTCAAGGGCTACGGCGCGTTGGTGTCGAGCGACGGTCTGTACGCCAGTCACCCGGATAGCAAACGTTTGGCGCAGCTCGCGGACGACCTGCCTGTCGCGGCGAGAGAGGCGATCAAGGCCGGTCAGCCCTACAACTTCGAAAGCAATGGCTGGACCTACGCGCTGCGGCCGGTGCAGATTGGTGAAGCACCGAACCATTGGTCACTGATGATTGCCTACCCGCTGGCCGAGGCCATGGCGGGCATCAACCACTTCCTCTATGTCGCCGTGCTGGTGGGCCTGGCGGGGTTGTTGGTGCTGGCGCTGGTGCTGTGGAACCTGCTCGGTTGGCAGATTCGTCCGCTGTCGGGGCTCACGGTCGGCATCCAGGGATGGAGCGGCGAGCTGGGCCTGCGTTTCGAACAACGCAGCGGCGACGAGACCGGCAAGCTGGCGGGCGCCTTCAATCAGTTCATTCAGCGCCTCGGCGGGCTGGTCGGCACCATTCGCCACAGCAGCGGCGCGTTGATGCAGATTTCCACGCAACTGGGCGACACTACCCAGGCCGTCGCCGAGCGGGCGACCGCGCAACACACGGCCACGGAAGAAATGGCCAGTGGTGTCACGGCCCTGGCGCACTCGGTGACCGAGATGGCCCAACAGGCCGAGGACGTCGAGCAACTGGCGCGCAACACTGAAGCGCTGACGACGCACATCTCCGACGACATGAGCCAGACCCTGGCGGGCATCACCCACATCGACCAGACCATGGACGTGGTGGCCGGGGCCGTCGGCGATCTGGAAAAACGCTCCCAACAAATCGCCGGCATCATCGCGGTCATCCGCAGCATCGCCGACCAGACCAACCTGCTGGCCCTCAACGCTGCCATCGAAGCGGCGCGGGCAGGGGAGCAGGGCCGAGGATTTGCGGTGGTCGCCGATGAAGTCCGGCAGCTGGCCGAACGCACCAGCCGCTCGACCGGTGAAATCGGCGAGATGATCGGCGCCATCGGCTCGGACGTGCGCAACACCGTGGCCAACGTTCAGCAGGTCGGTGAAGCCGTGCGCACCGGTGTTTCGCAATTGACCACTTCTTCTGAAGGCGTCGTGCAGATCCGTCAGCACGCCCGCGACATCCTCACTCGCATCAGCGAAGTGGCCCGCCAGACCCAAAGCCAGGCGGCCACGGGCGAGCAACTGTCGGTGGCGATTCAGGGCGTCAGCCGCATTTCCGAGCAGAACGATCAGGCGATCCGCGTGTTGCTCGATCAATCGGTCGAACTGCGCGACCAGGCCGGATCCCTGGACAAGCAACTCACGCAATTCCGCGATTGAAAGCAGACGGGTCAGCGCTCGTCCGACTGACCCTCTCTCGCGTTCGCTGTTGTGACGGGCGGGACTAGACTGACCTTTCACTTCTTCGTTTCTGGAGAACCGACATGGTCAGCAAAAACACCCTCTGCCTCTGGTACAACGGCGACGCGCTGGAGGCCGCAGCGTTCTACGCCAAGACGTTCGTCGACAGCGAAGTGAAGGCCATCCATCACGCCCCGAGCGATTACCCGTCCGGCAAGGAAGGGGACGTCTTGACCGTAGAATTCACGGTCATGGGCATCCCCTGCATCGGGCTCAATGGCGGTGCCGAATTCGTACACAGCGAGGCGTTTTCGTTTCAGGTCGCCACGGACGATCAGGCGGAAACCGACCGCCTGTGGGACGCAATCATCGGCAACGGCGGCGAGGCCAGCGTCTGTGGCTGGTGCAAGGACAAATGGGGCCTGTCGTGGCAGATCACCCCGCGCGTGCTCACCCACGCGTACACCAGCACCGACAAGGCCGCAGCCAAACGGGCGTTCGCGGCAATGATGAACATGACCAAAATCGACATCGCCACCATCGAGGCCGCCGTTCGGGGCGAGTCGGCGTAGGCGTTGCCCGCGCTTTCGGCTAATCTCCCGCCTGCCCCACGGGAGCAGGCGGTGTGCGCAGGCCTGCTCCCCTCATCCTGCATCGAATCGGAATCCACGCCCTCACGTTATGGTCAAACACATCGATCCGGATATGACGCTGCTGAAAATGCCTTCGCTGAAAGCAGTGAAGTCGTTCGTGGCGGCGGCCAAATACCAGAGTTTCACCCGCGCTGCCGAGGCGTTGTGTGTCACGCAAGCGGCCATCAGCCGACAGATTCGCGAGCTGGAAACGTACCTTGGCGTCGAGCTGTTCAAGCGGGTAGGGCGCGCCGTGGCGCTGACCGAAGCGGGGGCGATCTTTTTCGACGCGGCGCAGATGTCCTTCGTCAACATCTCCCAGGCCGCCGAACGCATCCGCAGCCACAACGCCGGGAAGCGCGTGTTGACCCTGTGTTGCTCGCCGGCTTTTTCGGCGTTGTGGCTGTCGGCCAGACTGCCGACGTTCTTCAGCGAGAACCCGGACATCGACTTGAACCTGATCACGACGCAGAACTTCCTGTCGATGGAACCGGGGGTGCGGCCAGATATCTTCATCACGAAAATGGCCAAGATCCAAGACGGCTACCGCAGCTATCCGTTGTTTCACGACGTGATCTACCCGGTGTGCACGCCGGAGTACCAGGCGGCGCACCCTGAACTGGCGTCGTTGACGGGACTGCGCGACAGCGGGTTGCTGAACCTGAGCCCGTATGGCCGCTCCCAAGTGGCAGAGCATGTGGATTGGGGCGTGTGGTTTGCCTTTCACGACGTCGATATCGATGACCGACCCCACGACAGCCCCCACTTGCTGAACGCTAATGACTACAACCTGATCATCAGCATGGTGCTCACTCATCAGGGTGTGGCCTTGGGGTGGAACCATCTTGTGGCGGCGCTGGTGGAACAGGGGAGGCTGGTGCGGCCCGTGAAGGAGGAAGTGGTGTTGACGGAGAGCCAGCACTACCTGACGTTCCGCGAAGATCGTGAGAAAGACGAAGCGTGCTGCCGGTTGCGGGATTGGGTGTTGGGGCAGTTTTAGTGATGGAGCAGCGCGCGTCGATGCCATGCCCAAGTGGTTAACCTGCACACGGTTCCAACTGTGGGAGCGAATTCATTCGCGAAAAATAGTCCGGGCGATGGAGATGGGTTGTCTGTACCGGCCTTTCGCGAATGAATTCGCTCCCACAGGGGGAATGAGTCATGACAGGGATAGCGTGGGGCTCGACCTGCGAAGAGCGTTAGCTCCAGCCAGACGCTTTTGATCTTTAGACGCGATAGACCAAACACCGCCGAACGCGACTTGGGTGCAGGCCGAACGCAGGCGACGCGGAGTGGGTCGAGCGGCATGGATGCCGCGAGAGCCGCGCTGGGCCATGGATGGCCCTTCGCGGCGGGCCCACGGAGCGTCGCCGGAGTGAGGGAACCCTGACGAAGTCAGGGCCAAACCAGGAGCAGGCACCCTTGGTTACTTGGGGGTGGTGCGGCAATCCGACTTTTCCAAGTAACTCGCCGGAGGCGAAATTTTCTGCCCCTAGGCAGAACCGTGATCTGCGCCACTACCGTTATCGGATATGTCCCCGATTTCCACGCCATCGACCTCGAACGATACCCCCCATTCCCACCCAATTCCCCCTCAAAAACCCCCAATCGATAACATCAGCTTATGGATTGATGAGCGTAAAAGTTTCTTGTTCCTAGCCTCAAACGCCACGTAATCTTCACCCAAGCCGCCAGCCATCACCGGGACGAAAACCGGGATTCGAGACGTGCAAAAAGACCGCCGGGGCTGCCCCGGACGGACTTAAAACAAGAAACCGTCGTCACTGCCAATTGGGATAGATACGGTCCATGCTCCAGATGATTGAGTTACCTCTGCCCACTGTCGAACAACGCCTTTCTGCTTTTCCGGCGCTGTCTCGACGACATGAATTCTAAAGACCCAGGTCACCCCATCGCCCCAGTGAAAAGGACGGGCGTGGAATAACGGTTCGCTCGCGCTGCTGATAACAGTTGAGGCCCCCTTGGCCGAACACTCCGCTCACGTTCCGACTTGAGCGCACGGCACCCCTGCGTCCGTACACAACTGAACATGTTTCACCACGGAATCTTCCTCTTGTTTATCCGGGGATTGTTTTGTGCTGCTCATTGAACGCTCGCGCCCTACTTATTCGGAGAAGACGTCTTGAAATTCGAAGGCATATATACACCGGCGGTGACGCCCCACACGCCTGATGGTGAAATCGACTGGAGCGTCTTTTCAGAAGTTCTGGAATCGCTGATCGAAGCGAAAGTTCACGGCATCATCATTGGTGGCTCCACCGGCGAGTATTACGCCCAGACCGCCGAAGAGCGTCTGAAGTTGGCGGCCCACGCCAAGGAAGTCATCGGTTCCCGCGTGCAATTGATCGTCGGCACCGGCGCCATCCGCACCGAAGATGCAGTGATGTACGCCGAAGACGCCAAGCGGATCAAGGCTGACGCGATCCTGGTCACGACCCCGCCGTACGCGCTGCCCACCGATCAGGAAAACGCCATCCACGCGTTGACCATCGACCGCGCCGCCAACTTGCCGATCATGTTGTACAACTATCCGGGCCGTATGTCCGTGCAAATGAACGAGGATTACCTCGCGCGCGTCGGCAAGTCAAAGAACGTTAAAGCCATTAAAGAAAGTTCCGGTGACATGGGCCGCGTGCACTTATTGGCCCGTGAATTTCCGCATATTGCGCTGTCCTGCGGCTGGGACGATCAGGCATTGGAGTTCTTCGCCTGGGGCGCCAGAAGTTGGGTGTGTGCCGGTTCTAACTTCCTGCCAAAAGAACACGTCGCGCTGTATGAAGCCTGCGTGCTGGAAAAGAACTTCGATAAAGGCCGGCAGATCATGTCGGCGATGATGCCGCTGATGAATGCCCTCGATGGCGGCAAGTTCGTGCAATGCATCAAGTTCGGCTGTGAATTGAACGGCTTGAACGTCGGGGATGTGCGTGCGCCATTGCGGCCCCTCAACTCTGATGACAAACGCAGCCTTCAGACCGTTATCACCAACGTGAAACGCACCGTCGCACACATCACCTCGGGAGCCAGCAATGCGTGATCTTCTAACCGCGGCCGAATATGCCGCCATCGCTCAGTCGATGTCGTTTCCGACCAACGCGTTCATCAACGGTGCCTTCAAACCCGCGCTGTCAGGCAACACCTTTGCCACCGTCAATCCGGCCAATGGCGAACACCTCACCGACATCGCGGCGTGCAACGCCGATGACGTGGACTACGCCGTGAGCAAGGCCAAGGAAGCCTTCGACGATGGCCGCTGGCGGCTGCTGCCACCGGGCGAGCGCAAGGCCGTGCTGCTGAAATTCGCCAAATTGCTGGAAAACAATCGCCACGAGCTGGCGGTGCTGGAAAGCCTCGACAGCGGCAAGCCAGTGCGCGAGTGCCAGTTGGTCGATGTGCCGGATACGATTCACACCCTGCGCTGGCACGCCGAAGTCATCGACAAGCTCTACGACCACACCGCCCCGGTGGGCAATGACGCGCTGACCCTGGTGGTGCGCGAGCCCATCGGTGTGGTCGGCTGCGTGCTGCCGTGGAATTTCCCGCTGCTGATGCTGGCGTGGAAAATCGGCCCGGCGCTGGCCTCCGGTTGCTCGGTGATCGTCAAACCGGCCGAGCAAACCTCACTCACGACATTGCGCGTGGCTGAATTGGCCTTCGAAGCAGGCGTACCGGCGGGCGTGCTGAACATCGTCACCGGCACCGGCAAGGACGTCGGCGAACCGATCGGCCTGCACAAACACGTGGACATGGTGAGCTTTACCGGGTCCACCGCCACCGGGCGTCGCTTCCTGCATTACGCAGCGGATTCGAACCTCAAGCGCGTGGTGCTGGAGTGCGGCGGCAAAAACCCGGCCGTGGTGATGGACGACGCTGAAGACCTGGACTTGGTCGCCGAGCACGTGGTCAACGGCGCGTTCTGGAACATGGGCGAAAACTGCTCCGCCACCTCGCGTCTGCTGGTGCACGCGTCGGTCAAGGACGAATTGCTCAAGCGCATGGGCGCGTACCTGCGCGAATGGAAAATGGGCGACCCGCTGGACCCGCAAAACCGCGTTGGCGCGCTGGTCAGCAGCGACCATTTCGAGAAAGTGAAGTCGTACCTCGATTACGCCAGCAGCGGCCATCTGGAAGCGGTGTACGGCGGCGACACTCAGGACGGCGCGTACGTTCAGCCTACCGTTATTGACGGCGTGGACCGCGACAGCCGCCTGTTCCAGGAAGAAATTTTCGGCCCGGTGCTGTCGGTCACCACTTTCAATTCGATCTCCGAGGCCATCGCGCTGGCCAACGACACGGCGTACGGCCTGGCCGCCTCGGTGTACACCGGCAGCCTGCGCAAGGCGATCAAGCTGTCGCGGGAAATTCGTGCCGGCATCGTCACCGTCAACTGCTTCGGCGAGGGCGACGCGTCCACTCCGTTCGGCGGTTACAAGGAGTCCGGTTTTGGCGGTCGCGACAAGTCGGTGTTTGCCCACGACCAGTACACCGAGATCAAGACCATCTGGATCGACGTGTCCGATCGCTCGGTAGACGAGACCGTAAAATGAGCCAGCACACCATCAAGCGGCTGCCGGTGGACACCGGTGTTTCAGGCTGGGAGGCGATCTCTACGCGTTCGACCCCGGTGCGAATGCTTGATGGGAACGTGTCGGCGGACTGGCTGATCATCGGTGCGGGATTCGCCGGTCTTTCGGCGGCCCGTCGGCTGTCCCAACTGCGTCCTCAGGACCGCATCGTGGTGGTCGATGCCCATGAAATCGCCAAGGGCCCGGCGGGGCGCAACTCCGGTTTCATGATCGACGTGCCCCACAGCCTGTCCACCGGTGAATATTCGGTGGGCGGCGAATCGGCCACGGCGCTGGAAATCGAGCAGAACCGCTTCGCCATCGATTTCGCTGCACAGGCCGCTTTCGAATACGGCATGTCGCCGCACACCTTCGACCCGTCCGGGAAGATCAACGCGGCGGCCACCGAACGCGGCCTGAAGCTGAACCTCAAGTACGCGAAATCGCTGGCGGGCATCGGCGAGAAACACGAGCTGTTCGACGCCGCGCAGATGCGCGAGATCACCGGCTCGCGCTATTACCACGGCGGGCTGTACACCCCCGGCGCGGTGATGATCCAACCGGCGCAGTACATCCGCGACCTGGCGGGCGGTCTGGCGCAACGCGTCACGCTGTACGAGCGCTCGCCCATCGTCGAACTGACGAAATCCGGCGCGGGCTGGGTGGCGAAATCCCATAAAGGTCGCGTGTCGGCGCCCAAGGTGATTCTCGCGGTCAACGGCCACATCGAAGACTTCGGGCATTTCCAGGGGCGGCTGCTGCACGTCTTCACCTACGCGTCGATGACCGCGGCCTACAGCGACGACCAGTTCTCGCGCAAGGCTTCCGGTCACGACCGCTGGGCGTTGCTGCCCGCCGACCCGATGGGCGCGACGGTGCGCAAGATCTCGGAAGACGGCCTGTCGCGGATCGTCATCCGCACCAAATTCACTTACGACCCGACCATCACCGTGACCCCGAAACGGGTCGCGCAAGTGGCCATGGAGCAGCGGCAGTCCCTCGACGCGCGCTTTCCGGAATTGAAAGACACGCCCATCGAATTCAGTTGGGCGGGGCGTCTGTGCCTGAGCCGCAACAGCGTCCCGGCGTTCGGAGAGGTGGAAGAAAATCTCTACGCCGCCTGCTGTGAAAACGGCCTGGGCACGGTGAAAAGCACCCTGGCGGGCGTCATGGCCGCCGAGCTGGCAACGGGCATGGGTTCCGACTTCCTGCGGCGCTTCAGCCAGGCACCGGAGCCGAGCAAATTGCCGCCGCGTCTGCTGACGCAACTGGGGGTGAGTTCGGTGATTCGCTGGCAAGAGTTAAGAGCGGGGCGTGAGGGGTAAACGCGGTATCGGGTTCGAAAAACACCAACACTCAAGTTTCATCAACGTAGATCGGGGAATGCCATGAAGAACATCTGGAAGGCCGTTTGCGCGGTGGCTGTCGTGGGCGTGATGACGCTGCCGGTTCAGGCAGAGGAAAAGACCATCACCGTCGGGACCATGAACTGGGAGGATCTGACGCCCATCACCGGCATCACCAAGAAAGTCCTCGAAGACTCCGGCTACACCGTCAAGGTGGTGGAGTTCTCCGAGTGGGGCATCGCCTACGCCGCGCTGACCAAAGGCGACGTGCAGGTGCTGGCTTCGCAGACCGACTACGCCGCGTCCGACTACTGGAACAAGAACAAGAACCGTCTGGAAAAACTGTCGCCAGTGTCCCACGGCCTCTATCAAGGCCTGGCCGTTCCGAAGTACGTGGACATCGACTCCATCGAACAACTGAACGCCAACGCCGACAAGTTTGGCGGCAAGATCATCGGCATCGAGCCGGGGTCGGGCCTGATGAAAGACGCTACCAATGTGGTCAAGGGCTATGACCTCAAGCTGCAGCTGGTGGAAGGCAGTACCGCCGCGATGACCGCTGCGCTCAAGTCCGCCGTGGACCGCAAGGAACCGATCGCGGTGACCATCTGGGAGCCGTCGTGGATGGTGCAGAAATACGACGTGAAATTCCTCAAAGACCCGAAAGGCATCTTCCCGCCGCCACAGGGTTACTACTGGATCGGTCACAAAGGCTTCGCGGCTGATTACCCCCACGCTCGCGAGCTGATGGCCAGCGTCTACGTGCCGATTGCCGACATCACCGGGATCAACACCCAGGTCAAGGACGGCAAGACCATGGACCAGGCCGTCAAGGACTGGACCGACAGCCACGCCGACCTGCTCAAGCGTTGGGAAAACGTCAAGAACTGAGTGAAAAGCTGAGCGATTGCTGCACCTTTTTTGCCACTGCCGCCTTTTGATCAATGAGAGAAGTCAGCACCACTGACTCGACGGGTTACGACATGACTACGGCTAAAATTGATACGAACGAAGTGCTGGTGGATTGCCAGAACGTCTGGAAAATCTTCGGGAAAAGCGCACCTGCCGCGATGAACGCTGTCGTGCAGCAAGGCCTGACCAAGAGCCGGATTCTGCAAGATTTCAGCTGCGTGGTCGGAGTCTCGGACGTCAGTCTCCAGGTTCGCCGTGGAGAGATCTTTTGCATCATGGGATTGTCCGGCAGTGGCAAGTCCACTCTGATCAGGTTGCTTAACAAGCTGATCACCCCGAGCTCAGGCAAGGTCATCGTCAAAGGCAAAGACCTGTCCGCCCTGAGCCCGGCCCAATTGCGTGAAGTCCGTGCCCGCCACATCGGCATGGTCTTCCAGAGCGTGGCGCTGCTGCCCAACCGCACGGTGCTGGAAAATACCGCGTTCGGCCTGGAAGTGCAGGGCATCGGCAAGGCAGAGCGCTATCAGGTGGCGGAGCGGGCGTTGGCGAAAGTTGGCCTCAGCGAGTGGTCCTCCCGCTACCCGAGCGAGCTGTCCGGCGGCATGCAACAGCGCGTCGGTCTGGCCCGTGCCATTACGGCGGACCCGGAAATCATCCTGATGGACGAGCCGTTCAGCGCCCTCGACCCGTTGATTCGCCGACAGCTGCAAGACGAGTTCCGCCAACTGACCAAAGAGCTGGGCAAGTCGGCGGTGTTCATCACCCACGACCTCGACGAAGCGATTCGCATCGGTGACCGCATCGCGATCATGAAGGACGGCGCGATCATTCAGGTCGGCACCGCCGAGGACATCGTGCTCAACCCGGCCGACGATTACGTGGCGGAGTTCGTGGCGGGCATCTCGCGCTTGCATCTGGTGAAAGCCCATTCGGTGATGACCCCGGTCGATGCGTACAAGGCGGCCAACCCCGGTTGCGACATTCAGCGCTTGACCAAAACCTCGCCCAGCGCCGACATCGATGAACTGATCGGCCTGACCATGAAGTCCGAGCGAGACGCGCTGGCCGTCGTGGAAAACGGCAGTGTCGTCGGCATCATCACCTCCCGCGATCTGCTGCGGGGCGTGCAGGGCATTCCCAACGAATATGCCGCTTCGACGAACGTTGCGGCGCTGGAGGCCTCGGCATGAACACGCCCGATTTTTCCAGTCAATTCGACGAGGCCATCGACTCCGCGCTGGGGTGGCTGGCCGACCACGGCGAGTTTCTGTTTGATGCTGCCAACAGCGCTTTGACCGGTTTGTACAAGGCCGTGCTGTGGTGCATTGCCTGGCCGCCGTCTTACGTCGTGGCGATCATTTTTGCGTTGCTCGGCTGGCGCCTGATTGGCGTGCGCTTTGCGATCCTGTCAGGCCTGGCCTTGGCGTTTTGCGCGTTCATCGGGCTATGGCCGGAAACGGTGAGCACGCTGGCGTTGGTGCTCACCGCGACCTTTCTGGCGTTGGTCGTGGCCATACCGCTGGGCGTGCTGGCAGGGCTGACTCCGGCGTTCGACCGGGTCGTCGATCCCTGCCTGGACCTGGTGCAGACCATGCCGCCCTACATCTACCTGCTGCCCGCGATTGCGCTGTTGGGCTACGGCCCGGCCACGGCGTTGCTGGCGACCTTCATCGTCGCGCTGCCACCGGCCTTGCGCCTGACCTCGCTGGGGATTCGCATGACCCCCAATCACTTCATCGAACTGGGCGACGCCAGCGGTGTGACCGGCTGGCAAATGTTCTTCAAGATCCGCCTGCCGTTCGCGATGCCGAGCATCATGGCCGGGGTGAACCAGAGCCTGATGATGGCCTTCGGCATGGTGGTGATCGCCGGGATCGTCGGTTCCGGCGGGCTGGGTGAATCGATCTACGGCGCGGTGCGCACGCTGGACATCGCCAAGTCGATCAACGCGGCGATTGCCATCGTCATCCTGACCA
This sequence comes from Pseudomonas salicis, assembly GCF_057128705.1. Taxonomy (NCBI): domain Bacteria; kingdom Pseudomonadati; phylum Pseudomonadota; class Gammaproteobacteria; order Pseudomonadales; family Pseudomonadaceae; genus Pseudomonas; species Pseudomonas salicis. The sequence continues at coordinate 754,820 of NZ_JBSKHU010000003.1, forward strand.
TGATCCTCGACCGCCTGGCCCAGAGCGCAGCCCGGTCGCGCACGGGAGAAGCCCAATGACCGCGGACCTGCGTTTTTCCCCCGGCGAATTCCTCGCCCCGGCCATCGACTGGCTGAACGCCAATTTGCACGGACTGTTCGTGTTCATCAGCCAGATCGTGGAAGCGGTGTTGGGGCTGGTGGAGCGCGTGCTGTTGGCGCCACACCCGTACGTGCTGATCGGCATCGTGTTCGTCGCGGCGTTCGTTTTTGCCACCAAACGCGTGGCGGTGTTCGCCGCGCTGATGTTGGCGTTTTGTCTGTTCTCCGGGCTGTGGGTGGCGTCGATGCAGACCATCGCGCTGGTGTCGGTGGCGGTGCTGATTTCGGTGGCCATCGCGTTCCCGCTCGGCGTGCTGGCGGCGCGGGTCAAGCGTGTGGATGACGCGTTTCAGCCGATCCTCAACATCATGCAGACCGTGCCGCCATGGGTGTACCTGATCCCGGCCGTGATCCTGTTCAGCCTCGGTCGCGTGCCCGCAATCATCGCCACCATTGTTTACGGCATCCCGCCGATGCTGCGCCTGACCACGCTGGCGTTCAAACAGCTGCCCAAGGACCTGCTCGAACTTGGCCAAGCCTCCGGCGCGTCGCCGAAGGACATTCTGTTCAAGATTGAATTGCCCACCGCCGCGCCGACCCTGTTGGTCGGGCTGAACCAGTGCATCCTCATGTCGCTGGCGATGGTGGTGCTGGCGGGGCTGGTGGGGGCGGGAGGTCTCGGCGCGGAAGTCACGCGGGGGCTGTCGCGGATGGAAATGGGCCTGGGCTTGCGCGCCGGTCTGGCCATCGTCGCCATCGCACTGTTGCTGGATCGATTGTCACGGGGCGCCTTGCAGCGGCACTCTCCAACCAAGCTGGTTTAGGCCTTCCAAAGGGTCTGAAGGAATTCCCACATGAGACGTAGTTTTTTCTGTATCGATTCCCACGCCTGTGGCAACCCGGTACGCGTGGTGGCCGGGGGCGGGCCGTTGCTGCCGTCGGTGTCCATGGCCGAGCGCCGCGAAATTTTCGTCCGTGATCATGACTGGGTGCGTACGGCGCTGATGTTCGAGCCTCGCGGCCACGACATCATGTCGGGCGTGATCATCTACCCCACGGTGCGCAGCGACTGCGACTTCGGCGCGCTGTTCATCGAAGTCAGCGGCTGCCTGCCCATGTGTGGCGCGGGCACCATCGGGCTGTCCACGGTGGTCATCGAAGAAGGCCTGATCACCCCGAAAGTGCCCGGTCAACTGGCCATCGAAACCCCGGCGGGCCGGGTGGACGTGGCGTACGAGGTGAACAACGGCGTCGTCGATTCGGTGCGCCTGCACAACGTCGCCAGCTACCTGCACAGCGCCGATGTCGAGGTGGAGGTGCCGGGCGTGGGCACGCTGACGGTGGACATCGCCTACGGCGGCAATTTCTACGCAGTGGTCGAACCTCAAGCCAACTGGCGCGGCCTGGAAGGGCAGACCACGGCCGATATCGTCGACCTAAGCGTGAAGCTGCGGGCGGCGCTGGCCCACGTCAGCCAGCCCGTCCACCCGGAAAACCCACGCATCAGCGGTGTGCACCATGTCATCTGGTGCGATGCCCCAAAAGACCCCACCGCCGACGGACGCTGCGCGGTGTTCTACGGCGACAAGGCCATCGACCGTTCGCCCGGCGGCACCGGGACTTCGGCGCGAATGGCGCAGTTATTCGGCAAAGGCCGCTTGAATGTGGGCGACCTCTACCGGCACGAGAGTTTGATCGGTACTCTCTACGAGGGCAAAGTCGAGGCCGCGATCAAGGTCGGCGAATTCGACGGCATGAAACCCAGCATCGCCGGCTGGGCCCGCGTGACCGGCCACAACACCATTTTTGTCGATGACCGCGATCCACTCGCCCACGGCTTCCAGCTGGCGTAGGCGTCGAGTCATCGGCACGTGCGCAGCGCCCGCATCCGGGCGCCTGTTTTCAAGCGAAGAGGCAAACGTTGAGCGAAAGACGCGAGTTCAGTGGGGGCATGAAGGGCAAGAACCTTCGTTATCTGGACGACAATAAAAAGACACCCTCTGCGACCACCCGGGCAGGCTTCCTGCTGCTCGAACATTTCTCCCTGCCGGCCTTCACCCAGTTTCTCGACACCCTCGTCACGGCCAACCTGTTGCGCCCGAAGCTGTTTTCGTCGCGCACCTTCGGGTTGCAGGACGGCGAGGTCACCAGCGATTTGGGCCTGGTCATCCGCCCGGACGCGTGCCTTGAACTGTCGGCGCTCAAGGATCTGGACCTGCTGGTGATCTGCGGCGGCTATCGCACCGAACTCAAGGTCATGGAGTCGCTGAACCACCTGCTGATCACCGCTTCCGACCTGGGCCTGACCCTGGCAGGGCTGTGGAACGGCGCGTGGTTCCTCGGTGCCGCCGGTCTGCTGGAAGGCTACCGCTGCGCAATTCACCCCGAGCATCGCCCGGCGCTGGCGGAAATCTCCAAAGTCACCCACGTCACCAGCGAACCCTTCGTCGTCGACCGCCAGCGGCTCACCGCGTCCAGCCCGTCCGGGGCGTTTCACATGGCGCTGGAGTGGATCAAGGAACTCCACGACAAGGCGTTGGTGGAAGGCATCGAAGACATCCTGTCGTTCGAAGAATCGCGCTACCGCCGCATCAAACCCAGCCCGCACATCTCCGTCAGCGCGCCGCTCAAGGAAGTCGTCAAACTGATGGACGCCAACCTCGAAGAACCGCTGGAAATGGAGCAACTGGCGGTCTATGCCGGACGCTCCCGGCGGCAGATCGAACGGCTGTTCAAGGAGCAACTGGGCACCACGCCCCAGCGCTACTACCTCGAACTGCGCATCACCGAAGCCCGCCGCCTGTTGCAGCACACTGAACTGTCACAGGTTGAAGTGCTGGTGGCCTGCGGGTTCGTCTCGCCGAGCCACTTCAGCAAGTGCTACAGCTCGTACTTTGGTTATCGGCCTTCCAAGGAGAAGCGGTTGGTGAAGTGAGCAGTGTCGTGTCCCGGTTGCCTATGCTCAAACTCGGTGCCAATACGCGGTCAACGGCGGCTCGCGTCCCGTGACCGGGTCGGTGTCGGGAAACGGCAGTGTCGCCATGCGGTCGATCATGGCCTGGGTGGGAGCCTCGCGGCAGATGTCCCAGTTTTGCCCTGGAGGGTAGCCGCCGACCACGAGGAAGTCGTCGCTGGCGGACAACCGACAGTGGCCGGTGCCTGTGGGCAGCAGCACGACGTCGCCCTTGTTGACCGTCACCTCGTGGCCATTGGGCCCGCCGAGCATGAGCCGTGCTGTTCCCGCCGCAAAACCGAGCACTTCATGGGCGGTGGAATGGTAGTGATGGTAGGCGAACACGCCGTCACGCCAGGCGGGTTTCCAGCCGTTGCGGGTGAACAGGGCCTCCATCGCGGACGCCACGTCCCCGTCGGTGATGACCCCGGTGTAATGCAGCACGGGCAAACGCGGGTTGTTCGGCACCCAGTCGTTGCGTTGCAGGAGCAGTGTGTGGGGTGCTTGCATGGTATTCGCCTCGGCCAATCCGGTCCGCAGTGTCAGTGAGCCTGCGCTGAGAATCAGCGCCCCTTTTATGAAATTGCGTCTGTCACAGGTCGTCATGGAAACCCCTCCGTTTTTTAGCTGACCCGCTCTGGGTCGCGGTGTTCCGTGACGTTTGATGACGTTTTTCCGGTCGAGGAGGTGAGCCCATGACGGATGGCGTGGTTCATGAAGGAACGCGCCATTGAACCCTTGAACCTCCGGCGCGGTCGTTTGATTCGTGCCTGAAGGACAAATCTCATTTGTGGCCCCCGGCCTGTTCGGTGTCGGGCGACAGGGCGATACTTCGGTCAATTCCAATTCGGCCCATGGATGGCCGCCAAGAGGTTCGAATGATGAAGCCGTCGCAACGCGTTGTACTGCTGATGACCACCGCGGTGCTGTTGAGTGCCTGCGGAGAGAATTCCAAGTTGCCGTTTCAGGCCGGCGTCGGGCCCAACCCGCAGTTGCCGGAGCCGACCAGCAGCCTGATTCCGACGCTCAAGGTGTCGAAGGCCGTGGGCTGGAAGGGCGATGACACGCCGAAGGCGCCGCAGGGTTTCAAGGTGCAGGCGCTGGCCGACAACCTTCAGCACCCGCGCTGGCTGTACAAACTGCCGAACGGCGATGTGTTAGTGGCCGAGAGCAACACGCCGCCGAAACCGGAAGGGTCGAAGGATGGCGGCAGCGGGTTCATGGCGTGGGCCAAGCGCAAGGCCACCGGGATTGTCATGGACCGTGCCGGTGCCGAAGCGCCGAGCGCCAACCGCATCACCTTGCTGCGTGATGCCGATGGCGACGGTAAGGCCGAGGTGCACACGGTCTTCATCAGCGGCCTGACGTCGCCGTACGGCATGGCACTGGTGGGCAACGAGTTGTTCATCGCCAATGCCGACGCGGTGGTGAAAGTGCCGTACACCGCAGGCCAGACGGAAATCACCGCCACGCCGGTCAAAGTCACCGACCTGCCAGCGGGCCTGAACCATCACTGGACCAAGAACATCGTGGCCAACGCTGACGGCAGCAAGCTGTACGTCACCGTCGGCTCCAACAGCAACGTCGGGGAGAACGGCCTGGAAGCGGAAGAGGGCCGGGCGGCGATCTGGGAAGTGGACGCCAAGACCGGCCAGAAGCGCCTGTTCGCCAGCGGCCTGCGCAACCCCAACGGCCTGATCTGGAAACCGGGCAGCACCGAGTTGTGGACCGTGGTCAACGAGCGTGACGAAATCGGCAGCGACCTGGTGCCGGATTACCTGACCTCGGTGAAAGACGGCGCGTTTTACGGCTGGCCGTGGAGTTATTACGGCGGCCACGTGGACGTGCGCGTCCAGCCACCGCGTCCGGACATGGTCGCCAAGGCCATCGCCCCCGATTACGCCCTCGGCACCCACGTCGCGCCGCTGGGCCTGACCTATTCCGATGCCAAGGGCATGCCCGAGAACTTCTCCAACGGTGTTTTCGTCGGCGAACACGGCTCTTGGAACCGCAACCCGCAATCGGGCTACAAGGTCGTGTTCATCGGCTTTGACAACGGCAAGCCATCGGGCATGCCCATCGACTTCCTCACCGGCTTTCTGAATGCCGATGGCGAGGCTCAAGGACGTCCGGTGGGCGTGATTCTGGACCAGCAGGGTGCGTTGCTGGTGGCGGATGACGTGGGGAATAAGGTGTGGCGGGTGAGTCGCACGAAGTAGCCGCACGGATAGCCGGCGGTGGCGGATGGGCCAGGCCATACCAGACGATCCGGATTTCCTGTGGGAGCGAATTCATTCGCGAAAGGGCGGTACAGTCGACGCATCTCCATCGCCTGAGCCCACTTCGCGAATGAATTCGCTCCCACAGGGGAGAGGCGTCGTACTCCAGGGCTGCGACAGGCACAATCCCTGTGGGAGCAGCCGGAGGTTACGACGGCCGCGAAGGCGGTGTACCAGTCGATGCATCTGTGACTGCCTTGACGCAAATCCTCGTGGGAGCGAATTCATTCGCGAAAGGGCCGGTACAGTCGACGCATCTCCATCGCCTGAATCGCCTTCGCGAATGAATTCGCTCCCACAGAGAAGAGGCGTCGTACTCAAGGTCGGCGACCGACACCAAACCTGTGGGAGCAGCCGGAGGCACGACGGCCGCGAAGGCGGTGTATCAGGCGATGCACCTGTGACTGCCTTGACGCGAATCCCCTGTAGGAGCGAATTCATTCGCGAAAGGGCCGGTACAGTCAATACATCTTCATCGCCTGAATCGCCTTCGCGAATGAATTCGCTCCTACAGGGGAGGGGGTGTCGTGCTCAATGTCTGCGACCGACATCGAATCCTCTGCGGGCGGCGGCCTGCTTGGACCCGTGGCCTCAACTGTGGTGTACTCCCGCGCATTCCTGCACACCTTTTGACTGTCCGGCGGCTCGATGACTGTTTCTTCCCGTTCCAGCCACGTGATCGGCATGTGGCTGATGGTGGGCGTGGCGTTTGTGTTTGCCACCCACGATGCGCTCTCCAAAAGCCTGATCTTCGTCCTGCCGGTGATTTTCGTGGCGTGGGCGCGGTATCTGATTCACACCTTGCTGGTCACCAGCGTGATCATCCGGGAGAAAAGCCGCGCCGCCTTCCACACCAAACGCCCTTGGCTGCACCTGCTTCGGGCCGTGTTTCTGTTGGGCGACAGCCTGACGTTTCTGTTTGGCCTGACCCACGTGCCGTTGGCAGAATCAACCGCCCTGGTGTTTCTGGCACCGGCCTTCGTCACGATCCTTTCGCCGCTGCTGTTTGGCATTCGCGCGGACCGTTTGCAGTGGGTATCGGTGATCGTCGGGTTCATCGGTGTGCTGGTGGTGATCAACCCGGCCAGTGACGGGTTTTCGCTGTGGATGCTGTTCCCGTTGGCCTGTGCGTTCTGCTTCGCGGTGTACCAACTGTTGACGCAACTGGCCGGGGAGTCGGACAGCCCGTCGGTGTGCAGCTTTTATGTGGGGGTGTTCAGCACCGCACTGTTGAGCCTGGTGGTGCCGTTTTTCTGGGTCAGTCCGACGTTGACCCAATGGCTGATGTTGCTGGTGCTGGGCAGCCTTGGTCTGTCGGCGCATTTCCTGATCTCGAAATCCTACCGCTACGCCTCGTCGTCTGCGCTCGCGCCGCTGGGCTATTTGCAGATCGTGTTCGCCACGCTGTACGGGATGCTGTTCTTCGGCAATTACCCGGCACTGTTTTCGGTGGCGGGCATGGCGTTGATCTGTTTCAGCGGGCTGCTGGTGTACGGCAGACGTACGGCCGCAGCCCTGAGCAACTGAGCGCGTTCAGCGAGAGAACCGGCGCGCGGCTAACGTGAGAACCGGCGCGCCGCTGCCACACACAGAATCACCGCGACGGTCACGCCGATCATCCCGACGCTGACCTGTTCATGAAGCAACGTGGCCGCCAGTGCCAGCCCGAAAAACGGTTGCAGCAATTGCAACTGCCCCACGGCCGCGATCCCGCCTTGCACCAGCCCGCGATACCAGAACACGAAGCCGATCAGCATGCTGAACAATGAGACGTAACCCAGGCTCAGCCATGCCGGCCAGCTCAGGTGGGCGAGGGTGGGCGGGGCGGTCAATGCAGTCAGCGCCAGCATCACGGGCAGGGAAATCACCAGCGCCCAGCAGATCACCTGCCAGCCGCCGAGGGTCCGGGAGACTTTCGCTCCTTCGGCATAGCCCAGTGCGCACGCGAGGATCGCCAGCAGCATCAGGCAGTCGCCGACCGGGGAGGCGGTCAGTCCTTGCGACAGCCCCTGAGACACGGCAAACCCCACCACCAGGGCGCTACCCAGCACCGAAAACAGCCAGAACGCTGGTTTGGGCCGTTCACCGCCGCGCAATACGGCGAAGACTGCGGTCGCCAATGGCAACAGGCCGACGAAGACAATGGAATGCGCGGACGTGACGTATTGCAAGGCCAGCGCCGTGAGCAGTGGGAAACCGAGCACGACCCCCAACGCGACGATGCACAGCGGCAGGATGTGATGCCGGGCCGGACGCTGTTCCTTTAGCAACAGCAGCATGCACAACGCCACAGCCCCGGCGATGGAGGCCCGGGCGACAGTCAGAAACACCGGCGCGATTTCCTGCACCGCGATGCGTGTCGCGGGCAGCGAGCCACTGAAGATCACCACCCCGATCAGTCCGTTCAGCCAGCCGCTGGAGGCTTTCACGGGATTGCCGTGTTGCAGTTTCGATGCGTGTTCCATGCTGATCGTCCGGTGCCGGGTTGCAGTTGACGCATCCTAAGGCGCAGTATCAGGACAATCAAAAAATTGTCATGGATACAGCCCCATGCCCCGCGCCCGCTACAAAACCCTCGTCGACACCTTTGCCAGCGACATCGCCTCGGGCGCCTTGCCGCCAGGCACGCGTTTGCCGACCCACCGCCAATTGGCCGAGCAAGAAGGGCTGGCGCTGGTCACCGCGTCTCGGGTCTATGCCGAGCTGGAGGCGATGGGCCTGATCAGCGGCGAAGCCGGGCGCGGCACCTTCGTTCGCGAGATTGCGCTACCGCTGAGCCATGGCGTCGATCAACAGGCAGCCGCCGTGGGCGTGCTGGACCTGAACTTCAACTACCCGGCATTACCGGAACAGGCGGAGTTATTGCGCGTGGGGTTGCGGCAACTGGCGTTGTCGGGGGATCTGGAGGCGTTACTGCGCTATCAGCCACACGCGGGCAGAGGTCATGAACGGGCCTGCATGGCCCGACATCTGGCAGAGCGGGGGTTGCAGGTCGAGGCGGAAGAGGTGCTGATCGTCAGCGGCGCTCAACACGGACTGGCGGCGACGGTCATGGGCTTGCTCAAACCAGGGGACGTGGTGGCGGTGGATGCGTTGACCTATTCGGGTTTCAAGGTGATCGCCGACGCCCATCGGCTGGAACTGGTGGCGATCCCGCTGACCGACACCGGCCCTGATCTGGAGGCGTTAGAGGCGCTGTGTCGAAAACGCCGGATCAAGGCGGTCTATGCGATGCCTACCCTGCACAATCCCATGGGCTGGGTCATGGATTTGCCTTGGCGCGAGCGTCTGGTCGGCATCGCACGGACACACGGCTTGCTGCTGATCGAAGATGCCGCTTATGCCTTTCTCGCCGATTCGCCCCCTGCGCCGCTGCGAGCGCTGGCCCCGGAGCTGACGGTCTACGTCTCGGGCTTCTCGAAAAACATCGCCACCGGCTTGCGCGTTGGGTTCGTGGTGGCGCCGTTGCAATGGGTGCCTGCGATTGAACGAACGATACGGGCGACCACCTGGAATACGCCGGGGGTGATGACCGCGCTGGTCTGTGGCTGGATCGAAGACGGCACCGTACTGCGGCTCGAAGCGGAAAAACGTGAAGATGCGAGGAAACGGCAAACCCTGGCCCGAAAAGCCTTGGAGGGGCTGAAGGTCATCGGCCATCCCGCGTCGTATTTTCTATGGTTGCCCTTGCCGGAAGAGGTAAGAGCGGATCAGGTCGCGGTGGCGTTATTGTCGATGAACGTCGCGGTGTCCACCGCCGAACCGTTCGCCATTTCAAGCCCGGTGCCCCATGCGATTCGGTTGGCACTCGGGTCGGTGGACATGAGTGCATTACAACAAGCGCTGCATAAAGTTCGGCAAGTAATCGGTAACTTGGCCTTCTGAGTTAGTCGATATAAGCATAGGGCGAAGTTGCTTTATTCAGTAAAACGTAAAAGACCTTTTCCGTCTGTCTACCATTCGTGAAATCGATAGTGAACATCATCAATCGGGAGTTCTTTTTTTCCAGCAAAGGAGCAGGATAGAGCCATACCGAACTGGCGTTAGAGGACACCCGCGATGAGAATTTCAACCCTGCTGACACTTGTCGCCGTCCTCACTGGGGGCATCGCTGCCACCGCGCCTGTTTATGCGGCCACCGCTGGCGTGGATGAACATTCCTGCCATTTCGTGCCTGTGGCTGACAGCAACATTGCGTTGAGAAAAACCCAATCGGTGGGCGTTCTTTACAGCGAAAACACTGTCAGCACGCTCCAATACCTTGAGCGTTATCACGCCGTGGCATTGAAGGGCGTGAAAAATGGCGCGCTGGATTCGCGGATTCGTGAGGCGTTTGTCAACAGCTCCGATCCGAAGCTGGCGATCGATTGGCTCAAAGCGTCGATTGCCAAAGAGTTTGCGTCGGTCACTGTTTACGACAATCTCGATGCGTTGATGAAAGCGCGCCCTGATGTGGTGGTCATGCTCGACACCTACAACCAACTCGTGACCCAGCGTAATAGCAAAGTAGAGGCACGGTTTGTCGCCAAGTTTTATGACGAAAACCTGCAATACATTGGTAAAGCGGAAGGCGCGGGTGCTCAGGAGCTGACATCGGTCTGGGTTCACGACAAGGCCGCCCCTGAAATTGCCGCGCAGATCGATCAACAGCGCGCGTTGCAAGTCCACGCCCTGAAACAGTTCGACGCCTCGCTCAAAGCGCTGGTGACCTCGGGTGAAGTGGCGCAAGTGGCGGGGAATTGAGGCCATCGCCCTGAGCCACGGCCAACAAGCAGAACGGCTAGAAGGACTATAAAAAAAACCGCTGCCACCCATGAGGTGACAGCGGGTTTTTCATGTGCCGCGTTTTACTGGCCGTCCGGCAATCCGTACGCAATCACGTAGTCGCCACGGTCTGCCGACTGGCGCGCGCCGCTGGCGGTGATGACGATGTATTGCTTGCCGGTCTTCGGCGAGACGAAGGTCATCGGGCCGCCCTGGCTGCCGACGGGCAGGCGGGCTTTCCACGCTTCTTCGCCGTTGGCACTGTTGAAGGCGCGCAGGTAGTAATCCTGGGTCCCGGCGATGAAGATCAGCCCGCCCTGAGTGGAGAGGGTGCCCCCCAGCGTTGGCATGCCAATGGGCAATGGCAGGTGCATTTTGATGCCCATCGGGCCGGTGTCCTGCACGGTACCGACCGGCACTTGCCAGGCGATTTTCTGGGTCTTCATGTCGATGGCGGTCAGGGTGCCGAACGGCGGCGCCTGGCACGGAATCCCGGCCACGGACAGGAAGCGGTTCTTGTTCACCGCATACGGCGTGCCTTTGAGCGGTACGGCGCCCATGCCGGTGTTCAGCGCTTCACCGCCGCTCGACGCCTTGGCGTCTTTCTGTTGCGGCACCATCTGGCTCCACAGGCCCAGACGCATGTCGTTGACGAAGATGAAACCGTGCACCGGGTCGGTCGACAGACTGCCCCAGTTCATGCCACCCAACGATCCCGGAAAGCTCAACGAAATATCAGTGCCCGGCGCGGTGTAGAGGCCGTCGTAGCGCATTTTCTTGAACGAGATGCGGCACAGCAACTGGTCGAACGGGGTCGCGCCCCACATGTCCGATTCGGTCAGCGTCTGCGCGCCGATTTCCGGCATGCCCACTGATTTCGGTTGCGTCGGCGAGTACGGCTCGTTCGGGATGTTCGACGGCTTGACCGGGACCTCTTTCACTTCCGTCAGCGGCTGACCGGTGTGGCGATCCAAGACGTAAATCTGGCCCGCCTTGGTGCCGATCACCACCGCCGGGACCGTGCTGCCGTCCTTTTGGGTGAAGTCGATCAGGCTCGGCTGCATCGGCAGGTCGAAGTCCCACAGGTCGTTGTGGACGGTCTGATAGACCCACTTTTCCTGGCCGGTGGTCGCGTTCAACGCCAGCACCGACGCGCCGTAGGTGTGGTCGAGCTGGGTGCGCTCGACACCGTAGATGTCCGTGGACGAACTGCCCATCGGCAGGAACACGGTGTTCATGGCCGGATCGTAAGACATCGGCGCCCAGCTGTTCGGCGTGCTGCGCACGTAGGTGCCGCCGTCAGCCGGGGCCTTCTTGTCTTCCGGGTTGCCCGGGTCGAACGCCCAGCGCATCTCGCCAGTGACCACGTCAAAACCACGGATCACGCCGCCGGGCATGTCGGTTTGCACGTTGTCCGCCACGCGCCCGCCAACGACCACGGTGGTGCCCGCCATCAACGGTGCCGACGACAGTTGATAGTAAGAATCCGGAACGTTGCCGAGACCGGCTTTCAGGTCGATCTGGCCGTTGTCGCCGAAGCCTTTGCACAGCTCGCCGGTGTCGGCATCGACCGCGATCAGGCGGGCGTCGATGGTGTTGGTCAGCAGGCGGCGCTGGCAGCTTGCACCGGCGGGCACGCTGACCGGCGCGGCAGGGCCGCTGCCATCGGTAGGGGCTACGACGGCGGCGGTGGCGTCGAAATACGCCAGGCCCCGGCAACGTTGCCAGACGGCGGATTGGGCGTTGGTCTCGTGCTTCCACAGCTGTTTGCCGGTGTCGGCGTCCAGCGCAATGATGTTGTTGTGCGGGGTGCAGATGAACACCTTGTCGCCGATTTGCAGCGGGGTCATCTGGTCTTCGGCACCGTTGCCGTCACTGAGGGCGATGTCGCCGGTGTGGTAGGTCCAGACCGGGACCAGCTTCCACACGTTGCTGCGGTTGATCTGGTCCAGCGCAGCAAAGCGGCTGCCGCCCTCGTCATTGCCGTAGTGCGCCCAGTCTTTCTGCGCCTTGGCCGGGTCGACTTTGGTCAGCTCAGGGCCATTGCCGGTGGGCGACACCGAGGCGTGGGGCTGAAACATGCCCCAGAATCCGCCGACCATGGCGAGGGCGAGCAGCGCGCTCAGGGCGTAGCCGCCGCGACCGCTGGCCAGACCGTTGCTCTTGCGCAGGGTCGGGTAGACCAGCGCCACCAAAAGACTCAACACGCCCAGTGCGAACAGGCGCGACACCAGCGGCCAGAACACCAGACCGGCATCGACAACGGCCCAGATCAGGGTCAGCACCATCACCACCGCGAACAGCCAGGCACCCGCGAGGCGGCGTTGGAACAGGAGAACCGAAGAGGCGATCAGGCCGAGGCCCGCCAGCAGGAAATAGCAGCTGCCGCCCAGGGTGACGAGGTAGCCGCCTCCTGCCGAAAACAGTAAGCCAAATATCAGCACGCCGAAGGCGACGACCCAGATGGGCCAGCGACTGACGGGTGCCGTAGGTCGAGACGTTGTCATGTTGCGTGATCCTGCTGACGCCGAGGGTTTCAGGTCGTCCTCGGCGGTGGTGGGGGAGAGGTTTTTTCCCGTGACGACGCGCCGTGACATTGGAGACCGGGGCGTGCTCACGTGTGTAATTAACCAGTTAGTTAATTGCGCAAAGATACCAAAAAACTCCCTTGCTGCGGCAAATTGTCCTGCGACAGCGTGGATAAACAGTGTTGTGGGTTTGGTAATAATGAGCCTGCGGCAGCAATTTCAAGAACGCCAGCGCCTGCGGCCTCGCGGTGAACTAACCCGGAGCTCGCACGCCCTAACGTCCGAAGGCTGCACCCGCAGCGATGATAAAAGGGAGCTTCCCCATGTCCGAACCCGAAATTCTCAGCCTGTATCGCCGTTACATCGATTGCCTGAACCATCAGGACTGGGCCAACCTCGGCCGGTTTGTCGATGAGGAGGCCCACTACAACGGCCAGCGCATCGGACTGGCCGGTTACCAACGCATGCTGGAGAACGATTTTCGCGCCATCCCCGACTTGCATTTCGGGATCGACATGTTGCTGGCGGACCCGCCGCACGTCGCGGCCCGCCTGCGTTTCGACTGCACCCCGGTGGGCGAACTGTTTGGCGCGGCGGTCAACGGCCAGCGCGTACAGTTCACCGAGAACGTGTTCTACGAATTCAGCGACGGGCGTATTCGCAACGTGTACTCGGTCATCGACAAGGCGGCTGTTCGCGACCAAGTGGCCGCCGCTTCGCAGAATGACCGCTAGCCCCTGCAGAAACAGCCGGTTACGATAGCCAATCGCAATCATCGGTCGGCCGCAGCGTCTTGCTGACGGCCGGTCCAGACGAGCCGCGGTCGTTACCGTCGATGCATTCAGGTGTCTGCATGTTCAAACCCACACTGGCCGACTGGGCCGCCACACGTCGCAGTCGCCACTTGATCCTGCGCCTCTTTCCGGCGATCTGCGCGCTGTTGCTGCTGATCGGCCTGAGTGGCTACCTGTTGGTGCAGAACGCGCTCAATCAGGATCGCGACGTGCAGCAGCGTTCGCGCACGTTCATCTCCCGCACGCTGGATCAGGTGCGCAACGAGGTGGGGCGCAACATCATCAACTACGCCAAGTGGGGCGAGGCCTACAAACACTTGCACATGGTGGTGGACAAACCGTGGGCGGACGAACAGCGCAACGTCGGCGCCGTGCCCTACGAGTTGTACGGCTACAACGGCGTGTTGGTGATCGATGCCAACGACCGCACCAGTTACGCGGTGATCGATGGCAAACCCTCGATGATTCAGGCAGGCGACTGGCTGGAAGGCGATTTAAGCGCGTTGATCGCCGATGCTCGCCAGTCCACTCAGGAGAACGACGGGCTGGTGCGCGCGTTCAGCGTCGACGGCGTGCCCGCGCTGGTGGCCGCAGCGACCATCAGCCCGGCGTCCGACCCACTGATCGAACCGGTGCCCGGCCCCATGTCGGTGATGATGTTCGTCACCATTCTCGACCCCGCCAAGCTCGCGCACCTCAGCGACACCTACGGTCTGCCGACGATCTCCGTGTCCCCCGCGCCACGGCAGGGCTATGACCAGATGCCGCTGCTCGGTTCCAGGATCGAACTGGGCTGGGTGCCGCCGAAGCCCGGCATGGACTTGCTGCAACAGACCTTGCCACTGTTCATTTCCGGGGTGCTGGTGCTGGCGATCGTCCTCGCGATGCTGGTGCGGTATGCGCTGACGTCGGCGCGACAGATCGATGCGCAATTCGACGCCTTGCACGCGAGCCAACTTGAACTGACCAGCAGCGAGCAGCGTTTTCGCCAGCTGTCGTTGCATGATTCCCTGACCGGCTTGTCGAACCGCTTGCGCCTGCACCAATTCCTCGACGAACACCTGGATCGACCGGCGCCGTCAGCGCTGACGGTGTTAAGTCTGGACCTGGACCGCTTCAAACCGATCAATGACGCGCTGGGCCACGCTATCGGCGACCTTGTGTTGCAGGAAGTCGCCCAGCGCCTGCGCAGCCACGCGCAACCGAATGGCATGGTCGCGCGGCTCGGGGGCGACGAATTCATTCTGGTGCTGGTGGGCGAGTCTCGAAAAGGCGACATCATTGAACTGTGTGGGCGGGTGGTGGACGACCTGTGCCGCCCGCTGGAGGTCGAGGGGCAGACCGTGTTCATCGGCACCAGCATCGGTATCGCTCAGGCCCCGGAAAACGCCCACACCGCCGCTGAGCTGTTGAGCACCGGCGACATTGCGCTGTATCAGGCCAAAGGCGCCGGTCGCAATACGTGGTGTTTCTACGACGACAGCATGAAAACCCAACTGGTGGCCCGTCGTCAGCTCGAACAGGAACTGCGTCAGGCGCTGCTCGACGGTCAGTTGCGCCTGCACTACCAGCCGCGTTACGCCACCGTTGGCGGTTCGTTGCGCAGTTTCGAGGCGCTGGTGCGTTGGCAGCATCCGGAGCGCGGCCTGCTCCCGCCCGACACCTTCATCGGCCTCTCGGAAGAGACCGGGTTGATTCAGCCGCTGGGGCAGTGGGTGTTGAACACTGCGTGCCGCGAAGCGATGACCTGGCCGGACGACATCGGCCTGTCAGTGAACCTGTCGCCGGGCCAATTGGCCGAGAACGAAGACGTGGTCGCGGTGGTGGCCGCCGCGTTGCTCGACAGCGGTTTGCCCGCCAGCCGCCTGGAACTGGAAATCACCGAGCGCGTGCTGCTCGATCATGCTCACGCCGCGCTGGCGACGCTCACGGCGCTGCGGGCCCTGGGCGTGCGGCTGAGCCTGGACGATTTCGGCACCGGTTTTTCATCGCTGGCGTACTTGCGCAAATACCCGCTGGACGGGATCAAGATCGACCGCAGCTTTATCTCCCACATGACCGAGCGCGGCAACGATCAGGCGATCGTGCAGGCGATGATCGATCTGGGGCGCTCGCTGGGCATGACGGTCACCGCCGAAGGCGTTGAAACCCTGGAGCAATTGGAATGCCTGCAACGGCATCCGTGCGATGAGGTGCAGGGCTTCCATTTCAGCAAGGCGGTGCCTTCTGAGGAATTGGCGGCGCTGTTTGCTCGGGATGCGGCACGTCCGTTGGTCTGACAGGCTGTTATCGGCCGTCGTTCAGGTACTCGCGTAAACGCTGTTGCAGGCGGGGAATGGCGTCCGGCAGGGCCAGAAAGGCTTCGACTGAGCTGATTATCCAGCGCTGGCCTTCATCGCCGAAGACCACCTGATCGAATGTGCCCGGCGGCACCTCAGCCACGAAAAACCACGTGTCGAGGCCGTGCATGCCCTGGCCTGCGTACCGCCGTTGCCAGACGATCCACGCCGGATCGAGGGTGAGGCCGAATTCTTCATGGGTTTCACGCAACGCGCACTGCAGCGGGGTTTCGTCCTGTTCCCGGCCGCCGCCCGGCAGGTCCCACAGGCCGGGCCATGGAATCGTGGGGATGTCGTCGCGGAGGTAGATCAGCAACTGGCCTTCACACAGCACGGCGATCTTGGCACCGGAAAAGGGGGCGAGCATGGCGTTCCTGTCGGGGAGGGGCTAAGAAGGGGTGTCAGGTTAAAGCCAAGACGTCGCGATTGAAATGTTCTTGAGCCGCCCCAACGTAAGCGCATACTCTGAACCGCTCTCCATCACGCCCGGTCTGGTTGCGGTCCGCCGTGTCGTCTGGCGGTGCCCCATGGACCCTTCGCAGTGACTCACTTCAAGAGGTTAGTTTCATGTCGAACGCAGCATACGTACCGCCCAAGGTCTGGAAAAACGATGCGGAATCCGGTGGTCAGTTCTCCAAGATCAACCGTCCGGTGGCCGGTCCGACCCACGAGAAAGTCCTGCCCGTCGGCAAGCACGCGCTGCAACTGTATTCGCTGGCGACCCCCAACGGGGTGAAAGTCACCATCATGCTCGAAGAGCTGTTGGCGCTGGGCAAGACCGATGCCGAATACGACGCGTGGCTGATCCGCATTGGGGAGGGCGACCAGTTCTCCAGCGGTTTCGTCGACATCAACCCGAATTCCAAGATCCCGGCTTTGCTGGACCGCAGCGTCGAGCCGCCGGTGCGCGTGTTCGAGTCCGGCTCGATCCTGCTCTACCTGGCGGAGAAGTTTGGTGCGTTGCTGCCCACCGATCCGGCGGGCCGTACCGAAACCCTGAACTGGCTGTTCTGGCAGATGGGCGCAGCGCCTTATCTGGGCGGCGGGTTTGGGCATTTCTATGTGTACGCCCCGGAAAAGATCGAATACGCCATTAACCGCTTCACCATGGAAGCCAAACGTCAGCTCGACGTGCTCGACCGGCGTCTCGCTGAAAGCCCGTACCTGGGCGGCAAGGACTACAGCATCGCTGACATCGCGGTGTGGTCATGGTACGGCCAGCTGGTGCGCGGCACCGTGTACAACTCCGCCGAATTCCTCGACGCCGAGAGCTATACCCACATCCAGCGCTGGGCCGAAACCATAGCCAACCGCCCGGCCGTCGTGCGCGGCCTGCGGGTCAACCGCACGTGGGGCGACGAAGACAAACAAGTGCCGGAGCGGCATTCGGCGGCGGATCTGGACTGATTCTCCCCCGATCATTGTGTGAAGAGTGACCTGTGGGAGTGATCAAGCTCGCTCCCACAGAAAAGGAATTTCTGGAAGATGATCAAAGTCACCCCATTCCCCCAAGGCATCGACACGCCCATCACCAGCAGCGCGATCTTCATGGTTGCTACCCTCGCGCCGGGCGACGACGCCATTGAAACCGCCCGGGCCTGGTGCGCTGACATCGCGGGACTGGTCCGCGCGGTCGGCAAACGCGTGCCCGACGGCAATCTGTCCTGCATTTGCGGCTTCAGCTTCAACGCCTGGGATTCGCTGTTCGGCACCACGCGTCCGGCAGCACTGCACAACTTCCGCGAGTTCGGCCCGCCGGAGCGCCGCGCGGTGGCCACGCCGGGCGACATTCTGATGCACATCCGCGCCGATCGCATGGACCTGTGTTTCGAACTGGCGACCCAACTCCTCGAACCCTTGGGTGATGCAGTGACCGTCGTCGAAGAAGTCCACGGTTTCCGCAACTTCGACATGCGCAGCATCATCGGCTTCGTCGACGGCACGGAAAACCCGGAAGGCAAGCGCGCGGCAGAAGCGACCATCGTCGGTGATGAAGACCCAGCGTTCGCGGGCGGCAGTTACGTGATCGTGCAGAAATACCTGCACGACATGACGGCTTGGAACCGGTTGACCGTCGAGCAACAGGAATTGGTCATCGGTCGCAAGAAGCTGTCGGACATCGAACTGGGCGATGACGTGAAACCGACCAACTCGCACAGTGCGTTGACCGTCATCGAGAAAGACGGCAAAGAGGTGAAAGTCCTGCGCCACAACATGCCGTTCGGGCGCCCAGGATCGGGTGAGTTCGGCACCTATTTCATCGGCTACGCACGCTCGCCCGAACCGCTGGAGCAGATGCTGGAAAACATGTTCGTCGGCCGCCCTGCAGGGAATTACGACCGGCTGCTGGATTTCAGCAAGGCCGTGAGCGGTGCGCTGTTCTTCGTGCCGTCGACGGATTTTATCGAAGCCTTGGGCGACTGATCCATGCTGCCGCCGAGCCGGACTGTCGGCGCAAGCGCTGCCAGCCTGAACGCGCTCCGGCTGGATAATCGCGAACCCTGTGGGAGCGAATTCATTCGCGATGCAATCATACAACCGACAAACACGTGTCGGATGTACCGGCCTCTCGCGAATGAATTCGCTCCCACAGGGGGAATGGATTGTCACCCTTGCGACGTGCCAGATTGTGAGACCAACGATTGGCTGCTGCAGCGCGGCGTACCGGCGGTGGCGACTGTGAGGCCGCGCCGCCGGCAAGTCGGAGTGCTACAGGAACACGCGGCTCAATATGTCCAGGTCACCGACGCGGTCACGTTGCGTGGGGCGCCGTAGTTAGCGCTGGTGGCGCTGTCGTACAGCGACATCAGGTATTTGCGGTCGGTGACGTTGTTGAGGTTGACCGACGTGCTCCAGTGCTCGTCGATGTCGTAACTGCTCATCAGGTCCACCAGGGCGTAGGCGTTCTGGCGTACCTCGCTGTTGGTGTCGCTTTGCACAGCGCTCTGCCAACTGACCCGCGTGCCCACCTTGGCTTTTGGCAGGCCCGGCAGGCGATACGTCGCCATGCCTCGGAAGCTGTGAGTCGGCACGAATTTGCGGGCGCGGTCGTCGTTATCGTCGTCGATGCGCACGTAGGTGTAGCCGCCCAACACTTCCAGGCCCGGCATCGCTTCGCCCGACGCCTGCAGCTCGACGCCGTGGCTCTTGTAATCCATCGGGTCGTAGACGAAGCGGCTGCCCTGATACTGCCCGTTGCCCGCAACGTTTTCCTGCTTGGTCTTGAACAGCGCGGCCGTCAGGTTGAGGCCGCTGTCCAGACTGCCCTTGATGCCGATTTCCTTGCTGGTGCCTTCCAGCGGGTCGAGCATGCTGCCGTCCGAACTGACCTTGTATTGCGGCGCGTAAATCTTGGTCCAGCTGCCGTACACGCTCCACTGATCGTTGAGGTCGTACACCAGGCCGGAATACGGCGTGACCTTGCCGTGCTCGCGGGTGTAATGGTCAGCGCCGTAATCCAGGCCACTGCCATCGGCGCTGAGCATCCGCGCACCGACGATCCAGTGCAGGTCATCCATCAGGCTGAAACGCGTACCGGCGTAGAGACTCTTCTGGGTGTCCCGGAAATTCTGGTTGTTGGTGTCGAAGGTGTAATCCAGTGACGGACGGGTGAGCGCGCCGGCCAGCGCGCTGGAGAACGGCACGTCGTAATAGCCGTTGGCGTCGATGTCATGCTCGTTGGCCTTCAAATGCGTGCGGCCGTAGTTGGCGCCGACGGTCAGGTCATGGTCGCGGCCAAACAGGGTGAAAGGACCGGACAGCTGAGCCTCGCCGATCACCTGATCGGTCTTGCTGGTGATGTGGGTCGCATAAGCCGACGCGTCGTCGCCCGTGACGCTGGCGATGTAGAACATGTCGGTGTCCTGATACTGGCGGATGCCGGTGACGGACAGCTTGCTGTTCCAGCCATTGCCGAAGTCATGTTTCAGCTCGGCGAAAGTGCGCTGGGTGTGCACGTTCCAGTAGGTCCACGGCTGGCCGACGTTGGAACTCCGGCTGCCGTAATGGATCGGGTTGCCGTCCGAATCCGACAGCGGCAGGTTGCCCCAACTGCTGCCGTTCGAATCGCTGTTGTGCTGGGAGAAACCGACGGTCAGGGTATCGGCGTCCGTCAGGTCGAAGTCCATCAGACCAGCCGCGACGTTGATTTCGTGGCTGTAGCGGTCCAGGTAGGAGTTGCCCTTGTCGTGGGCGTAAATGAAGCGGCCGCGCACGTTGCCGCTGTCGGTCAGCGGACCGGACACGTCCACGTCCAGACGGCGGTTGTCCCAGGCGCCGACGCTGGTGCTGATCTTCGCATGCACGTCTTTCGTCGGACGCTTGCGCACGAAGTTGACCGTCGCTGACGGGTTGCCGCTGCCGCTCATCAGGCCGTTGGCGCCGTGCAATACGTCGATTTGCTCGTACTCGGCCAGGTCCTGATCGCCCACCAGCAGGTCGCCAGTAAAAGGCATGCCCATCCCGTCGTATTCGAAGGTGTTGATGTTGAAGCCCCGGGACGTGAACTCGGTGCGGTCGGTCTCGATCTGCTCGACCGTGACGGAGGGCGCCGAACGCAACGCGCTCTTGACGCTGTTCATACGGAAATCGTCGATCTGGTCGCGGGTCACGGTGGTCACCGCTTGCGGCGTTTCCTTGTCCGACAGCCCCAGACGCGTGGTACTGGTGGCCGTCTTCCC
This sequence comes from Pseudomonas salicis, assembly GCF_057128705.1. Classification (NCBI taxonomy): domain Bacteria; kingdom Pseudomonadati; phylum Pseudomonadota; class Gammaproteobacteria; order Pseudomonadales; family Pseudomonadaceae; genus Pseudomonas; species Pseudomonas salicis. The sequence continues at coordinate 775,236 of NZ_JBSKHU010000003.1, forward strand.
CTGATAACCCTGACTTTGCTCGTCGGCTTGGGCGACGCCGTTGCTCTGGATTTGCGTGGAGGGGAGGGTGATTTCATCAGCGGCGTGGGTGAGGGGCATGGCGCTGCAAGCGCCAGCGAACAACAGGCTGGCAGGGAGGCGGGCTTTCAAGATCGATTTCCTGGGTGGTTGAGCAGAGAGGTAATTGTCAATCAGTCGCAAATGAGAAATATACACAAATGGTAACGGATTTTTTACAATTTTTTCACATCTCGCAACATTCCCTGATCGGGCCGACGTTCACCCGCTACGCCGACCGCACGAGACTTCCGGCGCAAAACCCGGATAATGGCCGCCATTCCGTTTTTCGCTTCTGGTAAACCCCCATGGAAATCAAGGTCAACTTTCTCGACAACCTCCGCTTGGAGGCCAAGTTCGACGACTTCACGGTGATCGCCGACCAGCCCATTCGCTATAAGGGCGATGGCTCGGCGCCGGGTCCGTTCGATTACTTCCTGGCGTCGTCGGCCCTGTGTGCGGCGTATTTCGTGAAGCTGTACTGCCAGACGCGCAACATCCCGACGGACAACATCCGCCTCTCGCAGAACAACATCGTTGACCCGGAAAACCGCTACAACCAGATCTTCAAGATTCAGGTCGAGTTGCCCGCCGACATTTCGGAAAAAGATCGCCTCGGCATCCTGCGCTCCATCGACCGTTGCACCGTGAAAAAAGTGGTGCAGGCCGGGCCCGAGTTCGTGATTGAAGAAGTCGAAAATCTCGACGCCGACGCCCAGGCCCTTCTGATGCCGGCGTCCCTGTCCGGCGAAAGCACCTTCATTGCGGGCAAGGACCTGCCGCTGGAAGAGACCATCGCCAACATGTCGGGCATCCTCGCGGCGCTGGGCATGAAGATCGAGATCGCTTCGTGGCGCAATATCGTGCCCAACGTCTGGTCGCTGCACATCCGCGACGCTCACTCCCAGATGTGCTTCACCAACGGCAAGGGCGCGACCAAAGAGGGCGCACTGGCCTCGGCGCTGGGCGAATTCATCGAGCGCCTGAATTGCAATTTCTTCTACAACGACCAGTTCTGGGGCGAGGACATCGCCACCGCCGACTTCGTGCATTACCCGAACGAGCGCTGGTTCAAGCCCGGCCCGGACGACGCGCTCCCGAGCGAAGTGCTGGACGACTACTGCCTGAAAATCTACAACCGCGACGGCGAGTTGCGCGGCTCGCACCTGTACGACACCAACTCCGGCAACACCCAGCGCGGCATTGTCTCGCTGCCGTTCGTGCGCCAGTCGGATGGCGAAACCGTGTACTTCCCGTCCAACCTGATCGAGAACCTGTACCTCAGCAACGGCATGAGCGCGGGCAACACGCTGGCGGAAGCTCAGGTGCAGTGCCTGTCGGAGATCTTCGAGCGGGCGGTGAAGCGCGAAATCCTCGAAGGCGAACTCGCGCTGCCGGACGTGCCGCACGAGGTTATCGCCAAGTATCCCGGCATCCTTGCGGGCATTCGGGGGCTGGAAGAGCAGGGTTTCCCGGTGCTGGTGAAAGATGCCTCGCTGGGCGGCGAATTCCCGGTCATGTGCGTGACCCTGATGAACCCGCGCACCGGCGGTGTATTCGCCTCGTTCGGCGCTCACCCAAGCTTTGAAATCGCCCTGGAGCGCAGCCTCACCGAGCTGCTGCAAGGCCGCAGTTTCGAAGGCCTCAACGACCTGCCGCAACCGACCTTCGAAGGCCAGGCAGTGATCGAACCGAACAACTTCGTCGAGCACTTCATCGACTCCAGCGGGGTGGTGTCGTGGCGTTTCTTCAGCGCGAAAGCCGATTACGAATTCGTCGAGTGGGATTTCTCTTCCGAGGGTGAGCACGCCAACGCCGAAGAGGCCGCGACCCTGTTCGGCATCCTCGAAGACATGGGCAAGGAAGCCTACATGGCGGTCTACGACGACCTCGGCGCGACGGCCTGCCGCATCCTGGTGCCGGACTATTCCGAGATCTATCCGATCGAAGACCTGATCTGGGACAACACCAACAAGGCGCTGGCCTTCCGCGCCGACATCCTCAACCTGCACAGCCTGAGCAAAGTCGGCCTGAGAAGCCTCGCCCAACGTCTGGAAGACAGCGAACTGGATGACTATACCGACATCACCACGCTGATCGGCATCGAGTTCGACGACAACACCGACTGGGGCCAACTGACCATTCTCGAACTGAGACTGCTCATCTACCTCGCCCTGCAGAAGTACGAAAAAGCCAAAGATCTGGTCGAAGCCTTCCTGCAATACAACGACAACACCGTCGAACGCGGCCTGTTCTATCAGGCGGTCAACGTGGTGCTGGAAATGGAACTCGACGACGACCTGGAACTGGCCGACTACGAAGTCAACTTCCGCCGCATGTTCGGCAACGAACGCATGGACGCGGCGATCGGTTCGGTGAACGGCAGCGTCCGCTTCCACGGCCTGACGCCGACGAGCATGAAGCTTGAAGGCCTGGACAAACACCTGCGCTTGATCGAGAGCTATAAAAAGCTGCACGCGGCGCGAGCGATGGCAGCTCGATAAACGGAAGAACGCGTCATTGAAAAAGCACCTGAGGGTGCTTTTTTTATAGGCGCTGTGGCCAGGCGAACACGGCACTGGAGCAAAAGGCTCAGGACTTGCCAGGGATGCCGTATTTGCGCAGTCGCATGGAGATCGAGGTGTGCGAGGTCTTCAGCCGCGCCGCCAGCAGTCGGCTGGAAGGGTGGCTGGGGTAAAGCTGTTCCAGCAGGTCTTTCTCGAAGCGGGCAACCGCGTCCTCCAGGCTGCCTATCTCGCGGGTTTGCTGCCCATCCACGGCCGTGCGCGCGATGTCCAGGTCGTCGAGGTCCACCCTGGGATGTTCACAAATGGCCGCGGCGCGAAAGATCACGTTTTGCAATTGCCGGACGTTCCCCGGCCATCGGTTGTCGAGCAAGGCGGGAAACGTGCTGGGGGCCAGCCGGCAAACCGGACGCTGAATCTGCGCGCAGGCTTGCTGCATGAAGTGCTCTGCCATCAGCAGGATGTCCTGGCCACGCTCGCGCAGTGGCGGCACGTGCAGGTTGAGCACGTTGAGGCGATAAAACAGGTCTTCACGAAAGTGACCATCGCTGACCATGTTTTCCAGATTGCGGTGGGTCGCGCTGAGGATTCGCACGTTGACCCTGATCTCCAGGTCACCGCCGACGCGACGGAAGCACCCATCGCTCAGAAAACGCAGGAGTTTGGCCTGAAGATAGGGTGACATTTCTCCGACTTCGTCCAGAAACACCGTGCCTTGATCCGCCAGCTCCAGCAGCCCGAGCTTGCCGCCCCGTTGCGCGCCGGTGAAGGCGCCAGCGGCGTACCCGAACAGCTCACTCTCGGCAAGGCTTTCCGGCAGCGCTGCGCAGTTCAACGGCAAGAAGGGCGCCTCACGCCGTTTGCTGATCGCGTGGCAGGCGCGGGCGACCAACTCTTTGCCGGTGCCGGTCTCGCCTTGAATCAGCAGAGGCGCATCGAGCCCTCCCACGCGATGCGCTCGCGCCTTGAGCTTTTGAATGGCTTGGGAAGCACCCAAAATCGCGTCGAACCCACCGGCAGGGTCATGGCGCAGCGCCGACAGCCGCTCGCCGATTCGGCTTGGCGGGTAGAGGGTGATCAGGGCGCCCGCCGCATTGATCGGCATGGCGTCGAGCAGCAGGGTTCGCCCTCCAAGGCTGACTTCTCGCATCGGCAAGCGAAAGGCGTGGCTGACCAACGTGTGCAGCACGTCGTCATCAAACACCTGGGCGAGCGACTCGCCGGCCGGTTCGCGTCCGCACAAAGCTATCAGCGCAGGGTTGGCCAGCAAGACATGCCCGCGCTGATCCACCGCCAACACCGGGTCGGAGCTGGCAGATAACAACGCATCGAGCTGCAGGTGTCGGCGCTGGCCCGGAAGGATGTCGACCACCGTCACCGATTGCACGCCTTTCACGCCGAGAAATGCGCCGCGCAACTCCTCCAGCACCTCAGCGCCGAGCGTTGGCGCATCGATGTAGACGTGGGGGGGAACCATCTCCACGGCCTCCAGATTGAAGCGGCGCCCACCCAGCAGGGCGAGGACTTCCTGAGTGATGCCGACGCGGTCGATGAAGGTCACGTGAATGCGCATGAAGGCCCTGAGAAACGTGTGTCTGGTCGAGTGAACAGGGCGGTCGCTGGTCCATCTGCGTAGCTCACCCGAAGGCTCTGCCCAGCGACGGAACGCCGGACAGGCCGCCCGTGGTACTCACCCCGACGTCAAAACTCGTTGACAGGGCAGACAATAGCCTATATTTGTACTGGTACATAATAAATGTTGTACCACGAACCTTGATACTGTTGGAGCGAACATGACTATTCCACTCGAGACCCATTTGAAGATCGGCGCCCTGATCTTTCCCGGCATGGATCAATGCGATTTCACCGGCCCCTTCGAAGCGTTGGCACGTACCCCGAACTCGACGTTCTTCACCATCTGGAAGGACAAAGAGCCGGTCCGTGATCTGGCCGGGATGCTGTTGCTGGCCGATACGACCCTGGACGAGGCGCCACAGCTCGACGTGCTGCTGGTGCCGGGCGGCTATGGCCAGCAAGCCCTGATGCATGATGAGGTCGTGCTTTCTTTCATCCGTCAGCAAGCCGCAAACGCGAAGTATGTGTTCTCGGTGTGCACCGGAGCACTCTTGTGTGGCGGGGCTGGCTTGCTCAAGGGCAAGCGCGCGACGACCCATTGGACAGCCATGGAAACGCTGCCCTTTTTCGGTGCCATCCCCAGCGATGAGCGCGTCGTGATCGACGGCAAGTTCGTCAGCGCTGGCGGCGTGACGTCCGGGATCGATGGGTCGCTGGTACTGGTTTCACTGCTGCGCGGGGAGACGGTCGCCCAAGAGTTGCAACTCTACATGGCCTACGACCCGGAACCGCCTTTCCAGGCCGGTTCGCCGAAAAGCGCGCCTGCGTCGATTTTGCGCACAGTGACGGAACGCGCGGCCAACATCACGGCCCAGCGCCTTGAAACCGCACGTGCTTATCACGCCAGCCAAACGTTGGCCCGCGCTTGAGTCTGCCGGATCAGTCCGCTTTTCCAGCGTGACACGGGACGATCGATGATGGCTCGCAATGGGCCGTCATCGATCGTCCCAGTCGGGTTCTGTCGGCGTCAGACTCAGGCCGACAGCGTCGTGGTCACGGCGTGACGGGCGGCGACGAGCGCCTCCACGAACACGCTGCTTTGTTGCGGTGTCATTCTCGATGATGTGATTCGAATGCCGGACTGGGGTGTCACGCAGAAGTCACGCCCCGTGCGCACCAGCCAGCCCGCATCGAACAGACGTTCGGCGACTGCACGCTCGTCGGGGATGGGCAACCACAGATTGAGTCCGGCGCCGCCTGCCACGTTGAACCCTTTCTTTTTCAGCATCGTCACCAGGGCCGTATGGCGCTCGACATACGTTGCGCCACCGGCGGCTATTTTTCGGCGGATGGCAGGGCTGATGAGCAGCTCAAGCGCCAGGCGCTGCAAAAAGGTGCTGACCCACCCCATGCCGACGGCCTGTCTGTTTTCGAGGCTCTCGATGGTCCGGGTGTCTCCCGTCGATACCGCCAGTCGATAATCAGGGCCCAGGAATTTGGACAGCGACCTGACAACCAGCCAAGGCCCGTTCTCCCGGATATGCCATGGATGGTAATCGGCCAATTGGAGCAGGCTGGAATGATCGTCATCAATGAACAGCACGTCATCGGCATGGGCGGCAATGTCCGCCAGCGCCCGTGCGCGCTCTTTCGACGTCGAAATACCGGTGGGATTTTGCGCGCGGCTGCTGAATAGCACCGCCTTCACGCCCGCGTCCACTGCCGCTTGCAGGCTAGCGGGCACGATCCCGTGATCATCGAACGCAAGGGGTACCAGGTCAAAGCCCATAAGGCGGGTCAACGCCAGCAGGCTCATGTAGCCAGGATCCTCCACGGCCACTTTGTCACCTGCAGTGAGCCCGCTCGCTTCAAGCGCGCGCTCGATCAGATCCAGCGCGCCTGCGGAGACAAAAATGCTTCTGTCCACGGGCACGTTGTCCGCCAGGAAGCCCTCTTTTGCCCATTTGACGAACCCCGCGTTGTTTCGCTGCTCGCCATACAAATGGTTGTCGAGGCTCATGCGGGAAAATGCGTCGCGAATGTCGTGGTCATCGGGAAGAAACGCGATGTCCGGATTGCCATCACGCACCGACATCATCTGGGGCAGGCCGACATCGGCGGAAGGCGCCGACGACGAGGGGTTGGCCACGATCGAACCCCGTCTGCCATCGGACACCACCAGCCCCGTCGCCTGTAGCTGTCGGTAGGCAACCACCACGGTGTTCTTGTTGACACCCAGGTCCGCCGCGAGGTTACGCACCGTTGGAAGGCTTTCACCCGGCTTGAGGCGGTCTTCGAGAATGGCCTGCTCGATGGCGCGGCGTATGGATTCTGCCTTGCCTTCAGCAATTTCATGGGGTTGCAACGTGAACATAATCATCCTCAACGGTCTTGGCGACCTGGCCGTGGGTGCGTGAGGGCCATGCCGCGTCCGGCCGGCGCCGGTACAGGGAGACATACTTTAGCTCGAACCGGGACAAACCTGCACCTTCGCCTGGATGTTGCACATGCGCAGGGCCGAAATGCTAGGACATACGCCGGGACATGGGGCTTTTGTACCGGATGCGCGGCCTCATCAACACCTTTCACCTCATGTTTTTGATTGACGGTCACCCCTCGTCGTTATAGATTCAACTGGTACAAAAAAAGTAACGTACCAGTGCATGGCGTTTTTCGAACGCTTTGTCTAGGTGCGGCATCCTGCTCCTGACATAGGAATCCTATCGTGCCCCTAAGTCTGCGTGACCCCATAGCACTGACGCGACACCTGGTCTGCACCAACACCATCAACCCTCCTGGCAATGAAGGCCCCCTCGTCGAAGAGTTGGAGCGGGCACTGAAAACGTTGGGGTTGACCACGCTGGTCCAGTCGATCGCCCCAGGACGGGCCAACCTCTTGGCATGGAACCCTTCGGCGGACGGGTCGAGGTTATGTTTCACAGGTCATCTCGACACCGTCCCACTGGGCGCGGCTCCGTGGGTTCAGGCGCCGTTGGGCGGGGAGGTGATCGGTGATCGCCTCTACGGGCGCGGCGCTTCGGACATGAAAGGGGGCATCGCGGCTTTTCTTTGCGCGTTGCACACCTTCGCGACGCGGTTTGGGTCTTTGCCTCCGGTGTTGGTTGTACTGACCGCAGGTGAGGAAACGGGGTGTGAAGGCGCCAAGCGCCTGGCCGAGCTTGATCTGTCCGGTCTGGACGTGGGCGCGTTGCTCATTGGAGAGCCGACCGCGAATCAATGTGTCGTCGGGCACAAAGGCGCGCTCTGGCTGACGGGACAGGCCACGGGGAAGACAGCGCACGGTGCCATGCCCGAGCTTGGCGATAACGCCATCTACCATGCGGTCGATGCCATCCAGGAGCTGCGGCAATTTGATTTCTGCGCCCCGGTCGATCCGTTGCTGGGCAGTCCCACCTTAAACATCGGCACGATCACCGGAGGCATGAACGTTAACTCAGTGCCCGACACATCAGCGTTCACGATCGACATCCGCACCGTGTGCGGGCTTTCCCACAGGGAGCTGTGCGGCAGGGTGGGCGACCATATCGGCGGCAACGTGAAGTTGTCAGCGACAGTGGATGTACCCGCCCTGTCGAACGATCTCGCCAACCCGTGGATCCGGCAGGTCACAGAATCCGTCGCGTTTGTTACCGGTGAGCAGTCAGCCGTGCGGACGGTGGCGTTCTTCACGGATGGTCCGGTACTCCGGGAATTGTTTGGCGAAGTGCCGGCGATCGTCATCGGTCCCGGAGAGCCTTCTTGCGCTCATCAGACGGACGAGTGGTGCAGCGTCAGACGCGTTCATGAATGCGTCGATATTTATTCCCGGCTCCTGGAGGATTGGCAATCATGAATGCGCTCAAACAACTTTCCGTCCCGCCGCTGCACACGGTTGAAAAAGCGTTGGCGATTGAATCCTTCGAACGCTGCATGGCCGCAAAAAACCGAATGCTGGTCACGCTGAGTGCCGTTTTTTTCACCTACTATTTCGCGTTCATTGTCGGAGCAGGGTGGTTTCGCGACATTTATGTATTGCCGTTGATGGGTGGGGTCAATGTGGGGACTGCGTTTGCGGTGTCGCAGTATTTCTTCGTTGCGGGCCTTGCCCTGATCTATGCGTATCGGATGAAAGCCATTGATATTCAAATAACAACGTTTTCCGACGCCTGGAGAAAAGTCCATGAACACTGTTAAGCGCTGCGTCGCGGGGTGTATCGCGATGTTCGCGACGGCCTCTTCCCAGGCGGCAGATCTGGTGCCGCAAGCCCACAAACCCTACGCCTTGGCGGCGTTTGTGGCGATCATTCTGATGACGTTGGTCATCACCGGATTGGCTTCGAAAAAGGGCAAGAGCACGCGTGACTTCTATACCGCGGGGGGCGGCATATCCGGGGTCAAGAATGGCTTCGCCATCGCCGGGGATTATCTGTCTGCCGCCGCGTTTCTGGGCGTGTCGGGGCTGATCGCGCTGTATGGTTACGACGGCATTCTTTACCTGATCGGTTTTTTCGTCGCGCTGATGCCTGTGCTGTTGTTCGTGGCCGAGCCCTGCCGAAACCTCGGTCGCTACACGTTTGGCGATGTGCTCGCGTATCGCTATGACTTTCGGACGTCCAAGATTCTCGCAGCGACATCGAGTGTCGTCATCGTCATCGCCTATATGATTCCGCAAATCGTCGGCGGCGCCGTTCTGCTCTATGCGCTGTTGGGCATCAAGTACGAAGTGTCGGTCGTGGTGGTCGGCCTATTAATGCTCACCTACGTGACGTTTGGCGGCATGACGGCCACCACCTGGGTGCAAATCATCAAGGCGGGCTTGCTACTGACGGCGTGTGCAGGTTTGGCCGTGCTCGCACTGATTCCCTTTCATCTTGATATTGCGGCGTTCTTTTCGTCGCTCATCCATCAAGCCGCCCTGTATGACTATCTTTCCCATGGCCGTGCATTGGCGTCCGGTGAAGACCCCACGTTGGTGACGAAAACCTTTTTCGAGCCGGGCCTGTATTTGAAGAACCCGCTGGAGCAAGTGTCGTTAGGCCTGGGACTGACCTTGGGCACGGCGGCCTTGCCTCATATTCTCATGCGTTTCTTCACAGTGAAGGATGCTCAAACGGCGCGTAAGTCAGTGTTGTGGGCCATGCTCGCCATCGGCACTTGCCACTTGCTGATCATTTTCCTGGGTTTCGCGGCGGCTTATTACGTGGGCAGTTCGACGATTGTCGCGGGTGATAAAGGTGGCAACCTGGCTGCGCCTTTATTGGCCCAGCTGTTGGGCGGAGGGGCAGACACTGTATCCGGCAATGTGCTGCTGGGTCTGGTGGCTGCCGTTGCGTTCGCCACGATCGTGGCGGTGGTCGCGGGGTTGACCCTTGCCGCGGCGTCGTCACTGGCCCACGACGTGTACGTGGGCGCCATCAAGAAGGGCGTGGCGTCGGACCGCCAGCAGATGCTGGCCGGGAAACTGGCCGCCATTCTGGTGGGCGCCGTGGCCATTTCTGCAAGTCTGATGGCCAAAGGGCAAAACGTCGCCCAGTTGGTAGGGCTCGCCTACGCCATCGCAGCTTCGGCCAATCTCCCGGCATTGATCGGCACCTTGTACTGGAAACGCTGCAATGTCTTCGGTGTGGTGTGCGGCGTCATCGGCGGGACACTGGCCGCGATCGTGGTAGTGCTTGTCTCGCCCAACATGCAATACCCGATGGCGATTCGCGCAGAGACCACCGTAACCATGACCCGTATCGCGACGGACATTCAAACGCTGGAAACCCGTCTTGATGCGCCAGGCCTGAACGATGAGTCAGTCAAGGCCTTGACCGCCGCACTCGCCAAGGCCCAGGCGAACCTCCAGACGAACAAAGATAAATACGACGCGACAGGCGCTGAAACCACCAGTCTGGTGGGGTTGGAGCAGCCATTGATCGGGTTGAAAAACCCTGGGGTGATTTCGATTCCGCTCGGCGCGATCTTTTTGATACTGGGCACTCTTCTCTACCGCAGACGCGTGGACGCCGATGAGAAATGGCGTGCCTTGGTGTTGCGCCGTGACAGCGGCATCGGCATGGAAGACGCGATCAGCCACTGACGCTGAATGCTGGACTCAAAGTGACAGTGTGAAGCGCCTTTCCCTTCCGGGCTCCCCGTGAAGGGCAAGGCGGTCGCGGCCGAAACCACACCGCGCCAGCACCTTCTGCGACCCTCGATTTTCCTCGAACACATACGCCACCAACCCGGTCAGCCCCCAGCGGCTGTGCGCCTGTTGAATGAGATGCCTGAGCGCTTGGGTGGCCAAGCCCTTTCCGGCAGCCGTTTCCGCGATTCGATAGCCCACTTCCGCGGTTCCAGTCTGCGCATCGATGTGCTTCAAATTGGCCCTGCCCACGATGCGCCCGCCAGCATCTTCGATGACGCACGGATGCCATGTACCCAAGGCGAGCTCGGACAGGCAACTGTGAATGTGATCGTCCACACCTTGCGGTGAGTAGAACGATGCGGGGCGGGGGTCGATGTGGGATTCGAACCAGGCACGGTTCTCGGTTTCGAACGCGAGCAGCGCTTCAGCGTCAGTGCCTCGCAGGTCGCGAATGTGAACAGTGTCAGGGAGAGACGGGGTGGGCATGGGCACGGTCCTTGTGTCGAGACCGCCGATGATGCCGGTAACACACCAGGAGGGCAATTAGCGCAGCTTGTAGCAGCATTGCAGTGGCAGCCGGAGATCGACTGCCACGAGGTTTGATGTCAGCTTCGCAAGTCGGTGTTTTTGTCTTCGCAGGACACTTTCGGCTTGTCGACCGGCCGGAATTCGCCCTTCACGGCGAGTTTGTTGAAATGGCTGCCCAGTTCGTCTTCGATTTTACGGATGGCAGAGGTGTCATTCAGGTCATCGACCACCAGCCACAGGCGCGGCAGGTTCTGGAAGAACGCCTCGTCGATTTCCACGTCCTGGGTCAGCTCGCGGTCGGCGCGCCAGAGGCATTCGCGTTGCGAGATGGCAGGGTCCTGGGGCCAGGTTTCGGACGTGGTGAGCCAGATTTCGTAGAAATCCTTCAGCTCTTCTCGGCCCATTTTTTCCAGTTTTTCCAGCGGAACGAATGTATTCACGGCGTCACCTGTCAGCGATTGAATTCCATGGCACGGCGTCGAGCCGGCGCCTGCCTCTCGCCGCTCAAGGGCGGAGGCCTACTCCTATAGGGCCAGGGTTTGCCGAGGGAGTTCCATCAATCGATGGGTCAGCGCAGATCGGCCCGCAGGTCGCGCACCCCACGGCCCAAGCGTTGGCGCAGCAGCGTGCGCAGGGTCGAACCGTCGGCATAGCCCACTTCGGTGGCGATGGCTTCAAGGTCGAGATCGCTGCCGTGAAGCAGCGTTTGCGCCCGTTCGACGCGCAGGTCTTGAAAGTAGGAGAGGGGGGATTTGCCCAGCACGTCTTCGCAGCGGCGTTGCAGCGTTCGGCGGCTGGTGGCCAGGGCTTTGGCAGCGGCGGGCAGCGAGAAGCCTTCTTTGAGGTGCTCGCGGGACCAGCGTTCGAACCGCAGGATCAGCGGGTCGGCCTGGGCCAGATGGTTGGGAATGATGTACGGCGCCTGCAGCGAGCGGATGTCCGCCAGGAGGTAGCGCGAGACCATCGCCGCCAGTTCCGGACTGGCCTGGCGAATCAGCCACAGCGCCAGGTCCAGATGCCCCAGGGCGGCCCCTGCGGTCACGCCGATGTCGGTCTGCACCAGCATGCGCGATTCGTCGAGGTGAACATTCGGGTAGCGCTGCCGGAACAACGGCGCGAGCCACCAGGTGGTGGTCGCTTCGCGCTGATCCAGCAGCCCGGTTTCCGCCACCAGAAACGTGCCGATGCAGGACGCGGCGATCTGCGCGCCTTCGGCGTGCCACTGTTTCAGATGGGCCTTGGCTTTTTTCACGTCGGGGCGTTGGAGGGCCGGGATCAACTGTTCGGGCGACCCGGTGGCCAGCGCCGGGAGAATCACCCAGTCCGGCTTGAGGTCAGGGGTGATCGGTTTGACGGGCACGATCAGCCCTTGAGCGGTCTGCACTTTTTTCCGGACGCCGAGAAGAGTGACGTCGAAAAACGGGCTGGCGCCTTTGGGCTGGGCGGCGGCGAACTTGTTGGCGAGGCGGAAGGCGTCGAGCAGCACTGACAGGCCGGTGTCGAACAGACCTTCCAACGCGACGATGGTCATGCGCATGGCGTAAATGATCCTGAAAATGGCATTCAGGACCATACTCGTTTGTCGCCGACGCCGCCATATTGGGACCTCCGAAACACACCGAAACCGATCAGGAGATCACCCATGAAAGTCTTGGCAGTTGCAGCGATCACCCGCCCACTCACCCCGGAAATGCGCCAGCAGATCATGCCCAGCGAAGTCCCGGCCACGCTTCAGCTCTACCTGGACGGCAAGATCGAGCAGTTCTGGTACCGGCAGGACAAACCGGGCGTCGTGTTCCTGATGAACGTCGAATCTGTCGAAGAGGCGAAAGCTGCCATCGAAGCCCTGCCGCTGACTGCGCAGGGGATTGCGTCCTACGAGTTCATGACCGTTGGCCCGCTCGCGCCGCTGCGGCTGTTGATTCAATAGCGACAGGCATCCCTTCCGACAGGTCGCTGCATCCCGGCACGCCAAACATTGTGAGCAGCGTCGCCGACATATCTGCGGTCTGACGCCGACTCAACCTGTGGGAGCGAATTCATTCGCGAAAGCGGTACTTCGAACGGTGGAGATGTGTTGCCTGTACCGAAGATTCGCGAATGAATTCGCTCCCACAGGGGGGGCAGCGTCGCCGCCATATCTGCGGTCTGACACTGACTCAATCACAGAAACCCCGTGTCGCGCGATACTTGCGGTCTGACGCCGACTCAACCTGTGTGGGAGCTGCCGGAGGTTACGACGGCCGCGAAGGCGATCCCCATGTTCACACCGACACCGGCAACACCACTTTGACCTCCAGCCCACCCCCGTGCCGCGACTCCAGCGTCAGGCTGCCGCCGTGCTCCAACACAATGGCCCGTGCCGCAGGCAGCCCCAAGCCCACGCCACCCGTGTGTTTGTTGCGCGAGCCTTCGATGCGGAAGAACGGGGCGAAGACCTTTTCCTGAAACTCCGGCGCAATGCCGGGGCCGCGGTCGGTGACGTGGATTTCGACGCTTCCGGCCAGCGCACGCAAGCTGATCCCCGGTTCCATCCCGTATTTGACGGCGTTGTCCAGCAGGTTGACCAACGCACGCTTGATCCCGATGGGCCGTCCCACGAACACGTAACGTGGAGGGGCGTCGAGCGCCACGTCGATGCCCGCGTCCTTGAAATCATCGACGAGGGTGTGCAGCAGCTCGGCCAGGTCAAACGCCGTGGCCTGTTCCAGCCGCGCATCATCGCGAAAGAACTCCAGCGCCGAATTAACCATCGCCTGCATCTCGTCCACGTCCCGGAACAGCCGCGATTGCTGCTCCGGGTCTTCGATGAATTCGCCGCGCAAACGCATGCGGGTCAGCGGAGTGCGCAGGTCGTGGGAAATGGCCGCGAGCATCTGCGTGCGGTCCTGCAAAAAGTGCTGGATTTGCGCCTGCATCCCATTGAACGCCAGAATCGCTTCGCGGATTTCCCGAGGTCCCTCGACGGCAATCGGCGGCGCCTTGAAGTCCACGCCGAAACGCCGCGCCCCCTTGGCAAAGCGCTCCAGCGGCGTCGCCAGATGGCGCGTGGCAACCAGCGCCACCAGCAGGGTCGAAGACAGAATCAGCACGAGAATGATCAGATTGCGCGGCAGCTCCGACAGCCCCCAACTGCGGGTTGGCACCGAAAACAGCACCCAGCTCTTGTCGCTCAGTTCGATCAACAGGCTGTAGCGACTCTCGGCCAATTGCGGGACCCAGTCGGTGGGTTCATAGGCCTCGATTTTCGCCGCGGGCCTGTCCAGCAACCGGCGCAGCAGCGGGCCACCGGAGCGGAAATCCGGGTCGTCAACCGGTGGCATACGGGCGTCTTCGTGACGCGGCAACCACTGGCTGGTGAACGCCTTGTCGCTGGCTGCACTGGCGATCCCCGGACGTTGCGCCGGCGGCACGGAATCGATAATTCGGGTCACGGCGGCGGCCTTTTCCATCAGACCGGTTTCGGTGAGCGGTGGTCGGGCCCACACCCCGCCGAGCAGGCTGACCACGCCGTTCAACGCCAGGGACGTGAGCATGGCGGCAACGGTGGTCAAGGCGATCCAGCGTGCCACGGTGTCGCGAGGCAGGCCCAGTGTGGCGCGCACCGCCCGTACCACGTTCATCGACTGACCACGGCAGGGGTGAACAGATACCCCACGTTGCGAATGGTGCGGATCATCGGCATCGCCGTCACTTCCGACTCCAGTTTGCGGCGCAGACGGCTGACCTGCACATCGATGCTGCGATCAAAGGCGTCATGGGTTTCGCCCCGCGCCATGTCCAGCAACTGCTGGCGGGTGAGGACGCGACGAGGATGCTCGGCGAACACCAGCAACAGCTCGAACTCCCCGGCGGACAGCGGAATCATCACGTTATCCGGCGAGCGCAATTCCCGGCGTGCGACGTCCAGCTGCCAGTCGGCGAACATCAAAATCGGCCGTGGCGCCTCGCGGGTCGGGTGTTGGTGTTCTCCAGTCCGTCTGAGCACGGCACGCACCCGGGCCAGCAGTTCGCGGGCGTCGAAGGGTTTGGTCAGGTAATCGTCGGCGCCCAGTTCCAGACCGACAATGCGATCACTCGGCTCGCCCAGCGCCGTCAGCATGATCACCGCGACATTGTGTTCGGCGCGCACGCGTTGGCACAGGACGAGGCCGCTGTCCCCCGGCAGCATCACGTCGAGGATGATCAGGTCCGGGGTGCGCCGCTCGACGGCCTGCCACAGCGAAGGCCCATCGATGGCGACCTCGACGCTGTAGCCGTGTTGCTGAAGGAATTTCTGCAGGAGGGCGAGGACTTCGAGGTCGTCGTCCACCAGGATGAGATGGCTCACGGTCGGGCACGCTGTCGGGCTGGAAAACAGACGCCTATCTAAAATCATTCAGCGCGCCGCGTCATATATTTCAATCCGGAAACAAAGCGACCGGGCCGCAAGAAACCGGCAATCTTCGGGCAAAAAAGCCTTGGCAGCATCGTGGCACTTCCTGTCGAGATGCCCCGCATGCCTATCCTCAAACCTGCTATGCCCTGTGTTCGATTCGCCGCTGCCGGTGTGCTGGCCGTGCTCGCCAGCGGTTGCGCGACGCCGCCTTCCCCGGCGCCCTCTTCGTGTGAGCCGGTGGCCTACCAGATTCACGACCCCGCTCAGTCGGTGAACCGGGGCATCTTCGCCTTCAACCGCACGGTCGACGATTACGCTCTGGCTCCGGTGGCCCGTGGTTATCGGCATTTGCCGGGGTTCTTCCAGAGCGGTGTGCACAACTTCGTCGCCAACTTCGGCGAGCCGAAGGTCTTCATCAACGACCTGCTGCAAGGCAACGGCCGACGCTCGGTCAACACCCTCGGGCGCTTCGTCATCAACACCACCGTCGGCGTAGTCGGGCTGTTCGACGTGTCGGGCAAGCTGGGCATCGAGCGGCACAAGGCCGACTTCGGCCAGACCTTCGGCGTCTGGAGCATCGCCGACGGACCTATCGTCGAACTGCCGCTACTCGGCACCGCCAACCTGCGGGACGCGACCGGCAAGGTATTGAGCTTCGCGGTCGATCCGTTCGGCGACAACAGCGACACCGTCGACACCCTGAGCACGATCAACACGGTGGGCGGGATTGTCGATGGCCGCGCGGAGTTGTTGCCGGTGACGGACAAGTTGCGGCAAGAGCCTGACTACTACGAGGCGCTGCGGGACACCGTGGCGGCGAAGCGGGCAGCGTTTGTCGAGGAGGGGCGGTCAGGGGCTGTCGCGGGTGAGGCGGCCGATTGCTCCACCTTCAACCCCGGTTGATTCGGTACTCCCCGGGACCATCGCCCGAGCTGTCGATCCTGATGTGTCGGGCCTTGAGCGGCTCCGGCATGCGGTGCAGCAGAAAGACGATCAACAGCCCGTGTTCGAACGTCGCGCCTTGCACTTCAATGTGGTCGGCCAGATGAAACACCATGCGAAACGGGCCGTGGGCGATACCTTGATGCAGGTACGTCGCGCCCGCATCGCCGTGGCGCTCGCCGCCGCAAATCGTGAGCACGCTTTTTTCCAGTTGAAGGTCCAGGTCGTCCGCGCACAGCCCGGCAGCGGCAATGACGATCCGATAATGATCGTCGCCGTAGCGCTCGACATTGTGAGGGGGGTAGCCCGAGGCTGCTTCGCTGTGAAGGGCTGACTCGAAGACATCATTGAAACGATCGAATCCCACCGATTGGCGGAACAACGGGGCCAAAGAGCTTGCAATGGCCATGTCCAACGCTCCTGATATAAGGATATGCACCTTAGAGAGTTGAGCTGAAGGAGCGGAAATTACAAGGTGTCCGGCACAGAGATTGGCGTCGTCCGCTAAACACCGTACGCCACAGGAAGACTTGCGGCGTCCTGGGATTGAGCTGACGACACAAACCCACTGTGGCACTCCGGCGCGGCGGCCGTGACTCTCGGCCATCGGCAACTCGGACACGATTGTGTTTGAGCAAAGAACGCGAGCACGGCACTGAACCTTGTGGGAGCAGCCGGAGGGACGACGGCCGCGAAGCGGTGGAGCAGACGATTGATCGGCAACGGACCCACCGCCGTCGCTGCCGTCGTCCCTCCGGCGTCACCCACGAGATTTTTGCCGGTCTCGACACGTCCACACACAGGCAAACCCGTGAGATGAATCAGCACATCAAGGCTTTGGCGCTTCGAGGATCGCAAGCACATCCAGCACGGTATTTTCCAGAAATCTACCCGCCCGATAATCCGCCTTCACGGCATCGCCGCCGCTCACCACCGCCTCCGGGCTTTCGACGAAACGCCCCAGCACGTGAAATGCGTCATCCAGCACCAGCACAAACGGGATCGAAATCCGCTCCAGCGCCAGCGGTGCCTTGAGCGCCTGTTCCGCCCGGCTTTCGGTGATCACCGCCAGCGTGATGTTCGGCTGTACGCGCTGCAGGTGATCCAGGACGGTGAGGTTGATCTGGCAATCCGGGCACCACATTTCACCCGCCGCCAGCAGATGAACACGGCCACGGACAGCGCGCAGTCGCTCAAGGGTGGCGGGACTGAGGGCGTTGATTTCCGCGAGCTGTTGCTGAATGCGGCGAACGGTGGCGATTTCGGCGGGCAGGCCGCGACCGACGAAGGTGTCGAACGCTTCGCCGATGCTGAAAAGGTCCTGATAAGAGGTCATGGGGGAGCTCATTATGAGTTGCGATGGGGCATCCCAGCAGAAATGCCGCCGTGCTGCAATCGTGGAGATTGAACCGACCCTGGGACAGTGGTCACGTGCGCCCCTTCGGCTTGACCACCTTCAACCGCGCGATAGCAAGGCTGTGCAGGTATTGCCGCACCGCATCATGGTGTTCGAGACCGACGTGATAGCCATCCAGCAGCCCCAGCAGATACCCTTCCGCCATCCCGTGATACCGCGACACGCTCTCGCGGGTGTCGCTGGTCTTCAACTTGACGATCAACTCATCGATCCGCGCCCGATGCTCGGCGGAAAACCAGCCGTCCTGCGGCGGCGATCCTGTTTCGTCCAGCGGCGTTGCATCGGCACTCATTGAACCTCCTGATGACATTCGGCGTTATTCACGCGTGTGCGACTGCATGAAAACCCTCTGGGAGCCGCCGAAGTTTACGACGGCGGCGAACCAATTTTTCAGTCGATGGGTATTTCACGGCGGCGGCGCCGTTCCTCTGAACCCTCGCACATGATCAATCAACGCCCTCAACTTGGGCGCCAGGTTGTGCCGATTCGGGTAGTACAGGTAGAACCCCGGAAACGGCGTGAGGTATTCGTCCAGTACGGTCACCAATTCCCCGCGTTGGAGGTACGGCCGGAAGGTGTCTTCGATGCCGAAGGTGATCCCGCCGCCCGCCAGCGCTGTGCGCACCATCAGCAGCATGTCATTGGTGGTGATCCGGGGGGCGACCGCCACGTCGAACGCGCAACCGTTTTCGGTGAATTCCCAGCGCCAGGGCGCGACTTCAGGGGACGGGCGCCAGCCGATGCAGCGGTGGGCGGTGAGGTCGCGGGGGTGTTGCGGGCGTCCATGTTGCGCGAGATAGGCCGGGGTGGCGACGGCGACTTCGCGCTGCTCGCCGGTGACCGGGATGGCGATCATGTCTTGCTCGATCACTTCGCCCAAGCGCACGCCCGCGTCGAACCCGCGCTCGACGATGTCGAACTCCTCATCGGTTACCGTCACGTCCAGCGTCACGTGAGGGAAGGCCTCGACGAAGCTGGCGATCAGCGGGCCGTCGAGAAAGCGTTCGGCAATCGACGTCACCGCCACCCGCAACAACCCGCGAGGCGGGCCTTGCAGCGCAGCGCTGTCGAGGGCGATGGCCACCGCTGACAACGCGCCCGCGGTCTGTTGGTGCAAGGCTTCGCCCGCTTCGGTCAGGCGCACATTGCGCGTCGAGCGCTGGACCAGCGACACCCCGAGGCTGTCTTCCAGCCTGCGAATGCTCTGGCTCACCGCCGAGCGGCTCACGCCCAGATGATCGGCGGCCGCCCTGAAGTTGTGCCATTGAGCGACCGCCGCGAAGACTTTCAGCAGATTGAGATCAATGTCCATTGGTAAGCAGCGCTAACCTGTTCGGTCAGTGGAGGGGGAGTTATCGCGACAATGCTTCACGGTTAGTGTGTCCGTCAACGTCACTCACACGAGAACCTGAACATGAGCCTCAACAAAATCATTCTCATCACCGGCGCTTCCAGCGGCATTGGCGAAGGCATCGCCCGAGAACTGGGCGCCGCCGGTGCGACCTTGATGCTGGGCGCGCGCCGCACGGACCGTCTGCAAACCCTGGTGAACCAGATCAATGCTGTCGGCGGGAAGGCCGAGTGCCGTCACCTCGACGTGACCGACCAGGCCGACGTCGCCGCGTTCGCCCAAGCGGCGCGGGAGCGTTGGGGCAGGGTGGACGTGATCATCAACAACGCCGGGATCATGCCGCTGTCGCCCATGGCCTCAATGAAAACCGAAGAATGGGACCGCATGGTCGACGTCAATATCAAGGGGGTGCTGCACGGTATCGCGGCTGTCCTGCCCGAATTCACACAGCGTGGCTCGGGGCATGTGATCAACATCGCGTCGGTCGGCGCCCTGAGCGTCGTGCCGACGGCGGCGGTGTACTGCGCAACCAAATACGCCGTGCGCGCCATCTCCGACGGCTTGCGCCAGGAAAGCCCGGACATCCGCGTCACCTGCATCCACCCTGGCGTGGTGGAAAGCGAACTGGCCTCGACGATCACCGACGACACCGCCAAATCCGCCATGGCCACCTACCGCGCCATTGCCCTGCAACCCGACGCCATCGGCCGGGCAGTGCGATACGCCATCGAACAGCCGGATGATGTCGATGTGAACGAGATTGTGGTGCGGCCTACTCGCACGGTTCAGTGAGCGGTCCGTACAGTCTCAGAATCACTGTCGGCTGACCCATCTTTCGCGAATGAATTCGCTCCCACAGGATTATGTGGGTTGCCAGGATTTTGTGACCGAACCGATGACCTTACAGCAGCACGGCGTGCTGCAGGTTGTGGATCATTCAAAGGCCTTCCGCACGCCGCCAATCCCTGTAGGAGCGAATTCATTCGCGAAAAAGGGGGCAGGCGACACTCATTCGTAGACTGTACTGGCCTCTTGCGAATGAATTCGCTCCTACAGATGGCGTCACTCCCCGCAGCGCCACTGCTTTATCTGATCCGCCTCTAACGCGCGGTCCGGAACCTATCCTGTGGGAGGCGCCGGAGGTTACGACGGCAGCGACGGCGTTTTATCTGGCACAACGCGATCCCCAAACGCACCCACCTGTTCCTTCGCCGACACAAGCAACCACTGCCGAAAGACCTCGGCGCAAGGTGACAGGGTGCGGTGTTTCACGGACACCAGAAACTCCCCGAACCGCGTGACGCACTGGAAATCCGTGACCCGCCGCAGTTCGCCCTTGGCCACGGCTTCGTCCCCCATGAAGGTCCACGCCAGGCCGATGCCCATGCCTTGTTGCACGGCGCGGAATGCCAATGTCAGCTGATTGAACACCGGGGCGTTGTCGGGCGGTGTGTAGTCGTGGTCGAGCAGTTCAAACCACTGTTGCCAGTCCAGGCAACGCCAGGCGGAGGTGTCGATCTGCACGAGGTTCGCCCGTGCGAGGTCTTCCAGCGTCTCGATGCCGGACACGTCGTAGGACGGGTGGGCGGCCGGGTAAACGATCTCCGGGAGCAGAAAGTCGCTGTTCAACGAGGCCCATTCCCCGTCGCCGTAGAGGATGCCAAGGTCGAAATCGTTGAGGCTGGCGTCGTCGATTTCATTGATCGCGTGCACGTGCACCGCGATTTCCGGGTAGGCCTTATTGAATTCGATGAGCTTGGGAAACAGCCAGAACTGCGCCAGCGCATGGGTCGCCAACACCGATACGGCGTTGGTCTGGTGGACGTTGCGAATGCGCGTGACGCTTTGATAGAGGGTCGACAGCATGACGTTGACCGTCATCAGCAATTCCTCTCCCGCTCGGGTCAACGCCACGCCCCGAGGTTTGCGCTCGAACACCGGCACCCCGATGCACGTCTCCAACTGGCGCATCTGTTTGCTCACCGCGCTCTGGGTGAGAAACAGCTCCGACGCCGCGTGGGTGAAGCTCGCGTGTCGCCCGACGGCTTCGAACGTGATCAATGTTTCAAGGGGCGGCAGGTTGCGCAGGTAGCGGTTGATGACGGTGTCTCCTCAAGGCTCGATCAGCGGGATGACATTCCACCGAGGAATGTGTCGCTGAGTTTTTATCGCATGTGCGAAGTATCGGCCATCGATAGAATTTCGCCAAACGGCCTGCCGAGTGGAAATCATGAACAGTGGAATTGTGTACGCGCTGCTGGCCGGGGCCATCTGGGCCGGGGTCATCGTTGGCCCGTCGCTGCTGCCAGATTTCAACGCTGTGCTGATCAGCAGCGCACGGTTCGCCCTGTACGGCCTGTTTTCGCTGCTGGTGGCGTTGCCGTTCGCCCGTCGTCTGTTCGCTCGGCTCACCCGTCGCGAGGTCATGCTGTTGCTGCGCCTGTCGCTGACCGGCAACGTGTTGAACTACGCCTTGCTCGGCGCCGCAATCCAGCTCAGCGGGGTCACGGCTGCCGCCTTGATCAACGGCATGCTGCCCATCGCCATCACCTTTCAAGGGCGCAACGACACCGGATCGCTGCCCATCAACAAGCTCAAGCTGCCGCTGTTGATGGTATTCCTCGGCATCGTCTCGATCTGCATTGAACGCGCCGTGCAAACCGCTTCCGACGTGCCACTGTCCTCGCAACTACTCGGCATCGCCTGCGGGTTGTGCGGCGTGGTGAGTTGGTCGTGGTTCGCCACCCACAACAGCCGCTACCTCAAGCAAAGTTCGTTCAACAGCAGGGAATGGTCGACGTTGCTGGGCATTGTCACTGGCGGCGTGGCGGTGGTGTTTGGCGTGGTGGCGTTGGCGCTGTTCCCGAACCTGATTCCCACCGGCATCGAACACAGCCGCTGGATGACGTTTCTCTGGGTCAGCCTGTTCCTGGCGCTCTGCGGGTCGTGGCTGGCGAACAGCCTGTGGAATGCCTGTTCCCGCCGCATGGCCTCGTCGCTGAGCGGCCAGATGATCGTCTTTGAAACGGTGTTCGCCTGCATCTACGGCTTTATTTACACCCGGCATTTCCCCGGCTTCGTGGAGTTGGCGTCGATCTGCCTGCTGGTGGGCGGGGTGCTCTGGTCGGCTCGTCGGCATCAGGTGCCGGTGGTGAAGCTGGATCAGCCGAGCTGCTGATCTGTGCTGTCGATGTCCGGCGCTGCATCGACCTGAGTCGTGGCGTAGCGCCCCGGTGGCAGGCCAACGTGACGGGTGAAGGCGACCCCGAACGAACTCACTGAACTGTAGCCGACCCGCTCGGCAATCTCGCTGATCGCCAGCTCGCGCTGGCGCAGCATCTGTTTGGCCAGCGCCATGCGCCACGTCAGCAGGTATTCCATGGGCGGCAGGCCCACCGCACGGCCGAAAGCCTCGAAAAACGTCGAGCGCGACATGCCCGCTGTGCTCGCCAGTTGCGCAACGTTCCACGGCGCGGCGGGGTGCTCATGAAAGCCCCTCAAGGCCAATGACAGCTTGGGGTCGGACAAACCTCGCAACAGCCCGGGTGAGGCCGCCGTTGATCCGTTCGAGCGCAGCGCCTCAATCAGCAGCACTTCCAGCAGCCGCGCCATGACCATCTCTCTCGCCGGTCGCTGGGTACGGGATTCGTCGCCCACCAATTGCACCAGCGTCGCCAGCCGCCGTTCGCCACGCACGTGCACCCATCGCGGCAACAAGGGCACCAAAAGCCCGGCGTCGGCCGAGCCGAACACGCAATGGCCGACCAGCAGTCGCGTGTCGATGTCAGCCAGCGGATCGCCGAGCCGGAC
This sequence comes from Pseudomonas salicis, assembly GCF_057128705.1. NCBI lineage: Bacteria > Pseudomonadati > Pseudomonadota > Gammaproteobacteria > Pseudomonadales > Pseudomonadaceae > Pseudomonas > Pseudomonas salicis. The sequence continues at coordinate 797,949 of NZ_JBSKHU010000003.1, forward strand.
ACCGCCAGGCATCGGGGTGACGGCGGTCGTGGGGACTTCGTCCTCAAGCGGCGGCTCGCGGTCCATGCTCGACGTGGCAAAGGACTGCGCGGCAGGAATCAGCACGAAGTCGCCTTCGTTCAGGACGATCATGTCACTGCCGTGAGGGCCGTCGATGGCCAGTCGGCATGCCCCTTCAAGCACCACGAAATAAAACGGCTGGCCGGTGTCGGCGCGCCTGACCGCCCACGGCGACGAGGCAATGACCAGTTTGGAGAAGGGGGCTGAGGGTTGCAGCAGGCCGACGACTTCAGCCAGTGGATCGACCATTCCGGACGCTCACGACAAAGAACAGGACGTTGGAGTGTAGTTCGTCTGTTGTCGTCGATCTATGGTGGAGCGGTCATTCATTCACTGGAGTTTCACATGACTCACTCGCCCACCGTTTTGATCACCGGTTGCTCGTCGGGCTTCGGCCTGGAAACCGCGCAATTCTTTCTCGACAAAGGCTGGAACGTCATCGCCACGATGCGCACGCCGCGTAAAGACTTGCTGCCGGCCTCCGATCACCTGCGCATTCTGGCACTCGACGTGACGGATGCCGACAGCATTGCCCGTTGCATCGACGCGGCGGGACCGATTGATGCCCTCGTCAACAATGCAGGGATTGGCTTGCTGGCGCCGGTGGAAGGGCTGAACCTTGCCAGCGCACGGGAGATTTTCGACACCAACACCCTCGGCACCATCGCCATGACCCAGGCCGTTCTGCCTCAGTTCCGTCAGCGTCGGGGCGGCGTGGTGGTCAACGTCACGTCTACGGTGACGCTGAAATCCCTGCCGCTGTTGTCGGTGTACACCGCGAGCAAGGCGGCGGTGAACGCCTTCACCGAATCGCTGGCGCTGGAGCTGGAACCCTTCGACGTCCGCGTGCGACTGGTGTTGCCGGGTCGCGCACCGGGCACGGCGTTTGGCGATAACGCGCGGCGGCTGATGGCCGATCCGATTCCGGATGCGTACGTCGCGTTCCGGGATCAGGTGTTCGAAAGCGTGCGCGACACGGCATCGCCCATGACCCACGCGCTGGACGTTGCCGAGGCGGTGTGGCAGGCGGTGACCGATCCTGCCGCGCCGATGCGCATACCGGCGGGCGCCGATGCTGTGGCCCTCAGCGAGTCGCTTTCAAAAGCCTGATCGACTGCTTCACGCGTTTTCGTTGCCCGGTCGGGTGAACGAAAAACGGTCGATATCCTTACGCCGCTTCCAGCCCTCGCCTTGCCAGTAGCGGGCAGCGGCGTCATTGGTCTTGAGCACGTCGAGGTGGCATTTGCCGATGCCCAAGGCTTCGAGGCTGGACAGGCAGCGCTTTACCAACTCCCGCGCAATGCCTTGACGGCGGAATTCGGGCAAGACCAATAGATGCTGCAAATAACCGCGCCGCCCGTCGTGGCCGCACATCACACAGCCGACCAGCCCCGCATCGCTTTGCGCGACGAAGCTCATGCCGGGGTTGCGGTCCAGGTAGCGGGCCGTGGATTCGCGGGAGTCGGCATCGCGGATCGAAATGCCGGGGGTGTCATTCATCAGGGCCAGAACGGCATCGTAATCGTCCATTGTCATCACACGGATTTTGATCATGGGCAGGTCTGTCCGAAAAGGGATGAAGCAGGGTAGCAGAGCGATGCCGCACGAACGTGACACATCCAGACCGCTTAAAAGAGCCGCTCTATCGCGGATCAATGCTGCGGCTATTAGACCTCTCTGAGATCGGAGCTATCTTTGATCTGTCGTTGGCTTGTGCCAACGGTTCCATCCCTGATAAGGCGATAAGAATAAGCACCGTCGGTGCTACTGAGTTCACTCGTCTCTGCCGCGCCCTGGATAAAGGCAGACGGCGGGATGATCACGATCAAAGGTAGATAACCATGGCAACCGAATCAAAATGCCCTTTCAATCATGCGGCCGGCGGCGGCACCACCAACCGCGACTGGTGGCCCAATCAGCTGAACCTGAAGATCCTTCACCAGCACTCGTCGCTGTCCGACCCGATGGACGAGGGTTTCGACTATGCAAAAGAATTCAAAAGCCTGGACTTCGACGCGGTCAAGAAAGACCTGCTGGCTGTGATGACGAACTCTCAGGACTGGTGGCCGGCAGACTTCGGCCACTACGGCCCATTCTTCGTGCGCATGGCCTGGCACAGCGCCGGGACCTACCGCACTGGTGACGGTCGCGGCGGGGCGGGCTCGGGACAGCAACGCTTCGCACCGCTCAACAGTTGGCCGGACAACGTCAGCCTGGACAAGGCCCGGCGCCTGATCTGGCCGGTCAAACAGAAGTACGGGCGCAAGATTTCCTGGGCCGACCTGATCGTGCTCACCGGTAACGTCGCGCTCGAATCGATGGGCTTCAAGACCTTTGGTTTCTCGGGCGGCCGGCCTGACGTCTGGGAGCCGGATGAAGACGTGTACTGGGGCGCCGAGACCACCTGGCTGGGTGGCGAAGAGCGTTATGGCGCGCATAAGGACATGGAGCAGCCGGGGCAGGGCGATCTGGTCGCGGAACCGGCCAAGCACGGCGAAGAGAAAAGCCGTACGGCCCAAGGGGAACGCAATCTGGAAAACCCTCTGGCGGCCGTGCAAATGGGCCTGATTTACGTGAACCCGGAAGGGCCGGACGGTCATCCCGACCCTGCGGCCTCGGCGAAAGACATTCGCGAAACCTTCGGCCGCATGGCGATGAACGACGAAGAAACCGTGGCGTTGATCGCGGGCGGTCACGCGTTCGGCAAGACCCACGGCGCGGGACCTGCCGATAACGTCGGGCCTGAGCCGGAAGCGGCGGGCCTGGAAGAGCAGGGCTTGGGCTGGCGCAATAAATTTGGCACCGGAAAGGGCGGCGACGCCATCACCAGCGGCCTCGAAGTGACCTGGACCTCGACCCCGACGAAGTGGAGCAACGAGTACCTGGAAAACCTGTTCAACTTCGAATGGGAACTGACCAAAAGCCCGGCGGGGGCCAATCAGTGGAAACCCAAGGGCGGCGCTGGTGCGAACACCATTCCTCACGCCCATGACCCGAGCAAGCGTCAGGAACCGCGCATGCTCACCTCGGACCTGGCCCTGCGCTTCGATCCCGAGTACGAGAAAATCTCTCGCCGCTTCAAGGACAACCCCGGACAGCTCGCCGACGCCTTCGCCCGCGCCTGGTTCAAGCTGACTCACCGGGACATGGGCCCGCTGGCCCGCTACCTCGGCCCAGAAACCCCCACCGACGAACTGCTCTGGCAAGACCCGCTGCCGGATGTCACCCATCCACTGGTCAGCGCTGACGACGTGACGGCCTTGAAGACCCAGATCCTCGCGTCGGGGCTGACCGTTTCGCAACTGGTCTCCACGGCCTGGGCTGCGGCCTCGACGTTCCGGGGTTCGGACAAACGCGGCGGCGCCAACGGTGGGCGTCTACGTCTCGCACCTCAGAAAGACTGGGCGGCCAACCAGCCTCAGCAACTGGCGAAGGTGTTGCAGGTGCTTGAGCAGATTCAGGGCCAGTTCAACGGCGGCGCGTCGACGAACAAGGTCTCGCTGGCCGACCTCATCGTGATCGCCGGGAACGCAGGCGTCGAAAAGGCCGCGCTGGACGCCGGGCAAACCGTGACCGTGCCGTTCGCGCCGGGCCGCGTCGATGCCTCCCAAGCGCAAACGGATGTCGAATCTTTTGGTTTTCTGGAGCCTATCGCCGACGGCTTCCGCAATTACCTCAAACAGACCTACAAGGTCTCAGCCGAGAAACTGTTGGTGGACAAGGCGCAATTGCTGACCCTGACTGCGCCGGAAATGACCGTCTTGCTGGGCGGTCTGAGGGTCTTGGGCAATAACGTCGGGGAGAGCAAGCAGGGCGTCTTTACGAACCGTCCGGGCGTACTGACCAACGACTTCTTCAAGAACCTGTTGGACATGAGCGTGGAATGGAAACCCACGTCGCCCGGCAATGACACCTTCGAGGCCAGAGACCGCAAGACCGGCGACGTGAAATGGACCGGGACGCGGGTGGATCTGGTGTTCGGCTCCCATGCGCAGTTGCGGGCGATTTCCGAGGTGTACGGCAGCGCCGATGCCCATGAGAAATTCGTGAAGGACTTCGTGGCGGCCTGGACCAAAGTCACGAATCTGGACCGTTTTGATTTGGGCTGATCGGTCTACCACTCTCCCGACAACGCCTCCTTCCTGGGGGCGTTTTTACGTCCTGTCTACCTTCCATTCCCCGCGAGAATAGGCCCATGAACATCTTGAATTTCCCTTGTTCGCACGCTTCTCGTAGCGTGTCCGTTCCCTGAAATGGAGATCACCCTCGTGAACGACGCTCGCCTGCGACTCTACGTCGATGCCCAATACACCAGCCCTTACGCCCTGTCCGCTTTCGTGGTCCTGCGCGAGAAGGGCCTCGACTTTGAATGGATTCCGGTGGACCTGGAGGCTGGCGAGCAGCAAGGCCCTCAATACACGGCATTGTCCGTGACGCAGCGGGTGCCGACGCTGGTCCATGGCGATTTCTCCCTGTCCGAATCGTCAGCCATCGACGAATACCTGGAAGACGTATTTCCAGACACGCCGGTCTATCCCCAAGACGTCAAGCAACGCGCCAAAGCCCGCGAGGTGCAAGCCTGGCTGCGCAGCGACCTCGCTCCGTTGCGGCAGGAGCGCTCGACGCTGGTGGTGTTTTACGGTCAGCACGCCCCTGCGCTGACCCCCGTGGCGAAGGCCGCAGCGCAGAAGTTGATCGAGGGCGCCGAGGCGCTGTTGCCGGATGGGGCTGGCGACTTGTTTGGCGAATGGTCGATTGCCGACGTAGAGCTGGCGTTGATGCTCAATCGCTTGATTCTGAATGGCGACGACGTGCCTGAAGCGTTGGTGAGGTACGCCAAGCGGCAGTGGGCGCGGCCGAGCGTGCAGGAATGGGTGAACATTCAGCGTCCGGCGCTGTGAGGATTTCCATCTGATCCGTATTTTTCTCCAATATCTGGCGCTGTATTGAAACAGTTGTCCGGCCCAAACTAGTCACCATTCCCAGCCACTGAAAGGAGGCTGGCCCCGAGCGATCAGGCGATGTTTGCGCCTGTATCGCACACATTGAGAGGTGACACTCATGGGCAAGATGACGCTGTTTCTGCTGGGCTTCCTGGCGCTGACCATTTCCATTGGCCTGCTGGCGACGATTCCACCGGGCTGATGGACGACGTCGACCGTCCCGCTCAGCACGTCATGGCTGACAGAGGGTCAATGGGGGAGCGGAGCCCAAACGGCGCTGCTCCTGAATAACCGGGGAAGGCGATAATGCGTTGGGAGATTGCGTTTCTATAATAAGAACCATTACTATTCGCGCCTTCCGCCCCCACATTCCCACCCCCTCATGACCCTCAAGCTGCCACGAAGCAAAGGCTTTCTCGATCATTACGAAGAGCTCGTGGGCACCTGGACCCGCCGTCTGAAGAACCGTCATCAGGCCGAAGACCTGACCCATGACGCGTTCGTGCGCGTGCTGGAATCGACCGGCGGGGCGAGCGTCGAACAGCCTCGGGCGTATCTGCATCAAACGGCCCGCAACATCGCCGTCGACACCTGGCGGCGTGAAGACCGGCGCAGCGAACTCGAACGGGAATCCCTCGACACATCGGCCGGTCACACGGATGACCCGGAGGCGTTCATGCATGCCATCCAGCTGGCAGACTCCATCGAACGTGCCCTGGCGGAGTTGCCGCTCAACTGTCGCAAGGTGTTCGTCTGGCAAAAGCTCGAAGGCTTGTCGCAGCTGGAGATCGCCGATCGCCTGGGCCTGAGCAAGAACATGGTGGAAAAGTATATGATTCGCACGCTGCGCCATTTGCGCGACCGGCTGGATGCCCCGGCGCCATGATGCATCGTCACCGGGAACTGGCCCGCCTTTCATTTGCTCAGGAAACACCATGACGACGGACCGTGATTGCCCTTGTGGCCCAGACGCCGTACGCGATCAGGCGGCGTGGTGGTTTGCCCGTGCTCGCGATGGCGAGCTGTCGTCGGAGGAGCACGCTGAGTTCGAGGCCTGGCTGAGCGCCCACGACCCGCACGCCCATGAATACCGCCTGCTGCAAAACCTGTGGGGCGCCGCCGATCTGCTGCCCAGGGCACGGCTCGAAGCCCTGTGTGAACCGGATGCGCCGACGCCGTTGCCTGCGCCATCTTCTCCCGCTCGTCGAACATTCGCCCGCTATGCGGTGGCGGCCAGTCTGGTGGCGATGGTGGTGGGAACGAGCCTTTACTTCGGCCTGGACCCGCAGCCGGATTACAGCGCGGACTTCGCCACGGCGGTGGGCGAACGGCGTCAGGTGGCATTGCCGGATGGCTCGGTGCTGGACCTCAATGGTCGCACCCGTCTGAAGGTGCACTTCTTCAGCGCCACGCGTCAGGTCGAACTGACCGAGGGCGAAGCGATGTTCAGCGTCGAACACGACACCTCCCGACCGTTTGTGGTGCAGACCGGCAATGGCTCGGTGACCGTCACCGGCACGCGCTTCGATGTCCGTCGCGACCCGACCCGCACGCTGGTGGCGGTGGAGTCTGGCACGGTCAAGGTCAAGGGCACGGCGGGCGAGCAAGGGAATCAGGTCACGCTCACAGCGGGACTGGGTTCGAGCATCGATGCCAGTGGCAACGTCATGCCGGCATCGGCCGTCAACACGGCGGCGATCACGGCGTGGCGTACCGGCAAGCTGGTGTTCAATGACGCGTCCTTGAGGGACGTGGTGCAGGAAGTGTCCCGTTATCGCGCTCAGCCGCTTCGAGTCAGCGATGGGAAGGCCGCGAATTTGCGCCTGACCAGTGTGTTCAAATCCGATGACACGGACGCTCTGCTCCGGGCCTTGCCGAGCATTTTGCCGGTGGCCGTACGAACCCTCGCCGACGGCAGCCAGGAAATATTTTCAAAATAGATTCAGGTTTTTTCGCGGCCCTTCGTCTTCTTGTCCAACTGCGATTGCTTAGCATTCAGATCAACGCAGATGTGCTTCGCATTCTGAAACTTCAGGACAAGACCCGACGTGAAAAACAATAGACTCAACGCGCTTCAACTGGCCGTCCGCCGCACCCTGCCTGCACCGCAATCCTCTCGCTGGCTGCCGTGGGCGTTGGCCCTGGCGGTCGGCACCGGCGCGGGTCACTGCTATGCCGAGGGCGCGCCGACGGCGATTCACATTCAGGCCCAACCCCTGAGCGCCGCGTTGAGTCAACTGGGTCAGCAGACCTCCCTGCAACTGTTTTTCAGCCCGGACCTGGTCGCCGGGAAGCAGGCGCCCGCGGTGGACGGCAATCTGTCACCGGAACAGGCGCTGCGTTCGCTGCTTAGGGGCAGTGGTCTGGACTATGAAATGTCCGCCGACACCGTGGTGCTCAAGCTTGCCGGACAAAGCGCGTCCGCCACTCCGGGCAGCCTTGAAATCGCGCCGATGGAAGTGAAAGTGGTGGGGGACTGGCTCGGTGATGCCGACGCCGCCGTGGTGCAGAACCACCCCGGTGCGCGGACGGTGGTGCGCCGTCAGACCATGGTCGAGCAGGGCGCGCAAAACGTCGGCGATGTGCTGCGGCGCATTCCCGGCGTGCAAGTGCAGGAATCCAACGGCACCGGCGGCAGCGACATTTCCCTGAACGTGGGCGTGCGTGGCCTGACCTCGCGCCTGTCGCCACGCTCGACCGTGCTGATCGACGGCGTACCTGCGGCGTTCGCGCCCTATGGCCAGCCACAGTTGTCGATGGCGCCGATTTCCTCGGGCAACCTCGACAGCATCGACGTGGTGCGCGGCGCAGGTTCGGTGCGTTACGGGCCGCAGAACGTCGGCGGTGTGATCAACTTCGTCACCCGCGCCATCCCGGAAAAGCTCAGCGGTGATGTCAGCAGCACCATCGAGACCAGTCGCCATGGCGGTTACAAGAACATGGAAACCATGTTCATCGGCGGCACGGCAGACAACGGCCTGGGCGCAGCCTTGCTGTACTCCACCGTCAACGGTTCGGGCTATCGCTCCAGCAACAATGACAATGACATCGACGACCTGCTGCTCAAGACCCATTGGGCGCTCACCGAGCAGGATGACCTGTCGGTGAACTTCCACTATTACGACGCCAAGGCCGACATGCCAGGCGGTCTGACGCAGAAGCAGTTCGACGCCAATCCGTATCAGTCTGACCGGGACTACGACAACTTCAGCGGTCGTCGCAAGGACGTGTCGATCAAGTACAAGCGTCAGATCGACGACTCGACCCAGGCCGAAGTGCTGACCTATTACACCGACAGTTTTCGCGGCAGCAACATCGCCGCCCGCGACCAGAAAACCCTCGGCTCCTTCCCGCGCAGCTACCACACGTTCGGCATCGAGCCGCGCGTCTCGCACGTGCTGGACCTGGGGCCCACCACCCAGGAAGTCAGCGTGGGTGCCCGCTACCTGAAAGAGGCCATGCATGAGCAGGCGTCTCGCCTGGGGCTGGTGAACAACACGCCCGTAGTGATTCCAGGTTCCGACGGCCACGTCTATCAGGACCGCACGGGTGGCACTGAAACGACCGCGTTCTACATCGACGACAAGATCGATGTGGGCAAATGGACCATCACCCCGGGCATTCGCTTCGAGCGGATCAGCACCGATTGGCACGACCGCCCGGTGCTTGGCACCAACGGCGTGCGAGTGCAAGAGAAGGACCGCAGCGTCAACAACAACGAACCGCTCCCGGCGCTGAGCGTGATGTATCACCTGACGGACGAATGGAAACTGTTCGCCAACTACGAGACGTCCTTTGGCAGTCTGCAATACTTCCAGGTCGCTCAGGGTGGTACCGGCAACGACACGGCCAGTGGCTTGCAACCGGAAAAGGCCAAGACCTACGAGCTGGGCACCCGTTACGACAACGGCACGTGGGGCGGCGAGCTGACGGCGTTCTACATCGACTTCGACGACGAACTGCAATACGTCAGCAACGACGTGGGCTGGACCAACCTCGGCGCCACCAAGCACCAGGGCATCGAGGCCTCGGCCCACTACGACCTCAGCGCCCTCGACGCGCACTTGAGCGGGCTGACGGCCAACGCCGGATTCACCTACACCCGCGCCACCTCCGAAGGCGACATCCCCGGCTTCAAAGGCCGCGACCTGCCGCTCTATTCGCGTCAGGTGGCCACGGTCGGTCTGCGTTATGAGGTCGATCGCTGGACCTACAACGTCGACGGCTACGCCCAATCGAAACAACGCGCACCCGGCACCGGGACCAACGCCGATGGCAGCTTCAACGGCAACTACATCACCACGCCCTCGGCTGACGGTCAGTACGGCGACATCCCTGGCTACGTCACCTGGAACGTGCGCGGCGCTTACGATTTCGGCAAGCAGATGTCGAACCTCAAAGTGGGCGCGGGCGTGAAGAACCTCTTCGACCACCAATACTTCACCCGCTCGAGCGACAACAACTCGGGGATCTACCTGGGGCAACCACGGACGTTCTTTGTGCAGGCGAGTGTGGGGTTTTGAGGGCAAGTCATACCGTGTAACCAAGAGCGCCTTCGGGCGCTCTTTTTTTGCGAATGCGGTTTATAGGATTGCCAGTGCTCGCCCTTGAGTTACAGTGCGAAGGTTTCAGGAGGGAGCATGAAAAAAGAACTGTTCAAGCGTCTGGTCGAGAGCATGATGGAGATGGGCGAGATTGTTCGGGGCGAGCATCACCCGTCTCGCGAATTTCATGTCGAACCGAACGACACCGAGGCGGATCGAGAGGCGATACCCCCAGTGCAGCCGAGTGTTTCTCCGGATGCTCAGTGCGGCGGTTAAATGCAGTGAGTCATGGAGTACTGAGTGTGCCTGCCAAGTCTGAAGCGTCAGGGTTTGCTGCCAAGCAGCAGTAGAACCTGACAACCTTATTGTTCAGATCCCTGCGGCGCATGCAGGTCACTCAATCCACCTCAATATCCAGCCGCTTCAACCGCGATGCCAGCGTCGTCGGTTTCACCCCCAACAATTCCGCCGCACCGCCTTTGCCAAACAACTTGCCATTCGCGGCCTTCAAGGCGGCGTGCATGTTGTTGCGTTCAAGCTCGCGCATCTGGTCTTCGGTGAGGAAGGCGGGCTGCGCAGAAACGCCGACACTCGCACTGTCTGAGGCCTTCGGTTCATCAGGCAAATCCATATTCAAATCCGCGCCCGTCGAGGTGATCAGTGCCCGTTCGATCACGTTCTGCAATTCGCGAATGTTCCCCGGCCAGGAGTAGTTCTGCAGCCGTTCGATGTCGCTGTTACGCAAGCGGCGACCGGGCATGTTCAGGCGTTTGCCGACTTGTTTGAGGAAGTGCGCGGCAAGCGGCGCAATGTCCATCGGACGGTCGCGCAAGGCGGGGGACTGGATCGGGAAGACGTTAAGACGGAAGTACAAATCCTCGCGAAAATGCTTCGCCCCGACTTCCTGCCTCAGGTCGCGATTGGTCGCCGCGATGATCCGCACATCGACTTTGCGGGTGCGTTCTTCGCCCACCCGTTCGAATTGCCCCTCCTGCAACACGCGCAGCAATTTGCTTTGCAGCTCCAGTGGAATCTCACCGATTTCGTCAAGAAACAGCGTGCCGCCGTCGGCCAGTTCGAAGCGTCCGACCCGGTCCCGAACCGCCCCGGTGAACGCGCCGCGAATGTGGCCAAAGAACTCACTCTCAAACAGCTCCGTCGGAATCGCCGCGCAGTTGACCCGAATCAGCGGGTGCGCGCTGCGGCGACTGGCCTGGTGAATGGCGCGGGCAATCAACTCCTTGCCGGTGCCGGATTCGCCGTTGATCAACACGCTGGCATCGGTCGGCGCGACCACGTCGATCTGCTTGATGATTTTCAGGATCGGCGCGCTCTGGCCGACGATCTCGCGGAAGTTGTGTTCGATGTGAATCTCTTCCTGTAAGTAAGCGTTCTGGTCTTCGAGCCGCTGCTTCAGCACCTTCAGTTCGTCCAGCGCCGTTTGCAGCTGAGTCTCGGTGCTGCGCCGTTCGGTGATGTCGCGAAACACCACCACGGCCCCCGCAATACGCCCATCCGAGATCACCGGCGTGCTGGTGAATTCCACCGGAAAAAAGCTGCCGTCACGACGCCAGAACACCTCCTGCCGACCTTCGTGTACCACACCGTCGTGCACGGCCTTGTAGATCGGGCAATCCTCGACCGGGTAGTGGCTGCCGTCTTCGTGGCTGTGGTGATGAATGCGGTGGATGTTCTTGCCGAGCATGTCCTTGGCGTCCCAGCCGAGCATCCGCGCGCCCGCCGGGTTGACGAAGGTGGCCAGGCCTTCGCTGTCGATGGCGTAGATGCCGTCACCCACCGAACTGAGCAGCAGCTGATTGTCCCGCTCGGACTCCTGAAACAGATTGAGGATGTTGCGCCACTCGATCAGCCCGCCGCGCATGGTGCGCTCGGTGTGGGCCTGATCCTGCTGGTACTTCTGCTGGCTGGCCTCGCGCAGCACCAGGATCAACTGCGGGCTGCCCTTGATTTGCAGGGTGGTGGCGGAGATTTCCAGTTCGATGCGCTCGCCGGTCTTGATGTTGCAACTCAAGTCGTCGGTCCAGCCACGGCCTTTGTCCATCACCGCCTGGGTGAACACGATCAGGTCCGCCAACTGGTGCCCGAACAGTTTGCTCACGGGCAGGGCCAGCAACTCCTGGCGCGGGTAACCGAGCAGCTTGCAGGCGGCGATGTTGAGGTCGCCGAAGTGATCGGCGAACGGGTCGAGGAGGGCGATGGCTTCGGCGCAGTGCTCGAACACCATGTGCCGCGAGGAATAGGCCAGGTCGGCCCAGCCAATCAACGAATCGGGTTCGTTCATGATTACGAAATCTCGTGGCTTTCCACTACGAAGATTCGTACTTCTACGGGAATGCGTAATGCCCTGAAAGCATCAGATGGTAGGTAAAAAGACGGATCAGATGGGGATCTTCCTTGAAATCAAACGGTTACGCCTTTCACGAGACCCTCGATTTTTTTTGGCACGGCCTTCGCTCTATCAGGTTGTCACCCGGTGAACGATCCGGACACCGACAACACCCGAACGAACGGAGCGACGACATGCCAAGCGTAGACATCAATCACTATCAAGACGGCGACTTCCTGGTCAATTACGAAGAGAAGGTCTTCGAGGACGTCAAAGCCGAGCCGGGCGAAAAAGCCCTGCTGACCTTCCACACCATCGCGTTCGAAGGGTCGATCGGCCTGGTCAACATGCTTCAGGCCAAGCGCCTGTTGCGTAAAGGCTTCGAAACCAAAGTCCTGCTGTACGGACCGGGCGTGCAACTGGGTGTGCAGCGCGGCTTCCCGACGTTGGGCGCCGAAGCGTTTCCGGGGCACTTGGCGGTGAATAACCAGATCAAGGCGTTCATGGCCGAGGGTGGCGAAGTCTACGCCTGCCGCTTTGCCCTGCAGGCGTTGTACGGCCAGACCGAAAAGGCGCTGATCGAAGGCATCCGCCCGATCAACCCGCTGGACGTGATGGACCTGCGCCTGCTGATGCGCCGTGAGGGCGCGATGATTATTGATACCTGGACGGCGTAACGCCCGACGCCGCCAATTGGGCAGGCTGACGCCAATCCCTGTGGGAGCGAATGTATTCGCGATAGGTTTTCAGGCGACGCCGATGCGTTGGCTGAACGATCGCCTTCGCGAATGAATTCGCTCTCACAGAGATCGCGCCCGGCGACAGATCAACCGATGCCTCGTGATCCGCACGATCAATGCACGACCAGGACACCCCGACATGACCACCATCCGCGCCGCCGCCGTTCAGTTCAGCCCCGTGCTGTACTCCCGCGAAGCCACCGTCGCCAAGCTGTGCCGCACCTTGCTTGAATTGGGTCGCGAGGGGGTGCAGTTCGCGGTTTTTCCGGAAACCGTGGTGCCGTATTACCCCTATTTCTCCTTCGTCCAGCCGCCATTCGCCATGGGCAAGGAACACCTGCGACTGCTCGAAGAGTCGGTCACCGTGCCCTCCGACGTCACTCGGCAAATCGGCGAGGCCTGCCGCGAAGCGGGCATCGTCGCCTCCATCGGCGTCAACGAGCGCGACGGCGGCACGATCTACAACGCGCAATTGCTGTTCGACGCCGACGGCACGCTGATTCAACACCGACGCAAGATCACCCCGACCTACCACGAGCGCATGGTGTGGGGGCAGGGCGACGGTTCGGGCCTGCGTGCCGTGGACAGCGCCGTGGGCCGCATCGGCTCGCTGGCCTGCTGGGAACATTACAACCCGCTTGCCCGTTACGCGCTGATGGCCGATGGCGAACAGATTCACGTGGCGATGTTTCCCGGCTCGCTGGTGGGCGATATTTTTGCCGAGCAGATCGAAGTCACCATCCGTCATCACGCCCTGGAATCCGGCTGCTTCGTGGTCAACGCCACGGCCTGGCTCGACGCCGATCAACAGGGGCAGATCATGCAGGACACCGGCTGCGCTCTGGGGCCGATTTCCGGGGGCTGCTTCAGCGCCATCGTCACGCCGGAAGGCAGGTTGCTCGGCGAACCGCTGCGCACCGGCGAAGGCAGGGTGATCGCCGACCTCGACCTGAAGCTCATCGACAAACGCAAACGCATGATGGATTCCGTCGGCCACTACAGCCGTCCGGAACTGCTGAGCCTGCTGATCGACCGCACGCCCAGCGCCCAGCTGCACGAACGCAGCCCGCACCCGATGACCCCTGTCCGCGAGGAGCTGAGCCATGCAGACCAATGAACTGCTCGCCGAATTGCAATGCCACGGCGTGCGCTGGCCGGCCGCGCAAAACGGCCTGTCACGCAAGGGCGGCGCGGGGCCTTCGGACCATAAGGCGCTGACCGTGGGCGGTCGGACCATGATGGTGCCGATCCTCAACCAGGCTTCGCAGACCTCGCCGTACCAAGCGCAACCCAGTGAAGACGGCAGCCTGGCGCTGATCTTTCGTGAAGGCTTGCAGGTCGGTCAGGTGAAGATGCCCGGCGTGCCAAATTTCTACAGCCGCAGCACCGCCGACGGCATCCCGTACTGGAAGATCGCCACGCTGCACAGTGCTGACGTATTGGCCACCACGGTGTTGCAGCACTGCATTCGTTTCAATGATCGCAGCACGTCCTGCCAGTTCTGCGCCATCGGGCAGTCGCTGGCGGCGGGCAAGACCATCGCCCGCAAACGTCCGCAACAGTTGGCGGAAGTGGCGAAAGCCGCCGTCGAGCTGGACGGCGTGAAGCACATGGTGATGACCACCGGCACGCCCCAGACGCCGGATCGCGGCGCGGCCATTCTGTGTGAGTCCGCCGCTGCCGTCACCGCCGCCGTGGACCTGCCGATCCAGGCCCAATGCGAGCCGCCGGACGACGACGTCTGGTTCGAACGACTGGCCGACAGCGGCGTGGTCTCGCTCGGCATGCACCTGGAAGCGGTCACGGACGAGGTGCGTCAGCGGATCATGCCGGGCAAGGCCGAGGTGCCGTTGAGCCGTTATTTCGAAGCCTTCGAAGCGGCGGTGAAGGTGTTCGGGCGCGGTCAGGTCAGCACCTACATCCTCGCCGGGCTGGGCGACAGCGAACGGGCGATCACCGACATGAGCGAGCGTTTGAGTGCGATGGGCGTGTACCCCTTCGTCGTGCCGTTCGTGCCCATCGACGGCACGCCGCTGGCTCATCATCCCAAACCCGACAGCGCCATGATGGCCCGGCTCTACCCGCAGATTGGCGCCAGCCTGCGTCGTCACGCCCTGCACTCGGAAAACATCAATGCGGGCTGCGCGAAATGCGGCGCGTGTTCGGCGTTGAAGAATCATGAATGACGAAATGGGATGGCTTGCTGAGGAACATCTTCTGTAGGAGTGAGCTTGCTCGCGATGCGATGGTCGTCGCACAAAAGATGCGTCGGAAGTACTGGCCTCTCGCGAGCAAGCTCACTCCTGCAAGGGCGCTATTTCATTTCACGGGAGACGGATCATGCAGAACCTGGCCTTTGCCCTTGTCGACAGCACCTTCGAACCGTTTCGCGCCGGTGAGCTGGTGGTCAAACCCGCTTCCGAACCCTGGGAGAAACAGGCGTACTTCGCGCTGCGTCGCTCGGTGTTTTCCGATGAACAACAGCTGCTGCCCCAGGACAAGGACAGCCACGACTTCCAGGCCATCGCCATTGTCGCGCTGGCCGGCAACTGCGGCATGGCGGATCAGGTGATTGGGGCTGTGCGCATCTATCAACCTGAGCCGGGCCTGTGGTTCGGCGGGCGTTTGTGCGTGGCCCAGGCCTATCGCCGCCACAGCATGATCGGCAAGGCGCTGGTCAACGAGGCGGTCTCACGGGCCAAGGACCTGGGTTGCGAGACGTTTCGCGCCACGGTTCAGGCGCCCAACGAAGCGTATTTCCATGGCTTGCAGTGGCAGACCCTCGAACACCTCGAACTCCTTGGCCAGCCCCACTGCTTGATGCAGGCTGATCTGGCCTGCTATCCATTGATGCCGCGTCAGGTGTCGTTACGTGCGTTGAAGGGGGCTCGTCATGGCTGAATCCATCGATCTGAACGCGCTGCTCGACACCCTGCGCAAGACACCGGCGATGCTGTCCAAACAGGCGATCCAGCAACCGGCGAAAATCATCGGCATCAGCGACAAGCCGCTGACCCGCGCCGAGCTCTACGCGCTGCCCGGCGACGACACCGCCGCCATTGCCTGTGGCGATCACTTCCAGTTGCTGGCCATCGAAGGCATGTTGCCGGGCTTCGTGAAAGCGGCGCCGTGGTTCGCGGGCTGGTCAGCGGTGATGGCCAATGTCAGCGACATCACCGCGATGGGTGGTCGGGCGACGGCAGTGGTCAACGCGTATTGGCACCACGACGATGCCGCCGCGCAGGAAATCCTCGCGGGTATTCGTGCCGCCTGCGAAGCCTATGGCCTGATGCTGGCGGGCGGGCACACCAGCCTCGCCGCGCACAATCCCACAGCCTTGGCCGTGGCGATCACCGGCATTGCCAGCCGCTTGCTCTCGACCCTGCACGTGAAGCCGGGGCAAATCATCGCCATGGCGGTGGATCTGGAAGGCTATTGGCACGCCGACAGCACCTATTGGAAAGCCTTCGAAGGCGTGCCCGCCGAGCGCCTGCGCAGCAAGCTCGAAGTGCTGCCGCGTCTGGCCGAAGCGAAACTGCTGCATGCGGCCAAGGACATCAGCAACGCCGGGGTTCTGGGCAGTCTGTTGATGCTGCTGGAAACCACTGGCTGCGGGGGCGACATCGACTTGCAACGGCTGCCGCGTCCGGACGCCGCCGACCTCTTGCGCTGGCTGCAAGTCTTCCCCAGCTATGGATTTCTCATGACCCTGGACGACGCCGACTGGCCCAACGTTCAGGCGGCATTCGCGTTCGAAGGCCTGCGCTGCGAACGCATCGGCCGGGTGACTGACAGCGCCGAACTCACCGTTCAGCACGGGCTGCAACGCCGCACCTTCTGGAACCTCAACGAGCAGCCATTCACCGGGTTCAGTTACCCGCACCTCGACCTTTCACCTCTGTCCGCACATAAGGAGCACTGACATGCCCGCCGTCAATTTCCGCATCCGCTGGCCCAACGGCAAAGAGGCCGCCTGCTACTCGCCCTCGACCGTGATCTACGAACATTTGCAGGAGGGCGCGAGCTACCCGCTGGCGGATTTTCTCCAGCGAGTCGACGGCGGGTTGAACAACGCCTCCGAGCGGGTGAAGCAGGTCAAGGGCTTCTACTGCAGCTCGGCGATGGACACCCTCGGCATGCTCAAGGGACAGGCCTTCGGGCAGTCCGAAGGGGAAGTCGAAGTGCTGAGCATGCGCACCGAAGGCGGTGGCCGGGTGACGGGTGCTGGCTGGAGTTCGTTTTGACTCAACTCGGCCCCCTCTGTGGGAGCGAATTCATTCGCGAAAGCGGTATTTCAGGCAAGGAAGGTGCAGCGCCTGTACCGACGTCTCGCGAATGAATTCGCTCCCACAGAAAAAACGCAATTCTGCCGGCAGATGGCCGTAGCCCACGCATTCTGACTTTTATGATTTGCACCACCGGAGACCTCCACCATGCCCAGCTCAATCACCCCCATCAAAACTCCACACCACAGCGTGATCATCGTCGGCGGCGGGCAGGCCGGTCTGTCGGCCAGCTACTACCTGCAACAGCAGGGCGTCGATCATCTGGTGCTGGAAAAGCACAGCTTGACTCACACCTGGCGCCACCAGCGCTGGGACGCGTTCAGTCTGGTCACGCCCAACTGGCAATGCGCGCTGCCAGGGTATCGCTACAGCGAAGAGCACGGCGGCACGGACCCCCACGGCTTCATGAAAAAGGACGAAATCAACGCCTACCTGGCGGGTTTCGTCACAGCGGTCAACGCCCCGGTGCGCGAAGGCGTGACGGTCAAGCGCGTGGCGCCTCGTGCTTCGGGCGGGTTCGACGTGCACACGTCCCAAGGTGATTTCACCGCCGATCAAGTGATCTGCGCCTCGGGCGGTTATCACACGCCGATCATCCCGCGCCTGGCCGAGCGCCTGCCTTCGAGCATCACCCAGATTCACTCCGAGCAATACCGCAACCCCCAGGCCCTGCCCGAAGGCAATGTGCTGGTGGTCGGCTCCGGGCAGTCCGGTGCGCAGATCGCCGAAGACCTGCATCTGGCCGGGCGCAACGTCTATCTGGCGGTGGGTGATGCGCCTCGCTGCGCGCGGTTTTACCGGGGCAAGGACGTGGTCGATTGGCTCGCGGAAATGGGGTATTACCGGATCGGCGTTGATACCCATCCACTGCGTGAAGGCGTGCGCGACAACACCAACCATTACGTCACCGGGCGCGACGGCGGTCGGGACATCGACCTGCGCAAATTTGCCCTGGAAGGCATGGAGCTGTTCGGTCGCCTCGACGGCTTGCAAGGCGAGGTGATGCAGTTCAGCGACAACCTCACGGACAGCCTGAACAGCGCCGATGCGGTGTACAACCGGATCAACGCGTCTATCGACAAGTACATCGCCGAGCAGGGGATCGACGCGCCAGCGGGTGAGGGTTACGAGCCGGTGTGGACGCCAGAACAGGAGCGTCGCGAGCTGAATCTGCTGGAGCAGGGCATCACCTGCATCATCTGGTGCATCGGCTTTACGCCGGATTTCAGCTGGGTCGATGCGCCGGTGTTCAGCGGTCGTGGTCATCCCGGCCATGTGCGCGGCGTGACGGCGCAACCGGGGTTGTATTTCCTCGGGCTGCCATGGTTGTACACCTGGGGGTCGGGCCGATTCTCCGGCGTGGCGCGGGATGCCGAGTACCTGGTTGAGCACATCGCACGGGTGCGTGCCAAGCACAAGGTGGCTTAGCCACTCACGTGAGCGCGTACGCCACCCTCGGCGGACGCGCTCACTGGCTCACTCGGGAAACGCCAGCGTGAAACTGGCCGCTCGATGGTCCGACGGGCCGGCGGCGCTGACCTGCCCGGGGGCGGGATCGATGCTCGTGCCATTCACCACGGCGTAATCCAGTATCGACTGAGGTTGTGTGCTGGGGTGAGTCGCCGCGCCGGGCAGCACCAATTGCCCGATTTCCGGAGGGGAAATCCATGGGCCCCGAGCGGGCTGGCTGCCAGTAGGGTCTTCTCGAGGGTCCCGGTTGAAATCACCCAACAAGGCGACGGGTGTCGGCGTGTGCCAACTCACTTCTCTGAGCACACGCGGAGCATTGGGTCCACCGCCGGAAATCGCGTGGAAGCTGTAGACGGTGATCGGCTCCGCGCGCGAATGGCGCCTGCGTATCACCACGCCCAGTGCCGGGCGATTCGGCGGGGCGCCATCGAGCGGGGGCAGGCCATCGGAAATCACCACCGGTGTCACCACTTCAATGTCACCCCGGCTGGCGGCGACCACTGCCAGGTTGACCCGCAAGCGCTGGACGTCGAGAAAAAACAGCTGATATTGCTCCGGGCGCGAGACGCTGCCCGCTTCCCACAGATACTGCTCAACCCGGAACACCGCACCGAATTGATCAGCCACCGCCAGGTCGGTCACGTGCCGGGCCGAGGCTGGACGAACCCCTGCTTCCTGGAGGGCAATGAGGGTGTTCTCACGGGCCAGTGGCAATACGAACGTGCGCCATTTTGCATCGCTCGCTTCTGACGTGCCTTGCATGTTCCAGGTGGCCACCGACAAGGAACGATGAACGCTGGACGGTGCCCGACCCAGTTCGATCCGCGTGCCTTGTGCATCGTCGATCATCCGTGCGTGGTGATAATCCCGGATGCCCCCGTGCAGGCGAATGCGCGACAGCCAAGGGCCGTGGGCCGCCCCGACAATGATCTGCAACATTCTCAGGGCGTCCCCGTGGTCCAGGGTTTCGGGGCCCTGTGCTGCGCGCAGCCCGTTCATGATGAAGGCGTGATGCAGGTGATAGAAATTCAGCAGCATTGGGTAGCTGACACGGGCCGGTGCCCCCGCGATGAGCGCGATGAACCGGGCATCGTTGTAGAGCCGCCGGAACACCGAGGTCAGCCGCTCTGCGTAATCCCGTTGCGCGGCTTCATTCGCGCTGCGCATGTAACGCTGGGACAGTGCATACGCCAGCCACGCCGACGTGTGTCCGGCATCGGCGGGCGCGGAAGACAGTAACGTGGCGATGTCCGTGACCACCACTTCGAATTGCGTTTCGAAGTCTTGCAGGCGGGAAACGGAGAGCAGTTCGCGGCTGATGTAATCACGGATGGTGGGGTTGACGGGCATGGCAAACGCTCACGAAGTCTGTTGGCGGGAGAGGGGACTGGAGCGCGCTCACTGGGAAAAAACCGCTGTGAGCTGCCCGTCCTGAACCGCCAGCGTCGGGCTGACCGGGGCGCACGTCAGCAGCGTGCTGGCGACGGGCGCACTCACGCAGTGACCGTCATAGGTGTACTGGTGCAGCGCGTTGTCCTGCCCGGCGAACGCCAGGGTGAGCAATCCGTCATGCACGGTCAGCCCCGGCGAATGCGGGTAGCTCTGATTGATCAGCGGGATGCGGCTCGTCCAGTTTGTGCCGTCGCTTTTCAGCAAGAAGCAGTGACCCGACTCCCTGTCGCTGTAGATCAAATGAATGAGGTTCTGGTAGGTCGCGGCCACCGGGCTCAGGTGGGATAGCGCCGTGGCCTGGCCGTCGCTTTTGATCACGGGGCGTCTGCGCCAACTACTGAGGTTGGTGGTGGTCTTGTGGAAGAGGTTGGCGCTGTCGTGAGCCTTGTAAAACATGTGCAGCGTGCCATTGAGAACGGCGAAGGCGGGTGTCTGCGATAACCGATCACTCATCTGCGACACGGTGACCAAGGTGTTCGAAGGCTCGACGTAACGGCAGAGCACGGTCAGGTTCTGCGCGTTCCTGTAGGCCATGTAGAGCGTGTCGTTGAACGAAAAAAGCGCCGGCACGCCGCTGCTGCGCCTGGCTGTTTCGAGCGTTGTCCATTCCCGCTCCGAGGCGGCCTGCCGGGTGATCAGCTTGATCACGTCACCTTCCCCGAGGTACGCGGCATACAGCGCGCCCTTGTGTTCCGCCATCCGGCAACCCTGATCAGAGGCCTCGCCGATCAGCTGCGAGCCGCAGAGAATGCCGTGGGGATGTTGCGTGTAATACAGATTCATGAGTCAAAAATGCCTGCGTTGGAAAACCCTCACGTAAGCGGGTGGCGGAGCTGTTCGCTAGAGGACGTCAGGACTCACAGGCGTAGGAACATTCGACAAGGGCGATGCCGGGATGACAGGTGGGCGTAGGCGTTTTCGCAGGTCCGGCGAAAAGAGCGAAGCGCCGAACGGCAATGCGCCCACCTTGACGATCAGCTGTAACAGAACAATACTTTGCGCAGATTCATATAGATGACTAGATAACTACAACAGCGAAGCGCCGCCATGAACCGTCTTTCCAGTGATGTCCGCCTGCCGCTTTACCAACGTTTGCGTGATCAATTGGCTGAGCAGATCGCCAATAACCGCTGGCGTCCGGGTGAGGCCATTCCCACCGAAGCTGCCTTGTCGAGCGAGTACTGTCTGTCCACTGGCACGGTGCGCAAGGCCATCGACATGCTGGTCAGCGAAAACATTCTCGAACGCCAACAGGGGCGTGGGACCTTCATTCGTCGTCCGCAGTTCCAGTCGTCACTGTTCCGTTTCTTTCGTTTCCAGAGCGTGTCCGGCGAACGTCAGGTGCCGGAGAGCCGCATTCTTTCCATCGAACCGGTCAACGCGCCTTCTGCCGTGTCCCAGGCGCTGGGGCTGCCGCTGGAGGCGCCGGTGATTCGCATGATCCGTCTGCGTTTGCTCGACGCCCAGCCGGTGCTGGCCGAAGAGATCTGGCTGCCGCAGGTGCAGTTTCAGGTGTTGCTCGATACCGACATCAGCCGCCACGGCCCCTTGCTCTATCCCATCTACGAAGAACTGTGCGGGCAGGTGGTCGCCTACGC
Source organism: Pseudomonas salicis (assembly GCF_057128705.1). NCBI lineage: Bacteria > Pseudomonadati > Pseudomonadota > Gammaproteobacteria > Pseudomonadales > Pseudomonadaceae > Pseudomonas > Pseudomonas salicis. The sequence goes on from NZ_JBSKHU010000003.1 coordinate 819,389, forward strand.
CGAAGAAACCTTGACTGCCGAGGCCATCGGCGATGTCCATGCCCGACTGTTGCAGGTGCCGGCCGGTAGCCCGGTGGTGGTGATCGAACGCCTGGCCCGCAACTACGCCGGACAACCCTTGGAATGGCGCCGCTCGCGAGGGCACGCCAGCCATTTTCGGTACAGCGTGGATATCAGATAACCCGACACCGTTTTCATGGCCCACTGCTGCACTTACTGTGGGAGCGAATTCATTCGCGAAGCGGTGTTACATCCGACCGATGTGTATCGATTGCACTGGCCGCTCGCGAATGAATTCGCTCCTACAGGGGATCGGGTCCGTCATTGATAGATCGACAAGCCTGCCACGAGAGCAGGCTTTACAACCACTGCCGCGTCACACACTTATAAGGACAAGAACCATGTTCAACTGGTATCGCCAAGTCACTCCTCGGGAGCGCAAAACGTTCTGGGCCTGTTTCGGCGGATGGTCGCTGGACGCCCTTGAAGTCCAGATGTTCGGCCTGGCCATTCCTGCGCTGATCGCGGCTTTCGCCATGAGCAAGGGCGACGCCGGTCTGATCAGCGGCGTGACCCTGATCACCTCGGCGCTGGGCGGCTGGGTCGGCGGCACGCTGTCGGACCGTTACGGTCGCGTGCGCACCCTGCAATGGATGATCCTCTGGTTCTCGTTCTTCACCTTCCTGTCGGCGTTTGTCACCGGCTTCAGCTCGCTGCTGGTGGTCAAGGCCCTGCAAGGTTTCGGCATCGGTGGCGAGTGGGCGGCGGGCGCGGTGCTGATGGCCGAAACCATCAACCCGAAATACCGTGGCAAGGTCATGGGCACCGTGCAGAGCGCGTGGGCGGTGGGTTGGGGCCTGGCGGTGGGCGTGTTTGCGCTGATCTATACCTTCGTTCCGGCCGACATGGCCTGGCGCGTGATGTTTCTGGTGGGTCTGCTGCCGTCGCTGCTGATCATCTGGGTGCGTCGCAACGTCGAGGAACCGGACAGTTTCCAGCGCCTGCAAAAAGACAACGCCATCCCGCAGAACTTCTTCAAATCCCTGGCGGGCATTTTCCGTCCTGAACTGCTGCGCGTGACTCTGCTCGGTGGCTTGCTGGGCCTCGGTGCCCACGGCGGTTACCACGCGGTCATGACCTGGCTGCCGACGTTCCTGAAAACCGAACGCAACCTGTCGGTGCTCAACTCCGGCGGCTACCTCGCCGTGATCATCGTCGCCTTCTGGTGCGGCTGCGTGGCCAGCGGTTTCCTGATCGACCGCATCGGCCGTCGCATGAACATCGTGCTGTTCGCCCTGTGCTGCGTGATCACCGTGCAGTGCTACGTGTTCCTGCCGCTGACCAACACCGAGATGCTGTTCCTCGGCTTCCCGCTGGGCTTCTTCGCGGCGGGCATTCCGGCCAGTCTCGGCGCGTTGTTCAACGAGCTGTACCCGGCCGACGTGCGCGGGGCAGGGGTGGGCTTCTGCTACAACTTCGGCCGGGTGCTGTCTTCGGTGTTTCCGTTCCTCGTCGGCCACATGAGCGAGTCGATGTCCCTGGGTTCGGCCATCGGCATCGACGCCGGTATCGCCTACGGCGTCGCCGTGATTGCCGCCCTGTGCCTGCCGGAAACCCGTGGCCGCAGCCTCGAAGCCACCGCCGCCGCTGCCCAGGGCTCGACCCCGCGCAACGAAGCGGCCAGCGCCTGACGATTCCTTTAGTGCGGTGCCCGGATTTCAACCCCCCGGCACCGCGTATTCCTTCGATAGATGAGACCCATGTCCGAGACCTTTCCCGCGTCGATTCTTGGCATCGACGGCCACGCACACGTATTCAGCAGGGAGCTGGATCTGACATCGGCACGACGCTATTCACCCGACTACGACGCCACGCTGGCGTTGTATCTTCAGAACCTGCAAAGCCATGGCCTGAGCCACGGCGTGCTGGTGCAACCGAGCTTTTTGGGCACCGACAATAGCTACCTGCTCGATGCGCTGAAACAGGCGCCGGGCCTGTTACGGGGCGTGGTGGTGGTCGAGCGCGACATCTCTCGCGCCGAGCTGAACGACATGGACCGGCTGGGCGTGGTCGGCCTCCGCCTGAACCTGATGGGCAAGGCGCTGCCGGATTTTTCCGAGCCGCAGTGGAAGGTGTTGTTCGCGCATGTGGCCGAGCTGGACTGGCACGTGGAGCTGCACCGCCATGTGGCGGACCTGCCGGGGCTGATTCGTGCGCTGATGCCGTTCGGGGTCAAGGTCGTCGTCGACCATTTCGGTCGGCCCGATGCGCGCTTGGGTCTGGAGCAACCGGGCTTTCGCGAGATGCTGGAGTTGGGGTTGGGCGGACAGGTCTGGATGAAGGTTTCAGGCATCTACCGGCTGGAAGGCAGCGAGCAGGAAAACCTCGACTTCGCCCGCGCCGCATTGCCGCTGCTGGTGCAGAGCTTCGGCCCGCAGCGGTTGGTGTGGGGCAGCGACTGGCCGCATACGCAGCATGAAAAGCAGATCAGCTACGGCACGGTGGTCGAGCAGTTGCAGGCGTTGGGTTGTTCGCCACAGGTGATGCGCTCACTGTTGATCGAAGCGCCGCAGGTGTTGTTCGATTTTTCGGTGGTTGAGGCGTGAGATAAAACCTCCCGAACAACGCAAAACCCTGTGGGAGCGAATTCATTCGCGAGAGGCCCTTACAACCGGCACATCTCCATCGCCCGGACCATTTTTCGCGAATGAATTCGCTCCCACAGGGTGAATGTGCTGATCCCGGATGTTGTTCAAATCCGCCAGAACAACGGTTCCCGCGCCACCTCGCGCTCCAAAAACTGCTGCATCACTTTCACCCGCGCCAGCTCGCACGTGTCGGCGTGGGTGATGATCCAGTACGTGCGGTTGATCTTCTGGCTGGGCAAAATCTGCCTCAGCCCCGCCTCGCCACGGGCCATGAAACACGGCAACACGCCCAATCCCACCCCCGCACGCACCGCCGCGAGTTGGCTGATCACGTTGGAAATGCGAATCCCCGGATGAATCACCGGGATCTGCCCGCGAAAATAATTCAGCTCCGGCGTCCACATCAGGTCTTCCACGTACCCCACCCATTTGTGCTGGGTCAGTTGCGCGACTGAGTCGATGGCGTCATGCCGCGCCAGGTACGACGGCGCGCCATAAATCCCCAATTCGTAATCCACCAGCTTGCGCGCATGCACCCGGCCGTGATCCGGGCGCGCCATGGCAATCGACAAATCCGCCTCGCGTTTCGACAGGCTGAAATGGCGCGGGTTGGCCACCAGTTCCACTTCGAGTTGCGGGTGGTCGGCCATCAGGCGCGGCAAGCGTTCCGCCAGAAACCAAGTGCCGAAACCTTCGGGCGTGCCGATGCGCACGGTCCCCGACACGCTGTGTTGCGCGTCCTGCAACCGGGTTTGCAGGCGCAGGCTGATGCTTTCGATGGACTCCGCTTCCTGAATCAGCGCCTCACCTTCCTGGGTCAGGGTGTAGCCCGTGGCGCGGCGGTCGAACAGCTTGACCCCCAGCGCCTCTTCAAGGCTGGCCAGCCGTCGACTCAAGGTCGAGTGATCGAGGTTCAGGCGTTGCGCGGCGACCGTCAGACGGCCTGTGCGGGCAATCGCCAGGAAGGTTTGCAAGTCGTTCCAGTTGAAAGCGTCCATGTGGTTTTCTGCACATCCGGTAGTGGGAAAAGGCTCATTCATCCGCAGAAATACTAATGCTAGATTCGAATCTCCACAAACGGTGACGAGGACGACACCCGCCCCGCACACCGTTTACGTAGCGGTCCATAACAACAAAAGAGGACGTACCCCTCATGATGCTGATTGATCAACTGCAACAACGTCAGGCCGACGGCAAGCCGGTTCGTGTCGGCCTCATCGGCGCGGGCAAATTCGGTTCGATGTACCTTTCACAGGCCCGCCGCACGCCGGGCATCCACCTGATCGGCATCGCTGATCTGTCGCCGGAACGCGCCCGCAACGCCTTGGCGCGGGTGGGCTGGAGCCCCGAGCAATACGCCGCGCGCTCCTTCGACGACGCCGTTCGCAACCAGACCACCTACATTCAGGACGACGCCCAGGCGCTGATTTCCAATGGCCAGGTCGATGTGATCATCGACGCCACAGGCAGCCCGGCGGCGGGGATTCGTCACGCCTTGCTCTGCTGCGAACACCGCAAGCACATCATCATGGTCAACGTCGAAGCGGACGTGCTGGCCGGTCCCTTGCTGGCGCAGAAAGCGGCCGAGGCCGGGATCGTCTATACCATGGCCTACGGCGATCAACCGGCGTTGATCGTCGAGCTGGTGGACTGGGCCCGGACGTCGGGTTTCGAAGTGGTCTGCGCGGGCAAGGGCACCAAATACCTGCCGGCTTATCACACCTCGACCCCCGACACCGTCTGGGGCTATTACGGCTTTACCGAAGAGCAGGTCGGCTCCGGCGATTTCAACGCACAGATGTTCAACTCGTTTCTCGACGGCACCAAGTCGGCGCTGGAAATGGCGGCGGTGTCCAACGCCACGGGCCTGACCCCGGCGGCCACGGGCCTGGCGTTTCCGCCCTGTGGCGTGGACGACTTGCCGACGCTGCTGCGGCCACGGGACATCGGCGGAATTCTTTCTCACTCAGGGACGGTCGAGGTGATTTCCTCGCTGGAGCGCGACGAGCGCCCGGTGTACCGCGACCTGCGCTGGGGCGTGTACGTGACGTTCAAGGGGCACAGCGATTACGTGCGCGACTGCTTCTCGCAATATGGCGTACGGACCGACCCGACCGGCGAGTACGCCTCGCTGTACCGGCCATACCACATGATCGGTCTGGAGCTGGGCATTTCCGTGGCCCAGGCCGCGCTGCTGGGCCGTGCGACGGGGGCCACCAACGGCTTCCGTGGCGATGTGGTGGCGACGGCCAAACGCGACCTGCAAGCGGGCGAAAAACTGGACGGCGAGGGCGGGCATCGGGTGTACGGCAAGCTCATGCCAGCGGTGGATTCCCTGGCCATGGGCGGCCTGCCGATCGGTCTGGCCCACGGCGTGGTGCTGAACCGTCCAGTGGCAGCGGGCCAACCGGTGCGCTGGAGTGACGTCACGGCGGACCTGTCGATTCAGGCGGTGCGGGTGCGCAAGGAAATGGAGGAAATCTTTCAAGCGACGTTGCGGTAACCGAGGGCGCACTGCATTCAGGCCCGCGTCGGCTGTCAGGCACTCTGTCTGGCCGTCGGCGCACAGGGTCTTCCAACAATAAAAAGATCTTCAGAAAGAAGAGGAATGTATGTCGAATATCACCGAAGCCGTCGTCGCCGAGACGACCAGCCAGACGACTGCGCAGGCCGCAAGCAAGGTCGATGTGTATCGTAAGATCGCCTGGCGGATCATGCCGTTCATTATCTTCTGTTACCTCACCGCTTACCTCGACCGGGTCAACGTCGGTTTCGCCAAATTGCAGATGATGCAGGACCTGCAATTCAGTGACGCCATCTACGGCTTCGGCGCCGGGGTGTTCTTCATCGGCTACTTTTTCTTCGAAGTGCCGAGCAACCTGATTCTGCACCGGGTCGGCGCACGCATCTGGATCGCGCGGATCATGATCACCTGGTCGATCATCTCCGCCGCCATGCTGTTCGTGCAGACGCCGATGCATTTCTACATCGCACGTTTCCTGCTCGGCGTGGCCGAAGCCGGGTTTTCGCCAGGCATCATGCTGTACCTGACCTACTGGTTTCCGTCGAAGAAGCGTGGCCTTTCGCTCGGGCTGTATTACATCGCCATCCCGCTGGCCGGGGTCATTGGCGGGCCGATTTCCGGGATCATCATGGCGACGCTGAAAGACTCGACGGTCATGGCCAACTGGCAATGGTTGTTCCTGCTCGAAGCCATTCCGTCGTTCATCGCCGGTATTGCCGTGCTGTTCTTGATGGTCGATAAACCCGCCAAGGCCAAATGGCTGACCGACGCGCAGAAGCAGGAAATACAGAGTGACCTGGCGCGGGAAGACGCGGTGAAAACCGAACATGCCAGCGTGCGCAGCTTCATGGGCGACCGCAACATCTGGAAGCTCACGGCGGTGTATTTCTGCCAGATCATCGGGCTGTACGGCATCAGCTTCTGGCTGCCGTCGCTGATCAAGCAATCCGGGATTCAGGACGTGGCCTACGTGGGCTGGATTTCAGCGATCCCGTACCTGGTGGCGCTGCCTGCGATCATCATTTCCGGCATGACGGCCGACCGCACGGCTAAACGCCGCCAGCATTTCTCCGGGGCGTTGTTGATCGGGGCCTTGGGATTCATCGTCTGCCCGTTGGTGGGCGCCAACCCGGTGCTGGTGGTGCTGGCGCTGTGCGTCGCGACCGCCGGGGTGCTGTCCGCGCTGTCGCTGTTCTGGGGCATTCCATCCGCGTTTCTTGCCGGGGTCTCGGCTGCGGCGGCGATTGCCGGGATCAACTGCATGGGCAACCTCGCCGGGTTCGTGTCGCCGTACATGGTGGGGTGGCTGAACACCGCAACCGGGCACACCGACACCGGGCTGTATGCAGTGGCGGCGTTCCTGACCTTGGGCGCGCTGTTGGTGTGGCAGGTGCCTAAGGCGTTGGCGGATCGGTGATTTAACACCACACCAACTCTGTAGCAGTCCGGCTTGCCGGCGGTGGCAATTTCTTGGACGCCACCGCCTACAACGTCCGGTGCGCGCAGGATCTCTACTGTGGGAGCGAATTCATTCGCGAAGGGGCCGGTACATCCGCAGTATCTCTATCGCCTGAAATCTTTCGCGAATGAATTCGCTCCCACAGGTTTTGTGGTACGCCGAGATTACGTGACCGACATCAATCCCCCTGTAGCAGTCCGGCCTGCCGCCGGTGGCGTCCTTGAAATCGCTACCGCCGGCAAGCCGTACGGCTACAGTCAGACTGCGATTTGGCTGCTGTAACGTCGATGGGTCGCTATCACTCGGACTTCCACCCCCCACCCAACGCCACCGCCAATCCGACACTGGCCTGCAACCGGCTGGTGTCGACTTCCTGCAACCGCCGCTGCGCCTGCAATGCCGTGGTTTGCGCGGTGACCACCTCCAGATAATTCACCGCCCCCGCTTCATAACTGCTGGTCGCGATCTGTTCGGCGCTGTGGGCGGCGTCGACGGCGGCTTGCTGGTCTTGGGATTCCTGCTGCAAATCCCGCAATTGGCCCAAGTTATCTTCCACTTCGCGCACCGCCTTGAGCACTTGGCTGTGGTACTGCGCGGCGGCTTGTTCGAACTCGGCCTTGGCCTGGCGCTCGTTGGCGCTGCGGCGTCCTCCGTCGAGAATCGGCAGGTTCACCAGCGGCCCCAGCGCCCAATACCGATTGGCAGCCGCCAGCAGATTGCCGCTGCCCTGGGTCTGCCCGCCGAGCAGGCCGGTGAGGCTGAAATCCGGGTACCACGCGGCTTTGGCGACGCCGATGTTGGCGTTGGCCGCGAACACCCGACGCTCTGCGGCCACCACGTCAGGCCGTTGCTGCAACAGGCTGCCGGGCAACACGTGGGGGATGTCAGGCTGGTTCAACGATTCGGCGTTGTGAACCAAGGCGAAGTCGCTGGGCAAGACGCCCACCAGCTCGGCGATGGCGTGTTCGCTCAGGTCACTTTGCGCCTTCACATCGTCGAGTTGCGCCTGGGCTTCTGCCAGTTGGCTCTGGGCTCGTGTCAGGTCGAGTTCCGAAGCGATCTTGCCTTCATAACGGTCGCGGGTCAGTTGCAGGGCTTGGGTGTAGTCGTCCAGCGACGCCTTGAGAATTCGGCTCTGTGCGTCCAGTCCGCGGGTTTGCACGTAAAGAGACGCGAGTTGCTTTTGCAGGCTGAGACGGGCGACGGCCAGGTCGTCCGCCGAGGCTTGGGCCTGCGCGTCACCGGCAGCGACCTGATTGCGAATCTTGCCCCACAGGTCCGGGTCGAAACTCAGGCTGAAGCCTGCCGTGTCGCTGTTGTAGACCGAAGGCTGTATGTCGCCCCGTAGCGGTCGTCGATCCGACTGACGCTGACGCACCGGTGCCACGCTGGCGTTGATTTGCGGGAACAGCCCGGCGTGCAACTGGCTGGCGAAGGCCACCGACGCGTCGTAGTGGGCGAGGGCGGCCGCCAGGTCCGGGTTGGCGTTGAGCAGTTGCTGTTGCAGGTCGTCAAGCTGTTTGTCGCCGAACACCTGCCACCACTGGGCCTGCAATTCATCGGCAGGCTGCGCCGGATGCCAAGGGCCTGCGTCCTCCTTGTAATGCTCAGGCAGCGGCACCGCTGGCGCGTGGTAGGTCGGCGCCAGCGAGCAGCCTTGCAGCGTCAACGCGCCTGCGATAACCAGCGCCAGGGTCAGACCCTCAAGCCTTGGGCGCATGGGCACCCCCCGCGTCGGCCAGTTGCACCGGGTCGTTTTCACGGAGGGCATCGGGCGGGTTGTCGATGACCTTGTCGGAGGCTTGCAAGCCTTGGTCAATCACCAGCCGATCCCCAAGGTCCATCGCGATGTGGATGTCGCGCAGGTGCACATGACCCGCGCCGTCCATCGTCGCGACCTGCGTGCCTTTGGCGCGGAAAATCAGTGCGCTCGCCGGGATGCTCATCCCATGGCTGCCTGCGGCAATGGGCAGAGTCGCGTCGGCGTAATCACCCGGCAGCAGCGCGCCATCGGGGTTGTCGGCCACGAACTGGGCCAGCAACGTGCCGGAGCGCGGATCGACGGCGGTGGAGTCGCCGAGCAGGGTCGCCTTGTAGGTTTGCGCGGGATGTTCGGGAACGCTGAGCTGCACCTGCATGCCGGGATGGATGACGCTGGCGTAGTTCTGCGGAATCGGCACATAGAGGCGCAGTCGATGGGTGTCGGCCATGCTGAACAACGGGGTGCCGCCACCATCGTCGGCCTTGATCAACTGGCCGATGTCGGTGTTGCGCGCCGTGATCGTGCCGCTGAACGGCGCACGAATCGTCTTGTACGCGGCCAGGTCCGTGAGGCGCTGGTAGTCCGCCTCCGCCGCTTGCACATCGGCCTTCGCAGCGGTGGCGGCGGAGACTTTCTCGTCCACTTCCTGTTGCGACACCGAATGCGTGGCGAGCAAGCGTTGCCAGCGCTCGGCGGTGGTCTGGGCGATGCGCGCCTGGGCCTGTTGCTGGGCAAGGTGCGCGTGGGTTTGCGCCAGTTGTTGATCCAGCTCGGGGCTGTCGATATGCGCCAGCACCTGACCAGCCTGGACCTGGGTGCCGATGTCGGCGGCCCAGTCTTTCAGGTAGCCGCTGACCCGGGCATTGATCGACGCCTTGCTCCACGCGTCGAGGCGTGCGGGCAACTGCAGCGTGTCGCCTTGGGCGTTTTGCGAAGGCGAGACCACCGTGACCACTGGCACCGACTGGCTTTCGGTCCAGTCCGCGACGGCGTGGTCGTGGCGGGTGCGGGCGGCCAGGCCATTGGCGACCAAAAGTGCCGCCAGGGTCAGGCCGCCGATGCCGGTGAGCATCAGGCGTTTGCGCGAAGGGGCGTGTTCAGACGACATGGGGTGTTTCTCCATCGGTAGCGCTGGCGGGGGTAATTGCAGGGGTGGGTTTCGAGTGGCGGTGCACGAGGCTGAACACCACGGGCACGAACAGCAGGGTGGCAGTGGTAGCGAGAATCAACCCGCCAATGACGGCACGGCCCAGCGGTGCGTTCTGCTCCTGAGAAATGGCCAGCGGCAGCATCCCGATGATCATCGCCAGGGCGGTCATGCACACCGGGCGGAAGCGGGTGTAGCCGCCTTCGAGCGCCGCGAGCAGGGCGTCGCCGTGTTCCGCCAGACGCTCGCGGCAGAAGCTCACCACCAGAATCGAGTTGGCCGTCGCCACGCCCATGCACAGGATCGCCCCGGTCAGCGCGGGCACCGACAGCGAGGTGCCGCTAAGGAACAACATCCAGACGATCCCGGCCAGTGCCCCCGGCAGCGCCGTGATGATCACAAACGGGTCGATCCACGACTGGAAATTGATCACGATCAGCAGGTAGATCAGCACCACCGCGCCGAGCAGGCCGAAACTCAACCCGCTGAAGGCTTCGTGCAGCGCGTCGATCTGGCCGTGCAGACTGACCACCGCACCTTTGGGCCGCAGGTGCGCCATGTCGTCGATGACCTTTTGCACGTCCTTGGCCACACCGCCGAGATCACGGCCCTGCACGTTGGCGAACAGGTCCAGCGTCGGCTGAATGTTGTAGTGGGTGACCACGGCGGGGCTGTCCACGCGTTTGATCGTCGCCAGGCCGCCGAGGATCTGTGACTGCCCGTCGCTGCCGGTGATCGGCAGGGCTTCCAGCGTCGGCAGGCTGTCCAGCCGGTATTGCGGGGTCGCGGCGACCACGGAATAGGACACGCCGTTTTTCGGGTTCAGCCAGTAGGTCGGCGCCACTTGTGAGGTTCCGGCCAATGAGGCGCCGAGGCTGGTGGTCACGTCTTTTTCAGTGATGCCCAGTTGCTTGGCGCGCAGCCGATTGACATCCACTTGCAGCGACGGATAGCCCGTGGATTGCTGGATGCGCAGGTCGGCGATGCCGGGGATGTGTTGCAGGCGGCGTTGCAGCGCCAGCGCGTAATCACGGTTGGCGTCGCCGTTGGGCCCGGAAATTTTCAGGTCCAGCGGGGCCGGGTTACCGAAGTTGAGAATCTGGCTGCTGATGTCGGCGGGCAGGAAGGCGAACTGGCTGCCGGGGAAACTCTGGGGCAGGGCTTCGCGCAGGCGTTTGACGTAGTCGGCAGTGGGCGCGTGGCCTTCTTTCAGGGTGACCTGAATGTCGCCGTCCTGCGGACCGATGGTGCCGCTGCTGCTGTAGGCCATGTCGATGCCGCTGAGCGGGATGCCGATGTTGTCGATCACGGTGTCCAGCTCATCGGCGGGAATGATCTCGCGGATGCGCTGCTCGATGCGGTCGAAGTCGGCGGCGCTTTCCTCGATCCGCGTGCCCAGCGGCAGGCGCACGTGCATCGACAAGGCGCCTGCATCGGTGGCCGGGAAGAAGTCTTCCCCCAGACTCGGCAACAACGCAAAGCTGGCCAGCACGCAGGCGAGAAATCCCAGCAGAAATGCTTTGCGACGTTTCAGTGCCAGTCCCAGCAGCCCGTGGTAGACGTCGCGAATCGCCGAGAAACGCTTTTCGAAACCCTGCTGAAAACTCAGCGCGCCGCGCAGGATCACGTTGCGCTGACGGCCGTGCTGATCGCCCTCGTGGTGATTGATGAAGGCGTCTTCCGGGTGATGACCAGGGCCGGATTCCAGCACGTGGGGCTTGAGCAGAAACATCGCCAGCGTCGGCACCAACGTCCGCGACAGCAGAAACGAGCTGCCCATGGCGAAGATGACTGCCAGCGCCATCGGCCGGAACAGGTAACCGGCGATGCCCTGCAGCATGAACATCGGCACGAACACGATGCAGATGCACAGCAGCGAGACGAACGCCGGGCCGACGATCTGCTTCGCGCCGTCCATGATCGCGTCCTTCACCGCCTTGCCTTGTTCCAGGTGCCAATTGATGTTTTCGATGGTCACCGTAGCGTCGTCCACCAAAATCCCCACTGCCAATGCCAGCCCGCCGAGGGTCATGACGTTGAGGGTTTGCCCGGTGACCGAGAGCAGGGCGATGGCCGACAGCACGGCCAGTGGAATCGACGCGGCGATGATCAGCGTCGAACGCCAACTGCCGAGGAACAGCAGGATCATCACGCTGGTCAGCAGGGCGGCGATGATGCCTTCCCGCGCCACGCTGCCCACCGATTCCTTGACGAACACCGAGGCATCACCGAGCAGCGACGTTTTCAACTCGGGCGGCAGGGTTTCGTTGATCAGCGGCAGCATGTTGCGGATGTCGTCGACGATCGACAGGGTCGAGATATTGCCGTTCTTCAAGGCGGGCATCAGCACCGCACGACGGCCATCGACCCGGACGATGTTGGTCTGCGGCGGCGAGCCGTCCCGCACGTGAGCGACCTGGCCAATGGTGATCAACGCGCCGTCGACGGTCTTGATCGGCAGGTCGTTGAGCTCGTTGATCGCCTGCGGGCTGTTGTTCAACAGGACCGTGTATTCGTCGGTGCCCATCTTCGCCGTGCCCACCGGAATGATCTGGTTGCCAGCGGCCAGCGCGTTGCCGACGTCCTGCGCCGACAGGCCCTTGGCAGCCAATGCCTGCGGGTCGAGGTCGAGGGTGATCTGCCGTTGCTTGCCGCCCATGGGCGTTGGCATCGCCAGGCCGGGCACAGCGCTGAGGGGCAGGCGAATGCTGTTTTGCACGAGGTCGCGAATCCGCGCTTCCGACAGGGTCGGGCTGGAAAAGGCCATTTGCAGGATAGGCACGGTCGAGGCGCTGTAGTTGAGGATCAGCGGCGGCGTGATCCCGGCGGGCATCTGTTTCAGCACGGTTTGTGACACGGCCGTCACCTGGGCGTTGGCGGTGCGAATGTCCACGCCGGGCTGGAAGAAAATCTTGACGATGCCCATGCCGGGCAAGGATTGCGATTCAATGTGTTCGATGTCGTTGACCGTGGTGCTGAGCGAGCGCTCGTAGGTGTAGATCACCCGACCCGCCATGGCGTCCGGCGACAGCCCGGCGTACTGCCAGACCACCGCCACCACCGGAATGCCGATGTCGGGGAACACGTCCGTGGGCGTCTTGACCGCCGCCATCGGCCCGACAATACAGATGAAAATCGCCAACACGATAAACGTGTAGGGCTTGAGCAATGCAGTCCTGACCAGCCCGAGCATGCCTGAAACCTCCTATTCGAATGGGCGCAGTCTTGGGGCCGGGACCTAACAGGCAGCTTTCGCCCAGATGAACAAATCGTTAGTCCCGCGCACAAGGAGCTTTCATGGGGGATTCATTTGTGGTTCATCCGGGCGGCGCGCAGCCTTGAATCGTCGAAATTCACCCTGCACCACAGGGACTTTTTCTTTCCAATGAGGGTTGTGTCATGAACGCCAAATCACTGTTGCTCGTGCCCATGCTGGGGCTGGTGGCTGTCCTGTCTGCGTGTGCGGGCCCGATGCCGAAAGCCGATCCCACCGAGGCGTGGATCGGGTTGCAGGAAGAGCCTTCCGGCGTGTTGATGGCCGAGGACCTGGACGGGAAGCGCCTGAACGATGGCCGTTATTTCGATGTGAAGCCGGGAGCACACACGCTGGACGTGGACTTGATCGTTGAGGGCAATGGCGACGACGGGCAGATGAATTGCGAAGCGGGGATCAGCTTCACCCGGTTCAAGGCGGGCGAGCATTACAAACTGGTGGAGTCGAGTCTGGGCGAGGAATACCGGGTGAAGCTTGAGGATTCCCAAGGGCACCAGATTGGTCGTAGCCGGGACTTTACGTGCATGCCGGGGTGATGTGATCAACAGCATCCCGGTGTAGCACGCCAGCGCACCGGGCTTTTCCTGTGGGCGCGAATTCATTCGCGAAGGGGTGGGTACATCCGCAGTATCTCCATCGCCTGAACCATCTTTCGCGAATGAATTCGCTCCCACAGGTTTTGCGTCACGACACGATTACGCGATCGACATCAACCCCCTGTAGCCGTCCGGGCCTCCACTGTGGGAGCGAATTCATTCGCGAAGGGGCCGGTACATCCACAGCATCTCTATAGCCTGAACGCTACGGCCTCCTGCTATCCCATATCCGTGAATGCTCGGCAGCGCATCCTGTTTCTCCGTGTTGCGTCGGATAGGCAGGGTCCGTAAACCTACCAATACTGCGTGCCAATCAAGTGGGTCGACTCATTGAAAGGACGTAGGGGAATATGGATTCAGCCGAACAACAGATTGCGGATGAGGCGGTGGTATTTGCCAAGGCGAACAGGCGGGAGATTGCGAGAAGGCTGACAGATCCATCGATTTATCTGTCTGAAGACTCGCCGGTTTCGGTATTCATGGCAGGGTCTCCAGGTGCCGGCAAGACTGAAGCCTCACTCGAATTTCTCGCTCGCTTTGGCGGGACTGTCTTACGAATAGATCCTGATACTTATCGCTCGGAATTACCGGGATACACAGGCAGCAATTCTTTTTTGTTTCAGAGAGCAGTGTCAGTCCTGGTTTCAGCTGTTCACGATGAGGCGTTGCGGTTGCAGCAATCGTTTCTGCTGGATGGTACGTCATCGAATTACGAGACAGTCTCGCGCAACATTCAGCGCTCACTGAAACGAGGTCGATTCGTACTGGTTTTATACGTGTACCAAAACCCGGAGCGGGCCTGGGAGTTTGTGCAGGCGCGGGAGAAAGTCGAAGGCAGAAATATTCCGCTCTCCGGGTTTGTGCATCAGTACTTCGCCGCTCGAGAGGTCGTGAATCGGCTGAAATTCGATTTTGGTCACGCGGTGACAGTCGACATCTTTATCAAAAACGCAGACGGGTCGACCAGAGCGTACAAAGAGAACATCCAGCGAATTGACACCCATATACCCGAATCCTATGATCGGGCCTTGCTCGAGCGAATGTTGAGTCACCTGAGGTACACATAATGTCAGCCCCTGAAAAACTCAAAACCGTTAAATCGACGCCCTTCTCAGACTTCGTCCGCAACGCCACCTCTGAAGAAAAAGAACGCGTCTATCAGGAAGTCATGAAGAAAGCCTGGGAGCGTCAGGAGCGGATCATCGAGAAAGCCCGCAACCTGTAACCTGAATTTGCCCATTAAAGCCGCCCCTCAAGGCGGCTTTGTCGTTTCAACCCAACGCCATCACCTGCCGACACTCCAGCACCAGGCTCGCGCCGCCGGAGGGGCTGTTGCCGATGCGCAGTTTGAAGCCGTGGAGGTTGACGATGGCGGCGACGATGGAGAGGCCGAGGCCGAAGCCGCTGTGGTTGTTACCGGTTTCGCTGCGGTAGAAGCGTTTGAACACGGCTTCGCGTTCGGCGTCGGGGATGCCGGGGCCGGTGTCCTGGACTTCGATGAACGTGGTGTCGCCCTCGGCCCGGGCGATCATCAGCACCTGGCCACCGGCCGGGGTGAATTTGATCGAGTTGCTGAGCAGGTTCGATAACGCTTCGAACAACAGCGCCCGGTCGCCCACCAGCGGCGGCAGCTGTTCCGCGACTTTCAGGTGCAGTGAGACGCGACCTTCTTCGGCCAATGGCAGATAGAAATCGAACAGCTCATGCAGCAGCGGCACGGGATCGAGTTGGCCGAAGGCGGAGCGGCGCTGGTGGTCTTCCAGCTCGGAAATGCGCAGCAAGCCCCGGAAACGGGCCATCAGGGTATCGGCGTCAGCGATCACTTGTGCCATCTGTTCGCCCTGGGGCGAATGTTCCGGGGATTGCTGTTGAATGCGGTACAGCTGCGCCCGCAGCCGGGTCAGCGGGGTGCGCAGGTCGTGGGCGATGTTGTCGCAGACGCCTTTGACCTCGTTCATCAGCCGCTCGATGCGATCTAGCATGGCGTTCACGATGTCGGCGAGCATGTCGATTTCGTCCCGACGGTCCGAGACCGGCAGGCGCTTGGTCAGGTCGCCGATGACGATGGCTTCGGCGCTGGCCTGAATCGCGCCGATACGCCGCAAGGGTCGACGGCGCAGCAGGTGCCAACCCAGGGCGCCAGGGATGATCGTCAGCGAGACGCCCCAGAGCAACGCACGCAGGATGAGCGTGGCCACGGCGAACAGCGAACCGTTGTCCCGGACCAGCACCAGCCAGCGGTTGTCCATCGTGTGAATGGCCACGGCATCGCAACTGGCGCGCGGCAGGTTCGGGTCGTCGGAATCGATGCAGGTGTCCAGCTCCTGGATTTCACCGGTCAGCTTCAGGCCCTCAGGAATCTCGCGGATCGGCCCGGCGATGGGCTGAAGGTCCTTGTCGAACAGGCCATAGGCGTCGACGGTGCGGATGTCGAAGCGCTCGCTGGTGTGCAGCGCGTCGTCCAGTTGGACGCCTTCGAAGCGCGAGAACAGTTGCTGGCGCTGCATCAACGAGTGGCGGGCGAGGTTGTTCAGGTAACTGGTGACTTCCCAGTACAGCACCCCCATGAGGATGCTGCTCCAGGCCACGAACAGAAAACTGTAAAGCGCCAGCAGACGGCTGCTGGAGGAGCGCCAGCCCTTAGACGGGTTCGGCAATGACATAACCTGAGCCTCGAACGGTACGTATCAGCGGCGTCAGGGTAGGGGGATCGATTTTCTTGCGCAAGCGACCGATGTGCACGTCGATGAGGTTGGTGCCAGGGTCGAAGTGGTAACCCCAGACTTCCTCGAAGATCATCATGCGGGTGATGATCTGTCCGTTGTTGCGCATCAGGAATTCCAGCAGCTTGTATTCGGTGGGCAGCAGGTTCAACGGCTGCCCGGCGCGGCTGGCTTCGCGGGTGATCAGGTTCAGCTCCAGATCGCCGACCTTGAGCATGGTTTCGGCCTGGGTTACGGGGTTGCTGCGGCGCAGCAGGACCTCGACCCGAGCGGCCATTTCGTCGGAAGCGAAAGGTTTGGAGAGGTAATCGTCGCCCCCGGCGCGCAGGCCACGGACGCGTTCATCGACGTCGGACAAGGCGCTGATCATCAGGATCGGCGTGGCAATGCCGAGGGCGCGCATGGTGGTGACAATCGCCAGACCGTCTACTTCGGGCAGCATGCGGTCGAGGGTGATGAGGTCGTAATCGCCGCTGACGGCGCGCACCAACCCCTCACGGCCATTGTCGACCCAATCCACCTGGAGGCCATGGCTGCTTAACTCGGCGACGATTTCCTTGGCGGTGACGGCATCGTCTTCGATTGTCAGAATTCGGGTCATTGGAGTGCCTGAACCACGTTGCGACTGGAGACTCGCATTTTGCCTTTAAACGTAGCCGGTATTTCTTAAAAATTATTTAAGTACGAACTGCGGCCTTTATTTCGCAAACGATCTATGACCTGTGGGTGGGAATTCTTTCGCGATACGTCGGTGCGGGCAACACCTCTCTATCGACTGTACCGACGTATCGCGAATGAATTCGCTCCCACAGATGACTCATTCCGTCTTGGGGGCGCGGTTGCCCTCGCGCTTTTTATCCGAACGCTGTTCTTTCTTTGGCGTCCCGCTCTCACTTCGAATCTGCGCATGGCTGATCAGTGCGAAGATAAAGCTCCCGCCGATGATATTCCCCGCGAGGGTCGGCCCGGCGAACACCAGCCAGAACTCTTTCCACGACAATTCCCCGGCGAACACCAGGTACGAGACCTCCGCCGAGCCGACCACGATGTGGGTGAAATCCCCCAGCGCCATCAGGTAGGTGATCATCAGGATGATCCACATCTTGGCGTTTTCCATGGAGGGGATCATCCAGACCATGGTGGCGATCATCCAGCCGGAGACGATGCCCTTGGCGAACATCTGCGTGGTGCCGTTTTCCATCACCTTGCGGCCGATGTCCAGAAAGGCGGCGTCGGTCTTGCTGTCGAAAATCGGCAGTTCCAGCATCACGTACGCCACCAGCAGCGTGCCGCACAAGTTGCCCACCAGCACCACACTCCAGAGCCGCAGGAGACGGCCGAAGTTGTTCAGCGTCGGCTTGCTCATCACCGGCAGCACGGCCGTCAGGGTGTTTTCAGTGAACAGTTGCTGACGGGCAAGGATCACCGCAAGAAACCCGGCGCTGTAGCCCACGCTGGCGATCACCTTGAACGCTTCGCCGTCCGGCAGCCGCGAGTTGAGCAGCCCCATGGCCATCAGCGACAGGCCCATGGTCAGGCCCGCGGCCAATGCCGACCAGAACAGCGCGGCGACGTTGCGCTCCAGCTCCTGATCGCCCTGCATGCGGATCGTCTCGTGCAGCACGGCGGCGCGGGGGGGCTGGTTCTCGTCGATGTCGCGTTCTTCTTCGGGGGTAAGGCCGGGGGTCTTGCCGTCTTGTTCAGTGTCCATGCTGCTTCTCTTGGGTAGTCTGGCGGTTTGCTGAGGGAGACGGTCAGTTTTTTTCGGTGTACCTGCTGCGCCGTGCTGTTGGTTGAGACACAATCCGCTCCCCGTCGTTCGCCCCTGCGCGGCGGCCTTTTCATTGATTCGGGAGACCCCACCGTGACCCTTCATATTCGAGACGCCACCCGCGCCGATGCCGCCGTGATTCTGGGCTTCATCACCGAGCTTGCGATCTACGAAAAAGCCGAGCACGAGGTCAAGGCCAGCGTCGCCGACATCGAGCGCAGCCTGTTCGACGAGCCGTCACCGGCCAAGGCGCTGATTTGCCTGCTCAACGACCAGCCCATCGGTTTTGCGGTGTATTTCCTCAGCTACTCGACGTGGCAGGGCCGCAAGGGGCTGTACCTGGAAGACCTGTTCGTGTCTGCCAGCCAGCGCGGGATTGGCGCGGGCAAGCAACTGCTGCGGCATCTGGCGAAGATCGCCCATGACACCGGATGCGGTCGTTTCGAATGGAGCGTGCTGGACTGGAACCAGCCCGCGATCAATTTCTATAAATCGATTGGCGCCGAACCGCAGGACGAGTGGGTGCGGTATCGGATGGAAGGGGAAGGGTTGAAGCGGTTTGCGTTGGGTAACGAGTAGGCCGGCACGGTGGATGACCTATAGGCGCGAATTCATTCTGGGCGGTATTCCCACGAGAGTCCGGTACATCCGACGTAGATGTAGCGCCTGCCAAGCCCCTTCGCGAATGAATTCGCTCCCACAGGGGTTCGATATCGCCACGAATGTGCGGCCTGACGCAGGTTTAACTGTGGGAGCGATATCGCCACGAATGTGCGGCCTGACGCAGGTTTAACTGTGGGAGCGAATTCATTCGCGAAAGTTGGGACAGGCGATGGAGATGTGCAGGCTGTACCAACCATTCGCGAATGAATTCGCTCCCACAGAGGATCGTCAGCGCACGCCAGGCCTCAGCCTGGCGCGAAGGCGACGGGTATCCGGTTCAGCCCGTCAGATCAGCACTGTCAATCCGCACCACACCCGCCGCCGTCAGGTCCTGCCACGCCTTTTCCAGCGACCCGCCGAGGTCGATCGCCTTGCACGCGTCAGCGATCACCCACGTATTGAATCCCGCCGCCCGCGCATCCAGCGCCGACCATGCCACGCAGAAGTCCAGCGCCAGGCCGACCACGAACACGCTGTCGACCCCGCGCTCCTTCAAATACCCCGCCAGCCCGGTCTGGGTCGTGCGATCTGCTTCGACGAACGCCGAATAACTGTCGATCCCGGCGTTGCAGCCCTTGCGCAGGATCAACTGCGCTTGGGGAATATCAAGGTCGGCATGCAGCGCCGAACCGGAAGTCCCTTGAACGCAATGATCCGGCCACAGCGTTTGCGGGCCGTAGGGCAGGGTGATGCTGTCGAACGGCGCGCGCCCGGCATGACTCGATGCGAACGAAATGTGCCCGGCCGGGTGCCAGTCTTGCGTGATCACCACGTTGCGAAACTGCGCGCCCAGGCGGTTGATCAGCGGCACCAGTTGATCACCCTCGGCCACTGCGAGCGCGCCACCGGGCATGAAGTCGTACTGCATGTCGATGACCAACAGCGCGGCACGAGGGTCTGAAGGCGTCCGGGAGAGGGCGGCGGCCATCAGCCAAACACCCGAATCGGCGCACCCGCGTGCCACGCCTGTATGTCTTCAATCATCTGGCTGAAGAACATCCGGTAGTTGTTTTCGGTGACATAGCCCACGTGCGGCGTCGCCAGCAGGTTCGGCAGGCTGCGGAACGGGTGATCGGCGGGCAGCGGTTCGATGCCATACACATCCAGCGCCGCACCGGCGATCTTCTTCTGCTTGAGCACGTCGACCAGCGCGTCTTCATCGACGATCGGGCCGCGAGCGGTGTTGACCAGATACGCCGTGGGTTTCATGCGGTTCAGCGAGGCGGCGTCCACCAGCCCGCGGCTGCGATCACTCAGCACCAGGTTGACCGAGATGATGTCTGACTGCTCGAACAGCTCGTCTTTGCTGACGTAGGTCACGCCATGTTCGGCGGCCCGTTCGGCGGTGAGGTTCTCGCTCCAGGCAATGACCTTCATGTCGAAGGCCAGCGCGTAGCGGGCGATCTTCTGGCCAATGCTGCCGAGGCCGACAATCCCCAGAGTCTTGCCATACAGGTCGGTGCCAATGCCGATCTGCCAGTTGCCCGCGCGCAGGGAGTTGGCCTCGTCGACGATGTTGCGGGTGACGCCCATGATCAACGCCCAGGTCAGCTCGGGGGCGGCGTATTTGTAGCTCTCGGTGCCAACCACCGTGATGCCCAGACGCGCGGCGGCCTTGAGGTCCAGCGCCGCGTTGCGCATGCCGCCGGTGACCAGCAACTTGAGGTTGGGCAACTGGCTGAGCAGGGCATCGTCGAAGATCGTGCGTTCGCGCATCACGCAAATCACGTTGAAGTCGTTGAGGCGGGCGACCATGGTCGCGGTATCGGCGGGGAAGTCGTGGAGGAAGCTGACCTCGCCAATCGGGTTGAGTACGGTCCAGTCCACCACGTTCTGGGCAACGGACTGCCAGTCATCGAGCACGGCAATTCTCAGCGCGGAACCCTGAGTCATTTCGGTTAAGCCTCGTTCAAGAGCACATTGGATTTGTGGAGGCCAACATACGCCTGCCCAACCGTCAGTGGAACCCCATCGCCGCTCTGCGCCGGGTGTTGCTGACCTTGCCCCATACGTTGGAATGCATACCTGCAGGAGCGAATTCATTCGCGAGGCGGCCTTTCAGACCCCGAAAATCGGCCAGCTGTACCGACGTCTCGCGAATGAATTCGCTCCTACAGGGGGATTGGTGTCGATTCTGGGATCAGTTGAACAACCCCGCCGCGATGTTGATCGAAAACCCCAATATCGACGTGTTGAATAGAAACCCGATCAACGACTGCGCCAGCACCACCTTGCGCAAATTTCGGGTCGCCACGCCCACGTCCGAGGTCTGCACCGCCACACTGATAGTGAACGAGAAGTACAGGAAGTCCCAGTAATCCGGATTCTGCTCACCGTCGGCAAACCGCAACGCCGCGTCGTCGCCGTTCCAGGTGTAAAACATCCGGGCGTAATGCAGGCTGAAAATCACCCCGATCAACAGCCACGACCCGACGATGGTGAACCCGGTAAACGCGTAATGCAGCGCCTTGTCGCTGGAAGACATGTCCTTGATCCCGGCCAGTTCCAGCACGATGGCGGCGAGGCTGGCAATCGCCGCCACACAGACCATCACCAGCACCCAGCCAGCGTTTTCATCCTCGACTTCGGCGATGCGTCGCACGGCTTCGGCGTTGGATTTAAACGTGCGGATCATGATCAGCAGCATGTACACCCAACCGGCGACGTTCCAGGCGATCAGGCATTTACTGGTGAGGGTGATGGAGGGGGCGACGAGGGCGGCAACGATGCCCGCGACAACACCGAAAGCGATGGCGATGGTCAGGCGAGGGTGGGTCTGGGTCAGATGGGACATGGACGGCTTCACGGCAGTGAGATGCTGGAACCTTAGCACGCCATGAACAGTGGAGCAGATGAAGAAAAACGGCGCGCAAGGGGTTACGCGCCGGTCGCCATATGGCAGTTAACGTGGTTCTGTTTCAGGCAGCGTTGCGAGCCCGTATTAACGGACCAGGCAAGGCTGCTTATTGTTGAACGTCCAGTTCGGAATCAGGAACTGCATCGCGACGCTATCGTCCCGCGCACCGAGGCCCATGCCTTTGTACAGCTCGTGGGCCTTGGCCACCTGATCCATGTCGATCTCGACCCCGAGGCCCGGTTTCTTCGGCACCTGCACGTTGCCGCCGATGATCTGCAGCGGGGCTTTGGTCAGGCGCTGGCCGTCCTGCCAGATCCAGTGGGTGTCAATGGCGGTGATGTTGCCCGGCGCCGCTGCGGCGGCGTGGGTGAACATCGCCAGGGAAATGTCGAAGTGGTTGTTGGAATGCGAGCCCCACGTCAGGCCCCACTCGTTGCACATCTGCGCCACGCGCACTGAACCCTGCATGGTCCAGAAGTGCGGGTCGGCCAGCGGGATGTCCACCGATTGCAGCTGGATCGCGTGGCCCATTTCACGCCAGTCGGTGGCGATCATGTTGGTGGCGGTGCGCAGACCGGTGGCGCGGCGGAACTCAGCCATCACTTCACGGCCCGAGTAGCCATTTTCAGCACCGCACGGGTCTTCGGCGTAGGCCAGCACCTTGTGCTGATCGCGGCACAGGCGGATGGCTTCTTTCAGCGACCAGGCGCCGTTCGGGTCGAGGGTGATGCGGGCTTTCGGGAAACGCTCGGCCAGCGCAGTGACCGCCTCGATTTCCGCGTCGCCGCTCAACGCGCCGCCTTTGAGTTTGAAGTCTTCGAAGCCATAACGCTCGAACGCCGCTTCCGCCAGACGCACCACGCGCTCCGGGGTCAGGGCTTCTTCGTGACGCACGCGGAACCAGTCGTTGTCGGCGTCTTCTTCAGTGCGGTAGGGCAGGTTGGTTTTCTTCTGGTCGCCGACGTAGAACAGGTAGCCAAGCATCTTCACTTCGTCACGCTGCTGGCCTTCGCCGAGCAGGGCCGCGACCGGCACTTCCAGGTGTTGACCGAGCAGGTCGAGCACAGCGGCTTCGATGCCGGTGACCGCGTGAATGGTGATGCGCAGGTCGAAGGTTTGCAGGCCACGACCGCCGGAATCGCGCTCGGCGAAGGTGCGGCGCACGTCGTTCAGAATCTTCTGGTAGTTGCCGATGGTGCTGCCGACGACCAGGGCGCGAGCGTCTTCCAGGGTCTGACGGATCTTCTCGCCGCCGGGGATTTCACCGACGCCGGTGTGACCCGCGTTGTCTTTCAGGATCACGATGTTGCGCGTGAAATACGGACCATGGGCGCCGCTCAGGTTGAGCAGCATGTCGTCGTGGCCCGCGACCGGGATGACCTGCATGTCGGTGATAACGGGGGTGCTGCCGGAAGTCTGTGTCGTCATGGCGAAATCCTTGGTTGTGCAGGGCGCCGCGAGGGCGCCGTTGAATCGGGGTTCAAGTCGTTACGAATGGCTGGGCGTGGCGTCGGGTTTTGACCCTGCGGTGACGGGCGCCGCGCCGGGTTTCGGTGTCGTGCGCACGCTGAACACCAGGATCGCAGCGATGATCGACGTGGCGGTCAGGCCGTACAGCCCACCCTGAATCGAGCCGGTCTGTTGTTCGAGGATGCCGAACGCGGTCGGTGCAACGAAGCCGCCGAGGTTGCCCACGGAGTTGATCAGGGCGATCACGCCAGCGGCGATGCGGGCGTCGAGATAGCCTTGCGGGATCGGCCAGAACAGCGACGAGGCCGATTTGAAACCCATCGCCGCGAAGCAGATGGCAACGAAGGCGAACACTGGACCGCCCGTGGTGGACATAAACATCCCGGCAGCCGCGATCAGCAGCGCCGCGGCGACCCAGGCCTGCTGGTGCTTCCACTTCGCCGAGAGGCTGGCGAAGCCGTACATGCAGACGATGGCGATGAACCAGGGGATCGAGTTGTACAGACCGACCTGGAAGTCGCTCAGGTTGCCCATCTTCTTGATGATGCTCGGCAGCCAAAACGTCGCTGCGTAGATCGTCAATTGAATGAAGAAGTACATCAGGCAGAACAGGATGATTTGCGGGTCTTTCAGCAACTGGCCGATAGACAGCTTCACCGGGCTGGCGGCTTCACGGGCGCGCTGTTCAGCGTCGATGGTGTCCGTCAGCGCGTCTTTTTCCGCCTGGGTCATCCACTTGGCGTCCTGGGGTCTGGAATCCAGCCAGAACCAGACGAACACGCACAGACCGACCGAGAACAGGCCTTCGATGAGGTACATCCACTGCCAGCCGTGCATGCCCAGGCCTTCGATTTGCAGGAGCATGCCGGACAGCGGGCCAGAGATCAGCGAGGCAAACGCCGAGCCGCTGAGGAAGATGGCGATGGCCTTGCCGCGCTCGACGCCCGGCAGCCAGCGGGTGAAGTAGTAGATCACCCCCGGAAAGAAACCGGCTTCGGCCACGCCCAGCAGGAAGCGCAGGATGTAGAAGTGGGTTTCGTTTTGAATGAAGGCCATGCCAGCCGCGACCAGGCCCCACGTGAACATGATACGGGTCAGCCAGAGGCGGGCGCCGACTTTCTGCATGAGGATGTTGGAGGGGACTTCGAACAGCGCGTAGGCGACGAAGAACAGGCCAGCGCCAAAACCGTAGGCGGCTGCGCCGATGCCCAGGTCGTGTTCCATGTGACTGCGGACGAAACCGATGTTGACCCGGTCGATGTAGTTGACGATGAACATGATGACGAACAGCGGCAGGATATGACGTTTGACTTTGGAAACCGCCGATTGCAAGACGGAATCGTTGACGTCATCCACTCGTGATGAGGGTGTGTTCACTCTGTTGACTCCCACTGATTATTTTTATGCGGGGCTTTCGTATGTGTGTGACAAGGTGTGTGCGCCTTGTTGTTAGTCATCATACAAGTGCGCGTTATCTCCGCAAGCGGTTTTCAAGGGCTTGTGGGAAATATTTTGGTGTCATAGGCTTGCTTGTCTGACAAGTTGAATAAGTCTGTTTGAGCGGTCGGTTGCCCTGTTTTGCGGGGGTTCTGATGGGGTTTTCTCAAAGCCTGCGAGGTGCCAGGCGACCACTCGCCTCAACCTGTCGAACTGAAAAAAGACAAGTGCGACTGGGTCGGGCTTTCAGTCAATCGAGGCCACTGTTAGGACAACCTCCATGCAACCACCCTCTCATAGACTTCCCAAACGGCGGCAACACAACCTGGCCACGGACCTGGTCACAGACCTCAGTCAGCGGATTCTCATGGGCAGCATCGCGCCGGGGGAAAAGCTGCCGTCCGAGAGTGAAATCGTGCGTCAGCACGGGGTAAGCCGGACCGTGGTTCGGGAGGCGATCTCCAAGTTGCAGGCATCGGGGCTGGTGGAAACCCATCAAGGCAAAGGCACCTTCGTGCTGCAACGCACCGAGCAGAGCGGCATGCGTTTGAACGTCGAAACCGCGTTCAGCGTGCGCCACATCATCGAACTGCGGCTGGGCCTTGAAACCCAGGCCGTCGCGCTGGCGGCTCAGCGGCGATCCCTGGAACAGCTGTCGGCCATGCGTTTGGCACTGGATGACTATCAGGACCTGCTGGCCAAGGAAGACAGCTGCGTGGAGGCGGACCGCCGCTTTCACCTGCTGATTGCCGAAGCGACGGGTAACCCGTACTTCGTCGAGATCCTGCAGAACCTGGGCAACGCCGTCATCCCCCGCAGCCGCATCGCCACCAGCGAACGGGCTGGCACCAGCCTGACGAACCATGCCTATCTGGCGAATCTGGAGCACGAAGCCATCCTCGCCGCCATCCGCCGCCAGGACCCCGACGCCGCCCGCGCCGCGATGCTGACCCACTTGAGCAACAGCCGAGAGCGGCTGGCGCCGGGGGAGTGAAACGATCGGTCAGGCAATCGGTCTGACGCGGACTTGGCTGTAGGAGCGATATCGCCACGAAATGTGCGGCAATACGCAGGCTTAACTGTGGGAGCGAATTCATTCGCGAAACGTGGGTACATCCCACACGTATCTGTCGCCTGCCCAACCCTTTCGCGAATGAATTCGCTCCCACAGGGATACCGCATCCGACCCTAATGAGCTGACTGCAACACCCCCATCATCACCCCCATCTGCCACTGGAAATACGGGTTGAACGTCAACCGCGCAAACACCTTGCCCGGCTCGCGATGCCCCCAGTCCGAGTACCACACCGCATCACCCTTCAAACACTCTTGCATGTCCGCCGCTTCCTGACCGTTCCAGCAAATCCGCTGACGCCCATCCTGCCCGTACAACGGATTCTCCGGCGAGAACAGCAGCCCCATATGGGAAAACTGGGCAATGCGAAACTCTGGCAGGTAGTCAGTGCGCACCAGCACGCGCGGCGATTGGGCGGCGTTCGCCGGTTGATCCCCGTACCAGATCAGGCGGCTGTCCGGGTGCCTGAAACGCGCATTGAACGTGTCCAGCACATACGCCGTGTCGAGCACCGAGTCGTGCTGCGTGATCGCAACGAACACCGGCTTGTCGTAAGGCCGCTCTTGAATACGGTCCTGTGCCAGCAAAGCGCTGCGGTAGAACTGGGCGAACCCATTGGTGGGCACATTCAGATAACGAACCGGGGTCTGCATCGGTCGGACGCCATCGTCGGGCTTCGCCAGCCACGGCCGGAACCAGCCGATGTACTGCGTCACCCAGGCGTAAGTATTTTCCGGGCGAAACGCAGGAGAAAACAGCACCAGTCCGGCAACGTCCGCATGCGCATAGGCATAATCCAGCACGAGATTGGCCCCGGTGGAAAAGCCCCCCAGATACACCGTCGGCACCTCGCGACGCATAATCAGCGTCTGTTCGCGCACCACCTGCTGCCACTGTTTGAGCGTCACATCAAGCATGTCCGAGGGCTTGCTGCCGTGCCCCGGCAACAACACCGTGCGCACCAGAAAGCCCTGATCGGCCAGCGCCTGCCCCACATCATTGAACGACCACGGCGAATCCCCCAGCCCATGCACCAGCAGAATCCCGCCCTTCGCCACCCCCACAGGCCGCCACTCACGGGGCGCGTTCCACTCCAGCTCGGCAGCGTGATCATCGGTTTGAAAGGTGCGGTTCTGCTGAAGCCAGGCCAGGGTCTGTTGGCGATACTCGGCAAAACTCGACTGACCCAACGGCACCTCGGTGGACGCGCAGGCGGGGAGGGTCAGTAGGGGAAGAAAGAACAGGGCGAGGCGGGATAGGGGCAAAGTGGTGTGACCTCACAAGCATCGGCGATGCTTGGCACTCTGACACGCTGTCGATGCCTTGGGTATCCGGGGCGGGTGATTGTCATGCGGGAACTCGCGGCAAAAATCAGGCAGACTCCGCAGACCCCTAAAAACAAGATGTGACCTGTATGACCCGTTTAACGCGCCGCTCCCCGGAAGTGCCCCATGTTCGCCCTTGATCACGCGCTGGCCCAGGACATTGTTGATCGGGCGATGGCGATTTTGCCGTGCAACGTCAATGTGATGGATTACCTCGGCATCATCATTGGCAGCGGTGAGGCGGAGCGGTTGTACACGCGGCATGAGGGCGCGCAGTTGGTGCTGGCCAATCGTCGGGTGGTGGAAATCGATGCGCACACGGCCAGGCAACTGGACGGGGTGCGACCGGGGGTGAACCTGCCGTTGATGCTGGACCAGAAGCTGGTGGGGGTGCTGGGCATCACGGGGGAGCCGGATCAGGTGCGGGTCTATGCCGAGCTGGTGAAGATGACGGCGGAAATGCTCATGGAGCACCGTCGTCAGCAGGCCGACCAGCAGTGGCGGCATCAGCGCAGTGAGGATTTGCTGGCGCGGCTGTTGTGGGGCGACAGCGCCGAGCATCTGGTCGATGAGGCCGAACAGCTGGGTTTGCAGCCGCAATTGCCGCGTCAGGCGGTGTTGATTGAACTGCCTGACGGTGCGGGCTATGCGGGTCCGTTGGCGGCCTGGTTGAACGGACGTTACGCCAACAGTTGGTGTGTGTCGTGCGAGCCGAGCCTGGTGTATTGGTGTCGTGCGGCGGGCAAGGATCGCGATGATGCCTTGTTACTGGAGCAGTTCGACGAGCAGGGTTGGCCGGTGTCGCGCATGGCCACGGTCGAGCCGTCGTCAGACCTGATCTCTTTACGCCACGCCTGCACGGCCGCCCGCGATCTGCTGGATTACGCCCGTCACGTTCAACCGCAACACCGGCTGTTGAGGTTGGCGAATCATCGGCTGGCGGTGCTGTTCTGGCGCAATCGCCATGACTGGCTGGCCGAGGAAATCGCCGAACCGGTGCTGCGTTTGCAGGGTAACGGCCAACTGCTCGACACCCTGCGCGCCTGGTTCGATTACAGCGGCGAAAGCCAGGCCTGCGCCGATGCCTTGGGGATTCATCGCAACAGCTTGCGCTATCGGCTGGAAAAAATTGCCGAGGTGAGCGGGTGTGACCCGTACCGGACCGATGAGCTGTTGAGGTTGTACCTGGGAATGCAGATGATCCCGCGCTAAGTCATCAGGCCCCGACGCTGCAATCCATGGCATCCCGGCTCCTCTGTAGGAGCGAATTCATTCGCGAGACGGCGTGTCTGGCGCTGGCTATGAGGAGCAGTGCCCATGTCTCGCGAATGAATTCGCTCCCACAGGTCGAGTCCGGTACCCGGCACGCTTTACAAATCCATCGCCTCGACCACCTCAACCCGCCCGCGCACCTGCTTGGCCCGATACAGCGCCTTGTCCACCGAGCGCAACAGGGCTTCGAAATCTTTCCGGCTGTTCAACGTCGAGGTTTGCGCCAGCCCGGCGCTGAAGCCAATCGGAAACGGCAGCTTCGCTTCTGCCTTCGGCGGGTCCAGCGCCTCGCACAAGCGTTTCATGAACATCTGCGCCTGTTGCACGTCGGTGCCGGGGAACACCAACAGAAATTCCTCGCCGCCCCAACGCACGAACACGTCATCCTTGCGCATCAACCGAGTCACAGTGTTGGCGAACAGTTGCAGGGCCGAATCCCCCATCGCATGCCCGTACTGGTCGTTGATGCGCTTGAAGTTGTCCAGGTCGATCATCGCCACGGCCAGCGGGTAGCGTTGCGGCCCGTTCTGACGACGCTCCTGATGAAGAATCGTCGCCACCGCGCCGCGTCGGTTCAGGGCGCCGGTCAGGGTGTCGGTGATGCTCAATTGCACGACCTGCTGGCGCAATTGCTCCTGCAACATAAGGGCGAAGCTGAGGGTGAACAGAAACGAGACCATGAAATCCATCGCCAGCGCAGGCAGCGAGAACATATCCGGTTCATCGAAGGCCAAGGGCGGCGGGGGATCGACGGCCAGCGTAATCGCGGAATGGGCATGAAAGATAAGCAGCGCGATGTGCCCGGCAAGCAACGCCCAGGCACCCCGAAAACGTTTTCTCAACGGCCAAGTCACGCAGAACTGCACGGCGATGGTCAGCACGCAGAACAGAAAAAACCACGACAGCATGTAATCGTTGTGCAGCAGCACACTGGCGCCGATGCCGTACAGCAACACGGGCGTGAGCAGCATTCGCAGGTGCCACGCGACACCTTGGGCACGTTCGGCCAGTTGATGCAGCGCCAAGGTGTGGCAACCGATGGCCAGCAACAGCCCTGCAGTGTTGGCGATAAAGGCAGTTTCGGGCGTGAGAATGCCCAGCCAGTCGGGGCCCTGGGGAATGACGCCGGGTTGCATCAGGTCGACCGCGCGATAGGCCGCCAGCACCAGATCCCCGGCAATCCACCAGTGCAGCGGCGCGGGGTGACGGCTGGTGCCGACGTAGGACAGGCACAGCATCAGCGTGGTCATGAGTCCGAACGGGATGATGATTAACAGCAGGGTGACGGGATCGTTCAGAAGCATAGGGCTGCGGCTTTCATCGTGAAAAAACCAAAACGGGCAGATCGGCCATGAGGTGGCGATAACCCGTAAAAAATAGTGGCTATATAGTGTCATATTCGCCGGTTTGTGTGGCCGAAATGTCTCCGATACAGCAGACGTTATAGAGAGCAACCCGCCAACCGACGATATCGCCGGGCCTTTTGTTCAGATGAACAACACAGCGTCTGACCGCGTTGTGCGAAGGGCAGGCGGAATTTCCCGGCACCCGTGCGAAGATCGCGACCATCGATAAGGAGAACACCATGAACATCGTCATCGCCCCGGATTCCTTCAAGGACAGCCTCAGCGCCCAAGGTGTCGCCCAGGCCATTGCCAGCGGCTTGCGTGAGGTGTGGCCGGACGCGCGGCTGGTCGAATGCCCAATGGCCGATGGCGGCGAAGGCACCATCGAAGCCGTGTTGGCGGCGTGTGGCGGGCAATGGATGACCACCGATGCAACAGGACCGTTGGGCGCATCGACACAGGCGCAGTGGGGATGGTTGCCTGACACCCGTACCGCGATCATCGAAATGGCGATGGCCAGCGGCTTGCAGATGCTGACCCTGAAACAGCGCGATGCCACGGTCACGACGACGTACGGCACCGGCGAATTGATCGCCGCCGCGTTGGACGCCGGTGCGCAGCGGGTCATTCTGGCCATCGGCGGCAGTGCCACCAATGATGCGGGCACGGGCATGCTGTCGGCCTTGGGTGCGCGCTTTCTCGATCAAGAGGGCGAGCCGCTCCCCCCCGGCGGCCTGGCACTGAGCCAGGTCGCACAGATTGATCTGGATGGGCTGGACGCCCGCCTCAAGGACGTGCAGTTCGAAGTCGCCGCCGACGTCAACAACCCACTCTGCGGACCCAACGGCGCCTCACATATTTTCGGGCCACAGAAAGGCGCTTCGCCGGAGCAGGTGCTGGCATTGGACGCAGCGTTGGGCCACTTCGCCGAAGTCTCTGCCCGCGTGCTGGGCAAGGATGACAGCGAGTACCCTGGCACCGGCGCGGCAGGGGGAATGGGCTTCGCTGCCAAAGCCTATCTCAATGCTTCGTTCCGTCCGGGTGTGGAAGTGGTCGCTGACCTGACCGGTCTGGCCGCCGCTCTACAGGGCGCCGATCTGGTGATCACCGGGGAAGGGCGCTTCGATGCCCAGACCCTGCGCGGCAAGACGCCGTTCGGTGTCGCGAAAATCGCCCAGCGTCATGGCGTGCCGGTGATCGTGCTTGCGGGCACCTTGGGCGAGGGCTACGCGGACCTTTACGAACACGGCATCAGCGCGGCGTTTGCCTTGGCCAGCGGGCCGATGACGCTGGAGCAGGCCTGCGACAACGCCGCGTCCCTGCTGCACGACCGGGCACGAGATCTGGCGCGGATGTGGCGCCTCGCCGCGCGGTGATCGAGCGATCAGTTGTCGCCCAGGCACGTGTTGCCGCTGGTTTCATAACGCAGGGTGTGGGCCTTGCCCATGTGATCGACGTAGCCCAGGTCCACCGGGCGCACGCCGCAGAAATTCAGGTTCGGGGTCTTGGTGACTTCGGCGATATCGAGCTTGGTGCCGTAGGTGTATTCCTGCACCTGCGGCATGTTCTTCATGTCGGCGTGGGCGGTCAGGGCAACGCTGCTCAACACGGTCAGGGTCAGGGCGATCAGTGTGGTTTTCATGGGAGGCTTCCTCATTTCAGGGTTAATAACTTCTTGAGCCCGTATGACGAAGCCGGGGGAGGGTTATTCCCGGAGGCTTGAAAATATCTTTGCTTGACGCAGATTCAACTGTGGGAGCGAATTCATTCGCGAAGGAGGCGCAGCCGACCCGGATATGTCGCCTGTAAACCCATTCGCGAATGAATTCGCTCCCACGAAGGTCTCGTGCCGCAGTCCGATCACCGGCTCTGCAACTGCTCCAACACCTGCGCCGTGGTCCACAACCCATGCGCAAGGAACCGGTAATTGATCAACGCCGCCTGATACCCGTCACCCTCCGGCACCTGCGGCGCGGCCGTCGCGTCGCGCACCACGACCACTTCGAACCCTTGTTCCACCAGATCACGCAGGTGCGATTCGACGCACAAATTGGCCGCCATCCCCGCCAGAATCACCTGCGAGACCCCTTGTTTGCGCAGTTGCAGGGTCAGGTCGTTGGTCTGCGGGCCGTAGATTTTGTGCGGCGAGCAGATGATGGTTTTGCCGTCGAGGATGTACGGTTTGTACTGCGGCATGAAGTCGGCGCCGGAGCCGTCGAAGCCAGTCAGGTCCAGCGGCGAAGTCCGGTCGAACATGCCAACGTCGTGCATCATTTTTTCCAGCGGTCCGCCATGCTCCCAAGTGTGGTCACAGGGGTAGTAATAATGAGGGGAAATGACCACCGCGATCCCGGCCTGTTTGGACGCCGCGAATAACTGCTCCAGGTGGCCAACCACGCCATTCTCGGTGACGCTGTTGCCCACCAATGGCCAGGTCACGCCTTTTTCGCTCAGAAAATCCACCTGCGGATCGATCACCACCAGCGCGGCACGCGTGAGGTCGAGGGAAAAGTCGACCTTCGGCAACACACCGTTTTCGGGGTCACGGTAGAGGGAATTGACGTTCGAATCAGTGCTCATTGTGAGGCTCCTCGGATTGGAATAACCTCTTGCGGTCGCCGCCGACCGGGGCGTCGCAAGTGAGGGTTATCCTCGTTCTTTACGTCGGAGGGGTTTTGTCCCGACGTCCGCGTTTTTTGCCTGAAGTGACTCAATGGACGCGCTATCCGAGTTTTTCGACCGAATCCACATGAACGGACGGCTGTTCTACGCCGGGACGGTGTTCGATACCCTCGACATCAACAAGCCCGACGGCACGGCGTTCATTCACATCGTCGAACGCGGCGACCTGGCGTTGATTCGCCCCGGTCATCCGCGCATCGAACTGGACGGCCCCACCGTTCTGCTGTGTCCGAGCACCTGCCGTTACAAACTGCAACCGACCACCGAGCAGGGCGCCGATATCCTCTGCGCGACCTTCGAGTTCGGCGTCAGCATGGGCCGCTCATTTCCGCTGGGGGTCACCGACACGCTGGTGTATCCGTTCAAGGACATTGAGCCGCTGGTGCCAGTGATCACGGCGCTGTTGGCCGAATTTCGCGGCCAAGGTGCAGGGCATCGGAAAGGCCTGAGCGTGCTCTTCGAATACATCTTCATCGTGCTGGTGCGGCGGGCGATGGAGGACGGGATGATTGCGCGGGGTGGGTTGAGCGCGATCCTCGACCCGCACCTGGGTGCTGCGATCAACGCGATTCACCTGAGTCCGGAGCAGGACTGGAACCTCAAGCAACTGGCCGAGCTGGCGTGCATGTCCCGCAGCAAATTCTCGGCGCAGTTCCTCAAGGTGGTCGGCGTGTCACCTATCGCCTACCTCACGGCGTGGCGGATGAAGCTGGCGCGGGACCTGATGAAGCAAGGCGTGAAACTCAAGGTGATTGCCGCGTCGGTGGGCTACAGCTCCCAAGCGGCGCTCAGCAAAGCGTTCGTTCAGGAAATGGGCCTGCCGCCTGGGGAATGGCTCAAACGGCAGGACTGAAGCGGATCAGGCGGGATTGAGTTGCAGGGCTGGGATGGGTTTGCGCATCAGGGTGCCCACCAACACCGCGCCCACCAGACCGACGCACCCGGCGACCCACAACACCGAGCCGAAGCCTGTCACGAACGCCTGCTGCGCCAAGGGTTGCACCACGGCGCGGGCGCCCGTGTCGACAGCCTGCAACGCGGCGCTCATGTCACCGGCCACTACGCGAGACGCGATGTATTCGGCCTGGTCGAGCCATTCCGGCGCGAGGTTGCGCAGGCTCAGGTTCAACGCTTTCAACGTGTGGCTGGCGAGCAGCGCGCCGTAGACGCCCACCGCCAGCATGATCGCGCTGAACCGCATGGTGGTGCTCATGCCCGACGCCATGCCGGTGCGCTCCCGAGGCACGCAAGCCATGATGTTTTTCTGGGTGTCACCGTTCAGCAGTCCGGCGCCAGCGCCGGTCACCGCCATGGCCAGCGCGAAGGCCGGATAACCCCCCAGCGTGGTGGCCCAGGCGCACAGCAGGTTGCCGGTGCTGACCAGTGTCAGCCCCAACGCCATCATCGCGGCAGGCGACAGGTGCCGAGCCAGTTTTGGCCCCAATCGAGGGAGCAGCAGCATGGTGATCGCAAACGGCAACATGCCCAGGCCCGAGCTGATGGCGCTGAAACCGAGGCCGTTTTGCAGATAGAACGGCAGCAGCGTCATCATCACCTGAGCGCACCCGGCGTAGGCGAACATGCCCAGCAACGCGCCGATGAAGCGCGGGTGTTTGAACAACTGCAAATCCACCATGGGCCGACGCTGCAAGCGCTCCGCGACCACAAACAGGCCCAGTAACAATGCGCCCCCAGTCAGGCGGGCGAAGGTCAACGGGTTGTCCCAACCGATGCGGTTGGCTTCGATCAATCCCCAGATCAGGCTCAACAGGCTG
This sequence comes from Pseudomonas salicis, assembly GCF_057128705.1. Taxonomy (NCBI): domain Bacteria; kingdom Pseudomonadati; phylum Pseudomonadota; class Gammaproteobacteria; order Pseudomonadales; family Pseudomonadaceae; genus Pseudomonas; species Pseudomonas salicis. Next base: position 853,195 of record NZ_JBSKHU010000003.1, read on the forward strand.
GCACTGAAAAACAGGCTGCCGATGGGGTCCAGACGGGCCGACTGCTCATTACGCGACTCGCCGACGTTGCGCGACACCATCGCCAGCAACAGCAGACCGACCGGCAGGTTGAGGTAAAAAATCCAGCGCCAGCCCACCAGCTCCGCGATCAAACCGCCGACGGTGGGCGCAGCCGTCATCGCCACCCCCATGCACGCGCCCCAGAACGCCCAGGCCTTGGCCCGTTCGACTTCGTCGTGAAACACGTGGCCGATGGTGGCCAGTGCCGAGGTCAACAGCAGTGCGGCCCCCACGCCCTTGACCGCCCGGGCGATGTCGAGAAAGACGATGTTCGGCGCAGCGCCACATCCGACTGATGCGAGGATGAACAGCACCAAACCGGTGAGCAGCATCTTCTTGCGCCCGAAGCGGTCCGCCAGACTGCCTGCGGGCAGCAGCAACGCGGCGAACGCCAGCATGTAGGCGCTGACCACCCATTCAATGTCGGCGAACCCGGCGCCCAGGTCCCGGGCGATACTCGGCAGGGTCACGGCAACGATGTTGGTGTCGAGCACGATCAGCGAGCACACGCCGGAAGCGGTGAGCAGGGTCATGCGGGGGCTGGGATGAGGCATGGCAGCTCCAGTGTTAGGTTTTGACTAATGCTCAGTGAGCGACATTCGGGGCACGATCCGTATGTTTCTGACTGAGCGCGCCCCCATGTAGCGGAGAGGCCTGCTAGCGGCAGCGCAGATACCGGGGTTCGGTGACATTCAGAATATCGCCGAAAGGCGTATGCTTCGTTACCTGCCTCCCACGAATCAATTACCTGCCAGGTAACGTGCCATGGAAATCCGTCATTTTCGCTACTTCCTCGCTGTTGCCCGGCACCGTCATTTCACCCGTGCCGCCGAGCAACTGGGCATCGCGCCGCCGACGTTGACGCGGCAGATCCAGGATCTCGAAAGCGCCTTGGGCACACGGTTGTTCGTCCGCGAGCAGCGGGAGGTTCGTCTGACCGACGCAGGCCGCGCCTTGCAGATCGAGGCCGAACTCGCAGTGCGTCAGTTCGAGACCGCGCAATACAACGTGCAGCGGGCCGGACGGGGCGAAGCGGGAAAGATCGAATTGGGGTACGTCGCTTCGGCCGTGTTTTCGGGCGTGTTGCAGCGTCAGGTGGGGGCGTTTCGCCAAGGGCATCCCGACGTCGAGTTCGCGATCACTGAACACCTGATGCCGGCGTTGCCGAGGATGATTGAAGAAGGGCGGCTGGACGTGGGCTTCATTCGTTCGCCCATGAACCTGCCGGAGTCGGTCAGCGCTGTGAAGCTTCTGACCGAAGGGTTTGCCCTGGCGCTGCCGAGCGGGTCATGGCTCAGCAAGCTCAAGCTGATCAACGCGATGCACCTGCAAAACGAGACGTTCATTCTGCCCGAGCAGATTTCCGGGACATTGGAAGTGGCCGCCCAAGGCGGCTTTGCGCCGACCCTGGGGCCTCAACCGGGCGGTCTGGTGTCCGTGGTCGCGCTGGTGAGCCTGGGGCAAGGCGTGGCGGTGGTCCCGGAATCGGTGGTCGATCACATCCAGTTGCCGAACGTGCTGTATCGACGCATCGAAGACTGTCAGCCCACCTCATACCTGTCGCTGATCCACCGCCGCTACGAAAAGGCCCCCGCGGTCACGCGCTTCATCGAAAACGTGAAAAACTCGCGGGAGGCCTGATCGCCACTTAGCGCGCCAACAGCCCGGCCAGCACGGTTTTCAGCGTCACATGGCCCTTGCGTGGCAGCCCTTCGAAGCGAATCCAGCCTTCGTTGAAGCCGTCGAGCATCTGCATGCGCGGCAGCGGATTGCTCATGCCTTGCGAGGTAAACAGGTCATGCCAGGTGTCGCGGGGCACCGCCTGCATCGACACCGGCTTGCCCAGCAGTTCGCTAAAGGTGTCGGCGATCTGGTTCGGCGTGACGTGACTTTCAGCTTCCAGCTCGACGATCCGCTTGCCGAACCACTGTTCCTGCAACAGCTCGGCGGCAACACGTCCGACGTCCGCCGTGGCAATCATCGGCACCGGTTTGTCCAGCGGTTGCAAAAAGCTGGGAATCACACCGGTTTCTGTCGCAGGCGCCACGTCCCACAGGCAGTTTTCCATGAACCAGCCCGGACGCAGGAAGGTCACCGGGAGTTCGAGCGTGCTCAGGCTTTTCTCCAGCAGTTGCAGCTGATTCAGCAGATTGGGCTGCGTCGCCTGAGCGCCGATGGTGGAGATGCACACCACCTTGCCAGGGGCCGCCGTGGTCAATGCTTCGTTAAGGTTGGCGATGACCTTGCGGGTTTCCGGAAAGCCTTCGGTCGGCGAGAAGTTCGGCGGCAGCAGGATGAACACCGCGGTGCTGTTCTGAAAGGCAGTGGTCAACGCCGACACGTCGTCCACATCGGCGACCGCAACCTCGCATCCTTGATTCGCCCACACCTGACCTTTCTCGGCGCTGCGCACCACCGCACGCACCGGTTTGCCCGCTGCCAGGAGATTGCGCGCCACTTCACTGCCCACTTGCCCGGTCACACCCATGATCGTGTACATGAATCCGTTTCCTCATTCGGAGCGACCTGATGTCGCCGTTGCGAGAATTATCGCGTCGGGCGGTTTGATTCTCCGATAGCATGGGTGTCATTGCATCCATGCTGGAGAATCATTAATGAGTTTCGACGGACGTTTGGCCGGTGGCATGGGCGTGCTGTCGGCGGTGGTCGACAGCGGCAGCTTCGTCAAGGCCGCCGAAGCGCTGGACATGACCCAATCCGGTGTCAGTCGCGCAGTGGCCCGGTTGGAAGCGCGGCTGGGGATTCGGCTGTTCGACCGCACCACGCGCTCGGTCAAGCTGACCGATGAGGGCCGCCGACTTTACGAAGAGATTGCGCCGCTGCTGGCCGGGCTCGAAGAGGCGGCCACCCAGGCGTCCGGGAGCGCCACGGCCGTGCGCGGGCGTTTGCGGGTCAACGTCGATCCGTATTTCTCCCGGCTGATTCTGGCCCCGGCATTGGGCGACTTCATGGCCACCTATCCTGAGCTGGAACTGGACCTGGTGACCCGCGAGCAACTGGGCGATCTGATCGCGGACGGCGTCGACCTGGCCGTGCGTTTCGGGGAGCAGCCCTCGTCATCGCTGATTGGTCGTCAGTTGCTCAAGACGCGGGTGTTGACCGTCGCTTCCCCGGCGTACCTGAAAAAGCACGGCAGGCCGCACCACCCGACTGATTTGCAAAGCCCTCAGCACGTCTGCATCGATTTTCGCGACTCACACACCGGGCGTCCGTTTCCGTGGGAATTTCATCGGGGTGATGAGCGATTGTTCGTCAACACGCGTGGGCGGTTGATGGTCAACGACGTGGGAACGATGCATCGCATCTGCGAGGAAGGGCAGGCGGTGGCGCAAGTGTTGGCGTTGGGCGTGGAACCGGCGCTTCGGGAGGGGCGACTGGTGGAGCTGTTTCCGGACTGGCCGGACGAGTATTTCCCGCTGTATGCGTTGTACCCGTCCCGCCATCTGCCACCGGCCAAGGTGCGCGCCTTTCTGGAGTTCGTCGTCGCGCTGAGCCGTTAGCCGACTCAGCGCAGGACGAAGTCAGGGTTTGCTGGCAGCCAGTTCGGCTTCTTCGTCCATGTGGTCGGACTCGAACAGCTCGGCCAGTTCGGTTCGGGCTTCCAGTGCGCTTTGCATGACCTTCGCCGCATCGTCGTAGATCAGGTGCTGACGGTTGAGCACCTGTTCGTCATGACGCTTGAAGCGATTGATGCGCGCCGCCGCCTGCGCCTCGGTCAAGCCCAGGCCAATCAGGGTGCGGCGAGTCATCTCCAGACTGGAATAGAAGGTTTCCCGAACCGCCTGCGCGTCGAGGTCCAACAGGCGATGCACGTGCTGCCGGTTACGGGCCCGGGCGATGATTTTCAGGTGCGGGTACAGCTTGCGCACCAGCTCGGCGGTCTTGATGTTGGTGTCCGGGTCGTCGGTGGCGATCACGAAGTATTCCGCCTGATCCACTTTGGCCGCGCGGAGGATTTCCGGACGCAGCGGGTCGCCGTAAAACACCGGGACATTGCCGAAGCTGCGGGTGAACTCGATCGTCTCCACCGAAGTGTCCAGCGCAATGAAAGGGATTTTCTGCGCACGCAGGATACGCGCCACGATCTGCCCCATCCGGCCCATGCCCGCGATCACGACGCGAGGGTTGTCCGAATCGATGTCCCTGTATTCATCAGGCACTTCCTTGACCACCGCTTTGGGTTTGAGCCAGCGTGACATCACCAGCAATAGCGGCGGGGTGAGGGCCATGGAGAGGGTGATGGTCAGCACCAGCGTGTCGTACAGCGTGGCATCGAACAGGCCTTGGTCGCGGCCAATCTTGAACACCACGAAGGCGAATTCCCCGCCCGCCGCCAACACCAGCCCCAGGCGCAAGGCGCTCTGTTTGCCGAGGCCCCCGGCGAACCGGCCAACGAAGAACAGCAGCGGCAGCTTCAGGCCGATCAGCAGAACGGTCAGGGCCAGCACGGTGATTGGCGAACTCAGCAACAGACCCAGGTTGGCCCCCATGCCGACGCTGATGAAGAACAGGCCCAGCAACAGGCCTTTGAACGGCTCGATCTGCGATTCCAGCTCGTGGCGGTATTCCGAATCCGCCAGCAGCAGACCGGCGAGAAACGCGCCCAGCGCCATCGAGACGCCGACCAGGTCCATCAAATAGGCCGTGCCGATCACCACCAGCAACGCGGTGGCCGTGGACACTTCCTGCAGCTTGGTCTTGGCGACAATGCGGAACACCGGCCGCAGCAAATACCGCCCGCCGACCACGACCACGGCAATGCCGCCCAGCACCTGCAAACCATGACGCAGGGAATCGCCGGACGACGCTTCGTGATCGCCGCCCGCCAGCATCGGCACCAATGCGATCAGCGGGATGGCCGCGATGTCCTGGAACAGCAGAATCGCGAAGGCCAGGCGGCCGTGGGGCGCGTTCAGCTCTTTGCGTTCGGCCAGGCTTTGCAGGCCAAAGGCCGTGGACGACAGGGCCAGACCCAAGCCGAGGACCACGGCGCTGTTCAGCGGCTGGCCGAATCCCAGCAGCGCCACGGTGCCAATCACCAGACCCGTGAGCAGCACTTGCGCCAGACCCACGCCGAACACTGATTTGCGCATCACCCATAACCGTTTGGGCGACAGCTCAAGGCCGATGATGAACAGCAGCAGGACCACGCCCAGCTCGGAAATATGCGCCACGCTCTGCGGGTTGCCGATCAGGCCCAGACCCGACGGGCCGATGATCACGCCAGCGATCAGGTAACCGATCACCGCGCCCAGTTGCAGGCGCTTGGCCAGGGGGACGGTCAGAACGGCGGCGAGCAGAAACACGACTGCGGCCTGCAACAGGCTGCCTTCATGGGGCATTGGGGACTCCTTTCAACGACGAAAAAATGCGTACAACGAACGTAAACTGCCGGTATTAAACCACGGCAAAGTGACAGGGTTCAGTCACCGAGACGCTTCGCCGCAGTATCAAAGGCGCAGGCCCAGGGTGCTATCACCTTTGTGACGGCGTAAGATGTCGGGCGCGTTTGCGGCAGTGCAAACGATCTAGACCCGTTTTCAGGAACCTCCGTAATGACCAACAAACAGCGTCTGATTTATTCGATCCTCATCGCCTTGAGTGTGCTGGTGATCATGCTCGGCCTGTCGCACCTGCAAACCATTGGCGTGCTCGACGAGAAAAAATTCCAGTACATTGCCATTTTTGTCGCCGTGGTGGTCGTGGTGCTGAACGGCATTCTGCGTCGCAAGGTCAAGCGCTGATTGATGTGGCTTCCTGCAACACCGGCTTCCCGGCGGTCGTCATCCCAGGATGATGTTCGCCGGTCGCCGTGCAGCACCCCGTTACAAAACCTCGCCTGAACCATCCGTCTTTCGACCGACTCCAACCCCCTGCACGTCAATAGCCCGCAAAGGGAAATGGAGTTCAAAAATGATCAAGACACTTACCGCTGCCGTCCTCGCCACCGCCGCTCTGGCCACTGCCCCGTTCGCCCTCGCGGACAAGCCTGGCCCAGGCTGGATCACCATCGAGAAGGCCATCGAAAAGGCGAAGTCGTCCGGTTACACGGAGATCTACAAGATCGAGGCCGATGACAAAGGGTACTGGGAAGGTGAAGGCCGCAAGGCCGATAGCCTGACGTACGAATTCCGCATCGACGGCACCTCCGGCAACATCCTCCGCGATCAGAAAGACTGATCCCGTCCACCCGGGAGCCCCATTCGGCGGCTCCCTCTGTTTGCCGCCGCTTTACTCATTCCGCCAAATCCAACACCCTTGCGTTCCTTTTCCATGTCAGCAGGAAGCGACGCATGAGCGTGCGAATCGAATTCAAGAGCAACCCCAGCGAAGACGAACGTCTGCAGATTCTCGAACCCCTCAAGGCCTACAACGCGGCGAAAGCGGGGGATGGCCTGTCGGAAAAGTTCGCGTTCTTTGTCCGGGATGAAACCACCGATGCAGTCATCGGCGGGCTTCACGGCCGGGTTCTCTATCGCTGGTGCTTCATCGAACTGCTGGTCGTGCCCGAGCTGGCCCGTGGGCAGCGGATGGGCAGCCGGTTGATGGAAATGGCCGAAGACTTTGCCCGTGAGCGCAACTGCGTGGGCGTCTGGCTGGACACCTTCGACTTTCAGGCCCCCGAGTTCTATCGCAAACACGGCTACGCCTCGTTCGGCCAGCTCGACGATTACCCGCCAGGGCACCAGCGCCTGTTCTTCCAGAAACGGCTGAGCTGAACCGTTACCGAAAGCGCGCGGGGCTGTAAGGAGCCGGGTCGGTGAACGTCGGTGCGCCGGTCATCATCTCGGCCAGCAGACGTCCGGTGACCGGTCCCAGCGTCAGACCGTGATGGGCGTGACCGAAGTTGAACCACAGCCCCGTGTGACGAGGGGCCGGGCCGATTACCGGGCGCATGTCTGGCAGGCAAGGCCTGCGCCCCAGCCACGGTTCGGCATCCAGCCGTTCACCCAGCGGATAGAGCGTACGGGCGATGGCTTCGCAGCGACGCAACTGGATTTCATTGGGCGGTGCATCGCTGGCGTCGAACTCGACGCCCGTTGTCAGGCGGATTCCTCTCGCCATCGGCGCCAGCACGAAACCCGCCTGAGCATCGATCACCGAATGTTGCAGCTCGGCGCCCGGCAGCGATGCGTAATGCATGTGGTAGCCGCGCTTGATGGCCAGGGGGATGCGGTAACCCAGCGTCGAGAAGACCTCGGCGGATTGCGGCCCCATCGCCACCACCACGTTGCTGGCACTGATTCGGCCCTGGGCACTGTCGACCTCCCAACCAGCGCCCTGCTGCTTCAAGGTCCTCGCATCCCCCTTGAGCACCACGCCGCCGCGCTGGGCAAACAGCGCCGCGTATCCCCGCACCAGTGCACCAGGATCGGTCACGCTCTTCGGATCGTGCCAATGAATGCCGCCGACAACGCCGTTCAGGTCCGGCTCGCGGTCGCGCAGTTGGCTGGCGTCGAGAATCTCGAAGCGCAGTCCGTATTGCTCGTAGGATCGGGCGTCAGCGGATGCCAGATCGAACTCCTTCTTATCGCGGTAAAACTCGATCCAGCCCTTGGCGCGCATCAAGCCGGTCATGCCCGACGCCTCGGCCAACAGGTCATGCTCGGTGACGCAACGTTCGATAAGCGGTTGCATGGCCTGGCTGGCACGGGCCAGGTTTTCCGGCGAGGACTGCCGCCAGTACTCAAGCAGCCACGGCGACAGGCGAGGCAGAAACACCGGGTTGAAGCGCATCGACGATTGCCGGTTGAGGCCATAGCGAACCAGACTGGTCCACTCGCGGGGGAAGGCGTAGGGAATGATGCTGGAGCGTTCGATCAGCCCTGCGTTGCCGTGACTGGTCCCGGTGCCAGGGTCATTGCGATCAAGCAACACGACGCTCTGGCCTGCGGCTTGCAGGTGCAGGGCGGAACACACGCCGACGATGCCGGCGCCGAGAACGAGGGTCTGACACTCCATGGAATGATCCTTGATCAGTTGAAGCGCACGAGGGGCAAGATGCAGGTGCGCAGTTTACCCGGTTGCTCGCCCACAGTACTCTCAGGCGCTGATCTACGTTCTGTTCGGCTTCCACTTCCAATAATCACACCGGAGCTTCAGATGTCCTCACCCCGCGACGCGGTTGACACCCAGACGATTTCCTACAGCGACCTGACCGAACTCCTGCGCCAGATATTTCTGCGCCATGGCACTTCGGCAGACGTAGCGCGCGTGCTGGCGGAAAACTGCGCCAGCGCCGAGCGCGACGGGTCGCACAGTCACGGCATCTTCCGCATCAAAGGCTACTTGTCATCCCTCGCAGCCGGTTGGGTCGATGGTCAGGCAGTGCCGAACGTCGAGGATGTTGGCGCGGGATTCGTTCGGGTGGATGCCGGTGGCGGTTTCGCACAGCCCGCCATGCAAGCCGCCAAGGCGCTGCTGATCGAAAAGGCGCGCACGGCCGGGATCGCGATTCTGGCGATTCGCAACTCCCACCATTTTGCGGCGCTCTGGCCCGACGTCGAGCCTTTCGCCCAAGAAGGGCTGGTGGCGTTGAGCGTGGTCAACAGCATGACCTGCGTGGTGCCCCATGATGCGCAAAAGCCGCTCTTCGGCACCAACCCGATCGCCTTCGCGGCGCCGCGTGCCGGGGGGCAGCCGATTGTGTTCGACATGGCCACCAGCGCCATTGCCCACGGTGACGTGCAGATCGCCGCAAGGGAAGGGCGCCTGTTGCCACCGGGCATGGGCGTTGATCGCGCCGGTGAACCGACCGAAGACCCCAAGGCGATTCTCGACGGCGGCGCGCTGCTCCCCTTTGGGGGTTACAAGGGTTCGGCGCTGTCCATGATGGTGGAACTGCTGTCAGCGGCGCTCACGGGGGGCAATTTTTCTTTCGAGTTTGACATGTCCACAAAGCCGGGCGCCCAGACGCCGTGGACTGGGCAGACCCTCATCGTCATCGACCCTGACAAGGGCAGCGGACAGGCCTTCGCGCAACGCAGCGAAGAGCTGGTGAGACAGATGCATGGGGTGGGGCAGCGGCGCATGCCGGGGGATCGCCGTTATCAACAGCGGGAAATATCGCTCGCGGAAGGCATCGTTCTCGCGGCCGAAGATCTCCAGCGTCTCAAGGGACTCGCCGGGGTCTGACCGTTTCGCGTCAACGCGCGGTACGTTCCAAAGACGACCGCTCGTCGAATCAAGGCTTGCGTTTGGTTGCCCAAGAAAATACTGTATATCCACACAGTGTTTAGTGAAGAGGGATCGACCATGCAAATGAATCAAGCCGAAACCACCCTGGCTTTCCCGGCCAAGGCCCAACCCTCTCAGGTGCGCGAAGCGTCGTTCAGCAGCGTTTGGGGCAACGAGATGCAGCGTGAGGATTTTCTGGCGCTGGCGGCAGGGGTCCGCCAGTTCAGCATTGGCCTGGAGCAGATGGGCTTTGCGACAGGCCCGTTGTCCTACTCAGGTGAACAGGCGCATTGTGCCGTGGAGTGAGCATTCGCCTCGAGCGCTGCGTGACGCAGAGCGAAGGACGGTTTAGCGGTCGTAGGACGCAGGGGTAGCGACAGGAACAGCCTCGGTGGCAGGCGCGTCATCGACTTCGGGCTGGCGCTTCTTGCCCGCTCTGATGAGACCGACTGCGATCACCGTTCCCACGACTGAAACGGCACACCAACCCAGTAAAAATGTAATCACGTCTGGTACTCCGAACTGCAAGAATCGGGTTGCCACATCAATGACAAGCTGTCCATCCGAGTTATCGGCCGCGTCGAGCGCTTACTTGAGCCGAAAAGCGCGAAGCTTGAACAATTGTCGGGTGATTCGCAACTCCCCTCGACCAGTGGGGTCTTGGTTTAGACACAGTCACATTCGAGGCCCGCGTTTATGAAAGATCTTGGCTCCCGCCTGAAAGAAGAACGCAAGCGCCTCGGACTTTCGCAGCAGGACTTTGGCACCATCGGCGGCGTCGAGGCCAATGCCCAAGGGAAGTATGAGAGCGGAGAACGCATTCCCCGTTCCGATTACCTGGCCGCGCTAGGAAAGAAAGGCGTTGACGTGCTGTATGTGCTCTCCGGCCAACGCACGCCGATGGCGGCCGAGTCGTTGAATGACGCCGAGCGCGCGATCATCACTCACTACCGCGCTCTGAGCGAGGACGATCAGGAGGCCATTTCTCAGCTGGCGACGTCGCTCTCGGAATGTGCGATGGATGCGGCTGCCCAAGCGTCGGCGTGATGCGAGAACCGTTCTGCGGCTTGCGTGAAAATATATGAAACATATATGCTTCGTATATCAAACGCGAGGTAAGTCATGGGACTGGTCAAGATTTCCGAACATATGCACGCCAATATTCGCTCGGCCAGCGCCGCGCTAAGTCGCTCAATCAATGCCCAGGCCGAGCACTGGATGCGGGTCGGCATGCTCGCTGAGCTCAATCCGGGGCTGAACTACTCCGACATCTGTCAATTGCTGATCCGCGCCGAGGTCTCCGGAAATACCTTATTGGGTGCCTTGCCTGATGAAAATGCAACCGCAGAGACTCAGGTCAGGGTGGTGTCGCAATGAGCGTGAGTATCAAGACCGAAGCCGATCTGGTCGGACTGCGCATTGCAGGTCGTCTCGCCGCAGACGTGCTCGCCATGATCGGTCAGCACGTCAAACCCGGTATCAGCACCGAAGCGCTGGACGACATCTGCAACGATTTCATCGTCAATGAACTGAAAGTCATCCCGGCCAATGTGGGTTACCACGGGTTCACCAAGACCACCTGTATCTCGCCCAACACGGTGGTTTGTCACGGCATCCCGTCACCAGACGACATCCTCAAGGAAGGCGATATCGTCAATATTGACGTGGCGGTCATCAAGGATGGCTGGTACGGCGACACCAGCCGGATGTATTACGTGGGTGAAGTCAGCCCGCTGGCGAAACGTCTGGTTGAAACCACCTACGAAGCGACGTTGGCGGGTATTCACGCGGTGAAACCGGGCGCGACGCTGGGCGATATCGGCCACGCCATTCAAACCGTTGCCCACCGTGAGGGATTCAGCGTCGTGAGGGAGTATTGCGGCCATGGCATCGGCCGCAAATACCACGAAGAACCTCAGGTCTTGCACTATGGCGCAGCAGGCAAAGGGCTCAAGCTCAAGCCGGGCATGGTCTTTACCATCGAGCCCATGATCAACGCCGGCAAGCCGGGCACCCACGTGTTGAGCGACGGTTGGACCGTGTTGACCCGTGATCAGTCGCTGTCCGCACAGTGGGAGCACATGGTGGCGGTCACTGAAACGGGTTTTGAGTTGCTGACGCCCTGGCCGGACGGCACGGGCGATTATCCAGCGGTGTGATGCGGCTTGTTCGACTAATTAAGTCACAATTGTCAGAGTGACTGAAAACAGACGCAGCTTGTAGGATTCTTCTCGTTCCCCTGTAGTGCTGCTACCCGACCGGCTCATGGATGATCGGGTCTGCAGCACTTGGGGAGAACACCAGCATTCCCCCCTTTTCGATACCGACGGTATTCAGGTCAAAGCTGCTTGGCGGCTTCTACGCCAGCGGAACTCAACTTCACCGGGTAATTGAGCGTTCGCTCACCTTTTGCCGGGCTGTCGACACAGCCGTGGTGAATCAAGCCGGCTTTCTGCAAATGCTCGAGGGTATCCGCAACCGCGTTTTCCCCTCGATAGTTGTCCAGAACTTCTTTCCCCAAACCCGCAGGGTGGGCGTGCAAGAGTCGAGTCAGAACCTCGTGTTTAAGCGCGTTATCAATGGACATATTTACCTCGCGTTGCTGATTTAATGAGCGCTGCAGTAAATACCGACCACTTGATTCGCGGTTTGTTTGGAGATTTGTGGCGTCAGGTTCGCTTCCACTGAACCTGAGTCACGCCCAGCCCTTCGGCATAGAGCATGGCCAAACGCATGGGGCCCGCAGCGACACCGCCATCCAGATTGCCCACACCCGCGTGCAAGGTCGCAAAGTGCAACGCCTCGCTTTCACACAAGTGACTGGCATGGTGGCAGAAGTGCCGGGGTTCGCCTCGGAAACGGTAATGAATTTCAAAATCCCTGGAATCATTCATCGTCATGGGCCTGTTGGGCGTCGAGTACGCCGGTCTGAAATTGAGTACGTCCTTATGTACCTGACAGGGTGTCCGCGGAATGCATCAGCGGTGCTGTCACTTCATTTCGAGATCGATACAGGCTGCAAAAAAACAGGATTCCGGCCATGGATCGTAATGCGTGTTCTCTGCCTGAGACGAGTAGCCTTCTGCAGCTGCGAATGGCTACCGACCGAGAGAGAATTGCATTGTTTCATGGCATTTTGAATCGCTCGCCGATAAGCGGCCATGTGCCATATCTGTTTGAGTGTCCATGTGCCCTTGATGCGATGCATGGCCTCAAATCCATGCGCTTTTGGGTGTACGAAGAGCGACAGGGACCCGGTGGGCAGCGACCGTAGAGCCAACAGAAGCCTTCCCGCATAAAAAAGGCAATCTGATGGCCCGCAGGGCGTGGGTTTTCTGGAAAAATCCTTTTCTTTCAAGTGATTCCGGGACGAGGGCGTATGCGAAAGATGGGATTGGGCGTGACGGCCTTTGTTTTGATGATGGCGGCACTCCCTGTACAAGCGCGTACTGTCAGTAAGCAGGACGTACAGGTATGTAAATGGGGAGCGGGTATGGCTGGCGTCGCGCAGCAATCGAAGCTGTCCGGGAAGACTTTATACAGCCAGCGCCGGAAGCTTCAGGCACAGAAGTTTTCTCAACCCTGGATGCGCAAAATGGCGCTAGGCATCACCGAACAGACGTATAAGAGTCCATCGCGATTGAAACCGGCAGCCGTCAAGCAAACGTATTATGACGGCTGCATCCAGCACGATCTGGCACGTCGATAAGCCAGGCCAGGGGCGCCACCTGATATCAGGCGCGCCCTTCACGACGAGGTGTCTATCAGCGGCAGTTGCCCGCCAAATGATAATGCTGGGCTTCAGCAGCGGCGGCGTTGGCGAAGTCGATACGGTTCTTCTCTGAAACCGAGTTGTATGACGGGCAGTCCGGGCGATGGTAGATCAGGGTTTTTTTGTTCCCGCGAATCGCCACGGTCAAGTTTTTTCCGCTGGAATCCGGCGACGCCGGTTTCATCGGGTTCGGCAAGGATGAGCTTGGCGCCGCAGATGCTGCCACCTGACGGCCCCCCGTGAAGCTGGCGCGGAAGAAGATCGGCGCATGGTCCGACACGCTGTCACGGCCTTTTGCGTTGGTCATCCCCAGGTACTCTGGATATTTGAAGACTTTGATCTCGCTGGCCTTGATCGCGGATTGCCTGCTCACGAAGACGTTGTCGTAAAGGTTTGCGAATTTGCCGTCGGTGGTGGACAGCGTTGAGGCACCCTCCAGCATTAATGGTTTCGCGCTGGCGTCCAGGTTGCTCCAGGCCGGTGCCTTCGGCGGCGTGTTGAAGTCGCCCATCAACATGATTTGGTTGTTGCCAGGGTACGTGTCTTTCAACCACGCCCAGTAGCTGGACAGCGCGGTGATTTCCGAAGCGCGGTCAGCCTGATTCTTGCCGTAAAGAATGTGCACCGTGGCGACCACAAAGGTCGTGTCGTCCTTGAGCGATCGGAAGCGGGCGGAGTAGGGCTCGCGTTCGAAGGTGTCGCCGCGATCCAGATAAGTCACTGCGCCGTCTTCGTAGGCCACGATGTCATCACGCCAGACGAAACCGTACATTTCCTTGTAGGTCGATCGACCCACCGCGTGTGACGCCATCGCGCTCCAGTGTTTACCCGTCTGCCGGATCAGTTCCTTGGCGAGGGTGTTCAGTGCGTCTTCGCTCATGAGTTCTTGCACCGCAAGAAAGTCCACGTTTTTCGCGACTTTAGCGATGCTCTGGAAATCCTTGTTGGGCCGCACACTCAGGTGCTCCAGGTTCCAGGTGCCGATGTTGACGTCGGCGAGTGCGGTTTGCAGGGAGGAGATAAGCAAGAGGCATGACACGAAAAGTCTGAGCATTGAATCCAACTACGGGCTGATTAGCGCGGGGCGAGGCACAGTTGTGACTCGCCGATAGGGCGGGTATGTGGCTGCAAGAGGGGTCAGGTCAGCTCAGTCCTCTTTGGGCACTGTCCAGAAAATCTGCACGCCACCGTCATCACGCCATGCGAGGGTCACGTTGTCGTTCTCTGCGATCTCCTCAAGCAGTTGATTCCAGTCCTCTTCGAGTTCGTCGGCCAGGCGAAAGATCAGGGCAGAGCGCGATTTCTGTGCGGTCGGGGCATTGATGATTTTCTGAATGCGGATGGCCATACGTTCGTACGGCGCAGGGGCTGTAGCGGCGGTGGTAGACATGAGAGTGATCCCTTGTTTTAGCTGTATGCGCATACAGTATTTCAGTGTGGGACGTTTCGCAACCGTGCAGTAAGAAGAATATTCATCGCAACCCAAGTCGTTGATTTGTCCGACCAATTCTTTTTTTCGCGAACCAAAAGCGATTGCGTCGATCAGAGTCCCTATTGGCGAATCGGTTCGCAATGATCTGGAAAAATAGAGGAGTCGGCATGAAGATCAGAGGGTTGGGGCTGTCCTTGGCGCTCGTAGGTTGCGTAGCGTTGGCGGGGTGCTCGACCGCCACCGTGGTCACGTTGCAGAACGGCACGCAATACATCACCGAGGATGTGCCCAAGACCAAGAGTGTTGACGGGTTTTATGAGTTCAAAGACATCTCTGGCAAAACGGTCAGAGTGCGTGCCGATGAAGTGGCGACGGTGAAGAAGGAGGATTGAACAGAGCCTACCGAAAGGGGCGATCAGGTCTGGTGGGGTTTAGGCGATCGGTCTAAACCCAAGATGAGGGCCGCGGATCAGCCGTGGTCTCTGAGCCTGACGGATTGCGCTGACACGGCGTTGGAGCGACGGCCGAATTGCTCCCTGACCTTGGCAATTTCTTCTCGCAGCTTGTCACGGACTTTCATTTGATCTTCTTCGGACAGCGATTCATACCACTGCCGGTGAGCTGCGCGGCTTTTTCCTACAGGACCCACACCGGGTAAGGCGGAAATCATCGACTCGATGAAATCCGAAGCAGGGTCGTTGCCTTGCTCTGCGAGGGTGTTCTGTACGGCCGGGTCTATCATTTCCACTCCAACGACGTTCTTATGTGAGTGACAGCGACATTGGCGATGCGCGATGTCAGATCGCCGTCATATTAGCGCAGCATTGAGGGGTGCAGCGGACTAAATAGCGTATTTAATGCGGTATTGCGCACGCTTAAGCCATCACATCGTGGCCTGTGAACGGGGAATAATCCATCCGGCGGTTGTAGGGCAAATCTGAAAAAGCCTGTCGCCAGGGTTCAGGCTGTTGACAAACGATGCAACCATTCTCATAGTTTCGTTCACGCAAACGTTTGCGATTGGCCGGGTGTACCCTGACCTCGCGGACGATGCCGATACAATAATCATAATGTCGGAGTGATTCCATGAAGCTGCCATTCGCTGCACGTCTTCTTGCTGTTGCCATGCTCACCGCCAGTGCGGTAACCCTGCCTCTCTCTTCTGCCTACGCTGACGACGCCAAAAAGCCCACCGTCGCGCTAGTGATGAAATCCCTCGCCAACGAGTTCTTCCTGACCATGGAAGACGGGGCGAAGCAGTACCAGAAACAACATTCCAGTGATTTCGACCTGATCTCCAACGGCATCAAGAACGAGTCTGATACGGCCGCGCAGATCGACATCGTCAACCAGATGATCGTCAAGAAGGTCGACGCGCTGGTGATCGCACCCGCTGACTCGAAGGCCTTGGCATCGGTGATCGACAAGGCCATGAAAGCGGGAATCAAGGTCGTCAACATCGACAACCAGCTCGACGCGGACGTGCTGAAAAGCAAAGGCATCGAAGTGCCGTTCGTAGGCCCGAACAACCGCAAGGGCGCCAAGCTGGTGGGTGACTACCTCGCCAAGCAACTGACGGCGGGCGATCAGGTCGGGATCATCGAAGGTGTGCCGACCACCACCAACGCGCAGCAACGCACCGCGGGCTTCAAGGACGCCATGGACGCTGCACAGATGAAGATCGTTTCCACGCAATCGGGTAACTGGGAAATCGACAAGGGCAACGCCGTCGCTTCGGCCATGCTCAACGAATACCCGAACCTGAAAGCCCTGCTGGCCGGTAACGACAGCATGGCGCTGGGTGCAGTGTCGGCGGTACGTGCCGCAGGCAAGGCGGGCAAAGTGCAGGTCGTGGGCTATGACAACATCAACGCCATCAAGCCGATGCTCAAGGACGGTCGAGTGCTCGCTACCGCTGACCAGTTCGCTGCGCGTCAGGCTGTATTCGGCATCGACACCGCGTTGAAGATGATCAAGGGCGACAAGCTCGACATCAAGGACGGTGTGATCGAGACCCCGGTCGAGCTGGTCACCAAGCCGCAATAAGCCCGACCCGTCAATCATCCGTACATACCGCCTGCTCCTCACCGGGAGCGGGCGCGTGGAGAGCGTTATGTCAGCGTCTGCTCAGGCCGCTGTTCTGTCTGTCAGCAACATCGGCAAAACCTACGCCCAACCTGTCCTCGGCGACATCGACCTGACGCTGCTGCGCGGGGAAGTGTTGGCGCTGACCGGTGAAAATGGCGCGGGCAAAAGCACCCTGTCGAAAATCATCGGTGGACTGGTTACCCCGACCACAGGTGACATGCAGTTTCAGGGGCAACCCTATGCACCGGCCAGCCGCACCCAAGCGGAAAAACTGGGCGTGCGCATGGTCATGCAAGAACTCAATCTGCTGCCGACGCTGTCGGTCGCTGAAAATCTGTTTCTCGATAACCTGCCCAGTCGGGCCGGGTTCATCAACCGCAAAAAATTGCGCGAAGACTCGATCAAGGCCATGGCGCAAGTGGGTCTCGAGGCCATTGATCCCGACACCCTGGTCGGTGAATTGGGCATTGGTCATCAGCAAATGGTCGAGATTGCCCGCAACCTGATCGGCGATTGCCATGTGCTGATTCTCGACGAGCCGACCGCGATGCTGACGGCCCGTGAAGTGGAGATGTTGTTCGAGCAGATTACCCGGCTGCAGGATCGCGGCGTTTCCATCGTGTATATCTCTCACCGCCTGGAAGAGTTGGCTCGCGTCGCCCAGCGCATCGCCGTGCTGCGCGATGGCAAGCTCGTGTGCGTCGATGCCATGGCCAATTACAACAGCGAACAACTCGTCACGCTCATGGTGGGGCGCGAGTTGGGCGAACACATCGACCTTGGCGAGCGCAAGATTGGCGGCGTCGCCCTCTCGGTCAAAGGCCTCAGCCGCTCGGACAAAGTGCGGAATGTTTCTTTCGACGTCCACGCCGGTGAGATTTTCGGCATTTCCGGGCTGATTGGCGCAGGCCGCACTGAACTGTTGCGTCTGATCTATGGCGCGGACACCGCCGACAGCGGCAGCATCCAGGTGGGCAGCCCCTTGCAAACCGTGCGCGTCAGCTCGCCAGTGGACGCCGTCGGTCACGGGATCGCGCTCATTACCGAGGACCGCAAAGGCGAAGGTCTGCTGTTGTCGCAGTCCATCAGCGCCAACATCGCCTTGGGCAACATGGAGGCGATATCCAATGGTGGCGTGGTCAACGGCAACGCCGAAATGGCCCTGGCCCGACGTCAGGTCGAAGCCATGCGCATTCGCAGTTCCAGCCCAACGCAACTGGTTTCGGAGCTGTCGGGTGGTAACCAGCAGAAAGTCGTCATCGGCCGCTGGCTGGAGCGCGACTGCCAAGTGATGCTGTTCGACGAGCCGACGCGAGGGATCGATGTGGGCGCCAAGTTCGACATCTACGCGCTGCTCGGCGAGTTAACGCGACAGGGCAGGGCATTGGTGGTGGTCTCCAGCGATTTGCGTGAGCTGATGTTGATCTGTGATCGCATCGGCGTGTTGTCGGCCGGTCGGTTGATCGACACGTTCGAGCGCGACAGCTGGACCCAGGACGAACTGCTCGCCGCGGCCTTCGCTGGCTACCAAAAACGTGATGCGCTGCTCTCTGAAGCCGCGCCCAGGAACGACTGATGAAAACCTCGACTACTCCTGCCGCTCTGCCTTCGCCGGGCAAGCGCACCGGCAATTATTTCGGCCTCGGCACGTACCTCGGTCTGGCGGGCGCCTTGCTGGCGATGATCGTGCTGTTCTCCTTTCTCAGCGATCATTTTCTGTCTTACGAAACCTTCAGCACGCTGGCCAACCAAATCCCGGATCTGATGGTGCTGGCTGTTGGCATGACCTTCATCCTGATCATTGGCGGTATCGACCTGTCTGTCGGCTCGGTGCTGGCGTTGGCTGCTTCCGCCGTGAGCGTGGCCATGCTGGGGTGGGGCTGGGGCGTGTTGCCTTCCGCGCTGCTCGGCATGGCGTGCGCAACAGTAGCGGGCACTGTGACCGGCTCGATCACCGTGGCCTGGCGCATTCCGTCCTTCATCGTGTCGCTGGGTGTGCTGGAAATGGCGCGCGGCGTCGCGTACCAATTGACGGATTCGCGCACGGCGTACATCGGCGATTCCTTCGCTTGGCTGTCCAATCCCTTCGCGTTCGGCATTTCGCCTTCGTTCGTCATCGCGTTGATCGTGATTTTTGCCGCCCAGGCCGTGCTGACCCGAACGGTCTTCGGCCGCTACCTGATCGGCATCGGGACGAACGAAGAAGCCGTGCGTCTGGCAGGGATCAATCCGAAGCCCTACAAGATTCTGGTCTTTTCCTTGATGGGACTGCTGGCAGGTGTCGCTGCCTTGTTCCAGATTTCCCGTCTTGAAGCGGCTGACCCCAATGCCGGATCGGGCCTCGAACTTCAGGTCATCGCGGCGGTGGTAATTGGCGGCACCAGCCTGATGGGCGGGCGTGGGTCAGTGATCAGCACGTTTTTCGGTGTTCTGATCATCTCGGTGTTGGCGGCAGGCCTTGCGCAAATTGGCGCCACCGAGCCCACCAAACGCATCATCACCGGCGCTGTGATCGTCGTGGCAGTCGTGCTCGACACCTACCGCAGCAACCGCGCACGGCGGCGCGGCTGATATGGCCACCATCAAAGACGTGGCCGCCATTGCCGGCATTTCCTACACAACGGTGTCCCATGTCGTAAACCGGACACGGCCGGTGAGTGACGAGGTCCGCAAGAAAGTCGAGGCGGCAATCGCGCAGCTGGATTATGTGCCCAGCGCCGTCGCCCGCTCATTGAAGGCCAAGTCCACCGCGACCATCGGTTTGTTGATTCCCAACGGCATCAACCCGTACTTTGCCGAACTGGCCAGGGGCATTGAGGATTTCTGCGAGCGCAACGGTTTTTGCGTGATCCTCTGCAACTCCGACGACAACCTGGAGAAGCAGCGCAATTATTTACGCGTGCTGCTGGAAAAGCGGGTCGATGGCCTCATCGTGTCGTCGGTCGGCGGGGGTGACAGCCTTGTCGACAGTTTGTCGTCGGTGCGCACCCCGATGGTCATTGTCGACCGGGATCTGGAAAACATCAGTGCCGATCTGGTGCGAATCGATCACGAGTTGGGCGCCTATCTCGCCACTTCGCATTTGCTGGAATTGGGGCATCGCCACATTGCTTGTATCTGTGGTCCGGCTGAAACCAGCGTCGCGCGGATGCGTCTCGCCGGTTATCACCGGGCGATGCAGGAAGCCGGCGTGAACGTGCCTGACAACTGGGTAGTCGAGAGCGACTTCACCGGTCCCAGCGGTTACCAGGCGGCGAGCCTGTTGCTGGACGGTGATCGCCCTACGGCGATTTTCGCGGCCAACGACATGGTCGGCATCGGCGCGTTGCGTGCGGCGGCCGAGCGCAATGTGCGCGTTCCAGCGGATCTGTCGGTCATCGGTTTCGACGACATCCAGATGAGCCAGTACGTTTATCCTGCGCTGACCACGGTCGGACAATCGATTCTGCAACTGGGGGAACGCGCCGCTGAAGTGTTGCTGCGACGAATTTCGGCACGGGGCGACAGTCCGGTGCAGCGGATGATCGTGGCGCCGAGCATCGTATTGCGCGAATCCACGGCGCCGCCCACCAACGCATTCAATGAGTTTCGCTGAGCCGGATCGAAGGGTCCGGATGGAAGAGTACAACGTCATGCAAGCAAAAGTAGTGATAGTGGGCAGTCTCAATATGGACCTCGTCACGCGAGCGCCAAGGCTGCCGAAAGCGGGTGAAACACTTGCCGGCCAGTCGTTCGTGACCGTGCCTGGGGGCAAGGGCGCCAATCAGGCAGTGGCGGCAGCCCGCCTCGGGGCCAGCGTGGCCATGATCGGTTGCGTGGGCAGCGATGCGTATGGCGAAGAGTTGCGTTCAGCGCTGCTGGCCGAAGGGATCGATTGCCAGGCCGTGACCCGGATCGAGGGCGAGTCCTCGGGGGTGGCTTTGATCGTGGTCGATGACAGCAGCCAGAATGCAATCGTCATCGTGGCCGGCGGCAATGGGCACGTCACTTCGGCGGTGGTCGACGGATTCGACACGCTCTTGAGCCAGGCCGATGTCATCATCTGCCAGTTGGAAGTCCCGATGACGACGGTGGGGTATGTGCTCAAGCGGGGTCGCGAACTGGGTAAGACGGTTATCCTCAACCCGGCTCCAGCCAGTGGCCCCTTGCCCGCAGAATGGTACGGCTGGATTGACTACCTGATCCCGAACGAAAGCGAAGCCACCGCGTTGACAGGCTTGCCGGTCGACAGCGTAGGCAGTGCCGATGCCGCCGCCACGGCGTTGATGAAGGCGGGCGTCAGGAAAGTGATCGTCACATTGGGCGAGCAGGGTGCGCTGTTTGCCAGTCAGGCCCGTTCTCAGCACTTCCCGGCGCCCAAGGTCCAGCCGGTCGACACCACGGCGGCGGGCGACACATTCGTCGGCGGTTTCGCGGCTGCGTTGGCTGAAGGTAAATCCGAGTCGGACGCCATCCGTTTCGGACAGATTGCAGCGGCACTGTCGGTCACGCGTTCAGGCGCCCAGCCTTCCATACCCACCGTCGTCGACGTTCAGAGTTATCAACCATGAAGAAAACACCGTTGCTTAATATCGCACTGTCCCGCGTGGTCGCGTCCCTGGGGCATGGGGATGTGCTGTTGATCGTGGACGCGGGGATGCCTGTCCCGCCCGGTGTAGAGCTCATCGACCTGGCGGTCACGCACGGCGTGCCGGATTTCGTCAGTGTGCTGAACACGGTGCTGGCGGAAATGCAGGTCGAAAGCCACGTCATCGCCGATGAAATGCGGGATAAG
This sequence comes from Pseudomonas salicis, assembly GCF_057128705.1. Taxonomy (NCBI): domain Bacteria; kingdom Pseudomonadati; phylum Pseudomonadota; class Gammaproteobacteria; order Pseudomonadales; family Pseudomonadaceae; genus Pseudomonas; species Pseudomonas salicis. The sequence continues at coordinate 874,519 of NZ_JBSKHU010000003.1, forward strand.
CAGCCCCCGGCCTTGTCGGTCATCGATCAGCTCAATGCCGCGGGACACTTGGGGCAACAGCGGCTAATGAGTCACGAGGCGTTGAAACAACTGAGTCGCAACGCCCGGGCCGTCGTGCGCACGGGCGAATGCCAGCCATACACCAACGTGGCGTTGATCGCGGGCGTGGTCTTCTGATCGCTGGCGATTCGCGTCACATTCACGAAACAGGGAGTTTCCTATGCACCTTTGCCGTCACTTTCTCCTTCGCTTGATCAGGAGCATTGCACTGTTGGCCATCTTTTCCACTGCTGCCCACGCCGCCGAAAAACGCGACCTGATCATCGACACCGATCCAGGGGCAGACGATGTGGTCGCGCTGCTGCTGGCGCTGGCGTCGCCGGAAGAACTGCACATCCGTGCGATCACCACCGTCGCCGGTAACGTGCGGATCGACAAGACCTCACGTAATGCGCGTCTGGCCCGGGAGTGGGCGGGGCGTGAAGAGGTTCCGGTCTATGCAGGGGCAGGCAGGCCGTTGGTACGACCACCGATCTACGCCGAAAACATCCATGGCAAGGAAGGCCTGCCGGGCGTCGACGTCCATGAGCCTAAAAAGGGGCTCGCCGACGGTAACGCGGTGCAGTATCTGATCGACACGCTGAGCAAGGCCGAGCCCCACAGCATCACCATCGCCATGCTCGGGCCGCAAACCAACCTCGCGCTGGCGTTGATTCAGGCACCGGAGATCACGCAGGGCATCAAGGAAGTGGTGGTCATGGGCGGGGCACACTTCAACGGTGGCAACATCACGCCAGTGGCTGAATTCAATCTTTACGCTGATCCGGATGCCGCCAAAGTGGTATTGGCCAGTGGCGTCAAGCTGACTTACGTGCCGCTGGACGTGACGCACAAGGTTCTCACCAGCGATCAGCGTATTCAGCGGATAGAGGGGCTGAACAATCAAGCGGGCAAACTGGTCAGCAGTATCCTCAACGAGTACGTCAAGGCCGATATGGTGCATTACGGTTTGCCGGGTGGACCGGTGCACGATGCGAGTGTGATTGCCTGGCTGCTGAAACCGGAGTTGTTTAGTGGCAGGCTAATCAACGTGGCGATTGACAGCCGGGAGGGGCCAGGCTTCGGTCAGACCGTGGCCGACTGGTATGACACGCTGGGACAGCCTAAAAATGTTTTCTGGGTCGAGAACGGCGATGCACAGGGGTTCTTCGACCTGCTGACGCAGCGTCTGGCACGGCTCAAATAACGCCAATCATGCGCTGCTCAAACTCTCGGTCGAGTAGCGCAGAAATACCTGGTTCATGAAATTCTGGGCGCTTTCAGTGCCCAGTTCCTTCACCAGCAAATCGATTGAAATGATTGCCAGTTCTTCAGGACTGCCAGGGCTATGGGCGCATTGCCCTTGCGACCACTTGGCCTTGATATCAGCATCGATGGACACGAGTGCCATGGTGAATCGTTCCTCTGCAAAATAGGTGTTGGCGCTGCCCTCACGCGCGGGTTACCCCTGGGCGGGCGTGCAGTAAAGCATCCCGGTCAACATTGCGCACTGCGACTTAGGCATGACGTTCAATGTGGGCAATGAGTACACAAAATGGCTAACGTTTTGTGACGATTTGTTTGCCCGCTGAGCATCGGGCTCGGGCAGACTCCTGCGCATCCCGACATCGTCCAAGGGCGTGTTCTGCCTGGGACCTGCGAAACCAAGCCGTAATGACGCTGTCGCAGGAGTTCTGGTTTTCGTTAAACGTAAGGAGTTCGTATGCCCTGGAAATATGCATCATCGGGATTGATTCTGGCAGTGGCGCTGCTGGCGGGATGCAGCACTGCATCAGAGTCTTCATCCCCCGCCAAAGGCGCGGCGACGTCAGACTCCAGCCAGTCCCGTTGTGATGCGGCCGCGGCACAGTTCGCGGTCGGCAAGCCAGCTTCACCTGCGTTGCTCGATCAGGCCCGGGCGAAAGCGGGTGCCCAGACGGCCAGGGTGCTGGGGCCAGACGACATGGTGACTCTGGAGTATCGCTCCGACCGACTGAACCTCAATACAGACCAAGGCGCCACGGTAACCCGCGTAAATTGCGGCTGATGGCGCCCAGGTTGTTTGCAGGCATAAAAAAACCCGTCAGAGACGGGTTTTTTTTAGCGCGCTCGGATTACTCCGCGCGAACCTGAGCGGCTTGCATGCCCTTTTGGCCTTTCTCAGCCACGAAGGAAACAGTCTGGCCTTCTTTCAGGCTTTTGAAACCTTCGGATTCGATAGCCTTGAAGTGTACGAACAGGTCGTCACCGCCACCCTGTGGAGTGATAAAGCCGAAGCCTTTTTCATCGTTGAACCATTTTACGGTGCCGGTTTGGCGATTAGACATGGTGTATCTCCAGAAACATAATATTCAGTAGTGCTGTGCTGCTCAGGCCAACTGGGCACACGGGGGCTATCATAGTCGAATTGTGTCGATGCTGGACTTTTTCGATTAGAACTTTGCGCCAGTGCCGCAAATATATAGGGAAAATTCGCGTGGGATGAGCCGGGTCACCGGCGCTCAACTGAAGCCTTCTCATGCCTTTGAAGTGGCTGAAGCCCACGAACGGCGAGGGCTTCAGAAGGTTGCGCGGAGCATTGCCTACCCAATGCCTCTGACCCATGACTGCAGAATGTAAATTTTTTATTTTTTGCCCTTCAGGCAGTTTTCGCTCACGGCTTTTTGCAGTCGAGCGGTCATTTCGGTACTCGGAGGCGTCGTTTTGTCATTCAGTGACGCAATTTCCTTGTCCGAGAAATTCTTGTTGATCTGCTGTGCGCCACATTCGCAGTGCGCCTTGACTGCATTGGTATCCATGCCGGGATTATTTTGAGTCGCTGCGGCGGCGCATTCATTCATATAGGTGGTCTTGGTGTTCGCATCCATGGCGGCATGAGCGCTGATCGGAAGAGCCAGCGCCAAAGGTGCGAGGAGGGCGGCAACACGTAGAAGCTTCATGGTGGTTTCCTTCTTGTCGATGGGCCCCGAGAGTCAAGGGCCTGGAACGGTGATCTCGGATTATCTGACGACAGCGAGATGTCGCAGTTCAGTTCCGGACAATTCTCACGGCAATTGTCAGCATCTTTATTCACAACTTGCCGGGGTCGGCCTGACGTAGAGCTGTCAGGCTGTGCTAGGATGCGCGTCCTGCAGATTCGCTCGCGTCTCGCGGGTCAGGTTTCGCCGAGTGCGCACCTGTCGATTTCGTACATTCCAGTCACTCTGGTTCGGTCAAATGGTTGGCCCTTGGGCTCCTGCCACTGTGAGGCAGGTACACCGCCGAATCGCGTACTGGCTCTATCCCAACCCACGTGACCTTTGGTAGGGGTCACCACTAGGAGAGGAGGCGCCATGCCAACTATTACTCTTCCCGACGGCAGTCAACGTTCTTTCGATCACCCGGTCTCCGTCGCCGAGGTCGCCGCGTCCATTGGCGCAGGTCTGGCCAAAGCTACCATCGCCGGTAAGGTCAACGGTCAACTGGTCGATGCCAGCGACCTGATCGACGCCGACGCGAGCCTGCAAATCATCACCCCCAAAGATCAGGAAGGCGTCGAGATCATTCGTCACTCCTGCGCGCATCTGGTGGGTCATGCCGTCAAGCAGTTGTATCCGACAGCCAAAATGGTGATTGGCCCCGTCATCGATGACGGCTTCTATTACGATATCGCCTACGAGCGCCCGTTTACCCCTGATGACCTGGCGGCCATCGAGCAGCGCATGCAGCAGCTGATCGAAAAAGATTACGACGTCGTCAAGAAAGTCACTCCGCGTGCCGAAGTGATCGAAGTGTTCAAGGCGCGTGGCGAGGATTACAAACTGCGTCTGGTCGAGGACATGCCGAATGAAAAGGCCATGGGTCTCTACTACCACGAAGAATACGTGGACATGTGCCGCGGCCCGCACGTGCCGAATACCCGTTTCCTGAAGTCGTTCAAGCTGACCAAACTCTCTGGTGCCTACTGGCGCGGTGATGCCAAGAACGAACAGTTGCAGCGTGTTTACGGCACCGCCTGGGCCGATAAAAAGCAGCTGGCGGCTTACATTCAGCGTATCGAAGAAGCTGAAAAACGCGATCACCGTAAAATCGGCAAGCGCCTTGGCCTGTTCCACACCCAGGAAGAAGCGCCGGGTATGGTGTTCTGGCACCCGAACGGCTGGACCCTGTATCAGGTGCTTGAGCAGTACATGCGCAAGACCCAGCGTGAAAACGGCTACCTTGAGATCAAGACCCCGCAAGTGGTCGATCGCTCTCTTTGGGAAAAGTCGGGTCACTGGGCGAACTATGCCGAAAACATGTTCACCACTGAATCCGAAAGTCGCGACTACGCCATCAAGCCGATGAACTGCCCTTGCCACGTGCAGGTGTTCAATCAAGGCCTGAAGAGTTACCGCGAGCTGCCGATGCGCCTGGCCGAATTTGGTGCCTGCCACCGTAATGAGCCATCAGGTGCATTGCACGGCATCATGCGTGTGCGTGCGTTCACTCAGGACGACGCCCACATCTTCTGTACTGAAGAGCAAATGCAGGCCGAGTCCGCAGCCTTCATCAAGCTGACCATGGATGTCTACGCCGATTTCGGCTTCAAAGACATCGAAATGAAGCTCTCCACTCGTCCTGAAAAGCGCGTGGGCTCCGATGATCTGTGGGACCGCGCCGAATCCGCGCTCGCCGCAGCACTCGATAGCGCCGGTCTGCCCTATGATCTGCAGCCGGGCGAGGGGGCGTTCTACGGTCCGAAAATCGAATTTTCTCTCAAGGACTGCTTGGGTCGTGTGTGGCAATGCGGTACATTGCAGCTCGATTTCAACCTGCCTATCCGTTTGGGCGCCGAATACGTTTCGGAAGACAACGGTCGCAAGCATCCGGTCATGTTGCACCGTGCGATTCTCGGTTCCTTCGAGCGTTTCATCGGAATTCTGATCGAGCACTACGAAGGTGCATTCCCTGCGTGGCTGGCTCCAACTCAAGCAGTGATCATGAATATCACTGATAAACAGGCAGATTTTGCGCTTGAAGTGGAAAAAACTCTGGCTGAAAGCGGGTTTCGTGCCAAGTCCGACTTGAGAAATGAAAAGATCGGCTTTAAAATCCGCGAGCATACTTTGCTCAAGGTTCCCTATCTCCTCGTCATCGGAGATCGGGAGGTTGAAACGCAAACTGTCGCTGTGCGTACCCGTGAAGGCGCAGACCTCGGCTCGATGCCGGTCGCCCAATTCTCGGAGTTCCTCGCACAAGCGGTTTCCCGGCGTGGTCGCCAAGATTCGGAGTAATTATTATTAAGCGTGAAATGAGACAAGATAAACGAGCTGCACCGAAGGCCCCGATCAACGAGAATATCTCGGCACGCGAGGTTCGGTTAATTGGCGCTGACGGCGAGCAGATTGGCATCGTCTCGATTGATGAAGCGCTTCGTATAGCTGAAGAAGCCAAGCTTGATCTGGTAGAGATTTCTGCCGACGCAGTACCACCTGTCTGTCGCGTGATGGACTACGGCAAATCGATCTTCGAGAAGAAGAAACAGATTGCTGCGGCGAAGAAAAACCAGAAGCAGATTCAGGTTAAAGAAATCAAGTTTCGTCCAGGGACGGAGGAAGGGGATTACCAGGTAAAACTACGCAACCTGGTACGTTTCCTGAGTGACGGGGACAGGGCCAAGGTATCGTTGCGATTCCGCGGTCGTGAGATGGCCCACCAGGAGCTGGGTATGGAGCTGTTGAAGCGGGTTGAGGCTGACCTGCTCGAATACGGCGCCGTCGAACAGCATCCTAAGATGGAAGGACGCCAGCTGATCATGGTCATCGCCCCGAAAAAGAAGAAATAACCACCAGGGCACGGCAGGCCTTGCGGTTATGTTTATCAACTGAATGCGGAGTATCCGAACATGCCAAAGATGAAGACTAAAAGTGGTGCAGCTAAGCGGTTTCTGAAAACCGCGAATGGCATCAAGCACAAGCACGCTTTCAAGAGCCACATCCTGACCAAAATGTCGACCAAGCGTAAGCGTCAACTGCGCGGAAGCAGCCTGCTGCATCCGTCTGACGTCGCAAAAGTCGAGCGCATGCTGCGCCTTCGTTAATTTTGATCAAGAATAGAGGAAGTAACTCATGGCTCGTGTAAAGCGTGGCGTCATTGCCCGTAAGCGTCACAAAAAAATTCTGAAACTTGCTAAAGGCTACTACGGCGCGCGTTCACGCGTATTCCGTGTTGCCAAGCAAGCGGTAATCAAGGCTGGCCAATACGCCTACCGTGACCGTCGTCAGAAAAAACGTCAGTTCCGCGCTCTGTGGATCGCTCGTATCAACGCTGGTGCGCGTATCAACGGTCTGTCTTACAGCCGTTTCATCGCTGGCCTGAAAAAAGCGTCGATCGAAATCGACCGTAAGGTTCTGGCTGATCTGGCAGTGAACGAAAAAGCGGCGTTTGCTGCGATTGTCGAGAAAGCTAAAGCCACTCTGGCCTAAGTCCCCGGCAATCACCGGGCCTCGTTTCGGGGTTCGGTGTTAAACGTCATAAATAGGGGAAGAGCCTTGTAAGCTCTTCCCCTATTTCGTATCTGGAGTCTGTACATGGAAAACCTGGACGCGCTGGTCTCTCAAGCACTTGAGGCTGTGCAAAGCGCCGAAGATATCAATGCCCTGGAGCAAATCCGGGTTCACTACCTCGGCAAGAAGGGTGAATTGACTCAGGTGATGAAGACCCTGGGGAATTTGCCGGCTGAAGAGCGTCCGCAGGTTGGCGCGCTCATCAACGTTGCCAAGGAGCGTGTCACAGAGGTTCTCAATGCGCGAAAGGCATCGCTTGAGGAAGCGGATCTTGCCGCGAAACTCGCTGCCGAATCCATTGACGTAACCTTGCCGGGCCGTGGCCAAACCACAGGCGGTCTGCACCCGGTTACCCGGACTCTGGAACGCATCGAACAGTTCTTCACCCACATCGGCTACGGCATTGCCGAAGGCCCTGAGGTCGAAGACGATTACCACAACTTCGAGGCGCTCAACATCCCAGGCCATCACCCGGCCCGGTCGATGCACGACACCTTCTATTTCAACGCCAACATGCTGCTGCGCACCCATACCTCGCCGGTACAGGTCCGCACCATGGAAGCGAACAAGCCGCCGATCCGCATTGTCTGTCCAGGCCGTGTGTACCGCAGCGACTCCGATATCACTCACTCTCCGATGTTCCACCAGGTCGAAGGCCTGCTGGTCGACCGCGATATCAACTTCGCCGACCTCAAGGGCACCATCGAAGAGTTCCTGCGCGTGTTCTTTGAAAAAGAACTGGCAGTGCGTTTCCGTCCTTCCTATTTCCCGTTCACCGAGCCATCCGCTGAAGTCGACATGGAATGCGTGATGTGCAGCGGTAAGGGCTGCCGTGTCTGCAAACAGACTGGCTGGCTGGAAGTGATGGGCTGCGGCATGGTTCACCCGAACGTGCTGCGCATGTCCGGTATCGATCCGGAAGAATTCCAAGGTTTTGCTTTCGGCATGGGCGCAGAGCGTCTGGCCATGCTGCGTTACGGCGTCAATGACTTGCGCCTGTTCTTCGACAACGACTTGCGGTTCCTCGCGCAATTTCGCTAGGTCGCCCGTAACGAACTTTTTAGGAGAGCAGGATGAAATTCAGTGAACAGTGGTTGCGCGGCTGGGTAAGCCCGCAAGTGTCCCGTGACGAGTTGGTTGCCCGTCTATCGATGGCAGGTCTGGAGGTCGACAGCGTGACCCCGGCCGCCGGTGTTTTCAGTGGGGTCGTGGTGGGCGAGGTGCTGAGCACCGAACAGCACCCGGATGCAGACAAGTTGCGCGTGTGTCAGGTCAGCAATGGCTCGGAAACCTTTCAGGTGGTCTGCGGCGCGCCCAACGTGCGTCCAGGCCTGAAGATTCCGTTCGCCATGATCGGCGCAGAACTGCCGGGCGACTTCAAGATCAAGAAAGCCAAGCTGCGCGGCGTCGAGTCCAACGGCATGTTGTGCTCTCAGGCCGAACTGCAAGTGGGCGAGGGCAACGACGGTTTGATGGAGTTGCCGGTCGATGCGCCAGTTGGCAAGGATTTCCGTGATTATCTGGAGCTGGATGACGCCAGCATCGAAGTCGACCTGACGCCGAACCGTGGCGACTGCCTGTCCGTTGCAGGTCTGGCTCGCGAAGTCGGTGCGCTGTACGACGCCAAGGTCACTCGCCCGTCAGTGGCGGTCGTTCCTGCCGTGCACGATGAGGTGCGTTCGGTGGAAGTGCTGGCACCGGCTGCCTGCCCGCGTTACCTGGGCCGTGTCATTCGTAATGTCGATCTGTCACGCCCGACCCCGCTGTGGATGGTCGAGCGCCTGCGTCGTTCGGAAGTGCGCAGCATCGACGCCGCCGTCGACATCACCAACTACGTGATGCTCGAATTGGGTCAGCCGCTGCACGCGTTCGACCTCGCCGAGATCAACGGCGGTATCCGCGTCCGCATGGCGGAAGAAGGCGAAAAGCTGGTGTTGCTGGATGGTCAGGAAGTCAGCCTGCGCGCCGATACCCTGGTCATCGCCGACCATCAGCGCGCCCTGGCGATCGCTGGCGTGATGGGCGGCGAGCACAGCGGCGTGAATACCGCGACCACCCGTGACATCTTTCTGGAAAGCGCGTTCTTCGATCAGATTGCGGTCGCCGGCAAGGCTCGGTCCTACGGTCTGCACACCGACGCTTCGCATCGCTACGAGCGTGGCGTTGACTGGCAGCTGGCTCGCGAAGCCATGGAGCGTGCCACTGGCCTGTTGCTGGAAATCACGGGCGGCGAAGCCGGTCCGGTCATCGAAACCGTCAGCGAGCAACATTTGCCGTCGATTGCGCCGGTCATCCTGCGCGCTGAGCGCATCGAGCAAATGCTCGGCATGACCATGGATGCAGCCGAAGTGGAGCGTCTGCTCACTGCGCTCGGCCTGAAAGTCTCCAATGAAACGGCTGGCCAGTGGCGCGTTGAGGTGCCTAGCCACCGTTTCGACATCAGCCTCGAAGTCGACCTGATCGAAGAGCTGGCCCGCCTTTACGGCTACAACCGTTTGCCGGTTCGTTACCCGCAAGCGCGTCTGGCCCCGCAAGCCCGCGCCGAAGCCCGTGGCGATCTGCCTGCGCTACGCCGTCTGCTGGTCGCGCGCGGTTATCAGGAAGCGATCACCTACAGTTTCATCGATCAGAAATGGTTTGAGCTATTCAATCCGGGTGTTGAGCCATTGTTGCTGGCCAACCCGATCTCCGCCGACATGGCTGCCATGCGCTCGTCGCTGTGGCCCGGCCTGATCAAGGTGCTCCAACACAACCTCAATCGTCAGCAAGACCGTGTACGCCTGTTCGAAAGCGGCCTGCGTTTTGTCGGTCAGCTGGACGGTTTAAAACAAGAGCCTATGCTGGCAGGTGTGATCTGCGGCAGTCGCTTGCCGGAGGGGTGGGCACAGGGTCGTGAGCTCGTGGACTTCTTCGACGTCAAAGCTGACGTGGAGGCGGTACTGGGCTTCGCGGGCGCACTGGATGATTTCCGTTTCGTACCGGGCAAACATCCTGCACTGCACCCAGGCCAAACTGCCCGCATCGAGCGCGAAGGCCGCGAAGTCGGTTACATCGGCGCACTGCACCCTGAGCTGGTGAAGACGTTGGGTCTGGATCGTCCGGTGTTCGTGTTCGAACTGGTGCTGGCCGATGTGGTCGAGGGGCGTCTGCCGAAATTCCACGAGTTGTCCCGCTTCCCGGAGGTCCGTCGTGACCTGGCGTTGCTGGCGGATCGTGATGTTGCAGCGACTGCGGTAATGGACGTTATTCGTGAAAATGCAGGGGAATGGCTAACAGACCTCAGGCTCTTTGATGTTTATCAGGGTAAAGGCATTGATCCGCATAGAAAAAGCCTTGCAGTTGGCTTGACCTGGCAACATCCATCGCGCACTCTTACTGACGATGAGGTAAACGCTTCGACGCAGCAAATTCTCACCTCGCTAGAGGAAAGGTTAAACGCCACGTTAAGGAAGTAGCGTATGGGGGCTCTGACGAAAGCTGAGATGGCCGAACGTCTGTACGAAGAGCTAGGCCTGAATAAACGAGAAGCCAAGGAACTGGTTGAGCTGTTCTTTGAGGAAATCAGGCACGCTCTGGAAGATAACGAGCAGGTCAAATTGTCCGGATTCGGCAATTTCGACCTGCGAGATAAACGCCAGCGACCGGGTCGAAATCCCAAGACAGGGGAAGAAATTCCGATTACAGCTCGCCGTGTGGTCACCTTTCGCCCAGGGCAGAAACTGAAGGCCCGAGTTGAGGCTTATGCTGGAACCAAGTCATAACGACGAGCTACCGCCTATTCCCGGCAAACGCTACTTCACCATTGGTGAGGTCAGTGAGCTCTGCGCGGTAAAACCGCACGTTCTGCGTTATTGGGAGCAGGAGTTTCCTCAGCTCAACCCGGTCAAGCGCCGCGGGAATCGTCGGTATTATCAGCGACAGGACGTGCTGATGATCCGACAGATCCGCGCGTTGCTGTACGACCAGGGCTTCACCATCGGTGGTGCGCGCCTTCGTATGTCCAGCGATGAGGTCAAGGACGATTCCCTGCAGTACAAGCAATTGATCAAGCAGATGATTGCTGAGTTGGAAGACGTGTTGGTCGTTCTGCGCAAGTAGACCGATGACTCAAAATACTTCCATCATTCAAATGCTTAGGGTATATTTCTCGACGCTTTCGCAAGAAGCCCAAAAGATTCACGCCTAGTCGGGGCGTAGCGCAGTCCGGTAGCGCACTAGCATGGGGTGCTAGGGGTCGAGTGTTCGAATCACTCCGTCCCGACCAACTTATTTTTCAATGACTTAGCCCGACCTTCTCAGGTTGGGCTTTTTCATGTCTGGATGCTTGAGGCGGTGCCTAATCCAGATGTTTCCTGCGCACCGGAATACTTCCCCGTTGATACTGCTGATAACCGGTGTACGGAATGACCAGCGTATCTGTAATGCTGGACAGTGCGATGTCGATGACCATGCCGGTGGCAGTAGGCGGTTGCCCATGTCGCTCCGGGCCATTCAGCGTGCAGAAATCGTAGGCGACGCCGCTGTAGGCGCGGGGAATGGTCTGGCAGTGCGAATGCCAGCTGGCGAGTTCGTCGGCAGCGCCTTTTTCGTTGGTCAACGTCGCGATCGTGCCGCAGCCGGACATCGATACGGCTATGGCCAGACAGGCTGCAATCCTTGGGTTCATGTGAGACTCCTTATTCAGCCGTAGCGCCGACTCGCGAAAAGTCGCCGGACACCAACGCGCCAATGACCGGGCGTGCCAGCAGATAGCCTTGCATCAGCGAAATGCCCAGCGCCCGGAGCGCCCAATATTCTTCGGGCGTTTCGATCCCTTCAGCGACGACTTCGATGTTCAGGCGTTTCGAAACCAGCACGATCCCTTCAACGATGGCTTTTCTTACCGGATCCGCGTCGATACCTCGGGTCAGTGCCATGTCAATTTTCAGCACGTGGGGCTGGAACATGGCCAGGAAGTTCAAGCCTGAATAGCCTGACCCGAAGTCATCGATCGCGGTGGTGAAGCCGTGACGCTCGTACGCCTGGAAAATGGATTTCAAGTGATCGGGATCGTCGACGCGTTCGCCTTCGGTCACCTCGAACATCAGCCTGTCTAACGGGAAGTCGAACAGGTGGGCTGCTTCAAGTGTCGCCCGGATGCAAGTCTCGGCCCGGTAGACAGCATTGGGCAGGAAGTTGATGCTGAGCTTGCACCTGGGCTGCTGCAACAACCCCAGCGTGGCCGCCAGTTCGATGGCTTTGACACGACAGGCCTGATCGAAGCGATAGCGATTGGTGTCATCCACTTGGCTCAAGATGCTCGCAGCCGATTCGCCATTGATACCGCGAACCAGAGCCTCGTAGGCATAGGCTGTCTGGGTGTGAACGTTGAAAATCGGCTGAAACGCCATGGTGAAGTCGAAGCCCAAACCTTCGAGGTTGCGGCATTGGGCACAGCCAATCGGTTCGAAAGGCAGGGAAGGGTAAATCTGAGTCATGCCAACCTTCCGATTGATGTCACCAGTGGTGGCCAATTAATGCACGCATGACCTCTTTTTTCTACCTTCATTTGCGTGTGGCAAGCGTCACCGTTAACTCTTCTTGGAGGTGCACCAAGGGACTCATGGTGGAATCGGAGCGAGTGTGTCTGTAAGCCGGGCGCTATTCGTTGTAGTCTCCGCTCCAATCTTCGATCAAAGGCCCGCCCCGTATGGTCCGCCCGGATTTTTCAGCTGACATTGACGCCGTGCAGGCGATCGGGGCCGTGCCCGTGATCCTGAGCATGGTCAAGCATTTGACCCGGATGCGTTTCGCGGCGGTGGCCCGGGTCACGGACAAGAACTGGGTGGCCTGCGCGGTGGACGACTCCATCGATTTTGGCCTTGAACCCGGTGGGGAGTTGCGGCTCGAATCCACTATCTGCCACGAAATCCGCCAGCACCGAACCCCGGTTATTTTTGGCCAAGCCAGTGCGCATCCGCATTTCTCGTTGCATCACACACCCCAGACCTATGGATTGGAGAGCTATGTCTCGATTCCGATCATCACGAGAGACGGCGCGTTTTTCGGGACTCTCTGCGCCATTGATTCACTGCCGGCCGATCTGGAGGAACCCTCCATTCTCAAGACGCTCAGCCTGTTCGCACAGTTGATCGGAATGAGCCTCGATGCCCAGAAAGACCTGGAGGTGACGCAAGCTGCGCTGGCGACCGCCAAGGAACACGAACGCTTGCGTGATCAATTCGTGGCGGTGCTGGGGCACGACCTGCGCACGCCCTTGAGTGCGATCCGCATGAGCACCGATCTGCTGGAAACCCAGACCACAGAAACGCGTCCGCTGCGGCTTCTGGCTGCCATCCGCCACAGCGCATCGCGCATGGGCATGCTCATCGAAAACGTGCTGGATTTTGCACGGGGTCGCATGGGCGGCGGGATTCCGGTGAAGCCACAATGGGTGGATGACCTGGGGCCTGTTCTGGAGCAGGCGCTGAGTGAGGTGCAGCACTCCAACCCGCAGGCATGTATCAGCCACTCGCTCGATCTGCCCACCGGAATCTACTGCGATTCGCTGCGCATCACGCAATTGCTGTCCAATCTGGTGGGCAACGCCGTGACGCATGGGGCGACGGATGCGCCCATTCGAGTGAAAGCGTGGCAGGAAGGCGAGGAAATCGTCATCCTAGTGACCAACCAGGGCCCTCCAATTCCGGTCGCGTTGATGCCGCTGCTGTTCGAACCGTTCACGCGTTCGGAGGCCGGGCAGCGCGGGGAAGGGTTGGGGCTGGGCCTATACATCGCAGCGCAAATCGCCCAAGCCCACGGAGGCACCCTGGGGGTGACGTCGACGCTGGCGGCCGGCACTGCCTTTACCGCCCGATTTCCCGCCAGGGTGAAATGAGCGGATTGACGGCCGGTCACGATTCACCCATCAAAAAATGGCATGAAACAGCCAGAACAGCAGCGCCGAGAGCACCATGGCGGCGGGCAAGGTGAACACCCACGCGAGAATCAGGTTGCGCACAGTCGCCATCTGCAACCCGCTGCCATTGGCCGCCATGGCCCCGGCGACGCCGGAGGAGAGCACATGGGTCGTGGACACGGGCAGGCCGAAACCGTCGGCCGCGCCGATGGTGGCCATGGTCACCAGTTCGGCACTGGCGCCCTGGGCATAGGTCAAGTGCGCCTTGCCGATTTTTTCGCCCACGGTGATGACGATACGGCGCCAGCCCACGAGCGTGCCCAACCCCAGGGCGATGGCCACGGCGATCTTCACCCAGAACGGAATGAAGCGCGTGGCCGCGTCGATCTGGCGTTTGAATTCCGCGACGTTGGTGCGGGTGCCCGCAGAGAAATTATCGAGGTGCTGAGTACCGAGCAGGCGAATGCTCTCCGAGGTCAGGAACATGTCGTTGCGCACGTTGGTCATGGCCTGCGCGGGCACTTTGGCCAGCGTGCCGTAGTTCTTCACCTCGTCGGCGATGATTCCGGTCACGGCGGCCAGGGCAGGCACGGTGTCGTCGCTGGCTTTTCGGGTGCGGACGTATTCCATCAACACCATGCGCGGGTCATTCACTTGACGCCCCTTGGCTTCGGTCGTCAGCCCTTGGTGGGTGACCTGCGCAACGGCGACGAACTGGGTCGTCTGGGTGACAGGCACGGCACGGTCCAGCGCGTAGGCCATGGGCAAGGTGCCCACCAGAATCAGCATGATCAGCCCCATGCCTTTCTGGCCGTCGTTAGAGCCGTGGGCGAAGGACACGCCACTGCAGGTGAGGATTAACAACCCGCGAATCCACGGTGGCGGCGGGTTCTGGCCCTTCGGCTCCTGATACAACGCTTTCTGTTTGACCAGCAGCCTCAGTAACAGCAGTAACCCTGCCGCGCAGACGAAGCCCACCAGCGGAGACAGCAACAGCGCGTAGGCCACTTTAGACACTTGTGACCAGTCGACGCTGTCCGCGGCCGACCGGCCTTGCAGCCAGGCATTGGCCAGACCGACGCCAAGGATCGAACCGATCAGCGTGTGCGATGAAGACGCCGGCAGCCCGAGCCACCACGTGCCCAGGTTCCAGACGATGGCGGCGATCAGCAGCGCGAAGATCATGGCGAAACCGTTTGCGGAGCCCACCTGGAGGATCATGTCCACTGGCAGCAGCGCGATGATGCTGAACGCAACCGCCCCGCTTGACGCCAGCACCCCGCTGAAGTTGCAGAGGCCCGACCACACCACCGCAATGTTGGCCGGGAGCGAGTGGGTGTAGATCACCGTGGCCACGGCGTTGGCTGTGTCGTGAAAGCCGTTGACGAACTCGAAGCCCAGCGCGATGACCAGCGCCAGACACAGCAGGCCGTAGGGCAGCCACGTCGTGGCCACGGCGCCAGCCTCGTCAACGTCTTGCACGATGCCCCAGCCGCTGACGAGGACGCCGACGATTAACAGGCCGATGAACAGCGCGAGGCTTCGGGGGCTCAGCGCGTGATCGAGTTTGGGACGGGAGAGGTGGGCGTTGTGGGGGGTGGCTGAAGTGTTCACGTTCTTGTCTCAGCTCGGAGTGAGCTTTCAACCTAGTCAGGGCAGATGACGCTTTTCTTACCAGGGACGTAATCAGGGCCGATCCGTCGGGCCTTTGGACTAACGGCCTTAAACGCCACTCAAACGACCCTGTTTTCGCCGCCTTCTCGTACAACGGCGTGCCATCGGACGTCGTGTTCCTGGTCACGGCCGGTGGGGTGATGCTTCGTGGCGACATTTCTGACAGACTGGATTTCACACTGCCGAACAGGGAGGGGGCTGCACGGCACGCTTTCGTCACGTTCACGCTGAACCCGCCCGCAGAACGTCTGTGCGGCGTTCATGAGGAAGCCCGTTTGCCTACTGATCTCGTCGGTCCCGACCGTAATGACCGTTTGTCCCACGTGTTGAATGCCAGCGAACGGCTGGCGCTGGCCGGTTCGGTAGACGAAGTCGTTGCCGTGCTCCGCGACACGGCGCGTGCGGCGGTCGGGTCAGAAGGCGTTGCGATCGTGATCGAGACGGGCGGCTATTGTTCCTATGTGGCGGAAGACGCGGTCTCGCCACTCTGGCAAGGCCAGACGTTTCCTGCGGACCACTGCGTTTCGGGCTGGGCGATGCGCCATAACGCGACCGTCGCGATTCCTGATGTCCGGCTGGATTCCCGTGTTCCCCAAGACGCCTATGCGGCGACTTTTGTGCGCAGTCTCGTCATGGTGCCCATTGGTCGCCCTGTTCCAGTCGCCGCGCTCGGGGCCTATTGGGCTGAAGTCGGGGATCATGGTCAGGACACGCTCAAGCGTCTGGAAAGCCTCGCGCGTCTGGCGACGATTGCCATCGAGAATGCGCGCCTGACCCAAGCGCGCAATCGTGCGGCAGCACTGGGCGCCGCTCAGAACCGCATTCTGGAACTGGCCGTAGCGCAGACGCCGCTTGCGTTCTCGCTGGACGCCATCGTCCGCGAGGTGGAAACGCTGTCCCCGTCCCGGTTCCTCGGCAGCATTGTGCTGTTGGACGACGACGGCCGGCGTATTCATTCCTGCTCCGGCCCGAGCCTGCCCGCTGCGTATAGGAACGCCATCGCTGGCGTCAGTGCCGATCCCCTCTGGTCCGCGTGCCGGGAGCGGGCCATCGAACAGGGTCTGCACCTGTGTTGGTCAATCCCGATCCGTTCGGCGCAAGGTGTCACGCTGGGCGCGTTTGTGCTGTATCACCCCGAGCGCCGCGATCCGTTGTTGGCGGATATCGAGGTTGTCGATTTCGTGGTTCAAACGGTCGGGCTGGTCGTGCACCGGGCGCGGGCGGATGCTTCGATCCGGATCAGCGAAGAGCGGTTGCGCCTGGCCGTGGCCCACGCAGACGTGGGTTTCTGGGATGTGGATTTCGTGCAGAACACATTGGTATGGCCCGCACAGACGAAGGCCATGTTTGGTATTTCGGCTGACGTGCCGGTCACGCTGCAGGATTTTTACGACGGTTTGCACCCTGAGGACCGTGACGCAACGATTGAGGCATTTAGCGCCGCCATCGACCCTGAGCATCGCGCGCTCTATGACGTTGACTACCGGACGGTGGGCCGTGAGGACGGCATCGTGCGTTGGGTGGCGGCCAAAGGACGGGGGGTGTTCGACACCACGGGTCGCTGTTTGCGGGTGACCGGTACGGCGATGGAAATCACGGCCCGCAAGACGGCCGAGGACGCGCTTCGAGAACTCAACGCCACGCTGGAAGGGCGGGTGGCCCAGGCCATCGCCGAACGGGAAGAGGTTCAAAAGGCCCTGCGGCAGAGCCAGAAAATGGAAGCCATGGGGCAGTTGACCGGCGGCGTCGCCCACGACTTCAACAACCTGCTGACTCCGATTGTCGGTACGCTCGACCTGCTTCAACGCCGGGGCGTGGGTGGTGAGCGGGAGCAGCGGCTGATCTCCGGCGCCATGCAGTCCGCCGAGCGGGCGAAGACACTCGTCCAGCGGCTGCTGGCGTTTGCCCGCCGTCAGCCGCTGCAACCGGTGCCCGTCGATGTGGCGAAGCTGGTGAGTGACATGGGTGATCTGGTGGCCAGCACCACCGGGCCGCAAATCAAGGTGGTTGTCGATGCACCAGACCATCTCCCGGCCGCCATCGCTGACCTCAATCAGCTCGAAATGGCACTGCTCAACCTCTCTGTCAACGCGCGGGATGCGATGCTGGAAGGCGGCACCTTGCGCATCTCGGCCACCATGGAGACAGTGGGCGTCGACCACCGCTCCAGACTTCCGGCTGGCGAATACTTGTGTCTGTCGGTGGCCGACACCGGCATCGGCATGGACCCCGCGACACTCGCCCTCGCGGTCGAGCCGTTCTTTTCCACCAAGGGCGTCGGCAAAGGGACGGGCCTGGGGCTCTCGATGGTGCACGGGCTGGCATCGCAATTGAACGGCGCCCTCACGATCCAGAGTTCGCCCGGCCTTGGCACGAACGTGGAGCTGTGGCTTCCGCGCAGCATGACCGTACCTGCGGCGGTACTCCGCATGGCGGAGGCGCCTGAGCCGCCATTGACGCGCGGGGTTGCGCTGCTGGTCGATGATGAAGAACTGGTTCGCGCCAGCACGTCCTACATGTTGGCCGAACTGGGCTATTGCGTGATCGAAGCCGCGTCAGGAGAAGAGGCCATGGAGCTGATGAAGGGCGGGGAGTCGTTTGACCTGCTCGTCACGGACCACCTCATGCCCGGTATCAGCGGGACCGACTTGGCGAAGGTGGTTCGGGACTCCCGGCCGGGGACGCCGATTCTGCTCGTCTCCGGCTACGCGGAACGTGAGGGCCTCGACCCTGATCTGCCTCGTCTCACCAAGCCCTTCCGCAAAAACGAGCTGGCGGAGAGTCTGGTGCACCTTGGTCGTGGGGCTTGAAACCGCCAAACACCCACTCCGGCCCGACGAAAGACGTATATGCGCCGGCGATTTTTTTCGCGATTCGGCGCCGGACTTGACCAGCAGCGACCGCCACGCTGGCTGTTGCGACGGACCTGACCCCGACCATCTCACCACTCACTGGCCGCCTGCGAATGCGCCATCGCCCGCTATTCTGCTGGCATCTCGCGAAGGGGGCAGTCCGAAGGCTTTCGCGTAATCCCGGCTGAAGTGTGTCGGGCTTTCATAACCCACTTCGAACGCTGCCGACATGACACTTTTTGCACTGGCAACCATGAGCATTCGGGCTTGAAGCAGGCGCACACGTTTCTGATATTGCAACGGGCTCAAATTGGTCACGGCCTTGAAATGGCGGTGGAATGCCGAGACGCTCATCGAGGCTCGCTCAGCCAGGTGTTCGACGCGGATGGGTTGGGCGAAATCGCGACGAATCCACTGGACTGCCAGGTTCACGCGGGCCATCGCGCTGTCCGGTGCGGCGATTTCCCTAAGCATCCAGCCAAGCGGGCCTTGAAGCACGCGGAAAATAATCTCTCGTTCGTAGACCGGCGCGAGGGCTGCGATGGCTGGCGGGTCACCCATTAACCTGAGCATTCGCACCCAGACGTCCGTGAGATCGCGGGTCATGGGGGCGACTGAAAAACCGGGATTCGTTTCGGCTCGAAGCGCAGGTTCGGGCAGGTCAGCGAACAGTGTGGACAATACAGTGAGATCGAGTGTCAGGCTGACCGCAAGATAGGGCTCGCCGGTGGCGGCCGGGTGCACCGAACCCACGGCAGGCAAATCGATGGACATGACGAAGTAGGTGGCGGGGTCATAGCGCAGCGTCCGGTCACCCACTGTCATGGTTTTGCTGCCTTGCAAAATCACATTGATCATCGGGTCGTACACCGCTGCCAGCAGGTGCTCGGGAACTGCTCCCTTGACCATGGCCACGCGAGGGATGCCGGTGTCGGTTCGCCGGTTTTCAGCCTGGGCCGCGAGTGACCTGAGTTCGTTCAGTGAGTTGTCCATAACCGGCATGCTGAGGGGTGACGGCCGTACCCCGCAAGTGAAAAGCAGAAACAGGCAGGTTTTGAGCAGGAACAGGTGCGTTCCTTATCCGGACGATGAAGACGGAAGGACCGCATTCTTTAAAGTTGATCATGAGCCCGGCTAATGCCTTCACTGAATTCAATTCGTTTTATTCATGCAGGGTCCCCGCCTAAACTTCGTACAGCTTTTCACTGCAGGCACTGTTAATCCAGCCGAGTGAAAGATCGGAACGACAGCCATTCCTGATAAAGACAAAGAGCGTATTCAGGTGTGGCTAAAAACAGGGTGTCGGATCAACATGAGCACAGCATTCGAATTTGCGATCAAGCGCATCAGTTTTGATGAGCATTATATTCCGTCAGACACGACGCGCATCACGACCAACTTCGCAAACCTTGCCAGAGGGGAACGTCGGCAGGAGAATTTGCGCAACACCTTGAAGATGATCGATAACCGCTTCAATGCCTTGGCGCACTGGGACAACCCTGCCGCTGATCGTTACACGGTCGAGTTGGACATCATCTCTGTTGAAGTGAGCCTCCATGGTGAAGACGGTGACCACGCCATCCCCATGATTGAGGTGTTGAAAACGACCATTGTCGATCGAACAACGAACGAGCGCCTGAATGGCATTGTCGGGAACAATTTCTCTTCTTACGTTCGAGATTATGACTTTAGCGTGCGGTTAGCGGAGCACAACAAAAACCGATCCGGGTTCAGCACGCCCGAGGACTTTGGAGAGCTGCACGGCAAACTCTTCAAGTGCTTCGTTAATTCAAGCGCCTACAAAGCGCATTTCGACAAGCCGCCCGTCATCTGCTTGAGCGTCTCCAGCGCCAGAACTTACCACCGCACCGAGAATCAACACCCTGTGCTGGGTTTTGAATACCGGCAGGATGACGACTCGTTGACCGATGAGTATTTCAAAAAGATGGGCCTGAACGTCCGTTATTTCATGCCCCCTAACAGCGCAGCGCCGTTGGCCTTTTATTTCTCAGGGGATTTGTTGGCTGATTACACCGCCCTTGAGCTGATTGGCACGGTCAGCACGATGGACACTTTTCAGAAAATTTATCGGCCTGAGATTTATAACGCGAACTCCGCCGCAGGAAAGTCGTATCAGCCCAGCTTGAAGCACCAGGACTATTCATTGACCCGAATTGTGTATGACCGCGAAGAGCGTAGTCAGCTGGCCGTCGAGCAAGGAAAGTTTGCCGAAGAACACTTCATCAAGCCCTACCAGACCGCTCTTGAACAGTGGTCCGGTAACTGCGCGCTTTGATTCATTAATAGATAAGGTCTTTTTTCATGAAAAAACTGTTGCCCACGTCGACGGCTGGCAGCTTGCCTAAACCTTCCTGGCTCGCACCACCGGAGACGCTTTGGTCTCCCTGGAAGTTGCAGGACGGCGAGTTGATTGAAGGCAAGCAAGACGCGCTGTTACTTGCACTTCAAGAACAACAAAGGGCGGGCATCGATATCGTCAGCGATGGCGAACAAACCCGCCAGCATTTCGTCACGACCTTCATCGAGCACCTTGATGGCGTTGATTTCGAAAAGCGCAAAACCGTCAGGATTCGTGACCGTTATGACGCGAGCGTGCCGACGGTGGTCGGGGCCGTCACTCGCCAAAAACCGGTGTTCGTTGAAGACGCCAAATTCTTGCGTCAGCAGACCGATCAGCCGATCAAGTGGGCGCTGCCAGGCCCGATGACGATGATCGACACCCTCTACGATGCCCACTATAAAAGCCGTGAAAAACTGGCTTGGGAATTTGCCAAGATTCTCAATCAGGAAGCCAGGGAGCTGGAAGCCGCGGGTGTCGACATCATTCAATTCGATGAGCCTGCCTTTAACGTGTTTTTCGATGAGGTGAACGACTGGGGCGTGGCGACCCTGGAGCGTGCCATCGAAGGACTGAAGTGCGAAACGGCGGTGCACACCTGCTACGGCTACGGCATCAAGGCGAACACCGACTGGAAGAAAACCCTGGGTTCCGAGTGGCGACAGTATGAAGAGGCCTTTCCCAAACTGCAGAAATCCAGCATCGACATCGTTTCCCTGGAGTGCCACAACTCCCACGTGCCCATGGACCTGATCGAACTCATCCGGGGTAAAAAGGTGATGGTAGGGGCCATCGATGTGGCCAACCACGCGATTGAAACGCCGGAAGACGTCGCCAATACCTTGAGAAAGGCGCTTCAGTTCGTGGATGCGGACAAACTTTACCCGTGCACCAACTGCGGCATGGCGCCGTTGCCGCGACGAATCGCCAGCGGCAAGTTGAAGGCGCTGAGTGCGGGCGCAGACATCGTTCGCAGAGAACTGTTGGACGCGCGTTGAATCGCGTTCGTCATTGGAAAGCCTGAAGTCAGCCTGTTGAACGGGCGGCTTGAGGTCTGCGCCGACACGCTTCAACTCCCTACTCTTGTTCAGGATTTGCCATGTCATTCCCCGGTACGGCGATTGAGCCATTGAGCCATTGAGCTTTCGCGAAGCGCTCGGGAATTACCAATCGGGCTTTGCTTCCTTCGGCTCTTCCCGCTACAGTCAGCGCCGGGCGTTTGCTGCGCCTGCGGTCCGCGCGAAGGGGTCACCCAGGCAAGCGTTTTCAATTTTTCATTCCAGCTCCCGGCTTGTCGGCGGACCGAGCCCTGAAAGGAGTTGGCATGCCTGCCATAAACGCTTCCCGCTATCACGGCCTCCCTGATCTGCCCTCGCTGCGCAAGCGCGCCAAGCGTCTTTTGAAAGCACTGAAAAACCACGAAGCCGACGATGCCCGCATGCAGTTGCGGGTGATCGGTTTGTCGGGCCCTGACTATCGACTCGCTGACACGCAGTGGCTGGTGGCGCGCGACGCGGGTTTCCCCAGTTGGCCCAAGCTGATAGCCCATGCCGACAGCATTGCGTTCGCTGCACGTCATCCGGATTTTGTCGCGACGGGTGAGGCGGCGGTCCAACACTGGCGCTGCGGCAACGATATCGAGCACAACCTGCGAATCGCCGGTTTCTCGGGTGCGTTTCATATGTTCGATGATCCGATGGTGATGGGCCCGGTGCCGGCCTTGCCTGAGGATGATTACTGGGCCGTGCGAGCGGCCTTTGCCGAACAGGCCTTCGGTCTGCCGACGCGAGATATCCAGCAGCGCCAAGCCAAGCAGCGCAAGGCATTGGCGCAACTGGATGGCGAAAGCGAACTGGTGTTGTGGTGCGAAGCCGACGCCTACGATCAACTGTTTCTGGCGCGGATACTGGCGAGCTTGCCCGCGTTACCGCGCAGACTTGAATTGATCGAAATCGCTCAGGTTCCCGGCGTGGAGCGATTTATCGGCATTGGGCAACTGGCGCCCGATCTGCTCGCCTGGCTGTGGCCACAACGGCGCCCGTTGGGCGAAGACGCCTTGGCAGTGGCGCGTGAAGCATGGGCCGCCTACACGTCGACAACCCCGGTCGAGTGGGCCCGCATTGCTGCGCGAGCGCATCCAGCACTGCCGCTGCTGGGGCCCGCTTTGGCCAGGCAACTGCAAGAGCTTCCAGGCGCCAATGACGGATTAAGCATGACCGAGCGCCTGACACTGCGCGTGCTGGCCGATCACGGTGAGCTGCCCTCCGGAAAAGTCTTTGGCCATTTGATGATGAGTTATGAGCCGTTGCCCTTTCTGGGGGATTTGATGTTCCACGTACTGCTGCGCCCCCTGATCGATTCGCCGCAGCCTCTCGTGCATGAGCAGCCGGGACCCGAGTGGCAGAAGCGCGTTATCCGAATCACTGCCTTGGGCGAGCAGGTATTGTCGGGCCGCTTGAACTGGCTCGACCACGCACCAGCAGAGCGCTGGGTCGGCGGGGTCCATGTCGTGGCCGATGACCAACCGTGGGTCGTGAGCGATCAGGGAAAGGTGTGGCGGCGTTGAGTCGATCCATCTGTCCAGTTCGCACAGGCTGAGGGCAGACGCTCGGTTGCTGCGAGCAAAAAGCAGAAACAGGCAGGTTTCGAGCAGGAACGGGTGCGCTCCTGATCGGCCTGATCCGTAGGCTGGGTCCTCATTCGAAGCACAGAGGAACAGCACATGAGCGTAATCGTTGTCACGGGCGGGAGTCGCGGCATCGGAGCCAGTGCCGCCGAGCACATTGCTCAGCGGGGCATGGGTGTCATCCTGACCTACAACAGTCATCCAGAGGAGGCGGTTTCGGTCGTTGAGCGCATCGAGCACGCGGGAGGCAAGGCGGTAGCGCTCAAGCTCGATGTGTCGGAGGTGGCAAGTTTCTCCGGGTTTCGTGAGTCGGTGGCCCTGGCGTTGCGCGAGACCTGGGGCGTCGCCACGCTCGACGGGCTGGTCAACAATGCCGGGTATGGCCTGTTCAACCCCTTGGCCACTGTCAGCGAAACGCAGTTCGATGGCCTGTTCAATGTTCATCTCAAAGGCCCCTTTTTCCTCACGCAAACATTGCTGCCGCTGCTGGCGGACGGTGCGAGTATCGTCAACTTGACCAGCGCAACCACCCGCGTTGCCACGGCGGGTGTGGCGCCTTACGCAGCGTTCAAGGGCGGGCTGGAAGTGCTCACCCGTTACATGGCCAAAGAGTTTGGCGAGCGGCGGATTCGGGCCAACGCTGTGTCACCCGGCGCGATCCGCACCGAGCTTGGCGGCGGCTTGAACGACGAATTCGAGACCATGCTCGCAGCGCAGACCGCGCTTGGCAGAGTGGGTGAGCCGCAAGACGTCGCCCGCGTGATTGCCATGCTGCTGTCGCACGACGGCAGCTGGATCAATGCCCAGACCATCGAAATCGCAGGCGGCTACAGCATCTGAACCGCCGACAGCTACATCCTTTGAGGAGCACGCAATGCTGGATCATGTCTTTTTGTCGGTCAGCGACATCACCCGTTCCATCCGTTTCTACGAAGCGGCGTTAACCCCGTTGGGCATTACTGCGCGCCTGGACTACGACGGCAAGGACGGCCCGCCGGGGCACCCCGATCTCAAGGGATTTGGTGCCAATGGCCGGGTGTTTTTCTGGCTGCGTGAAGGGGTCGTCGAGGGACGCGCCGCACACGTGGGTTTCGTCGCCAACAGCCAAGCCGAAGTGGACGCCGCCTACGCCGCCGCCATGAAGGAGGGCGCTGTCGACAACGGCGCGCCGGGTGCGCGTCTGCACTACGATCCCGATTACTACGCCGCCAATGTGCTGGACCCGGACGGGTACAGCCTCGAATTCGTTTATAAAAAATGGCAGCACGTCCAATGAGCACGCTTCTGATCTACGGCGCCACCGGTTACACCGGTCGCATGGCCGCTGAACGGGCAAAAGCGCTGGGCCTGTCCTTCGAAATCGCCGGGCGTGATCACGCGCGTCTTGCGGCACTGGCTGCGCAACTGGGCGTGCCGTTTCGACTGTTCGATGCCAATGCAGATGCGGCGGGCTCGCTCTCAGGCATCTCGGTCCTGCTCAACTTCGCTGGCCCTTTTGCGCACACCGCAGAGCCGCTGATGCGGTCCTGTATCGAGGCCGGGGTCGACTACCTGGACATCACGGCGGAGATCAACGTCTACCGGCTGGCCGAGCGACTGGGAGCGGAAGCCGCTGTGCATCAGGTCATGCTCTTGCCGGGTGTGGGGTGGGACGTCGTGCCGACCGATTCGCTGGCGGTGCAGGTCGCCAAGCGGGTCGAACAGCCTTTTGCGCTGAGCATTGCGCTTCAAGTCCCGGGTTCGATGTCACGTGGCTCGGCCATGAGCGTCAGCGAAATCATCGGGGCAGGGGTCATGGCGAGGGTCGATGGCGAACTGGTCGCCACACCGGATGCAACGCCGCGTCATTTTGACTTCGGTGAGGGGCCAGTCCTGTGTGTGCCGCTGTCGTTTGGTGATCTGGTGACAGCGTGGCATTCGACGGGCATCCCGAACATCGCGATGTTCGTGCACATCTCAGGCGACGCGTTTCCAGAAGGCGATCTCTCACAATTGCCCGACGGCCCGACCCAAGCACAGCGGGAGGCGCATCGTGCCCGTGCAGTGGTTGAGGTCACTGGCGTTGACGGAGCCATCGCCCGGTCCGTGATCGAAACCATAAACGGCTATTCCTACACGCCGCTGGCCGCAGTAGAGGCAGCGCGGCAGGTATTGGAAGGTGAGCGTCTACCCGGGTTCGCCACACCCGCGAATGTCTTCGGTGATGGGTTTGCCGAGCGTATCGAGGGGACGTTGATCATCGATTTCTGAGGCGGCCCTAATGGGATGCTGTCAGCCCGTGGCGGGGAGGGGAGACTTGAATCTCGCCGCATCCCGCGCAGGCGGCAGGCCAAATAACCTCGCGTATTCACGGCTGAATTGCGAGGCGCTTTCATAACCCACGGCATAGGCGATCGACGTCGCGTCCAGTGTGTCGAACAGCAGCAACCACCGCGCCCGGAGCAAACGCAGGCGTTTCTGATACTGGATCGGTGTCATGGCCGTCACCGATTTGAAGTGCCGGTAAAAGGCGGCAACGCTCATGTCCGCCATGAGTGCCAGCGGCTCTACCCGAAAAGGCTCAGTGTAGTGGTCACGAATCCACTGTGTGACGCGGCGGATCTGCGTCATCCGGCCATCCGGCCGCGCGACGTCACGCAGAATGCCACCCAACGGCCCCTGTAAGGCGCGGAACAGAATCTCACGTTCGATCATCGGCGCCAGGATCGTGGCCTCGTGGGGATGATCCATGAGCCGCATCATGCGCAACCACGCATCGATCATTTGCGCAGGTGCGACGACACCTTCAAAACAAGTGTTCTGCGGTGGCCTCGGCGTCTTGTCTTCGTCCATCAACAGCGTGGCGATCACATCCGGGTCCAGCGTGTTGGGGAAAATGTGTTCGATTCCCCAGCGAAGCTGACATGACGTGGTGTGAGGGGTTGCTTTGTGGTGCTCGGGATGTGCTGCGTGCAGTCGACCTTTGCTCTTGCGCTTCAGGTGAAGACCAAACCTTTTTCGCAGGTTGGTTGTCTTGCCGACGTAAAGGCAAGGGTACGTCAGCTCAGTCGGCCACCAATCCTTGTACTCTACGTTGACCCGAACCTCATTAGGCCCCTTGAGGACAACTGTACGGTTTGACGCCAGGAGAGTATCCCTGTCAGCGATCCACCAAAACGCGTACACACCGGGTCCATCAGGAATGGAGGAGGGGCGCTGGCTGAAAAGGCTGCCGACCGTACGAATGGACTGGGGATGATGCATGTTGAAGTGCTCAGCGCCTGGACTACCCATGGATGGCCGTATCGCGGCCGTTCAGTTTCAGCGCAGGAGTATGCGAATTGGGTAGACAGACTACAAGGGCCAGCCAGAGAGCGTCACGATCTCCCAGATTTCATCCGGTTTTGACGACGCTGCCCGCCCGAAATGAATGTGCACGGTCAGGGCCAGGCGACTGACAAAACCTCAGTACGCCTGCCTGCCCCGGCCACTACAGGGACTTTGGCGACAGCAATCCGGCTGTCTCACCCCCGTCGACCGTGAGCGTGGTGCCGTTCACGTAGCTGGCCCCCGGCGAGAGCAGCCAGCAAATCGCGTCAGCGACTTCCGTGGCCGATGCCAGGCGGCCTTCCGGGATTCGGGCGGTCAGGGCTGCAAGGCGGGCTTCGTCGTTGACGATTTTGTCCATCATGCGCGTGGCGATCTGCCCGGGGCAGACCGCGTTGAAACGCACTTGCCCGCCGTATTCCAGGGCCAATGCCTGAGTCAGACCCAAGAGCGCGGCCTTGCTTGCGCAGTAGGTGGCCAGCCCTTGTTCCCCGGTTTTGCCCGCGATGGAGGAGACGTTCACCACGGCGCCACGGCCTGCGATCAGACCTGGCAGCGCGTGTTTTGTGTAGAAGAAGACCGAGCGCGTATTGACGGCGAACAGCGTGTCCCACTCTTGCTGGGTGGTTTCGGTAAACGCTTTGCGACCGGACATGCCTGCGTTGTTGACCAGGCCTGCCAGCTTGCCGTCGTTCAATTGCAGTGCCGTTGCGACGACGTTGCGGCATTCGTCTTCATTCACGACATCGC
Source organism: Pseudomonas salicis (assembly GCF_057128705.1). Lineage (NCBI taxonomy): Bacteria > Pseudomonadati > Pseudomonadota > Gammaproteobacteria > Pseudomonadales > Pseudomonadaceae > Pseudomonas > Pseudomonas salicis. Next base: position 901,550 of record NZ_JBSKHU010000003.1, read on the forward strand.
CCGGGACGAACGCGCAGTGGGGCAGGCGCGCCGCCAATTGGGCGCCTGCCGTTTCATCGCGTCCGGTGAACACTACCGGGTGGCCAAGGCTGACGAGTTTTTCCACGGTTGCGGCGCCGATGCCTTGGGTGCCGCCTGTGACGATGTACATGGTACTGCTCCTGAAAGTATCGCCGGCCATGGTCAGGCCGGCGGCTGTGAAAGAAGACGTGGCGCTGAACGTCAGGCGGCCGGTTGATTCAAGGTTCTGCTTGAGCGCAACGAGAGCCAGGTCGTGGCCAACAGACCCGCCAGACCCACCACCAGCAGGAACGATGACATCGCGACAATCGACGGGTCGATGGTGTCACGAATGCCATCGAACATCTGCCGTGGCAGCGTGCGCTGGCCGGGCCCACCGATGAACAGCACGACGACGATCTCGTCGAACGATGTCATGAAGGCAAACAGCGCGCCCGAGATCACGCCGGGCGCAATGATCGGCAGCGCGACGTTGATGAAGGCGCGTAGCGGCGATGCCCCGGACATTGCGGCGGCCTTCAGCAGGCTCATGTCCAGACCCTGCAGGCTGGCGGCGACGTTGATCAGGACGAAGGGTGTCGCGAGCACGGTGTGAGCCAGAATCATCCCGGTCAGCGTGCCTGTCAGGCCCAATTGGCCGAACAGAAAATACATGCCCAGCCCGGAAATCACCGGCGGAATGATCATCGGCGAAATCAACAACGCCAACACGTTGGTCGCGCCAGGCAGGTTGCGCCGTGCGAATGCCAACGCTGCCAGGGTGCCCAATAACGTGGCCAGCAACGTCGCGGCGCAACCGACCAGCAGGCTGTTACGCAAGGCCTGAAGCCAGGGACCGGCACTGAAGACTTTCTCGTACCAGCGCAAGGACAGCCCCGGCAGCGGATAGGACAGGAACGTGCCGCTGCTGAAGGAGATCGGCACCACGGCCAGCAATGGCACGATCATGAAAACGATCATGATGATCCCGAACAGACGCAGCAGATTGCGGCTGATGAAGCACAGGGTGAAATGGTTCATGGCAGGTTCCCGATTACGTGAGACCGGCGATCTGGCGGATGCCGACCAGCCGAGCGGCGACCAGGTAGATCGCCATGACGCAGAGGATCAACACCAGCCCCAGTGCCGAGGCCATGCCCCAGTTGACCGTGGTGTTGGTATAGAAGGCGATGAAATAGCCGAGCATCTGTTCCCGTGCACTGCCCACCAGCGTGGGGGTGACGTAGTAACCGGCCGCGACGATGAAGGTCAGCAGCGTGCCGGAGCCGATGCCCGTGAGGGTCATGGGCAAATAAACATGCAGGAACCCGCGCACCGGATGCGCACCCAGGGACCCCGACGCGCGCATGTAGTGGGCCGGAATGCCTTTCATCACGCTGTACAGCGGCAGCACGGTGAAAGGCAGCAGGATGTGCACCATGACGATGTAAACCCCCAACGCATCGAAGATCATCGGCAGCGGTTGGTCGATCAGGCCCAGTTTGAGCAGCAGGGTGTTGACGATGCCTTTCTCCTGCAGCACCACGATCCAGGCAGTGGTTCGGGCCAGCAGTGATGTCCAGAAGGGCAGCATCACCGCCAGAATCAGCAGCATCTGAAACGGTCGCGAGGCTTTGACCAGCAGGACGGCGAACGGAAACCCCAGCAACAGGCACAACACAGACACGACAACCGCGATCTTCAAGGTCTTGGACGTGAGGTCCAGGTACACGCGTTTTTCCGGGGCGACGCGCTGAATACCGTGAGCCTTGCGTTCCAGGTCGAGGGCGCTGAGCAGGTAATAGGAGGTGTAGGCCGGTGATGCGCGCTCAAACGCCTCCCACAGCTCAGGCGTTGACCAGCGAGGGTCGATGGCGGTCAGACGTGCGCGGGGCGATTCACCGCTGACCGGTTGCTGATTGGCGGGCCACTGATAGCGACGAGCGGTGGCGGTGATCAGAAAACGGTAGCCGCTGTTTTCGTAATTCATACGCCGCGCCGCTTCGCCCACGGCGCCCAGATTCTCGACGTGAATGAAGTCCTGCTCGATCGCCTCGAACACGGCATCGCTCGGCAAGCCAGGGCTCTCGCTCCGCGCTTGCTGCTCCAGTGCGTGAACCGTGCGTGGGAACGCCTGAATCAGCTCCGGGTTGCTGACGGCGCGGTACAGCATCATGCCGATGGGGAGAACGAAAAAGACGGCGGTGTAGATCAACAGGGGCAACAACAGCAACACCGAGACGAGGCGTTTCTGTCGACTCGACTTCTGGTGGGCGCTTGCAAGTGATTCCAGCGCAGGGACGGACATAGTGGCTGACCTCGGAATTCGATGGCAGCGGCTTCGGGTGAACGAAGCCGCCGTTCAAGCAAAGGACGGGCTTACTTCGCCGCCCAATTGGTGAAGCGCGCCATCAGGTCTTCCTCGTAGTTGACCCAGA
>NZ_JBSKHU010000004.1:0-879959 GCF_057128705.1 Pseudomonas salicis
GTAGGTCATCGTCAAGATTAAATTCCAGAACCCCATTTGCGAAAGCAGATGGGGTTTTGTTTTTGCGCGCGGAAAAAGATCGCATTCCACCTCGGGATGCGATCTTGCCTACAGCAGTGCCGGCAAGTCGAACGGCTACAGGTCAAGTGCCCCCTCTGTTAGTCTTCTCCCTCTCCAAACGCCAAGGAAGCAGCCATGCCGGTGACATCCAACCTCAACCCTGGGTTCATGGTGGTTCATGGCAATCGCCTGGATGAACTGCGTAGCCTTGTGGTGTCGTGGATGCGGCGTTACCCGCTGACCCCGCTGGAAAACGAAGTCGCGCTGGTACAGAGCAACGGCATCGCCCAATGGCTGAAGCTTGCCCTCGCGGATGATGCACAGGACGACGACCAGGGGGGATGCGGCATTGCTGCCGCCATCGACGTTCAACTCCCCGGCAGCTTCATGTGGCAGCTATATCGCGCTGTCTTGGGAAAGGACGAAATTCCCGAAACCTCGCTACTCGATAAAGCCCCGCTCACCTGGCGTTTGATGCGACTGCTGCCTGCATTAATCGACCAACCCCACTTCGAGCCCTTACAGCGCTTCCTCACCGCCGACACTGATCTGCGCAAGCGTTATCAGTTGTCCGAGCGACTGGCCGACCTGTTCGACCAATACCAGGTGTACCGCGCTGACTGGCTTGAAGACTGGGCCGCTGGACGGCATCAACTCAAGAACGTCAGGGGAGAGGCCAAACCGCTCAAACCTGAAAACTGCTGGCAAGCCGAGTTGTGGCGAGCGCTGCTTCATGATGTCGGTGCCGAGGGGATGGCTCAGAGCCGTGCCGGGGTGCATCAGCGCTATATGGAGCGGATCAATACCCTGACCGAGGCCCCCGCAGGCTTGCCCGCCCGGGTCATTGTGTTTGGTATCTCCTCGCTGCCTGCCCAAGCGCTTGAAGCCCTCGCCGGTCTGTCACGTTTCAGCCAAGTGCTGCTCTGCGTGCACAACCCCTGCCGTCACCATTGGGCGGATATCGTTGCTGACAAAGACTTGCTGCGGCACGAGTACAAACGTCAATCGCGCAAGGCTGGGATGCCGGTGGTACTCAACCCGGACGCTTTGCACCAGCACGCCCATCCACTGCTCGCCGCATGGGGCAAGCAGGGCCGCGACTACATCAATCTGCTCGACAGCCACGACGACCCTAACAGCTACCGCTCGATCTTCCGCGACGGGCGTATCGACCTGTTCAGCGACGGCGACCCCCAAACCATTCTCAGCCAGATACAGGACGACATTCTCGAACTGCGCCCCTTGAGCGAGACCTACGAGCTGTGGCCCGCCGTCGACATCAAGAAAGACCGCTCGATCCGCTTCCACGTGGCCCACAGCGCCCAGCGCGAAGTGGAAGTGCTGCACGACCAGTTGCTCGCGCGGTTCAGCGCCAATCCTGATCTGCGCCCTCGTGATGTGATCGTGATGGTCCCGGACATCGACAGCTACGCCCCGCACATTCGTGCCGTGTTTGGGCAACTGGACCGTGATGATCGCCGCTTCATCCCCTTCACTTTGGCAGACCAGGGCCAGCGCGGTCGTGACCCTTTACTGATTGCCGTCGAACACCTGTTGAAGATCCCCGACAGTCGGTTTCCGGTCAGCGAGATCCTCGACCTGCTGGACGTTCCCGCCCTGCGCGCACGTTTCGGCATCGACGAACGCGACCTGCCAACCCTGCATCGCTGGATCGAAGGCGCAGGCGTGCGCTGGGGGCTGAACGCCAAGCAACGCGAGGGTTTGGGCCTTCCTGAAGCCCTTGAACAGAACAGCTGGCATTTCGGTCTGCGACGCATGCTGTTGGGGTACGCCGTGGGTGCAGGCATTGCCTACGATGACATCGAACCCTATGACGAAATCGGCGGCCTGGACGCGGCGCTCATCGGCCCGTTGGTCGCCTTGATCGACGCCCTTCAAGTCGCCCACGCCGAACTGTCGCAGCCTGCCACCCCGCCGGTCTGGGGCACGCGTCTACAAGCGCTGATGCAGCTGTTTTTCACGGCGGACAGCGAGCACGACGACTATCAGCTCAGCCAACTCGAAACCCTGCGTGAAACTTGGCTGGAGACCTGCGAAACGGTCGGCCTGCTGGAAGAATTGCCGCTGACGGTTGTGCGTGAAGCGTGGCTTGCCGGGCTGGATCAAGGAAAACTGTCGCAGCGCTTCCTCGCAGGCTCCGTCAACTTCTGCACCTTGATGCCGATGCGTGCGATCCCGTTCAAAGTGGTCTGCCTGTTGGGCATGAACGACGGCGATTACCCCCGCGCACAACCGCCGCTGGACTTTGACTTGATGGGCAGCGATTACCGCCCCGGCGACCGTTCCCGTCGCGAGGACGACCGCTATCTGCTACTCGAAGCGCTTCTGTCCGCCCGAGATCAGCTCTACATCAGTTGGGTCGGACGCAGCATTCGTGACAACTCTGAACGTCCGGCGTCAGTGCTCATTGGCCAACTACGTGATCATTTGGCCAGCGGTTGGCGGTTGGCAGACGCTGTCGAACCCGAGGACGCGAAGAAGCGCGACCCAGGTCAGCAACTGCTGCACAAGCTGACCCTTGAACACCCGCTGCAACCGTTCAGCGCCAAATACTTCCAGGAGAATCTGGAGTACTTCAGCTTTGCCCGTGAATGGCAGGTCTTGCATGAAGCAGCGGTCCAGTCGGGCGAAATCAAAGCACTGGAAAAGTACGAGCAAGAAGAGCCGCTCAGCCTGATGCAGCTGCAAGATTTCTTGCGTAACCCGGTCAAACACTTCTTCAGTCAACGTCTGAAAATTTTCTTCGAAGTAGTCGAAGCGCCGTTGGCCGACGAGGAGCCGTTTGTGCTGGATGCTCTTGAGCGCTATGGATTGAGCGATAGCCTGCTGCAAGCGGCGCTCCTGGACCCTGAAAGCGCTGACCAATCCCTCAAGGCCCAAGCCGTTCGCTTGCAGGCCAGTGGGCTGTTGCCGATGGCTGGATTCGGCGCGCTCCTACAGGACGAGTTGATCGAGCCGCTACCGGATCTGGTTCAGCGCTACCATGACCTGTTGTTCAAATGGCCGGAGCGGGTTCACAGCGCGTTGCCCGTGAGCCACGAACATCAAAACGTCGCCCTCGACGGTTGGCTCGATGGCCTCTATCAAAATACGCAAGGCGAGTTGCTGGCTGTGACGGCCATTCCCAATGCCATCGGCGGTAGGAAATCTCGGAAGTGGCATCGCCTGACCAAGCCGTGGGTCAATCATCTGGTGGCGTGCGCCTGCGATTTGCCGCTGACCACCGCACTGGTGGCTAGCGATGAAACCCTGCTTTTGCCCCCGTTGGATAAGGGAAAAGCCACAAGCACCCTCAACGATCTGCTGCTCGCCTGGCAACACGGCATGCAGCGCCCGTTACCCGTTGCCGTGAAGACTGCGTTTGCCTGGCTCGGTGAAGCGGACGACGTCAAAGCCGAAGCCGCCGCCCGCAAAACCTACGACGGCGACGGCCAGAACATCGCGGGCGAGCACGCCGAAAGCACAGCGCTCGCTCGACAATTCCCCACGTTCGATACGCTGCTCGACAGCGAAGAGTTCGTTGGCTGGTGTGAGTCGCTGTACAAACCGATTTACGAAGCGCCTTGGCAATCCCTGTCCAGCGTGGAGGCCGGAGCATGATGGACCTTCAAAAACCGTTGGCCCTGCGCTTCCCGCTCAAGGGCAGCCAACTGATCGAGGCCAGCGCGGGCACTGGCAAGACGTTCACCATTTCCGCGCTGTACCTGCGTTTGGTGCTTGGCCACGGCGACGAGGTTTCAGGCTTCGGTCGCGAGTTGCTGCCGCCGCAGATTCTGGTGGTGACCTTCACCGACGCCGCGACCAAAGAGCTGCGCGACCGCATCCGTACACGCCTGGCCGAAGCGGCGCGTTTCTTCCGTCAAGAGATCGAAGCCCCTGACGCTTTGATCGACGACCTGCGCAACGACTTCGCGCCGGATCAGTGGGCGGGCTGTGCGAGTCGTCTCGACATCGCGGCGCAATGGATGGACGAAGCGGCCGTTTCGACCATTCACAGTTGGTGTCAGCGCATGTTGCGCGAGCACGCCTTCGACAGCGGCAGCCTGTTCACTCAAAGCCTGGAAACCGACCACAGCGATTTGCTCGGCGAAGTGCTGCGCGATTACTGGCGCAAGTTCTGCTATCCGATGACCGGCGACGCGCTCAACTGGGTGCGTGAACACTGGGGTGGCCCGGCGGCGTTGTTGCCACGTGTTCGTGCGATGTTCGGCAGCGATCGCGCGCCGGTCACGCAAACCCCGACGCAACTGATCGAAGCTTCGATCACCGAACGCCGCGAAACCCTGAAGACGCTCAAATCGCCGTGGGCCAATTGGGCCGCCGAGTTGCATGCGATCTGCATCGACGGCGTGAACTGCAAGGTTGTCGACGGTCGCAAGATGCAGGAGCGCTACTTCAGACCCTGGTTCGACAAGCTGATCGCCTGGGCTAACGATGACGAACAGGAACAGCTCGATCTGGGCACCGGTTTCACCCGCCTGACCCCTGATGGCATCGCCGAAGCCTGGAAGAGCAACCCGCCGTCGCACCCGGCCTTCGAGGCGATGGTCGAGCTGAAAGTCGCCCTCGACACGCTGCCAACGCCTGACGCGGCCGTACTCGAACACGCCGCGCAATGGGTCGGTGCGCGTTTTGAAGAAGAGAAACGTCGTCGTGCCGAAATGGGTTTTGACGACATGCTGTTGCGTCTGGACGCAGCGTTGCGAGGGAGTGGCGGTGAGCGCCTGGCGACCCTGATTCGCGAGCAGTTTCCAGTTGCGTTGATCGATGAATTCCAGGACACCGACCCGGTCCAGTACCGGATTTTCGACAGCATTTATCGCCTCGAAGCCCATGACGAAAGCACCGGCCTGTTCCTGATCGGCGACCCCAAGCAGGCGATCTACGCCTTCCGCGGCGCCGACATCTACACCTACCTGCGCGCGCGCACGGCGACCACCGGACGCCTGCACACATTGGGCACCAACTTCCGCTCCAGCCACGGGATGGTCGAGGCTGTGAACCACGTGTTCGTGCGTGCCGAACTCAACCCCGTTGGGCGCGGCGCGTTTCTGTTTCGCAGCGCCGATCACAATCCTGTGCCGTTCCAGCCTGTTAATTCACAGGGCCGCAAAGAAGTGTTTCAGCTCGACGGCCAGGCCATTCCAGCGCTGAATGTCTGGCAACTGGAAAGTGATCAGCCGGTGTCCGGCACGCTGTATCGGCAGCAGTTGGCCGCCAGTTGCGCGAGTGGAATCGTGCGCTTACTCAATGCCGGTCAACAAGGCCGTGCGGGCTTCGCCAAACCGGGCGAAGCGCTGAAAGGCGTGATGCCGTCGGACATCGCGATTCTGGTGCGCGACGGCAAGGAAGCCCAAGCCGTGCGTGGCGAGTTGTCGGTCCGTGGCGTGCGCAGTGTGTATCTGTCGGACAAGGATTCGGTGTTCGCCGCGCAAGAGGCTCACGACCTGTTGGCCTGGCTCAAGGCGTGTGCAGAACCCGATGCAGAACGCACACTGCGCGCCGCCTTGGCCTGCATCACGCTCGACCTGCCATTGGCTGAATTGGAACGTCTGAATCAGGACGAACTGGCGTGGGAAAACCGCGTCATGCAGTTCCGCGATTACCGTCGCATCTGGCGCACCCAAGGCGTGCTGCCGATGCTCCGTCGCCTCTTGCACGACTTCAAACTGCCGCAGACGTTGATCCAGCGCAGCGATGGTGAGCGGGTGTTGACCAACCTGCTGCACCTCTCTGAATTGATGCAACAGGCCGCTGCTGAACTCGATGGCGAGCAGGCGTTGATTCGTCATCTGAGCGAGCATCTGGCGTTGTCCGGCCAAGCTGGCGAAGAACAGATTTTGCGTCTGGAAAGCGACGAGCAGCTGGTCAAGGTCGTGACGATTCACAAGTCCAAAGGGTTGGAATACCCGTTGGTCTTTCTGCCGTTCATTTGCTCGACCAAACCGGTCGATGGCAGCCGTTTGCCGTTGCATTTCCATGACGCCGATGGGCACGCGCAGATCAGCCTCAAACCGACGGCAGCGCTCATCGAACAAGCGGATGACGAGCGTCTGGCCGAGGACTTGCGCCTGCTGTACGTCGCCCTGACCCGTGCGCAACACGCTTGCTGGCTGGGCGTCGCCGACCTCAAGCGCGGTAACACCAAAGGCTCGATTCTGCACCGCTCGGCGCTGGGTTACTTGCTCGGTGGCGGCAACGTATTGGCAGAGTCGACGCAGCTCGTTCAATGGCTTCACGCGCTGGCCAGCGATCAGCCGACCATGCACGTCGAAGCCGTACCTGCGCCGACTGAAGACACCTTCAGCGCCCCGCGCAGCGAGGTCGCGTTGAGCAAGCCGCGCATACCCCGCCGCAGCGCGCGGGAGAATTGGTGGATTGCGTCCTACAGCGCCTTGCGCATCGGCGACACGATCACCGACAGCGGCGACCAATCCCCGGACAGCCCGCAGGCGCAGAAGCTGTTCGACGACGAACGCCTCGACCCGGATGCGCCCCGCGAGACCCTGGTCAGCGGCGGCGACATTCATCGGTTTCCCCGTGGCCCGAACCCTGGCACCTTCCTTCATGGCTTGTTGGAGTGGGCGGGGGAAAAGGGCTTCGCGGTCGCCGCCAGCGATCCCGTGGCACTGGAAAAGGTCGTCGCCCAGCGCTGCAATCGTCGCGACTGGAAGGGCTGGATCAACACGCTGACGGACTGGCTGGCTCACCTGTTGAGCTTGCCGTTGCGTCTCGGCGCTGACGTGCCGCCGGTCGCCTTGAGCGCGCTGGATCAACCCAATCAGTACCGGGTCGAGATGGAATTCTGGTTCGCCTGTTCGAAAGTCGACGTGGCGCAAATGGACGCATTGGTGCGTCGCTACACCCACAGCGGCGCGCCCCGTGCGGCGGCGGAAACCGTTTCGCTGAATGGCATGTTCAAGGGCTTTATCGACCTGACGTTTGAGCATCAGGGCCGCTATTACGTGGCCGATTACAAATCCAACTGGCTGGGCGTCGACGACGATGCCTACACAGAAATGGCGATGGAAAACGCGATTCTGGACAACCGCTACGACCTGCAATACGTGCTTTATCTGCTGGCCTTGCATCGCCAACTCAAGGCGCGGCTGGCCGATTATGACTACGACCGCCACATGGGCGGCGCGGTGTACCTGTTCGTGCGCGGCAGTCGTTCGGCCAGCCAGGGCGCATGGTTCACACGGCCGCCACGTGAATTGATCGAAAGCCTCGATTTGCTGTTTCAGGGGCGAGCCTTGGTTGAGGAAGAAACGCTGTCAGGAGACCTCGCATGAACCGCACCTTCGCGCATTTGCTGCCCACGCCGCTGGACGCCGAGAGCCTTGCCGCTCTCCAGCCACTGAGTCGGGTTGAGGACTTGCTGCTGTTGCTGGAACGCTGGGTCGAGCGTGGCTGGTTGCGAGCGCTGGACAAGGCCTTCGTGGGTTTTTTGGCAGACCTCGATCCAGCGGCCGATTCGCTGGTGCTGCTTGCGGCAGCGTTGACCAGCCATCAGCTCGGTCACGGTCATGTCTGCCTCGACCTCTTTGAGACCCTCAAAGAGCCAGACTTCGCGCTGTCGCTGCCGCCCGAAGGTGACGTGCTGCAAACGCCGATGTTGCTGCCCTCCACACTGCTGAAGGCGTTGGACGGCGCGACCTGGTGTCAGGCGTTGGCGGACAGCCCGCTTGTCGCGAAGGCGGGCGACAGCAGCACGACGGCAGCACAGAAGCCGTTGGTGTTGTCAGACCGTCGCCTGTACCTGCGGCGGTATTGGACGTATGAGCGCAGGATCGACGCCGCCCTGCATCGTCGTCTCTGCCAAACCGAACCCACGTCGAGCGACCTGGCCCAGCGTCTGGACGCTCTGTTCGGGAACGCAAGCACTGCACCGGATGCGCTGATCGACTGGCAGAAACTCGCCTGTGCCATTGCCACTCGCGGTGCGTTCAGCATCATCACCGGCGGTCCCGGTACGGGCAAAACCACCACGGTCGTGCGTCTTCTGGCGCTGCTGCAATCCCCTGCGGTGGAGCGAGGCAAACCGCTGCGCATTCGACTCGCAGCGCCGACGGGCAAGGCAGCGGCGCGCTTGACCGAGTCCATCAGTCATCAGGTGCAAACCCTCGATGTATCCGAAGACGTGCGGCAGAAAATCCCCAGCGACGTGACCACGGTGCACCGTTTGCTCGGCAGTCGGCCCGGCACGCGTCACTTCCGTCATCACGCAGGCAACCCTTTGCCGCTGGACGTGCTGGTGGTGGACGAGGCGTCGATGATCGACCTGGAGATGATGGCCAATCTGCTCGACGCTTTGCCGCCCCATGCGCGCATGGTGTTGTTGGGTGACAAGGATCAACTGGCGTCGGTGGAGGCCGGTGCGGTGCTGGGTGATCTATGCCGGGATGCCGAAGCGGGGATGTACAGCGCGGACACGCAGGCGTGGCTTGAATCGGTCAGCGGCGAGGACTTGAGCAAAAGCGGGCTGCAACAGGGCGACCCGCAGCAACATGCTCTGGCGCAGCAGGTGGTGATGTTGCGTCACTCGCGGCGTTTCGTGGCGGGCAGCGGCATTGGGCAACTGGCGAAACGGGTCAATCAGCAGCAGGACCAGGACGCCCGAGCGCTGTTGGTCAACGGCGGTTATGCGGATTTGTATTCATTGGTGCTCAAGGGCGAGCAGGATCGGGCGTGGTCGCGTCTGTTGCTCGACGGCCACGGCGGCGGCCCTCAGGGGTATCGGCATTATCTGACCCTGATGCGCAGCGAGCGGCCACAAGGGCTCACGTCTATCGAAGATCCGCGCTGCGTCGAGTGGGCGCGCAAGGTGCTGAACGCGTTCGATGAGTTCCAGCTGTTGTGTGCCGTGCGCAAAGGGCCGTGGGGCGTTGAGGGGTTGAATCAGCGCATCACTCAGACGCTCTTCGCTGCCGACCTGATCGAGAGTGATCAGCAATGGTACGAAGGCCGCCCCGTGTTGATGACCCGCAACGATTACGGACTGGGTTTGATGAACGGCGACATTGGTATCGCGCTCCGTTTGCCGGAAGGCCCGGTCGAGGAAAACCGCACGGCGCTGCGCGTGGCGTTTCCGCGCAACGACGGCGAGGGCGGCGTGCGTTTCGTGCTGCCGAGCCGGCTCAATGATGTCGAAACGGTGTACGCCATGACCGTGCACAAATCCCAGGGCTCGGAGTTTGCGCACACGGCGTTGATTCTGCCCGAAGCGCTGAACCCGGTGCTGACGAAGGAGCTGATTTACACCGGCATCACGCGGGCGAAAAACTGGTTCAGCCTCATCGAACCGCGACAGGGCGTGTTCGAAGAAGCGCTGCGGCGCAAGGTGAAGCGGTTGAGTGGGTTGATGTTGGCGTTATAGCCTTCGCTTTATGGGGGGGCCGCGAGGGATCAACCTGTGGGAGCGAATTCATTCGCGAAAGAGTTATCAGGCGATGAGGGTGTGTCGGCTGTACCAACGCTTCGCGAATGAATTCGCTCCTACAGGGATTGAGGCGTCCTCCTGACTGAATTCCCTCACGTCGCGCAAAACGAATTGCCCAACTCCACCCGACCAAAACTGGCGCCGTCGTCCAGCGGGGTGATGGCGAGCATCTGGTCCATCCGCACTTCATCGAGGCCGTCGGCGAATTGCAGGAATTCTTCCTTGCTCGGCGCAGTGCGGGTGGTGACGGGCCGGCCTTCGAAGGTTGTGCCGTCGATCATTTCGACCTTCAAGCGATAACCGTGCATGCAGGCGATCTCCAGGTAGTCGTAGAGATCACAGTTCAGCGGGGTGTAGTGGTCCATCTCAGGCTCCGGGGCGACGTGATGCGGGGATCATGTCGCTACACGATAGCCGCTCAGGCTTCCTTGCGCACGGGCTCCGGTTGAGTGGCCAGGCTGTCCAGCCCCATGAACTTGCGCACCCGCTCGCCGCACTGGTCGGCGAGGATGGTCTGTGGCGAAGCATCGACCTGCACCACACCGTTTTCCATGAAAATCACACGGTCGGAAATCGACAGCGCAAAGTCCATTTCGTGGGTGACGATGAGCATGGTCATGCCTTCTTTCGCCAGGTCGCCGATGACTTTCAACACCTCGCTGACCAGCTCAGGATCGAGCGCGGACGTCGGTTCGTCGAACAGCATGATCTGCGGGTCCATCGCCAGCGCGCGGGCAATCGCCACACGCTGTTGCTGACCGCCGGAAAGCTGGTGCGGGTATTTGTGCGCGTGGGCCAGCAAGCCGACCTTGTCGAGCAGGGCATAGGCGCGCTGTTCGCTGATGGCCTTGTCGCGGCCGTGATAACGCGGGGCGAGGGTCACGTTGTCCAGGATCGTGCGATGGGGGAACAGGTTGAAGTTCTGGAACACCATGCCGATGCGCTGCACACCACGGCGAATCTGCGGCGCGTTGGGGCTGTCACCGGCATGGATGAAGCCTTCACCGAAGAGAATGATCTCGCCCTTGTCGATGCTTTCCAGGCTGTTCACTGTGCGGATCAACGAGGTCTTGCCCGAGCCGGACGGCCCGATGATCGAGATCACCTGCCCCGGATTCACGTCCAGACTGATGCCCTTGAGCACCTCGTGATGGCCGTAGCTCTTATGAATGTTCACCAGTTGCAAGGCAGGGGCCGAACCCGGACCTGCGTCGGACTGGCGGGCCTTGGCGGGCTGTGCGATCAGCGTCGAGCGCAGACGGGCGAGGGCGCTGTCGTCGAGGGTTTGCGGCTTGCGGTTGTTCAGTTCCAGGTGCTGTTCGAGCCAGTGAAACAGCCAGCCGAACACGGTCACGATCATCACGTAATACACCGCGACCGCCGACAGGGTTTCCATCACCAGGAAGTTTTGCGCGTACAGACGCTGGCCGACAGTGAGCAGCTCGGTCAGGGAAATCACTGACACCAGCGAGGTCAGTTTCACCACGGTGATGTATTCGTTGATCAGCGTCGGCAGGGAAATGCGGAAGGCCTGCGGGATCACGATCAGACGCTGCATGCCGATCAGTCCTACGCCCAATGCTCTACCGGCTTCCTTCTGTCCTTTTGCAACGGAAATCAGGCCGCCCCGGTGGATCTCGGCCATGTACGCCGCTTCGGTGACGACCAGCGCCAACAGGCCGGAGTAGAAGGGATTGGACAGCACTTCACGGGTGATGGGAAACATCTGCGGCAGGTTGTAGGTGAACACCACCAGCACCAGCAGCGGGACGCTACGGAAGAACCAGATATAAATCGACGCAGGCACGCTGATCCAGCGCGCGGTCGAGAGCTTGGCCGAGGCCAGTAGAAACCCCAAGAGCATGCCGATGAACCAGCCCAAGGCGCTGAGTTCAATCACCGTGATGCAGGATTCCCAGAAGTCCGAGACCGAGAACAGCGAAAAAAAGTAGGACCATTCGAATTGCATACACACCTCAGCGGGGCCAGACCCTGCGGGGAAATCTCTATCAAGCGCAATTTCTGTAGGAGTGAGCTTGCTCGCGATGGCGGTTAGTCAGACATATCAATGTTGACTGATTCAACGCCATCGCGAGCAAGCTCACTCCTACAAGGGGTAGAGCATCAGCCTTTAATTACTCGGCTCTTCCAGGTTGTACTTCTTCAGCAGCGCCGCGTACTCACCGGATTTCTTGGTTTCGTCGAAGGCCTTGAGCAACGCCTGATACAACTCGTCGTTGCCTTTCTTCACGTAGATGCCGAGGGTCTGCTGGTAGATCGAGTGCTCGGTGCTCACCACCACGCGGCCTTTGGTGCGTTCGGCGATCATGCCCGCCGCGCCGTCGATTTCGACCTGAGCCTGAACGTTGCCCGACAGCAGCGCCTGGGTCACTTCCGGTGCGGACGGGAACTCGCTCACGGCGATCGCGCCTTTGTTGTTCGGCACGCAGTAATCGGTGGAGAGCTTGTTGAATTGGGCGACCCACGTCGTGCCTTTCTCCAGGCCGACTTTCAGGCCGCAGAGGTCTTCCGGCACCTTGGGTTTGATCGTGCTGTCTTTGAGCACCATGATCGCCGCGCCGGTCTTGGCGTAGGCAATGGTCTGGGCCTGGGTCTGACGCTCAGGGGTGATGTACATGCCCGAGATGATCGCATCGTAGTGACCGGCGTTCAGGCTCAGGATCAGGCTGGAGAACTTGGTGTCGACGAACTCGGCCTTCAGGTCCATGTGCTTGGCCAGCAGGCGCGACAGGTCAGGGTCGGAGCCGACGACGTTTTTCTTCTCGTCGTAGGATTCGAACGGCGGGTAGGTAATCTCCATGCCGACCTTGAACTGGCCAGGTGTCACAGTGGTGGCAGCGTGGGCAACCGTAGCCTGTAACAAAGAGCTGCCGAGCACGGCGGTGGCAAGAACGGTCAAGCGAACAGCAGTGTTCAAAGTGTTGCGCATCGTCGGTGACTCCACGTCAGGAAGGTAAGGCACGGTGTGTTGGGATGGGGTGTGGGGCATCAGGATGCGTCTTGTGCCTGATGCTTCAAATGGCCGAAGCTCGAAGGCTTGCGCGCCTTTTCGTACAGCTTGAGTTCGCCGTTCTCGACCTTGCGACGCAGGTACTGATACGTCTGCAAGGCTTGGCCGAACATGTGTTCGCCGATGGTGATCGCTTCGTACTCCGTGCCCTCTTTCTCGAATTGAGGCAGCGGTTTGATCTGGGTGTGGAAGTCGCAGGCGAAGAACAGCGGGAAGGAATAACGCTCCTCGCTGACCGTGCGTACCCGATGAGCCGTAGCAACGAACGTACCAGCGGTCATCACCTCCAGCATGTCGCCGATGTTCACCACGAACGCGCCTTCCACTGGCGGCGCGTCGATCCACTGGCCCAGATCGTTCATCACCTCAAGCCCCGGCTTGTCGGCCAGCAGCATGGTGAAGCACTCGTAGTCGGTGTGCGCACCAATACCGGGCGCATCCTGTGCGGCGCCGTCGAAGGGGTAGTGGATCAGGCGCAGCTTGGACGGCGGACGCGTGACCATCGCCTCGAAGTAGCCTTCCTCAAGGCCCAGCGCCAACGCGAAACCATCGAACAGGCGACGACCCAAGGCGAACACGGCGGCGTAATAGGCCTCGACGGCGGGGCGGAAACCGGGCAAGTCCGGCCATTCGTTGGCGCCGATCAGTGGGGTCTTAGCGATCACCAGCGGGTCTTCGTCGCCCACTTCGAAGCCGATGTCGAAGGCTTCCTTGTGATCGGGCTTGCCCTTGGCATACACCTCTTCACCTTCCGGGACGAAGCCTTTATGGCTGCGAGACGTGCCGATGTAATGTTGCATCTTGTAGTCGAGCGACTGAGCAAACAGATCCTTGGCCGCCTGGCGCAAACCCGCGATCAGCGCGGGCTCGATGCCGTGATTCTTGACGTACAGAAAGCCCACCTCACGCGCAGCCTTGCCGAGCTCGTCGGCCACGGCCTGACGGTCGGTGATGTCGGCGCTGAACAGACCGGCGATGTCCACCACCGGAATGCTGCTGAAGTTGGCCACTCTTGGCTCGGTCGAGACGGCGGCCGCTTGAGACTGATCAGGCATGGCGAAACGCTCCTTATCGGCTTGTTGTGTGGGTGAAGCGCTGGAAATGTTCACGTTCGATCTGGGCCATGCACACGTTCAGCGACCACAGATCGGCCACCGGAACGTTGGTGAAGGGCAGGTGATGCAGGTAACCGTCCGCACCGAATTCCGGGGTCAGCGTGGTGACCTGGTAGCCGCGTGCCTGTTGGGATGTCCAGACCGCTTCCCAGTGCTGCTGATGGAACGCCAGTTCGACGGCGCGCTCCGGCGCGGCGGGGTGCGGGACTTGCGGACCTTGGTCGTAACCGACCCGGGCTTGAACGTGATGAACGCGCTCGACGAAAGCACTGAGGTCGTCTTCCGGGTCGTTGAGCAGGCGCTCGCAGGTGACGATCCAGTGGCTGATGTCGCTGGTGAAACGCAGATCCGGCAACTGACGAATCAGCTCCAGCGTCACCCACGGGTTGAACAGCGAGCGGGCGCGGTGGGTTTCGAAGGTGACGGTCTGGCCATGCTTGCGCGCCAGTTCCAGCGCCTGACCGAAGAACTCAACTTGTTGCGGCAGCTGCCAGCGGTCGTTCCCGGCCAGCACGTTGACGAAGCGCGGCGTCAACTCGGTGGACCAGGCGAGTTTCTTTTCGAGGTCGGTCAGGTGTTCGGCGAGGGTCGCCGATTGTTCAGGGAGGACGTCGTAGGCGGTGAAGACCGTGGCGATGTAAGGCAGGTGATTGGCCCGCAGAAACGCACCGAATTCGGCACGCTCGACCGGCGTCAGCGGCAGGCGCGCTTCCATGCCGTCGAACCCGGCCTCAAGCAGCTCGTCCAGCGCCTGAGCCTTGCTCGCAGCGTAGCCCCACATCGTGCGGAAGATTTCCAGTTTCATCGAACGTCCCCAAAGATTGCGTCTTGCGACTGACACGTGACCTCAGACATGGCTCCGCCACGGCGCGAGCCGAAACGGGGTACAGCGGCAGTCACATCAGAAAAGGCAATCTTCGGGCCGGGTCTCTACTGGACGGGCTCCTTTATTGGAGCCGATCTTAGGTTCGGCCGATGAACGGAAAGAATAGGAAAGCTCAAATGCATAGTTCAGAGATTTCTAAACTATGGTGGCGAGGGGCGGTTTAGACGTGGATGCACGTTTCTCTGTAGGAGTGAGCTTGCTCGCGATTGCGTTCACTCAATCAACACATCTATACCTGGCGGACAGTCATCGCGAGCAAGCTCACTCCTACAGGGTTGCGGTGAATTAGGTTCCTCGACTAATCCACAAAACCCATTACCCGCGTCTCCCCCAACAAAAACGCCTGATTCTGCTCGGTGGTCTGGCGGATGTAATCCCACAACAGGGTGATCCGCTTGAGTTTCCTCAAGTCCTCGCGGCAATACATCCAGAACTGCCGCGTGATGTTCACCTCTTCGGGCAACACCGGAAGCAGCCGCGGGTCCTGAGCGGCAAGGAAGCAGGGGAGGATCGCCAGTGCCCGACCCTGCAACGCCGCGACGTATTGGGCGACCACGCTGGTGCTGCGCAGGTGGGCGTGGACGTCGGGGAGCAAATTGTTGAGGTAGAGCAATTCCGGGCTGAAGGCCAGGTCGTCGACGTAGCTGATGAAAGGATGGCCCACCAGATCATCGGTCTTGCGGATGGGCGGATGTTGGTCGAGGTATTCCTGAGTCGCGTACAGGCGCAGGTTGTAGTCGCACAGTTTGCAGACGACATAAGGCCCATGTTCCGGGCGCTCCAGGGCGATGACGATGTCGGCCTCGCGTTTGGACAGGCTGATGAAGTGCGGCAGGGGCAGGATGTCCACCGAGATGGCGGGGTAGGTGTCGGTGAAGTGGCTCAATTGCGGGGTCACGAAGAAACTGCCGAAACCTTCGGTGCAGCCCATGCGCACATGGCCCGATAACGCGACGCCGGACCCTGAGACTTGTTCGCAGGCAATGTGCAAGGTGCTTTCGATAGACTCCGCCGAACTCAGCAAACGCTGACCTTCTGCCGTCAGCACAAAGCCGTTGTTGCGCGACTTTTCGAACAACAAGGTGCCGAGCGATGCCTCCAGCGAGTTGATCCGCCGCGACACAGTGGTGTAGTCCACTGCCAGCCGTTTGGCCGCTGAACTGGCCTTGCGCGTGCGCGCCACTTCGAGAAAAAACTTCAGGTCATCCCAGTTCAATGCGCTCAGGGAGGTGATGTGTTTTTGCATGATAGACCTGCTTTTATGTGCGTTCTTATTAGAAGTTTGCACATCTATACTCCAATGCAACCGATATCGCGAATCCGCTTTTGTAGGAGTGAGCTTGCTCGCGATGGCGGTATTTCAGTCACCTCTATGTGAAATGACAGAGCGCAATCGTCCGAATGCGGCCCAGACCAAGCTCACTCCTACAGGTACGCGATCACAACGAGACCAACTGCATCACCCACATGCCATAACACCCTGCACAACAATAATAAGCGGAGGAGTTTATGAAGGACGCTTTCACAGCGGACGCGGGTGTACCTGACGCCAGCGCTGCGAAGACCAAGACCAAGGCCTATCGGCTTGCCGGGGCGGCGAGCATGGCGGGTACGACCATTGAGTGGTACGACTTTTTTCTCTACGGCACGGCTGCCGCACTGATCTTCAACAAAATCTTCTTCCCTGCACTGGACCCGATCATCGGCGTGCTGGCGGCGTTCGCCACCTACGCGGTGGGTTTTCTCGGGCGTCCGTTGGGCGGCATCGTGTTTGGTCATTTCGGTGACAGAATCGGCCGCAAATCCATGCTGCTCGTCACCCTGATGTTGATGGGTGTGCCGACGATCATCATCGGCCTGATTCCCACGTACCAACAGATCGGCTACTGGGCCGCGGTCATTCTGGTGGGCATGCGCTTTTTGCAGGGCATGGCGGTCGGTGGCGAGTGGGGCGGCGCGGTGTTGATGGCCGTCGAGCACGCCCCTGAAGGCAGGAAAGGCTTCTACGGCAGCCTGCCGCAAACCGGCGTCGGCGCGGGCCTGGTGCTGGCGTCGCTGGCGATGGCCCTCGTCGCCAAATTGCCGGAAGCCGACATGCTCAGTTGGGGCTGGCGCATTCCGTTCCTGGCGAGCGTGCTGTTGCTGGGCGTGGGCTGGCTGATCCGTCTGAAAGTGCCCGAGTCGCCTGACTTCGAGAAGCTGAAAAAGGAAAAGATTGCCGTCAAAGTGCCGCTGTTCAAGGTGTTTCGTGATCATCCTCGCGAAACACTGACCATCATCGGTGCGCGCACGGCGGAGAACGCCTGGTTCTACATGTCGGTGACGTTCGCCCTGGCCTACGCCGCCAACCAGTTGCAGATCCCTCGGGCCGATGTGTTGGGCGCCATCACCGCAGGCGCGGCCCTGTCGCTGGTGACGATGCCGCTGTGTGGGCATATCTCTGACCTCGTCGGCCAGAAGCGTCTTTACGTTGCAGGCCTGCTGTTGCTTTGCGCCTTCATCTACCCGTTCTTCGCCATGCTCGGCACCCGCGATCCGGTGCTGGTCTGGTGGGCGATGGTGCTGGCGGTAGGCGTGGTGTTCCCGATTCTGTACGCCCCTGAATCGCTGCTGTTCGCCCGGCAGTTCCCCGCCGAAATCCGCTACAGCGGCATCTCGGTGTCGGTCCAGCTGGCCGGTGTGCTGGGGGGCGGTTTCGCACCGATGATCGCCACGCAACTGCTGGCCATGGGCGACGGCAATCCGCATTACGTGATCGTGTACCTGATCGGCATGGCGTTGATCGCGCTGGTGTGTACGGCGTTGATGAAGCGCGATCCGTCGCGTCGTAAGCCCGCCTGAATCCTGCTTTTTCGGCGGTCGTGCAAGACCGCCACCTGAATGGAGAGTCCTGTAATGAACGCGTCACTGAATAAAAACAACACCGCTGTCGCTCATGTGAAACTGCTGATTAACGGAGAATGGGTCGATTCGCAAACCCGCGAGTGGCTGGATGTCGTCAACCCGGCGACCCAGGAAGTGCTGGCCAAAGTACCGCTGGCCACTGCCGCTGAAGTGGACGCTGCCGTCGCTGCTGCACAGGCCGCGTTCAAGACGTGGCGCGACACACCGATTGGCGCCCGTCTGCGCATCATGCTCAAGCTGCAAGCGCTGATTCGCGAACACTCGAAGCGCATCGCCACTGTCCTCAGCGCCGAACAGGGCAAGACCATTGCCGACGCTGAAGGCGATATTTTCCGAGGTCTGGAAGTGGTCGAGCACGCCTGCTCCATCGGCACGCTGCAAATGGGCGAGTTCGCGGAGAACGTCGCAGGCGGCGTTGACACCTACACCTTGCGCCAACCGATCGGCGTGTGCGCGGGCATCACGCCGTTCAACTTCCCGGCGATGATTCCGCTATGGATGTTCCCGATGGCCATCGCCTGCGGCAACACGTTCGTTCTGAAACCGTCCGAGCAGGACCCGATGTCCACGATGTTGCTGGTCGAGCTGGCAGTGGAGGCGGGCGTGCCAGCGGGCGTGCTCAACGTCGTGCACGGCGGCAAGGACGTGGTGGACGCGATCTGCACCCACAAAGACATCAAGGCCATTTCCTTCGTCGGTTCGACCGCCGTCGGCACTCACGTGTACGACCTGGCAGGCAAACACGGCAAGCGCGTGCAATCGATGATGGGCGCGAAAAACCACGCCGTGGTGCTGCCGGATGCCAACCGTGAGCAGACGCTCAACGCCCTGGTCGGCGCGGGTTTTGGTGCTGCCGGGCAACGCTGCATGGCGACGTCGGTGGTGGTGTTGGTCGGTGCCGCGAAGCAGTGGGTGCCTGATTTGAAGGCGCTGGCGCAGAAGCTCAAAGTCAACGCGGGCAGCGAGGCGGGCACCGATGTCGGCCCGGTCATCTCCAAGCGCGCCAAGCAGCGAATTCTGGACCTGATCGAAAGCGGCGTGAAAGAAGGGGCAACGCTGGAGCTGGACGGCCGTGGCGTGACAGTGCCGGGGTATGAAGAAGGCAACTTCGTCGGCCCGACCCTGTTCACCGGCGTGACCACGCAGATGCAGATTTACACGCAGGAAATCTTCGGCCCGGTGCTGGTGGTGCTGGAAGTCGACACGCTGGATCAGGCCATCGAGCTGGTCAACAGCAACCCGTTCGGCAACGGCGTGGGCCTGTTCACCCAGAGCGGGGCGGCGGCGCGCAAATTCCAGAACGCCATCGACATCGGCCAAGTCGGCATCAACATCCCGATCCCGGTGCCGGTCCCGTATTTCAGCTTCACCGGTTCGCGCGGCTCCAAGCTCGGCGACCTTGGCCCGTACGGCAAACAAGTGGTGCAGTTCTACACTCAGACCAAGACCGTCACCAGTCGCTGGTTCGATGACGACAGCGTGAATGACGGGGTGAACACGACGATCAATTTGCGTTGAGCCGCCATCGCGGGCAGCGCAACCCTTGTAGGAGTGAGCTTGCTCGCGATAGCAATCTGTCAGTTGCAGATGTTCTGACTGAAAACACCTCATCGCGAGCAAGCTCACTCCTACAGGGGGAGGCGGCGTTCGGATCTGAATCTTATAAGGAGAACAACAATGAAAATCGCATTCATCGGTCTGGGCAACATGGGGGCGCCGATGGCGCGCAACCTGATTCGCGCCGGGCATCAGCTGCACCTGTTCGACCTCAACCAGCAAGTGCTGGCCGAACTCGCCGAACAGGGCGGCCTCATCAGCGACTCGCCCAAACACGCGGCGCAAGAAGCCGAGCTGGTCATCACCATGCTGCCGGCCGCCGCTCACGTGCGTGCGGTCTACCTGAATGAAGACGGCGTGCTGGCCGGTATCCGGGCGGGCGTGCCTGCTGTGGATTGCAGCACCATCGACCCGCAGACCATCCGCGACGTGGCGGCAGCGGCCACCAAGCAGGGCGTGACCCTGGGTGACGCGCCGGTGTCCGGGGGCACGGGCGGTGCTCAGGCCGGGACGTTGACGTTCATGGTGGGCGCCAGTGTCGAGCACTTCAACGTGCTCAAGCCGATCCTGGCGCAGATGGGTCGCAACATCGTGCATTGCGGCGATGTCGGCACCGGCCAGATCGCCAAGATCTGCAACAACATGCTGTTGGGGATTTCCATGATCGGCGTGGCTGAGGCGATGGCCTTGGGCAACACGTTGGGGATCGACACCGGCGTGCTCGCCAACATCATCAACAGTTCGACAGGCCGTTGCTGGAGTTCGGAAATGTACAATCCGTGGCCGGGCGTCGTCGAAACCGCGCCTGCTTCTCGTGGCTACACCGGTGGATTCGGTGCGGATTTGATGCTCAAGGATTTGGGGCTGGCGACCGAAGCCGCGAAAGTGGCGCGTCAGCCGGTGATCCTTGGCGCGCTGGCGCATCAGCTGTATCAGGCGATGAGCTTGCGGGGCGATGGCGGGAAGGACTTCTCGGCGGTGGTTGAGGGGTATTTGAAGAAGGATTGATGGCTGTATCGCGTCTGATGCACGCCTTTCACTGTAGGAGTGAGCTTGCTCGCGATAGCGATGGATCGGGCACTAGGGGTGTCTGATCTGACGCCATCGCGAGCAAGCTCACTCCTACAGGGATTGGGTTTCAACTCAGCGACTGACGGTGGGAGGCAGGTTTGTGAGGGGTTACCCCCTTGGCCCGTTGTAATCCTTCGCCCATTTCTCCTGCGTGACCAAGTGCTGCTTGAACCGCGCAATCTGCTCAGCCACGCGCGTCGGCGATGTTCCGCCCCAGCCGCTGCGCGCCGCCAAGGCTGCGTCGAGCGTTAAAGCCTCCAGCACATCCGGCGTCAGCCGCGCATCGGTTTGCGCGAGCATGGCCGGGGTCAGTTCTTCCAGCCCGATCTCCTGCGCTTCACACAGTTGCACAAGTTGCCCGGTGATTTCGTGGGCCTCCTTGAACGGCACGCCACGCACGGCTAGCCAGTCTGCGACTTCGGTGGCGAGGGTGAAACCCAAGGGCGCCTGACGCAGCAATTCATCCTTGCGCACGGTCATCGTTCGCACCATCCCCGCAAACGCAGGCAACACCAGGTTAAGCGTGTCCACGGCGTCGAAAATCGCGTGTTTGTCTTCGCTCAAATCGCGGTTGTAGGACAGCGGCTGCGCCTTGAGGACTGACAGAATCGCCGTCAGCGAACCGATCAAGCGCCCCGATTTGCCCCGCGCCAGTTCCGCGATGTCCGGGTTTTTCTTCTGCGGCATGATTGAGCTGCCAGTGGCGTAGGCATCATCGAGCTCCACCCAGCGAAACTGCCGCGAGGTCCAGATGCAGAATTCTTCGGCCATGCGCGAAATGTTGATGCCGAGCATGCTGGCGCAGAACAGGAATTCGGCGACGTGATCGCGGCTGGCGACGGCATCAATGGAGTTCTCGCAGGGCCCTGCGTAGCCCAGCTCTGCGGCGGAGCTTTGCAGGTCGCGGGCAATTGCCGAACCCGCCATGGCGGCGGCACCCAGCGGCGACAGGTTGAAGCGCTTGTCCCAATCCTGAAGCCGCAGGATGTCGCGATGAATCGCTTGGGCGTGGGCCATCAAATGATGAGCGAAGACGATGGGCTGGGCCTGCTGCAAATGGGTGAAGCCGGGCGCGATGGTGTCCACGTGCTGCTCGGCCTGAGCCACGAGCGCATCCTGCAGGTCGAGGATCGACAGGGTGAGCAGGCGAATCTGATCGCGCAGAAACAGGCGCATGTCGTTGGCGGTCTGGTCGTTGCGCGAGCGACCGGCGCGCAGCTTGCCGCCCAGTGCGCCGAGGCGCTCGGTCAGCAGGCGCTCGATGAAGGTGTGCACGTCCTCGTCGGCCGGGATGGGCTGGATCTGCCCGGCGGCGAAGTCATCGTTGATCGCTTCGAGGGTGGCGATGATGTCGCGGGTTTCGTCAGCGGTCAGCAGGCCTGCACGTTCGAGCTCATGGGCATGGGCCTTGGAACCGGCGATGTCGTACGGCGTCATGCGGAAGTAGATGGCAGGCGAGCGCGACAGGTTGGCCATGGCCGCAGCGGGCCCGGATTTGAATCGCGCGCCCCACAGGCGCTCGGTAGCATCAGACATAAGCCTTTTCCCTCGGGTACGTTGATTGCTGGCAAGCCAGACGTCGAGGAATCCTAGGAAATAGCCGGGATCAGGGGAATGTTACAAATGGCAAGTGGACTTGGCAGAAATGGAAAGCTGTCCGGATCGTCAGCTCGGGATTCTCGATGAAAACCGCAATGCCTCTGTAGGCGCGAGTTCATTCGCGAGAGGCCAGTATTGCTGACACATCTCCAGCGCCGGACCCTCTTCGTCGGAATGCCGCCCAGAATAAATTCGCCCTACAGTGGGTAACGACCGGACCGAAACAAAGTAAGGCGTGGTCGGTTATCAATCAGGCAGGCGAACCCGCCAACAGCGCGTTCAACTCGCCTTTGCGCTCCAGCAGCGCCATGTCGTCAAAGCCGCCGACATGAATGTCACCGATGAAAATCTGCGGCACGGTGCGACGGCCACTGCGCTCCATCATGATGGTGCGCTGTTCCATGGAGGCCTGAACGTTGATCTCGTTGTATTCCACGCCTTTCGCTTTGAGCAGATTCTTGGCGGCGACGCAGTAGGGGCAGCTGTTGGTCGTGTAGAGGGTGACTTCGGACATGACAATGAACTCCGTGGTCGGGCCTTGTGTGGCAGCCCTGGAGGAATATTCGAATGGCTCGATGCTTGGCAGGACCATTCATGACGGACGCAATACTATTCCTGTTTCTGGAAATGTCCGCGCAAATTCACGCTATGGGGTCGATAGATCGTCTGAATCACTCGTGGCATCTACTGCCCGTTGCCTACCGTTTTTGCAAAAAAAAGGAGCTGCGATGGGCAGCTCCTTTGGTCGTTGGCGGCGTCAGCTATCACGCAAACACGAAATACTTGCGCACGGTTTCGACCACTTCCCACGTGCCTTTCATGCCCGGCTCGATGATGAATTTGTCGCCGGCTTTCAGGTGGATCGGCTCTTTGCCTTCAGGGGTGATGATGCAATAGCCTTCCTGGAAGTCGCAGTATTCCCACTTCGTGTACTCGACGTACCATTTGCCCGGCGTGCAGATCCAGGTGCCCATGATCTTTTCGCCGTCGGCGCTGGTGTAGGCGTTCAGGTTGACGGTGTGTGGGTCGCCGCCGATGCGCTCCCATTTGCAGGCGTCGACGACGGGCAGTGGGGTGGTGTCGCGAAGAAGGATGATCGAGTCGCTCATGACAGCTCCAGAAAGGGGTGGCGGGAATTGCGCTCACCCACCTTAGGGGTGTCTGAGGCGCGTCAGTTGTCTGGGCTCGACATCGAGGTGTCCAGAAACGCAGTTTCTCCGGCCAAATGACGCACCAGCGCCTTGGCGTATGTCGGCAGCACGGCAAAGTCAGGCGCGCACAGCAGCAGTTTGCGGTCTGCCCACGGGTCGATCAGCGGTACGCTTTTCAGCTGGCCCGCCTGTTGAAAGCGTTCGACCGCCGCTTGGGGCACGACTCCGAGACCCGCACCGCGCAAGACCATGCGCAACACGCCATCGAAGCTCTCGGCGCGCACGCGGGTCTTGATGCGTCGGCCCAAATGCAACGCCTGTTCTTCAAGGTAAATCGCCATGGCGCTGTTGACCCCCAGCCCGACGAACTCGTAGGCCAATGTCTGGCTGAATCGCAGGCCTTCAAGCGAATCATCGATTTGCACGGTGAGGGGATGGTCCATCGGCATGATCAGAGTCAGCGGGTCGGCGCAAAACGGCAGGGTCTGCAGATCACTGGCATCGACGGCATTGGAGATGATGCCGATGTCCGCTGCGCCGTGGCGCACGGCGTGAAGGATGCGCAGGCTGGGATGTTCTTCGAGGCTGATGTCGATGTTCGGGTGGCGGGCGAGAAAATCAGCCAGCTTTTCCGGGAGGTATTCACTGAGCGCCGAGGTATTGCACAACAGGCGGATCTGGCCTTTGAAGCCGTGGGCGTAATCGGTGAGGTCGGCTTGCAAGCGCTCGACCTGTTGCAGAATCAGCCGCGCATGCTGCGCCAAGGCTTTGCCAGCTGCCGTCGGTGTAACCCCCCGTCGCCCGCGTTCCAGCAGCGCGACGCCCAGCGACGACTCCAACCCACGAATCCGCGCACTGGCCGATGGCAGCGACAAATGACTGCGAGCGGCCCCGGCGGTGATATTGCCGGCTTCGGTCACGTGGAGAAAAAGCTTCAGGTCGATCAGGTCGAAGTGCATGAGCATCCTGTGTGATGAGGCGAATCGAACGGAATTCTCTTGCCTGACACGCAACCCTCTGTAGGAGCGAATTCATTCGCGATGCAGACGTACAAGCGATACACCTCTGTTGCCTGAACCCTCTTTCGCGAATGAATTCGCTCCCACAGATGACCGCCGCCAGCATGACAACCGGTTCGCACAAGGCTCTGTTTCAGACAAAAGCTGATTCAATATATCGCAGATTCTAAACCCTGCCCGATCGGCTCATCATCCGCCCATGAATACTTTCTTTTCGCTCTATCAAAACATCGGCTGGAGCCTGACCGCTCTCGTGCTGTTCGCCTTCCTGCTGGCAGGCACCGTCAAGGGGGTGATCGGCATGGGGCTGCCGACGGTCGCCATGGGGTTATTGGGCGTGGCTATGTTGCCGACGCAGGCTGCGGCGCTGTTGCTGATTCCCTCGACCTTCACCAACGTTTGGCAACTGGCGGTGGGCGGGCATCTGCGCGATATCTGCAAACGGCTGTGGCCACTGTTGGCGATGATTGTCGTCGGCACGGGGTTGGGTTCGTACGTATTGGGAATGGGCAGCGCGCACAGCATGGGTCGGGCGTTGGGCGGCGCGCTGTTCGTCTACGCACTGTACGGGCTGTTTCTGCCGACGCTCAAGGTGCCGCCCCGCGCGGAAGTCTGGCTGGGGCCTCTATGTGGGCTCATCACCGGCCTGATCACCTCAGCCACCGGCGTGTTCGTGATTCCGGCCGTGCCTTATCTTCAAGGCCTCGGGCTGGATCGCAATCAACTGGTGCAGGCGCTGGGGTTGTCGTTCACCGTGTCGAGCCTCGCGCTGGGCGCGGGTCTGTTCTGGAACGGTGCTCTGGGCAGCGCTGAAATGAGCGCCTCGTTTCTGGCGGTCATTCCGGCGCTGTTGGGCATGATGATCGGCCAATGGCTGCGGCAGCGCATCAGTGCCGTGACCTTCAAGCGCGTATTCTTCATCGGCATGGCGCTGCTCGGGCTGCACCTGATGATCGCCGGTTGAGAGCGTGAACTCAGCGAACCGCAGACGATGGGCTGAGCATGTCCACGCGGCGAATGTCGAAATCTCGCTCCAGATACTCCATGCGTTTCTCGAAAAACTCGGCCATGTGTGGCAGCGCTGAGTGTACGTCCAGGTGCGCCTTCGATTGCCAGATCTCATAGAAAATGAACAGCGTTGGGTCCTGCTGATCGCGCAGCATGTGGTACTCGATGCAGCCGTCTTCGCTGCGGCTCGCCGCGACATAACCGCTGAATAGCGCTTCGAATTCTGCCGCTTTTTCCGGCTTGGTCTGGGCATGGAGAATGAAACCGTGCATGTCGCTCATAACGCCCCCTGAATGAAAGTGGCGGCATTCTAAGTCAACAATAAGCAGTTCACTTGTGCGTCTAAGGCAAAAGCGTTTTGCCTCGGCATGGCTTGGTCTATGGCTGTTGGATCGGTACTCTGCCGTCCATTCCAACGCTCTATTCCAGTACTCCATCCCATTTATGAATGGTCGACAGCGGCGTTTTTTCGCAAGCGGCCCGACATTGAGTCACGACGAGGTTTTCAATGAAGAAGGTTCTGTTCATTAACGGCGGCAAGCAATTTGCGCACTCCGACGGCCGCTACAATGCCACCCTGCACGACGCTGCGCTGGCCTTCATGGACCGCGCCGGTTTTGACGTGCAGCAGACGTTCATCGACGGCGGCTACGATGTCGCTGAAGAAGTGCAGAAATTCCTTTGGGCTGACGTGATCGTCTGGCAGATGCCGGGCTGGTGGATGGGCGCGCCCTGGACCGTGAAAAAGTACATCGACGAAGTCTTCACCGAAGGCTACGGCAGCCTGTACGCCAACGACGGCCGCACGCGCTCCGACGCTTCGCAGAAATACGGCAGCGGTGGTCTGTTGCAGGGCAAGCAGTACATGATTTCGGCGACCTGGAACGCGCCGCAGCAAGCATTCGACGACCCGACCGACTTCTTCGAAGGCAAGGGCGTGGACGCGGTGTACTTCCCGTTCCACAAGGCCAATCAGTTCCTCGGTATGACAGGCCTGCCAACCTTCCTGGCGGTGGACGTGATGAAAGTGCCGAACATCGAGGCCGACGTGAAACGCTACGAAGTGCATCTGGCGTCGGTGTTCGGCGTCTGAAAAACGCTGCGTGTCGGATAACGACGCAGCGTTCGGGGATCACTTCACGCCGTTGAGAAACAGCGTGGCGTGTTTGACGAACAGATCTGGATATTGATAGATCGCCCCGTGGTTTGAGTCGGGATAAATTTCCAGTTGGGCGTTCGGCAGGTTCTGTTGCAGGGTCACGTCGTTGGCGGTGTAGAACACGATGTCGTGACTGCCCGCGACCACCAGCGTCGGCTGCTTGATGTTTTTCAGGTAGTCGTTGGCGTGGTCCGACGGCGCACCCCAACCCGCGATGGCGGCGGCTTGCGCGGGGGCCGTCTTGCCGTTGACGTCCCTATCCCGGTTGACCTTGCGGGCACGCAGGCGGGTCAGGAACTCGCGACCGGAAGCCTGGCTTTCAGCGCTCTGGGTGAAGAACACGTCCAGCAGCAACTCGTCCGGCACGTCGCGTTTCTTCGCCAGATAGCCTTGGAATTCAGGTGTCAGCGACGCCATGCCCACACCGCCCTGTGGCGATGAGCCCACCAGAATCAGGCGACGCACCACGTCTGGATGGTCGAGTGCCACTTGCTGAGCAATCAGGCTGCCCATCGAGAACCCCAACAAGTCAGCCTTCTTCACACCCAGCGCTTGGAGCAGACCGGCAGCGTACTTGGCCATGTCCTGGATGTTGTTCGGCACTTCACCGCTCGAGCTGGCGACGCCTGCGTTATCGAAAAGAATGACCTCGCGGTCCTTGGCAAAACCGTCGATGACCTTCGGGTCCCAGCTGTCGAGGTTGCCCACGAAGTGCTGAAGAAACACCAGCGGTACGCCGCCGGTTTTGCCGAAGCGGCGGTAGGCGAGGTGCGCGCCGTCGACGTCGACGAATTTAGTCGGCGCGGTTTGATGGGTGTAGCTGTGCGCGGCTTGATGGCCTGCCGGGGCGGTACTTGCGTGAGCGGGCAAAAACGAACAGGCAGCGCTCAGCGCAGCGATGGCCAGGGTCTGGCGCAACGCCCAATGGGTGTTGAAAACGGTCATGTGGGTGTACTCGAAAAGAGCTGAAAGATCAGTGGATTATGGGAACGCCCCGACCCTTTGCAGGCCGGGGCGCACACGTGGTCAGGCCGGGCTTCTGACGCTGGCGCGTTGCTGCACGTTGGCTTGCCAGGACTTCAGCGCCGTGCATTCTTCAGGGATGTCGATGCTGGCAAAACCCGCGAACACCAGACCCGCGAGGACCGTGATGTCAGCCATGGAGAACGCGTCACCCGCCACATACGGCTGGCTGCTCAGCACCTGGTTGAAATACTTCATGCCGGCGACGGCTTTGTCCCGTTGACGATTGCCCCAGTCCACGCGACCTTCCCATTCCGGGCTCTTGTACGGCTGCAAGCCTGCGCCCAGACCGGGAGTGGCGTGGTGGAAGTAAAAGCCCACCGGGTCGGCCAGTTCGGATTCGGCGCGTTTCTGCATCATGTGGATGACGGCCTTTTCCTTCGGCGTCTTGCCGGTCAGGGTCGGGTTGCCGTCGAGGTTGTCGAGGTATTCAGTGATGGCGGTGCATTCGGAAATATAGGTGCCATCATCCAGCTGCAAAACAGGTACCGTGCCCGTCGGGTTGATGGCCAGAAACGCCGGTTGCTTGTGTTCCGCTGCGGGCAGGTCGATCTTTACGAACTCCACATTGGAGGCCAGGCCTTTTTCGGCCAGCACGATGCGGATGCGCAGGGGATTGGGGAAACCGGGAATGTCGAAAACTTTCATGCGAGCTCCATAGCTGTCTATCTATCGGTAGGTATACAATGCGCGCAGATGAATTTTGCTGTCAATGCCTATCTATCGATAGGCAGAATTTTTTTGCCGGGCGTGAGTTGGGCGTCGCCCGCCAAGGGGGTAACAGAACATGAACATGGACACCCGAGAAACGATCATGACGGTCGCCCGCAAAATGGTGCAAACCCGCGGTTACAACGGCTTGAGCTTTCGTGAACTGGCCAAGGAAGTCGGCATCAAGAGCGCGAGCATTCACTACCACTTCCCCACCAAGGGCGATCTTGGCAGTGCCTTGGCCAAGCGCTACACCGAAGACGGTTTCGCCTATCTGAGCGATTTGCGCGCCAATTCCGACGACCTGGAGACGTGGATACAGGGTTACACCGGAATCTTTCGTGCGGCGTTGGTCAACGACAACCGCATGTGCCTGTGCGGGATCATGGCCGCCGAATACGACGACCTGCCGCCGGAGGTGCGGGTCGAGGTTGATCGCTTCACCGACGTCAATGTGAAGTGGCTGAGCGAAGTGCTGGCCACCTGTCGTCCGCAGCTGTCCGAAGACGAAGCGCAGCAGCAGGCGATGGCGATTTACGCGGCAGTGGAAGGCGCGCAATTGGTGGCGCGTGGAAGGGGCGACATCGGCGTGTTCGACACCACCATCCTGGCCTACCGCGCGGCGGGTCTGCTGCCATGAAGGCCCGGTCCGATGAGCTGCAGGTCTTCGTTTCAGTGATCGAAAGCGGCTCGATATCCGCCGCCGCGGAACAGATCGGTCAGACGCCGTCGGCCATCAGCCGCACCTTGTCACGGCTCGAAGCCAAGCTCGGCACCACGCTGATCAACCGCACCACGCGGCGCATGGACCTGACCGAAGAGGGCAAGTTTTTCCTCGAACGCGCCAAGCAGATCCTCGGGCAAATGGAAGAGCTGGAAGAGCGCATGTCGCTGCGCCAACAGACACCGTCCGGACGCCTGCGAATCAACGCCGCCTCGCCGTTCATGCTGCATTCCATCGTGCCTTACGTGGCCGAATTCCGGACGCTCTACCCGGATATCCAGCTGGAATTGAACAGCAACGACCTGATCATCGACCTGTTGGAGCAGAGCACCGATGTCGCTATCCGCATCGGCGCATTGGCCGATTCGACGCTGCATGCGCGATCACTCGGTTCCAGCCCGCTGAACATCCTCGCCAGCCCCGATTACCTGAAAAAGCACGGCACGCCGAAGACGGTCGAAGCGTTGAGCGGGCATTCGTTGTTGGGCTTCACGCAGACCGAAACCCTGAATCACTGGCCCTTGCGGCACAGCGAGGGTGACCGGCTGTTCATTCAGCCGACCGTCTCCGCATCCAGTGGCGAGACCTTGCGTCAGCTGGCCTTGGCGGGGGAGGGCATCGTCTGCCTGTCGCACTTCATGACCCACGAAGACATCCGCCTTGGTCGCCTGAAAGTGGTCCTGTCACAGGCCAACAGCGGATATCGCCAGCCGATTCACGCGGTCTATTACCGCAACTCGCAACTGGCGCTGAGGATTCAGTGCTTTCTGGATTTCATTCAGGAGAAGCTGGCGAATTATGCGGCGTGAGGTCCTGTGGCCAACCATCCTTTGCTAGCGGAGCGACTGCAAACGCCCGATCCCGCGCGTGAAGGCGAAATTGGCGATGCACTTGTAATTCACCATCGCGAAGGCCGTGTCGGCGGCTGAGCCGTTTCGCAGCGTCTGACCACAGCTGAGCGCTCCGTCCCCGGTCGGGGACGCCCGAAAGATGTACACGACGACATCTGCGCTGCTTTTGTTGCGCAGTGCGATCAAGTCGTCCATCTGCTCATCCTTGAAGTTCTGCGGGCGCGTGGGTTCTGCACCGGGACGCCTTGCTTTCGGCATGTCGTCGGTCACCTGATAGGCGACCAGTCGCAGTCTGATGCCAACCATGCTGTTGATGTAGCTCTGATTGGCGAGGGCCACGGCCAGTTGCATCAAGGCCACCATGTCGCCCTGATACTCAGCCACTGTGTTCTGCGGCACGACCGTCATCACCTCGATGTGGGTGAGCGTGGGATCAGCGGAGGGCACGAGCGACCTCGAAGACGCGGTCGTCTTCTTGCCCGAGGGAGGTTTCGCAAGCAACGGCTCTTCCCGTTCAGGAGGCATTTTCGTGCCGTCCAGGACGACCACCACATGGCGATCCGCTCCGACCGGACGGATTTCAAACAGCTGCGAGCCTTGCCTGATCATCCCCGTGATCGTTTCTCCAGACTTCACCAGAGTGATGGAATTTTGAGGGTCCTGCCATTGCGGGATGTCGGGCTGAACGCTGGCGTGAGGCTCGAGATTGCCGAACCACAGGATACTTTGTGAGCCATCGGGGTTCGTCACCTCTTCAGTGCGGACTTTGGTGGCGGTGATCGGGTGGTCGATCAACGTGAGGTTGAGGGTTTTCTGATTCAGGGTGATGGCGTGGGGATCGACGCTGACTTCCTGCACGCTTTGTGTGGCGGGGAATGCCTTGATCGTCTTCAAGGCTTTTTGAAAGGCAACGTCAGCCTGAACGGGATCAGGTGCTGCCCCGAGGAAGGGCTGACCTTCCAGGTTCCTGAGGAAAAGCGCGGCGAGGGTGATCACCAGGATCGCCATCAGGGTCGAAATCACTTTCATGAACAATGCTCCGTGCAACGGTATTCGCAGCCATGCGTCTCTTTACCTTAGCCACGTCAACCTGCCGCCAACTGATCGATTCGAAATCAAACGCGCCGTGCTTATCGCGATGATTCGTGCGCACAGGTCAAAAGGCATTTGGTATGCCCTGCCTTTTTCGTAACGAATCCAAGGCCGATACTGACCGCTATCGCTTACCACGAAAGGGAGTCACCTCATGAACATATTCATTACCGGCGCCGCAGGTTTTATCGGTGGCTCCATTGCAACGGGCCTGGCTCGTAAGGGCCATCAGGTCACCGGTCTGGTGCGCAGCGCGGAACAGGCAGAAGAACTCAAGGCGCTGGGCATCGTCCCGGTCATTGGCACACTTGACGATAACGCCCTGCTCACCGAGCAAGCCCGCCAGGCGGACGGCGTCATCAACGCGGCCAGCAGCGATCATCGCGGTGCCGTCGAAGCGTTGATCGAAGGCCTGAAAGGTTCGAACAAACCTTTCTTGCATACCAGCGGATCGAGCATCGTCGGCGACGCATCGGGCGGCAAAGGCACCGACAAGATTTACTACGAAGACCAGTTGCCTGCCGCGACACCGGACAAGGCCGCCCGCGTGGCCATCGACGACCTGGTGCTCGCCGCTGCGAAAGACGGCGTGCGTTCGGCGGTCCTCTGCAACACGCTGATCTACGGCCACAGCCTGGGTGTGAAGCGCGACAGCGTGCAGCTGCCACGATTGGTTAAACAAGCACGCAAGAGCGGCGTCGTACGTCACGTCGGCACCGGCGGCAACATTTGGTCCAACGTGCACATCAACGACGTGGTTGAGCTGTACGCACTGGCGCTGGAGAAGAACCCGGCCGGGACTTTCTACTTTGTCGAAAGTGGCGAAGCGTCCTTCCTCGACATGAGCAACGCCATTGCCGACGCCATGGGGCTGGGCAAAGCGCAGGACTGGCCGCTGAAAGACGCCGAGGCCGAGTGGGGTTATGAAATGGCCAATTACGGTCTGGGTTCCAACAGCCGGGTCCGTGGCAAACACGCGCGTGAGCTGCTGGGCTGGGTGCCGAAAACCACGTCGGTGATCGAGTGGATCAAGGGCGACATGATCAACTAAACAATGTAACAACTCCCAGAGCGGTTTTTCTTGAAAAAGAACCGCTCTGCATTTGTGATGTGTTAGGTATCGAATGAACGTATTCGCGCAGCTAATTTTGCCAACGCGCTATCGTCAGCGCGGCCTGCATCATGGGAGGAGATATATCCTTCGTAGCGATTGAAAAATTTATCGATATTTGAACTGATAGGCTTAAATGCGCTGTCGCTACCGGTCCCATGCATGGGAAAGAGTTTAGTATGCAAGTGATCCACGCCGTATCCCTCAAGAATCAAGCCGGTTCGTGCAACTCCAGCTAGTGATCTGTCTAGCAGCAATGCTGTCCTCTTCGAAGCTATGATGAGGTCGCAAATTACTTTGTCATTCTGCACAAAAGCGTAGCTTGTGCAGTGCAGTTTGGGGATGACGACGGAAAAACCTAGAGTATTTGGGAAAATGGAGAGAAATGCTAAGTGCCGTTGATCTTCCCAAATGATGTGGGCAGGCGAACGGCGCAGGGCTATATCACAAAAAATACAAGTCATTTTAGGTCTGGTAACAGTGATCGTGATTGTCTGTATGGAACCGTAAAGGGAACTGGCACGCATTCCACTCTACAATTCCAGAGCCTTTGGTCTCAAACGTTGAAGATGCTATAAACATAATCGCTCCTGATGCTAACAGAGCGGCAATGTTGAAATTTGTTGGTCCGAAACTTGGCATGATACTTTCAGGCAGGCGCTTCCATTGTATTGAGTCGTGAAAGCCAGCGATGTATGGAGGCAAATCCCCTTTCCCAGAAAAACAATTTGCGATACAAGCACCGTGAAGATAACCGCCGCTCATCACTGGCGTTCCTGAGAGGTTTGCTATTTCTTCAGATTTGGGAACTAAAGTTTCCGGGTTGTCGGCGCTAATGATGATGGCAGAATAGTTGCCTTGCTTGGCCATGATAACAATGCTCTCTAAATTGAGCTCGGTATTGATCGTGGATGCTTCTACGTTGTCGAACCGATCCTCTATTGCCCCTTTCAATGCTTCGGTCTTCAGCTTTCCAATGTCAATCCTCCTCCAAAATAGCTGTCGGTTGAGATTGCTTTTTTCAATAACGTCAGGGTCCGCTAGCGTAAATTTTCTTACTCCGCTTCCCGCGAGTAATAGTGCGGCACTGCTGCCTATCCCACCGCATCCGACAATTAGGACATTCGCATGTTTGAGTGATTTAAAGTCCTTTACTACGTCGCCGCAGTTCTTTGCCTTGCAGAGAAAAAAACTGGCCGTCCGACTCGTCTCGGGATTTTCTAGAAGTGCGCTCACCTGCGTTATTTCTTCGATAGAACCTTTTATTAAAGAACCCGATTTTTCCAGAGCATCCGTGAGAGCCTGGAGGGAAGTCCCAACAACGCGTGAAATTCCGTTCGGACCATTAAATAGCATTGCTTCATCAGTCATCGAGTAAAAGGTGGAGGGCGCGACTATACCAATGGGATTGCCATGGTCATCTGTCAGTGCGAATTGTTGCGCGTGAAGTGTCATGTATTCTTTCTTTTTATGAATGAAGCCGAAAGAGAGCGGTGTGATAAACCGCTCCCTATCTTTTCTTTAGTTACAGCGTGGCGAAAAACGTCCTATACGACCGTTCATGCAAGCTTCCCAGTTCGGACCCATTGCGGCAATAGTCGTTGGTATAGATTTATCGCTAAGCGGTTGGGTAGTTAGTGCTTTGCTAGGATCTACAGTCTCATTCGATGCATTGTTGGCATGTGTAAGCGCAGAGAGACTGAGGAGTACTGCGGTCAAACCTAGTTTGGATTTCATAAACTCACCGTAAAAGCTAATTAGGACGAATGATGTTGCGAGCAAAGTCTACTTGAGAGTGATTTTTATTTTCAACTTTTTCAGGTCTGAAAATTATATTACTTTAGCCTGTAGTATTTATTATCGATTAGCGTGCGTTAAGTGGTTGCCGTCCTTGAGAAGTATCAATGATGTTTGTAAGAAAGTTCTCTTGATATTGTGTGATTAGCCTGCTTCTATGCTTTATCAGCGTACAAACTGTAGTAGCCGCTCATAAAGGACCCCTTATGCGAGTCGTGACCCTCAAGACCCTCGCCTTGTCGGTGATCTTCGCCGTCAGTTCCCCTGTGTATGCCGCCATCACGCTGGAGGGCGGTGCTGTTGCTTCCCCCGACCAGTACGGCGCTGAAGTCGCCGCGCAAATCCTGAAAAAAGGCGGTAACGCGGTCGATGCCGCCGTCGCGACAGCCTTCACCCTGGCCGTCACCTACCCGGAAGCGGGCAACATCGGTGGCGGGGGCTTCATGACCCTCTTCATGAATGGCAAACCGTACTTCATCGACTACCGCGAAACCGCGCCCAAGGCCGCCAGCCGCGACATGTACCTTGACGACAAGGGCAACGTGATTCCCGGCATGAGCCTGATCGGCGCCCGTGCTTCCGGCGTGCCGGGCACGGTCATGGGGTTGTGGGAGGCACACCAGAAATTCGGCAAGTTGCCGTGGTCTGAACTGCTGACCCCCGCCATCGGCTACGCGAAGAACGGCTTCACCGTCGCCGAGAAACAGAACATGTACGGCGCCGAGGCGATCAAGCAGCTCAACGGCAAGACCAACTTCGGCGACTATTTCGGCAGCATGAAAAAAGGCGAAATTTTCCGCCAGCCCGAACTCGCCAAGACCCTGGAACGTATTGCCGACAAGGGGGCGGATGAGTTCTACAAAGGCCAGACCGCCGACCTGCTCGTTGCACAAATGCAAGCTGACAATGGCCTGATCACCAAACAGGACCTGGCCGATTACAAAGCCGTGTGGCGCAAGCCGCTGCATGTCAATTTCAATGGCAACACCCTTTACACCGCGCCGCTGCCGAGTTCCGGCGGCGTGGCGCTGGCGCAGTTGATCGGCATAAAAGAGCAGTTGGCCGATGACTTCAAGGGCGTGCCATTGAACTCGGCGCGTTACATTCACTTGCTCGCTGAAATTGAAAAACGTGTGTTCGCCGATCGTGCGAATTATCTGGGCGATCCGGACTTTTCAAAGGCGCCGGTCAACGAGCTGATTGATCACGTGTACCTGGCCGATCGCGCTCGCGAGATCAACCCGACCGCCATTTCACCCACCGAGAACGTAAAGGCCGGGCTCGAGTCTCACCAGACCACCCACTTTTCCATCGTCGATGCCAAGGGCAACGCCGTCAGCAATACCTACACGCTGAATTGGGATTACGGCAGCGGCGTGGTGGTCAAGGGCGCGGGCTTTTTGATGAACGATGAGATGGACGATTTCAGTTCCAAACCGGGTGTGGCGAATGCGTTCGGCGTAGTCGGTGGTGACGCCAATGCCATCGAACCGGGCAAGCGAATGTTGTCGTCCATGAGCCCGAGCCTGGTCACGCGGGACGGCGCCGTGACACTGGTGTTGGGCACACCGGGCGGCTCACGGATTTTCACCACCGTGTTTCAGGTGCTGAATAACCTGTATGACTTCCACATGCCCCTTAAAGACGCCGTCGCCGCGCAGCGGGTTCACCATCAATTGCTGCCGAAGGACACGATCTACACCGAGAAATTTGCGCCGCTGAACGAGCAGGTTGCAGATGAGTTGAAGGCGATGGGCTACACGCTGAAAGATCAGGGCTGGTCGATGGGCAACATTCAGGCGATCAAGATCGACGGCACGAAAGTCGAAACTGCGTCGGACCCGAGAGGGCGAGGTGTAGGGAAGGTTGTGAAGTAGGGCAGGATCAGCGCGGTCTTAAGGTTTTGTGCTTTGAGCAGAGCCAGTCAGCACCACAAACCACTGTGGGAGCGGATTCATCCGCGAGACGCCGGTACAGACGACAGAAAATTATCGTCTGAGCGTGAGTCTTGCGAATGAATTCGCTCCCACAGTGTGAAAACCATCAGGCCTTCAGCTCAGTTGCTTAGTGATGCTCACGGGTCGCACGGAATTTCACGTCTGGCCAGCGCTCTTCCATCAGGCTCAGGTTGACCCGCGTTGGCGCGAGGTAGGTCAGGTGACCGCCGCCGTCCAGTGCCAGGTTTTCCACGGCCTTGTTCTCGAATTCTTCGAGCTTCTTCTTGTCGCTCGAATCGATCCAGCGAGCTGACCACACGGTGATCGGCTCGTAGGAGCATTCCACCTTGTATTCTTCCTTCAAGCGGCTCGCGACCACGTCGAACTGCAGTACACCGACCGCGCCGAGAATGATGTCGTTGCTGCGCTGCGGGAAGAACACCTGGGTGGCGCCTTCTTCGGCCAGTTGCTGCAGACCCTGACGCAGTTGCTTGGATTTCAGCGGATCACGTAGACGAACGCGGCGGAACAGTTCCGGTGCGAAGTGCGGAATACCGGTAAAGCCCAGGCCTTCGCCTTCAGTGAAGGTGTCGCCGATCTGGATCGTGCCGTGGTTGTGCAGACCGATGATGTCGCCCGCGTAGGCTTCTTCCAACTGTTCACGCTCGCTGGAGAAGAACGTCAGCGCGTCGCCGATGCGCACGTCCTTGCCAGTCCGCACATGGCGCATTTTCATGCCCTTGTCGTACTTGCCCGAGCAGATGCGCATGAACGCGATGCGGTCGCGGTGTTTAGGGTCCATGTTCGCCTGAATCTTGAACACGAAGCCCGAGAACTTCTCTTCCACCGGCTCGACGGTGCGCTCATTGGCCACCCGTGCCAACGGCTTCGGCGCCCAGTCCACGACGGCGTCGAGCACGTGATCGACACCGAAGTTGCCCAGTGCGGTCCCGAAGAACACCGGGGTCAACTGGCCGTCGAGGAATTCCTGTTGATCGAAGCTGTGGCAGGCGCCCTGCACCAGTTCCAGTTGCTCGATGAAGCGCTCGTACTCGTCGCCCAAGTGGGCGCGGGCTTCGTCGGAGTCCAGCTTCTCGATGATCTTGGTTTCGGTGCGCTCATGACCATGACCGGGGGTGTAGACAATGATGTAGTCGTCGGCCAGGTGATAAACACCCTTGAAGTCACGGTAGCAGCCAATCGGCCAGGTGATCGGCGCGGCCTTGATCTTCAGGACCGCTTCGATTTCGTCCAGCAGTTCGATAGGGTCGCGGATGTCGCGGTCGAGCTTGTTGATGAAGCTGACGATTGGCGTGTCGCGCAGACGGCAGACGTCCATCAGGGCGATGGTCCGCGGCTCTACACCCTTACCGCCGTCGAGCACCATCAGCGCCGAGTCCACTGCGGTCAGGGTGCGATAGGTGTCTTCCGAGAAGTCTTCGTGGCCCGGGGTGTCGAGCAGGTTGATCATGTGTTCGCGATACGGGAACTGCATGACCGACGTGGTAATGGAAATACCCCGCTGCTTTTCCATCTCCATCCAGTCGGACGTGGCATGGCGGTCGGATTTGCGGGATTTCACCGTACCGGCGACGGCAATCGCCTTGCCCATCAGCAAAAGCTTTTCAGTGATGGTGGTCTTACCGGCGTCGGGGTGAGAAATAATGGCGAAAGTGCGGCGTTTCGCGACTTCGGCGGCCTGTCTGGTCATGGGAAATCGCCCGAGAGGTGATTCAAAAAAGGGCGGCGATTATAGCCCAAACGAAAGCAATATCCGAACCGTTCAGTCAATCAAGGGTGGCCAAATAGCATCTCGCCTGGGAACCTTTGCGGTTCCGGAGACGTCCACTCCCTGGCAATGCAAACCGCCAAGGGACGCAAAATCAGCAAGTTAGCTTGACGAAGCTGCGCTCATGGCTCGTGTTTTCGCCGAGGTTCAACCCTTTCCGGCGACCCACCCGCTGCTCTTCGCGAACGTTCGCAGATGGTCAGAAATGGCCGTTCACGCGAGGCGTTCGCCGACTGAAATAAGGAGTCCGCCCGTGGCTAATCGCTATGGCAAGGGGCTGATGGGAGGTGCGACCGCTGTCGTACTCCTGGCCCTGCTGATCCACTGGATCGGCATCGATACACTCAAGCAGTATCAGGATGATCTGCTGTTCTACCTGCAAGCCCACGTCATGTTGGTGCTGGCGTCCATGCTGGCGGCACTGGTGGTCGGAATCCCGACCGGCATTGTGCTTAGCCGACCGAACATGGTTGGCCGCGCCGAACGTTTCATGCAGATCTTCAACATCGGTAACACCGTTCCCCCTCTTGCAGTGCTGGCCATCGCCCTGGGCGTCCTGGGTATTGGCAGCGGACCTGCGATCTTCGCGCTGTTCCTCGCCTCACTGTTGCCCATCGTGCGCAACACCTACGAAGGCCTTAAAAACGTTCAGGGTTCGCTTAAAGAAGCCGCCACCGGCATCGGCATGACACCGCGTCAGGTGTTGTGGCGCGTCGAGCTGCCCAATGCCGTGCCGATCATCATCGGCGGCGTGCGGGTCGCGCTGGCGATCAACGTCGGGACCGCGCCACTGGCGTTCCTGATCGGCGCCAACAGCCTTGGCAGCCTGATCTTCCCCGGCATCGCCCTGAACAATCAGCCGCAACTCGTGCTGGGCGCCGCGTGTACCGCGCTGCTGGCCCTGTTGCTCGATGGCGCCGTGACCCTGGCGAGTCGTCTTTGGCTGGAACGTGGCCTGGCTCGATAACGGGCCGCGCAGAGAAAGGAATTCGCATGAAGAAGTTATGCACATTAATAGTGGGCGCGGTCCTGCTGCTGTCCGGGTTCGCCCAGGCGGCCGAGATGCCGGTGTTGCGCATCGGCGCGCGAGTCTTCACCGAACAGACGATCCTCGCCGAACTGACCGCGCAATACCTGCGCGACAAAGGCTATCAGGTTCAGATCACCGGCGGCCTGGGTAGCAACCTGGCGCGCAGTGCGCAGGAATCCGGTCAGCTCGACATGCTCTGGGAATACACCGGGGTGTCGCTGGTTTCGTACAACCACATCGACGAAAAGCTCAACAGTGAGCAGACCTATCAACGGGTCAAGGAACTGGACGCGAAGAAGGGCCTGGTGTGGCTGTCGCCGTCCAAGTTCAACAACACCTATGCGCTGGCGCTGCCGGACAAGGTCGCGCAGCAATACCCGCAGATCACCAATGTTTCAGGCCTGACGGCTGTGCTTAAAGACGAAGCCAAACAGGGTCATATCGTCGCGCTCGACACCGAATTTGCTAACCGTTCCGACGGTCTGGTGGGGCTGGTCAAGCACTACGATATGAACTTGGGCCGCGAGAACACGCGCCAGATGGACGCCGGTCTGGTGTACACCGCGTTGAAGAACGGGCAAGTGTTCGCCGGTCTGGTCTACACCACCGATGGTCGCTTGAATGCTTTCAAGCTCAAGGTGCTGGACGATGACAAGCACTATTTCCCGGACTACACCGCCGCGCCGGTGATTCGCAAAGAGTACCTGGACAAGCACCCGCAACTGGCCGAACAGCTCAAGCCGCTGGCTGCGCTGCTGGATAACCAGACCATGATCGACCTGAACGCGCGCATCGACGTCAATCACGAAAGTCCTACCGTCGTGGCGGCCGATTTCCTGCGCAGCCATCCGATCAATCCTTCCGCTGACAGCGTGCCGATCAAACAGACGCCGGTAGAGCAACAGGAGAAGAAACTATGAGCTTCTTCAGCGCTTTTTCTCATCTGGACTGGAATCAGGTGTTTCACCTGACCCTGCAACACATCACCCTCGTCGGCATCGCAGTGACCCTGGCGATTCTGGTGGGCGTGCCGTTGGGCGTGGTCATGACGCGCTTCCCGGCGCTGGCCGGCCCCCTGCAAGCCAGCGCGACGGTGCTGCTGACCGTGCCGTCGATCGCCCTGTTCGGGTTGTTGCTGCCGTTCTACTCCAAGTTCGGCCAGGGCCTTGGGCCATTGCCTGCGATCACGGCGGTGTTCCTTTATTCGCTGCTGCCGATCATGCGCAATACCTACCTGGCGCTGACCGGCGTCGAACCCGGCATTCGCGAAGCCGCCCGCGGCATCGGCATGACCTTCGGCCAGCGTCTGCGCATGGTCGAACTGCCCATCGCCGTGCCGGTGATCCTCGCCGGTGTACGCACCGCCGTGGTCATGAACATCGGCGTCATGACCATCGCCGCCACCATCGGTGCCGGTGGCCTCGGCGTCCTCATCCTCGCTTCCATCAGCCGCAGCGACATGTCGATGCTCATCGTCGGCGCCGTTCTGGTCAGCATTCTGGCCATCTTCGCTGACCTGCTTCTGCAATGGCTGCAACGCTCGCTGACTCCAAAAGGATTGCTCAAATGACTGCCAAGACCATGATCGAACTGCAAGACCTCACCAAGACGTTCCAGAGCAACGGCAAGGAAGTGAAGGCCGTCGATTCCGTGAGCCTGACGGTCAATGAAGGCGAAATCTGCGTGTTCCTCGGCCCGTCGGGTTGCGGCAAAAGTACGACGCTGAAAATGATCAACCGCCTGATCATGCCGACCTCCGGCAAGGTGTTGATCAATGGCGAAGACACCACTCAGCTCGACGAAGTGACCCTGCGCCGCAACATCGGCTACGTGATTCAACAGATCGGCCTGTTCCCCAACATGACCATCGAAGAAAATATTGTGGTCGTGCCGAAGCTGCTGGGCTGGGACAAGCAGAAATGCCACGACCGCGCCCGCGAGCTGATGAGCATGATAAAGCTGGAGCCGAAGCAGTATT
Organism: Pseudomonas salicis; assembly: GCF_057128705.1. NCBI lineage: Bacteria > Pseudomonadati > Pseudomonadota > Gammaproteobacteria > Pseudomonadales > Pseudomonadaceae > Pseudomonas > Pseudomonas salicis. The sequence goes on from NZ_JBSKHU010000004.1 coordinate 40,067, forward strand.
TGCATCGCTATCCGCGCGAATTGTCGGGTGGCCAGCAACAGCGGATCGGCGTGATTCGCGCACTGGCGGCCGATGCGCCGTTGCTGCTGATGGACGAGCCGTTCGGTGCGGTGGACCCGATCAACCGCGAGATGATCCAGAACGAGTTCTTCGAGATGCAGCGTGCGCTGAACAAGACCGTGATCATGGTTAGCCATGACATCGACGAAGCCATCAAGCTGGGTGACAAGATCGCGATTTTCCGTGCGGGAAAACTGCTGCAGATCGATCACCCGGACACGCTGCTGGCGCACCCTGCAGACGATTTCGTCAGCAACTTCGTCGGGCAGGACAGCACCCTCAAGCGCCTGTTGTTGGTGAAAGCCGAAGACGCCGCCGACAACGCGCCGAGCGTCAGCCCGGAAACGCCGGTGGCCGATGCGTTGGAAGCGATGGACGAAAATGACCGCCGCTACGTGGTCGTCACCGACGCCGCGAACAAGGCCATGGGCTACGTACGTCGCCGCGACCTGCACCGCCAGACCGGCACCTGCGAGCAATACCTGCGCCCGTTCAACGCCACCGCCGCCTACGACGAACACCTGCGCATCCTGCTGTCGCGCATGTACGAGTTCAACCGCGCGTGGCTGCCGGTGCTGGACGCCGAGAACGTGTTCCTGGGCGAAGTGACGCAAGAGTCGATCGCGGCGTACCTGAGTTCGGGGCAGTCGCGGGGTAAGAAGACCAATATCGTTTCGCCAGCAGAAGCGGCGGAGCAGGCGGCGTCGGTTTAAGGTAACGGGATCAGGCGCAACCCCCAGCGCCTGATCCCACAGCTTCGCGAATGAATTCGCTCCCACAGTCAGCGCGCGTTCAGCCTTTATAGCAGCACCACTTGCCACCCTCTGACGGTCGAAATGCAATCGACCTGTGGGAGCGAATTCATTCGCGATGGGATGGCACCGATAACGCTTCTCTCGCCTGAGACCCATCTCTCTCGCCGCACGGCTTCCCAAGGCAGCGCCATCGAAATCACAGCCGCTGGCAAGTCGTGCCGCTGCAGTGCGTTCGTCTGCCTATTCGATCAGCGGGAACATCAGCCTGTCACATCGGTCGGTTACTACAGGGTGATTGAACGAGCGTACTGGCCCGTCTGGCAAAAACGGGCAGAAACGCGACATTTTTTGTTGATCTCCAGCCCTTCAGGTCCTAAAGTTCGCGCCGAACGTCCATGCTGGAAACGATCCATCCGGCTCAAGTACTGACGACGAGACAGCAAGGCCAACCGGGGATGCATGACCGGATGGCCTTTTTGCTTTCGGTCAACGGCCTTGGGAAGTAGGCGAACCAAAGTGGGGATACGGAGGACGTTCATTTGCACCCATTGTTTTTTACCGTTTGCCAACAGGAGTCCCCCGCATGTCGATCCAGGTCGAAGACTATTTCGAGAAAAGCACCTTCGCCAAAATGAAGGCGTTCGCCGACAAGCAAGAAACCCCGTTCGTGCTCATCGATACCGCCATGATCAGTCAGGCCTACGATGACCTGCGTGCCGGTTTCGAATTCGCCAAGGTTTACTACGCGGTCAAGGCCAACCCGGCCGTCGAAATCATCGACCTGCTCAAAGAGAAAGGTTCGAGCTTCGACATCGCCTCGATCTACGAGCTGGATAAAGTGATGGACCGCGGCGTTGGCCCGGATCGCATCAGCTACGGCAACACCATCAAGAAATCCAAGGACATTCGCTACTTCTACGAGAAGGGCGTGCGCCTGTACGCGACCGACTCCGAAGCCGACCTGCGCAACATCGCCAAGGCCGCTCCGGGTTCGAAAGTCTATGTGCGCATTCTGACCGAAGGCTCGACCACCGCTGACTGGCCTCTGTCGCGCAAATTCGGCTGCCAGACCGACATGGCCATGGACCTGCTGATCCTGGCCCGTGACCTGGGTCTGGTGCCTTACGGCATCTCCTTCCACGTGGGTTCGCAACAGCGCGACATCTCCGTGTGGGACGCCGCGATTGCCAAAGTGAAGGTGATCTTCGAGCGCCTGAAAGAAGAAGACGGCATCGAACTCAAGCTGATCAACATGGGTGGCGGCTTCCCGGCCAACTACATTACCCGCACCAACAGCCTGGAAACCTACGCTGAAGAAATCATTCGCTTCCTGAAGGAAGATTTCGGTGATGACCTGCCGGAAATCATTCTGGAACCGGGCCGTTCGTTGATCGCCAACGCCGGTATCCTGGTCAGCGAAGTCGTACTGGTTGCACGCAAGTCGCGCACCGCCGTCGAGCGTTGGGTCTACACCGACGTGGGCAAGTTCTCCGGCCTGATCGAAACCATGGACGAAGCCATCAAGTTCCCGATCTGGACCGAGAAGAAAGGCGAAGTCGAAGAAGTCGTGATCGCCGGTCCAACGTGCGACAGCGCCGACATCATGTACGAGAACTACAAGTACGGCTTGCCACTGAACCTGGCCATCGGCGACCGCTTGTACTGGCTGTCCACGGGTGCGTACACCACTAGCTACAGCGCTGTTGAATTCAACGGCTTCCCGCCGCTGAAATCGTTCTACATCTAAGCGTCAGCGCTCATAAGAAAACGGCATCCATTGAGATGCCGTTTTTTTTGCATTTCAAAAACTGAATCGCAGGATATGGGCGAACGTGTAGTCCACCAGACGTTGCGCCTCACGGGCAGAACTGGCAGCTGATTGACAGGACACCTTCATACGCCGAGGTGACTGATTTGCCTTCAAACCCCGGACTTCCCGAACCGTGGCGTTCAGAAGGCCAGACAGGCGTGAGCAATAAGCGCCCATATTGCCTGCCGAGAGAATCGTCGTGTTGTAGGCGCGTCGATGCCATTCAAGGCTGCTTCTTGCCGAGGCCAGACGGCTCTCATCTCTTAGCGCGCTGTTGAGTGTCTCGGGAAGTGTTCTGGAGGCTCCTTTGATCAGCAGCCCTTTTCGTTTCGCGTATTCGTACGTCCTCATGTTCATGAAGTCCATGAACCGGGGGATGGTCTGTTTGGCGCAAACGATGATGCGCTCGCATTCTGCCTGTTGTCGTCTGAATGCCTCTTCGTGACGTGACAGGTCCTGCGTGATTTGCCTGATCCGGCTGTCGAACGGGTTGCTGTCCAACAGGGAAATCACCTCGCTCAGTGTCTTCTTGGTGTCTTGGTGGATCGCGCGAATCTGCGTCGCACTGGTGCGCCAGAGCGGAGCGCCCTGCCGCGCCGTCGCAACGGTCTGATCCATCGCGGGCTCTTTGTATTTGCCGTACTCGGCCTGTGGCACCAGGTCGAGTTTGATCTTGAAGGCTTCGATGTACTGAGGAAGCTTATCGAGATAGCCGATGTTGAATCCAAGATAAGCGACGTCTTCGGATTCAATGAGATGCGTTGTCATAGTGCGCCCTCCTTGGCGTTACAGATGGTCATTGATGCCCGTAATCTCTGCGGAACTCACGGTCGGCGTCTTTGAACACCTTGAGCAACAGGTCCGCCTGGGTTTTGATTTGCTCCCAGGGCTTGGCGACCTGTTTGAAAGCGTTCAGCAAACGACGAAGAGCCAGCGTGCTATCGATCTTGCCTGCCTCTTGAACCGAATGTTTCAGATAGGTGTCCAGGGCCACCCACACGACCGCCATGTTCGTGGTCGCAGTGTAGGCGTCGACAATGACCAGATTAAGGTCCTGCAAATCATTGCGTACCCGCTGCAATGAGGCGTGGATAGTGTTTTTCTGCGACAACAGATCGATGCTTTTCTCTTGTTGCAGGCGCAGCGCATCGATCTGTTTGCGCACCTTGTCGGCATCGATGCCGTAGTAGATGCCCAGGCCAACCAGCGCAAAACTTGCGCCAACCGATTTCTTGACCAAAGTCTGGTATTCCCGCTGCTTCTCCTCGATGTCCGTGGCCCGCCGATTGATGGCGTTGTTCAGGTCCCGAATGTCCTGAGGCATAGAGTGGGTGTCGATGCTTTTTAACTTGCCCGTCAAATCACGCATCACGTCTGCCGACAATTGATCGGAGAAAGTATCGAGGCGACGTTTGAGCGCCACTGTCGCATCCTGGCGGCGCAGGACGAGGGTAGCCACCTCTTGAACGTAGTGCAGGAAATCCGCGTGATCTTCCGGAGCCAATGCTTCGGAAGACTTGGCCTTGATTTCGTCGTAAAGCTGCTGGGCAGCTTTTCCATACACCTGCATCTGATCGGCGAATACCCACAACTCACTGCCGACGTTCATGAGGTCGGTGCGAAGCGGATTCCATTGTGATGCATGACGATGAATGCGGCTGAAACTTGCCTGAAAATCCTTGGCTTCGAGATTAGGGCCCGCACCTTTTTCGTAACCGAGATACCCGACAACCTCTTTAAGCGTCGTCGGCAGCGCGAGGCCATAGGTTTCATAGCGCTTCAAATTGATCAATTGTTCTTTCGTCAGAATGAGGCCGGGCGCGCGAACGGCTTCTTTATCCGTGCCCGCCGCCGCAGCGATCAATGTGCCAGGCAGGCGCTGCGCCTGATCAAGTTTCTCAGTGCGAAGGGGGGCGTCATCCAGTCCATTGGAAGGGTTCATCATGTTGATCCTGTCATGAGAGGAAGTGCGAGAGAGGCAGGGCTGGTGTGAGTCCAGCGGCCTCAGGTAAGAAGCCGGGACGAACAGGCTTCGCTCTTCCCGGCCGGCGCTGTTCAGCGCTGAAGATGAATGTCAGGGGATCACTTTCAGATGTTTCGCCAGTGCCAGCGCGTCTACGATGAGTTGAGCGATAGTGTCCTGATTCTCAGCATTGACAGCGCTGTGCGTGCTCAGGAAAGAGCGCTTGGCTGCAACGATTTTTTCGAACTCGGCGATGTACTGCGCGCGGTGATCGTCGAAATCATGGCATGCGACGATCAGCTGTTTTTTGGACGTGACCAGACGCAGTTCATGGGCCTTTTCCTGAGTGCTGGCGATCAGCGCATCGATCTGCTTGCGCAGGGTGTTGCGGGCTTCGACCATGCCAAGGTAGTTGATCAGGCCTTCGGCTTTTTCCAGGATCTGTTGCACCAGTTCAATGGCGCCTTCCACCGCGATCAACTGAGGTGGCGTCATGCCCAGTTTCACCAGCTCCTGCGCGGTCAACGCTGTGTCTTTCGCCAGTGCGCTGAAACCCTTGGCTTCGATCACCGCCATTGCGTCTGTCAGCGCTTTTCGCTTTTCTTCCAGCGCAGTCTGGCGTTCCTTGATTTCCAGCACTTCCGACGGCAAACGCGCTTGATCGTCTTCGAGTTGCTTGATGTACGACTGGGTGGCGGCGCGGTCAATGGGACTTGCCAGGGCGGTCATCAGATTGCTGAGCGTCATCTCTTTCTTGCCGACGATACCCAGGATGGTTTCAACTCGATGAACGATGTCCTCGATGATTTCTTCCTTATCGGACTCGGGGGCGCTCTGGAACTCCTCATGAAGTTCGCGGAGTGTGCCAACGTTGATGCCTAACAGGATATCCATCGATTGGGCGATGTCGCGAAGCTTGGAATGTGCGTTACGTAGCGAACGATCCAGATCAGAGATTCGTCCATGCAATGAGGGCAAGTACTGCGTCTGAATGAAAAGCCGCTTCACCTCGATGGTGGCGTTCGATGCTTGGGTCTTCGCCTGTTGCAGCGCGTGGATGTCCAATTCGGGGTAATCGACGCGGGTCGGGAATCGGGAAATAGTGCTCATGGTTTAAACTCCGTAATCTTCTCTGAATTCGCGGTCAGCTTCAGCAAACACGCGTTCTAATTTTTTGGCGTCCACCTCGATGGTTTCCCACGGTTTAACCACCAGGTTGAATTGATTTTTGAACCGGCGCATGGACAGCGCATCGTTGATGCCTTTGACTTCAGCTGCGGAACTGGCGATGAATGTGCCCAGCGAGTTCCAGACACTGATCAGGTTCTTGGTGGCGATGTCAGCGTCAATCACGATGAGGTCAAGGTTCTGAAAGTCCATCCGAACCCGGCCAAGCGACGCCAGGATCCGGTTCTTTTGCGCCATCAGCGCGATGTCCTTTTCCTGCTCTTCGGTCAACTTATTGCGTTCTTTTCGGATCTTTTCGGCTTGAACACTGGAGTAAATCATCATGACCAGATTGCCCGCGACGGCACCAATCGCCTGCTTGACCAGTTCTTTGTATTCCTTGTTTTTCTCTTCGATGGCCAGTGCGCGGTTATCGATTTTTACTTGCAGTGCTTTGATTTCGCTACCGAGCTTGTTGTTGTCAATGAGTGACAGCTTGAACTTGATGGCCGGGCCTACTTGTTCAGACAATTGTCTGCCAAACGCGTCAAGACGCTGTTTGATACGAAGGGCTTCAGTTTCCTGCTCCTTCACTTTATTGAGAATCTGGTCCAGGTAATAACCCAGGTCATTGCGATCTTCGGCCTCAATGCCCGGGAATTTTTTGCCCAGCTGAAGTTCGACTTTGCGCAGGTCTTCAAGTGTCTTGATGTTGTATTTTTCGATCAGACCCAGTGTCTTTATGTCGTCGAAGACCTCTTGCATGCTTGCGCCATAGACCTGGATGGAGCCGGCGAACACCACGAGTTTGGTGTTAACGGTCAGCAGGTCTGTGCGCAGAGGATTCCACAGTCGGGCGTGGCCGTTGATGAGTTTGAACGTCTGCTGAAAGTCAGCAGCCTCCAGGCCACGGCCCGCGCCCCTTTCGTAACCCAGATAGGCAATGACGTCTTTCAGAACGGTGGGGAGTGCCAAGCCGGCAATCTCGTATTTCTTGAGGTTTTTGACCTGCTCTTTGGTCAGGATCAGCCCGGTGTCTCGGGCATCGTCTTGCGGGGTCGCTACCGATGAGCCAAACAGTCTCGCAGGATCGATTGCTGCGTCGGTCGCAAGGTTTTCTGCAAATTGAGACATATCATTAGTCCTTTAATGATGTCGCGTTACTTTTCTGAAGTTAATAAATGCTTCAGATGCAGAGTGTTTAATGTGTCTGCACGAGAAGGAGATTAAGTTGTGCTTTTGAAGAGGTCAAAGCGGAAAAATAGTCTGTGCCTGTAGGACAATTCAGGATTGTGAAAGAGAGAGTCGAGTTCGCTCAATTAAATCAGGGGGGGAAGATGTGATTGCAGGTGTTTTGAAATTTCATTCAGGCAAACCGAGTTACATATTTCGCCCCTCAATCGTTTAAAAGTGCACGATATTCCGCCGCGTCTTCCTGATTGCCCATCTCTGCCGCACGTTGATGGTAATCCAGTGCCAAGGCGCGAACCTGCGGGTGCCTCGCTTGCAACAGCGTCTTGCGGCTCACGCGCAAGTAGTTGAGGTTGCCTATTTGAAGGGCTGTTTTTAGCCAAACGACCGCTTCTTCGATTCGCCCATGATCGGCGAGCACGGCGGCATGGCTGAACTGCCCACGAAAATCACCAGCCTCTGCCGAGCGGCGATACCAGTCGTGCGCGGCCTGCACGTCCTGTTCACAACTCACGCCTTCTTCGAGATAGCGGCCCAGCAGGTTCATTGATTTGGCGTGACCCATGTGCGCAGCCTTGCGATAACACGCCAGGGCGCGGGCCTGATCCTTGTTGACGCCGCGCCCGGTCGCCAGCAGATTGCCGTAGTTATAAAAGCCCCAATCCAGTTCGACTTCTGCGGCTTGCCGGTAATACTCGGCAGCCTTGGTGGCATCGGGTTCGCAGCCCCACCCGTGCTCGTGGCAACGCCCAGCCATGTTGGTGGCCATCGCATGACCGTTGCGCGAGGCGATCTGAAACCAGATCAGGGCCAGCGCCGCGTCCTGTTCGATGCCGGTGCCGTCCAGCAAAATCTGACCCAGCAACGCCTGAGCGTCGACCATGTTCTCCTGCGCCGCAATCAGGATCGCCCGCGCCGCGCTCGCAGGATTCTCCTGAAGCATGTCACGCAGTTGTTGGCCGTTCAGCACGTCTTCCCGTCGCAGTGTCCAGCTCATGAATCAGACCTCGACCCATTGGCGCAGCAGGTTGTGGTAAGTGCCTGTGAGTTGAATCAATGACGGGTGATCGGGCACGTCACGACTGAGCTGTTGAATCGCCGTGTCCATTTCGAACAGCAGCGTGCGATGACCGTCGTCGCGCACCAGGCTTTGCGTCCAGAAAAACGATGCGTAGCGAGCGCCCCGTGTCACGGCGTTGACTTTGTGCAGGCTGGTGGCGGGGTAGAGCAGCATGTCGCCCGCAGGCAGTTTGACCGAGCGGGTGCCGAACGTGTCCTGAATCACCAGTTCGCCGCCGTCATAGTCGTCGGGGTCGCTGAAGAACAGCGTCGACGACAGATCAGTGCGCACGCGCTCGATGCTGCCCTTGGCCTGACGCACGGAATTGTCGATGTGGAAATCAAAACTGCCGCCGCCGGTGTAGCAGTTCACCAATGGGGGAAACACCTTATGGGGCAGGGCGGCGGACATGAACAGCGGGTTCTGCCACAGCCGCTCAAGCATCGCGGCGCCGATTTCCTTGCCCAGCGGATGACCTTCAGGCAATTGCAGATTGTGCTTGGCCTTGGCCGACTGGTGCCCGGCGGTGATCTTGCCGTCCGCCCATTCGGTCTGCTCCAGGGCTTCGCGGATGCGCAGCACTTCCTCGCGGGTGAACAGGGCGGGAATGTGTAGAAGCATGGCCAAAGCGCTCAGGTGCAAAAAGGTAACGAATGGTAGTGATTCTTATTGGCCGTGTAAAACCCTGCGGGCCCTTGTAGACGAATGAGCGACGAAAATCCGTAAAGCTAAATTGTAAAGATTGTAAGTTTTATGCGAATACAAATGATTCCCAACTATATTCCGCGACCTCAACATTCCTTGGGGAAGGAAATCATTTATGTCGCGCCTCTCATTACAACCGTCTGTCAGCTCACCACGACTACTCGTCTCGGCTATCGGCATGGCCGTGACTGCCATGTCGGCCTCGCAGATGGCCCATGCAGCCGAGGAGTCAGAGAAAGCCAACAGCGGTGCCATTTCGCTGGGCGCGACCAGCATTACCGGTGAGGCTCAAGACTCCACCGACTACAAGACCGAAAAAAGCGCTTCGCAGAAATACACCGCGCCACTGAAGGACACGCCGCGTTCGGTCACCGTCATTCCACAGCAAGTGCTTAAAGACACCGCGGCCACCTCGCTGCAAGACGCGCTGCGCACCGTGCCGGGCATCACCTTTGGTGCCGGTGAGGGGGGCAACCCCCAGGGCGATCGTCCGTTCATTCGGGGGTTCGACGCGCAAGGCGACACTTACATCGACGGCGTGCGTGACACCGGTGCGCAGAGCCGTGAAATCTTCGACATCGAATCGATCGAAGTGAGCAAGGGCCCGAACTCGGCCATGGGCGGTCGCGGTTCGGCGGGCGGCAGCATCAACCTGATCAGCAAGCTGCCAAAAGCCAACGACTTCACCAATGGCGCATTCACCTACGGTACCGATCAGACGCGCCGTTACACCCTGGACGTGAACCGCAAGTTCCTCGACACCGCAGCGTTTCGCCTGAACCTGATGAGCCACGAGCAAAACGTTGCCGGCCGCGACGCGATCAATTACGACCGTTGGGGCGTGGCGCCGTCGGTGACCTTCGGCCTGGGCACCGAAAACCGCCTGAACCTGAGCTACTACCACGTTGAAGGTAACGACCTGCCGGATTCGGGCATTCCGTATGGCTACGGCTCGAACTCCCCAACGGCTGCGCATGTGCACGACAAGCCCAACGACGGGGGCAACAGCAACAACTTCTATGGTCTGAAAGATCGGGACTTCCGCAAGACACGCAGCGACATCTCGACCATCAGCTTCGAGCATGACTTCAATGAAGACATGACGCTGAAGAACACCTTCCGTCATGGCAACGTGGGGCAGGACTACATACTGACTCAGCCGGACGACAGCCAGCACAACGTCAACACCCGTGGCACCGTCTGGCGCCGTGCCAATGCCCGGGTCAGCACCACTGAAACCACGACCAACCAGACCGACCTGTTCGGCCAGTTCCAGCTGTTGGGGTTCAAGAACAGCTACTCCACCGGTATCGAACTGACCCGCGAAGTCAGCAAGGTGAGCGGTTATACCTTTGCCAACCCGGCGAACACCAACCCGACGGCAGCCTCTCCGGGTGGCGTCGGTTGCCAGGTGGGTGAAGTCTACGGTGGCACTTGTACGTCGCTGAGCAATCCGAATCCGGATGACGCTTACGGTGGCACCATTGCCCGTAACTACAAAGGCACCAACACCATCGGCTTCACCCGTTCGCTGTATGCCTTCGATACCATCGAGCTGAGCCCGCAATGGCAGGTCAACTTGGGCACGCGTTTCGACAATTTCGATACCTCGGCCAAGGCTGACAGCCTCACCGCCGCGACCACTCGCAGCAAGAACAACAGCAATTTCTGGAACTGGCAGGCGGGTATCGTCTACAAGCCCGTCGAGAACGGCAGCATCTACACCTCGTTCGCGACGTCGGCGACCCCGCCGGGCGGCATGCTCAACGAAGGGACCGACGGCAACGGGCTGGTCGCCAGCGGCGGCGTCCTGACCAGCGACCTGGAACCGGAAACCACCAAGAACTATGAAGTGGGCACCAAGTGGGACTTCCTTCACGAGCGTCTGTCGCTGACGGCGGCGGTGTTCCGTACCGAGAAGGAGAACACTCGGGTATTGGTGAGCAGCAACACGTACGAGAACGCCGGTAAATCCCGCGTTGACGGTGTGGAACTGTCCGCCAGCGGCAAGCTCACCGACCAATGGCAAGTGTTCGCAGGCTATAGCTATCTGGACAGCGAACTGGTGTCTTCCGGTCTGGTCGGCCGTAACGGTGCTGTGACGGCGGGCGCCGCTTCGCAGGATGGCAACGAAATGCCGAACACGGCCAAGCACAGCGCCAGTCTGTGGACCACGTATGACGTTACGCCGAAGCTGACGATTGGCGGCGGCGCGTTCTACGTAGGCCAAGTCTGGGGTGATACGGGCAATACGGTCTACGTACCGTCCTACACCCGCTACGACGCCATGGCTTCTTACAAGCTGACCAAGAACGTCGACCTGCAACTGAACGTGCAGAATCTGACCGACAAGACCTACTACGACAAAGCTTTCTCGACGCACTTCGCCAACCAGGCAGCCGGTCGTACCGCTCTGCTGACCACCAACTTCCACTTCTGATCAAGAAGCGGAACCTTGAAGCCCCACCTGCCTTTGGCGGGTGGGGTATTTGTGCGACACCGCCCTTTGCAATCCACAGTCTTGTAGGAGTGAGCTTGCTCGCGATGGCGGTGTGTCAGTTATGTCCTATGTGTCATGCAGACTCCCATCGCGAGCAAGCTCACTCCTACAGATGGGGGCTAAGGCGGCAGTCGAGGCTAGATGCGATCTGTGCTGGGTTGTGACCGAATAAAGAATCAGCCACGCATGAGAATGCATTCCGTTTGTGCGCATAATGCGCGCTGCAGCGGGTTATCGAGGTGATCGAGGGTGTTGAAGAAGGTCCTGTTTCAAGTGCATTGGTTCTTCGGGATCACGGCGGGTCTGGTGTTGGCGCTGATGGGCATTACCGGGGCGCTGTATTCCTTTCAAGAGGAAATCATTGATGCGCTCAATCCCGACACGCTGTTCGTGCAGCCGGGCGAACATCGTCTGTCGCTGGCCGAGATGGTCAGCAAGGTCGAAGCACAGGGCCATGACACGGTCTCGATGTTTCGTATCGAAACCGAGGGCAACCGGGTCGCTCAGGTCTGGTTCAAACCCGCACCCGGCGAACGTCGGGGTGTGATGCACAATTTCGACCCTTTCACCGGCGCGTTCAAGGAAGACGCGGTCGGTCAGGATTTCTTCGGTTTCATCCTCAATCTGCACCGCTTCCTGGCCGCCGGTGAATACGGCAAGCAAGTCACCGCCGCATGCACGCTGATCCTGCTGTTCTTCTGCCTGTCCGGTTTGTACCTGCGTTGGCCTCGCCAAGCGTTGAACTGGCGCGTCTGGCTGACGCTGGACTGGGCGAAGAAGGGGCGCAGCTTCAACTGGGACCTGCACTCGGTGTTCGGCACCTGGTGCCTGATCGTTTACCTGCTGCTGGCGATCACGGGCCTCAACTGGTCCTACGACTGGGTCAGCAATGGCCTGAACACACTCATCGGCGACCCTCCCGTGGCGGGCGAACAGCGCCGTGGCGGGGGAGGGCCGCGACCTGGGCCGGGCCCGAAAGACGCGACACCTGTCGATGCTCCGGCGCCGGACTACGCCGCCATTTGGGCCACGATCCAGAAAGCCGCTGGCCCGGACCTGAAGACTTACAACCTGCGCATGCCTCAGGCGCCAGGTCAGATGGCAACGGTCTTCTACCTTCTCAAAACAGCGCCGCACCCGCGTGCTCTGAACCAGATCACCCTCGACCCGGTAAACGGCCAACTGAAAGCCAACACGCGCTACACCGACAAGGGCTACGGCGCGCAGCTGCTGGTGAGTAACTACGCGCTGCACACGGGCAGTTACTGGGGCCTGACCGGGCGTCTCGTCATTACTCTTGCTGCGCTGATGATGCCGCTGTTTTTCATCACCGGCTGGCTGTTGTATCTGGACCGACGTCGCAAGAAGCGTGACATCCGCAATGCTCGGGGCGAGGTCGCTGGTTCGACACCTGGCGCTTATGGCAGTCAAGGCCCGGCGTGGCTGATTGGCTTCGCCAGCCAGAGCGGTTTCGCCGAGCAACTGGCGTGGCAGACGGCGGGGCAGTTGCAGTCGGCGGGTTTGCCGGTGCGCGTGCAACGGCTGGCAGACGTGACGGAGCAGGACCTGAATCAAAGCCGCAACGCCTTGTTCGTGGTCAGCACGTTTGGCGACGGCGAGGCGCCTGACAGCGCACGGGGTTTCGAGCGCAAGTTGTTGGGTCGCCCGCTGGACCTGGAAAACCTCAATTACGCAGTCCTGGGGTTGGGGGATCGTCAATATCAACAGTTCTGCGGGTTCGCTCAGCGCCTGCACGACTGGTTGACCGAACGTGGCGGCAACACGCTGTTTGCCCCGGTTGAAGTGGACAGCGGCGACAGTGCTGCCTTGAAACATTGGCAGCAACAGTTGGGAGAGCTGACTGGCTCGACACCGGCCAACGCGTGGACAGCGCCGGAGTACGAAAACTGGGTGCTGGCGCAACGGGATTGGCTGAACCCTGGCAGCGTTGGTTCGAAGGTGTTTTTGCTCGGTCTGATTTCAGCTTCCGACACGCAGTGGCAGGCCGGTGATCTGATCGAAGTGTTGCCACGCAACGCACCCTTGGCGGTCGAGCGATTCCTGGCCGGGTTGGGCATTGCAGCGGACACTCCGGTCACGGTCGATGGCTTGAATGAAACGCTGGGTCAGGCGTTGAGCACTCGCCAGTTGCCTGCCAATCGCAGCCATCTGGTCGGACTGCACGCGCAGGCGCTGGTCGACGCGCTGGTGCCGTTGGCCATGCGCGAATACTCGATTGCGTCGATTCCCGAAGAGGGCTCGCTGCAACTGATCGTTCGTCAAGAGATTCATCCTGACGGCAGCCTTGGCTTGGGTTCTGGATGGCTCACCGAGCACGCGGCCGTGGGAGACGCGATCAGTCTGCGGGTACGTCGCAACAGTGGTTTCCACTTGCCGGCCGAGTCGGTCCCTATGATTCTGATCGGCAACGGAACAGGACTGGCGGGGCTGCGCAGTTTGCTCAAGGCCCGCATTGCCCAAGGCGAACCACGCAACTGGCTGCTGTTTGGCGAGCGTCATCTGGCTCACGACTTCCATTGTGGCGATGAGCTGAACGGCTGGCTGGCGTCCGGGGAGCTGGCGCGGCTGGACCTGGCGTTCTCCCGTGATCAGGCGCAGAAAGTCTATGTGCAGGATCGCCTGCGGGAAGCTGCTGACGAGCTGCGTGTCTGGCTGGCCGAGGGGGCCGCGATTTACATTTGCGGCAGTCTGGAAGGCATGGCGACGGGCGTTGATGAGACGTTGAAGGCGTTGTTGGGAGAGCAGGCGGTTCAGGCGCTGATCGAACAGGGGCGCTATCGCCGGGACGTTTACTGAGGGGGGTAGCGGTTTTCAGAGGGTGGATGGCGTACAGAGATTTTCCGTGCGCCTTGAATCTCCTGTGGGAGCGAATTCATTCTGGGCAGCATCCGACGAGGGGCGAGTACATCCGACACATCTCTAGCGTTCAAAGCATCTTTCGCGAATAAATTCGCTCCCACAGGGACAGTGGCGCTGACGAGAAAATGGGGGCTCAGCTGAATCTCCTGTGGGCCCGGTGTACGTGTCACGGATGAGTGCCAAGCAGCCATAAAAAAGCCCCGCCGAAGCGGGGCTTTTGCTGTTCAGGCGTCGATCACGCCACGAACTGTTCCGCATAGTGGCAAGCCACCTGACGGTTATCCACGGTGCGCAGTTCCGGAATTTCGGCGCTGCAACGTTCGGTCGCGTACGGGCAGCGCTTGTGGAAGGCGCAGCCTGATGGCGGGTTGAGCGGGTTGGGCAGTTCGCCGACGATCTTGATCTTCGGCTTCAGCGGGTCCGGGTGAATCGTCGGGGTCGCCGACAGCAGCGCCTGGGTGTACGGGTGCAGAGGGCGGTTATAAATCTCCTCCTTCGGCCCCATTTCGGCAGGACGCCCCAGGTACATCACCAGCACCGTGTCCGCCACATGCCGCACCACCGCGAGGTTGTGGGAAATGAAGACGTAACCGGTGTTGAATTCCTGCTGCAAATCCATGAACAGGTTCAGCACCTGTGCCTGAATCGACACGTCCAGCGCCGACGTCGGTTCGTCTGCCACCAGCACTTTCGGTTGCAGCATCATCGCGCGCGCCAGGGCGATACGCTGACGTTGACCGCCCGAGAACATGTGCGGGTAGCGCTGGTAATGCTCGGGGCGCAGACCGACCTGCTTCATCATCGCCTGCACTTTCTCGCGGCGTTCGGCCGCCGACAGCTTGGTGTTGATCAGCAGCGGCTCGCCCAGTTGATCACCGATCTTCTGGCGTGGGTTCAGCGAGGCGTACGGGCTCTGAAACACCATCTGCACGTCCTTGCGCAGTTGCTTGCGTTGCTCCTTGGTCGCGCCGTTGACTTCCTGCCCGGCGATTTTCAACGAGCCCGAGGAAGGCTCTTCGATCAACGTCAGGGCGCGGGCGAGGGTGGACTTGCCGCAGCCGGATTCACCGACCACCGCCAGCGTCTTGCCGGCTTCCAGTTCGAACGACACTCCGTTGAGGGCGCGCACGGTGGCGTGAGGTTTGAAGAAACCCTGGGATACATCGTAGTGACGGGTGAGGTCACGGGCGGTCAATACGATTTCGCTCATTACGCCACCTCCTGATTCAGCGGGTAGAAGCAGCGGGCGAGGCTGTTGGCTTTAGGGTCCAGCGCAGGGCGCTGTTGGCGGCAGGTCTCTTGAACGTACGGGCAGCGCGGCGACAGCAGGCAGCCGCTCGGACGGTCGTAACGGCCAGGGACGATACCCGGCAGCGTCGAGAGGCGCGCGGCGCCCATGCTGTGTTCGGGAATCGCGGCCAGCAGGGCTTCGCTGTACGGGTGCGCAGGCACGTCGAACAGACCGGGCACATGACCGACTTCCACCGCTTGCCCCGCATACATCACGCACACACGCTGGGCGGTTTCGGCCACGACGGCGAGGTCGTGAGTAATGAGCACCAGGCCCATGTCCTGCTCTTTTTGCAGGGCCAGCAACAGGTCCATGATCTGAGCCTGAATGGTCACGTCGAGCGCAGTGGTCGGTTCGTCGGCGATCAGCAGTTTCGGTTCTCCGGCAATCGCCATGGCAATCGCCACACGCTGGCTCATACCGCCCGAGAGTTGGTGCGGGTAAGCCTCCAGACGCTGTGCGGCGCCCGGGATTTCAACCTTCTGCAGCAGCTCCAGCGCACGTTGGCGCGCAGCGCGGCCCGACATGCCGAGGTGGGCGCGCAGCACTTCCTCGATCTGGAAGCCCACGGTGTAGCTGGGGTTCAGGGCCGTCATCGGGTCCTGGAAGACCATCGACAGGTCTTTGCCGACGATCTGCCGACGCTGGCGCGGGCTCAACTTGAGCATGTCCTTGCCGTCGAAAATCAGGGAATCGGCGGTGACGATGCCGGGGTGATCGATCAGGCCCATCAGCGCCATCATGGTCACGGATTTGCCCGAGCCGGATTCGCCGACGATGGCCAGCACTTCGCCCTTGTCCACGGCCAGGTCCAGGCCGTCGACGACCGGGGTCGCAGTCGCATCGCCGAAGCGAACGTTGAGGTTTTTGATTTCTAAAAGTGGCATTCGGACGTCCTCAGGCGGCGTTCTTGAGTTTCGGGTCCAGCGCATCGCGCAGACCGTCGCCCATCAGGTTGATTGCCAGCACGCTGAGCAAAATGGTCAGACCCGGAAGACTCACCACCCACCAAGCGCGTTCGATGTAGTCGCGGGCCGAAGCGAGCATGGTGCCCCACTCAGGCGTTGGCGGTTGTACACCCAGACCGAGGAAGCCCAACGCCGCAGCGTCGAGAATCGCCGAGGAAAAACTCAAGGTCGCCTGAACGATCAGCGGTGCCATGCAGTTCGGCAGCACGGTGATGAACATCAGGCGCGGCAGGGTCGCACCCGCCAGACGGGCAGCGGTCACGTAGTCGCGGTTCAGCTCACCCATGACAGCAGCACGGGTCAGACGCACGTAGGACGGCAGCGAAACGATGGCGATGGCGATCACGGTGTTGATCAGGCCAGGGCCGAGGATCGCGACGATCGCCACAGCCAGCAGCAGCGACGGCAGGGCCAGCATGATGTCCATCAGGCGCATGATGGTCGGGCCGAGGATTCTCGGGAAGAAACCGGCCAGCAGGCCCATGAGAATCCCTGGAATCAGCGACATCACCACCGACGAAAGGCCGATCAGCAGCGACAGGCGCGAACCCTGAATCAGACGCGACAGCAGGTCGCGACCCAACTCATCGGTGCCCAGCAGGAACCGCCATTGACCGCCTTCGAGCCAGACCGGTGGGGTCAGCAGGAAGTCACGGTATTGCTCGCTCGGATCGTGAGGGGCGACCCACGGCGCGAACAGGGCGCAGAAAACGATCAGCAGCATGAACGCCAGGCCCGCGACGGCGCCTTTGTTCTTCGAGAAATGCTGCCAGAACTCTTTGTAAACGGACGGGTAGAGCAGGCTTTGATCGACTGCTACTACGGGAGTAGGTGTGCTCATAAAAAGTGATCTCAGCGCTGGTGACGAATGCGTGGGTTGGCAAAGCCGTAGAGGATGTCCACCACGAAGTTGACCAGAATCACCAGGCAGGCGATTAACAGGATGCCGTTCTGCACGACAGGGTAGTCACGGGCGCCAATGGCTTCGATCAACCATTTGCCGATACCCGGCCAGGAGAAGATCGTTTCGGTCAGCACCGCACCGGCGAGCAGCGTTCCCACTTGCAGGCCGAACACGGTCAGAACAGGGATCAGCGCGTTGCGCAGGCCGTGGACGAACACCACGCGGGCAGGCGACAGGCCTTTGGCGCGGGCGGTACGCACGTAGTCTTCGCGCAGCACTTCGAGCATCGAGGAGCGGGTCATCCGGGCGATCACCGCCAGCGGAATGGTGCCCAGCACGATGGCAGGAAGAATCAGGTGACGCAGGGCGTCGATGAACGAGCCTTCTTCATCGCTGAGCAGGGTGTCGATCAGCATGAAACCGGTTTTCGGCGGAATGTCGTACAGCAGGTCGATACGCCCCGATACCGGGGTCCAGCCCAGCGATACCGAGAAGAACATGATCAGGATCAGGCCCCACCAGAAGATCGGCATCGAGTACCCCGCCAGGGAGATGCCCATCACCCCATGGTCGAACAGGGACCCTCGTCGCAAGGCCGCGATGACACCGGCCAGAAGCCCGATGATGCCAGCGAATATCAGCGCCGCAATCGACAGTTCCAGCGTCGCCGGGAACAGCGAAGTGAATTCGGTCCACACGCTCGTGCGCGTCCGCAGCGATTCGCCCAGGTCGCCATGGGCGAGCTTGCCGACGTAATCGATGTATTGCGCATAAAGGGGCTTGTTCAGGCCAAGACGTTCCATGGCTTGGGCGTGCATTTCCGGATCGACCCGGCGTTCACCCATCATGACTTCGACCGGGTCGCCCGGAATCAGGCGAATCAGTGCGAAGGTCAGCAAGGTGATGCCGAAGAAGGTGGGTATCAGTAACCCCACTCGGCGAGCGATAAAACTAAACATCTTCTCGTGTACCTCATCTGCCGGTTAGGCGTGTTCCAGCGGGGTTCGTTTTTGCGAACCCGCCGGATTCTTCTTCTACTTCACCTGGGTGGTGGCGAAGTTATTAGTGGTCAGAGGGCTAATGTGGTAGCCCTCTACGTTCTTGCGCATTGCGGTGAACATCTTGGTGTGCGCCATGCTGATCCATGGCTGATCCTGATTGAAGATCACTTGTGCCTGCTCATAGAGCGCAGCACGTTCGGCCGGGTCGGTTTTTTCCCGTGCCTGATCGATCAGGGTCTGGAACTTCTCATTGCACCAGCGAGCGTAGTTCTCGCCGTTTTTGGCGGCTTCGCAGCTGAGGTTCGGCGTCAGGAAGTTATCAGGGTCGCCATTGTCGCCTGCCCAGCCCGCCGACACCATGTCGTGCTCGCCGTTTTTGGCACGTTTGAGCATTTCGCCCCATTCCATGACGCGAATATCTAACTTAATGCCGACTTTCGCCAAATCCGACTGCATCATCTGCGCGCCCAGCATCGGGTTCGGGTTGGTTGGACCGCCGCCGTTGCGGGTGAACAGGGTCAGCACGGTGCCGTCCGGAACGCCCGCTTCCTTAAGCAAGGCACGTGCCTTGTCCAGATCGTGGGCCGGATTCTTCAGCGATTTGTTGTAGCCCAGCAGGGTGTCCGGGTACGGGTTGACGCCGACCGTGGCATTGCCCTTGCCGAACAACGCGTTGACGTAGGCTTCCTTATCGAAGGCGATGTCGATGGCCTTCCGCACCCGCACGTCGCTCATGTACTTGTGGGTGGTGTTCATCGCGATGTAGGAGGTGGTCATCGCGTTCAGCTCATCGACCTTCAGGTTCGCGTCGTTCTTGATGCTCGGAATGTCATCTGGCTTGGGATACAGCGCGACCTGACACTCGTTGGCCTTGAGCTTTTGCAGGCGCACGTTGTTGTCGGTGGCGATGGCCAGAATCAGGGTGTCCGCTGGCGGTTTGCCACGGAAGTAATCCGGGTTGGCCTTGAAACGCACCTGTGCATCCTTGGCGTAGCGCTGGAATACAAAGGGGCCGGTGCCGATCGGCTGGCTGTTCAGGCCTTCGAGTTTATTGCTCTTGAGCAATTGATCGGCGTATTCGGCCGAGTAGATCGAGGAGAAGGCCATGGCAACGTCCGCCAGGAACGGTGCTTCGCGACGGGTCAGGGTGAATTTGACGGTGTTGTCGTCAACCTTCTCGACGTTCTTGAGCAGGTCTTTGAAGCCCATGCTTTCGAAGTACGGGAAACCCACGGTCGATTGTTTGTGCCACGGATGGTTCGGGTCCAGCTGACGCTGGAAGCTCCAGACCACGTCGTCGGCATTCATGTCGCGCGTCGGTTTGAAGTAATCGGTGGTGTGGAACTTGACGCCTTTGCGCAGGTGGAACGTGTAATTGAGGCCGTCTTCGCTGATTTCCCACGATTCGGCCAGGGCCGGCTGGATGTCAGTGCTGCCGGGCTTGAAGTCCACCAGACGGTTGTAAATGGTTTCCGCCGCAGCGTCAGCGGTGACGGCGGTGGTGTACAGCGCAATGTCAAACCCTTCCGGGCTGGCTTCGGTGCAGACCACAAGAGGTTTGGCCTGAACGCCGACCGCGGCGCTGAGCAGTGTCATTCCCAGTGCCAATGCGACTGCGTTGCGCAATGTTGCGAGTTTGAATGTCGATTTCAAGAAAACGCCCTCCGCAAGTGATGAAGCCATTACTCAGTGGGTGTTTCGGGGCATTAAGTTCTGTATGAACCTTGCCCCGAAACTGCCCAGCGGTTGATTAAAGGATGTTGAACGGGATGGTGGTCACCAGACGGAACTCGTTGATGTTGCCGTCAGCCTGGTTCGCACTCGCGCGGTGGGTGGTGTACGTGCCACGCATGGTCGAGGCCTTCAGCGGGCCGGACTGCAGGGTGTACGACGCGCCGACGCCGTATTCGTAGTGAGTTTCGCCGTCCATGCTGCGCACGTCATAGGCGGTGCCTTTGTAGTGCGTACCGTCGATGTCGAAGCCGCGGGCTTGATAGACGTTGAACTTCAGGCCTGGCACGCCGTAGTCGGCCATGTTTAGCAGGTAGCTCAGTTGCACCGACTTCTCGTTCGGTCCGTTGAAGTCCGAGAGCAAGGAGTTGGCGAGGAAGATGGCGTTGCTGTCATGCACGTAGTCGAAGTAGGTGTCACCCTCGACTTCCTGATAGGCGATGCTGAAGCTGTGCGCCTTGTGGGTCGCGGTCAACGACAGGGAGTAGGTGTCGTTGTCGATCGGGCCCATTTTTTTCGAGCCGGAATCTTTGGTTTTGTAGTAGTTCAGGTTGGTGCTCAGGCCCAGGACGTCGGTGTCGCCCAGCTCGTGCAGGAACGAGAAATAGTACTGGTGCCAGAAATCCTGGACGTTCGAAGCGTAGAAGCTGGTCGTCAGGCTTTTGAACGGCTTGTAGTCGACACCGGCCATGTCCACGCGGTCGGCTTCGATGTTCGCGTTGGCGGTGTACTCGGAGCGGAACTTGGTCAGGCTCTGTTCGGAACGCGGTGAGACGCGGTCGAAGCTGCCAGCGGTGAACGACAGGTTGTTGAACTCTTCGCTGAGGATGCTCACACCTTCGAAGCTCGACGGCAGCGCACGGTTACCGATGTAGGCCAGTACCGGCGTGTTCAGCGACTGGCGGCCGGCGGTCAGCGTGGTGTTGGAGATGCGTGCCTTGATGTTGCCAAGGCCCAGCTTGCTCCACTGGCCAACGGGGTCGCCGTTGTTCTTGGTCAACGTGCGGTTGGCGCCGCCCATCAGGTCATCCTTGTCGCGGTCCAGCGCAACGGCGTTGTAGACCGCCATCTGCGTGGCGAACCCGACGGTGCCCTGAGTGAAGCCCGAGCTGTAGTCAACGATGGTGCCTTGCACCCAGTTGATACGACGTGGATCGCGATCGACCACGACGCCGTTCTCGCTGCGGCTGAAATTGCCGCCGCGACGCAGCAGTTCATTGGCGTACCAGTTCTTGGTCGAACCGGTGATTTTCGAGTCTTCCAGAAAGCCTTTGGCTTCGCTCTGGGCGTTGGTGGTGGCCAGTGTCGTCGGGACGAACTCCTGACTGGTTGGCTCTGCCTGGGCCGCGACGCTGAAGGCGAGGGCGGAGAGGGCGAATACAGCGGTGCTGGCTTTTTTCACGTTTGAAGCTCCCTTTTACATCTTTTATAGAGGCCGGTTTTTATGGAGGACCGGCTTTGATGAAGCGGCCTTGTGGGCCTTTTTTCGCTCGTTCCGCGGATTGCGGATAAAGCAGTGCCAAAGGCGAACATTCACCTGTGGCACAGTTGCTCGGGTTAGTCGGCGATGCTGATGCCGGAGAAGTTGTTGCGATTGAACGGACTGACCTGAAACCCCTGAACGTTTTTACGCAACGGCTGAATGACCGTGGAGTGAGCGATCGGCGTGATCGGCACCTGGCTCTTGAGGTAGTGCTGGGCTTGCTTGTAGAGGTCGATGCGCTGGTTTTTGTCCGCCGTGGACACGGCCGACTTGATCAGCGCGTCGTACTTCTCGTCGCACCACATCGAGTAGTTGTTGCCGCCAATGGAGGCGCAGCTGTACAGCGTGCCCATCCAGTTGTCGGGGTCACCGTTGTCGCCGGTCCAGCCGATCAGCGAGATGTCGTGCTCGCCGTTCTTGCTGCGCTTGAGGTACTCGCCCCACTCGTAGCTGACGATGGTCGCCTTGATGCCCACTTTGGCCCAGTCGGCCTGAAGCATCTGAGCCATCAGCTTGGCGTTCGGGTTGTAGGGGCGCTGCACGGGCATGGCCCACAGGGTGAGCTCGGTGCCTTCCTTGACACCGGCAGCGCGTAACAGCTCGCGGGCTTTTTCCGGGTTGTAGGGGGCATCCTTGACGGTTTCATCGTAGGACCACTGGGTCGGCGGCATAGCGTTCTGCGCCAGTTGCCCCGCGCCCTGATACACCGCGTCGATGATCGCCTTCTTGTCCACCGCCATGTCCAGCGCCTGACGAACCTGCAGGTTGTCCAGCGGCGCATGACGCACGTTGTAGGCGATGTAACCGAGGTTAAAGCCGGGTTTCTCGATCACCTGAAGATTCTTGTCTGCCTTGATCGACTCGACGTCGGCGGGGCGGGGATTGAGTGTCACCTGACACTCGTTTTTCTTGAGCTTCTGCACACGCACCGAGGCATCGGTATTGATGGCGAAGATCAGTTGATCGATCTTCACGCGGCTCGGGTCCCAGAAGTGTTTATTGGCGACGTAGCGAATTTGCGAATCTTTCTGATAACGCTGGAATGCAAACGGGCCTGTACCAATGGGCGAATTATTGATCTCGCGAACATTACCCGATGCCATCAGTTTGTCAGCATATTCAGCCGACAGAATAGAGGCGAAGTTCATTGCAATGTTTTGAATGAAGGCCGCGTCCACTTTGTTCAGTGTGAATACGACCGTCATGGCGTCAGTCTTTTCCACTGACTTGATGTTCTTGTCCAGGCCCATGCTGGTGAAGTACGGGAACTCCGTCGGGTAGGCGACGCGGAAGGGATGATCCTTCTGCAACATGCGATTGAAGGTGAACAGCACGTCGTCGGCATTGAAGTCGCGGGTCGGCGTGAACAGCTTGTTGCTGTGGAATTTCACGCCAGGGCGCAGGTGGAACGTGTAAGTCAGGCCATCGGGCGAGATATCCCAGCTCGTCGCGAGCGCAGGCACCACGCTGGTCTCGCCGCGTTCGAACTCCGCGAGGCGGTTGTAGATCGGCTCGGCGGCGTCGTTGTCAGTGCCCGACGTGTATTGGGCGATGTCGAAACCGGCGGGGCTGCCTTCCGAACAAAACACCAGACTCTTGGTAGCCGCTTGTACGGTTGGAATAGTGGCTAATAGCCCAGCAGTGATTAACGAAGACACAACAATGTTTTTACGCATGACAATCCTTATCGTCTGGGACGTGTATCACTTTTCGATGATGCGGAAAATTCCGGGGCAATCGTTTGCGCAAATGGAATTGTCCGATCAGATAAACCGACCGACGGGAAAACGATAACTATCAGGTGCGGGAACTCAGAACGGTATGTCCGTCCGGCCGCACAGTAAATACTTCAGACTTCTTCGATGTCTGTAGGAAAAGTGCATATCGTTAGTAGGCAATTTCTTTCAGCTGCACACTTACTCGTCTAACGATATTCATTTTCGTGTCTGAATCACGCACAAGACGACACGGTCGCGACACCCGAAGGTATCGCGACCGTGCAGTCACAGAGAGTTATTACTTACCGCTGACGCTCACGCCGTAGAACGAGTTCAGACCAAATGGGCTGATCTTGAAGTCCTGAACTTCTTTACGCATCGGTTGGTAAACAGTCGAGTGCGCAATAGGGGTCATAGGGACTGCGGCCTTGAGCAAGTGCTGAGCCTGTTTGTACAGCTCGGTGCGCTTGGACTGGTCGGTGGTTTCCTTGGCCTGGTGGATCAGCTTGTCGAAGCCGTCCTTGTCGCACCATTTGGCGAAGTTGTTGCCGTTGACCGCGTCGCAGCCGAACAGGGTGCCCAGCCAGTTATCCGGGTCACCGTTGTCGCCGCTCCAGCCAATCAGCATCGCACCGTTTTCGCCGTTTTTGGCGCGCTTGATGTACTCGCCCCACTCGTAGGAAACGATCTTGGCGTTGATGCCAATCTTCTTCCAGTCGTTCTGGAGCATCTCAGCCATCAGCTTGGCGTTCGGGTTGTACGGACGCTGAACCGGCATCGCCCACAGGGTGATTTCGGTGCCGTCGGCCACGCCTGCTTTTTTCAGCAGTTCCTTGGCCTTGGCGACGTCGTACGGTGCATCCTTGATCGTGGTGTCGTAGGACCACTGGGTCGGTGGCATGGCGTTCACCGCCAGTTGGCCTGCGCCCTGGTACACCGCGTCGATGATGGCTTTCTTGTCGACCGCCATGTCCAGCGCCTGACGCACTTCCAGCTTGGCCAGCGGGTTAGGCTTGGTCTCGCCCTTGATTTCCGGCATCACGTTGTAGGCGATGTAGCCCAGGTTGAAGCCCGCCTGATCAGGCATCTTCAGCGCAGGATCGTCTTTCAACGGCTTCAGGTCGGCTGGACGCGGATAAGCGGTGATCTGGCATTCGCCTTTCTTCAGCTTCTGAGCGCGAACCGAGGCGTCGGTGGTGATCGCGAAAATCAGGTTGTCGACTTTGACGTCTTCAGGCTTCCAGTAGTCCTTGTTTCCGGTGAAACGGATGTTGGAGTCTTTCTGGTAGCTTTTGAACACGAACGGGCCAGTGCCGATCGGCTTCTGGTTGATGTCTTCCGGCTTGCCTTCCTTGAGCAGTTGGGCGGCGTATTCAGCGGACTGAATGGACGCGAAGCTCATGGCCAGGTTCTGGATGAACGCAGCGTCGACCACGCCCAGGGTCATCTTGACGGTGTGATCGTCGACTTTCTCGATCTTGGTGATGTTGGTGTCCATCGCCATGTCGGTGAAGTACGGGAATTCAGTCGGGTACGCCTTACGGAACGGATCGTCCTTGTTGATCATGCGGTTGAACGTGAACAGCACGTCATCGGCATTGAAGGTACGGGTCGGTTTGAAGTACGGCGTGGTGTGGAACTTGACACCTTCACGCAGGTGGAAGGTGTAGGTCAGGCCGTCCGGGGACACGTCCCAGCTAGTGGCCAGGCCTGGAATGACGGCGGTGCCGCCGCGTTCGAACTGGCTCAGACGGTTGAAAACGGTCTCGGCCGAAGCGTCGAAGTCGGTGCCGGTGGTGTACTGACCTGGGTCGAAACCAGCGGGGCTGCCTTCGGAGCAGAACACCAGGTTCGATGCTGCTTGAGCGAAGGGAGCGCTGGCGATCAAACCTGCGCCGAGGAGAAACGGAATGACCGCTTTTTTGAGCATGGTGGCCTCAGTTGTTGTCATTTTTTAGTTGAGGGTACGACCTTATGGGTCGGTCCCGCGGATACTTATGCAGGCGCCATACCCAAAGCAAGATGCTGGCGCCAAACAAGTGTCAAAGAGTGGCACGAACGTACACGAATGTCGCAAAAGTATAATTTTTGACGCGGTTGAACGTTTGCGTGTCGCATATCGGCATCTTTGTTGCGCGATTTTGGTGCATCGCGCCGTGGCAAATGCACCCGAATGTCCCGCAAGTGTTACTTCGCTGTTGATAAGCGATGGTGCTATTTGGCCACGCTCACCCCATAAAAGGGCGTCAGGCCAAACGGGCTGAGTTTGAAGTCCTGCACCTCCTTGCGCATGGGCTGAAACACTTTGGAGTTGGCGATTGGCGTAATCGGCACGTCGTTTTTCAGGATGTTCTGCGCCTGCTGATACAGCTTGATTCGCTCGTCGCGGTTGCTGGTCAGCTTGGCCTGGGTCACCAATTTGTCGTAGCTCGGGTTGCACCATTTGGCGTAGTTGCTGCCTTTCACCGCCGCACAGCTATAGAGCACGCCGAGCCAGTTGTCCGGGTCACCGTTGTCACCTGTCCAACCATAGATCATCACGTCGTGTTCGCCAGCCTTGGCGCGCTTGATGTACTCGCCCCATTCGTAGCTGACAATGTTGGCCTTGATGCCGATCTTCGCCCAGTCGGACTGAATCATCTGCGCTGACATCCGTGCGTTCGGGTTGGACGCGCGTTGCACGGTCATGGCCCACAGATTGATCTGCGTGCCCGGCGCGACGCCTGCTTCCTTGAGCAGTTGTTTCGCCTTGTCCGGGTTGTAAGGCGCGTCCTTGATATTCGGGTCATAACCCCATTGCGCAGGCGGCAGCGCGTTTTGCGCCAGTTGACCGGCCCCTTGGTACACCGCCTTGATGATCGCCGGCTTGTCGATGGCCATGTCCAGCGCCTGACGCACCTTGAGTTGATCCAGCGGCGGATGGGTCACGTTATAGGCCAGGAAACCGAGGTTGAAGCCGGGTTGGCTCAGCACTTTTAGGTTCGGGTCCTTCTGCGCTTCCTCGATGTCTTGCGGACGCGGATAGCCGCTGATCTGGCATTCGCCGGTCTTGAGTTTCTGCAGGCGGGTGGCCGCGTCGGTGTTGATCGAGAAGATCAGGTTGTCGAGCTTCACGTCCTCCGGCTTCCAGTAATCCTTGTTGCCGGTAAAGCGGATTTGCGCGTCTTTCTGGTAACGCTTGAACACGAAAGGACCGGTTCCGATCGGCTTCTGGTTGATCTCTTCGGCCTTGCCTTGTTTGAGTAGCTGCGCGGCGTATTCAGCGGACTGAATCGAGGCGAAGCTCATGGCCAGGTTCTGAATGAACGCGGCGTCGATGTTGTTCAGGTGAAATTTGACGGTGTGGTCGTCAACCTTCTCCACCTGCTTGATGGTCTTGTTCATGTCCATGTCGGTGAAGTACGGCGACTCGGACGGGTAAGCCTTGCGGAACGGATCGTCGGCGTTGAGCAGGCGATTGAAGGTGAACAGCACGTCGTCGGCATTGAAATCCCGCGTCGGCTTGAAGTAGTCCGTGGTATGGAATTTCACCCCATCGCGCAGATGAAACGTGTAGGTGAGGCCATCGTCGGAGACGTCCCATTTTGTCGCCAGGCCTGGCTCGACTTCAGTGCCGCCCCGCTTGAACTGGGTCAGGCGGTTGAACACGGTTTCAGCCGACGCATCGAACTCAGTACCGCTGGTGTATTGGCTGGGATCGAAGCCAGCGGGGCTGGCTTCGGAGCAATAGACCAAGGTGCTGGCCGCCTGTACCGACGGCACGCACACCGCCATCGCAGCAGCCAGAAGCAGGGGTTTGAAGGTGTTCTCCATGTGGACCTCATGCAAGTGCGGCATTCATGCCGGAATCATCGACGGATGATAGACCGCGCAGAATGCCGCAGCGTTGAGGGTTCGGAAAAGAAAACCGTCTGGCCTATTTGATGATGCCCAGTGACTCATAAAGCGCATAAAGCGCGGCGCCAGCGGACGTGAGCTTTATCAGTGCCCAGAGTGGCGACTCCTTGTCCAGGAACTCGCCTCTCATGAAGTTCAGATACGCAGCGCCATCTTTGGTCAGGCGATCGAGCGAGGCCTGTCCTGTATCAGCGAGGTGCTCATGAATGGCGCGCAGGTCGAGCTTCGAGGTGGCGCGGCGTACGTTTTCGGGGTTTTTCGTCGCCCATTCAGCGACTTGTGCATCCTGCCACTCACTGTTGTGGGGATGCTTGAAATAGTCGATAGCGATAGCAACGGGATCGGCCTGGGTGTCGCCGTTCCAATGATTGACCATTGCGGTGCCTACCGCTCTCACGGCTTCGGATGCCAGACTGCTTGCCAGCAGGTGCAGTGGGTGTTCTGCATGGTCCTTGGCCAGCTGTGAGTGAGTTGGATCAGTCGAGCCATTGTCGTGCGGATCTTCCCCATACCGGGTCTGCCAGTCCTTGATGTTTTCCCCGAATCGCGTAAGTACACCTTGCATGACGATGCCGAGGGCATTACCCAGCACCGAGGCAGGTCCTGTCAGATAGGCCACGCTTCGCTGAATGAACTCCGCGATGGGCAGGCTGACCCATTCATCACGAGCGTTCAGAAAGGCCTGGAAATGCTTGAGGTAGTCAGGGTTCTCGTGCTCTTCGAGAAGAATCAATAGCACCTGCTCGCGAGGGCTTCGGTCACCCGGTTTGGTCGGCATATAGGTGATGTCGTCGACCGAGAAAAGAATCTTGCCCAGTGGGCCGGCCACACTGGCCAGGACATCGGTGGAGCCGAACATCCCGGTCACGAGCGGCAGGCCCGCTTCACAGTCGGCGGGGGAGGTCCATGGCAGCACCTCGGAGTGGCCATTCTTGATCAGCGCCAGTTCCACGAAGTTGGAGTGAGCGAAAAAGTCTTCGAGTATGTGCAACGCCGAGCCAAAGGCGCGCAAACCCCAGGGCTTGCGCGGGTGCTCCATGGCAAATTGCAGCTGGCGTGCCATGAAGTCAACCGACCTGCCGATGTAGTGCTTCATCGATGTCGTGTAGTCAATTTGCAGGAGTGGATCGCCGTCGAACACCAGCGATTCGAAATCCTGGTCCCTTGACTTCGGGTCTGGGGTATTCCGGTCAATGACGCGCGGGTTGTCGATGTGCTCACTGGGGCGGTACACACCGAGCACATCGGGAGTCACTCTGTACAAATCCCCGCTACCCTGGCGAATCGCCCCGAATCGTTTGATGGAAAGCACGTCGACGATCCGGGTAAGGGCGTCACGGGACAGTACGTCGGGGAAGTCCTTGGGCGTATCGGCGGCCCGAATGATCTTGGGATCGAGCAGCTGCGAATAATCCCGCAGCCAGTTGCCAAAATAGATGGTGTCCAGTTCATAGGGGCTCATCTCCAGGTCGTACAGCACGGCCTCGATCGTCTCGTGGGTATGGTGATGTTCATCGCCATCACCTGCTTCAAAGCGTTCACGCTCTGGGTGCGGGTCGGGAGAGTTTGAGGTTTCGTTGAGGTTCGAGTGGCGCCACACGATGCGTACGCGCACTTTACTCCACTGGGTTTCGATATCCAGCGGGCGGGCTGACCCGAACCGGTAGCTGGCAACGCGCACGCGATCGGTGTCGAACTGGCCGAGCGTAGCCATCGCGAGGGAGAAACGAGAGCCCTCTTCACCGTTGGCATCCTTGGCGAGAGGGATCGAACCCTCTTCCAGATAATCGGCGAAGTCCTGACGCAGCACGTTATCGATGTGATGGCCGAACTCGTGCAGAAGAACATCCAGAAACTCGGCGACCCGAACGTCGCTAAGGGCGTTGTCGATCATTGAGGAATGAATGCGGATGACCCGCTCGCTGTTGCTGTAGTCGGCGAGATGATCGCCGTCCTCGATGAGGATGGCCGGGTTGTCGATTTCTCCGGCAAGCAGCCGGTCTTGCAGGGCGCAGTAAACGCTTTCGGGAATGTCCTGGCCAAAGATGCGCGCCATGTTCTCAATGAACCCATCGGCTGAAAGTGTCGTCGCCACCCGGGTCAGCAGGTCCAGGGCAAACGTGCTGTGCACGAGCGCCTCTGTCAGGTCGGGTTGGTCGAGGAAACGGGTTGTCGCAGGTTGAAAAGCCATGATGGATTCTTCCTTGAATCAGTAATAAACGACCGGTCAGGCGTTGCGGGTCCGGGGATATCCCGACCCATCAGACGCTCCGGTCGTGAAGGTGTTGTTGGTGGTACGGGTGTCGAGTGTACGGATTGCACGGGGCGTGGAAATCGGACAGGGCGCGGCGGTGTGTAGGATGCGCTAGCGCGTCGCAAGGGAAGGGGCGACAGATCGTCTGGAAAAGAGTGCAGCAGGGGGGAGGAAACTGCGGCAGCCCTTGGCTGCCGCGGGCAAGGATCAGGGAATCGCGACTTCGATCACGCCATCGGCGGTCACGCTGACCTGGCTGGTCCCGGCCTCGACATCCGGCGTTGGCGCGGCATCGGCGCGGGCCGCTTTCATCATCATGACTGGCGCACGCATATAAGGCTGTGGGTAGCCCGAGGTGTTGAGGTTCAGGTTCACCAGTTTATAGCCGCTGCCACCCAGGGCATCAGTGACCAGTTGTGCGCGGGCTTTGAATGCGGTGACGGCGTTTTTCAGCAAGGTGTCTTCGCTGGTTTTGCGCGCCGGGTCGGAGATGGAGAAGTCCATGCCGCCCATTTTCATATCACTGCCGAGCAGTTCTCCGGTGAGTTTGGAAAGAGCCGCGAAGTCGGGGCTTTCCAGTCGCAGTTCAGCGCGCTCACGCCAGCCGGTGATTTTCTGACCTTTGTCATCATAGATGGGGTAGCTGTTGCGGCTGCCTTGGCGAATCGTCACTCCCTTGACCTGACGGGCCTCGCCGAGGGCTTTGTTAAGGGATTCGGTGATCCCGGCGGCGAGCTTGGCCGGATCGGTATTCTGCAATTCGGTGTACACGGTGACGGTCATCAGGTCGCGCTGAACTTCCTGATTGACCTCAGCGCGCACGGACACCTGATTGTAATGAACGTCTTCGGCCATGACGCAGGCGCTGGCCAGCGCGGCGGCGCCAAAGGTAAGGGCAGTGGCAGTGGGGCGAAGGCTGAACATGTGAAACTCCTTGTTGGGCGAACCGTCCTGAGCGCAGGTTGGAGCGTTGCTGGACGGATGCCCATCAGACTGTGTTTCCGGGATCTTGTTCCAGCGAGGAACAAACGCAGAACCTCACTGTGGGAGCGAATTCATTCGCGAAAAAATGGCTAAGGCGACAGGGATACGTCGGTTGACTGTCCATTCGCGAATGAATTCGCTCCCACAGAAAGCGTTTGCAGCCTGAAGATCCCTCATCGCTGTGGCGCTTTGACGCACATTGACGGAAAGCGCTGTCGCATTGGTTATACTCGCTCGGATTCCCCTGGAGCGCTCATCAGGAGAGCTCATGCTCGCCCCCGTTCAATTGCTGTCTGCCACGCGCCAGAATCTCTGGCGACTGACGTTCATCCGCATTCTGGTGCTCGGTGCCCAAGCCGGTTCGGTAGGGTTCGCCTACCTGTTCAACCTGCTGCCTTTGCCTTGGCTCCAGTTGGACATCACCTTGGGCTTTTCTGCCATCGTTTGCCTTTTGACGGCGATCAGACTTCGCACGTCCTGGCCCGTGACCGAACTGGAATACGCCGTGCAACTGGCGTTCGACTTGTTCATTCACAGCGCGCTGCTGTTTTTCTCCGGCGGGTCGACCAACCCGTTCGTCTCTTATTATCTTGTGCCGCTGACGATTGCCGCCGTGACCCTGCCGTGGCGCTATTCGCTTATTCTCTCGGGCATCGCCTTGGCCTTGTACACCTTGATGCTGGCGAATTTCTATCCTGTCGAAGCCTTCGCCATCGCTCGGGAGAAGATGCAGATCTACGGCATGTGGCTGAGTTTTGCGCTGGCAGCGGGGGTGATCACCTTCTTCGCGGCGCGGATGGCCGAAGAACTGCGCCGTCAGGAACAGATGCGCGCCCTGCGCCGAGAAGAAGGCGCTCGCGATCAGCAACTGCTGGCTGTCGCGACTGAAGCTGCTGGCGCTGCGCACGAACTGGGCACGCCGCTGGCGACCATGAGCGTGCTGCTCAAGGAAATGCAGCAGGACCACAAAGACCCGGCGCTGCAAGAAGACCTGTCGGTGCTTCAAGACCAGGTCAAACTGTGCAAGGAAACCCTGCAACAGCTGGTTCGTGCGGCCGAAGCCAATCGCCGTCTCGCCGTGCAGGAGCAGACCGTCACCCACTGGCTCGATCAGGCGCTCAATCGCTGGCACCTGATGCGGCCCGAAGCCAGCTATCGTTTCCAGCGTCTGGGGCAGGGCGACGTACCGATGGTCGCGCCGCCTCCCGATCTGACCCAAGCGCTGCTGAACTTGCTGAACAACGCCGCCGATGCCTGCCCCGAAGGGCTGGAAGTGAGCCTGGACTGGAGCGCCTGGGAAATCAGCATCACCATTCGCGACCACGGCGCCGGGGTGCCGTTGGCGGTCGCCGAACAGATCGGCAAACCGTTTTTTACCACCAAGGGCAAAGGCTTCGGCCTGGGCCTGTTCTTGAGCAAGGCCAGCGTGACCCGCGCCGGTGGCTCGGTGAAACTCTATCCTCACGAGGAAGGCGGCACGCTCACCGAGCTGCGTCTGCCCCGGAACGCAACAGGAGATGAAGCATGACTGATGACATCCAGGTCGAGGGCGAAGAACTGCCGCACCTGTTGCTGGTGGACGACGACGCCACCTTCACTCGCGTGATGGCACGCGCCATGGCGCGCCGTGGTTTTCGTGTCAGCACCGCCAGTTCCGCCGAGGAAGGTCTGGTGCTCGCCCAGCAGGACATTCCCGACTACGCAACGGTCGATCTGAAAATGGAAGGTGACTCGGGTCTGGTGCTGCTGCCCAAGCTGTTGGAACTGGACCCGGAAATGCGTGTCCTGATACTGACCGGCTATTCGAGCATCGCCACCGCTGTCGAGGCCATCAAGCGCGGCGCCTGCAACTACCTGTGCAAGCCGGCGGACGCAGATGACGTGTTGGCTGCGCTGCTGTCCGAGCACGCCGATCTGGACACGCTGGTGCCGGAAAACCCGATGTCCGTGGACCGCCTGCAGTGGGAACACATCCAGCGGGTGCTGACTGAACACGAGGGCAACATTTCGGCCACGGCGCGGGCCTTGGGGATGCATCGGCGTACGTTGCAGCGCAAGTTGCAGAAGCGACCGGTTCGCCGCTGAGCGAGGATTGCCAGTTAAAGTTTTTTTCATGGAAGACCGCGTGTAGCGTCTGGCACATTGGTGTCAACGCTACTAAATGCCTGCCGCCGAGCCGTTGCCATGAATGTTGATATCGATGAATCCAGGGTCAATGACGCTGTGAACGGGAGCTTTTTTTCCCGAGTCTGGAAACTGGTCACGCCGTACTGGCGTAGCGAAGAAAAGGGCATGGCCTGGGTGCTGCTGATTGCAGTGATCGTGCTCTCGCTGTTCAGCGTCTTTATCTCTGTGCTGGTCAACAGCTGGTACCGGGATTTCTACAACGCGCTGCAAAACAAGGATCTGGGGGCATTTACCCACCTGATTCTGTACTTCTGCGGTATCGCCGCCATCGCCATTCTCGGCGCGGTGTATCGTCTCTACCTCACGCAAATGCTGACCATCCGCTGGCGTCGCTGGCTCACCGAAAAGCATTTCACCAAATGGCTCGCCCACAAGAATTATTACCGGCTGGAGCAGGGCGGGTACACCGATAACCCTGACCAACGTCTGTCTGAAGACCTCAACAACTTCACCTCTGACACCTTGAGCCTGAGCCTCGGCCTGCTGCGCACCGTCGTGAGTCTGGTGTCGTTCTCGGTGATCCTGTGGGGCGTGTCCGGCAGCATCGAGCTGTTCAGCATCACCATCCCCGGTTACATGTTCTGGGCCGCGCTGCTCTACGCCGCTGTCGGCAGTTGGCTGACTCACCTGATCGGCAAAAAGTTGATCGTGCTGAGCAACCAACAACAGCGTTATGAAGCCGACATGCGTTTCTCGCTGGTGCGGGTTCGCGAAAACGCTGAAAGCATTGCCTTGTCCGAAGGTGAAGCCAACGAAAACCAGCGTCTCAGCGCACGATTTGGCATGGTCTGGAGTAACTTCTGGACCATCATGAAAGTGCAGAAACGCCTGACGTTCTTCACCGCCGGTTACTCACAGATCGCTATCGTGTTTGCGTTTGTCGTCGCTGCGCCGCGCTATTTTGCCGGCAAGATCGAACTGGGCGAGCTGATGCAAATCAACTCGGCGTTCGGCAACGTACAAGAGAACTTCAGCTGGTTCATCGACGCGTACACCCAATTGGCGTCGTGGCGCGCCACCTGTGACCGTCTGCTCAGCTTCCGTCAGGCCATGGACGAAAACGAAGCCCGCGTGCCGTCGATTGAAGTGACCCACCAGAGCAATGCCCTGCACGTTCAGGGTTTGGACCTGTCATTGATCGGCGGTCGCCAGTTGCTGAACAACGCCAACATCGACATCGCCGCAGGCGAGAAAGTCATGCTCAGCGGTCGCTCCGGCAGCGGCAAGAGTACGCTGCTGCGGGCGATGGGCGGGCTGTGGAACGAAGGCCATGGCGCGGTGAAACTGCCGGCCAAGCGTGCGTTCTTCCTGCCGCAAAAACCGTATCTGCCCATTGGCACCCTGCGCGAAGCCCTGAGTTATCCACAAGCGCCGGAGGTCTATCCCGCCGAGCGTTTCGCGCAGGTCCTGGAAACGTGCCGTTTGAGCCATCTGGTGCCGCGCCTGGACGAGAGCAATCACTGGCAGCGCATGCTGTCGCCGGGCGAGCAACAGCGTGTGGCGTTTGCCCGTGCGCTGCTGTTCGCGCCAGACTGGCTGTACCTCGACGAAGCCACCTCGGCGATGGATGAGGAAGACGAAGCCGCGCTGTATCAAGCGTTGATCGACGAGTTGCCAGGGGTGACATTGCTCAGTATCGGCCACCGCAGCAGCCTCAAGCGTTTCCATCGCCGCCATGTGCGCATCGACGAGGGCCAGTTGAAGGAGCAATCCCTTACCGAAACGGCGATCTGATACGGCATCGACAGGCCCATCTGCCGCAAAAACCTACGAACACGCCGGGTTTGTTATGTGATCGTACAACCCGGTTGAGCTATCATTAGCCTTTCACCGTATTTAGAGATGCCTGTTGGATATGGAAAATCAGAGTGCTCCGCCTCGCGCACGTCGAAAGCACCGCAGCCTGGCTCAAGAATTGGTCACCGAACTCTCCGAGCGCATCCGCAACGGCGAATTGAAGCGCGGGGACAAACTGCCGACCGAATCCGCAATCATGGAAGAGCAGGGCGTCAGCCGTACGGTCGTCCGTGAAGCCATCTCCCGGTTGCAGGCGTCGGGGCTGGTCGAGACGCGTCACGGCATCGGTACCTTCGTTCTGGACACCCCAAGCCCAAGCGGCTTTCGCATCGATCCGGCCACCATTGTCACGCTGCGTGATGTATTGGCGATTCTGGAGTTGCGCATCAGTCTTGAGGTTGAATCGGCGGGCTTGGCGGCACAACGTCGCTCCGCAGAACAGCTGGCCGACATGCGTGCCGCGCTGGATGCCCTCAATGAAGGGGCTTCCCACGCCAGCGATGCGGTCGGGGCGGATTTCCAGTTCCACATGGCGATTGCGCTGTCCACGGGCAACCGCTATTTCACCGACATCATGACGCACCTGGGAACCAGCATCATTCCCCGCACCCGGTTGAATTCGGCGCGTCTCGCCCATGACGATCATCAGCACTACATGAACCGTCTGAGCCGCGAACACGAAGAGATCTACGACGCCATCGCCCGCCAGGACTCCGACGCCGCCCGCGCCGCGATGCGCCTGCACCTCACTAACAGCCGCGAGCGGTTGCGTCATGCCCATGAAGAGGCGGAGTCGCAACGCGCCTGAGGTCGTATGACCGACGTCTGTAAAACATCTCCTGTAGCGGTCCGGCTTGCCGGCGGTTGCGATTTCAACGACGCCACCGCCGGCAAGCCATGCTGTTACGGGTTTATTCTCATCCCCGCGAAGCCCCCAAACACCACTCATCCTGTCCGGACATAAATAATTCATCCCCCCTATTGAGAGATGTCATTCCTAGTTGTACGATGACTTACGACATCAGCGCAGGTCTGGTGATCCATTCATACAATTAGCTTCCCAGGGTGTTCGAATAATGAATCCACAAGAACTGAAGTCCATCCTTTCCCACGGTCTGCTGTCCTTCCCGGTTACCGACTTCAATGCCCAGGGCGATTTCCACCGCGCTGGTTACATCAAACGCCTCGAATGGCTGGCCCCGTATGGCGCTTCCGCACTGTTCGCAGCAGGCGGTACAGGTGAGTTTTTCTCCCTGACCGGCAGCGAATACTCCGACGTCATCAAAACCGCCGTTGATACCTGCGAGAAAACCGTGCCGATCCTGGCGGGCGTCGGTGGTCCGACCCGTCAAGCGATTCAACAGGCTCAGGAAGCTGAACGTCTGGGCGCCAAAGGCCTGCTGCTGCTGCCTCACTACCTGACTGAAGCCAGCCAGGACGGCGTTGCCGCTCACGTCGAAGCGGTCTGCAAATCGGTCAAGATCGGCGTAGTTGTCTACAACCGTAACGTCTGCCGCCTGACCCCTGCGCTGCTGGAGCAACTGGCTGAGCGCTGCCCGAACCTGATCGGCTACAAAGACGGTCTGGGTGACATTGAGCTGATGGTTTCGATCCGCCGCCGCATGGGCGACCGTTTCTCTTACCTGGGCGGTCTGCCGACTGCCGAAGTCTACGCCGCCGCTTACAAGGCGCTGGGCGTGCCGGTCTACTCCTCGGCGGTGTTCAACTTCGTACCGAAGCTGGCGATGGACTTCTACCACGCTATCGCCAAAGACGATCACGCCACCGTTGGCAAGCTGATCGACGACTTCTTCCTGCCGTACCTGGACATCCGTAACCGCAAAGCTGGCTACGCAGTCAGCATCGTGAAAGCGGGCGCGAAAATCGCTGGCTACGACGCAGGCCCGGTGCGTGCGCCATTGACCGACCTGACGCCAGAAGAGTTCGAAATGCTCGCTGCGCTGATGGACAAGCAAGGTCAGCAGTAACACTCGACCTGCCGCAAAACCGCTGAGCGATCAGCGGTTTTTTGCCGTCGAGGTTCTGGAATAGGGGCAGGCGTTTTCCCATTTTCCGTTTCATGCCATTCGCGTAGGCAAGGTCGCCTGCGCGTGAGTTCGACCCTAGGCGTCACCGTGGCTTCAGCGTGAAGCTGCACCTTTGAAACACGGCTTCAATCGCATCTGGATTTTAGGGGCAGAGGCGAGCAGCACACACATATAAAAAATCGTTTAACCCGCGTAAAAAAATAATGAGTGGGAGTTTTCGAACATGCAAAAAACCAAGCCGACGCACGTCCGCTATTTGATCTTGCTCATGCTGTTTCTGGTGACCACGATCAACTACGCCGACCGTGCCACCATCGCCATCGCTGGCTCCAGCCTGCAAAAAAGCCTTGGCATCGACGCCGTTACCCTCGGTTATATCTTCTCCGCATTCGGTTGGGCCTACGTGGCCGGACAGATTCCGGGCGGTTGGCTGCTCGACCGTTTCGGCTCGAAAAAGATTTACGCCCTGAGCATCTTCACTTGGTCGCTGTTCACCGTGCTGCAAGGCTATGTCGGTGAGTTCGGCCTCTCCACCGCCATCGTCGCGCTGTTCATGCTGCGGTTCCTGGTGGGTCTGGCGGAAGCGCCATCCTTTCCGGGCAACGCACGTATTGTCGCGGCCTGGTTCCCGACGTCCGAGCGCGGCACCGCGTCGGCGATTTTCAACTCGGCGCAATACTTCGCCACTGTGTTGTTCGCACCGATCATGGGCTGGATCGTCTACACCTTCGGCTGGCAGCATGTGTTCGTGGTCATGGGCGGCGTCGGGATCGTGTTCTCGCTGATCTGGCTGAAAATCATCCACAGCCCCCGCAACCACCCGATGATCGACAAGGCCGAACTCGATCACATCGCCAATAACGGCGGCATGATCGACATGGACCAAGAGCAGGGCAAAGGTAAAAGCGGCGGCCCGAAGTGGGACTACGTGAAGCAGCTGCTGACCAATCGCATGATGCTGGGCATTTATCTGGCCCAATACTGCATCAACGGCATCACCTATTTCTTCCTGACCTGGTTCCCGGTGTACCTGGTGCAGGAACGCGGCATGACCATTCTCAAAGCCGGTTTCATCGCCTCCTTGCCAGCGGTCTGCGGCTTCATCGGTGGTGTGCTCGGCGGGATCATTTCCGACTGGCTGCTGCGTCGCGGCAAATCCCTGACCTTCGCTCGCAAGGCGCCGATCATTGGCGGTCTGTTGCTTTCAACCTCCATCGTGACCTGCAACTACGTGGACATCGAATGGGTCGTCGTGGGCTTCATGGCGCTGGCCTTCTTCGGCAAGGGCGTTGGCGCACTGGGTTGGGCGGTGATGTCTGACGCCTCGCCGAAACAAATCGCCGGTCTGAGCGGCGGTCTGTTCAACATGTTCGGTAACATCGCGTCGATCACCACCCCGATCGTCATCGGCTACATCATCAGCTCCACCGGCTCGTTCAAATGGGCGCTGGTGTTCGTCGGCGCCAACGCGCTGGTGGCGGTGATCAGCTATGTGTTCATCGTGGGCGAAATCAAACGCGTGGAATTGAAAGACACCCCAACGCAGGGTGATGTGCGGGCCAGCGACCTTGGCGAAGTTTCCCAAGCCAAAAGCTGAGCGCAAGCAAAAAACTGAGGAATACCGTGATGAACTTGATTCAACATGCCGACTCGCCGCGTTACATCCGTTTGCACGAGCGCGATAACGTCGTCGTCGTGGTCAATGACCAGGGCGTACCGGCGGGGACTGAATTCGACAATGGTCTGGTGACCCTCGACAACGTGCCGCAAAGCCACAAGGTCAACACCGTGGACATCCCCGAAGGCGGGGCGGTGATCCGTTATGGGCAGACCATCGGGTATGCCCTGCAACCGATTCCGCGCGGCAGTTGGGTCAAGGAAGATCAACTGCGTATGCCGAGCGCGCCACCGCTGGACAGCCTGCCGCTGTCCACCGATGTGCCGGGCCGGGGCGAGCCGCTGGAAGGCTTCACTTTCGAGGGCTATCGCAACGCTGACGGCACCGTCGGCACACGCAACATTCTCGGGATTACCACCACCGTGCAGTGCGTGACCGGCGTGCTGGACTTTGCGGTCAAGCGCATCCGCGAGGAGCTGCTGCCCAAATACCCGAACGTCGATGACGTGGTGGCCATCACCCACACCTACGGCTGCGGCGTGGCGATCACGGCCAAGGACGCGTACATCCCGATTCGCACCGTGCGCAACCTGGCGCGCAACCCAAACCTGGGTGGCGAAGCGTTGGTGATCGGTCTGGGCTGCGAGAAATTGCAGGCCGAGCAGGTCATGCATCAGAACGACCCGTCGGTCGACCTGAGCGATGAGTGGATGTACCGCTTGCAGGATTCCAAACACGGCTTCAACGAAATGATCGAGCAGATCATGGCGCTGGCTGAAGTGCGTCTGAAGAAGCTCGATCAGCGTCGTCGCGAAACCGTGCCGGCCTCCGAGCTGATTCTGGGCATGCAGTGCGGCGGCAGCGATGCGTTTTCCGGCATCACCGCGAATCCGGCGCTGGGCTACGCTTCCGACCTGTTGCTGCGCGCAGGCGCGACCGTGATGTTCTCGGAAGTGACCGAAGTGCGTGACGCCATCTACCTGCTGACCTCCCGCGCTGAAACCACGGAAGTGGCCGAGGAACTGGTGCGGGAGATGGACTGGTACGACCGTTACCTGGCCAAGGGCGAGGCCGACCGCAGCGCCAACACCACGCCGGGCAACAAGAAGGGCGGGTTGTCGAACATTGTCGAAAAGTCCCTCGGGTCGATCGTCAAATCCGGCAACAGCGCAATCAATGGGGTGCTGGGCCCTGGCGAGCGGGTCAATCGCAAAGGGCTGATCTTTTGCGCAACGCCTGCCAGTGACTTTGTCTGCGGTACGCTACAACTGGCGGCCGGGATGAACCTGCACGTGTTCACCACCGGGCGTGGTACGCCTTATGGTCTGGCGATGTCACCGGTGGTGAAGGTGTCGACCCGGACCGAGCTGGCGCAACGCTGGCCGGACTTGATCGACATTGATGCGGGGCGTATCGCCACCGGTCGTGCCAGCATTGAGGACTTGGGCTGGGAGCTGTTCCATTTCTATCTCGATGTCGCCAGCGGCAAGAAGAAGACCTGGACCGAGCATTACCGCTTGCACAACGACATCACCCTGTTCAACCCGGCGCCGATTACCTGATCATCAATATCTGTCGCTGATACTCCTGTAGCAGTCCGGCTTGCCGGCGGTGGCGGTTTCGATGGCGCCGCCGCCGGCAAGCCGTGCTGCTACAGGGGGAATGTTTTCAGCTCTTGAATCAATGCCGCCCATGCTCCTTGTGGTGCGCATGCTCCCCGCAAAACCGCGCCAACGTCAGCACGCTTCTGGTGATCGGCATCGGAATGTTCACCTTCGCCGCCAACTCCACCACCGCATCGCCAATCGCCGCCAGTTCCAGCGGCAAGCCCTTATCGAAGTCCTGCAGCATCGACGTGCGCACCGGCCCCATGCTGGCGCCGAACTGCATGAAAGTCGTCGGCTCCATGCTCAGCTTCGCGTCATAAGCCGCCGCCACTTGCACCGCCTCGTTGAAGGTCGCCAGCGCCAGCTCGCGCATGTCCGGCAGGCCATAGATTTGCTCCAGCGTTGCGCCGGTCACCACTGAAACCGGGTTGGACGTGAGGTTGGCGATGATCTTGGTCCACAGCTGATCGCGAATCCGGTCAGTGCCTTGGGCTTCGATCCCTGCGCCCTGAATAAGCGACACCAGTCGTTCCAGACGCGGTGTCAGCTCATCGTTCAATTCGCCGAAGATAATGCGATACGGGTTGTGGGTTTTTACGACAGCAGGGGCAGAACTTTGCGCCGTGATGAAGACGACGCAGCCGATGACCTTGTGCAGATCCAGCGTGTCGGTGATGCGCCCATCGGGATCGACCGTTTCTACGCGATTGCCATCGAAACGCCCACCCTCACCATGGAAGTACCACCACGGCACGCCGTTGATCACGGGCACTACAACCGTGTTCGGACCGATCAAAGGGCTGATGTTCGGCAAGAGACCGCTCAGTGAAGGGGCTTTGGTGCACAGAAAAACGATGTCCTGCTCGCCGAGGGTTTCGGCGCTGTCGCTGGCGTTGACCTTCACGTGATGACGGCCTTGCAAATCCTGCAGGTGAATGCCGTTGCGTTGCAGCGCTGCCAGGGTGCGGCCACGGGCGAAGACGTTCACCGGGTGCCCCGTCAACGCGATGCGCGCCGCCAGCGTGCAACCAATGGCGCCAGCGCCAGCAATGCAAATGCGCAAGGGGGAAGAACTCATGGTGGCTCCGGCTGGGGGAATGTTTCAAGGCATTACGCAATTTACACCAATCCTCGCGCATTTCTTTGTAGGCGTGAGTTTTGCTAGCGATTGAGGTGCATCAGTCGCCGTTGTAGGGAACTGCATGACGCTATCGCGAGCAAGCTCACTCCTACAACGGCGCGCACCCATTGGTCGGCTATGGGGTCGTTCCCTGAACTTCATCGCCCCTGCACCTATCCTTGTTGTATGCCTCTGCAAAACGCTCTGGCCTGCGGGCCAAGGAGAAGTTCATGCGTGCACTGACGTATCACGGCGCCCACGACGTACGCGTGGAAACCGTCGCCGACCCCGTCATCCAGGAAGCCGATGATGTGATCTTGAAGGTCACCGCCACGGCCATTTGCGGCTCGGACCTGCACCTGTATCGCGGCAAGATTCCCGCCACCGAACAAGGCGACATTTTTGGTCACGAATTCATGGGTATCGTCGAAGAAGTCGGGCCCCAAGTCACCGCCGTCAAGCCCGGCGACCGTGTGGTCATCCCTTTCGTCATCGCTTGTGGCAGCTGTTTTTTCTGTCAGATGGATGCCTTTGCTGCGTGCGAAACCACTAACACGGGACGTGGGGCGATTCTGAATAAAAAGTCGATTGCGCCCGGTGCGGCGTTGTTTGGCTACAGCCATTTGTACGGCGGGGTGCCCGGTGGGCAGGCCGAATACGTGCGCGTTCCGAAGGGTAATGTCGGGCCGTTCAAGGTGCCGGGAACGTTAGCGGATGAGAAGGTCTTGTTCCTCTCGGACATCCTGCCCACGGCGTGGCAGGCCGTACTCAACGCGGGTGTGAAACAGGGCTCAAGCGTGGCGATTTACGGCGCCGGACCCGTCGGACTGTTGAGCGCGGCGTGCGCGAAAATGCTCGGGGCTGAGAAGATTTTCATGGTCGATCATCACGCCTATCGCCTCGCGTATGCGCAGTTCACCTACGGCGTGATTCCGATCAACTTCGATGAGGACGACGACCCGGCAGACACCATTGTGCGTCAGACGTCGGGCATGCGCGGTGTCGATGCGGTGATCGATGCTGTAGGTTTTGAAGCCAAGGGCAGCACTACGGAAACCATCCTCGCCACCCTCAAACTCGAAGGCAGCAGCGGCAAGGCGTTGCGCCAATGCATCGCGGCCGTGCGCAGAGGCGGGACCGTCAGCGTGCCGGGCGTTTACGCGGGCTTCATTCACGGCTTCATGTTCGGCGATGCGTTCGACAAGGGGCTGACGTTCAAGATGGGCCAGACCCACGTGCACAGCTACCTGCCAGAACTGTTGAAACTGATCGAAGAAGGCGCGCTGACGCCGGAGGCAATCATTACCCACCGGTTGTCTTTGGAAGAGGCGGCGGACGGCTACAGAATCTTCGATAAACGCGAGGAAGACTGCCGCAAGATCATCCTCACGCCAGGGTTCGACAGCCGGGTGGATGTATCGGCCAATGATGTGGATTTGTCGGGTACCTGACTTTTAGGCGCCGTTGAAAGGGTGGGAGCCGACTCCTACTGGGCGAGGGGCGACTCCAGGATCACGAGTACGCCGCCGAATGATGCGGATAATCGACCAGGCGCGAGCCGATGACCATTTCGCTGATCCAGTCGGTCAACAGCGTCGTGTAGGCATGCTGGCTGGTGTCGCTACTCAGCCCGTGGTCTGCGCCGTCCAGCAGGCGATAGGTCAACGAATGCGCCAGATCGAACGCCGTGCGGTAACTCATTAATGTCGCGTGGGGCACGTAATCGTCCTGCTCAGACTCGACCAGCAACACATCCCCTTTGAAATCCTTGCACGCCGCCAACGCGCGATTATCCGCGGCGGTCACGGCCGAGCGGCGGTAATGCGCAAGCTTGTCCCGGTCCAGCGCCTGTTTCGGCATGTCCCAATCTGCGTCCCAATACAGCGCCGGAACGCGCAAGGCCAGCCATTTGACCGGGCGCATCCCGCTGAGAATCGTCGCCAGATAGCCGCCGTAACTGCTGCCGATCACCGCAATCGCGTTGTTATCCACAGCGGGGTGACTCGCCAGTCGGTCGTACGCGGCAAGCAGGTCTTCCATGCTGTGTTCGCGGGACACCGAGGCGCGCATTTCATGGGTGCGCTCATGGCCGCGCAAGTCGAAGGTCAGGCACACGCAACCCAGGCCGGTGATGTTCTTGGCCCGAGCGAGGTCGCGCTGCTGACTGCCGCCCCACCCGTGCACGAACAGAATGCCGGGCATCTTCGCGCCGGGCGCCAGGATGGTGCCTGAGATGGTGTCGTCGCTGACGTTGATGTCGATGGTTTCACTGCGTACGGTCATAAGGCTGGACCTGTGTGAATTTGCTGATAAGGCCGACGTCAGGGTCGTCGCCCTCGTAGAGAAGGTGGGCATCGGCCGGCAAGGTAGTCGGCCCGTAGATTTCGTGGCTGGACGCGTGAATTCGCTGCAAAGTCGGGTCGGCGGCAAACGCCACCAGCGCTTCGATCTCGGCAGGGCTGGCGCCACCGATGCGCCAGGATTGCTCCAAAACGCCGGAGCAGACTTCCCCTCGCGAATTGGTGCCATGGGCAATGTCGTAATTGCGCCGCGAGGCGAGGAAATCCGGGAAGCAATCCAGCGCGGCGTTTTCGTAACTCATGGCTTGAGTGACCGAACGCCGCACATCGTCGTCAAGATCGAGCTTGAGCAACGCGTTGTAATCGCCGCGCACCAGCCACAATTGGGAGCCGCCGTAGACAGTTTCGCCATTGTTGTCTTCGGTCAGGCTTTGCGTGCCGTGGTAACTGATGGTGATGCCCGCCACCTGAATCTGGCCCACGCTGTAGGTGATGACGTCGTGCAAATCTTCCTCCAGCACCAGCCCCCATTCCTCGACCTCGTCCATGTCTTGCTGAGCGAGGGCGCTGTCGAGCTCAGCTTCCGTCGTCACCACTAACTGTCCGCGACCTGCTGTGGCCAAGACCGGCTTCACCCGCACCGGGCCGTCTTTGAGCAACAGCACCCCGGCGCGCCTGGCATCGGCCTCGTTGAACACGCTGAAACCTGCAAGCACGGCATCGGCTGCATCTTCGAAAAATCGATCAGACCAGCCTGCCGGTTTCGCGGTTGCGTCTTTGAGGAGAGGATGGGAAATGGCTTTGGTGGCCATGAAGGGATGGTCGATAAGCCCGCCAAAGAAGTCATCGACGCTGCGAATATTCAGCGCGTTGCCATCCTCTTTTCCGATAAGCGTGTCGGACGGGATGTAATACAGCGCATGACCTTGGTGCAGGTCCGGGTCATACGCCCCGACGAATTTCGCTCCCAAGACACCCGCGATCCGTT
The DNA here is from genome assembly GCF_057128705.1 of Pseudomonas salicis. Taxonomy (NCBI): domain Bacteria; kingdom Pseudomonadati; phylum Pseudomonadota; class Gammaproteobacteria; order Pseudomonadales; family Pseudomonadaceae; genus Pseudomonas; species Pseudomonas salicis. The sequence goes on from NZ_JBSKHU010000004.1 coordinate 84,054, forward strand.
CGGCCAGAGCCTGTTGGACCACCGTTTCGTGAGTCGCCAAGCGCTTGTGGGTGGCCAGCAGAACGACTTCAGACTTTGCAGTGCTGCGTGATCCGCTCATGGGCGAACTCCCTGTTGAGGCCGAAGTGTTTCGCAATAAATCTCTGTAGTCTGATACATCTTTCGCGAATGAATTCGCTCCCACAGGTGCTGTGTCCGTCCACCCGTTTCAGGCGTACGCCAAATCACCTGTAGGAGCGAATTCATCCGCGAGGCGTCAGCACAGACGACACATCCATTTGAGAAAAACCCGACGCCGTGTAGTTCCTCGCCCTCTGATCAATGGTCGGTGGCCGGCTCAGACTTGTCGATGAGGACATCGGCATCGCACGCGGGAAACGGCTGGGTGTGGTCGGTGTCTTCACGATCACCCATGGCCTTGTATTTCTTGCGCAGCGCGTGCAGTTCTTTCTGGTCCAGGTTGTCCAGACTCAACACCGCGTTCTGGGCATCCTTGGTGACCCGCAATAGCTCGTCGATCTTGATGTGCAACTCGTCTGTGTCGCGGTTCTGGGTGTTCTGCACGAGGAAGACCATCAGAAACGTGATGATCGTCGTGGAGGTGTTGATGATCAGCTGCCACGTGTCGTTGTAATGGAAGAACGGACCCGTCACGGCCCACACGCAGATCAACAGAACGGCCACGACAAAGGTTTTCGGGTTGCCGGTCCATTTCGACAGCGCCTGCGCGAACTTGGAGAATTTCATTGCCGGTGTCCTTAGCGATCGGGGGGAGGTATGCAAAGGACCGCTGGTCGCGTTTGAAATTTCTTTTTACAAAATGAAATCGGGCGAGTGGTGAGTCAGGCGTGATTCATGCCCAGCCGAAGACTTGGCAGGCGTTCTCGGTGCTGGCGTTGGCGAGGGTGTCGGGCGTGGTATTCATAAGCCCGGCCAAGGCAACGCAAATAGCTGGCAAATGCTCGGGGCTGTTGCGCTGGCCGGGGTACATCGCCGGGGCCATGTCGGGGGAGTCGGTTTCCAGCACCACGCTGTCCAGCGGCAAGTCGGCAATCACCCGGTGCATGCGCAGCGCTTGCGGCCAGGTCGCCGCGCCGCCAAGGCCGAGTTTGAAACCGAGCTTGATGTATTCCTTCGCTTCCTCTCGGCTCCCCGCGAAGGCGTGAACGATGCCAGCGCGTTTGAGCTTGAAGCGTTTGAGTGTGGCAATGGTATCGGCGTGACTGCGGCGTACGTGGAGCAGGGCGGGCAGATTGAAGTCAGCGGCCATTTGTAGCTGTTGCTCGAACACGGTTTTTTGGCGATCCCGATCCACCGATTCGACGTAGTAATCCAGCCCGATTTCGCCCACGGCGCAGAGTTTTGGATGGCCCGCCAATTCGGCCAGTCGCTCGCGCAATTCATGAAGGTGCTCGGGGCGGTGTTCATTAAGATAAATCGGGTGTAAGCCCAATGCCGCGTAAATGGAAGGCTCATTGAGGGCCAGATCCCACACCCGCTGCAGATTGCGCTGATAGACCCCCAACACCACGATCCGGTCTACTTGCAGCTCTCGACAATGGCTGAGAACGGCGTCTCGGTCAGCGTCGAAATCATCGAAGTCCAAATGCGTGTGGGTGTCGATCATCCGCACGTCAGGCCTCGTGAATGCGCTGTTTGAACGTGCGCACGATGGCGTGAACGCCCGGCTCGTACAGATCCTGTTCCACGGCCGATAGGGCCAATGCCAGTGCTTTTTCAGCGATCAACTGGTGCTGTTGGGCCATGGCGTTGACCGGCAACGGCAGAAAGTCGAGCAGTTGCGTGTCGCCGAAAGTGCCGAGGTGCAGTTGATCAGGATTGAGACGGCGCGCGTGCAGAAGGTCGAAAACGCCCTGCAACAGAACATAGGACGTGGTGATCAACGCGTCGGGAAAATAGCCGAGGCGATCAAGCATCTCGCCCGCGATGTGCAGGCCGCAATCGCGACTGAACGCTTCGCCATGCTCGACGATCACCGAGCCTTTGAAGCCTTCCAGTGCGTCTTCGAAGCCACTGGCACGGGCTTTACTGACGCTGAGTTCAGGGCGGGCGCCGATGAGGGCAACGTGCCGGGGCCGGGTTTCCAGCAGGCTGCGCGTCAGTTGCTGGCTGGCGTCGTGGTCGTCGCTGACCACCGAGCAGAAATGCGCGGGGTCCATTTCCCGGTCGATGGCGATGACGGGAATGCCATGTTTTTGCAGGTCGCGGTAGCTGTCATCGCTGGCAGGCAGGCAACTGGCAACGAAGAGGGCATCGCAACGACGGGCGCGAAACAACTGCAACAATTGCAACTCGCTGATGGGATCGTCGTCGGAACTGGCGATCAGGAGTTGATAGCCTCGGGCACGGGCGCCTTGTTCGAGTTGCTTGGCGATACGGGCGTAACTCGGGTTTTCCAGGTCCGGCAAAATGAAACCCAATGTGCGGGTGTGGCGGCTGCGCAGCCCCGCAGCCTGTGGATTGGGGCGAAATCCATGGGCCTCGACCACCGCCCGCACACGTTCAACGGTCGCGTTGCTGATGCGTTGCTGCTCGGCCTTGCCGTTGATCACGTAGCTGGCGGTGGTGACGGAGACGCCGGCCAGACGCGCAATATCACTGAGTTTCAAGCGGACCTTCCTTTTATTCTTTGGCACGGACGGAATGCGGTCGGGATTTTCACCGATTCAGAGTCATCATTACAGCAGAGCATTATCGATTACGTTTTCAGAATGCTTTCTGCGCCGGTCAGCAGGATGCGCTTCAATCTGCGCAAGATATCGAGTAACGTGCCCGGCAATCTAGATTAAACGATTCAGCAAGCGCATTTATTGCCGTAATCGTGCAAGAACGCTGGTCTGATGCCGTGTTATCCACGTGCCTCAGGCCCTAAAACAAGAATCACAGGAGAACGCGATGCTCGAACTGACCGTTGAGCAAATTTCCATGGGCCAAACGGCTATGGATAAACCTGCCGCGCTGCAATTGCTCGCTGATCTGCTCGTAGCTGACGGACTCGTCGCACCGGGTTATTTGCAAGGGCTGCAAGCCCGCGAGCAACAGGGTTCGACCTTTCTCGGCCAGGGCATCGCGATTCCCCACGGCACGCCGCAAACCCGCGATCAGGTGTACGCCACCGGTGTGCGTTTGATGCAGTTTCCGGAAGGTGTGGATTGGGGCGACGGGCAGATCGTCTATCTGGCCATCGGCATTGCCGCCAAGTCCGACGAACACTTGCGTCTCCTCCAACTCCTGACCCGTGCCCTCGGCGAGACCGATCTGGGCGAAGCGTTGCGTCAGGCCAAGAGTCCAGAGGCGCTGCTTAAACTACTGCAAGGCGCGCCGCAGGAACTGGCGCTGGATGCACAGATGATCAGCCTCGGTGCCTCAGTCGATGATTTCGAAGAGCTGGTCTGGCGTGGCGCGCGGTTGCTGCGTCGTGCCGAATGCGTGAACAACGGCTTTGCCGCCGTGCTGCAACAGGTCGAGCCGCTGCCGTTGGGCGACGGCCTCTGGTGGCTGCACAGCGAGCAGATGGTCAACAAACCGGGGCTGGCGTTTGTCACGCCGGACAAGCCCATGCGTCATCTGGGGCAACCGTTGAACGGCCTGTTCTGCCTCGCCAGCCTGGGTGAGTCCCATCAGGCGTTGCTCGAAAGGCTGTGCGCGCTGTTGATCGAAGGCCGTGGGCAAGAATTGGGTCAGGCCACCAGCAGCCGCGCGGTGCTGCAAGCCTTGGGCGGTGACGTGCCGCCTGACTGGCCGAGCGAGCGTGTTGCCCTTGCCAACGCTCATGGCCTGCATGCGCGCCCGGCGAAGATCCTCGCGCAACTGGCGAAAAATTTTGAAGGCGAGGTGCGCGTGCGCATTCTCGACAGCGCCGAAAATCCTGTGTCGGTCAAAAGTCTGAGCAAACTGCTGAGCCTCGGCGTGCGTCGGGGGCAGGTGCTGGAGTTCATTGCCGAGCCGGCCATTGCCAGCGATGCCTTGCCTGCTCTGATCGCTGCCGTCCGCGAAGGCTTGGGCGAGGAGATCGAGGCGCTGCCGACCGAGTCCGCGCCGAGCCCGATTGCGGCCGTGGTGGAAAAACACCTGAGCGCCCCCTCCGCCGGTTCACAGATCCAGGCCGTTCCCGCCGCCCCCGGCATCGCCACGGGGCCTGCCCATGTGCACGTGTTGCCGGTATTTGATTACCCGCTGCGCGGCGAGTCGTATCACGCCGAGCATGAGCGTCTGCACTCGGCGTTGGGCTTGGTCCGAAGCGACATCGAAGGGCTGATCCAACGCAGCACCGCCAAGGCCATTCGCGAGATTTTCATCACCCACCAGGAAATGCTCGACGACCCCGAACTGGTGGACGAGGTCGCCCTGCGTCTCAAAAGTGGTGAAAGCGCCGCTGCCGCCTGGACGCATGTGATCGACGCGGCGGCGCGCCAGCAGGAACAGCTCAAAGATGCGCTGCTCGCCGAACGTGCGGCGGACCTGCGCGATGTAGGTCGTCGCGTGCTGGCGCAACTGTGTGGCGTGCAGGATCTGGTTGAACCGCACGAACCCTACATTCTGGTGATGGATGAAGTCGGCCCGTCCGACGTGGCGCGGCTCGATCCCGCGCGCGTCGCCGGGATTCTCACGGCGCGCGGGGGAGCCACGGCCCACAGCGCCATCGTCGCTCGCGCATTGGGTATTCCGGCGCTGGTCGGTGCCGGGGAAGCGGTGTTGCTGATCAAATCCGGCACCGTTTTGCTGATCGACGGTCAGCGCGGACGCCTTGATGTGGCGCCGGACGAGGCAACTTTGCAGCGCGCCTTGCTTGACCGCGACACCCGCGAGACACGTCTGAAAGCCGCTGCCGCGTTGCGCATGGAGCCTGCAATCACCCAGGACGGCCACGCGGTCGAGGTGTTCGCCAACATTGGCGACAGCGCCGGTACGCCCGCTGCGGTAGAGCAGGGCGCCGAAGGCATCGGCCTGTTGCGCACCGAATTGCTGTTCATGGCCCACAGCTCCGCGCCGGACGAAGCCACTCAGGAAGCCGAATACCGTCGCGTGCTTGACGACCTCAAAGGCCGCCCATTGGTGGTTCGTACCCTCGACGTCGGTGGCGATAAACCCCTGCCGTACTGGCCAATCGACAAGGAAGAAAACCCATTCCTCGGCGTGCGCGGCATTCGTCTGACCTTGCAGCGTCCTGACGTGATGGAAGGCCAGCTTCGCGCCTTGCTGCGTGCCGCCGACAACCGTCCGTTGCGCATCATGTTCCCGATGGTCGGCACGGTTGAAGAGTGGCGTCAGGCGCGGGACATGACCGAGCGTCTGCGCCTGGAAATCCCGGTGGCCGACTTGCAACTGGGCATCATGATCGAAGTGCCGTCGGCAGCACTGCTGGCGCCGGTGCTGGCCAAAGAGGTGGACTTCTTCAGCGTCGGAACCAACGACCTGACGCAGTACACCCTGGCCATCGACCGTGGTCATCCGACCTTGTCGGGCCAAGCGGATGGTCTGCATCCCGCGGTACTGCAACTGATCGACATCACCGTTCGCGCCGCCCATGCCCATGGCAAATGGGTCGGCGTGTGCGGCGAGTTGGCAGCGGACCCGCTGGCAGTGCCGGTACTGGTCGGGCTGGGCGTCGATGAATTGAGTGTCGCGGCGCGCAGTGTGGGCGAAGTCAAAGCCTGCGTCCGTGAGTTGAATCTGACCGGTGCCCGGCAGTTGGCGCAACATGCGCTGGCCGTCGGCAGCGCCGCTGAAGTGCGTGGCCTCGTGGAGAGGCTGTGCGTGGAGAAGCTTTAATGGCGAAGATTTTGACATTGACCATGAACCCGGCGCTGGACCTGACCGTGCAGTTGGGTCCGTTGCAGGTGGGCCAGGTCAACCGCAGCGAAGGCATGCTCACCCATGCGGCGGGCAAGGGCCTCAATGTCGCACAGGTGCTGGCGGATATGGGGCACACACTGACCGTCGCGGGTTTTCTCGGCGTCGATAATCAATTGCCGTTCGAATCGCTGTTCGTCAAACGCGGTTTCGTCGATGAGTTCGTGCGTGTGCCGGGCGAGACCCGCAGCAACATCAAGCTCGCCGAAAGCAGCGGGCGCATCACTGACTTGAACGGGCCGGGACCTGAAGTCAGCGTCCAGGCGCAACAGGCGCTCGCGGCCCGCGTCGACCAGATCGCCAGCGACTTTGATGCCGTGATCGTGGCGGGCAGTCTGCCCCGTGGCGTCGATGCGCAGTGGCTGAAAGCCTTGCTGGTGATGCTCAAAAAAAAGGGTCTGAAGGTTGCTCTGGACACGAGCGGCGAAGCCTTGCGTGCAGGCCTTGAGGCGTCACCGTGGCTGATCAAGCCCAACACCGAAGAGCTGGCCGACGCGCTGGATGCACCGATCATTTCCATCGCCGCGCAAGCCGAGGCTGCCGAAGCCTTGCGGCAGCGCGGCATTGAGCATGTGGTGATTTCCCAAGGCTCGGAAGGTGTGCACTGGTTCAGCGCCGATGTGGCGTTGCAAGCGATGCCGCCGAAGGTCACGGTTGCCAGTACGGTCGGGGCGGGGGATTCGCTGTTGGCGGGCATGGTTCACGGTCTGTTGAGCGGCCACGCGCCCGAGCGGACGTTGCGCACGGCGACGGCGATTGCCGCGATGGCGGTGACCCAGATCGGGTTCGGTATCACGGACACCGTGCAACTCAAACGGCTGGAAGGCGGGGTCAACGTTCGCGCCATGGCGAATTACCTCGACAGAACAAGAAAAGAGGAAGAGTGATGAAGTTAGCCATTGTCACGGCCTGCCCGAACGGCAAGATCAGCAGCGTCCTCAGCGCCCGTCTGCTCGATGCAGCGGCGCAGCGTCAGGGCTGGACGACGTGTGTCGAAGTGCACGACCCGCGTCACCCTGAAAAACAGCTCACCGCTGATCAGATCCAAAGCGCCGACTGGGTGTTGGTCGTCAACACCGGCCCTCTGGATTTGAGCCGGTTTGCGGGCAAGCGTCTGCATCAGTCGACGCCCTCCCGAGCGTTGCAGGACATCGACGGTTTCATGCATTCAGCCCAGGAACTGGCGAAGGTGTATGTGCCCAGCGAGCGCGTCGAGTCTGTCGCCGCTGCCAGCTCGGGCAAAATCCCGACACTGGTGGCGGTGACCGCTTGCCCGACCGGCGTTGCCCACACCTTCATGGCCGCCGAGGCCATTCAGCAGGCGGCGAAAAAACTGGGCTACGACCTGCAAGTGGAAACCCAAGGCTCGGTCGGTGCGCGCAATCCGTTAAGCGCTCAGGCGATTGCCGAGGCCGACGTGGTGTTGCTGGCGGCCGATATCGAAGTGGCCACCGAGCGTTTCGCAGGCAAACGAATCTACCGCTGCGGCACCGGCATCGCGCTCAAGCAGTCCGAGGCGACGCTAAAAAAAGCCTTGGCTGAAGCCGAAATCGAGTCTTCTGCGTCGACCTCGAAAGCCCCTGCCAAAAAAGAGAAAACCGGTGTCTACAAACACCTGCTGACAGGCGTGTCGTTCATGCTGCCGATGGTGGTGGCGGGCGGTTTGCTGATCGCGCTGTCGTTCGTGTTCGGTATCACGGCGTTCAAGGAACAAGGCACGCTGGCCGCTGCGTTGATGCAGATCGGCGGTGATGCGGCGTTCAAGCTGATGGTGCCTCTGCTGGCGGGTTACATCGCCTATTCCATCGCGGATCGGCCGGGTCTGGCGCCGGGCATGATCGGCGGGCTGCTAGCCAGCACCTTGGGCGCGGGTTTCATCGGCGGCATCATCGCGGGCTTCATCGCCGGGTACACCGCTGCGGCGATCAATCGTTATGCAAGGCTGCCCGCCAGCGTCGAGGCGTTGAAGCCGATCCTGATCATTCCGCTGCTGGCCAGTCTGGTGACGGGGCTGGTGATGATCTACGTGGTCGGCAAGCCGGTGGCGGGCATGCTCGAAGGGCTGACGCACTTCCTCGACAGCATGGGCACCACCAACGCGATTCTGCTGGGCGTGTTGCTGGGCGCCATGATGTGCGTAGACCTCGGCGGGCCGATCAACAAGGCGTCTTATGCGTTTTCGGTGGGGCTGCTGGCATCCCAGAGCTACGCGCCGATGGCCGCAGCGATGGCCGCAGGCATGGTGCCGCCGATCGGCATGGGCATCGCCAGCCTCATCGCCCGTCACAAATTCGCCCAAAGCGAGCGCGAAGCGGGCAAGGCAGCGTTTGTGCTGGGGCTGTGCTTCATCTCCGAAGGCGCCATTCCCTTCGCCGCCAAAGACCCGCTGCGGGTGATCCCGGCGAGCATCGTCGGTGGCGCACTGACCGGGGCGTTGTCGATGTTTTTCGGCTGCAAACTCATGGCGCCCCATGGCGGGTTGTTCGTGCTGCTGATTCCGAATGCGATCAACCATGCGTTGCTGTACCTGCTGGCGATTGTGGTCGGCAGCGTAGTGACGGGCGTGTTGTATGCCGTGTTGAAACGGCCCGAAGTGGTGGAACTGGATGCGGTGCCTGCTGGCGCTTGATTCACAAGCGCTGAATACCATTGTAGGAGTGAGCTTGCTCGCGATAGCCGCCTGCCTATGCCACATGTGGTGACCGGCAGCCAGCAATCGCGAGCAAGCTCACTCCTACAGGTTCTGTGTCATCTGTAATATTCACCCAACATTCGGTTGTTAGGTTCCTGTCTTTGGCATTCGCTGGAGAGGGATGAAACATGACTCAGTTCGACCTGACACGCCGACGCATCATTCAAGCCGCTGGCGCCGGATTGCTCTTGCCGGGCTTGGCCCCGGCGGTCATTGCCTCGGTCAAGGATCGCCCGAAGATGACTGACGGCGTGCAGTCTGGCGATCTGATGGGTGATCGCGCGATGGTCTGGAGCCGCAGCGACCGCCCTTCGCGCATGGTCGTGGAGTGGGACACCCGCAGCATGTTCGCTAATCCGCGTCGCGCCGTCTCACTGCTGGCTGATCAGCGCACCGACTTCACCGCCCGTGTCGAACTGACCGGCCTGCCCACCGATCAAGCCATTTTCTACCGCGTGTTCTTCGAAGACGCGCAAACCGGTGTCGCCAGCGAGCCGTGGTTCGGTCACCTGCGGAGCATGCCGCAGACCCGCCGTGACATCCGTTTCGTCTGGAGCGGCGACACCGTGGGGCAGGGTTTCGGCATCAATCCGGACATCGGCGGCATGCGCATCTACGAAGCGATGCGCCTGCGTCTACCAGACTTCTTCATCCACAGCGGCGATACCATTTATGCCGACGGCCCGGTGCCCGCCGAGGTGGTCACGGAAGGCGGGCGCATCTGGCGCAACCTCACCACCGAAGCCAAGAGCAAGGTCGCCGAGACCCTTGACGAATACCGCGGCGCCTATCGCTACAACTTGATGGACGAGAACCTGCGCCGCTTCAACGCCGAAGTGCCGCAAATCTGGCAGTGGGACGACCACGAAGTCACCAACAACTGGTCGCCAAGCAAACAGCTCGACGAGCGCTATAAAGTCAAAGACATTCAATTGCTGGCTTCACGCGGACGTCAGGCGTTTCTGGAATACGCGCCGATGCGTTTGCAGAGTGCCGACAATGGCGGGCGAGTGTATCGCAAGCTCAGTTACGGGCCGATGCTCGACGTGTTCGTCCTCGACATGCGCAGCTACCGCGACGGCAACGACGCCAACCTGGCCGACAAACCGGGGTCGACCACGGCATTTTTGGGGCGCCAGCAATTGGACTGGCTCAAGCGCGAATTGCAGGCGTCGAACGCGCAGTGGAAGGTGATCGCGGCGGACATGCCCATCGGTCTCGGTGTGCCGGACGGCGAGGTCAGCCCAGGCGTCATGCGCTGGGAGGCGATTGCCAACACTGACAACGGCGCGCCGAAAGGGCGTGAGCTGGAGGTCGCCGAACTGCTGGGGTTCCTGCGTCAGCAGAAGGTCCGCAATACGGTGTGGCTGACCGCCGACGTGCATTACTGCGCGGCCCATCACTATCACCCGGATCAGGCCGTGTTTCAGGACTTCGACCCGTTTTGGGAATTCGTCGCCGGACCCCTGAATGCCGGGAGTTTCGGGCCGAACACGCTGGACAAAACCTTCGGCCCCGAGCTGGTGTTTCAGAAAGCCCCGCCTGCGCAGAACACCTCGCCCTTCGCCGGGTTTCAGTTTTTCGGCGAAGTGAACATCGACGGGCAGAGCGGCGAGATGACCGTGACGCTGCGGGATCTGGACGGGGTGTCGGTGTTTGAGAAAAAATTGCAGCCATCAGTTCTCGTCTAGCCATCTTTCCTGTAGGAGTGAGCTTGTTCGCGATGGCTCAGTGTCAGCCACTACATAAGGCACAGACAGACTGCTATCGCGAGCAAGCTCACTCCTACAGGTCCGTGGCGCATATGAGTTTTTCGTAAAGCCAAGCAGAAATTGGCAGTTGTACGACCTCTACGCATTTCCCGGTAACACTTAGCTCGCCACTCGCCTATCATTAGCCACCTAACGACATCTCAGGGTTTGGTGTGCATGCTGGCAATTTTTTGGGAAACCCTGAACATCACCGCACCGGTCTTCGCCATGCTGTTTCTCGGCGTGTTGCTCAAGCGGATCGACTGGATCAACGACGGCTTCATTCACACTGCGTCTTCGCTGGTGTTCAACTGCACCATGCCCGCGTTGCTGTTCCTCGGCATTATCCACGCGGACCTGCACGCGGCGCTGCAACCGGGCGTCTTGATCTACTTCATCGTCGCCACGCTGGTGGGTTTCGCGCTGGTCTGGGGCTGGGCGATCTATCGCGTACCCTTCATCGAGCGCGGCATTTACGTGCAAGGGGCGTTTCGCGGTAACAACGGTGTGATCGGCCTCGCGCTGGCCGCCAGCATGTACGGCGATTACGGCATCTCATTGGGCGCGATCCTCGCCGCGCTGGTCATCCTTTTCTACAACACGCTCTCGACCGTAGTGCTGGCGGTCTACAGCCCGGTGATCAAATCCGACCCGTGGAGCATCTGCAAAAGCGTTTTCGCCAACCCGCTGATCATCAGCATCATTGCCGCGACCCCCTTCGCGTACTTCGGCATCAGCTTGCCGAAATGGCTCGACACCTCCGGCAGCTACCTGGCGCAGATGACCTTGCCGCTGGCGTTGATGTGCATCGGGGGGACTTTGTCGCTGAAATCGTTGCGCGAGAGCGGCGGCCTGGCGGTCAGCGCGGGCCTGATGAAAATGGTGTGGTTGCCACTGATCTGCACCGCTGGCGCATGGCTGCTGGGCTTTCGTCACGCAGAACTGGGGATTCTGTTTCTTTACTTCGGCGCGCCCACGGCCTCCGTCAGCTTCGTCATGGCACGCGCGGCTGAGGGCAATCATGAGCTGGCGGCGTCGATCATCGTCATGACCACCTTGGCAGCAGCGGTGACGACCAACCTCGGGATCTTCATTTTGCAGTGGGGCGGATGGATCTGACCGCAGACGTGCAGGCGTTTCCCTCAGTGTTGTCGACGCCATGCGCGAACCGTGCTGAACAATACCGCCATGCCCAACACCGGCAACGCGTAATGAATCATCAGCCGTTCGAGCCGATCCGCCAGCGGCATACCGGTGGTGAACGACACGATGTGCAGCCCGTACACCGCGTAAAGCACCAACAGCAATAGGCCTTCCAGCCGGGTGATGCGATAACCGGAGTAGAACAGCGGCAGGCACAGGACCGCGACGCCGAGCATCACGGGCAGGTCGAAGTCCAGTGCGTTCGGTGAGATCGACAACGGCGTCGAGGCGATCAGCGAGGTGATCCCCAGCACGCCCAGCAGGTTGAACAGGTTGCTGCCAATGATGTTGCCCACCGCGATGTCACGTTCGCCACGCAGCGCTGCGATCAGTGAAGTCATCAAGGCGGGGAGGGACGTGGCGACGGCGATCACGGTCAGGCCGATCACCCGTTCCGACAATCCCAGGTCCTGGGCGACAACGACGGCCGCGCCCACCAGCAAATGACTGCCAAAGATCATCAAGGCCAACCCGCAGGACATCACCGCCAGGCGGCCAAGGATCGGCCAGACTTTGCGTTTTGGTGTTTCGTCAGTGGGGTTGAAATGCCGGGCGCCGTGGGCGAACTGGCGCACGACCACGACCAGATAACCGGCCATGGCGATCAACAGCACTACGCCATCCAGCCCGCTCAACACCCCATTCCACGCCAGCCCGGCAACCAACGCCGTGGCGCCGATCATCAGCGGCAGGTCCACGCGCACCAACTGCCGCGCCACCCGCAACGGGATGATCAACGCTGACAGGCCGAGGGTCACCAGAATGTTGAAGATATTGCTGCCGATGACGCTGCCCACCGCGATGTCGGTGCTGTCAGTCAGCGCAGCTTGCAAGCCTACGGCCATTTGCGGCGCGCTGCTGCCGAGGGCGACGACGGTGAGGCCGAGAAACAGCGGCCGGGTTTTTAGCAAGGCAGCCAGGGCCACCGCCGCGCGCACCGACAGTTCGGCGCCGACGATCATCATCAGCAGGCCACCGATCAGTTCGATCAGCGTGGGCAGTGGCAGGGTCGAGAGCGCGAGAATTCAGGGCACCACTGAGTCAGTCGTCGAGGGCTTGCACCCGCACTTGGGCGGTTCCGCTGCGCAGCATACCCAATTGTTCAGCGGCAGCGCGCGATACGTCGATCAATCGGCCACGGGTATGCGGCCCGCGATCGTTGATGCGGACGATGACCTTGCGGTCGTTGTCGAGGTTGGTGACTTGCACGCGGGTGCCGAACGGCAGTTGGCGGTGCGCGGCGGTCAGGGAATTCTGGTCGAAGCGTTCACCGCTGGCGGTGCGCTTGCCTTGGTGGCGCGAGCCGTAATACGAGGCTCCGCCGGTGGCGTTATAGCCGTGGGGATCGATGACGCCTTCGCTGGCACAACCGGCCAGCAGGGAGAGCAGCGCGCAAGCGCTGAGGAGCCGCCACATGGTTCGCAATCCTTCAGTCCTGATCGTCCCCACGCTTTGCGTGGAAATGCAGCTCGTGACGCTCCGCGTCACAGAAATGGACGCAAAGCGTCCTGAAATGTGCTCCCACGCAAAGCGTGAGAACACTCAAACGTCATCGCGAGCAAGCTCACTCCTACAAGGGCAACGTATTCCATTGTAGGAGTGAGCTTGCTCGCGATTTGGCCGGCCCTGATGTCGAAAGTTCCGGATCAGCGCCTTTGCATCAACCTTCCAGCTTGCGTTTGAGCAGCTCGTTGACCTGACCCGGGTTGGCCTTGCCTTTCGACGCTTTCATGGCCTGGCCGACGAAGAAGCCGAACATCTTGCCGCGTTTGGCTTCATCGGCCGCGCGGTACTGTTCGACCTGCTCGGCGTTGGCGGCCAGCATGTCATCGAGAATCGACTCGATGGCGCCGCTGTCGGTCACTTGCTTCAGACCGCGCTTCTCGATGATCTCGTCGGCGCTGCCTTCACCATTGGCCATCGCCTCGAAGACCATCTTGGCGATCTTGCCCGAGATGGTGTTGTCGGTGATGCGCTGCAGCATGCCGCCCAGTTGCTCGGCGCTGACCGGCGATTCGTCGATCTCCACGCCTTGCTTGTTGAGCAGCGAACCCAGCTCGACCATGACCCAGTTGGCGGCCAGCTTGGCGTCGCCAGCAATGCTCACCACTTTCTCGAAGTAGTCCGCCTGCTCGCGGCTGGAGGCCAGCACGCTGGCGTCGTACAGCGACAGGCCGAACTGCGACTGGAAGCGCTCGCGTTTTTGCGGCGGCAGCTCCGGCAGGGTGGCGCGGGTCTGTTCGAGGAACGAATCCTCGATGATCACCGGCAGCAGGTCAGGGTCCGGGAAGTAACGGTAGTCGTTGGCTTCTTCCTTGCTGCGCATGGCGCGGGTTTCGTTGGTGTTCGGGTCGTACAGGCGGGTTTGCTGAATGACCTTGCCGCCGTCTTCGATCAGGTCGATCTGGCGCTGGATCTCGCTGTTGATCGCCTTCTCGATGAAGCGGAACGAGTTGACGTTCTTGATCTCGCAGCGGGTGCCGAACTCGACCTGGCCGACCGGACGAATCGACACGTTGCAGTCGCAACGCAGCGAGCCTTCGGCCATGTTGCCGTCGCAGATGCCCAGGTAGCGGACCAGCGCGTGCATCGCCTTGACGTAGGCCACCGCTTCCTTGGCCGAACGCATGTCCGGTTCGGAAACGATTTCCAGCAGCGGGGTGCCGGCGCGGTTCAGGTCGATGCCGGTCATGCCGCTGAAGTCTTCGTGCAGGCTCTTGCCGGCGTCTTCTTCAAGGTGGGCACGGGTCACGCCGATGCGCTTGATGGTGCCGTCTTCCAGAGTGATGTCCAGGTGGCCCTTGCCGACGATCGGCAGCTCCATCTGGCTGATCTGGTAGCCCTTGGGCAGGTCCGGGTAGAAGTAGTTCTTGCGGGCGAACACGTTGTGCTGGCCGATCTCGGCGTCGATGGCCAGGCCGAACTTGACCGCCATCTGCACGGCTTCCTTGTTCAGCACCGGCAGCGTGCCGGGCATGCCCAGGTCGACGAGGCTGGCCTGAGTGTTGGGCTCGGAGCCGAACGTGGTGGCGCTACCGGAGAAAATCTTCGATTGGGTGGTGAGCTGGGTGTGAATCTCCAGCCCGATGACGACTTCCCATTGCATGCGTTTTCTCCTTAGAAGCCTTCAGGCGAGCGAGTGTGCCAGTCGGTAACCAATTGGTACTGGTGAGCGACGTTGAGCAGGCGGCCTTCCTGGAAGTACGGCGCGAGCAGTTGCACGCCCACCGGCAAGCCGTCGGCGAAACCGGCTGGCATCGACAGGCCCGGCAGGCCCGCGAGGTTGGCGGTGATGGTGTAGAAGTCTTCCAGGTACTCGGCGATCGGGTCGGCGTTCTTGGCGCCGATCTTCCAGGCCGGGTTCGGCGTGGTCGGGCCCAGAATGACGTCGACGTCCTTGAACGCGTTCATGAAGTCGTTCTTGATCAGGCGACGGATCTTCTGCGCTTGCAGGTAGTAGGCGTCGTAGTAACCGGCGGACAGCGCGTAGGCGCCGACCATGATGCGGCGCTGCACTTCAGGGCCGAAGCCTTCACCACGGGAGCGCTTGTACAGGTCGGTGAGGTCTTTCGGGTCTTCGCAGCGATAGCCGAAGCGCACGCCGTCGAAGCGCGACAGGTTGGAGGAGGCTTCTGCCGGTGCGATCACATAATAAGCAGGGATCGCGTGTTGCAGGTTCGGCAGGCTGACTTCCTTGACCACGGCGCCGAGCTTTTTCAGCTCTTCGACGCTGGCCATGACCAGATCGGCGATGCGTGGGTCCAGACCCGCGCTGAAGTACTCCTTCGGCACGCCAATGCGCAGGCCCTGCAGCGAGCCATTGAGGCTGGCACTGTAGTCCGGGACCGGCTCGTCGATGCTGGTGGAGTCATTGATGTCGAAACCGGCCATGCCTTGCAGCAGCAGGGCGCAGTCTTCGGCGGTGCGCGCCATGGGGCCGGCCTGATCCAGGCTCGACGCGTAGGCGATCATGCCCCAGCGCGAGACGCGACCGTAGGTCGGTTTCAGGCCGGTGAGGTTGGTCAATGCAGCCGGTTGGCGAATCGAGCCGCCGGTGTCGGTGCCGGTCGCGGCGGGCAACAGACGAGCGGCCACCGCAGCGGCCGAACCGCCGGACGAGCCGCCCGGTACGTGCTCAAGGTTCCACGGGTTCTTCACCGCGCCGTAGTGGCTGGACTCGTTGGCCGAACCCATGGCGAATTCGTCCATGTTGGTCTTGCCCAGGGTCACGGTGCCGGCAGCGGCCAGCTTGGCGACGATGGTGGCGTCGTACGGGGCCTTGAAGTTGTCGAGCATCTTGGAGGCGCAGCTGGTGCGGATGCCCTTGGTGCAGAACAGGTCCTTGTGCGCCAGCGGGGCGCCCAGCAGCGCGCCGGTTTCGCCAGCGGCGCGACGGGCGTCGGCGGCCTGGGCCTGAGTGATGGCCAGGTCTTCGGTGACCGAGATGAAGCTATTGAGCTGCGGGTCCAACTGGGCGATGCGCGCCAGCAGGGAGCGGGTCAATTCTTCGGAAGAAAACTTTTTGTCGGCCAGACCGCGAGCGATCTCTGCCAGAGTCATTTGATGCATTGCAGGCTCATTCCCTTAGTCGATGACTTTCGGAACCAGATAAAGGCCGTCTTCGACCGCTGGTGCGATGGCTTGATAGGAATCGCGATGATTGGTCTCGCTGACCACGTCTTCACGCAGGCGTTGCGAGGCTTCAAGCGGATGCGCGAGGGGTTCGATACCGGTGGTGTCGACCGCCTGCATCTGGTCGACCAGCCCGAGAATGCTGTTCAGTGCTTCGGTAGTACGCGGGATATCGGCGTCATTGAGACCCAGTCGGGCCAGATGAGCGATTTTTTCCACGTCGGAGCGATCAAGCGCCATGGGGGTTCTCCAGTGGAATGCGTACGGACTTGACCGTACGTCAGATTGCGGAACACTACGCGATTAAGACGGTCAAAGGGCCGCGATCGTCGAGGGTAGTGCTCGGAAAAACAGCCAATTTAGCATATTGGCTCCTTGCCCAAAATCCCTGTCGTTGTTAGAGTTTGCCGCACTTTTTTACCCACGCGTTCCCTAGGGTCCCTTTCCCATGTTCAAGAAACTGCGTGGCATGTTTTCCAGCGATCTTTCC
Source organism: Pseudomonas salicis (assembly GCF_057128705.1). Taxonomy (NCBI): domain Bacteria; kingdom Pseudomonadati; phylum Pseudomonadota; class Gammaproteobacteria; order Pseudomonadales; family Pseudomonadaceae; genus Pseudomonas; species Pseudomonas salicis. The sequence continues at coordinate 100,696 of NZ_JBSKHU010000004.1, forward strand.
ATTGACCTGGGCACTGCCAACACCCTTATTTACGTGCGTGAGCGCGGTATTGTCCTGAACGAGCCATCGGTTGTGGCCATTCGGACCCACGGAAATCAGAAGAGCGTCGTTGCTGTCGGGATGGAAGCCAAGCGTATGCTGGGCCGTACCCCGGGTAACATCGCTGCCATTCGTCCGATGAAAGACGGCGTGATCGCCGATTTCAGCGTGTGCGAAAAGATGCTCCAGTATTTCATCAACAAGGTTCACGAAAACAGCTTCCTGCAGCCTAGCCCTCGTGTGCTGATCTGCGTTCCGTGCAAATCCACCCAGGTTGAGCGTCGCGCCATTCGCGAGTCGGCCCTGGGCGCCGGTGCACGTGAAGTGTTCCTGATCGAAGAGCCAATGGCCGCTGCCATCGGTGCCGGCCTGCCGGTCGAAGAAGCCCGTGGCTCGATGGTCGTCGACATCGGTGGTGGTACCACTGAAATCGCCCTGATCTCGCTCAACGGTGTGGTTTACGCCGAATCCGTACGTGTGGGCGGCGACCGTTTCGACGAAGCGATCATCACTTACGTGCGCCGTAACTACGGCAGCCTGATCGGTGAATCCACCGCAGAGCGCATCAAACAGGAAATCGGTACCGCCTACCCAGGTGGCGAAGTGCGTGAAGTCGACGTACGCGGCCGTAACCTGGCGGAAGGTGTCCCACGTGCCTTCACCCTGAACTCCAACGAAGTGCTGGAAGCGTTGCAGGAATCCCTGGCAACCATCGTTCAGGCCGTGAAAAGCGCGCTGGAGCAATCCCCTCCGGAACTGGCATCGGACATCGCCGAGCGTGGTCTGGTGCTGACCGGTGGTGGCGCCTTGCTGCGTGACCTGGACAAGCTGCTGGCCCAGGAAACCGGTCTGCCGGTGATCGTCGCCGAAGACCCGCTGACCTGCGTCGCTCGTGGCGGTGGTCGTGCGCTGGAAATGATGGACAAGCACACCATGGACCTGCTCTCCAGCGAATAACTCGCCGGATGGCTCCATGCTGTCGAACGGGTGGCGCTTCCGGCGCTGCCCGTTTGTGCCTGACCTGTTGACGTCTTCTCTTGACGCTGCAAGGCTGGCACACCTTCTTTCCGTCAATCCGCACCAGGCCGGTTTCATGTCGCATGAATAAGCACAGCCAAACACAAGCATCCCTGGAAGGAGCGGCCCATTAAACCGCTTTTCTCAAAGGGCCCGTCGCTGGGCGTTCGTCTGTTGGTGCTGGTCGTCCTCTCCGTGGCCGTCATGGTTGTGGACGCGCGTTTCACCCTGCTCAAACCTGTTCGCAGCCAGATGTCGCTGGTGCTGATGCAGTCCTACTGGATCGCCGACCTGCCTGAACGTTTGTATCAAGGCGTTGCCAGCCAGTTTGGCAGCCGCACCGAACTCGCTGCCGAAAACGAAAAACTCAAGACTGAAAACCTGCTGCTCCAGGGGCGTCTGCAGAAGCTGGCCGCACTGACCGAGCAGAACGTTCGGCTGCGCGAGTTGCTGAACTCGTCCGCGTTGGTCAACGAAAAAGTCGAGGTCGCCGAGCTGATCGGCATGGACCCTAACCCCTTCACCCATCGCATCATCATCAACAAGGGTGAGCGCGACGGCGTGGTGCTGGGTCAACCGGTGCTCGATGCCCGTGGCCTGATGGGGCAGGTGGTCGAGTTGATGCCGTACACCTCCCGCGTGTTGCTGCTGACCGACACCACCCACAGTATTCCGGTGCAAGTGAACCGCAACGGCCTGCGAGCGATTGCCAGCGGCACCGGCAACCCGGAGCGCCTTGAGCTGCGGCACGTGGCGGACACCGCCGACATCAAGGAAGGCGACCTGCTGGTGAGTTCCGGTCTGGGTCAGCGCTTCCCGGCGGGTTACCCGGTGGCGACGGTCAAGGAAGTGATTCACGACTCCGGCCAGCCATTCGCGATCGTTCGCGCCGTGCCGACCGCCGCGCTGAACCGCAGCCGTTACCTGTTGCTGGTGTTCTCCGATGGCCGTTCGCCGGAAGAGCGCGCCGCCGACGCTGCGCAACAGCAGGAATCACTGGACCGTCAGGCCGCTGATCCGTCTGCCGTGCCGTCTGCCACCGTGCCAGGCGTTGCGCCGGCCGCGACCCCGAACAAACCCGTTGTCCCAGCGACCGTGCCGAAATCCGCTGCGACGGGCCACAGCACGTCGTCAGCCCCGGCCGCGGCGCCTGCAACGACGCCCGCTGCGACGCCAGCCGCCACCCCGGCCAAGCCCGCGAGCAAACCACCGGCCAAGCCGCCCGCCAAGCCCGCTGCGACCAGACCGGCCACGCCAGCGCCTGCCCCTGCGGCGACGCATGAGAGGGAAGATTAATGGCGCGTCATGCCCCTGCACGAAACGGCTGGGTGGTCTGGTTGACCTTCGCCATCGGCCTGCTGCTCAGCGTTTCGCCGCTGCCGCAATTCATGGAAATCTTTCGCCCCCTGTGGCTTGCGTTGCTGCTGGCGTTCTGGGCCCTGGCCTTGCCGCACAAGATCGGCATGGTTACCGCGTGGATGCTCGGCCTGGCTGAAGACGTACTCTACGGGACGTTGCTGGGGCAAAACGCGTTGATCCTGACGCTGATCACCTTCCTCGTCCTGTCGTTGCAACAACGCTTGCGAATGTTCCCGATGTGGCAGCAATGCCTGGTGATTCTGGTGATCTTCGGCCTCGCGCAGTTGGTGCAACTGTGGCTCAGCGCTCTGACCGGCAACCGCCAGCCGACCCTGGCGTTGGTGTTGCCTGCGCTGGTCAGCGCGTTGCTCTGGCCGTGGGTGAGCTACGGCTTGCGCGGGTTGCGGTTGCGTTTGAAGATCAATTGAAATAGCAGGCTGCGGGCAGGACCCTGTGGGAGCGAATTCATTCGCGATGCGATTTGTCCGGCGACACATGTCTATCGGCTGTACCGGCGTTTCGTCGGAATGCCGCCCAGAATGAATCCGCTCCCACAGGAGTGGCGCTGGCTAAGCTGAAGATCACTGACACGGAGACGTCCCATGCCCCAACTTCTTCTCGCCTCCGGCTCCCCGCGCCGTCGTGAATTGCTGACGCAGATCGGTGTGCCGTTCACCACGCTCAGCGCCGACATCGACGAAACCCCGCTCCCCAACGAAACCCCGACGGCTTATGTCGAGCGCTTGGCCCGTGGCAAGGCTGATGCCGGTTTGCTGCAACTGGCCAATGACCCCGCCTACCCCACCGCCTGCGTTCTCGGCGCTGACACGGCGGTGGTTCTTGACGGTCGTATTCTCGGCAAACCTGCTGACGAAGCCGAATCTCTGGCCATGCTCGCTGCGCTGTCCAATCGCGAACACGAGGTCTTGACCGCCATTGCGGTGGTCGATGAGCAGCACTGTGAAACCCGCGTCGTCAGCAGTCGCGTACGTTTTCGTCCGATTTCCCCCGAAGAGGCCCGTGCCTACTGGGCCAGTGGTGAACCACGGGACAAAGCCGGTAGTTACGGCATTCAAGGGCTGGGCGCCGTGTTCGTGGAAAACCTCAGTGGCAGTTATTCCGCGGTCGTCGGCCTGCCCTTGTGCGAAACCGCAGAAATCCTCCAGCGTTTTGGCATACCCTGCTGGCAATGCCTGGAAGGTGAAAAACCATGAGTGAAGAGATTCTGATCAACATCACGCCGATGGAGTCGCGCGTGGCCGTCGTTGAGAACGGGGTTTTGCAGGAAGTCCATGTCGAGCGCACCCAGCGTCGCGGGATCGTCGGCAACATTTACAAAGGCAAAGTTGTGCGTGTGCTGCCGGGAATGCAGGCGGCGTTCATCGACATTGGCCTGGACCGCGCGGCGTTCATTCACGCCTCGGAAATCTCCATGCGCGAAGGCCCGGCGGTGGAAACCATCAGTTCGCTGGTGCACGAAGGCCAGAGCCTGGTGGTGCAGGTCACCAAAGACCCGATCGGCAGCAAAGGCGCACGCCTGACCACTCAGCTGTCGATTCCCTCCCGCTATCTGGTGTACATGCCGCGCACGGCCCACGTCGGGATTTCCCTGAAGATCGAAGACGAAGTCGAGCGCGAGCGGCTCAAACAGGTCGTCAGCGATTGCGTGGCCAAGGAAGGGATCAAGGAGAAGGGCGGTTTCATCCTGCGCACGGCAGCCGAGGGCGCCGGGGCCGATGAGATCATGATGGACATCCGCTATCTGCGCCGCCTCTGGGACCAGATTGGCGAGCAGATCAAGACCATCGGCCCGGCCAGCGTCATTTACGAAGATTTGGGTCTGGCCCTGCGCACGTTGCGCGATCTGGTCAGCCCGCGAATTGAAAAAATCCGCATCGACTCCCGGGAAACCTTCCAGAAGACCACGCAGTTCGTGGCCGAGCTGATGCCGGAAATTGCCGATCGTCTCGAACACTACCCCGGCGAGCGGCCGATTTTCGACCTGTATGGCGTCGAAGACGAAATCCAGAAAGCGCTGGAGCGCAAGGTGCCTCTGAAGTCCGGTGGCTATCTGGTGATCGACCCAGCCGAAGCGATGACCACCATCGACGTCAATACGGGCGCGTTCGTTGGCCATCGCAATCTCGAAGAGACGATTTTCAAGACCAACCTGGAAGCGGCCACGGCCATTGCCCGGCAACTGCGCCTGCGCAATATCGGCGGGATCATCATCATCGATTTCATCGACATGGAAGACGGTGAACATCAGCGTCAGGTGTTGCGCACGCTGGAGAAGCAGCTGGAGCGGGATCACGCGAAAACCAACATCATCGGTATCACCGAGCTGGGCCTGGTGCAGATGACCCGCAAGCGTACCCGCGAGAGTCTGGAGCAGGTGTTGTGCGAGCCGTGCAGCAGCTGTCAGGGGCGCGGCAAGCTGAAAACCCCAGAAACCATCTGCTACGAGATTTTCCGCGAAATCTTGCGCGAAGCGCGGGCCTATCAGGCGTTGGGGTATCGGGTGCTGGCGAACCAGAAAGTGGTGGATCGGCTGCTTGACGAGGAGTCTGGCAACGTCGCTGAGCTGGAAGTGTTCATTGGCCGGACCATTCGTTTTCAGGTCGAAACCATGTATTCCCAGGAACAATATGACGTTGTGCTGCTCTGATTGGGCTCAAAACACCGCTTGAACCGCCGCGCCTTGCGCCGCGCGGTCGTTGACCAGACAACCGAGCCTATTGACGGGCGGATGGCAAGGATGCCTTTCAAAGAGAATTTTGCGTGGCGAATGAGCACTTCCCGGACCTACCCGTAACCGTACGACTGAGCCGGATGCCTTTGAAGGGCGCGCTGCCTGGAGGCTCGGCGACATGGAGCGTCTGACACGTTTCCTCGCGACCCTGACGCGTTGGGGCCTGAGCGTGTGCGCCCTGGTTTTGGTGTTGATCGCGCTGTACGTCAGCCTCGGCCGCCAACTGGTGCCGATGGTCGCCGAGTACCGTGCAGATGTTGAGGTCAAGGCGCAGGCGGCGGTGGGTATGCCCGTCAGCATTGGACGTCTCGAAGGCAGTTGGAGCGGCTTTGCGCCGATTTTCACAGCGCGGGACGTCATGGTAGGCCAGGGTTCTGCCTCGGTGCGTCTGGACCATGTGCGTGCGGTGCCGGACCTGTGGGCCAGCCTCAAGGCGCGGCAGGTGCGTATTGCGCGGCTTGAACTCGATGGGCTGCAAGTGGGGCTCAAAGAAGACAAGGACGGGCACTGGGCCCTCCAGGGCTTACCGATGCAGGATGACAAGCCGTTCGACCCTGAACAGGTGCTGACGCAAATGCAGATGATCTCGACCCTGTCGCTGTTCGACAGTCAGATCACCTTGCAGCCCTATGAGCAAGCTCCGCTGACCCTGACTTACGCCAGCATGACCCTCAAGACCGGGCGCTTCCATCAGCGTCTTGATGCCAAGGTGACGCTGCCGGATGGCCAGCCGCTGTCGCTGAACGTACGCTCTAAAATTCGCGCCAGCGCGTGGCGGGACGCAGAGGCCGAGGCTTACCTGAGCCTGCCTCAGAGCGAGTGGTCCAAGTGGCTGCCCAAGAGCGTGACCCAAGGATGGAAGATCAAGACCCTCAAGGCCGGTGGCGAGTTCTGGTTGACGTGGGGCAAGGGCACGCTGCAATCCGCCGTGGTCCGACTCAATGCGCCACAGTTCAAAGGGGCGTATGCCGCCCGCAAGGCCACGAAGATCGACAACCTGGCCCTCAACGCATGGCTTCAGCGCGATGACGCTGGTTTCAATGTGTCGGTGAGTTCCCTGGCCATGGACCTTGGCGGCAAACGCTGGGAAAGCCGACTCCAGCTCAAGCAGACGGCGGCGACGTCCGACGCACAAGAGCTATGGAACGTACAGGCTGATCGTCTGGATCTGACGCCGGTGACGCCGCTGCTCGACTCGCTCGCACCGTTGCCTGACAAGCTGATGGTGGTGCTCGATCACCTGAACGTCACCGGCGGCCTGCGCAACGTGCTGGTCGATTATCGTCCGCAGGCCGAGGGCGCCAAGCGTCTGAGCTTTGCTGCCAATCTGGACAAGGTCGGTTTCGACGCCTATCACGGCGCGCCTGCGGCCGGAAATGTCAGCGGCGCCATCAGTGGCGACTTGGGGCAGGGCGAACTGCGCCTGAACACCGACGATTTCATGCTGCACCTGGACCCGATCTTCAAGAACGAATGGAATTATCACCACGCCGATGCACGCCTGACCTGGGCGTTGGACGATCAGGGGTTCACGCTGATCGCCCCGTACATCAAGGTGGTCGGTGACGAGGGCAAGATCGCCAGCGATTTCCTGATTCGCCTGCATTTCGATCAGGCTCAGGAAGACTACATGGACCTGCGCGTCGGGCTGGTGGATGCCGACGGTCGCTACACGTCCAAATACCTGCCTGCGGTGCTCAGCCCGTCGCTTGATCATTGGCTGCGCACGGCCATTCTCAGCGGCAACGTCGAACAGAGCTTCTTCCAGTATCAGGGCTCGCTGAATCACGACGCGCAGGACGTGGCGCGGGTCATCAGCCTGTTCTTCAAGGTACGGAACGCCAATCTTGCGTTCCAGCCCGGCTGGCCGCAGCTGACCGGTGTCGATGGCAACGTCTTCGTTGAAAACAGCGGCGTGCGCATTCGGGCGACCAAGGGGCAACTGCTCGGCACTCAGGTGAGCAACGTGGCGGTGGACGTGCCTCACGTGCCGTCGGGACAATCGAGTCATTTGCTGGTGGACGGTGACTTCAACGGCAGTCTGCAAGACGGCATGAAGATTCTGCAGGAAGCGCCCATAGGCACTGCCCAGACCTTCAACGGCTGGCAAGCGGAAGGGCCGCTGCAAGGGCATATCAATCTGGATATCCCGCTGGTCAAGGGCCAGGAGCCCAAGGTCGCTGTGGATTTCAACACCGACAGTGCCCGTTTGCGGTTGCCTGACCCGGTGCTTGATCTGACCCAGCTCAAGGGCAATTTCCGTTTCGATTACGCCAAGGGCCTGAGCGGCAAGAACATCAAGGCCATGGCGTTCGACAAGCCCGTCAATGCCGAAATCTTCGCCGAAGGCAAGCCGGGGGCGCCGCTGACGCGCATCACGGCCAGCAGCCAGATCGCGACCAAACGCCTGACGGACTGGCTGAACGTCACTCAACCGCTGCCAGTGTCCGGGGATCTGCCGTACCAGTTGCAACTGACGCTGAATGGCGCCGACAGCCCGCTGTTGATCAATTCCAACCTCAAGGGCGTGGCCATTGACTTGCCTGCGCCGTTCGGCAAAACCGCCGATGAGACCCGCGACACCGATTTCCGCATGAACCTGCAAGGGGCCGAACGGCGCATCGGCGTGGGCTATGGCAACCTGGCCAATTTTGCCTTCGCGGCCCCCGGCGGCAAGTTCGAGGACGGCCGTGGTGAGCTGTTCATTGGCGAGGGCGGGGCGATCATTCCGGACAGCAAGGGCCTGCGTGTACGCGGCTCGCTGCCCGAACTGGACATCGCGCCGTGGCAGGCGATGGTTCAGCGCTATGCGGGTAACGATCCGGGGGGCAGCGCCAAACAGTTGGTCAACAGCGTTGATCTGCAGATTGGCAAGCTGACCGCCATGGGCACGACGCTGGATCAAGCCAACGTGCAGCTCAAGCGCAACGACGCCAGTTGGGGCCTGTCGCTGGACAGCGCGAAGATCAAGGGCACGGCGACGCTACCAGACGACAAGACAACACCCGCTGACATCAACCTGCTGTACGTCCGTTTGCCTGCGCCGGACCCGAACGCCGCCGTGGTGGAAAACGCGCCTGACCCGTTGGCGGACGTCGATCCGCACAATATTCCTGCGATGAACATCAAGATCACCCAGCTGTTTCAGGGGGATCAACTGGTGGGGGCCTGGACATTGAAGGCTCGGCCCACGCCTGCAGGCCTTCAACTGAATGACATGGACCTGGGTCTTAAGGGCATTTCGCTGGTGGGCAACGGCGGCTGGGAAGGCACGCCGGGTTCGACGAGCAGTTGGTTCAAAGGCCAGGTGGCGGGGAAAAACCTCGCCGATGTGCTGAAGGCATGGGGTTTTGCGCCGACGGTGACCAGTCAGGAATTCGAGATGAATGCCGATGGCCGTTGGCCGGGTTCGCCTGCGTGGGTAGGGCTCAAGCGGTATTCCGGCAGCCTCGACGCCACGCTCAAAAATGGCCAGTTCGTTGAAGTGGAGGGTGGGGCGCAGGCGTTGCGGGTGTTCGGCCTGCTCAACTTCAACTCCATCGGTCGTCGTCTGCGCCTGGATTTCTCGGACTTGCTGAACAAAGGGCTGAGTTACGACCGTGTCAAAGGCTTGCTGGTGGCCAGCGACGGCGTGTACGTGACCCGCGACCCGATCACCATGATTGGCCCGTCGAGCAATCTGGAGCTTAACGGCACGCTGGACATGGTGCGTGACCGGGTCGATGCCAAACTGCTCGTGACCCTGCCGGTGACCAACAACCTGCCGATTGCCGCGCTGATCGTTGGCGCCCCTGCGATTGGCGGCGCGTTGTTCCTGGTCGACAAGCTGCTGGGTGACCGCGTCGCGCGTTTCGCGAGTGTGCAATACAAGGTCGAAGGTCCGTGGAAAGAGCCTAAAATCACTTTCGACAAGCCGTTTGAAAAGCCGCAGTAGGCAGAAGCTATTGGCGTCCATCATGAATTGGGCTGATACATGGGCTGTAGGAGTGAGCTTGCTCGCGATAGCGTCGCATCAGTCGACGTAATCGTCACAGAGACATCGGATCGCGAGCAAGCTCACTCCTACAGGGAACACCGTGCTTCGCGTTGGAGTACAGTGCAGTTCTACCGATCAAGGAGCGTTTCATGTCCTTCGCAGTGATTCAGATGGTCAGTCAGAGCGATGTCGCGGGCAATCTCGTTCAAGCGCGCAAGCTGCTGGAACAGGCCGCTGCCTCGGGCGCCAGGCTGGCGGTGTTGCCGGAAAACTTCGCCGCCATGGGCCGTCGTGACATCGCTGCCATTGGCCGCGCCGAAGCCTTTGGCGAGGGTCCGATCCTGCCGTGGTTGAAACTCGCCGCTCGCGACCTCAAGTTATGGATTGTCGCCGGGACATTGCCGCTGCCGCCGAAAGACCGGCCAGAGGGCAAGGTCACGGCGTGTTCGCTGTTGGTCGACGATCAGGGCGAACAGGTGGCGCGCTACGACAAGCTGCACCTGTTCGACGTGGACGTAGCGGATGCGCGCGGGCGTTATCGCGAATCCGACGACTATGCTCATGGCAACAACGTCGTGGTCGCTGATACACCCGTTGGAAAGCTGGGGCTGACGGTCTGTTACGACCTGCGCTTCCCCGAGCTGTACACCGCGTTGCGAGACGCGGGCGCCGAATTGATTACCGCGCCGTCGGCCTTTACCGCCGTGACCGGCGCGGCGCACTGGGAAATCCTGCTGCGCGCGCGTGCCATCGAAACCCAGTGCTACGTGCTGGCGGCCGCGCAGGGCGGGGTGCATCCGGGGCCAAGGGAAACATTTGGACACGCGGCGATCATAGATCCATGGGGCCGCGTGCTGGCTGAGCAGGCACAGGGTGAAGCCGTGCTACTGGCCGAACGAGACAGTGAAGAACAAGCGTCCATACGGACGCGAATGCCGGTGACGAATCATCGGCGATTTTTTTCGCAGGACGCTTTGCGGCCTGCCAACACCCCGGAGTGAATATGAGCGACTTGTCCTCTGTCAGCGAACACCTTCTGGCCCCCGGCGGCCTGAGCATCGACAGCCTGCAATCGGTGCTGGGTGAGCTGGCCGGTCCCGGAATCGACGCCGCTGACCTGTATTTCCAGGGCCAGATTTCCGAGTCCTGGGCGCTGGAAGACGGCATCGTCAAGGAAGGCAGCTTCAACCTCGACCAAGGCGTCGGCGTGCGTGCGCAGTCCGGTGAAAAGACCGGCTTCGCTTACAGCAATGCGATCACCCCTGAAGCATTGAGCCAGGCTGCCCGCGCCGCTCGCTCGATTTCTCGCGCCGGTCAGAATGGCCGCGTGCAAGCCTTCACCACCCAGGACGTCGCCCAGCTCTACGCGCCTGATAACCCCCTGGAAGTCCTGACCCGCGCCGAAAAGGTCGAGTTGCTCAAGCGCATCGACGTGGCCACCCGTGCGCTGGACCCGCGCATTCAGCAAGTCACCGTGAGCATGGCCGGGGTCTGGGAGCGCATTCTGGTGGCGTCGACCGATGGCGGTCTGGCCGCGGACGTGCGCCCTCTGGTGCGTTTCAACGTCAGCGTGATCGTCGAACAGAACGGTCGCCGCGAGCGCGGCGGCCATGGCGGTGGCGGGCGTACCGACTACCGCTATTTCCTTCAGGAAGACCGCGCCATGGGCTACGCCCGCGAGGCGTTGCGTCAGGCGCTGGTCAACCTGGAAGCGATTCCTGCGCCAGCGGGTACGCTGCCAGTCGTACTGGGTTCCGGCTGGTCCGGCGTGCTGCTGCACGAAGCAGTGGGCCACGGTCTGGAAGGCGACTTCAACCGTAAGGGCAGTTCGGCCTACAGCGGTCGCATGGGCGAAATGGTCGCTTCCAAACTCTGCACCATTGTCGATGACGGGACCCTCGCAGGGCGTCGCGGCTCGCTGAGCGTGGACGACGAAGGCACCCAGACCGAATGCACCACGCTGATCGAGAATGGCGTGCTCAAGGGCTACATGCAGGACAAGCTCAACGCACGGCTGATGGGCGTTGCCCGTACCGGTAACGGTCGTCGCGAGTCCTACGCGCACCTGCCGATGCCGCGCATGACCAACACCTACATGCTCGGCGGCCAGAGCGATCCGGCAGAAATCATCGCTTCGGTGAAGAAGGGCATCTACTGCGCCAACCTCGGCGGCGGTCAGGTCGATATCACCAGCGGCAAGTTCGTGTTCTCTACCAGCGAAGCCTATTTGATCGAAGACGGCAAAATCACTGCCCCAGTCAAAGGCGCGACGCTGATCGGTAACGGTCCGGAGTGCATGAGCCGGGTGTCGATGGTCGGCAACGACCTGTCGCTGGACAGTGGCGTGGGCACGTGCGGCAAGGATGGGCAATCGGTGCCCGTGGGCGTCGGTCAGCCAACGCTGAAGATCGATGCGATCACTGTGGGTGGCACAGGGTCGTAAGCGGGGAATGAAGCACTGTAGGAGTGAGCTTGCTCGCGATTGCGGAATGTCAGACGCTTAATTTGAAATTGACACACCGTAATCGCGAGCAAGCTCAATCCTACAGGAGCAGCGTGTAGCAGGTGAGCAGCGGATTTAACGCAATCCGCGCTTGGTTTCGTCCAGTTCGCGGATGTATTTGAAGATTTTGCGGGTCGCGGTCGGGGCCTTGTTTTGCTTGGCCTCGTGCTGAGCCTGACGGATCAGCGAACGCAGTTGCTGACGGTCGGCTTCCGGGTACTCATTGACGAACTGTTCGAGCACGTCGTCAGTGCCGCCCACCAACCGGTCGCGCCAGCGTTCCAGATTGTGAAAGCGCTCGTTGTACTGGCGCGTGGAGGCGTCGAGCTGATCGAGCAGGACCAGGATTTCGTCCAGGTTCTGGTCGCGCATCAGCCGGCCAATGAACGAGATGTGGCGCTTACGCGCAATGTGCGCGGTGTGCTTGGGCGCATCGGCCAGTGCCCGACGCAATTCGTCGGTCAGCGGCAGCTTGGCCAGCACATCGGGCTTGAATGTCGTCAAGCGTTCGCCCAGGTCTACCAGAGCGTGAAGCTCTTTCTTGATCTGGGTTTTGCTTTTCTCTCCGTCGAAGGAGTCGTCGTAAGAATCAACCATGGGGGCAGTCCGCAAATAAACGCCGCCATGATAACCAGTCAGGGACCAAATGTCCGGCCTGGCTGCCGAAATCGGAATTTGATGGAGTAAGTCATGAGTGCATCAGAAAGCGTCGGCCCACAGGCCCTCCCGGCACTGCAACAGCAGGTCGAGCAGATCGTGGCCGAAGCCAAACGCCAAGGCGCGACCGCGTGCGAAGTGGCAGTGTCTGTGGATCAGGGGCTGTCGACGTCGGTTCGCCAGCGCGAAGTCGAAACCGTCGAGTTCAACCGCGATCAGGGCTTCGGCATCACCCTGTATGTCGGCCACCGCAAAGGCTCGGCCAGCACCTCGGCCAGCGGCCCGGACGCCATTCGCGAAACCGTCGCGGCGGCACTCGCCATCGCCAAACACACCTCGGAAGACGAAAGCTCGGGCCTCGCCGATGCCGCGCTGATGGCCCGGGAGCAGCCGGATTTCGACCTGTTCCACCCGTGGGCGATCACCCCGGAAGAGGCGATCGAGCGCGCGTTGATCTGCGAAGCGGCGGCGTTCGATGCCAACAGCCTGATCAAAAACGCCGATGGCACGACCTTGAACGTGCATCAGGGCTGCCGCGTCTATGGCAACAGTCACGGCTTCATTGGCGGCTACGCATCCACCCGCCATAGCCTCAGTTGCGTGATGATCGCCGAAAAAGACGGCCAGATGCAGCGCGATTATTGGTACGACGTCAATCGTCAGGGCGAGCTGCTGATGGACGCAAAACTCATTGGCCAGAAAGCCGCCGAACGCGCCGCGAGCCGTTTGGGCGCGCGTCCGGTGCCGACCTGCGAGGTGCCAGTGCTGTTTTCGGCGGAACTGGCGGGCGGTCTGTTCGGCAGCTTCTTGGGGGCGATTTCCGGCGGCAACTTGTACCGCAAATCGTCGTTCCTTGAAGGCGCTATTGGCCAGCGCCTGTTCCCGGAGTGGATGACCATCGACGAGCGTCCACACTTGATGCGCGCCATGGGCAGCTCGGCCTTCGACGGCGATGGCCTGGCGACCTACGCCAAGCCGTTCGTCGAGAACGGTGACTTGGTGTCCTACATCCTCAGCACGTATTCGGGCCGCAAACTGGGTCTGCCAAGCACCGCCAACGCGGGCGGCGTGCACAACCTGTTCGTTTCCCACGGCACTGAAGACCAGGCCGCACTGATCCGTCGCATGGGACGCGGCCTGTTGGTCACCGAACTGATGGGCAGCGGCCTGAACATGGTCACCGGCGATTATTCGCGCGGCGCGGCGGGTTTCTGGGTCGAGAACGGCGAGATTCAGTTCCCGGTTCAGGAAGTGACCATTGCCGGCAACATGCGTGACATGTTCAAGCAGATCGTCGCCGTGGGCAGCGATCTTGAGATGCGCAGCAACATCCGCACGGGGTCGGTGTTGATCGAGAAGATGATGGTGGCGGGGAGCTGATTTCCCCAGCGTTGAGCGATTACCAAGGCCTGCCACGCGCAGGCCTTTTTTTGGCCCGGCATTTTTGAAATCCCTCCATCCCTGTAGGAGTGAGCTTGCTCGCGATTCGGTGTGCCAATCGCTGCATGCGTGGCTGATACGCCGCTATCGCGAGCAAGCTCACTCCTACAGGGTTTGAAACCCGCAGTCTTTTGTAGGAGCGCGCTTGCCCGCGAACGCATTCTGCTCGTGCCTCATAACGTGACTGACACACCACTATCGCGGGCAAGCGCGCTCCTACAGGGCGGCGTACTCGAATTTCATGACTGGCCCCCCCTCCAATGTCGGGGTTGTTTTGATTCTTAAACTCATTTAATAATGAATCTCATTCGTTAAATGGGTCTGAGGTCATGGCGACTGTTCTGCACGAGTCCCCTTATCTGGAAAACTGGCGTGCGCTGAGTCTGCGGATTCGCTGCGCCTTGCATCCCGACGAGCCGCGGGCCATTGAGCATTACCTCGCCGAGGGCCGCTACCTCGCGCGTTTCACGGCCACCCCACACGTACTGATCGCCGAAAGCACGTTTCGACTGTTGATCGACACCGCTCGCGACACCGTCCTGCCCTGGCATTGGCGCTGCCTGTGCCTTGATCAGGCCTGGCGTCCGTTGCGGGATTTGCAGGCCCTTGCGCATTCCTCCTCACAACGCCAACGCTGGCAGGCCTTCGCCCATCAACTGGCGACCTGCGTGTTGCAACCCTCGATTTCTCTCGCTGAACTGATGCAAGGAACTCTTGATGAGTAATACCCGTATTGAACGCGACAGCATGGGCGAGTTGCAGGTCCCGTCCGAGGCCCTGTATGGCGCGCAGACCCAGCGTGCGGTGAACAACTTCCCGATCAGCCAGTTGCGCATGCCTCACCAGTTCGTTCGTGCGCTGCTGCTGGCCAAGGCCGCTGCCGCTCAGGCCAACCTTGAGCTCAAGCAAATCAGCGAAGGTCAGAGCAAGGCCATCGTCACCGCCTGCAAAGAGCTGCTGGCAGGCGACTTCATGGCGCACTTTCCGGTGGACGTGTTCCAGACAGGCTCCGGCACCAGCACCAACATGAACGCCAACGAAGTCATTGCCACCCTCGCCAGCCGCGTACTCGGCGAACCGGTGAACGCCAACGACCACGTCAACTGTGGTCAGAGCAGCAACGACATCATTCCGACCACCATCCACGTCAGCGCCGCGTTGGCGATCCACGAACAGCTGCTGCCTGCATTGGCGCATCTGGTGCAGGTCACCGAACAGAAAGCGCTGCAGGTTCACCCGTTCGTCAAAACCGGCCGCACCCACCTGATGGACGCCATGCCCGTGCGCATGAGCCAGGTGCTGAACGGCTGGTCGCAGCAGATCAAAGCCAACGTCGAGCACATCGAAAACCTGCTGCCGAGCCTGCAAGCGCTGGCCCAGGGCGGCACAGCCGTGGGGACCGGGATCAACGCGCACCCGGAGTTCGCCTCGCGTTTTGCCACGCAACTGAGCCAGTTGAGCCACGTGGGCTTTGTGCCGGGTAAGGACCTGTTCGCCCTGATCGGCTCTCAGGACACCGCCGTGGCTGTTTCCGGTCAGCTCAAGGCCACCGCCGTGTCGCTGATGAAGATCGCCAATGACCTGCGTTGGATGAACTCAGGCCCCTTGGCAGGCCTGGGCGAGATCGAGCTGGAAGGCCTGCAACCGGGCTCCTCGATCATGCCGGGCAAGGTCAACCCGGTGATTCCGGAAGCCACCGCGATGGTCGCCGCGCAAGTGATCGGCAACGACGCCGCCATCACCGTCGCCGGCCAGTCGGGCAACTTCGAGCTCAACGTGATGCTGCCGATCATTGCCCACAACCTGCTCGAAAGCATTGAGCTGCTGGCCAATTCCAGCCGTCTGCTGGCCGACAAGGCCATCGCCACCTTCAAGGTCAACGAGGCCAAGCTCAAGGAAGCCCTGTCGCGCAACCCGATTCTGGTGACCGCGCTGAACCCGATCATCGGCTACCAAAAGGCGGCCGAAATCGCCAAAACCGCCTACAAGGAAGGCCGTCCGATCATTGACGTGGCGCTTGAGCACACCGATCTGGATCGCTCGCGGCTGGAAACCCTGCTGAACCCGGAAAAACTCACTGCAGGCGGCATCTGACCTGCGAACACCCACGTCAGCGATCGAGGAGACGCGCCATGGAGCATTGGAAAAGCACCATTCTGAAAGGCAATAGCTGCTTCAACCGTGGCGATCTGGTCGACGCCCGCGAACTCTATCTGCAAGCCCTGGCCTTGGCGCAAGTGCTGCTGGAGCGCTGGAAAGACCCTGACGAGGCGGTTGCCGCGTTCGTGATTTCCCATCACAACCTGGCCGATCTGCACCTGAGCCTGAATCAGCCGGAAGAAAGCGCCGAATACCTGTGCTCGGCCCATCAACGCCTGCTGCACGTGATCCAGAACCCGCGCCTGACGCCTGCATTGCGCCAGGCCGCGTTCCGACACAGCAACAAGACCTACAGCGAACTGTTGGGCTTCATCAGCGAACACGGTGAATACCCACGCACCCACCGACTGCTCAACAGCAGCGGCGAACACTCACGCTCGGCGCTACAGCGCAACGCCGCTGCCGCCGGCACTTTGTCCTTTGGAGTCCATTGATATGCCGTATACCTTGCCTGCCTTGCCATACGCCTACGATGCCCTTGAGCCACACATCGATGCGCAGACCATGGAAATCCACTACACCAAGCACCATCAGACCTACATCAACAACCTCAACGCCGCCGTCGAAGGCACCGAATACGCTGAATGGCCGATTGAGAAACTGGTCGCCAGAGTTGGCCAACTGCCGGAAAAACTGCGCCCGGCGGTGATTAATCAGGGCGGCGGTCACGCCAACCATTCGCTGTTCTGGGAGGTCATGAGCCCTAAAGGCGGCGGTCTGCCAAGTGGCGCGCTGGCCAAAGCCATCGATGAGCAACTGGGCGGCATCGACGCCTTCAAAGAGGCGTTCACCAAAGCCGCACTGACCCGATTCGGCAGCGGCTGGGCGTGGCTGAGCGTCACGCCGGAGAAGAAGCTGGTCGTTGAAAGCAGCGGCAACCAGGACAGCCCACTGATGAATGGCAACACGCCGATCCTCGGTCTGGACGTCTGGGAGCACGCCTATTACCTGCGTTACCAGAACCGTCGCCCGGAATACATCGCTGCGTTCTACAACGTCGTGAACTGGGACGAAGTGGCCAAGCGGTACGCCCAGGCTCTGGCCTAACTCCCATAACGAGAAGTAGACGATCTATGCCTTCTGATTTACTCACCCTCAGCAGCGGCCGGTTGTTTCGTCTGGCCATCGGTTCGGTGTTGCTGCTGGTCGGCACAGGGTTGCTCATCGCCCAGGGACTGAGCTGGCTGAGCCTTGAACCCCGTATGTTGAGGGCGTTGGAAGGTGGAGCGTTGTGCGCACTGGGGACCGCGCTCGGTGCAGTGCCTGTGTTGGTGATCCGTGGGATGCCGGTGGCGGTGTCCGACGGATTGCTCGGTTTCGGCGCGGGCATCATGCTCGCGGCGACCGCTTTTTCGTTGATTGTACCGGGCCTGAGCGCGGCGCAAGGTCTTGGGTTTTCGCCGTGGGGCGCGGGCGCCTTGGTCAGCGGCGGAATTCTGGCCGGAGCGGTCGGGCTTTTCATCGTCGACACGCTGGTCTCTCGCGGCCCGCAACTGTCGGAGGTCGCGGACAAACCGGCCATCCCGTCAAACATCTGGCTGTTCGTCATTGCGATCATCGCCCACAACATCCCGGAAGGTATGGCGGTGGGCGTGTCGGCGGGCGGCGGACTGGCCCATGCGGACAGCCTGGCAATGGGCATCGCCTTGCAGGACGTCCCGGAAGGGTTGGTCATCGCGCTGGTCCTGGCGGCAGCGGGCATGTCGCGGCTGAATGCCTTTCTGATCGGCGCGGCGTCGGGGTTGGTCGAGCCGGTGTTCGCCGTGCTCTGCGCGTGGCTGGTGGAAATCGCCGCGTTGCTCCTGCCCATCGGTCTGGCCTTGGCAGCCGGGGCGATGCTGCTGGTGGTGACCCACGAAATCATCCCCGAGTCCCGTCGCAACGGGCACGACAAGATCGCCAGCCTCGGGCTGCTGGTCGGCTTTTGCCTGATGATGGTGATGGACACGGCGTTAGCGTAGCGACAACTGAACATCGCGCGGCCCCCTGTGGGAGCGAATTCATTCGCGAATAGCTGTCAGGCGGTGGAGATGCTGGGGTCTGCAATGCCGCCTCGCGAATGAATTCGCTCCCACAGGGGAATGTGATTGCCGTGTTTCAATCTGAGTTGATTCGCGACACCGTCGCCGTATCCGCTTTACCCCCAAAAAACGCCTCGATCACCTCCTGAAACACCCCGTGCTCAGGCGCCACGCTGGCGAACAGCGACATGCTCGAACGCAACTTCAGGTCATCCGGCGAACCCATGATCTCCGTGGCGCTGCGGTGCTTCCACTGCAACACCGCGCGGCTGCAGCTTTCCAACCGGGGACCCAGGCAAGGGTGATGGAGATATGCCAGCGCTTCTTCGCGTCCTGAAATGCCGTAGCGCTGGGCCATCTCGCTGTGACCCAACCCTTTCAACTGGGGAAAGATGAACCACATCCAGTGACTGCGCTTGCGCCCGTTGCGCAGCTCCGACAGAGCGCGCTCGAAAAGGGGTTCCTGTGCATCGAGAAAACGTTGCAGATCGTATTCGTCGTTCATGTCGAAGCCTCTCGCATCAGATCCGCCGCCGTTGGCAGCGCATACCCTGTATGACTGCCGTGAGACGCAAGGTTCCGGGCCATTAAAACCCCACTGTCCGCAGGTGAATAAAAACCCTTATAATCCTGCGCCTATTTTTCCTGATGCGAGAACCGTCGTGAGCTTACCGCCGTGCCCCAAATGCAATTCCGAATACACCTACGAAGACGGCACCCAGCTCGTCTGCCCGGAATGCGCCCACGAGTGGTCCGCCGATGGCGCGGCTGAGGCGAGCGATGACGTGAAGATCATCAAAGACGCCGTCGGCAACACGCTGCAGGACGGCGACACCGTCACGGTGATCAAGGACCTGAAAGTCAAAGGCTCGTCGCTGGTGGTCAAGGTCGGCACCAAGGTCAAGAACATCCGTCTGGTGGACGGCGATCACGACATCGACTGCAAGATCGACGGCATCGGCGCGATGAAGCTGAAGTCGGAGTTCGTCAAGAAAGGCTGACCTCTCGGCCGACTTCTACCCCCCCTGTGGGAGCGAATTCATTCGCGAAAAAATGGTTCAGGCGATACGGATGTGTCGGTTGCTCCACCGTATCGCGAATGAATTCGCTCCCACAGAGATGCATCTCAGGCCGTGACGCGCCCGGTCCTCAGCACGGCAAATTCATCCCGAACGTATTCTCCCCCCGCTCACTGCGTGCGAACACCGTGCCGCCATGCATCAACGCAATGGCTTTGACGATGGCCAGTCCTAACCCATGATTCGCGCCGCTGTTGCTGCGTGAGGCATCGACTCGATAAAAACGCTCGAACAGTTTCGGCAAATGCTCGCCCGATATCTGCGCGCCAGGGTTGGTCACGCCGATGCTGACGTGATCGCCTTCATCCAGAATGTCCACGTGGATGACGTGCCCCGGTGAGGTGTGTTGCACGGCGTTGTGCAGCAGGTTGATCATTGCGCGGCGCAGATGGGCTTTTTCGATGGGCGCGCTGGCGTCACCACGGACCTGAACCTGCACCTGGGCGTCTTCAAGGATGAAGTCCAGGTAATCCAGCGTCGTCGCCACTTCTTCCGCCAGCGACGCTTCGGTCAGTTCGGTGGCCCTGCTGCCCTGATCGGCACTGGCGAGGAACAGCATGTCGTTGATGATCGAACGCAGCCGCTCCAGTTCTTCGAGGTTGGATTGCAGCACTTCGAAGTAATGCTCGGCGGATCGCCCACGGGTCAGCGCCACTTGGGTCTGGCCAATCAGGTTGGTCAGCGGTGAACGCAGTTCATGGGCCACGTCAGCATTGAAGGATTCCAGTCGCGAATACGCCTGCTCGACCCGTTCCAGCGTCGAGTTGAACGAGGCCACGAATTGGTCCAACTCTGGGGGAAGTGATGAGAGTTGCAGACGACCAGACAGCCGGGGCGGCGCGAGTTTTCGGGCTTCCAGCGATAGATTGAGCAAAGGTTTCAGGCCAATGCGTGCCACCCAATAACCCAGCGCCGAAGCCAGGACGATGCCGATAGCGGCAAGGCTGATCAAGGCGATCAGCAGCGAATGCTGAGTCTGCCAAAACGTCTCGGTGTCGATGGCGGTCAAAAAGCGCAGGGGAGGGCGCTGGTCTTTGGCAGGAAATTCGCTCACGAGGACTTTGAATGGGTAGTTGTGGCCGCCCAGGTTCAGGTCGCGCATGCCCAACGGCCCTTTGGCGAAGGCGCGAATCTCGGCGTCGGGGTTGCCGAATTCGTAGGTGGGGTTGTCGCTCACCACCCAGAAACGCAGGCGTTTGTCTTCTTCGCTGAGGAGTTTGAGTTTGGCGTTGATCTTCACCCAGTGCTCAGGCGTGCCGTAGCGCTGAACCGCCGATTCCAGAACGCTGTAGCGCGCATCCACCTCGGCTTCCGGCAATAGGCCCAGGCCTTTGTCCACTTGCAGGTACAACGCCCAGCCGATGAGCAGAAACACCAACAGCGCCACCAGCGCGAACATGCCGCTCAGGCGCAGGGCGATGGAGTTACTCGCCACGACGGCTCTCCAAGACATAACCCATGCCACGAATGGTGTGCAGCAGTTTCTGTTCGAACGGCCCGTCGAGCTTGGCGCGCAGCCGTTTGATCGCGACTTCGACAACGTTGGCGTCGCTGTCGAAATTGATGTCCCAGACCATCTCGGCAATTGAGGTCTTGGAGAGGATTTGCCCCTGGCGGCGAGCCAGCACGCTCAGCAGCGAGAATTCCTTGGCGGTCAGGTCCAGCCGTGAGCCGGAACGTGTGGCCTTGCGGCTGATCAAGTCGATCCACAGGTCGGCGATGCTGATCTGCACCGGCTCATGGCCGCCACTGCGACGGGTCAGGGCCTGCAGGCGCGCTACCAGTTCCAGAAAGGAAAAGGGTTTGCCCAGATAGTCATCAGCGCCTTCGCGCAGGCCACGAATACGGTCATCGACGTTTTCCCTGGCCGTGAGCATGATCACCGGCGTCTGCTTGCGCGCCCGCAACGCCCGCAGCACGCCATAGCCGTCCAGCCCCGGCAACATGACGTCGAGAATGATGACCGCGTAATCGCTCTCCAGCGCCAGATGCAGACCCTCGATGCCCTCCCGGGCAACGTCGGTGGTATAGCCCTGTTCGGTCAGGCCCCGATGCAGGTAGTCGGCGGTTTTTTCTTCGTCTTCGATAATCAGGACACGCATGGTCCACTCTCACTTCTTGTGTGCTTACTTTTCAGTAGCGAGTAGGGCCGCAGTTTTCTTGTTCGTTACGGGTGCAGTCGGTGTCACGGTCGGATGCCTGCGATGAAAGATTCGTTCCAGTTGCAGGTAAATCACTGGCGTGGTGAACAGCGTCAGCGCCTGGCTCACCAGCAAACCGCCGACAACCGCGATGCCCAACGGCTGACGCAGTTCTGCACCCACACCATAGCCGAGCATCAGCGGCAGGGCACCGAGCAACGCCGCCAACGTGGTCATGATGATGGGCCGGAAACGCGTCACGCAGGCTTCATAGATTGCGTCTTCAGGCGACAGGCCACGATGACGTTGCCCCTCCAGCGCGAAGTCCACCAGCAAAATGCCGTTTTTCTTGACGATGCCGATCAGCAGGACGATGCCGATCAAGCCCATGATCGAGAAGTCTTGACCCATCAGCCACAGCAGCAACAGCGCGCCAATCCCCGCCGAAGGCAGGGTGGAAATGATCGTCAACGGGTGGACGAAGCTCTCGTACAGCACACCAAGAATGATGTACACCGCGACCAGCGCCGCCAGAATCAGCCACGGCTGGTTGGCCAGAGAACTCTGGAACGCCTGAGCCGCGCCCTGGAAATTGCCGATGATCGAAGACGGCATGCCGATCTCGTTTTTAGCCTGGTCGAGCAACTGCACGGCATCACCCAAGGCGACGCCCGCCGACAGGTTGAACGACAGGTTCGCCGCCGGGAACATGCCGTCGTGGCTGATCGACAGCGGGCCCATCTTCGGCGCACCCACCTTGGCCAGCGCCGACAGTGGCACCATCTCGTTGGTCAGCGGCGAGCGCAGGTAGAAGTAATTCAGGCTTTCAGCCTTGCCGCGCTGCGACGGGTCGAGTTCGAGAATGACTTTGTACTGGTTGATATCGGTCTGGTATTCGTTGATCTGTCGCTGACCGAACGCGTCGTACAGCGCCTGGTCGACGTCCGCCGTGGTCAGCCCGAAGCGCGCGGCGGCGCTGCGGTCGATGTCCAGATGGGTGACGCTGCCGCCCAATTGCAAGTCGTTGGACAGGTCGCGGAAGGCCGGGATCGTTTTCAGTTTTTCAGTGAGCTTTTGCGTCCACTCGTTCAGCAGCGCGCCATTGTTGCTCTTGAGGACGTATTGGTACTGCGCACGGCTCGGACCTGAGCTGAGGTTGATGTCCTGGCCTGCGCGCAGGTAAAGCACGATCCCCGGAATCTTCGCCAGTTTCGGTCGGATGCGGTCGATGAACTCACTGGCGGACACGTCGCGGTCTTCACGGTCTTTCAACGCGATCCAGACCCGACCGTTGGCGATGGTCTGGTTGCTGCCGCTCACCCCGACCGAGTGCGAGAAGGCTTTGACCGCCGGGTCTGCGCCGATGATTTTCGCCAGCTGTTTATGTTTCTCCACCATGTCCGGGTAAGAAATGTCCGCTGCCGCCTCACTGGTACCGAGCACCATGCCGGTGTCCTGTACCGGAAAGAAGCCCTTGGGAATCAGCACATAGCCAGCGACGGCCAAGCCCAGGGTCAGGCCGAAGATGCTCAGCATCAGGCGCTGGTGGGCGAGGGCATAACGTACGCCACGCGCATAATGCGCCAGCAGGCGCTCGCCGAAACCGGGGTTGGCGTGGGCGTCGTGTTTCGGGGCGCGCATGAACAACGCGGCCAGTGTCGGCGCCAGCGTCAGCGAGACCATCACCGAAATCAGAATGGTCGACGTCGCTGTCAGTGCGAACTCCTTGAACAGCCGCCCGACCACACCGCCCATGAACAGCAGCGGGATGAACGCCGCAATCAGCGAAAAGCTGATCGACACCACGGTAAAGCCAATCTCGCCCGCGCCTTTGATCGCCGCCTCGCGCATGCTTTCGCCCGCTTCGAGGTGTCGGTGAATGTTTTCCACTACCACGATGGCGTCGTCCACCACAAACCCCACGGCCACCACTATCGCCACCAGCGTCAGGTTGTTGAGGCTGAAGCCAAGGACGTACATCAGGGCAAAACTGGCCACCAGCGACACGCCGAGCACAGCGGTGACGATCAACGTCGCCGAGAGTTGGCGCAGGAACAGCGCCATCACCGCGATCACCAACACGATGGCGATCAACAGGGTCATTTCCACTTCGTGCAGCGAGGCGCGGATGGTCTTGGTGCGGTCGCTGAGGACCGTTACATCCACCGACGCCGGGAGCATTTCCTGCAAGCGCGGCAACTCGCCCAACACCCGGTCTACGGTCTCGACGATGTTGGCGCCGGGCTGGCGGAAGACCACGATGTTCACGCCTTGCTGATCCCCGGACCACGCGTTGACGTAAGCGTTTTCCGAACCGTCGATGACTTTTGCCACGTCTCGCAGGTGAACTGGGGCGCCGTCCTTGTAGGAAACGATCAGTTGGTCGTAATCCTTGGCCCGAAACAGCTGGTCGTTGGACGCAAGGGTCGACACGTTGTCCTTGCCGTACAGCGCGCCTTTCGCCAGGTTCAGGCTGGTCTGTTGCAGCGCACCGCGCAGGTCGGCCAGGGTCAGGCCGATGGAAGCGAGCTTGTCGGACGACGCCTGAACGCGAATCGCGGGGCGACGCTGACCGGTGATCGCGACTTGGCCTACGCCGTTGATCTGACTCAACTGACGGGCGAGAAGGGATTCGGTGACGTCGCTCAGCTCAGTGGCAGGCATCAGATTCGAACTGACGCTCAGGATCAGCACCGGGCTGTCCGCCGGGTTGACCTTACGCCAGGTCGGGGCGGTGGGCAGGTCCTTGGGCAACCGGCCTGACGCGGTGTTGATCGCGGCTTGTACTTCCTGCGCGGCGGTGTCGATGCTCTTGTTCAGCACGAATTGCAGGGTCAGGTTGGTCGAGCCCAAGGCGCTGCTCGACGTCATTTGCGTCATGCCCGGAATGGCGCTGAACTGCACTTCGAGAGGCGTGGCGACTGACGACGCCATGGTTTCCGGACTGGCGCCGGGCAGCGTGGCCGACACTTGAATCGTCGGGAATTCAGCCTCCGGCAACGGCGCCACGGGCAAGCGAGGGAAGGCGATGCAGCCGAGCAGGACCAGCGCGAACGTCAGCAATACCGTGGCAATCGGGTGATTCACGCACCAGGCGGAGATCGAACCGTGGCCCTTCATTTCGCGGCTCCCGACGCACCTGTGGCGGCATCGGCGAGGGTGTCTATCGGTTGCGCTTTGACGATTTCAATGTGCGAACCGTTCTTTAGCCGTGACTGGCCGTCGCTGATCAGCACGTCACCGGCGCTCACCCCGCTGATCAAGGTCAGGTCGCTGTCTTGATACAGCACTTTGACCGGGATCACTTCGACGGTATCGCCCTTGACCCGGTAGACATAATGCTGGTCGATGCCGCGCTGTACCACTTGTGGCGGGACTTTCAACGCGTCGCGATCAATCGCGGTCTGAATGCGCACAGTGACCAACTGGCCGGGCCACAGTTTTTCGGCCCTATTGTCGAAGACAGCCTTGGCGCGAATGGTGCCTGTCGTGGCAGCGACCTGGTTGTCAATCAACGTCAGCTTGCCCTCACCGAGCAATGTGCCGGTCGCGCCTTCCCCCATGTAGGCGTTGACCTTGGCCGGGTCGGCGGACGCCAGCAAGTCGTGCAGGGTCGGGAGCATTTGTTGGGGCAATGAGAACTCCACCGACACCGGATCGATCTGGGTCACCGAGAACAGACCGACGGCGTCACTGACGCGCAGGAAATTGCCTTCATCGACGTTGCGAATGCCGACGCGGCCGGTCACCGGGGAGCGAATCTGCGTGTAAGACAGTTGAACCTGCGAGGCGTTGATCGAGGCCTGATTCCCCTGAACCGTCGCTTTCAGCTGGTTGACCAACGCCTGCTGCTGATCGAATTGCTGCTTGGAAATGCTGTTATCAACGGTGAGCAGCTTGTAGCGCTTGAGGTCTACTTCAGCGACGTCCAGCTGCGCCTGGCCTTGGGCCAACTGCGCCTTGGCCTGTTCGAGGGCCGCACGGATGGAGCGGTCGTCGATGGTCGCCAGCAAGTCGCCGGTCTTGACCTGTTGCCCTTCCTTCACGGCCAGCCGGGTCAGTATCCCGTCCACCTGAGTGCGAATCACCACGCTCTGCAGCGAGAGTACCGACCCGATGCCAGTGACGTAGCGCGGGACATCCTGCTTGACCACATTAATGACTTGAACAGGCACTGCGGCGGGCGCACTGACTTTTTTCTCTGTGGGACGCTTGACCACCCAGACGCCAGCCGCAATCACGACAGCAAGAACAGCAACGGCTAGCACAGATTTTTTGTTTTTGGGCATACAGATATAACGCCAGCGAAAAGGTGAGGGGCGGACAATTGACAGCTTCCTTATAAACCTTCGACCCGGTCAGCAAAATGACTGCTACCTGTCAATATTGTCAGCTGAATAAGGGCGGAGCATGAAGTGGCGTCAAGAAAGAGCGCAACCTGGCGATACCATGGAGAGGGATGCGAAAATTCCTACAAACAAGTGCCCTAACGTTGGTCGATTGTCTCTGACTCGACTTAACTGTGATAGGTGGGACATCACTTCGGAGTGTGGCGATGAAAGGTAAAAAGACAGTTTCGACGTTTTTTTCAATCGCATTGATCGGGGTTTCTTTGCTGACAGGGTCGGCAGCCTCGGCACAAGGAAGTGCCCTCATGTTTCACGGACAACTCGTTAACGCAGGATGTGACGCCAAAGTGTTCACCGTTTCGGGCCAACTGCATGGCCTGAAGTCCTTGAAAGTGAACGCCAGCCTGACATTGGGCCTGGCCGACCACGATGATGCCTGCGAAGGCTCTGCAGTGCCCGTGTCTCTGGCGTATGCCGAACGCACCTCGGTGTTGGTCGGCGCACACAGCGGCATCGTGACCCTGACCTACCAATAGCGCCCCGACCTCGCTCCGCGTCGAGCGCAAACGACCGTCCCAGTCAATCCGGCTCGGGGCGGTTTTTTATGTCTGTCCGTTGCCAATGACGACATTTCCTTACAACCCTCCTGCAAAGATCGGCCCACCCTTTTTTAGCGCGACTTCGCTACAGGCCACGCCGTCCGGGGGCTGTACGTTCTATCTGTCATGTCCTACAGAAATGTCTGGCACGCTGCACTGTCATTTCTGCAAGTTCGAGGTAGATAACCTGACATCCGGCTTTGAGCGACGCCCTTATAGTTCTCGTCGTCCTCTTGGGCACACACGAATTGACACAAGGAACGTCGTTAACATGAAAAAGATCTCTCTTTCTCTGGCTATCGTGGCCGCAATGGGCTTGGGCGCTGTGGGCAGTGCAAACGCAGCGAACAATGGCAAGCTGGTGTTCAGCGGCACCCTCACCGACATCACCTGTGACGTCGGTGCTGGCACGGGCGCAAGCCCTGGCTCCAATCCGGGCGAAATCAATGTCGATATGGGCAACGTCTCGTTCTCCGAAATCGGCCGGTTCGCCGACAACAAACTGGAAACCGCGTCGCCGATTCAATTGCTGGTCAATTGCACCGGCGGCGCCGCGCAATACAACACCGTGGACATGCGCTTCGTCGCTCGGCAAGGCAGCGGCCTGGATAACCTCGATCAGAAACTGCTGCGCGCCACCGGTGCGGCCGACGGTGTGGGCATCGGTCTGCTGAATTCGTCCTATCAACTGATGGACCTGAGCGGCAACGAAACCATTGATGCACCGCTGGTGCAGGATGGTGCGGGCGGCGCTACTGCCGAACTCAACTTCGGTGCGGTGTACGTGCTGAACGGTGCGGCCACCAACCCTGGTAATGCGGACGGCTTCCTGCCTTTCGTGATGGATTATCAGTGATGCAACAGGCGGGGCGAGCTTTGCTGGCCCCGCCACCCTCCGATTGAGAGACCGCTCCCTCATGTTTTCTTATTTTTTGAGGCGTCCCACAGTGTGGCTGTGCGCGGCGTTCACCATGACGCTGGCGATTCAGGCACAGGCTGGCATCGTGTTGAACACCACGCGTGTCATCTATCCGGCGACAGACAAAGAAGTCAGCTTGCAGGTCCACAACACCGGCACGTCTGAAATTCTCGCGCAGTCATGGCTTGAGGCTGACAACGAGAGTCCGGCAGCCAGCCACCCTTTGTTCGCGATCACACCCGCCCTGGCGAGAATGGCTGGCAATGCCAAGCAACTGATCCGGATCATCTATGCCGGGGAAGGCCTGCCGACCGATCGGGAATCGGTGCTGTGGCTCAACGTTCAGGAGATTCCACAGACTGCGCGCGAAAACGAATTGCAGATCGCGATCCGCCAGAGAATCAAGCTGTTCTACCGCCCTCAGGGGCTGACCGAAGACCCGCTGCAGGCTGCGCAGACCCTGCAATGGCAGGTGCGCGATGGGCAACTCGAAGTCGTCAATCCCGGGCCTTATCACGTCTCGATGATCAAGCTTTCGGCAAGTCATCGAGGGCAAATCGTGTTTCAGGAGGACAGCCGAATGTTGGCGCCCAAGGCCCGTCTGCAGTTCCCGTTGAAAGGGATGAACCGACAGGGTCCGCTGGATCTGGCGTTTATCAGCATCAACGATTTCGGCGGTCAGGAGCCTTACCGCGCACAGGTGACGGCTGACCGGGCCGTCCAGGCGAACAGGGCCGACTCACGCCCCGACTAGCCACCGCCACGCCAGTCGGGATTTTCGTTACCCCACTTTTTAGCCGGAAACGCATCCGGCTTCAGCGTCGCACGCCTGTGAGAAAGGATTCCACAGGTGCATCGACACTCAGAGTACGAGTGAAATCAGCTAATGGAACGGCGAGACAACAACACCCAGAAACGTAGTTCGAAACCTATCCTGTCAGACAAACGAAGGCCTGTCCGCACACCGAGTTTCCCTGGGCAGCGTCAACCGCTGAGCACCGGCATCGCCGCTGCGATGGCGTGGACGATGAGCGCCAGCGCCTGGGCGATGACCGGCGGCAGCGGCGAAAACGCTGTGTCCGCAGCGGCCCCGTCTTCGGTGAAATTCAACACCGCTTTCATTCAAGGCACCGATCAGCCCGCCGACCTGGAGACCTTCCTTCAAGGCAACAGCGTGGTGCCGGGAACGTATAGGGTCGACATTTACGTCAACCGGGCCTTGAGTGGGCGGCGCGACATCCCTTTTGTGGCGAACCCGGCAACCGGCGCGATAGAGGCCTGCCTGACCTTGGAGATGCTCCAACAGTTCGGCATGGACACCTCGGGGTTGAGCAGCGCGGACAACGCGCCTGACCGCTGCTTCGATCTGGCCGCCAAGGTCCAGTTCGCCCATGTGGAATACCAGCCCACCAGCCTGCGACTGAACATCAGCATTCCCCAAGCCATGATGTTGCGCAGCGTGCGGGGCTATGTGGCTCCGGAGTTGTGGGACGAGGGCGAGACGGCAGCGTTCGTCAATTACAACTTCAGCGGCGCCCGTCGTACGCGGGGCGGTCAGACGCAGGATCAGTATTATCTCGGCCTGCGTAATGGGCTGAACCTAGGTGCCTGGCGATTGCGCAACGAATCATCGCTGGTCTACGGCGATGCTCAGCCTTATCGCTTTCGCAGCAACCGGAGCTTTCTTCAGCGAGACGTGACAGCGCTCAAGGGGCAACTGACCTTGGGTGAAACGTTCACGGATTCCCAAGTCTTCGACAGCGTACGGTTCGTGGGCGCGATGCTGGCCTCCGATGACGGCATGCTGCCCGATAGCGAGCGGGTGTACGCCCCGGTTATTCGGGGCATTGCCGAGACCAACGCGACAGTCGAAGTGCGCCAGAACGGCTTCATGCTCTACAGCGGCAACGTGTCGCCGGGGCCGTTCGAAATCTCGGATATCTACCCCAGCGGCTCAAATGGTGATCTGGAAATCACTGTGGTTGAGGCCGACGGGCGCAAGCGCGTTTTCGTACAGGCCTATGCGTCGTTGCCGATTATGGTGCCCAAGGGGGCATTGCGTTACAGCCTCGCAGCGGGGAGTTACGACAGCCACGACGAGTCAGGTGAGTCACCGACCTTCACCAGCGCGACGCTGATCTACGGTCTGACCGAGCGCATGACGGTGGCGGGAGGCACGCAGGTCGCCGAAGATTTTCGGGCAGGCAACATCGGCGCAGGGGTTAACACAGGCGTCGGTGCGGTGTCGCTGGACGTGACTCAATCCGTCAGCCAGCAGGCCCGCGAAACCCACACCGGGCAAAGCGTGCGGGTGCGTTACGCGAACACGCTGGATCTGACCAATACAACGCTGGCCGTCGCCGGTTATCGCTATTCCACCGACCGGTATCGCACGTTTGACGAGCATGTCGAGGAGCGCCAGGCCTTGAACGGTACGCGGTACGGGCGCGCCAAAGATCGTCTTGAATTCAACCTGACGCAGGCGCTGCCGGAACAGTCTGCGTCGCTGAGCTTTACGGGTTCTGAGCAACGCTACTGGGACTCGACGGGCAAGACGCGACAGTTTTACCTGACATGGAACGCAGCCTGGCGCAGCCTCAGCTACGGCATTTCTGTAGAACGCAATCAGACCTTTCTGATTGACGGCCAGCGGCAGTCGGACAACCGCATTGCCCTGACGCTCAGCTTGCCATTGGGGAACAGCTCGTCGTCTTCGCGGGCCTTTTTCAATGCCGTCCGCGACAGCGTCGGCGACCACGACATGCAGGCCGGTCTCAATGGCCAGGTCTTCGATGATCGCAGCACGTTCTATTCGGTACAGGCCGGGCAAGACAGTCGTTCAGGGGCGTCCGGGTCCGGCAAGATCAACACCACCACACCGTTCGGCCGTTTCGATGTTGGCTACGGCCAAGGGCGCGATTATCGGGCATTCAACGTCGGTGCGGCGGGGTCAGTGGTCGCCCATGCCGGTGGCGTGAACCTCGGCCAGCCGTTGGGTGAAACCTTCGCACTGGTGCAGGTGAAGGACGTCGCGGGCGCGCGGCTGAGCAATTACAGCCACATCGAAACAGCCGGCAATGGCTATGCGGTGTTGCCTTACACCCAGCCGTATCGGGCCAATTGGGTCAGTCTGGATACGCGACAGTTGGGCGCTGATGTGGAACTCGAAAATCCGGTGACGCAGGTCATTCCACGCCGGGGAGCGGTGCCAGTGGTGAAGTTCCAGGCGCAGGTCGGGCGGCGGGTGCAGTTCGAACTGGTGCGCGAAGACGGCAGCCGCGTGCCGCTCGGCGCGGTGGTTGAAGACGGCCACGGTAAGCTGCTTGCAGCTGTTGACCCAACCAGCCGCGCCTTGGTGCTGAGCGAGCAGGACAGTGGCGAGTTGATGGTCAAATGGTCCGATCAGCACTGTCGGGCGCCTTTCGATTTGCCGCCGCGAGACCCTCAGCGCACCTACGACCGGATCACGGTGACGTGCCGATGAAACGGGCGACCATGATCTGTTTCATCGCACTGCTGGTCGGCCGTGAAGCGCAGGCGGTCGTGTCATTGGGCGGGACGCGGCTGGTGTTCGATGGCCGGTTTCGGGAAGCGACGCTTGACGTCAGCAATCCCGGAAGCGGACCGGTATTGATTCAGGCCTGGATCGAAAACCCAAAAGCCGATCAGGCAACACCCGGGGATCTGCCGTTCGTACTGACCCCTCATCTGGCACAGATTATTGCGCAAGGGCGACAGACTTTGCGGGTGCTGTATGAGGGTGTCGGCATGCCGCAGGATCGCGAATCCCTGCTTCACCTATACGTGCTGGAAGTGCCCCGTCGTAGCCATGCACCGCAGCAAATGACCATCGCCGTGCGTCAGCGCATCAACGTGTTCTATCGGCCCAAAGGCCTTGATGGCGAACCCGCCGACGTGCCGCAAAGCCTTCGCTGGCAACGGAGCATGCAAGATTCCGACGTCCTCAATGTACGCAATCCGACGGCTTTCCATGCCGCGCTGCTGAAGATCAATCTCGGCGGGGTCGAGATTCAGGAAGACCTCCTGCTCGAACCGTTTTCAGAGCGCTCACTTCGCTTACCGGAAGAGCTGACACGGGCTGTAGGAACGGGCTGCCTGCACTTCAAGGCACTCACCGATTACGGCGGACAGCGCGACTTTTCGGCTCTTTCGCAGGACTCGGAACCGTTTGTGGCTCGACTGCGTAGCACATCCGGTCGCAGCGCTGAGTCCCCTCTACTCAATGAGAAATGCTGAACATGACGACTTTTTCTTTCTCACGCTGGTGTCCGGTTTTTCTGAGTGTCCTGCTCATGCCTGCGACCGGCATGGCCATGACCTGCAAGACCCAAGGGTCGGGTGAAACGGTGATACGTGCCGATCTCAGCAGCAGCGTTGCCATTCCTGCAACGTTGCCTGATGGCAGCGTTGTCTGGCGTTCGGAGCGCTTGAACGCAGCAATCGAATGCGCCCGCGAGGCGTCCGGCCCTGCGGAAGACGTGGTGCTGTACCTGAATCCCGAGAACGTTCAGATCGGCGAAGGGATTCGTGCGGGGCTGACCCTCAACGGTATCGATTACCTGCAAAGCAACGGGCGAATTCCCACGCAGCAAGTGCTTCCGGCTTGCACCGAGGGAATGGGGAATGTCGCAGCCTGTCCAAGGGTCAGTTTCAATCTGCCGTTTTCGGTATTCATTCAGAAGTACGGGCCGACGCCGCCGTCCGGATCGGCCAGTGACTTGCTCGACTACCGCATGTTCCAGATCGACAGCGGCAATGGCATGAGCCCGGTGCCGGACAACAACCTCAATTACGTCATCAATAATTTGATGGGCCTGCGGTTCGTCGCCTGTGATGCCGAGCTGCGAGTGCTGCCGGAAACCGTCGATTTCGGCACAGTGCCCATCAAGAACGTGCGTGTAGGGGAGGTGGCGACTTTTCAGCGGTTTGCGCTGGCGACGAGCCGCACCTGCGATTCGCCGTTCAGCCTGAATGCGCGCTTCACCCCGGTGTCCGGCACGCTGGCGGGCGATGTGCTGGTGCCAGTCAGCAACGAGAGCATTGGAATCCGTGTGACCCATGCACCAGCCCACCAACCGATTCGGTTCAACGAGCCGTTTCACATCATTGATCTGCTCGATGGTATGTATTCCGGTACCGCCGATTTCAACGCCGAACTGGTATGGCAGACCAACACCCCGACCCCGGGTCCATTCTCTGCAGAGGTGTTCGTGGACCTGTTTTACAAGTAGCCGTTGCTCGGTTGTCACGGGCGGTCGGAAGGGGATTCAGGTATGCTGCGCGGCCTGCGGGCAACGCCTGTTTGCCCATCGACCGTCCAGCGCTCACGGAGCTTCCATGACCACCCCCGAACACACGCCAGCTCCCGAAGTCGCTGACGAATCTGTCGATGTTCAAGCCGAATCCGGCGAGAAAAAGCCGGCCATTCCTGCCTTCGGCTTTCCGTTCAAACCAGCAGAGCTGTTGCAGGCGAAAAAAAACCCGTCGCACTACAAAGGCTCGGGCAAATCGAACCATGACAAACGCCCTGGTGCTGCCCCCTCAGGTACTCGTCGCTCGATGGGCAAGCGCTGATCGCTTGACGCTGGCTCAACTGTAAGAGCGAATTCATTCGCGAAAAATAGGCCAGGCAATGGAGATGCGTCGGCTGTTCCGGCCTTTCGCGAATAAATTCGCTTCCACAGGGTTCTGCATCACTGCGAAATATGAAGTCCGGCGCGCGCTCAACTGTAGGAGCGAATTCATTCGCGAAAAATCGGTCTGGCGCTGGAGAGGTGTCGGTTGTACCGGCCGTTAGCCAACGATGCCTCTAGCCTTCCTTACGAAAACTGTCTCGATACTGCGTCGGCGTCACGCCCAACCGTTGGGTGAAGATCAACCGCATGCGGGCAGCGCTGCCGAATCCGCAGTGATACGCCACCGCCTTGATCACCATTTCGCTGCCTTCCAGCAGGTGCCGGGCGGCGTCGATGCGGGCGCGTTGCACGAATTCGGCCGGGGTGACCTTCGCATCTCGGGCGAACACCCGAGCGAAGCTGCGTGGGCTCATGGACACCACCTCCGCCAAGCGCTCCACTGAAAACGGTTCGCTGATGTGTTCCATCACGTAGCGCTGAATCTTCGCCACCGGCGTGTCATCGTCCGCCGAGGCATTCAGGTAGGGGCTGAATTGCGATTGCCCTCCCTGACGCTGGGCCACGACCAGCAGGCGCTTGGCGACCGCCAGCGAAATTGCCGGGCCGTGATCTTCGGCCACCAGTGCCAACGCCATATCGATCCCCGCCGTGACCCCTGCCGACGTCATCAGCTTGCCGTCTCGCACGTAAATCCGGTCGGGCTCGACCCTGGCTTTCGGAAACAGATCGGCCAATTGCTGCGCATGGCTCCAATGGGTCGCGGCCTGTTTATCATCTAGCAACCCGGCGTGCCCGAGAATGAAAGCCCCGGTGCAGATCGAGCCATAACGACCCGCAAGCGGCGTTGCCTCATGCAGCCAGGCCGTGATGTGCGGCATTTCTGCGCTTTCGGGTAACAGCGGCCCGCCTGGTACCAACAAAATGTCGAATTGCTTCGGCGCATCGGCCAGCTCGTATTGCGCGCCGAGGGGCATGCCGTTAGAGGCTAGGATGGGGTAGGGCGCCGCGCCGATCGTCACGATCTGATAACCCTCTCCTTTGGCGACGTAGCGATTGGCTTCGGCGAACACATCCAGCGGGCCTGCGACATCCAGGGACTGAACATGGGGGAACAGCACAATCGCAACGCTTTTCATCGAAGCCTCTCAGGCGCCCGGCAAAGGGATGAACATATAGCTCATTTCTTCGGCAGTGTGGTGACGTTATCCCACTCGGTGATCAGCGCTTTCTTGTTTTTACGGTCATACAGGCACAGCTCGGTGCCGGTCTTGTTTTTCATGAACGTTTGCTTGTACTGGCCTTTGATCAGCAGCGCGCTGTATCCCACGCTGTCGTCGAACATCGCAGAGGTGCCGGCAGGTTTGGCGTTTTTCAGGGAGCTGGCCGCGACGCAGCTGTCGACCAGCGTTTTGTCGAAGGCTTTCCAGGCGTCCGGGCTGGAGGCGCTGGCCTGGCCTGCGACGGCAGTGAGGGCGAGCAACACCAAGGTGGTCCTTTTCATGAGAGTCTCCATCGTTGTCTTATCAGCGGAATGACAGCGGCTTTGACTGACTCAGCGGGGTTCTAGTTCGCAGCGTTGCACGTAGTACATTTCAGCGCGCTCATACAGACGCCGGGCTGTCAGGTTGTTCTCCATGACTTTCAAATCGACATGCCCCTCACGCCGTGCCGCGAATGTCTCAAATACATGGTTTAGCAAGGCGAGTCCGACGCCCTGGCCTTGCAGGCGAGGATGAACCACAAGATTGCGGATGAACGCGCTTGTCCAGCATGGCGCGACGGCGATGACACCAGATGAGTCTTCCAGGACGAAACACAACGCGGGATCGAACTCGGGATCGTTCTCGAATCCGTCGAGCCATGTCTCGAAGTCCGGCACGCGACCTCCGCCCAGCTCGGTACCGAGCCTGAGCAGTCGATGCACTGCAGCAGCGTTTCCGCGGGAGAAATCCACCCGATGCAACGAGTCAGGCCAGCCCAACGGGCGATGAATCTGGCTCAGGTCGCGACGCATCAGCCAGTAGTGGTCTGGCGAGGCGTCGTGAACGCCGGGTTTCAGATCCCTTGGGCTTCGACCGTACGGGCGGCTTCGATCAAGCATCGCGTCAGCTCGGGTGAAGAAAACTTGGTCAGCACGGCGTTGGCGCCAGCCGCTTTGGCTTTCTCGGCGTTCATCGCGCTGTCCAGCGAAGTGTGTAACAGGACGTAAAGCTCCTGGAAGTCTGGCGTCTCGCGCAGGGTGCGGGTGAACGCGTATCCGTCCATTTCCGACATCTCAATATCGGAGACCACCACGTTGATCTGATGCGCCGTACCTTGCAGGTCCAGCAGTTGATCGATCGCCTCGCGAGCGCTGCGTGCTGTGTGGCATTCGATGCCGAGGTTGCGCAGCGTGATCACGGACTGTTGCAACGCGACCTGGCTGTCGTCCACCACCAAAATACGCGCCTTACTCAATACCTTGACCTCTTCAGGGCTGAGTTCGGCTTCATGGGCGACGATTTGCACCGGCGAAATCCCGTGGATGACCTTTTCGATGTCCAGCACCTGAACCAGCGTGCCGTCCACTTGCGTGACGCCCGTGATGAACGACTTGTTGCCCGAGCCGAAAGGGGGCGGACGGATATCAGTGGTCAGGCAGTGGACGATTTTGCTCACCGCTTGCACATGAAGCCCCTGCTTGGAGCGGCTGACGTCGGTGACGATCAGGCAGCCGCCGTCCGGGTCGAGCAGCGGGCGCTCGCCGATGGCACGACTCAGGTCGATCACCGAGAGCGAATTGCCCCTCAATGTCGCAACCCCTTTGACATGGGGGTGTGATTCTGGAAGGCGTGTGAGGGGAGGGCAGGGGATGATTTCACTGACTTTGAGCAGGTTGATCGCCATCAGCTTTCCGCTGCGTAACGTGAACAGCAGCAGCGAGAGGGAATCCGCACGGACGTTTTTGGACATGTGAACCTTCTGTCATGCAGTGTCTGAGTGCGCCTTAACGCGCAAACAGCTGTCGATGTCGATGTATCGACCCTGTGCAGGCAGGCTTTAACTTTTTGCTTCTTCCTGTGGGTCGGCTTACGTCCGTTCGTGTAGTCATAATGACTTTTTATGTGTCGTAATGACTTCTTTCACTTGCGTGTCAAAAAGACACGTTCCGTATAACCATTTGAATTTATTAATAAACTTAACTGGCACAGTTCCTGATATGACTAAAGCATCTTCTTTTCATTGAGCCTCAGGAGTTCGTCATGTTGAATGCTTCGGATCGTGCCATCGTCAAATCCACCGTCCCGCTGCTGGAGAGCGGCGGTGAAGCCCTGACGACTCATTTTTACAAAAAGCTGCTTAATAAGTACCCACAAGTCCGCCCACTGTTCAATCAGGCGCACCAGGCGAGTGGCGATCAGCCCCGTGCGCTGGCCAACGGCGTGTTGATGTACGCCCGGCACATCGACCAACTCGATCAATTGGGTGGGTTGGTGGCCAAGATCATCAATAAGCACGTCGCGCTGCAAATTCTGCCGGAGCATTACCCGCTGGTCGGCGAGTGTCTGTTGGAAGCGATCCGTGAAGTGCTGGGTGCAGAAATTGCGACGGACGAGGTCATCGCTGCTTGGGGACGGGCCTACGGGCAGTTGGCTGACATTCTGATTGGCGCCGAAGAAAACATCTACGAGGAAAAAGCCTTGGCCGTTGGCGGCTGGCGCGGTGCCCGTGAATTCAAAGTCGTCAACAAAGTCGCCGAAAGTGCCGAGATTACATCGTTCTACTTCGCGCCTGCGGATGGTCAGCCGATCCTCGACTTCACCCCCGGTCAGTACATCGGTATGCAGCTGTTCCTGAACGGCGAAGAGATCCGCCGTAACTACTCATTGTCTGCGCGGGCCGGCAACAATCAGTACCGCATCAGCGTGAAGCGCGAGCCTGGCGGTCGTGCCTCCAACTACTTGCATGACGAAGTGCAGGTGGGGAACAGCATCAGCCTCTTCCCGCCTTCGGGGGAGTTCACCCTGGCGCACAGCGACAAGCCTCTGGTGCTGATCAGTGGGGGCGTGGGCATCACACCGACCCTGGCCATGCTGCAGGCGGCGCTGGAAACGCAGCGCCCAATCCATTTCATCCACTGCGCGCGCAATGGCTCGGTTCACGCGTTCCGCGACTGGATCGAGGGGCTGGCAGGCAAGCATCCTCAATTGAAACGGTTCTACCTGTACAGCGAAGATGATGGTGTCAGCGCGGCCGCGCACGCGGTGGGTTTGCTGGATCAGGCGCAACTGGAGCAGTGGTTGCCTGAGGACCGCGATCTGGATGCGTACTTCCTGGGGCCGAAAGGTTTCATGGCGGCAGTGAAGCGCCAATTGAAAGCGGCAGGTGTTCCGGATGACCAGGCGCGTTACGAGTTCTTCGGTCCGGCGTCAGCACTCGAATGACCCTTGGCTGCTGCGACAAATAGACGCAGCCTTCTATATATAAGGAAGGGTGCGGCGATCTGCCCCTGCGGCAAAGCGTCGCACGCTTCTATATATAGAAGGATCTGGAGAAGTGACCGTTGGCTGGCCCGTGCCAGGGTTAATGTTCGGCTAATGCAGATGTGTTCACCATCTGCACCGGCGTGCGGCTGCGACGATGGTAGAATTGCCGGCTTTCCGGGCACCCGGGGCACGCAACAAGGCAGATCTTCGATCTGGATGGACACCACATTCAAAGGGTATGTGAATGACTGACGAGATGTTTTACCTGCGGCGCGAAAAGCAGTTCCTGGTTTTACTGGGCATCATTTGCCTGGCGCTGATCGGCGGGGCCCTGTACATGCAGGTGGTGCTGGGCGAAGCGCCTTGTCCGCTGTGCATCTTGCAACGTTATGCGCTGCTGTTCATCGCGATTTTTGCCTTCATCGGCGCCGCCATGCGTGGACGCGTAGGTCTGAGCATTTGTGAAGTGTTGGTCACGCTCAGTGCGATCGGCGGTGTGGTCGCTGCGGGACGTCACGTCTGGATTCAGACCCATCCGACCGAGAGCTGCGGCATCGACATACTGCAACCGATCGTGGACGGTTTGCCCCTGGCCTCACTGTTTCCGCTGGGTTTCCAAGTGGCAGGCTTCTGTGAGACGCCATATCCGCCAGTCTTGGGACTCTCCCTCGCCCAGTGGGCATTGATCGCTTTCGTTCTCACCGTAATTCTGGTACCAGTCGGCATCATTCGGAACCGTATGAAAGCGCGTTAATTACAAAGTGTTGCGGAAAAGAGTGCCTCAAATGCCTTAGGAAATTTGGGGCCTTTCCGGGTTCGAAGGGTGCGACATATGCGCGCATTCTTACAGATCCGGAAATTAACTGTTGCGCAGAAACTCATAGTCAATAAAACTTTACGTATCTACAATCGCCCCCACTTAACGCCCCCCATCACGTATGGACGGCGTAAATCGAGGTCGGGAAGGGGTTTTTCCCCTTTTGTAGACGCCGTTTGGATGGCCTCTTGAGTCAAATTCTGAATGTCTGCGCCAAGGGATTTGGACCGCGTCGGCGGTTGCCACCATTCGAATAAGAAACCACAGCTAAACCTGGATTTGTTACGAGGCCAAACGCTTCCTGACAGGCCCCTGTTCAATCCAAAGAATTTGCCAGCACCTGGCAGGGTGAAGTGTTGGCGGTCGAAACCCAACTGCGATGCGAAAGCTGCTTTTAGAGGTCGTGAGATGAGTAAAAAAAGGTACCCCAGGTTTTTTGGCTTCTTGGCCCTTTTCAGCATGCTCCTGCTCAGCGGGTGCGATTACACCCTGCTGGACCCCAAGGGCCATGTCGGCGTGCAAGAGCGTGATCTGATCATCACTGCAACCTTGCTCATGCTGCTGGTGGTGGTGCCGGTCATCTTCATGACCATCATCTTCGCCTGGAAGTATCGCGCGACGAACAAGAGCGCCACGTACACGCCTGACTGGGCGCATTCGACCAAGATCGAACTGGTTGTCTGGCTGGTTCCGCTGGCCATCATCATCGTGCTGGGCTATGTGACCTACAAGTCCACTCACGCGCTGGACCCATACCGTCCACTTGAGTCCGACGTGAAGCCCCTGACCATCGAAGTGGTCGCGCTTGACTGGAAATGGCTGTTCATCTACCCGGACCAGGGTATCGCCACCGTCAACAAGATCGTCTTCCCGGCCAATACTCCGCTCAATTTCCGCATCACCTCTGATTCGGTCATGAACTCGTTCTTCATCCCTGCACTGGGCGGCCAGATCTACGCGATGGCTGGCATGCAGACCAAGCTGCACTTGATCGCCAACGAGAAAGGCGATTTCGACGGCATCTCCGCGAACTACAGCGGCGCAGGTTTCACCGGCATGAAATTCACGGCAACCGCGACCGATCAGGCTGGCTTCGACGCCTGGGTAGCCGATGTCAAGAATTCACCTAAACAGCTGGCAACGGCTGAGTACACCGCTCTGGCCAAACCTAGCGAACGTAACCCCGTTGAACTCTACTCCACGGTCACTCCTAACCTGTTTCAGATCATCATCGACAAGTATGAAGGTATGAAGCCGGGCAAGATTGTCCACGAGAAGAAAGAAGTGGCCGGTATGGAAGGGATGGACATGGGTAAGCATTCAGCTGCTGAGGCAGAGGAGTAAACGATGTTTGGTAAATTAACTCTAGACGCGGTTCCGTTTCACGAACCGATAGTCATGATCACGCTCGCGATGATCGCTATCGGCGGTGCGGCGGTTGTCGGTCTGATCTCGTATTTCAAGAAGTGGACCTACCTGTACACCGAGTGGCTGACCTCCGTCGACCACAAGAAAATCGGTGTGATGTACATCGTCATCGCCATGGTCATGCTGCTGCGTGGTTTCGCCGACGCCATCATGATGCGTTCCCAGTTGGCCCTGGCCACTGAAGGTTCGCCTGGCTACCTGCCGCCTGAACACTATGACCAGATCTTCACCGCTCACGGTGTGATCATGATCATCTTCATGGCGATGCCATTCTTCACCGGTCTGATGAACATCGTTCTGCCTCTGCAGATCGGCGCTCGTGACGTTGCGTTCCCGTTCCTGAACTCGCTGTCCCTGTACCTGCTGATCTCCGGCGTGGTTCTGGTCAACGTGTCCCTGGGTGTCGGCGAATTCGCACGCACTGGCTGGGTTGCCTATCCACCGCTGTCCGAGCTGGGCTACAGCCCTGGCGTGGGCGTGGACTACTACATCTGGGCGCTACAGCTATCTGGCTTGGGTACGACACTGACGGGCGTTAACTTCCTGGTTACCGTTCTGAAAATGCGCACCCCAGGCATGAAGCTGATGGACATGCCGATTTTCACCTGGACCTGCACCTGGGCCAACGTCCTGATCGTGGCTTCGTTCCCGATCCTGACCGGCACCCTGGCATTCCTGACCCTCGACCGTTACCTCGACTTCCACATCTTCACGAACGAATTGGGTGGTAACCCGATGATGTACGTGAACCTGTTCTGGGCGTGGGGTCACCCTGAGGTGTACATCCTGATTCTGCCGGCGTTCGGTGTCTTCTCCGAAGTCATCTCGACGTTCACCGGCAAGCGCCTGTTCGGCCACCACTCGATGATCTACGCTTCCGGCGCGATCTCGGTGCTGGGCTTCATGGTATGGCTGCACCACTTCTTCACCATGGGTTCGGGTGCGAGCGTCAACGCCTTCTTCGGTCTGGCGACGATGCTGATTTCCATCCCGACGGGTGTGAAACTGTTCAACTGGCTGTTCACGATCTACCAGGGCCGTCTGCGCTTCGACGCACCAGTGCTCTGGACCCTGGGCTTCATGATCACCTTCTCTATCGGTGGCATGACCGGCGTACTGCTGGCCATCCCGGGTGCTGACTTCGTTCTGCACAACAGCCTGTTCGTGATCGCGCACTTCCACAACGTGATCATCGGCGGTGCGGTATTCGGATACATCGCCGGCTTCGCGTTCTGGTTCCCTAAAGCGTTCGGCTTCAAGCTGAATGAGAAGTGGGGCAAGGCAGCGTTCTGGTTCTGGATCTCGGGCTTCTACGTGGCATTCATGCCGCTGTACGCTCTGGGCTTCATGGGCATGACCCGTCGTCTGAACACCACTGATAACCCGGACTGGACACCTTACCTGCACGTTGCCTTCTGGGGCGCTGCGCTGATCGCAGTCGGTATCGCCTGCCAGCTGATTCAGATCTACGTGAGTATCCGTGACCGCGAGCAGAACCGTGACCTGACCGGTGACCCATGGAATGGCCACACCCTGGAATGGTCCACGTCTTCGCCGCCGCCGTTCTACAACTTCGCAGAGCTGCCAAAGGCTGACGAGATCGACGCGTTCTATGCTGCCAAGCGTGATGGCGAGGCGTACAAGGTTCCGGCCAAGTACAACGACATCCACATGCCGCACAACACCGCGACCGGCATGATCATGGGTGGTCTGCTGACCGTCTTTGGTTTCGCGATGATCTGGCACATCTGGTGGCTGGCAATCGCAAGCCTGGTAGGCACTGTCGTTTACCTCGTGATCCACACTGCACGTGATGATCAGGGCTACATGGTTCCTGCTTCGGAAGTGGCACGTGTCGAAGGCGAGCAACACAAGATCCTGGCCTCGGTGCGCGCTGCCCAGGCGAACTCTCCTGTCAACAAGCTGGAGCAGGCATAAACAATGTCGAACTTAGTATTTGAAGGGGCGAAAGGTCACGATCACGATCATGACCACGCCCATGATCATCACGATGCCGGCGAGATGAAGATCTACGGCTTCTGGATCTACCTGATGACCGACTGCATTCTGTTTGCGTCGATCTTCGCAATCTATGCAGTGCTGGTGAACAACGTTGCTGGCGGTCCTTCGGGCCACGACATCTTCGAACTGCCTTACGTGCTCGGCGAAACCGCCTGCCTGTTGCTCAGCTCGATCACCTACGGCTTCGCCATGCTGGCGATGCACAAAGGTAACAAGGCTGGCGTGCTGGGTTGGTTGTTCATCACCTTCCTGTTCGGTCTGGGCTTCATCGGCATGGAAGTCAATGAATTCCACATGCTGATCGAAGAAGGCTATGGCCCTAACCGCAGCGGTTTCCTGTCGGCGTTCTTCACGCTGGTGGGTACCCACGGTCTGCACGTGACCAGCGGTCTGATCTGGATGGCGATCATGATGTATCACGTCAGCAAGCACGGCCTGACGTCGACCAACCAGACTCGCCTCAGCATGCTCAGCCTGTTCTGGCACTTCCTGGACGTGGTCTGGATCTGTGTGTTCACCGTTGTCTATCTGATGGGGACCATCTAAATGGCTAATTCACATCATTCTCACGACGATGCGAGCCATGGCAGCTTCAAGTCGTACATGATCGGTTTCGTACTGTCGATCATCCTGACCGCGATTCCTTTCGGTCTGGTGATGTTCCCGACCATTTCGAAAGTCGCCACCCTGTGGGTCGTACTGATTTTCGCTGTCGTGCAGGTTCTGGTTCACCTGGTGTACTTCCTGCACTTGGACCGCTCTGCGGCGCAGCGCAACAGTGTGATCGCGTTTGCCTTCGCAACGTTGGTTATCTTGCTGTTGGTCGGTTTGAGTGTCTGGATCATGTTCAGCATTCACACCTTCATGATGGCGAAGTGAGGAAACCCTGATGTCACTGAAGCACTTTATCCAAATCACCAAACCGGGGATCATTTTCGGTAACGTGCTTTCGGTGGCTGGTGGCTTTTTCCTCGCATCCAAGGGGCATGTCGATTTCGGCTTGTTCCTTGTTGCAATGATTGGTACGTCGCTGGTCGTCGCATCCGGTTGTGTTTTCAACAACTGCATCGACCGCGACATCGACCTGAAGATGGAGCGCACCCGTAATCGTGTGCTGGTGCAGGGGCTGGTTTCGCTGAAGCTCGCTCTGGCCTATGCGACGGTGCTGGGTGTGGTGGGCGTTGGTCTGCTGTACTTCAAGGCCAACGCACTGGCCGCTCTGTTCGCCGTGATCGGTTTCGTGATTTATGTCGGCTTCTACAGCCTGTACCTGAAACGCAAATCCGTTCACGGCACCCTGGTCGGCAGCCTCTCCGGGGCAATGCCACCGGTCATTGGCTACGTCGCCGTGAGCAACAGCTTCGACCTCGCTGCGCTGACTTTGCTGGTCATGTTCAGCCTGTGGCAGATGCCTCATTCGTATGCGATCGCGATCTTCCGCTTCAACGACTACCTGGCTGCCTCGATTCCGGTTCTGCCGGTCAAGCGCGGCATCCGGGTGGCCAAGCGGCATATTCTGATCTACATCCTGGCCTTCTTGTTGGCGACCTTGATGTTGACCTTCGGCGGTTACGCCGGGCTCAATTACCTGGCCGTCGCGGCCGCCATGGGCATGTACTGGTTGTACATGGCCTGGACAGGTTACAAGGCCAAGGATGACACCGTTTGGGCACGCAAGCTGTTCGTGTTCTCCATCTTCACGATCACTGCTCTGAGCGTGGCCATGTCGCTGGATTTTCAGGTAACTAAGGAATTGCTGATTACGTACGCAGCTCCTTAGCCGCCCGACCGCAGTTATGAAAGACCCCGTGCTTCGCGAGAACCACGGGGTTTTTTATTGGGCGATCAAAGGCAGCTGTCAGGGATTCATTACCGACTAAGGTAGGATCAATCCGATTTTTTGCGTAGGCAGAGGCTATTCAGCCATGACAAAAGCCTTCGCTTTGCCGCATCATGTGTCTGTTTTGTACAAGGATCGTAGCGAAATGCCTTCGATCCAGTCGTAGAGACACAACAAACAGACTTATGACTGACCAAATCACTCCAGAAATCCGGCCCAAGAATGACTCGATGCCCCTGGTATCGATCATTGCGCCCTGCTACAACGCAGAAAGGTATCTGGACGCCGCCATCGCCAGCATCTTCGCTCAGGATTATCAGAACTTCGAAGTCATCATCGTCGATGACGGTTCGAGCGATAACAGCGTTGCCATGTTGCAGGCGCTGCAAGCCCGATATGATTTCCAGCTCTACTCTCAGGCCAATCAGGGCGTCAGCGCTGCTTTGAATCACGGCCTCAGCCACGCCCGTGGCGAATACGTGTGCACGCCGGACCTCGATGACATCATGTTGCCGTCGTCTGTGCGGTTGCGCGCCGACTACTTGAATCAGCACCCGGAAGTCGGTTGTGTGGGCGCGCTGATCATCTACATGGATTCGGACGGCAACGACACCAAGACGCAAAAGCTGTCGGGCATCAAGAAACTCAGCTTCGATGAAATCCTTGGCGACGCGGTCGTGGTGGGCGCCCCCGTGTCGCTGTACCGCATGGACGCCCTCCGGGCCGTGGATTTCTATGACCCCGAGATTCGGGTCCAGGATTTCCAGATGACCCTCAGAATCGCCAGCAAGGGCTATGAAGTTCATGTGCTACCGGTCAGTGTCACGCGCTATCGTCGTCACCCTAATAACCTGTCGCGCCGCTACAAGGTGCTGCTTGACGCCGACATGCGCACCATTGCTCCGTATCGCACTCACCCCGCTTACAACCGGGGCCTGACCGCGATCATCAACAAGGCGTTGAAATATGCAGTGGTCAGCGACAAGAAGTACGCGTGGACCCTGTTGCGCTCAATTCCCTTCCGGCAATTCAACAAGACCACTTTTCGCCGCTTCAAGCGCCTGTTGCTGCACCGCCAGAGCAGCTGATCCTTTTCCCGCGTGCCTGCTCTCGTTCACGGACCCCGCATGAAATTCCTCGAACTGCTCAAGACCCGTAAAACCAGGAAGCACCTGCGCAGCCTGGACAAACTCGAACGTGCCGCTGAAAAAATCCGACTGCATTACCCGAAGTACGTGGTGGGCACGGGAACGTACGGTATTCCGGAAGTGTTCGAGTTCGGTGACGACACGATCCTGCGCATTGGCTCGTACAGCTCGATTGCGGCAGGGGTGAAGATTCTCCTGGGCGGCGAGCATCGCACCGATTGGCTGACCACCTATCCATTCCCGGCCATGATGAGCGGTCTGGAAGACATCA
The DNA here is from genome assembly GCF_057128705.1 of Pseudomonas salicis. Classification (NCBI taxonomy): domain Bacteria; kingdom Pseudomonadati; phylum Pseudomonadota; class Gammaproteobacteria; order Pseudomonadales; family Pseudomonadaceae; genus Pseudomonas; species Pseudomonas salicis. The sequence continues at coordinate 145,356 of NZ_JBSKHU010000004.1, forward strand.
AGGAGTACGCGCCCAGCAAAGGCGACGTGGTCATCGGCAGTGACTGCTGGATCTGCGCGGGGGCGACCATTCTCTCGGGCGTCACCATTGGTCACGGCGCCATCGTCGCAGCTGGCGCGGTGGTTGCGCGAGACGTGCCGCCCTTCGCGGTGGTCGGGGGCAACCCATGCAAGTTCATCCGTTGGCGTTTTGAAGAAGGCGTTCGTGACCAACTTTTGCAAGCCGCGTGGTGGGATTGGCCGATGGAGGAAGTGAAGTCCGTCGCCCGGACGCTGTCCGGTTCTGACCTGGACGCATTCCTGGATTACATCAGCACCCGCGGCCCCGCCTGATCTGCGAGCGCCGACACGTCATGCCGGTGCGGGAGGCGTGCGCTCGTCGCCATTGGCCGCTTTCGCAGGACCCAACACGATCGCAAGGTGCCGCAAGTCGTCGATCTCCACGCTGACGCTTTTGCCAGAAGGGCTGGCAGCCAAAGTGCCCAACGCGAACACCGTGAAAAATCGCACCTCCTCAGCGTGGCTCAGCAACTCGCTGATGTAACGGCTGGATCGATACGCCTGCATCTGCGCAGGCGACACGTACAGCGTGACGAGCTTGCCCTGTAGCCGGTCAAAGAATTTGAACTTGAACCCTGTCCCGTAGCGCTCAACCAGGCCGCCCCCATACAACACCCGTCGCTCGTCGCCCAGTTGTGCGAACTTGATGTGGCGGAAATACGAGCGCAACGATACCTCGCCCTGACCAGGGATACGCAGGGTCAGCAAAGCGAACTCTTCTTTAGTGAGCTGCGCCTGAGCCTGGCGGAAACTGTCCACCAGACGCTCCAGATTGTTGGTGCGGGTTTCCGTCGGCGGTTTGCTTTTCGGCGTGTTGGACACAGGCGTGAGATCAGCAGGGTTTTCTTCCAGAGCCTTGTCAGGCTTGGCAGTCACTGCCTCAGACTTTGCCCGCTCCTTGAATGCGGGATCGAACACATCGATGTAGTCGTCCAGCTTACGCTTGACCTTGCGCAGGGCCGTTTCCGACTCCGTTTCGGAGGCCTCGGGTTTATCGTCGCCGGTATCGGCCTCGTCCACCCATTCGCAATCGACGTGATGCTCGTAGTTGGGATTGGCCCTGAAATGCGCGGCGACGAACGTAGGATTTTCTTGGGGTTTCACGTCATACCGCACCCCGGTGATCTTCACGCCCTGTGCGCGGCAGGCTTCGGACGAGCACAGGAAATTGAAGCGCGCCCGCGGCGGTTCCTGAGAAAAATACTCGCGTCGCGCCGCCACGATGGACAGCTCCTGCTGCAACTCGACGCAAAACGCGCGGGTAATGCTCTTGCTGGGCTTCATGAATGCGGCTGGGTCCTTCGCCGAAATGGGTTCCGGCATGATGCTGAATCGCTAGAGGGTGAGCAATTGGAAAGTGTGCGTCTTTGGCGCCTATGGCGCAGGCACCGCCAGCCATTGCGCCACGACGTTCTGGTAGATGCCGGTTGCCTTGGCCAGATGCAGCCACTGATCGACGTAGGCTTTCCAACTGACGTCATCGCGCGGCAACAGATACGCCTTCTCGCCGTATTGCATGTAGCGCGACGGATTGACCGTGCACAGCCCCGGCAGGCGCTTCTGCTGGTACAGCGCCTCGGACGCGTCGGTGATCATCACGTCGGCCTTGCCGTCGAGCAACTGCTGGAAGATGGTCTTGTTATCGTGGAACGCCAGCGCGGCCTTGGGCAAAAACGCGTGGGCGAACGCCTCGTTGGTCCCGCCTTGAGGCTCGATCAAACGTACGTGGGGTTGATTGATCTGATCGAGCGTCTGGTACTTCGCCTCGTCCTCGCAACGTACCAGCGGCACCTTGCCATCCACGTCCAGCGTGTCGCTGAAAAACGCCTTCTTCTGCCGCTCCAGCGTCACCGAAATGCCGCCTACTGCCACGTCGCACTTGCCTGCTGTGAAGTCCGTCATCAGCGTTTTCCAGGTCGTCGGCACCCACTGCACCTTCACGCCCAGACTTTGCGCGAGCGACTGGACCAATTCGATGTCGATGCCTTCGTATTGCCCGTCGGCGTTGAGAAACGTGTAAGGCTTGTAATCCCCGGTGGTGCAGACCGCCAGCTCGCCTTTCTGCTGAATCGCGTCCAGATGCGGTGCCTGCTCGGCGGCGTGGGCCTGAGCGGCGACGAGCAGAGTGATCAACAGGGTGGCGGTGGTGCGTTTGTTCATTGTGATTTCCCTTTATTATGACTGGCCTCGCTGACGTTATAGAGACCGATAGCGTTCGAGGAAAGTGGTGAGGCAATAGATATGCAGTGCTTGCGCACAGCGCGTCGCCGGCAGGATTGCGCTTTGTCTTCGTTCGGAAAGGGGCTAGAACATGAGTAATGAATTGATCCCGTTCGACGTCGCTTCGTTTCTGGACTCTGATGAGGCCATCAGCGAATACCTGACTCAGGTACTGTCGGACGGAGACTGCGATGAGTTCGTCAGAGCGGTGGGTTACGTCGCCAAGGCTCGGGGCATGTCTCATATCGCAGAGGCGTCTGGTTTGGGGCGTGCGAGCTTGTATAAAGCGCTGGCACCCGGTGCCAAGCCACGTTTCGATACTGTCGTCAGGGTCATGCATGCGCTGGGAGTTGAACTCCACGCGAAAGTCGCAGGCACAGTTACGGCAGCCTCCCGAGTGTGATGGTCATCACTTCGGTGATGACCGCCCCACCCGAACCTTCGCCCGATGATGCCGATACCACGCCACGCCCGCCGCAAGCACGACGACGCCAGCGAAGATCGGCAGGCGATAGGGCTTCAGGTTGCCGAGCAGGTTCTCCAGCGCTTCGCCCGCCCAGTATCCGCCCATCACGAACAGTGTCGCCCAGACCGCAGCGCCGAGCAGGTTGACGAGCGAAAAGCGGATCGGTGACAGGCGGCTTGCACCAATCACCAGCGGTCCGACAAGGCGCATGCCGTAGAGAAAGCGCACCGAGAAGATCGACGCCGTGGGGTAGCGCTCGATCAGTCCTGACACGCGGTCGATGGTCGCTTGCTGTCGATGCAGCTTGGGCAAAATTCGGGGCCCGAAATATCGCCCGGTCCAGAACAGAATCTGGTCACCCAACATGCCCCCCAACGTGGCGACAGCGATCACATCGAGCAGTCGCAGTGACGTCTGGTGCGCCGCGAGCCCGCCGAGAATCAGGATGGTTTCGCCTTCCAGCAGACAGCCGATAAACACTGCCCAATAGCCGTAATTGACCAGCAGATAATTGATGTCGATGTGTTCGAACATAGGAAACAGCGGCCCCAATACAAAAAACTTGCCGCAGGAGCATCCGGCGGAAGGCATGCCGTTCGACCCAAGCGAGAGGCCAACAGTTCTATCATCTTTGCAAGCGAACGGTGGGGGTCATTCGCTGAACTCGGCCTCCAGTGCAGCAAGGTCTTTTTCGATGACCTTCATCAACATTTCCCATTCTGCCTGGGTGCGCTTCAACGCTTCGCCTTCACGCGAGTACAGGAAATCGATGATATTCGCGGCCTCCTTGGTGCGGGTGGTCGGGCGAAAAGCATCCATGCTCAACACCCGCGCCAGCATGTCCAGCTCCGTCGCATGATTGACCCATTGCCAGTTGTCCTTGATCACCACCTTGTCGATGAGAATGCACTGCTTCTTGAAGCTGCGCAGGCTGGCGCCAAACGGACTCGCGGCTAACAGCGACGTGATCCGCGAGCCTTCGCTGTTGGCCTTGTCCACCGCATTTGGTCCGAAGAACCATTCGTTGAAACTCAGCTCAATCTCACGAAACGCCACGTTCGCGTCCCAGATGATCCCCAGGGCCTTATTGTGGATGATCTCGTTTTTCCACGCCCGATAGGCCTTGAACGCCAGGCCCACCAGGCCGATGGCGGCCAGCGCTTGCACCAGCGCGGAACAGGAGTTGATGACGTCGTAGGCGCGGGCCGATCCGGACACACCGGCCCCGGTATAGGACTCGTAGAAGACAGCGCCGGTCATCGCTGCCAGCGCAAACAACGCGCAGTAAAACCCGAATGCATAGGGATCTTTCATTGTTATTTTTATCCGATCAGCGAGGGTTGAGCGTACGGCCAATTCGCTTTGGATCAGTCACTGGTAAGGCTAGTTGAGAACTGGGGATTTGTGGAGAAATGGCGCAGGGAACGGACCGGTCGAAGGGCCATCGCAGCTAAGTGTTCTGATGGCCTACGGATCAGCGTTGTCGCCCGCCCAGCTTCATCCTTGGGGAAACATTGCGGGATCGGAAAGGCATTTCATCAGATGGTCGTAAACCCATCTGACACGCGGAGGAACGGGCCCTGACTGAGTCCGGTAAATCATCAGATCAATCGGCGGCGGCGCAATTTCACTCAGCACTTCTACCAGCCGTCCCTCAGCCAGCCATGGCTCGGCGAGGTAATGCGGCATCTGCGCATACGCCAGGCCTGCGAGAACAAATTCCAACTCAGTTTCCGGATCGTCGCAGCTGAACGCGGGAGAGGGCGCCAGATAGGTTTGCCCGGAGGCAAAAAACCACGGCCAGGGCCTGCCGTTCTTACGATCAATCAACATGGACAGCGGCATGGATTTCAGTGCTTCGAGGCTGGAAGGCGCGCCCGTTTCGGCGATCAGCGTCGGTGCAGCCACGACCTTCAACGGTACTTCGCCTACTGAGCGGGCAATGTAGCGTCGGTCTTTGACGGTCCCCACTCGAATGCCAATATCGATCTGCGCGGCCACCGCATCGGTCAACTCGTCGTCCAGGCTCAGGTCGATCTGCAATCCCGGATTTTCCTGCATCAACGGTTTGAGAAAGCCCGGCAGGTACAGCTTGCCGACGGCATGGGGCGCGGTAATGCCGACCCTCCCGGTGACGGTGGTTTGCTCTGCTTTCGAGTGAGAGACGAACAGGTTGTCGAACTGAGTCAGTGTCTCCCGCGCTTGCTGCGCGATCTGGGCGCCGAATGCCGTGACATGGGCTTGCCGCGTGCTGCGGTGAAACAGGGGCTCGGCGAACATCCGCTCCAACTCTTTCACCGCCCGAGTGACCTTCTGCGGCGACGTGCCCAGCCGCTGCGCCGCTTCCCGAAAAGTCGGCGATTCAACGGCCACCAGAAAGACGCGAAGCATTTCCATGCGATTGAGCATTGGTCGACCCTTTCAAAAGAGCGTTCCAGATAGTGGAATTCTCAAAGCCAAACTCTTCCATTTTATGAATTGGAAAGCCACTGCAAACTTGCCCTCAATCACTACCAACCCACAGCAAGTGCAGGAGAAACGTTATGAGCAATGGCATCCAGGGCAAAGTCGTCGTCATCACCGGCGCAAGCAGCGGGCTGGGCGAATCCACCGCCCGCCACCTGGCCAAACTCGGCGCCAAAGTCGTTCTGGGCGCGCGTCGCCAGGAACGGATGGACGTCATCGTCCAAGAGATCAAAGCCGCAGGCGGCGAGGCATCGGCCTACACCGTCGACGTCACCCGTCGCCAAGACCTCGAAGCCCTCGTCGCCCACGCGGTTCAGGATTTCGGCAAAATCGACGTCATCGTCAACAACGCAGGCTTCATGGCCATCGCTCCCATCTCGGAACTGCGCGTTGACGAATGGGACCGCATGATCGACATCAACGTCAAAGGCGTCCTCTACGGCATCGCCGCGGCGCTGCCCAAGTTCGAAGCCCAAGGCTTTGGCCACTTCATCAACATCTCGTCCGTCGCAGGTATCAAAGTGTTCAGCCCGGGCGGCTCGGTCTACAGCGGCACCAAATACGCCGTCCGCGCCATCTCCGATGGCCTGCGCCACGAAGTCGGCGGCAAGATCCGCACCACCACCATCGAACCGGGTGCCGTGGATTCCGAGTTGAAACTGGGCAGCGGCCACCAGCCAAGCGCTGACGTCGTGAACGAGTTCTACAAAATGGCGATTCCCGCTGAATCCGTGGCGCGGGCGATTGCCTTCGCGATTGAACAGCCGGGGGATGTGGACATTAACGAAATTGTGCTGCGGCCGACTGCGCAGGATTTCTAAGTTGATGGAGAGGGTTGCGACGGAGTGCTTGCCGCCGCGATTCCTCAATCATCTGCGACTCCCGAAATAGTCAGACGTGTGAATAACCCCTGTGGGAGCGAATTCATTCGCGAAAGGTTCGTACAGCCGACATATCTTGTTCGTCTGTTCAGTCTTTTCGCGAATGAATTCGCTCCCACAGTTCGTTCAAAGCAACGGATGCCAGGGCTTTATGTAGGAGTAATCGCGAAAGATAGGTAGGAATTGGATGAAAAGCTGATCTGCAATACGTTCTCGCTTGTTATGAAAGATGCGCCTCGCTAGCTTCCCCTGGGTTTAACCTCTCGCGACTCCGTATCTATACCCGGAGGGCGCTGCAGTTCACAGGGAAAGCGTTATGCCTGATCAGGAAGAATTCCGCGTTGTTCTGAGTTATGCCCAAATGGCGGCCATTCTGGAACATGAGTCTCTCTCCGAAACCGAAATCAGGTCCAATCGAATAATTGGAAGCCTGCGACTGGTCGGTGGCATCGTCGAGTTGGCGGGAGCGGGAGTGCTCTGTAAAGCGCCGGAGCCGTTTTTTACCAAAATAGGCTGTGTCGCTGTAGGCCTGCACGGTTCAGATCAGGCATCGGCGGGTATGCATCAACTCGTCACGGGAAGGGCCACCGATTCCTATGCTTTCAAGATCGGTGCATCTGCGGCCGGGGGGATGGGCGCGTCACCGACCACTGCCCGACTCGTTGGTTTGGCGACGGAGTTTGCTGTGCCCCTCTCGACGGCTTCGCTCTATAACGCGTTCAGGGTGTCCTCTGTGCGTGCGGGGAAAATGACGATTGTCGTGAGCGAGAGGTTTCCAAATACCCCAAGGCAAAGTTTAGGCGGGCATACAAAGGCGCGTCATATAGGCAAAGATGTAGAAGCTCTTCAGAAAAGATTGAAGCGGATGCAAAACGCAAATGTCATGTCTACGTTTAGCAGTTTGGAAAAAGCTGAATGGGCGGTGAGTAAGGCACTGCAGATGCACAGGTACAAAATTCTGGGCTACTCGAAGCTAAGGTTTTTGCGAAAAAATAACCGCTTGACGTTAAAGATGAGTTTTATAGAAGACGTGGGATGGGGGATTACACGCACATCGGCGGATACCCCGGTCGGGATGAAAATTATCGTGATCGTGGTGGAGTTTACGGAATTCAACCACATGCCAGCTTTTATCGTGACGGCTTACCCGGTGCTCTGAGGCTCTATGCGCGGATATATGCAGCTTGTTGATTTTATGCGAGAGCTGAGTGATGGTATTCAGGAGTATTTACCTGAAGGTCAACGCACTGCCATTCTGAGTCTTGATGAAATCGTTGATTGTTGGATGGAGAAAAAGTCGTATCTGGCGATCCGCTCGCTTGAGAAGGATATCGTCTCTTTTATCGAAAAAGACGAGGCTGGCGACGGTTCGGTTTATGAAATTCTCTCTTGGTACGACTTGCTTTTCGCAATCGAACGGTTTGATTGCGAGGAGTCTGAGCTGTTGCGGACTGTGCAGGCGATGATCAGAAAGCGCGCATCTGAGGAAGGTCGTTCTGTTAAAGATGACGTGTGTCGTTGGATAAAACGAAAAGCTCAGACTACAAGAAGGTGAACATCGCGCGACGGTCGGGTTGAGTGGGGCCAGGCAAACGTCCAGCCAACCTGCTCCTGATCGATTTTTATTCACAAAAAAACCGGCTCAAACATGGCCGGTTTTCTTTTTCCCTTCAAGTCACGCAACCCCTTGAAGGTCCTACTGTTTGGTGCCCCGAGGGAGACTCGAACTCCCACTCCTTTCGAAAACGGATTTTGAATCCGCCGCGTCTACCAATTCCGCCATCAGGGCTTGTGGCGGCGCAGTATAGAGAGGTGCCTACCGTTGGTCAATCATGTTTCATGGTCAATTTTCAGGTTTTCGGCTAAACTTCCCGGCCCTGCTAGACGAACCCCATCATGCGTGTCGCCGACTTTACCTTCGAACTCCCGGATTCATTGATCGCCCGCCATCCGCTGGCCGAGCGTCGTGGCAGCCGTTTGCTGACCCTCGACGGCCCCAGTGGTGCGCTGGCTCACCGCCAATTCACTGATTTGCTGGAGCATTTGCGTCCTGGCGATCTGATGGTTTTCAACAACACCCGGGTCATTCCCGCGCGTTTGTTCGGGCAGAAGGCGTCGGGCGGCAAGCTCGAAATTCTGGTCGAGCGGGTGCTGGATCAGCATCGCGTGCTGGCCCATGTGCGGTCGAGCAAGTCGCCGAAGGCGGGTTCGTCGATCCTGATCGATGGGGGTGGCGAGGCCGAGATGGTGGCGCGTCATGATGCGTTGTTCGAGCTGCGGTTTGCCGAACCCGTGCTGCCGCTGCTGGAGCGCGTCGGGCACATGCCGTTGCCTCCTTATATAGACCGGCCGGACGAAGACGCTGACCGCGAGCGGTACCAGACCGTGTACGCGCAGCGTGCCGGTGCTGTGGCGGCGCCGACGGCGGGGCTGCATTTCGATCAGACGATGATGGACGCGATTGCCGAGAAGGGCGTTGAGACGGCGTTCGTCACGTTGCACGTGGGGGCGGGGACCTTTCAGCCGGTGCGCGTGGAGCGGATCGAAGATCACCACATGCACCACGAATGGCTGGAGGTCACGCAGGACGTGGTCGACGCCGTTGCGGCGTGCCGTGCACGGGGCGGCCGGGTGATCGCCGTCGGTACGACCAGCGTGCGTTCGCTGGAAAGCGCGGCCCGGGACGGCGTGCTCAAGCCGTTCAGCGGCGACACCGACATCTTCATTTATCCAGGCCGACCGTTTCACGTGGTCGATGCACTGGTCACCAATTTCCATTTGCCTGAATCCACGCTGCTGATGCTGGTTTCGGCCTTCGCTGGTTACCCGGAAACCATGGCGGCCTATGCGGCGGCTGTGGAAAACGGCTACCGCTTCTTCAGTTACGGGGATGCCATGTTCATCACCCGCAATCCCGCGCCGACGGCTCCCAAGGAATCGGCCCCAGAGGATCAAGCATGAGTCGCACCTGTCGTATGTCTTTCGAGCTGTTGGCCACCGATGGCAAGGCTCGTCGTGGTCGCCTGACCTTTCCCCGTGGCGTGGTCGAGACCCCGGCGTTCATGCCAGTCGGTACCTATGGCACGGTCAAGGGCATGCTGCCGCGTGATATCGAAGCCACGGGTGCGCAGATCATCCTCGGCAATACGTTCCATTTGTGGCTGCGTCCTGGCACAGAAGTGATCAAGGGCCACGGCGACCTGCACGACTTCATGCAATGGAAAGGCCCGATTCTGACCGACTCCGGTGGTTTTCAGGTGTTCAGCCTCGGCGCCATGCGCAAGATCAAGGAAGAGGGCGTGACCTTCGCCTCTCCTGTGGATGGCGCAAAAGTGTTCATGGGTCCGGAAGAGTCGATGCAGGTCCAGCGCGATCTGGGCTCTGACATCGTGATGATTTTCGACGAGTGCACCCCGTACCCGGCGGATGAAGACGTCGCGCGTACCTCGATGGAACTGTCCCTGCGTTGGGCCAAGCGGTCCAAGATCGCTCATGGCGAAAACACCGCAGCGCTGTTCGGCATCGTTCAGGGCGGCATGCATGAAAACCTGCGCATGCGCTCCCTTGAAGGTCTGAACGAGCTCGATTTCGACGGCCTGGCCATCGGCGGTCTGTCGGTGGGTGAGCCCAAGCACGAGATGATCAAGGTGCTGGACTATCTCCCAGGCCGCATGCCGGCTGAAAAACCTCGTTACCTTATGGGTGTAGGCAAGCCGGAAGACCTGGTTGAAGGTGTGCGGCGCGGAGTCGACATGTTCGACTGCGTCATGCCGACGCGCAATGCTCGCAACGGTCATCTGTTCATCGACACCGGTGTGCTGAAGATTCGTAACGCGTTTCATCGCCATGATGATTCGCCGCTGGATCCGACCTGTGACTGCTACACCTGCAAGAACTTCTCTCGCGCTTATCTGCATCACCTGGACAAGTGCGGCGAAATGCTGGGGAGCATGCTCAATACGATCCACAATTTGCGGCATTACCAGCTGCTGATGGCTGGTTTGCGCGAGGCTATTCAACAAGGTACATTGGCCGCCTTTGTCGACACGTTCTATGCCAAACGCGGGCTTGCGACGCCGCCGCTGGATTGAAATGACAGCCGGTCTTACCGCTTCCTATTATTAAAAATATGCAACTGGAGTGTTTAATGAGCTTTTTCATTTCCAACGCCATGGCTGACGCGGGCGCACCTGCTGCCGCCGGTCCTGCGGGTTCGGGCTTTGAGTGGATCTTCCTGGTCGGCTTTCTGGTCATCTTCTACCTGATGATCTGGCGTCCACAGGCTAAGCGCGCAAAAGAACAGAAGAATCTGCTGGGCAACTTGCAGAAGGGCGATGAAGTCGTCACTTCCGGTGGTATCGCGGGCAAGATCAACAAAGTGACCGATGACTTCGTTGTCCTTGAAGTGTCCGACACCGTAGAACTGAAGTTCCAGAAGGGCGCCATCGCTGCCACCCTGCCTAAGGGCACCTTGAAAGCCCTCTGATTCCAGTCTTTTACCAATCGACGGGGCGCGCAAGGCGCCCCGCGTTATAAGCAGGCGGCGTGATGTTGAACAAATACCCTCTGTGGAAATACATCCTGATCCTGGCAGTGCTCACGATCGGCTTTATTTATTCCGCACCCAATCTCTACCCTGATGACCCGGCTATTCAGGTCAGCGGCGCAAGCACTGCGTTGCAGGTCAATCAGGCTGATCTGGATCGCGTAAGCAAGGCGCTTACCGATGCTGGCATCGCGGTCAAGGGCGCGTCTCTTGCCGAGAATGGCAAGGGCGGTTTGTTGCGTCTGACCAAGCAGGAAGACCAGCTGCCCGCCAAGGATGTCGCGCGCAAGGCGTTGGGTGACGACTACGTCGTTGCGTTGAACCTGGCTCAGACCACGCCGAAGTGGCTGCGCAACATTGGCGCCACCCCGATGAAACTGGGTCTCGACCTGTCCGGCGGCGTGCACTTCCTGCTCGAAGTCGACATGGACAAGGCCCTGAGCGCCCGTCTGAACGTCTACGAAGGCGAAGTGAAGAGCCTGCTGCGCAAGGAAAAACTGCGCTATCGCAGCCTGCCGCAGGATGGCAACGCCATTCAACTTGGCTTCAGTGACACCGATTCCCGCGAACAGGCCCGTGCCCTGATCCGCAAGGATTACAGCGATTTCGACATCACCACGACTGATCGTGGCGAAATGCCGATCCTGCGTCTGGCCATGACCCAGGCCAAGGTCGCCGAGATCCGCGAATACTCCATCAAGCAGAACTTGACCACGGTACGTAACCGCGTCAACGAGCTGGGTGTGGCTGAGCCACTGGTTCAGCGTCAGGGTGCCAACCGCATCGTGGTCGAGCTGCCAGGCGTGCAGGACACCGCCGAAGCCAAACGTATTCTCGGCAAGACCGCCAACCTTGAGTTCCGTCTGGGCGCAGGCCCGGATGACACCAAGGCCACCACCGAAATGTTCGAATTCCGCGAGGGCGGTCGTCCGGCTGCTCCGGTTGAGCGTGGCCTGATCATCACCGGTGACCAGGTGACCGACGCCAAGGCGGGCTTCGATGAACACGGTCGTCCGCAAGTGAATATCAAGCTGGACGGTCACGGTGGCGATCTGATGAGCCGCGCGACCCGCGCCAACGTCGGTCGCAGCATGGCGGTGATCTTCATCGAACAGCGTCCGCAGACCACCTACACCAAACAGGTTGTGGACGGCGTCGAGAAAGACGTGCCGGTTCAGACCTTCAAGGAAGACAAGAAGATCATCAGCCTGGCGACCATCCAGTCGCCGTTGGGCAGCCAGTTCCGCATCACCGGCCTGAACGGCCAGGGTGAGTCGTCCGAACTCGCGCTGCTGCTGCGTGCCGGTGGTCTGGCTGCACCGATGTACTTCGCTGAAGAGCGCACAATCGGTCCGAGCCTGGGTGCTGACAACATCACCAAAGGTATCGACGCTTCCCTGTGGGGCATGCTATTCGTTTCGCTGTTCATCATCGCCATCTACCGTTTCTTCGGCCTGATCGCGACCGTTGCACTGGCCTTCAACATGGTCATGCTGCTGGCATTGATGTCGCTGCTGGGTGCAACGCTGACCCTGCCAGGCATCGCCGGTATCGTGTTGACCATGGGTATGGCGGTGGACGCCAACGTGCTGATCTTTTCGCGGATTCGCGAGGAACTGGCCAACGGCATGAGCGTGCAGCGTGCGATCAACGAAGGTTTCGACCGCGCCTACACCGCGATTCTTGACGCCAACCTGACATCGCTCCTCGTCGGCGGCATCCTGTATGCCATGGGCACAGGGCCGGTCAAAGGTTTCGCCGTGACCATGTCCCTCGGGATCTTTACCTCGATGTTCACTGCCATCATGGTGACCCGCGCAATGGTCAACCTGATTTATGGCGGCCGTGACGTCAAGAAGCTGTGGATTTAAGGGGCTGACATGAAACGTACGATCAACTTCATGGGCGTTCGCAACATTGCGTTCGGCATCACCATGCTCCTGACGATTCTGGCGTTGTTCAGCTGGTTTCATAAAGGGCTCAACTTCGGCCTGGACTTCACCGGCGGTACGCTGATCGAGCTGACTTACGAGCACCCGGCCGATCTCGGCAAGGTGCGCGAAGAGCTGGCTTCTTCGGGGTATCACGAAGCTATCGTTCAGAGCTTCGGTGCCACCACCGACCTGCTTGTGCGCATGCCGGGTGAAGACCCGCAACTGGGTGCGCAAGTAGCCCAGGCGCTGCGCAAGACCGGCGCGGACAATCCGGTCACGGTCAAGCGTGTTGAGTTCGTCGGTCCGCAAGTGGGTGAAGAGTTGCGCGACCAGGGCGGCATCGGCATGTTGCTGGCATTGGGCGGCGTTCTGATTTACCTGGCCTTCCGCTTCCAGTGGAAATTCGCGGTCGGTGCCATCGTTTCGCTGATCCATGACGTGGTGGTCACGATGGGTATCCTGTCGTTCTTCCAGGTGACGTTCGACCTGACCGTGCTGGCCGCCGTTTTGGCGATCATCGGTTACTCGCTTAACGACACCATCGTGGTATTCGACCGGGTTCGCGAGAACTTCCGACTGCTGCGCAAGGCTTCGCTGATCGAGAACATCAACATCTCGACCACCCAGACCCTGCTGCGGACCATGGCGACGTCGATTTCCACGCTGCTGGCCATCGGCGCGCTGTGGATCTTTGGTGGCGACAGCCTGCACGGTTTCTCCGTGGCGCTGTTTATCGGTGTCCTGGCGGGTACGTACTCGTCGATCTACATCGCCAACGTGGTGCTGATCTGGCTGAACCTGCGTTCCGAAGACCTGCTGCCACCCGTGACTACAGAGAAGGTCGACGATCGTCCCTGACGATTTTTCCTGACCGGTCATCACGTTAAAAGGCGCGAGTGTGAACTCGCGCCTTTTTTCATGCTCCAAGGCTGGGAGTGGCGCGAGCAATTGCGCTGAATATGGTCAGGAGGTTCACGTGAACAAATCGTTGCTTGTTGGTGCGGTATTGGGTGCTGTCGGTGTGACCGCCGGTGGTGCTTTGGCCACCTACAGCCTCGTTAAAAACAACGGCCCTGAGTACGCCGATGTACTCGCCGTCGAGCCTGTCAAAGAACAGATCAAGACCCCTCGTGAAGTATGCAAGGACGTCGCGGTCACCCACCGCGCGCCGGTCAAGGACCAGCATCAGATCGTCGGTACGGTTGTCGGTGCCCTGGCAGGTGGCCTGCTCGGTAACCAGATCGGTGGCGGGACCGGCAAGAAAGTCGCCACTGTCGCAGGTGCCGTCGGTGGTGGCTACGCGGGTAACAAGGTTCAGGAGGGCATGCAGAACCGCGACACGTACACCACCACTCAAACTCGTTGCAATACGGTCAACGACATCAGCGACAAGGTCGTAGGCTACAACGTGAAGTACAAGCTGAACGACAAGGTCGGTCAGGTGCGTATGGACCGCGATCCGGGCAGTCAGATTCCAGTGAACAAAGACGGTCAGTTGGAGTTGAGTCAGGCGGGTCAGCAGTAAGCCTTGATGAACTTCACGAAAAACGCCCCTCTCGCAGGGGCGTTTTTTTTGCATATTTTTTCGCGTCCCGCAGGGATTGTAGGAGTGAGCTTGCTCGCGATAAGGGGGTTAGGCCGTGATCTGCTTCGACTGAAATGCTGATCGCGAGCAAGCTCACTCCTACAGGTTCGTATTGATGGCAACTTGCGTGCTGCTACAGGTAAATTCATATCTAAAAAGTCTTGAGTAGGTAGTAACTATATATTTTTAATCGGTACACCCGCCGCGTAAGCTTTTCTGCGTGACCGGGCGACCTGATTCCCTCGGCACATCTGAACAACTCTAATAAAAACCAGCTACGCCATGCGGGAATAAAAATGCAAAGAAGTCCTGTATCTATCGGCCTCACGTCGGCTGCCGCCCTTGGATTGAGCCTGGCCTTCCCAGGTTTCGCTGAAGCTGATTTCTTCGAAGACAGCAAAGCCGATCTTGAATTTCGCAACTTCTATTTCAACAGCGATTTCCGTCAGGAAGGCGCGAACCAATCCAAGCGCGACGAATGGGCCCAAGGCCTGATTCTCAACTTTGAATCTGGATTCACCGAGGGCCCGGTCGGTTTTGGCGTCGATGCCATAGGGCTGTTTGGCTTGAAACTCGACTCTGGCCCTGACCGCCGCAACACCGGTTTACTGCCGGTGGGAGATGAAAAAGCGCCCGATGACTACGGCCGTTCCGGTGTGACGGCCAAGGCGCGAATCTCCAAGAGCGTGCTGCGCGTTGGCACCCTGGTTCCCAAACTGCCAACGGTCGTTCCTAACGATGGACGTCTGCTGCCGCAAACCTTCCGTGGCGCACAGGTCACCTCCAAAGACATCACCGACATGACCCTGAACGTCGGGCGCCTGACCAGTAACACCGAGCGCAATGACAGTGGTCACGAGGACATCGTCGCTGAAGCGAAGGGTATCAAGGGCGGCCGTCCAAGCGATAAGTTCGACTTTGCCAGCGCCAGCTACAACTGGACCAAGGGGCTGAACACGTCCTACAACTACGGCGGCCTTGAGAACAATTACAAGCAGCACATCGTCACGCTGCTGCACAGTTTTCCGCTGAGTGATTCGCAGTCGATCAAAAGCGACCTGCGTTACGCGCGCTCGCTGAAGGACGGTAATACCAACGTCGATAACACGGCCATTGGCGCAAGGTTCACCTACAACGTCGGCGGCCATGGTTTTGGCCTCGCCTATCAAAAGATGAGCGGCGACACCGGCTTTCCTCACTTGGCAGGCACTGATTCGTTCCTCGTCAACTACGTGATGATTTCCCCGGATTTCGCCAATCCCGAAGAGCGCTCCTGGCAAGCCCGATACGACTACAACTTCGCCACCGTTGGCCTGCCGGGCCTGACCTTCATGACCCGCTATCTGCAGGGCGACAACTTCGCGCGTGGCAACAAGGAAGGCACCGAATGGGAGCGCAATACCGACATCGCCTACGTATTCCAGAGCGGCGCATTAAAGAATCTCGAATTGAAGTGGCGCAACGGCAGCTACCGCAGCAACGGCGGCAACAACATCGATCAGAACCGAGTGATCGTCAGCTACACGCTGCCGCTGCTCTGAGCCTCAACGCTTTCAGCAACATCCCGACAACGTTCACCCCCGGCCCTCGCCGCACTGGAGTCTGAAATGCCCACAAGAAAGACGCTTATCCACCTGGCTGTCGCGTTTGCCCTGTTCAACAGTTATGGCGCGTACGCCGCCAACACGGCTGACTTGCCCTGCAAAACCACTGAAGAATGCGCCGCTCAGGCCGCGAAAATCGGCGCGACGGTCGACAAGTCGAAGACAAAAGGCAGCAAGACCGAAAGCCAGTTTTCCTGGCTGAACCGGATCAACAAGGCCTCTATTGTCATGCTGACCGAAGAGGGCATCGTGAAGCCGGAAATGGGCCAGAAGATCGCCACGGGGGTGCGTTACGCCATCGATCAGGCCGATCAGCCCAACGGCAAGCGGCCCAGCGACGTGCTTCAGCTTGAAGAAATCATGACCGACAAGATTGGGCCGGAGGCCTCGCTGATCCACTCCGGCCGCAGCCGTCAGGACATGCTCGCCACGTATCGCCTGGCGAAATTGCGCTCCGACGTCCTTGCTT
The DNA here is from genome assembly GCF_057128705.1 of Pseudomonas salicis. Lineage (NCBI taxonomy): Bacteria > Pseudomonadati > Pseudomonadota > Gammaproteobacteria > Pseudomonadales > Pseudomonadaceae > Pseudomonas > Pseudomonas salicis. The sequence goes on from NZ_JBSKHU010000004.1 coordinate 161,586, forward strand.
ACAGCGAAGCCCTGAACGCTACCCGCAAGCGTTTGCTGGATCTGGCGGACAAGAACATTGACACCCTGATTCCGGCCTACACCAACGGCGTGCAGGCGATGCCGATCACCTACGCGCATTACCTGTTGGCGTACGAAGCGGCGTTCGACCGTGACGGCCAGCGGATTCGTGAGCTGTACCAGCGCCTGAACCAGAGCCCGATGGGCACGGCGGTACTGGCCAACTCAGCCTATCCACTGAATCGCGAGCGCATGGCCGAGCTGCTGGGTTTCGACGGGGTACGTGAAAACTCGCTGGATTCCAGCCAGGTTTCCACCTACGACATTCCCATCGAGGCGGCCAACGTGGCCTCGTCATCCGCGATTCGGATCGGTGCGCTGATCGGCGACATTCACACGCAATATCACCAGATTCGTCCTTGGTTGTTGCTGGACGAGGAAAAGACCTACACCAGCAGCGCCATGCCGCAGAAACGCAATCCGGGTCTTCTGATGCGTGCGCGTGAAACGGCGTCCGATGTTGTAGGCCTGGCACAGACCGTGACCTTGCGCGCCCATAACGTCACCACCGGCATGACCGACTACAAGTTCGCCTTCGACTCGCTGGGCGTCTTCGATTCCACCAAGGACATGTTCGGCGCGATGGATGCCGTGCTCGATGCTTTGCAGGTCAATCCGCAGCGCGCGCGGGAAGAACTGGAAAACGAATGGACCACTTCCATGGAGCTGGCGGACACACTGGAGCGCACGCAGAAAGTGCCATTCCGTATCGGCCACAGCTTCGCCTCGCTGATCGTCGAGCAGGCCCGCGATCAGGGGCTGACGCCGAAGACCTTCCCGTACGCCGACGCGCAGAAGCTCTACACCAAAGCCGCCGACAAGTACCAGTGGAAACCGAACACACTGCCGCTGGATGAGGCCACCTTCCGCGGGTCGTTGTCGCCGGAGAACATGGTCAAGACCCGCAAGGGCACCGGCGGCCCGCAACCGGAAGAGGTCAAGCGCATGCTGGCGGAGGCGCACAAAAATCTGGAAGGCGATCAGACCTGGCTGCGTGAGCGTCGGGACAAGCTGACTCAGGCGGAAGGCAATCTGGATCGGGCTTTCGAGAAGCTGTTGTCGTCCAAGGGCTGAGGTCAGCCTCTGAAAACTGCCTGATGGATTGACCAAGATCCTGTGGGAGCGGGTTTATTCGCGATTCGATGTCTTGGGCGGTAGAGAATTGCCGCCCATGCCGCCGTCTCGCGAATGAATTCGCTTCCACAGGTTTAGTGCATTCTGCCACCGCGCAATTGCCAGGCAGGCTACGCAATTGCCCAGCACGTTGGTGAGTACGCGGCACTTCATCAATCGCTCCACACCCAGCAGTAAACCCACGCCCTCCACAGGCACGATGTGCAGCAGATTGAGCGTGGCGATCAGCGTAAAGAACGCCGAGCCAGCCATGCTGGTCGAACCCAGCGACGTCACCAGCGAAATCAGCAGCAGGGTCAGCAGATCCGAACCTGTCAGTTCGATGCCCGACATCTGAGCCAGAAACAGGACTGCCGTGATCAAGTAGATGTTCGAGCCGCTCAGGTTGAAGGTGTAACCGGTGGTAAGCACTAATCGGGTCAACTGTCGGTCGCAACCTAACGTCTGCATTTTTTCGATCAGGCCGGGGAGGGCGGCGACGGACGACCCGGTGAAGGTCACCAATAGCAATTCATCCTTGACGTGTTTCACCAGCGACCAGAGCGACACGCCGGACAACTGCGTCACCGGAATCAGCACCAGTACAACAAAGGCGCCACTGGCCAGATACATCACCGCGACGAACTTCAGCAACGGCAGCGCTGACGCAGGACCAAATTTCCCGAGGGTAAATGCGATGGCGCCAAACGCGGCGAGGGGTGCGAAACGCAGAATGATCCTCAAGCCCTTGAACAGCAGCTCTACCAGCTTTTCCAGCAATGCGTGCAAGCGGTCAGCCTGGCGATGGCCTCTGGCGCGCATCATCAAAAAGCCTGTCACCAAGCCCGCGAGCATGACCTGCAAGATCGGGTTTTGAGTGAGCGCGCGGAACAGAATGGAACCGACAGCGGACCAGGAAAAGCCTGACGTCGCTGGAGGAATGTGTCCGAGGTACAGGGGAGCGTTCGAGGTGCCAAGCGGCGCGCCCCCGCCGGGATGAGTGAGTGCCGCGATCAGGCAACCGAGGCACAGCGACACCAGCGCCATCGCCTGAAAGTAAATCCACACCTTGCCCGCCAACCCGCGTTGCCTGACCTTGAGACCCGCAACGCCCGAAGCGATCAGCAGGAACATCATGAACGGCATCAGCCAGCCAATGACCCTGATAAACCCGTCGCTTAGCGGTTTCATCTCAACGGCGAGCTTCGGATCTAAGACACCCAGCAGCGCGCCACAGAAGATGGCCAATAGAAGTTGCAACGTGGCACTGCTCAAAAGCCTTGTCGGCATCGGCGTTCCGGAGATGTTGTATTTATTGTCATGAGCGTGGCTTGTCAGCACGGTGGCGATTGGGCACGCTTGCCGGCCTGCTGTCGCAATGACCGGGCGGCAATCATAAAACCTCGCTGCGGGATAGACCACCATGGAGCTTCGTCATCTGCGCTATTTCGTCATGGTGGCCGAAGAGCGACATTTCACCCGTGCGGCTGCGCGATTGAACATGCAGCAGCCTCCGTTGAGCCAGCAGATCCGGGCACTGGAAGACGAGTTGGGGTTTGAGCTGTTCAAACGCCATCCCAAGGGAGTGGATCTCACGGCAGGCGGGCAGGTCTTCCTGCAGGAAGCGCAGGACATTCTGGCGCGGGTCAAAGAAGGATCGCTCAAGGCTTCCCGCGCAGCCCACGGCATTGAGGGACAGTTGGGGGTGGGATTCACCAGTTCGGCCGCAGCCCATCCATTGATCCCGCGCATCATCCGCGCCTACCGTGAGCGCTTTCCTGGCGTTGCCGTGATGCTCAAAGAAGGCAGCGCTCAGCAACTGACCGAAGCGGCCATTGAAGGCAGCGTCGACGTCGGGATTCTGCGTGCGCCGGTAGGGCGGCATCAAAGCATCGAGTTCCACCGTTTGCTTAACGAGGAGATGTTGCTGACATTGCCGGTGGGTCATCGTCTATTGGCGGGGCGCGATACGGGCAATGGGGCGCCTTCCATTTCGCTCAACGATCTGGCCGACGAGCAGTTCATTCTCGTCCGTCGTCCCGGAGCGCCGGGGATGTACGCCAATCTCATCAAGGCCTGCCAGAACGCGGGCTTCAATCCGAAGATCGCCTTTGAGGTTGAGCGAATGCTGACCAACGTCAGTCTGGTGGCCGCGGGCGCGGGGATTTCCATCGTGCCCGCGTCAATGAAGGACGTGCACAAAGAGAGCGTTGTCTATTGCCCGATCGTCGACGCCAAGCCCCGACTGCATGCGCCGATCACGCTGGTGTGTCGCAGCTTCAATCAGCTGCCACCGCTGCAGAACTTCATCGGTTTGTCCCGAGAGTTGAGCGGGAGGCGCCACCGCCGATGATCAACCTGTCCGTTTGTAGCCGTTAGCGCCGTGGAGATTCACAGGCATAAAAAAACCGGCACATGGCCGGTTTTTTTGCAGCATCAACGCTTAGCGCTTGAGCGACGCAGGCACGAACGGTGCGATCGAGGTCAGCACGGCTTTGAAGCACTTGGTGTTGCCCGCAACGATGTGGCCTTTTTCAAGGAATTCGTGGCCGCCGTTGAAATCGCTGACCAGGCCGCCGGCTTCCTGAATCAGCAGGGCGCCCGCGGCCATGTCCCACTCGGATAGACCCGACTCCCAGAACGCGTCGAAACGACCGGCTGCAACATAAGCCAGGTCCAGGCTTGCGGCGCCTGCGCGACGGATGCCTGCGGTCTGGCCGACCAGCGAGCGGAACATGTTCAGGTAGTTGTCCAGGTTGTCGAGCTGGTTCTCGCGGAACGGGAAGCCGGTGCCGAGCAGGGCGCCTTCCAGGCTCTTGCGCGGGCTGACACGCAGGCGGCGGCCGTTCAGCTGAGCGCCACGACCACGGGAGGCGGTGAATTCTTCCTGGCGAACCGGGTCGAGAACCACGGCGTGTTCCAGGCGACCGCGATATTTGCAGGCAATGCTGACTGCGAAATGCGGCACGCCGCGTACGAAGTTGGTGGTGCCGTCCAGCGGGTCAATGACCCACAGGTAATCGGCGCCTTCGCCAGTGCCTTCTTTGAGGCCGCTTTCTTCGCCAAGGATGCCGTGATTCGGGTAAGCCTTAAGCAGCGCTTCAATAATGGTTTTTTCAGCGGCGCGATCGATCTCGGTTACGTAGTCTTTCGCGTCTTTTTCGTCGACCTTGATGGTATCCAGGCGCTCGATGGAGCGGAAAATCAATTCGCTGGCGCTGCGGGCGGCGCGCAGCGCGATATTCAGCATGGGCTGCATGGATGTAATCACCTAGGTCGTTAAAGAGAGCCGGGCATTCTAGGGGTTCTTGTCGATGATTTCCAGCGCGAAGACGGCCTTTCCTCCGCGTCTCGTCGCCTCATGCGCGACGGGCGGTCGCGAATTCGTGGCGGTTTCAGGGCCTATCCAGGGGCGTTGGCGCAAGGGTTCATAGCCTTGGGCCGGGCGCTTCTGTAAGATTCGTCCCCCTTTCCAGCTGCTAGCGAGACTGCCCCAGTGCTGCAAAACATTCGTGTCGTTCTGGTCGGAACCAGTCATCCGGGGAATATCGGTGGTGCGGCGCGTGCCATGAAGAACATGGGGCTATCGCGGCTGGTATTGGTCGACCCTGCGCATTTTCCCCATCACGAAGCCGATGCCCGTGCCTCCGGGGCCGGCGACATTCTGGAAAGCGCCCAGGTGGTCGCGACACTCGAAGATGCGCTGGTGGGCTGCAATCTGGTCATGGGCACCAGCGCCCGGGATCGTCGTATCCCCTGGCCCTTGCTCGACCCTCGTGAAGCGGGCGTCAAGACCATCGAACACGCCGCTCAGGGTGAAGAGATCGCTCTGGTATTTGGCCGTGAATATGCCGGCCTGACCAATGAGGAGCTGCAACGCTGTCATTACCATGTGCACATTCCGTCCGACCCTGAATTCAGCTCGCTCAACCTGGCGGCCGCTGTTCAGGTGCTGAGCTACGAGGCACGCATGGCGTGGTTGGCGGCGGAAGGGCAGGCGAGCAAGGTCGAGAAATACGAAGTGACGTCCGTACGCAGTAACGAGCTGGCGACCATGGATGAGATGGAAAAATTCTATGAGCATCTGGAAGCGACATTGGTCAGCATTGGCTTCCTTGATCCCGAGAAGCCTCGTCATCTGATGGCGCGGTTGCGCCGGCTTTATGGCCGCTCTGCTGTCAGTCGCTCCGAAATGAACATTTTGCGTGGCATCCTCACCGAGACCCAGAAAACGGCCAGCGGCGAGCCCTACAAGCGGAAGGATCAGTGATGTTCGAGCGTTTGCGAGAAGACATTCAAAGCGTGTTTCACCGTGACCCGGCAGCCCGTAACGCATTCGAAGTGTTGACCTGCTACCCCGGCATGCACGCGATCTGGCTGCATCGGTTATCAGGCTGGCTGTGGGGCAAGGACCTGAAATGGCCTGCGCGCATGGTCTCGAACTTCGGGCGCTGGTTGACGGGCATCGAAATTCATCCGGGGGCCAAGGTGGGGCGACGCTTCTTCATCGACCATGGCATGGGGATCGTCATTGGCGAGACCGCTGAAATCGGCGACGACGTGACGCTCTATCAGGGTGTGACGCTGGGCGGCACCAGCTGGAATAAAGGCAAGCGCCATCCGACGCTGGAATCCGGTGTTGTGGTAGGGGCGGGCGCGAAGGTGCTTGGCCCATTCACCGTCGGTGCGGGTGCCAAAGTCGGTTCCAATGCGGTCGTCACCAAGCCGGTACCGGCAGGCGCGACGGTGGTGGGCATTCCTGGGCGCATTATCGTCAAGGCCGATGAAGACGATACCCATGCCAAGCGCAAGGCGATCGCCGAAAAGATCGGCTTTGACGCGTATGGCGTCAGTGAGGACATGCCGGACCCAGTGGCCAAGGCCATCGGCCAGTTGCTCGATCACCTTCAGGCGGTCGACGTGCGCATGGAAGACATGGGCAAGGCGCTCAAGAGCCTCGGTTGCGAGTATCGCGAACAGGAGCTGCCGGAGCTGCGAAAAGACGTGTTCGACTGCATTGAAGAGCGCAACGCGACCAAAGTGGGTCAAGGAATTTGACGCAAACGACTCTAAAAGGGTCGTTGGAACATGCCATTTGACCTCTGATCTTGCTATTATGCCGCCCGCTCTTTGCGGGTAATCCCGACTGCTTTGCTAGGTCTTATAGTTGACTTAAATACTCGGGAATAGCATACTCGCCCTCATTCCGAACCTCCGCGGTACACGTCATGCGACTGACTACAAAGGGCCGATACGCCGTCACTGCCATGCTTGATCTGGCGTTGCACGCGCAGCATGGGCCAGTGTCTCTGGCCGATATCTCCGAGCGGCAAGGGATTTCCCTTTCCTACCTCGAACAACTGTTCGCCAAGCTGCGTCGCAGCAATCTGGTGTCCAGCGTGCGTGGTCCAGGTGGCGGCTACCAGTTGTCCCGCGACATGCAGGGCATCCAGGTGGCGCAAGTGATCGATGCAGTCAACGAATCGGTCGATGCGACGCGCTGTCAGGGGCTCGGTGATTGCCATGCTGGCGATACCTGTCTCACCCACCATCTGTGGTGCGACCTCAGCCAGCAGATTCATGAATTTCTAAGCGGTATCAGCCTGGCCGACCTCGTCACTCGCCGTGAAGTGCAGGAAGTCGCCCAACGTCAGGACCTGCGTCGTTGCAATACCAAGACGCAGTTTCTGGACAAGATTGAAACATCCGCCGTTGAGTGAACGCAGATGAACGCGCGGCGCGCCTGCCCGATAGGAGATATTCAATGAGATTGCCGATTTACCTCGATTATTCCGCGACGACCCCGGTCGATCCGCGTGTTGCGCAGAAAATGAGCGATTGCCTGCTGGTGGATGGCAACTTCGGTAACCCGGCGTCGCGCTCCCACGTTTTCGGCTGGAAAGCGGAAGAGGCGGTTGAGAACGCTCGTCGTCAGGTCGCTGATCTGGTTCATGCTGACCCGCGTGAAATCGTCTGGACCTCCGGTGCCACCGAGTCCGACAACCTGGCCATCAAGGGCGCCGCGCATTTCTATGCGACTAAGGGCAAGCACCTGATCACCAGCAAGATCGAACACAAGGCTGTCCTCGACACCATGCGCCAACTGGAGCGTGAGGGTTTCGAAGTCACCTACCTGGACCCGACCGAAGACGGTCTGATCACGCCGTCCATGATCGAAGCCGTGCTGCGTGACGACACCATTCTGGTCTCGATCATGCACGTCAACAACGAAATCGGCACCGTCAACGACATCGCTGCGATTGGCGAACTGACCCGTTCGCGCGGCGTGCTGTTTCATGTTGACGCCGCTCAGTCCACTGGCAAGGTCGAGATCGACCTTTCCAAGCTGAAAGTCGACATGATGTCCTTCTCGGCGCACAAGACTTACGGTCCTAAAGGCATCGGCGCGCTGTACGTCAGCCGCAAGCCTCGCGTCCGTATCGAAGCGACCATGCACGGTGGCGGTCACGAGCGCGGCATGCGTTCCGGCACCCTGGCCACTCACCAGATCGTCGGCATGGGCGAAGCATTCCGTATCGCGAAAGAAGAGATGGCTGCTGAAAACGTTCGCCTCAAGGCGCTCAGTGACCGCTTCTACAAGCAGGTCGAGCATCTCGAAGAGCTGTACGTCAACGGCAGCCTGACAGCCCGCGTACCGCACAATCTGAATCTGAGCTTCAACTACGTCGAAGGCGAGTCGCTGATCATGGCGCTCAAGGATCTGGCGGTGTCGTCCGGTTCTGCCTGCACCTCGGCTTCCCTGGAGCCTTCCTACGTTCTGCGTGCCCTGGGTCGCAACGACGAACTGGCACACAGTTCGATCCGTTTCACCTTCGGCCGCTTCACCACCGAAGAAGAGATCGACTGGGCTGCGCAGAAAGTCTGCGAGGCTGTCACCAAGCTGCGCGCTCTGTCGCCGCTGTGGGACATGTTCAAAGACGGCGTCGACATCTCGAAGATCGAGTGGGCCGCACACTAATTTCAAGTCGCCACATGAATGCGGCGCTTTGAAAACCGGGTTTTTGAAGTGTCGCCAGAGCGACAAACTGATGAGGATTGCACCATGGCTTACAGCGAAAAGGTCATCGACCACTACGAGAACCCGCGCAACGTCGGCAAGATGAACGCGGAAGATCCTGATGTCGGCACTGGCATGGTCGGCGCTCCGGCGTGCGGCGACGTCATGCGCCTGCAAATCAAGGTCAACGAGCAAGGCATCATCGAAGACGCCAAGTTCAAGACCTACGGCTGCGGTTCGGCCATCGCCTCCAGCTCCCTGGCGACCGAGTGGATGAAAGGCAAGACTCTGGACGAAGCAGAGACCATCAAGAACACTCAGCTGGCTGAAGAACTGGCCCTGCCGCCGGTGAAAATTCACTGCTCCGTACTCGCCGAAGACGCCATCAAGGCCGCCGTTCGCGATTACAAGCAGAAGAAAGGCCTGCTCTGAGCAGTCCTCATCCCGCTTGCACGTAAGGAGTCACGATGGCTATCAGCATGACCGAAGCGGCCGCCAATCACGTACGTCGTTCCCTTAATGGGCGCGGCAAAGGTGATGGCATTCGTCTGGGCGTTCGCACCACAGGCTGTTCCGGCCTGGCGTACGTACTTGAGTTCGTCGACGAACCGGAAAGCGAAGACACCGTTTTCGAGTACCACGGCGTCAAGGTGATCATCGATCCCAAGAGCCTGGTTTACCTCGACGGCACCGAACTCGATTTCGTCAAGGAAGGGTTGAACGAAGGCTTCAAGTTCAACAACCCCAACTCGCGCGGTGAATGTGGCTGCGGCGAAAGCTTCAACGTCTGAGGCTTGTCGTGGGTACTCCTTGTCATTTCGCTCTATTCGATCTGCAGCCGGGTTTCCGTCTGGATCTTGACCTGTTGGCTACGCGTTATCGCGAGCTTGCCCGTGGCGTGCACCCCGACCGCTTCGCTGACGCTTCCGAGCGTGAGCAGCGCGTTGCGCTGGAGCGCTCGGCGAGCTTGAACGATGCCTACCAGACGCTGAAGAGCGCGCCTAAACGGGCGCGTTATCTGTTGGCGCTCAAAGGTGAGGTGCCGCTGGAGGTCACGGTTCACGACCCCGAGTTCCTGATGCAGCAGATGCAATGGCGCGAAGAGCTCGAAGACCTGCAAGACGAGGCGGAGCTGGACGGTGTCGCGACCTTCAAGCGACGGCTCAAGGTGGCGCAGGAAGAACTGAACGAAAGCTTTGCAGCCTGTTGGGACGATGCTGCACAGCGCGAACAGGCCGAACGCCTGATGCGTCGCATGCAGTTCCTCGACAAGCTTTCCTACGAAGTGCGCCAGCTGGAAGAGCGCCTCGACGATTAACCCCGCGCCGCCTTTTGGGCGGCGCGCCAGTGATATCAGAAAAGCAATGGCTCTACTGCAGATCGCCGAACCCGGCCAAAGTCCAAAACCTCATCAGCGTCGTCTGGCCGTCGGGATCGATCTCGGCACCACCAACTCGCTGGTCGCTGCCCTGCGCAGTGGCATCAGTGAGCCTCTTCCCGATCAGAACGGGCAGGTCATCCTGCCCTCGGCGGTGCGTTATCACGCTGATCGTGTCGAAGTCGGCCAGTCCGCCAAGGACGCCGCCGCCTCTGACCCGCTGAACACCATTATCTCGGTCAAGCGTCTGATGGGGCGCGGCATCTCCGACGTGAAGCATTTGGGTGAGCAACTGCCTTACCGCTTCATTGGCGGTGAGTCGCACATGCCATTCATCGAGACCGTTCAGGGCGCGAAAAGCCCGGTCGAAGTCTCCGCTGACATCCTCAAGGTGCTGCGTCAGCGCGCGGAAGCGACATTGGGTGGCGAGCTGGTGGGCGCGGTGATCACCGTGCCTGCGTATTTCGATGACGCACAGCGGCAAGCCACCAAAGACGCCGCCAAGCTGGCGGGTCTGACCGTGTTGCGCCTGCTCAATGAGCCCACGGCGGCGGCAGTGGCTTACGGCCTGGACCAGAACGCCGAAGGCGTTGTCGCCATTTACGACCTCGGCGGCGGCACCTTCGATATCTCGATTCTGCGCCTGACCGGCGGCGTTTTCGAAGTCATGGCAACTGGCGGCGACAGCGCGCTGGGGGGCGACGATTTCGACCATGCGATTGCCAGCTGGATCATTGCCGAGGCCGGTCTGTCCGACGACCTCGACCCGTCGGCCCAGCGCCGTCTGATGCAGACGGCTTGCGCAGCCAAAGAAACCCTCTCTGATACCGATTCCGTGGACGTCGTTCACGGCGCCTGGACTGGCGTGCTGACCCGCGCCGCGTTCGACGCCCTTGTCGAGCCGATGATTGCCCGTAGTCTCAAAGCGTGCCGTCGTGCCGTACGCGATTGCGGCATCGAGCTGGACGAAGTGGAAGCGGTGGTCATGGTCGGCGGTTCCACCCGCGTGCCGCGTGTGCGTGAAGCGGTCGCCGAGCTGTTCGGTCGCCAGCCGTTGACTGAAATCGACCCGGATCAAGTGGTTGCCATCGGCGCGGCCATTCAGGCCGATACACTGGCAGGCAACAAGCGTGACGGTGGCGAGTTGCTGCTGCTGGACGTGATTCCGCTGTCCCTTGGTCTTGAGACCATGGGCGGGTTGATGGAGAAGGTGATCCCGCGCAACACCACGATTCCGGTGGCTCGCGCCCAAGAGTTCACCACCTATAAAGACGGCCAGTCGGCCATGATGATTCACGTCCTGCAAGGTGAGCGTGAACTGATCAGCGATTGCCGTTCGCTGGCGCGTTTCGATCTTCGCGGCATTCCCGCGATGGTCGCGGGTGCGGCGAAAATTCGTGTCACCTTCCAGGTCGATGCCGATGGTCTGCTGAGCGTTTCCGCTCGCGAGCTGGCGTCGGGCGTGGAATCGAGCATTCAGGTCAAGCCTTCCTATGGCCTGACCGACGGTGAAATCACCCGCATGCTCAAGGATTCGTTCCAGTACGCCGGTGACGACAAGGTCGCGCGTGTGCTGCGCGAGCAGCAGGTCGACGCCCAGCGCCTGGTCGAGGCCGTCGAAGGCGCGTTGCAAGCTGATGGCGAGCGTTTGCTCGACGCCGAGGAACGCGTGGTCATCGAGATGCAGGTGGATGAACTCCGTGAATTGATCAAGGGCACCGACGGTGCGGCCATCGAGCAGCAGACCAAGCGTCTGTCGCAGGTGACCGATGCGTTCGCGGCCCGCCGCCTGGACTCGACGGTGAAAGCCGCCCTGTCAGGACGCAACCTGAATGAGATTGAGGAATAATTGATGCCGCAGGTGATTTTTCTCCCCCACAAGGAGTTTTGCCCGGACGGGTTGGTGGTCGAGGCTGCGCCAGGCACATCCATCCTCGAACTGGCTCATGAGCACCATATCGAGATGGAAAGCGCGTGCGGCGGTGTGTGCGCGTGCACCACGTGCCATTGCATCATCCGCGAGGGTTTCAATTCGCTGGAAGAGGCCGACGAGCTGGAAGAAGACTATCTTGATCGTGCGTGGGGCCTGGAAGCGACTTCTCGCCTGGCATGTCAGGCCAAGGTCGGTACCGAAGACCTGACCGTCGAGATTCCGAAATATTCGCTTAACCATGCCGCCGAAGCGCCGCACTGACTGAGGGATTGTCATGAGCTACGGTTGGAATGACGTACAACGCATTGCCGAAGAGTTGGCCGAGGCCCATCCGGGGCTCGATCCTTACTCGGTAGGCTTCGTCAAACTGCAACAGATGATCCAGCAATTGCCTGATTTCGACGACACGTCGGGTCGGGTCGGCGAGAAGGTACTGGAAGCGGTCCAGACCCTTTGGGCCGATGAAATAGACTGATCATCTCTGCACGTTAGGCAATACACCAGAACCCGCGTATAATTCGCGGGTTTAATTTTTCGCAATAATCACCGTTTCTGGAGTTACACCATGGCTGTTCAACGTACTTTCTCGATCATCAAGCCTGATGCTGTTGCTAAAAACGTAATCGGCGAGATCACCACCCGCTTCGAAAAAGCCGGTCTGCGCGTCGTCGCTTCGAAACTGAAGCAACTGTCCAAGGCCGAAGCAGAAGGTTTCTACGCTGAGCACAGCGCCCGTGGTTTCTTCGGCGACCTGGTTGCTTTCATGACTTCCGGTCCGGTTGTCGTTCAGGTGCTGGAAGGCGAAAACGCCATCCTGGCAAACCGTGAGCTGATGGGCGCTACCAACCCTAAAGAAGCTGCTGCCGGCACCATCCGTGCTGACTTCGCCGAGTCCATCGACGCCAACGCCGTTCACGGTTCGGACTCCGAAGCCGCTGCTGCTCGCGAAATCGCTTACTTCTTCGCTGCTACCGAGGTAACCACTCGCTAAGCTGCTGCTGCGAGTGAGGGTGAATCCATGACTGATACGACTGGCAAAATCAACCTGTTGGGTCTGACCCTGCAGGAAATGGAAAAATTCTTCGAGTCCATCGGGGAGAAACGCTTCCGTGCCGGTCAGGTCATGAAGTGGATTCACCACTATGGCGTCGATAATTTCGAAGCCATGACGAACGTCGGCAAGGCGCTGCGCGAAAAGCTTGAGCGTCGTGCCGAAATTCGGGGTCCCGAAGTCGTCAGCGAGGACATCTCCACCGACGGCACCCGTAAGTGGGTCGTGCGCGTGGCGTCCGGCAGCTGCGTCGAGACTGTTTACATCCCGCAGGGCAAACGCGGCACCTTGTGTGTCTCTTCCCAGGCGGGCTGCGCGCTGGATTGCAGTTTCTGCTCCACCGGCAAGCAAGGCTTCAACAGCAACCTCACCGCCGCCGAAGTCATCGGTCAGGTGTGGATTGCCAACAAATCTTTCGGCAGTGTCCCGGCGACCGTCGACCGTGCCATCACCAACGTGGTGATGATGGGCATGGGCGAGCCATTGCTGAACTTCGACAATGTCATTGCCGCCATGCGTCTGATGATGGACGACTTCGGCTATGGCATCTCCAAACGTCGGGTGACGCTGTCCACCTCTGGCGTGGTACCGATGATCGACGTGCTGGCACAGCACATTGACGTGTCGCTGGCGCTTTCGCTGCACGCGCCGAACGACGCGCTGCGCAACCAGTTGGTGCCGATCAACAAGAAATACCCGTTGAAAATGCTGCTCGAATCCTGCCGCAACTACATGTCGGCATTGGGTGAGAAGCGCGTCCTGACCATCGAATACACCCTGCTCAAGGACGTCAACGACAAGCCTGAGCATGCCGTGGAGATGATCGAGCTGCTCAAGGACACGCCGTGCAAGATCAACCTGATTCCATTCAACCCGTTCCCGCATTCGGGTTATGAGCGTCCGAGCAACAACGCGATCCGTCGTTTTCAAGATTTGCTGCATCACGCTGGATTCAACGTCACTGTGCGCACCACGCGCGGTGAGGACATCGATGCTGCCTGTGGCCAACTGGTCGGGCAGGTAATGGACCGCACTCGCCGCAGCGAACGCTACATTGCTGTGCGCGAGCTCAGTGCCGAGACCGAAGGGGCTCAGGTCGCTGCGGCTCGCACCTGACTGCGAAATTGACTGAGAGGATCTCTATGTCCCTGCGCGCTGCGCTGCTGCTGTGTGTTGTCACGCTGCTGGCTGGCTGTGTTTCCACCGGCAACGTCGATCCGATGAGTACCGGCAAGGGACGTGAAGATGCTCGTCAGGCTTATGTGCAGTTGGGGATCGGCTATCTGCAGCAGGGGCAGATGGAGCGTGCGAAGGCGCCGTTGAAAAAAGCACTGGAGCTGGACAGCTCCGACCCTGACGCCAATGCTGCGCTGGGGCTGGTGTTCCAGGCCGAGGCCGAGCCTGAGCTTGCAGATCAGTATTACAAGAAAGCGTTGTCCTCTCGCCCCAAGGATGCTCGCATCCTCAATAATTACGGCAGCTTTCTCTACCAGCAAAAACGCTACAAAGACGCTTACGAGCGCTTCCAGCAGGCTGCGGACGACAATCTCTATGCCGAGCGTGCCCGGGTGTTCGAGAACCTCGGCATGACCTCTGTGATGCTGGGCAATCGGGATCAGGCGCTCGACGAGTTCACCAAGGCCCTCAGGCTCGACGCCCAACAGCCACGTGCGTTGCTGGAAATGGCTGAGTTGTCTTACGAAGACAGGCATTATGTGCCGGCGCGTGATTACTATGACCGCTTCAGCCAACTGAGCGAGCAGAATGCACGTAGCCTGTTGCTGGGTACGCGCCTGGCGAAGATCTATGACGATCGCAACAAGGCAGCCAGTTATGGCCTGCAACTAAAAAGACTCTATCCCGGCACGCCGGAATATCAGCAATACCTGTCGGAGCAATGATGAAAGCGGCGCATCCCGAAGTTGTAGCAGCCACTCGTACGAACCCTGGTGAAACCTTGCGCCAGGCTCGCGAGAGTAAAAACTGGTCGCTGCCAGATGTGGCTTTGAGGTTGAACCTCACCGCGACTTCCCTGGGCTATGTGGAGTCGGGCGATTTTGAGAAGCTTCCGGGCCACACGTTCGCCCGGGGCTACATCCGTGCCTACGCGAAATTGATGGGCCTTGACCAGACCGCACTGGTTGCTCAGTTCGATCAATACACCGGCACCGACGGACAGGGCAGCAACGTTCACGCCTTGGGCCGTATCGAAGAGCCTGTGCGTCTGTCCCACAATATTCTGCGTATCGTCAGCCTGTTATTACTGGTTGCGTTGATTGGTGGCGGTTTCGTGTGGTGGCAGGATCAGGCGACTTTGCGTGGCAAGGAGCCGACCAGTCTGGGCATGGAGCACGTCGAAGTCGAAAGCGCCGACGGCACCACCCAGATTCACCCGCTGGACGAGCCTGAAGATCAGGCGGTCGCAGAAGGGCAGAACAACACGGCGCCACTGCCACTGAACAACACCGATTCGTCCTCCACTGCACCGACGACCTCCGCTGCGCCGACCACGACTGCGCCAGCGACCACTGCGCCAGTCGCTCCGGTTCACGGCACTACAGCGACGCCTGCTGTGCCTGCGCACACTGTTCCGATGCCAGGTGCAACCTCCGCACCCGCCACAGCGGCTGTCCCTGCGCCAGCTCCTAATCCTGCCGATACAGCGCCGACCCCGGCTGGTTTCGGACAGGTCCAGTTGCAGTTCACCGCCGATTGCTGGTTTCAGATCACCGACGCCAACGGCAAGGTGCTCAGCACCGGCCTCAAGCACTCGGGCGACAACGTCAGCGTCAGCGGCAAGCCGCCTTTGTCGGTCCGTCTGGGCGTGGCCCGTGCCGCACAGGTCAGCTACAACGGCCAGCCGGTGGACGTCACACCTTTCACATCGGGCCAGACGGCTCGCATGAAGCTGGGGCAATAAGTCATGCACGGCGAATCTCCGATCAAACGTCGCGAATCTCGTAAAATCTGGGTCGGCTCCGTCCCGGTCGGCGGCGACGCGCCGATTGCGGTACAGAGCATGACCAACAGCGACACCAACGACGTCGCCGCTACCGTTGCCCAGATCAATCGTCTGGAAGCGGCGGGCGTGGACATCGTTCGTGTGTCCGTTCCCGACATGGACGCCGCCGAAGCGTTCGGGCGTATCAAGCAGTTGGTCAAAGTGCCGCTGGTGGCCGACATCCATTTCGACTACAAGATCGCGTTGCGCGTGGCTGAGCTGGGCGTTGATTGCCTGCGCATCAACCCGGGCAACATCGGTCGTGAAGACCGGGTACGCGCGGTGGTCGATGCAGCACGCGACCGGGGCATTCCAATCCGTATTGGCGTGAACGCCGGTTCGTTGGAAAAAGACCTGCAGAAAAAGTATGGCGAACCGACCCCGGCTGCCTTGGTGGAGTCGGCGTTGCGCCACGTTGAACACCTCGATCGCCTGGATTTCCAGGACTTCAAGGTCAGCGTCAAGGCGTCGGACGTGTTCATGGCCGTCGAAGCCTATCGCCTGCTGGCCAAGCAAATCGTCCAGCCGCTGCACCTTGGGATCACCGAAGCGGGTGGTTTGCGTTCAGGCACAGTGAAATCGGCCGTCGGCCTAGGTATGCTGCTGGCCGAAGGAATTGGCGATACCATCCGTATCTCGCTGGCCGCCGATCCTGTTGAAGAAGTGAAAGTCGGCTACGACATCCTCAAGTCGCTGCACCTGCGTTCCCGTGGCATCAACTTCATCGCCTGTCCGAGCTGCTCGCGGCAGAACTTCGATGTGGTCAAGACCATGAACGAACTGGAAGGGCGACTTGAAGACCTGCTGGTCCCGCTGGATGTGGCGGTGATCGGTTGTGTGGTGAACGGTCCGGGCGAAGCCAAGGAGGCCCATGTCGGCCTGACGGGCGGCACGCCGAACCTGATCTACATCGATGGCAAGCCATCGCAAAAGCTGACCAATGACAATCTGGTGGACGAGCTTGAACGCCTGATCCGTCAGAAAGCGGCCGAAAAGGTCGAGGCCGACGCAGCGCTGATCGTTCGCGGCTAACCCAGTTTCCAAGGAATTTTTGTGAGTAAGTCTCTGCAAGCCATTCGTGGCATGAACGACATCCTGCCGGACCAGACCCCGCTGTGGCGCTACTTCGAAGGCACCGTATCGCGTTTGCTGGATAACTACGGTTATCGCCAGATCCGCATGCCGATCGTCGAGTTCACCGATCTGTTCAAACGCTCCATTGGCGAAGTCACCGACATCGTCGAAAAAGAGATGTACACCTTCGAAGACCGCAACGGCGATTCGCTGACCCTGCGCCCTGAAGGCACAGCGGCCTGCGTGCGCGCGGTACTTGAGCACGGGATCACCGGCGGCGGCCAAGTGCAGAAGCTCTGGTACATCGGCCCGATGTTCCGCCACGAACGTCCACAAAAAGGCCGTTATCGCCAGTTCCACCAGATCGGTCTGGAAGTGTTCAACCTCGACGGTCCGGACATCGATGCCGAGCTGATCGTGCTGACGTGGCGTCTGTGGGAATTGTTGGGCATTCGCAGTGCGGTGAAGCTTGAACTCAACAGTCTGGGCACCAGCGAAGCCCGTGGGCGTTACCGCGAGGCGCTGGTCGAGTACCTGTCGGCGCGTCACGACCAACTGGACGAAGACAGCCAACGCCGTCTGAAAACCAACCCGCTGCGCGTGCTGGACACTAAGAATCCTGAAACCCAGGCCGTTCTGGTGGATGCGCCGAAGCTGGCGGATTATCTGGATGAAGAATCGCGGATTCACTTTGAAGGCCTGAAAGCGCGTCTGGATGCTGTTGGCATTCCTTATGTGATCAACCCGAAGCTCGTCCGCGGTCTGGATTACTACAGCAAGACCGTTTTCGAATGGGTCACCGATCAGCTCGGGGCTCAGGGCACCGTTTGCGCGGGTGGCCGTTACGACGGCCTGGTCGAGCAAATGGGCGGCAAGCCCACCACGGGCGTCGGTTTCGCCATGGGGATCGAGCGTCTGGTCCTGCTGCTGGAAACCCTCGACAAAGTCCCGGAAGAAATCTCCCGTACCGTTGACGTCTACGTCTGCGCGTTCGGTGAAGCGGCTGAACTGGCGGCACTGGCCTTGTCCGAGCGCCTGCGCGATCAGGCGTCGAACCTGCGTCTGCAGGTCAACGCCGGGGCGGGCAGCTTCAAGAGCCAGTTCAAGAAGGCTGACAAGAGCGGCGCATTGTTTGCGCTGATCCTGGGAGACGAAGAACTGGCCCGCAAGGAAGTGGGCGTCAAGCCGCTGCGCGGTCAAGGCGAACAACAAACTGTTGCATGGGATGCTCTTTCCGAGCACCTGGCCACCTGCATCGTGCAGGGCTGAAGCGAATAAATAGCCGGATTGGATAGGAGTAGTGGCGTGTCGAGTACCGATGATGAACAGCTGGCGGCGGTAAAGGACTGGTGGCAGCGTAACGGCAAGCCTTTGGTCACCGGCGGTCTGCTGGCGGTGATCGTGGTGTTGGGCTGGCAGGCCTGGCATCGCTATCAGAACAACCAGGCACAAGGTGCTTCGGCGTTGTACCAGCAATTGCTGGAAACGGCCCTGACGCCAAGTGGCCAGGCAGATGCCGGTCAAGTGGCGGCCATCGCTGGCAAGCTGAAAAGCGATTTCGGTGGCACGGCCTACGCTCAGTACGGCAGCCTGTTCGTGGCCAAGGTGGCGGTCGACACTGGCAAGCTGGACGATGCGGTCAGTGAACTGAAAGCGGTCAACGACAAACCGGTCAACCCGACCTTGGGCGAAATCGCCCGTCAACGTCTGGCTCGCGTGCTTGCGGCCCAGAACAAGGCGGAAGATGCGTTGAAGCTGCTCGACGGTCAGGTCGACAAGTCTTTCGAAGCCAGCCGTGAAGAGCTGCGTGGCGACCTGCTGGTTCAGTTGGGTCGTACCGATGACGCGTACGCTGCATACAAGAAAGCCAAGGCTGCGCTGTCCGAGCAATCGGCAGTGGGTGGCCTGCAAATGAAGCTCGACGATCTGGCGAAAGGGGATGCGTGACGTGATTCGTTGGAAACATGCAGCATTGCTGGCTCTGGCCGTTCTGGCCGCGGGTTGCAGCAGCAACAGCAAAAAGGAATTGCCTCCGGCCGAGCTCACCAGCTTCAAGGAAGAAGTGATCCTGCAGAAGTTGTGGAGCCGCTCGGTCGGTGACGGCCAGGGCGACATCTACAACATGCTCGTTCCAGCCATCGACGGCGACAACATCTACGCTGCCGACGCTAAAGGTCTGATCATGGCGATCAACCGCAGCAATGGCGACGTGGTCTGGAAGAAAGAGCTGGAGCAACCTGTTTCCGGCGCGGTCGGCGTAGGCTCCGGTCTGGTCATGGTCGGTACTTTGCGTGGCGAAGTGATCGTCCTCGACGAATCCACCGGCGAACAGAAGTGGAAAGCCAAGGCGACCAGCGAAGTGCTGTCCGCTCCGGCCACCAACGGTGATGTGGTTGTCGCTCAGACTCAGGACGACAAGGTCATCGGTTATGATGCCGCCACGGGTAACCAGCGCTGGATCTACGAAAGCAGTCCTGCGGTACTGACCCTGCGTGGCACCGGCGCTCCGATCGTGACCAGTCAGTTGGCAGTCGCTGGCCTCTCGACCGGCAAGGTCGTGGCCCTCGACACTACCAACGGCGTGCCGGTCTGGGAGCAGCGCGTTGCGATTCCCCAAGGTCGCTCGGAGCTGGATCGCGTGGTTGATATCGACGGCGGCCTGCTGTTGTCCGGCAGCACCTTGTACGTGGCGACCTACCAGGGGCGTGTAGCCGGTCTGGAGCTGCAAAGCGGCCGCGTGCTGTGGCAGCGTGATGCGTCGAGCTATTCGGGCGTGGCACAAGGCTTCGGCAGCGTCTACGTTTCGCTGGCCAACGGCACCGTTGAAGGCGTCGACGAGCGTTCTTCCACGGCGCTGTGGAGCAACGACTCGCTGGCCCGTCGTCAACTGGGCTCTCCGGAAGTGTTTTCCAGCTACGTGGCGGTCGGTGACTTCGAAGGTTATCTGCATCTGCTCAGCCAGGTCGACGGTCACTTCGTCGGGCGTGAAAAGATCGACAGCGACGGCCTGCGTGCGCGTCCGCTGGTCTCCGGCAACACTATTTACGTCTTTGGCAACAGCGGCAAGCTGGAAGCCCTGACGATCAAGTAGTGGCTGTCTATGCTAGAAGAGGCCGCTCGGCGGCTTTCCTCTGGCGGCCCCGCGTTGACGGGGCTTGCGGCGTGTTGAATGCCGCTCCGAACTCCGGCCGCTGCCTTGCAGCGGCTTTTGTATTTTCTGAAATAACGAAGTGGAGAGCCGCATGGTTCCCGTAATCGCCCTGGTGGGTCGACCGAACGTCGGCAAGTCCACCTTGTTCAACCGCCTGACCCGTAGTCGCGACGCCATCGTCGGCGACTTGTCCGGTCTGACCCGTGATCGCCAGTACGGCGAGGCCAAGTGGCAAGGGCGCACCTACATTGTGATCGACACCGGCGGTATTTCCGGTGATGAACACGGCATGGACGAAAAGATGGCCGAGCAGTCGCTGCTGGCCATCGAAGAAGCCGATGTCGTGCTGTTCCTGGTGGACGCCAAGGCCGGTTTCACCGCTGCCGACCAAATGATTGGCGAGCACTTGCGCAAGCGCAACAAGACCTCGTACGTGATCGCCAACAAGGTCGACAACATCGACCCTGACATGGCACGTGCCGAGTTCGCGCCACTGGGCATGGGCGACGCGATCCCGATCGCTGGCGCCCACGGTCGCGGCATCACGCAGATGCTGGACATCGCCCTGCGCGAATTCCCCAAAGACGCTGATGAAGTGGAAGAGGGCGAAGAGGAAGACGTCGCTGAAGGCGAGGAAGCCAAGCGTATTCCGGGTCCTAGCGAGAAGGACGGCATCAAGATCGCGATCATCGGTCGTCCGAACGTTGGTAAATCGACGTTGGTCAACCGCATGCTCGGTGAAGACCGCGTGATCGTCTACGACCAGCCCGGCACGACACGTGACAGTATCTACATCCCATTCGAACGCAACGACGAGAAGTACACGCTGATCGACACCGCCGGCGTGCGCAAGCGCGGCAAGATCCACGAAGAAGTCGAAAAATTCTCGGTGGTGAAAACCCTGCAGGCGATCAAAGACGCCAACGTGGTGATCTTCGTCATGGACGCCCGCGAAGGCGTCGTCGATCACGACCTGAACCTGCTGGGCTTCGCGCTGGAAGCCGGTCGCGCACTGGTCATCGCACTGAACAAGTGGGATGGCATGGTGCCGAGCGAGCGCGACTACGTGAAGACCGAGCTGGAGCGCCGGTTGTTCTTTGTCGACTTCGCGGACATCCACTTCATCTCCGCGCTGCACGGCACGGGCGTCGGGAACCTGTACCAATCGGTGCAGAACTCGTTCAAGTCGGCAGTCACTCGCTGGCCGACCAGCCGCCTGACCCAGATCCTCGAAGACGCGGTCACTGAGCACCAGCCGCCGATGGTCAACAGCCGTCGGATCAAACTGCGTTATGCCCACTTGGGTGGTGCGAACCCGCCGATCATCGTGATCCACGGTAACCAGGTCGAGCGCGTACCCAAGTCGTACGTACGCTATCTGGAAAACACCTACCGCCGCGTGCTCAAGCTCGTCGGTACGCCGATCCGCATTGAGTTCAAGGGTGGCGATAACCCGTACGAAGGCAACAAGAACACGCTGACCGATCGTCAGGTCAACAAGAAGCGTCGCTTAATGTCGCACCACAAGAAAGCCGAGAAGAAGCGCAAGGACAAGCGTTGATTCGGTAACGGACTTTCTTCGAAAAGGCGCCAATGGCGCCTTTTTTTATGCGTCAAGGATGGGCTATTCTGCGGGTCCCCGTGCCGTTCTGGAGCCGGGTGTGGAGCAGGAAAACCCGATGATCACCAGCAAATTGCCGAACGTTGGCACCACCATATTTACCGTGATGTCCCAGCTTGCAGCCGATACCGGGGCGATCAATCTTTCCCAGGGTTTTCCCGACTTCGACGGGCCTGACGCGCTGCGCGAAGCCCTTTGTCGCCGCACCATGGACGGCTTCAACCAGTACGCACCGATGGCGGGCCTGCCCGCTCTACGTCAGCAAGTCGCCGCCAAGATCGCACGTGCTTACGGCCGTGACGTCAACGTCGACACCGAGGTGACCATCACCCCCGGCGCGACCCATGCCATCTTTTGCGCCATTCAGACCGTGGTTCGGGCTGGCGACGAAGTCATCGTGTTCGATCCCAGTTACGACAGCTACGAGCCCTCGGTGGAGCTGGCCGGTGGCCGTTGCGTGCACGTCCAGCTAAAGGCGGATGATTTCTCCATCGACTGGGAACAGCTTACCGCCGCGTTGAGTCCGAAGACGCGCATGATCATCATCAATACCCCGCACAACCCGAGCGGTGCGTTGATCAGCCGCGTCGAACTCGACCAGTTGGCGGCGCTCATTCGTGACCGTGACATTTACCTGGTCAGCGACGAGGTGTACGAGCACTTGGTGTTCGACGGCGTGAAACACGCCAGCATCTTGGCTCACGATGAGCTGTATGCGCGAGCATTCGTGGTCAGTTCGTTTGGCAAGACCTACCACGTGACCGGCTGGAAAACCGGCTATCTCATCGCACCGCCTGCGCTGACCGCCGAGATGCGTAAGGTTCACCAATTCGTCGGCTTCTGTGGCGTGACCCCGTTGCAGTGGGCATTGGCCGATTTCATGGCGGCCTGTCCAGAGCACGTCGAGGAGCTGCCAGCGTTCTACCAAGCCAAGCGCGACTTTTTTTGCGACCGCCTCGAAGGCTCGCGTTTTACCTTCACCCGCGCCGCCGGGACGTATTTCCAACTGGTCGATTACTCACAGATTCGTCCTGATCTGAACGACGTGGACATGTCGCTGTGGATGACCCGCGAGCATGGCGTGGCGAGCATTCCCCCGTCCGTGTTCTATCAGAATCCGCCCGAAGGCCAGCGCCTGATTCGCCTGTGCTTTCCCAAGCGAGAGGAGACGTTGCGTCTGGCAGCGGAAAAACTATGCGCGATTTGAGTTCATTGCCAAACCTCAACGTGGCGTTGGTGCAGACCACCCTCGTCTGGCACGACTGTCAGGCGAATCACGCGCACTTCGAGGAGCTGCTGTCCCAAGCCCAGGGTGCCGATCTGGTGATCCTGCCGGAAATGTTCACCACCGGATTTTCGATGGAGTCCGAAGCATTGGCTGAGCCTGAAAACGGCATCACGTCGCGCTGGTTGCTCGATCAGGCCAAGCGCCTCAATGCGGTCGTGACCGGCAGCGTCATCATTCGGGCGGAAGACGGCAGCCATCGCAATCGCTTGCTGTGGGCGCGTCCGGACGGCGAGCTGCTGCACTACGACAAACGCCATCTGTTTCGCATGGCAGGCGAGCACGAGCACTACAGTCCAGGCGAACGTCAGGTGCAGTTCGAGCTCAAGGGCTGGCGAATCCGGCCGTTGATCTGTTACGACCTGCGGTTTCCAGTGTGGAGCCGAGGTGCTCAAGACACCGATCTGCTGCTGTACACCGCCAACTGGCCCGGGGCCCGGCGTCAGCACTGGAATCGCCTGTTGCCTGCTCGGGCCATTGAGAATCTGTGTTACGTGGCGGCGGTGAACCGCGTGGGTACCGACGGCAAAGGCTGCGCCTACACCGGCGACAGTCAGGTGCTGGATTTTCAGGGCGAAAGCCTGCTGAATATTGGTGGGGCCGACGGGGTTTTTCATGTCAGCCTGTCCGCTGAAAGCCTGGATGCCTATCGCCAGAAATTCCCGGCATATCTCGACGCCGATACATTCGAGATACACTAACGTCATAGAGTTGGAGGGGGTGGCGGTCGATAGCGTTGTACCCAAACAGGAGATCGGTATGACCACCATCAGCACTTCTTCACTCGCTTCCTACACCAGCAGTTTCTCGGTTGCCGTCAAGAAAGACACCTCGACGGCCTCTACTGACAGCGACGCCTCCACCACTACCGCTGCGGCGGGCTCTACCACCGCGCAGGCAGGCGGAGCCGGGGCTGCGGGTGGCGCAGGGGCAGCGGGCGGCAGCTCCAGTTCTTCCAGCGAGAGCGAGCAGGCCATCGAGAAGCTCGAAGAGCAGATCAAGGAAACCCAAAAGCAGTTGCAGCAGCAAGAACAGCAATTGGCAGCAGCCAACGCCAGCAGCGGCTCTGATGAAGAGAAAGCCCAACGCGCGATGGCGATCCAGGGCCAGATTTCCACGACCACTTCTACGCTGGCGACCCAGCAGGCCGCGCTGGCCCAGTTGCAAAAGTCTGGCAGCATCAACACCACCGCCTGATATCTCCCCCGTAAAAGCGCTCCGTGACGAAGGTCATGGGGCGTTTTCGTGTGCGTAAAGAATGGGCTTCAGTTCTTTGTACCTTGGCCGATACAAAGTGCACAGAACAGGAGTTCATCATGACGACGATCAATACAAGCACGTTGAGTCCTTACGCCAATCCTTTTACGGTCGCGCTCAAAAACGATCAGGCCACCAAGAGCGATGTGGTGACCGCCAGCGTGAACCTGCGCGGCACGGCGTACACCGAGCCCGGTAAGAAAGCGGGAGAAGCGGAGGCGCCCCAGTCGCCACGCGAGCAGATGATCAAGCAACTTCAAGATCAGATCAAAGAGACGCAAAAGGTGCTTGAGCAACAGCAGCAGCAGCTCGCCGCCGCGTTGAACAGCAAGGCTCCCGAGCAGGAGAAAGCCGCGCAAGTCATGGCTATCCAGCAGCAGATCGCCGGGACCATGGCGCAACTCACCGCTCTTCAGGCGTCATTGCTGGAATTGATGAAAGGCTCCGTCAGCACCAAGGCCTGACCCACACGCCACACATAAAAAGGCCCTGGAGCGTGAGCTTCAGGGCCTTTTTTGGGTTCAAAAAACATCATCTGTAGGAGCGAATTTATTCGCGAAAGATGTAACGGGCGACACAGATGCATCGCCTGGCGTCCTCGCATCGCGAATGAATTCGCTCCTCCAGGTCTGTCATCACCGATCCTCGGGGATCAAGCAGCCTGTGCCGCGACCTCAGCCTGAATCAGCGCACGGTTCAGCGCGCTGAACAGGGCCTTGAAGCTGGCGGTGGTGATGTTTTCATCGATGCCCACGCCGTGGACCGCACGCTCGCCGTTCACGCGCAGTTCGATGTAGGCAGCGGCCTTGGCCGTGGTGCCCGCGCCGATGGCGTGTTCGTTGTAGTCCATGATCTCCGCCTTGACCGGCAGACCGGCCACCAGTGCCTCCAGCGCGCCGTTACCGCGGCCCTTCCAGTGCAGGTTGCTTTCGCCGTCACCTTTGCCCGTGACTTCGACTTCAACGGCGCTGTGACCGTTTTCTTCCTGGAGACGATGGCTGACCAGCGCGTAGGGCTTGTTGGCTTGCAGGTATTCAGTCTTGAACAGCGAGTAGATCTGCTGCGCGGTCATCTCCAGGCCCAGACGGTCGGTCTCGCCCTGAACCACCTGGCTGAACTCGATCTGCATGCGACGTGGCAGCGAGATGCCGTATTCCTGTTCCAGCAGGTAAGTGATGCCGCCTTTGCCGGACTGGCTGTTCACCCGAATGACCGCTTCGTAGCTGCGGCCGATGTCCGCCGGGTCGATCGGCAGGTATGGCACTTCCCACAGCGCGTCTTCTTTCTGCTGAGTGAAGCCCTTGCGAATCGCGTCTTGGTGCGAACCGGAGAACGCGGTGTGCACGAGGTCGCCGACGTACGGGTGGCGAGGGTGAACCGGGATCTGGTTGCACTCTTCGACCACCTTACGAACGCCGTCGATGTCGGAGAAGTCCAGTTGCGGGTTCAGACCCTGGGTGTACATGTTGAGGGCAACGGTCACCAGATCCACGTTACCGGTGCGCTCGCCATTACCGAACAAGCAACCTTCGACACGGTCAGCGCCCGCCATCAGGCCAAGCTCGGTAGCGGCCACGCCAGTGCCACGGTCGTTGTGGGTGTGCAGGCTGATGATCACGCTGTCGCGGCGGGTGATGTTGCGGCAGAACCACTCGACCTGGTCGGCGTAGATATTCGGCGTGGCGACTTCGACAGTGGCCGGCAGGTTGAGGATCACCTTGTTCTGCGGCGTGGCGTTCCACACTTCGATCACGGCGTCACAGACTTCCTTGGCGAAATCCAGTTCGGTGGCGCTGAAGGTTTCCGGCGAGTATTCGAACTGCCATTGGGTTTCCGGCTGCTGAGCGGCGTATTTGACGAACAGCTTTGCAGCGTTGACCGCGATGGCCTTGATGCCGTCCTTGTCCTGATTGAACACGATGCGGCGGAACGACGGCGAGGTCGCGTTGTACAGGTGGACGATGGCTTTCTTCGCGCCGCGCAGGGATTCGAACGTGCGAGCGATCAGGTCTTCACGGCCCTGTGTCAGCACCTGAATGGTGGTGTCGTCCGGGATGTGGCCGTCTTCGATCAGCGTGCGCACGAAGTCAAAGTCGGTTTGCGAAGCCGCTGGGAACGAAGCTTCGATTTCTTTCACGCCCACTTGAACGAGGGTTTTCCAGAAGCGCAGCTTTTTGACCGAATCCATTGGCTCGATCAGCGATTGGTTACCGTCGCGCAAGTCAGAGCTGCACCAGATCGGCACTTCGGTAATGGTCTTGGAAGGCCAGGTGCGATCGGGCAGGTCGATGACAGGGAACGCGCGGTACTTCTTCGAGGGATCTTTGAGCATGGTCATGAGAATAATCCTTTGTGGACTCAAGGCCGAAAGAAGGCGGCCAGCCGATTAACGAGAAACGCAGATGAAGGGTCGAGGCACCGCGATTTCAGCCTGGCAGTCGTGCACTGACGAGGCTGAGGCAGCGATGTTGACGCATCAGAATGAGGGTTTGAGAGGTTTTCATGTGTCCAACCGTAACCAATGAGGTGAAAGCTGGCAAGCAGTTGGAAAAAATTGAGAGGGAATTTCAAAAGTAGCGGTATGCAGCTATTTTTTGACGGATTGCTACGTGCTTTCAAGATTTTATTGCTGGCCCGTTTCAGATCATGCAACCGGGGTCAACTGTAGGGGTGACCTTGCTCGCGATAGCGTGGCGTCAGGCACCGAGTCGCCGCGGCAACGTTGGTATCGCGAGCAAGCTCACTCCTACAGCTGAAAGCCGCGTCTAGGGCTGAAACGCGTTAATGAAAATCGCCGGATCGACCCGTGCATCGTTCAGGCTCACGTTCCAGTGCATATGCGGCCCGGTGGCACGCCCGGTCGAGCCGACGCGACCCACCACGCCGCCACGGGGTACGGCGTCGCCCACTTTCACGTCAATCTTCGACATGTGGCAGAACATGCTGATGAAGCCTTGGCCGTGATCGACGAACACTGTGTTGCCGTTGAAGAAGTAATTGCCGATCAGGATGACCTTGCCCGCTGCAGGCGACTTGATCGGGGTGCCCGCCGGGACGGCGAAGTCCAGACCCGCGTGAGGATTGCGCTCTTCGCCATTGAAGAAACGACGAACGCCAAATTTGCTCGACAACGGGCCATCGACGGGCTTGTCCAGCAGCAGATTGCTCGGCGTCACCGGGCTGAACGTCCGGTAGGCGCGAACCTGCACGTCCAGCTCCTGCTCGATGCGTTTCAAATCATCCGGGTTCGGATTGACCTGCCGCTGATTTTTCAGGGTGATGTGCTGTTCCGGGTATTTCTTGCTGCCGACGGTGAAGGCCAGCGTGCGACCACCGCTGCTCACCTGTTGTGACGTGCCCGGTTTGACGGTCAGCGGAATGCCGACGATGGCCTGCCAGCGCGCATCGGAATCCTTGACCACCAGCACCGGTTTGCCTTGCCACGTGGCCTTGGGCGCCTGAGCCGCAGGGCCGAGGTCCACCACCGCAACGCCGCCTGGCACCGGTTTGTTCAGCAGCCGCGAGAGGTAGCTGTCAGCGTGGGCGGGAAGGGCGAGACACAGGGCAAACGCGGCGCCTGCCAGAGAGCGGGAGATAAAAGGCAGCATCGATCAATCCAGAAGAGAAAGGGTGACAGGCGTCAGGTGATTGTCCTCAACACGGACTTGCAGTTCGCCCTCGGCCAGCTTTGCGGTGAGGCGTTGGCCGGTGTGGGTCTGTTCAGCAGCACGAATCGCCTTACCGCGCTCGTCGAGCAAAATGCTGTAACCGCGCCCGAGGGTGGCGAGGGGGCTGACCACGTTCAGTGTCTGCACCTGACCTTGCAATTGGAGGCGCCGGGACTTGAGGTTTTCCTTGATCGCCCGAGGCAGGCGCTCGGCCAGCACGTCCAGACGCTGACGCAGAAACGCGAGGGTGCGGCCGGGGTGTTGGGCCGCCAATCGGCTTTCAAGATGGCTCATGCGCACGTGGCGTTTGTGCATGTGTTGCTCGAAGGCGCGACGCAGGCGCATGTCCAGATCGTCCAGCCGTTGGGCGCGTTGACGCAGGCGCTCGCCCGGATGACGCAGGCGACGGGAAATGCCATCCAGACGCAGTTGTTCGCGCATCAGCCGATCGCGCATGCGCGTGACGAGCCGACGTTGCAGGTTATCGACCCGGCGGTGCAGGTCGCTTGAATCTGGAGCCAGCAGCTCGGCGGCGGCGGACGGCGTGGGGGCGCGAACGTCGGCTACGAAGTCACTGATCGACACATCGGTCTCATGGCCAACGGCGCTGACGATGGGCGTCACGCAGGCATCGATGGCGCGGGCCACGGCTTCTTCGTTGAAGCACCAGAGGTCCTCCAGCGAGCCACCGCCACGGGCCAGGATCAGTGCATCGAAGCCTCGGGAGTCCGCGAGTTTCAAAGCGCGGACGATCTGGTTGATCGCCTCGCGGCCTTGCACTGCAGTGGGGATCAGTGTCAGTTCAACTTGCGGAGCGCGACGGCGGAACACGCTGATGATGTCGCGGATCACCGCGCCCGTCGGCGAACTGACGATGCCGATACGCTGCGGGTGCAAGGGCAGGGCGACCTTCCGCTCGGCGCTGAAGAGGCCTTCGGCATTGAGCTTTTCTTTCAGCGCATCGAAGGCCAGACGCAGGGCGCCATCGCCAGCAGGCTCGACCGTGTCGAGGATCAACTGATAGTCGCCGCGACCTTCGAAGAGCGAGACCTTGCCACGCACTTTGACGGCCAGACCGTCTTTCAACGCCTGACGAACCCGAGCGGCGTTGCTGCGAAACAGCGCGCAACGGACCTGGGCGCCACTGTCTTTCAGGGTGAAATAGACGTGACCCGATGCCGGACGAGACAGGTTGGAAATCTCCCCCTCGACCCAGATGTTCGAAAACACATCTTCCAGCAACACGCGGGCGCGGCCGTTGAGCTGGCTGACAGTGAGGACTTCCCGGTCAAGGCCGAGTCTTGCGAAGGGGTCTTTGATCATGGCGGGCATGATAAAGGCATTGGGGCGTGGGTCACCACATTAATAGACCTGTACGCCGCCCCTGCGGGCGCGAATTCATTCGCGAGACGTCGGCATGACCGAAACAGATGTGCCGGGCGAATGGCCAATCGCGAATGAATTCGCTCCCCCAGGGGGCGTTTTTTCTTCCGGTGAAGCGGCAGTCTCAGGATATGCTGTGCGCCGCCGCTTATCCACGGAGGACGCAATGCTCACCACCCTCGCCGAATTGTCGGGCGTCGTCGATTCACTGGGGCTCACCCCCACCGACTGGCTGTTCATTGAAGGTGGCGTTATTGCCGCCTATCTGGTCTTCGCTATTGCCGGTTTTGGCACGGCCCTGGTCGCAGGCCCCGTCCTGATTCATTTCATGCCGCTCTCGCGGATCATCCCTTTATTGGTGATGCTGGACTTCCTCGCCGCGTTCAGCCATTTGCTCCCCTCGCGGCAATCGGTGGTGCGTTCCGAGCTGTTTCGCATGGTGCCGTGCATGGCGGTCGGCTGTACGTTGGGCGTGCTGTTCTTGCTCAATCTGAAATCCGACGTCCTTCTATTAATGATGGGACTGTTTCTGATCGGTTATTCGATCTACAGCCTTGCGGTGAAAGTCAGGCCAACGCAGCTATCTGCCGCGTGGTCGATTCCGATGGGCACCCTGGGTGGTCTGTTCGGGGCCCTGTTTGGGAGTGGCGGCTTTTTATACGCGATCTATCTCAATGGCCGCCTGACCGACAAATTCCAGGCCCGCGCCACGCAAAACGCGCTGATCAGTTGCAGCACCATCGTGCGCCTGAGCCTGTTTGTGATCACCGGGGTGTACGCGCAAATTTCGCTGCTGGTGCTGGCGGTCTGCCTGTTGCCTGCGATGATCGTCGGTTCGTGGATAGGGCGGCGGCTGGTCATGCGTCTGTCGCGAGAAATGTTCGTGCGGCTGGTGACCTGGATGGTGCTGATCAGCGGCATCACGTTGATCGGTCGCTACCTTGCGGGCTGAAAGCCATACTTGACGTCGTCGGCGGTGGTATTAAGCTGCCGCCCCCCGATCACGCGTCAGACAGGCCCGTCATGAACACCCAGAGCATCATCGTCCCGCAAATCTCCAGCTTCCCGGCCCATGAAGCCAAGGCGCGGGCGATCCTGCGTTGGCTGGTGAAGCTCGGCGTGGTCGAGGAATCGCTGACCACCTGCGGGCGCAGTTTCAACCGCATGGCCTACGCCATCGCGCCCGGTGCGCGGCGCTTCGTCGAAAACCCCGATGCGCTGCCTTATGGCCAGGCAATCAACGGCCTGGAGATCGTGCTCAAACGCTGCATTTATACCCCGCAGGTCGGCTTTAAAGAGGAAGCCGGATGCCCCGAGTGTCGGCGCGAAATCGGCGAGGCATTGTTCGACAGCCTGGAAGAGTGGATGCCGGGCCACACCGACAACTTCATGTGCCCGGAATGCCGCCACGAAGACGACATCAATGGCTTCCTTTTTCTCGACCCGTGCGGCTTTTCCAACCTCGGGTTCATCTTCAACAACTGGCTGGACGCGGGGTTCAAGACCAGCTTCGTGGAAGAGTTCGCCGAACGTCTGGATCGTCCGGTGTCTTTCGTCAAAGTCCGGCTATAACACTAAAAACCTGTGATAGAGCAGCACGATCACGCTGATTATCAAATAGGCTGATCTTTACATTGAGCAAGGGCAGGTGTCTGGGTATAATGGCGCGCTTCCATTTTCCCGCTCGGGAGCCCAGCGATGCTGCGTATCAGCCAAGAAGCCCTTACATTCGACGACATTCTCCTTGTGCCCGGTTATTCCGAGGTGCTTCCCAACGAAGTCAGTCTGAAAACCCGATTGACCCGTGGCATCGAACTGAACATCCCCCTCGTTTCCGCCGCTATGGACACCGTCACTGAAGCCCGTCTGGCAATCGCCATGGCTCAGGAAGGCGGCATCGGCATCATCCACAAGAACATGACCGTCGAGCAGCAGGCTGCCGAAGTGCGCAAGGTCAAGAAGTTCGAAGCGGGTGTGGTCAAGGACCCGATTACCATCGAGGCAGACGCCACCGTTCGTGACCTGTTCGAACTGACCCGTCAGCACAACATCTCCGGCGTTCCGGTCCTGCACGACGGCGAGCTCGTCGGCATCGTGACCTCCCGTGACGTGCGCTTCGAAAACCGTCTGGATGTGCCCGTCCGCGAAGTGATGACCCCGAAAGAGCGTCTGGTCACCGTGCACGAAGGCGCTGACAAATACGAAGTCCGCGAGTTGCTGCACAAGCACCGTCTGGAAAAAGTCCTGATCGTTGACGACAAGTTCGCGCTCAAGGGCATGATGACCGTCAAGGACATCGAGAAATCCAAAGCCTACCCGCTGGCCAGCAAGGACGATCAAGGTCGTCTGCGCGTCGGCGCTGCGGTCGGCACCGGCAAGGACACCGGCGAGCGCGTTACCGCGCTGGTCGCAGCAGGCGTTGACGTCATCGTCGTCGACACCGCTCACGGTCATTCCAAAGGCGTGATCGACCGCGTTCGCTGGGTCAAGCAGAACTTCCCCGACGTGCAGGTCATCGGCGGCAACATCGCCACCGGCGCTGCCGCTCGTGCATTGGTCGAAGCTGGCGCTGACGGCGTCAAGGTCGGTATCGGCCCCGGCTCCATTTGCACCACCCGTATCGTCGCAGGCGTGGGCGTTCCGCAAATCAGCGCGGTTGCCAACGTGGCTGCTGCACTGGAAGGCACAGACGTTCCCCTGATCGCCGACGGCGGCATCCGTTTCTCCGGTGACTTGTCCAAAGCGATCGTGGCCGGTGCCTACAGCGTGATGATGGGTTCGATGTTCGCCGGTACTGAAGAAGCACCGGGTGAAATCGAACTGTTCCAGGGCCGTTCGTACAAGGCGTATCGCGGCATGGGTTCGTTGGGCGCCATGTCCCAGGCCCAAGGTTCTTCGGACCGTTACTTCCAGGACTCCTCCGAAGGCGCCGAAAAACTGGTGCCGGAAGGCATCGAAGGCCGCGTTGCCTATAAAGGCTCGCTGTCCGCGATCATCCATCAACTGATGGGCGGCCTGCGTTCTTCCATGGGCTACACCGGCAGCGCCGACATTCAGGAAATGCGTACCAAGCCTGAATTCGTTCGCATCACCGGTGCTGGCATGGCTGAGTCTCACGTCCACGACGTGCAGATCACCAAGGAAGCACCGAACTATCGGGTCGGCTAGCCTCCCGGCGGCAAGTTATAAGCTACAAGCTGCAAGCCGATCGTAGTGCCAGCGCTTTCAAGGCCAGGCACCACATACGGCTTGCAGTCTCCCTACATCTTGCGGCTTGGACCTGAAGCTTGCAGCTGCGCCACTTGCAGCTTGAAGCTTGAGGCTCGAAGCTGCTCTAGAAGAGTCTCCCAATGGCCCTCGACATTCACGCCCACCGCATCCTGATCCTGGACTTCGGTTCCCAGTACACCCAACTGATCGCCCGTCGCGTACGTGAGATCGGCGTGTATTGCGAACTGCACCCGTTCGACATGGACGACGAAGCGATTCGCGAATTCGCACCGAAAGGCGTCATCCTCGCCGGTGGCCCCGAGTCCGTGCACGAAGCCAACAGCCCGCGCTGCCCGCAAGCCGTGTTTGACCTGGGCGTTCCGGTGTTCGGCATCTGCTACGGCATGCAGACCATGGCCGAGCAGCTGGGCGGCAAGGTCGAAGGTTCCGAACTGCGTGAATTCGGTTACGCCCGTGTCGACGTGGTCGGCAAGAGCCGTCTGCTCGACGGCATCGAAGACCACGTCGACGCCGACGGCCTGCTGGGTCTCGACGTCTGGATGAGCCACGGTGACAAGGTCACCAAGCTGCCGTCCGAATTCCACATTCTGGCCAGCACCCCGAGCTGCCCGATTGCCGGTATGGCGGATGACACCCGTGGCTACTACGGCGTGCAGTTCCACCCGGAAGTGACCCACACCAAACAGGGCGGCCGCATCCTGTCGCGCTTTATCCTCGACATCTGCGGCTGTGAAGCGCTGTGGACCCCGTCGAAGATCGCGGAAGACGCCATCGCTCAAGTTCGTGCCCAGGTCGGTACCGACAACGTGCTGCTGGGTCTGTCCGGTGGTGTTGACTCCTCCGTGGTCGCAGCCCTGCTGCACAAGGCTATCGGTGATCAACTGACCTGCGTCTTCGTTGACAATGGCCTGCTGCGCCTGCACGAAGGCGAGCAAGTGATGGCCATGTTCGCTGAGAACATGGGCGTCAAGGTGATCCGCGCCAACGCCGAGGACCAGTTCCTCAACAACCTGGCTGGCGAAAGCGACCCGGAGAAAAAGCGCAAGATCATTGGCCGTACTTTCATCGACGTGTTCGATGCCGAGTCCACCAAGCTGCACAACATCAAATACCTGGCTCAGGGCACCATCTACCCTGACGTGATCGAGTCCGCTGGCGCCAAAAGCGGCAAGGCACACGTCATCAAGTCGCACCATAACGTGGGCGGCCTGCCGGAAGAGATGAACCTGAAACTGGTCGAGCCACTGCGCGAACTGTTCAAGGACGAAGTCCGTCGCCTGGGGCTGGAACTGGGCCTGCCGTACGACATGGTCTACCGTCACCCGTTCCCGGGCCCAGGCTTGGGCGTACGCATCCTCGGTGAAGTGAAAAAGGAATACGCCGACCTCCTGCGTCGCGCCGACCACATCTTCATCGAAGAACTGCGCAAGGCCGACTGGTACCACAAAGTCAGCCAGGCCTTCGTCGTGTTCCAGCCCGTGAAATCCGTGGGCGTGGTCGGCGACGGTCGCCGCTACGCCTGGGTTGTCGCCCTGCGCGCCGTCGAGACCATCGACTTCATGACCGCACGTTGGGCGCACCTGCCTTACGAACTGCTGGAAACCGTCAGCGGCCGCATCATCAACGAAATCGAAGGCATCTCCCGCGTGACCTACGACGTGTCGAGCAAGCCGCCTGCGACGATTGAGTGGGAATAAACCCACTTTGTCACTGCCTGATCTTGCATCGCATCATCAGGCAGTGACCCGGCCGCATCGGCGGTGCGGGCGGTTCTCCGCTGCACACGCCGTCTGGTGGACTATGCGCGTGCATGGCCTCGCTCCAGAGCCCCTAGGGCTGAATCTACCGCTCCACCATCGCCATCGCCGACCAGTCCTTCTCCCCCCATCCCTCCGCGATAGCCTGCTCCATGGTCTTCTTCACCTCCTGCGCAGCCGGCAAGTGACAACCCTTTTCCTGGGCGGCATCCAGCGCCAGGTTCACGTCCTTCAAACCCAGTGTCAGCGTGAAACCCGGTTCGAATTCTGCCTGGGCGATTTTCGCGCCGTAGCGTTGGTAGCTGGGGCAGGCAAACAGGGTTTGGGTGACGATTTCGAAAAACGCGCCGGGGGCGAGGCCGTGGCTTTTTACCAATGCGGCACCTTCGGCCAGTGACTGGATCGCCTGAGTGATCATCAGGTTGCCGGCCAGTTTGGCGATGCTGGCTTGGCTGGGTTTATCGCCGAGACGCCAGGTCTTTTTGCCCATAACCTCGAACACGGGACGGACGCGCTCCAGTGCATCGGGAGCACCGGCGGCGAGGATATTCAGCTGACCCTGGGCGGCGACGGCAGGAATGCCGAAGACCGGCGCCGCGACGAAGCCAATAGCGGCCTCCCGATGAAGCGCTTCGAGTTCATCCACAAGCGTCGGCGACAGCGTGGACATGAGGATATGCACGGTGCCGGGTTTCGCGGCTTGCCAGGCTTTTGTCGCGATGAGGGTTTCCCGGACGGCGGCGTCGTGGCTGAGCAGGGTGATCACGATGTCCTGCTCGAAGGCCTGGCTGACGTCGCGTAGAACGCGAACTTCATCGAGATCGGCGAAGGCCTGGCGGCTGCGGTTCCAGGCGCTGACGTGGAAACCTGCGCGAACCAGGTTGGGGATGATGGCGCGGGTCATGCTGCCGACGCCGATGAATGCAATGTTCATGAAATGCTCCTGAATCAAGTGTGGCGGTGGCCTTGGCGATCTTTGTTCGCGGGCATGAAAGGCATGGTGGGCGCCTTTCGTTGTGGCGTCAGTGGGCGACGACCTTCGATGACGCTTGACGGCTTCCCGCAGGAAAGCCTTGTCGGCGAGCAGTCGAGGCGATGACGAATGCGATCAGCAAAAGTCCCAGTAACGCCCACGGAAATGAGCTGACGCCGAGGCTGTCGAGCAGAAGTCCGCCGAGAACTCCGGCGCCTGCGATGGCGCAGTTCCAGACCACGACGTTCATCGACAGCGCGGCATCGGCTGAATCCCCCGCAGCATCCGCCAAGGCGGTTTGTAACAGGGTCGCGGCGCCACCGAATGACAACCCCCAGATGAACACGGCGGCGTACAGACCAGCGGCTGAAAACTGGAACAGCGCCAGCAGCAAAGAAATCAGGGCAAAGCTGCCCAGGCTGATCAACACGGCGCGGCGCAGGTGGTGATCGACCAGGCGGCCGGTGATCCAGATACCCATTAGCGACGCAGCGCCGAAGACCAGCAGAATCAAATCGACGCTCTCTTCAAGTCCGAACCGGGCCGCGAACGGTGCGATGTAGGTGTAGAGAATGTTATGCGCGAGCATCCACGCAAGGACGACTGCGAGGACCGGACGAATGCCGGGTTTGCTGAGCACCGCGAGAACAGACTCGCGCTTGCTGGCGATCTGACCGGGGTAATCCGGCACTTTGACAAGGATCCAGGCCACCAGCCCTACCGTCATCAACGACATGACGGCGAAGGACCAACGCCAGCCCAGCAGGTTGCCCATCCAGGTCCCCAGCGGCACACCCAGTGACAGCGCAACGGGCGTGCCGACCATGGCCATCGCAAGCGCTCGGCCCTGATTGACCGGCGCCACCATGCGGCGCGCATAACCTGCGAGCAGACTCCAGGCCAGCCCCGCTGCGGCACCCGCGAAAAAACGGGCGGCGAGGGTCAGGACGACATTGCTCGACAACGCGGTCAGTGAGTTGAAAAACAGAAAGCCGATGACGGTGGCGAGCAGCACCCGACGGCGACGCCAGCCTTGCGTGGCCAACGTGAGAGGAATTGCTGCAGTCACCGAGCCCAGCGCGTACGCGGTCACCATCTGCCCAGCAAGAGAGGGTGAGATGTCCAGGCCACTGCTGATCGCCGGTAACAGTCCTGCAGGCAAGGTCTCAGTCATGATGCAGATGAAGCCGGTCATCGCCAGCGCCAGCAAAGCGCCGACCGGTAATCTCTCTCGATCATCGTGCATAGTTTCAGAATCCCGTGATTTATGTATCGATTGGTATTAATCTAATCGGGCATCTCGAACGGGGTCAACAACTTCTGTATCGAGCAGTATTTAAGTCCTGAACTCAAGGAGGCCAACGATGGCTCAGATGGGGCGCCCACGGACATTCGACCGAGCCCGTGCAATTGACGAAGCCATGCTGCTGTTCTGGGAGCATGGTTACGATTCCACGTCGCTCAGCCAGTTGAAGGCAGGCATCGGCGGTGGCATCACGGCGCCGAGCTTTTATGCGGCGTTCGGCTCCAAGGAAGGGCTGTTCAACGAAGTCGTCGACCGGTACCTGGACACGTACGGTCGAGTCATGGACCCGGTTTTCGACCCCGATCTCGCGCCTAGAGATGCGGTCGCGAGCGCGTTGAAATTGTCAGCGCGGATGCAATGTGCCGACGGCCATCCAAAAGGGTGCATGGTTGCCTTGGGAACGATGGGCGCTTGCGCGCTGGCCAGTGACAGCGTCCGAGCACCACTGGATACCGCCCGTGCGCGCAACAGGGCGGGGCTGCGCGCGTGCGTCGAGCGTGGAATTTTTGCCGGGGAGTTGCCAGCGCACACCGATGCGATGGAATTGGCTGCCGTGTTCGAAAGCTTCCTGCTCGGCATCTCGACGTTGGCCCGAGACGGCATTGCGCTGAAAGTGATCGAAGGCGCCATCGATCGGCTCATGCTGGTCTGGGACGCGCCGACCGCTCGCTGATAAACCAGGCTTCTTTGAAGCCTGGTCAGCTTTAAGCATCTACCTTCGCAAGCCGGATGCCGTCTCAACGACGCATCCGGCTTCGTCGTTCAGGCGACCTGTTTCAACCCCATCAACGCCAATGCCTTGGCCAATTCATCGAAGCTATGGAAGCGGCGTTGGCTTAGCAGGGGCCATTCCGCGCGCTGGATGTAAACCTCCGTTTCCTCGACGATGATCGGCGTATACACCAGTGCGCCGGTACGACTGCGGTGGATGAGTTCGGGTACTTGGCTGTCTCGCTGGATGGTGAAATTCCCGGTTTTCGGCAGCCGGGATTCGAGAGAGGGTGGGGGCGTCAGCGAGACGGCGCGGCGGCCGGGCACGGCCATGCGCAGGCGGATGTCGCTTTTGACGGTGCCAGCGGGTTGCCCCATGACATCCGTGACCTCGGCTCCAGGATCGATGCCATAGCCGGTGGTCTCGCTCACACTGACGTCCTCAATGCGCAATCCGATCACGCCTTCCAGTTCGGACAGCCCTGTGGCGCCTTTCATGGTGTTGACATGGGCGTTGCCGACCAGCGCGATCCATTTGCCGCCGCGCAGCGCGGCCTGATCCGCGCGAATGACGGTGTAAGCGAAGTAATTCATCATTTTCAGACGCATGTTGTCCGCCGGGTCAGGCACACCCGCCGTGCGATAGCTGGCCATGCAGTCGATGGCGCGAATCCGGATGCGGTGGCGTTGAGCCGTTTTGACCAGGTTCAAGAAGGTGTAGCGCCCCGATTGGTCGGTGAGGTGGCCCCGGTCGAGTTCGTTCAGGTACGACTCCAGGTTTTCCGGCATTTTTCCGGTCTGGGCGAAGAGGTCGAGATCGGCCAGATGCAGATCGGTCATCACGTGTTCCAGATACAGCGTCCTGACGTTCTGCTTGGCGAATTGCCCCATGTTATCGATAAGAAACTGTTTGCTGCCGACACTGCTGTGGCTCTCACCGATCACCAGCCCCTGAGCGTCTTTGTAAAGCTGTTTGAGCGCGACCTTGGGCGAGGCTTCGGCGGCAATGTCCGGTATCGCCGGGCGTTGGGGCAGGTGCAGGTCGGCGTAAAACGCGTTGACGTCGCTCACCAGGCGTTGGCGAATCTCAAAGAAACGGTCAATAGGGTCGTTCTTTTGCAGGGAAAAATATTGCCCGGTGAAGGGCTTGTTGTCGGGGGCTTCGACGCGGTAGCGCATGCCTTCCCTCAATTCCACCGGCATGTCGTAGGGCGTCGGCAGGGCCGCTGTCGAGGGCGCGACCGACGCCCCAGAGGTCGGCAGTTTGCCCATCGCACCGCCCCCGCCGCGCAGGCCTTGGCGGGTCATCGCCTCCCATTGACCTGCTTCGTTCAGGCGCACCGGCAGATTGCGGGCGAAGGAAAAAGGGTATTCGGGATCGACGATGACCCAATGCTTCAGCTCCGCGACGTAACGCACGCGGTAGGCAATGTCCTCAATCGATATGAAAGTCTGGCCGGTCTCCGACGCGTAAATGCCACGCATTCGACCGGCTTGAGCAGGC
Organism: Pseudomonas salicis; assembly: GCF_057128705.1. Taxonomy (NCBI): domain Bacteria; kingdom Pseudomonadati; phylum Pseudomonadota; class Gammaproteobacteria; order Pseudomonadales; family Pseudomonadaceae; genus Pseudomonas; species Pseudomonas salicis. Next base: position 200,060 of record NZ_JBSKHU010000004.1, read on the forward strand.
AGGGCGTAGCTGTCGAGCAGCTCGTTGGTTTCGAATGGCGCGAGCGGGTGAGAAGTTACGGTCGGTTCTGCGGGGCGGCGCTCACGATTTCTTCCTCAGCAGCGGGCAGACCTGCGGTCTCCGGAAGCACGGCTGGTTCCTCTGCCACGGGGATCTCGGGAAGCTCCCCTGCGGCGCCTTGCACCACAAACAGCCCATTGAACAACACGTCGATGCTGCCAAAGATCGCCCCCAGCACGCCATTTTTACGTTCGGCGGTGGTGTGCCCATGTATCGCTTGATCGATGTTCAGGCCCACATCCGCCAGCCCCGCGCCCACGGCGGCCAGTGCAATCGGCCAGTCCAGCGCTGCCAGTGAACCGAAGGTCTTGGCAAACGCCTTGAGGTAGCCCATCCACATCAGCTCACGCAGTTCGCCGTTGGAATGCAACGCAAACGCGGCATCGTCCGCCATGCGGGTTTGCGTGGCATTCCGGAGGTGAGCGAAGGGGTCTCCTGTGATCGATTGGTTATCGCGATTGACGATCCGCTCCGTGCCCGCGCCCCAGTGGCTGAACATTAGATCGATCGCGTGGTGTAGCCCTGTCTGGTGATCGGTCTCGGCGTGGGTGGACAGTGTGAAATGCGACATGAAACGTGCGCGGTTTTCGACTTCGTTGGTGTGCGTCATGAGCCACCATTGCAGGTCATCTGGCGTGTCGAAGACATGGAAAGCATCGACCTCGCCCGGCAGGTAGAGAAACTGCCGCCCGCTGTCCTCGACGATGCGCAGGATATCGCTGGCGGCGTAGCCTGCAACGTCCAGTTTCGCGAATCGCACGCCCTCCGGCGGCGCGGTTGGCGCCTGCAGCATGGCCAAGGTGATCGGTTGGCTCGGGTCCAGGCCGATGGCGTGCATGAGGGTGTTGAACTGCTCAGACGTCAGGGCATTGCTGTGCCGATCCTCGACGGCTTTGGCGATGAAATTGGCTTTGGCGAGCGTTCTGAAATCCTCCGCGTGATCCCGCCAGAACGTGTTCATCCTGTCGGTGAAACGAGCCTTGAAATCCAGCGCCCAAAAGTCCCCCATGACATCGCCCGGCAGCAAGCGCACCTCATTGGTTTCGTTGAACCTCTTGGCGTCCGGGCCAGCGGTGTAAAAGCCGCTCATGGTTTGCAGGGTGTCGGCAGTGTCCTGATCGTTGGCGTTAAACCGGCGCATCACCAATTGCGGGAAGGTGAGGGATTCGACCGGCGGGTCCAGATGCTCCCAGCCGTTGAAGGTTCGCGGACTGCTCTCGGTACGGTCGAAACGATGCCAGTACACGGTGTCCGGCTCAAACGCGTCGAGGCCGTGTTTGCGCAGAATGCCGCTGGCGGCTTCGCGCGCCATCTCACGCATGTCCGGGCAGCTCTCGACCACGTTGCGGCTGATGTCGTTGAGCGCTTGTTGGTCTGCGCTGATGGCGGGGGTGTCGCGGGTAATGGAAGGCATGATCGTCGTCCGTGATGAATGAGCCTTGAGCTTGCTGATTTGCCGGGTTGCAGGGGTGGTAAATAAATATCGCAGCGCCCCCTCACTTCTGGTTTGTGAGCAGGGGCGCCGCTGAAAGCCGATGAAGCCTGTAAATCGCCTCGGTCCGCCCGCTTACGTCAGCCCTGCCAGCTTTAGCGCGAAGGCCAATTCTTCGAAGCTGGCATACCGGCGTCCGCTGATCAGCGGCCAGTCGGGGCTGCTGATGGACAGGTGCTCGTCGGTGACACGAATGGGCACGTAGGTGATTTCCCCGTCCTGGTTCTTGTAGATCAACTGGGGCGAATCCCCCGAGCGCTGGATGGCAAAATTACCGGGGCGTCGCAGGCGGTAGCCCAGCGAGGTCGGGGTGCGCAGGAAGTGGGTTCTGACCCCGGTGGTCGCCATCTGCAACCGAAGGTCGCTTTTGACCCGGCCAGCCGGTTGACCCATCGCCGTCAGCACGTCTTCACCCGGGTCAATGCCAAATCCCGTCATGCCACCCGTGGGCACGTCGCGCACGCGCAAGCCTACGACCCGCTCGATTTCCGCGACGCCCGGCACGCCTTTGAACGTGTTGGCATGAGCGTTTCCCACCAGGGCAATCCATTTGCTGCCTGCGCGCGCGGACTCATCCGCAGCGATGACGGTGTGGGCGAAATAGTTCATCAGCTTCAATCGCACGGTGCGTCCCGGGTCGGGCAGACCGGCAACGCGGTAACTGGCCATGCAGTCGATGGCCCGGATGCGGATGCGGTATTTGATGGCTGTACGCACGAGGTTCTGGAAGGTGTACGTGCCGGTCGAATCGGTGAAATGCCCCCAGTCCAGATCTTCCAGATAGGTTTGCAGGGTTTTCGGCATGCGACCGGTTCTGGCGAAGGTGTCGAGGTCGACTTGGTGCAAGTCCGTCAGGACATGCTCCAGATACAACGTCCGCACATTCTCCTTGGCGAGCCGTGGCATGTTGTCCATCAGGAACTGCTTGCTCGCCACGCTGCTGTGGCTTTCACCGATGACCAGTCCTTGATGGTTTTCGTAGAGTTGACGGATTGCCGTCTTGGGCAGGGCGTCCTGAGGAATCTCTGGAATGGACGGGCGTGGGGGGAGTTCCAGCCTTGCATAAAAGGCGTCGGCGTCGCTCGCCAATTGATCCCGGATGACGAAGAAACGCTCAATCGGATCGTCGGCATCCAGCGTCGCGTAGTAGCCCTCGAAGGGTTTGTTGCTGGGGCTTTCGACGCGCGTGCGCATGCCTTGTCGCAGGGTTACCGGCATGTCATAGGGCGTGGAGGGTGGCGGTGGGGAAGGGAACACCGACGCCTGTCCACTCCTCAAGGTACTCAACGTTTTGCCACCGCCCAGCAGTCCGGAGTTCTTGATCGGTTGCCATGTGCCGCTGGCGTTCAACCTGACGGGAAGGTTGCGCTGAAACGAGAAGGGGGCTTGCGGATCGATGATTACCCAAGTGTTCAACTCATTCACGAAACGCACGCGGTAGGCCTCGTCATTGACGCTGATGAAGGTCTCGCCGGTGCTCTTGAGATAGACGCCTTGCATTCGGCCTTCGGTGGGAGGCGGGGTCAGAGTGTCGAGCAGCTCGTTGGTTCTGAACGACAGCAACTCGCCGTCGGCTACGGGAAGGGAAGTGGCGTGTGTCGGGAGAGTAGCATTCGCATCCAGTGCGGGGGGCGAGGTGACTTCCGGAAGGTCTTCGGGGGTGGGTTCCGGTTCGGAAACGGACTCGGGTTCGGAGGGTATCTCACTCACTTCAGCCGCCGCTTGCAGCAGAAAGACACTGTTGAAGAGCACATCGATGCTGCCAAGAATGGCCCCGGTCACGCCACGTTTGCGTTCGGCCGTGGTGTGTCCGTGGATCGCCTGATCGATGTTCAAGCCGACATCCGCCAGCCCTGCGCCCACAGCAGCGAGCGCAATGGGCCAGTCCAGCGCCGCCAGTGCACCGAATGTCTGGCCGAACGCTCTCAGGTACCCCATCCACATCTGCTTGCGCAGCTCGCCATTCGAATGAAGCGCGTGGTCGGCATCCGCCTGCATGCGGCTTCGGGTGCAATCGCGCACGTTGGAGAACGGATCGCCTGCCACGGTCTGGTCGTTAAGGTTGATGACCTTGAGCGTGCCAGGGCCCCAGTTGCTGAACATCATGTCCAGCGCATGATTGAGGCCGGTGGTGTGGGCTTTTTCGGCGTGCATGACGAGGGGGAAGTGCGACATGAAACGCGCACGATTAGCGACCTCGTTGGTGTGCGTCATCAGCCACCATTGCAGGTCGTCGGGCGTGTCGAAGACCTGGAAGGCGTCCACTTCACCGGGCACATAAACGAACTGGCGCCCGCCGGGTTCGACGAAGCGCAAAATGTCGGTGGCTTCGTACCCGGCAATGTCCAGTTTGGCGATCCGTATGTGGCGGCTGCCTCTGCTCTCCGCTTGCAGCGTCGCAAGGGTGACAGGTTGCTTCAGGTCGATGCCCACGGCTTCCAGCAGCGAAGTGAATTGCTCGCTGTCGAGGACCGCACTGCTGTGATCCTCAACGGCCTTGGCGATGAAGTTGGCCTTGGACAGTGTTCTGAAGTCGTCCGCGCAGTGCTGCCAGAAGGCGGTCAGCTGCGTGTTGAAGCGCGTCTTGAAATCCAGGGTCCAGAACGCTTCCATCACATCCTGGGGCAACAAACGCACTTCATTGGTTTCGTCATACGCTTGCTCCTCCGGGCCGTCGGTGTAGAAACCGCTCATGGCTTGCAGGTCGTCGGCGTTGTCCTGATCGTTCGCGTTGAAACGGCGCATGACCAGTTGCGGCAGCGTCAGGGATTCCACAGGTGTATCGAGGTGTTCCCAGCCATTGAACGTGAGCGGGCTGCTTTCGGTGCGGTTGAAGCGGTGCCAATAGACGGTATCCGGTTCGAGGTCGCTGAGGCCATGTGTGCGCAGAATATCAGCGGCGGCGTTGCGCGCCATTTCGCGCATGTCAGGGCAGCCATCGACCACTTTCTGGCCGATGACATGGAGCTTCTGTCTGTCTGTATTGATAGCAGCGGAGGGGGAGGTCACGGGAAGCATGGTCGTCGTCCTTGATGAATGAGCCTTGAGCTTCCCGATTCGGCGGGTTGAATTGGTACTAAATATGTACCGCAGCCACTGCTCGCTTATCTTCGTGTAAATGCATGTGTATCGTGTTCGCCCCTCACACACGCTCGCGTTTGCGGCGGCGTTCTGATTTTTGTTTTTTTGAGGTTTTGCGCTGATGTCCTTCACCCGTCGACAAATACTCGGAGGTCTGGCTGGTCTTGCCGTGGTCGGTCTGGGGGCTGGCGGGGCTTCGCGGTATTGGCTCGGCCGACGCGGGCCGGGAGAAGGGCACGATTACGAGCTGATCGCCGCCCCGCTGGATGTGGAGTTGGTAGCCGGGCATCAGACTCCAGCATGGGCTTTCGGCGGCTCGGCCCCGGGCACCGAACTGCGGGTGCGTCAGGGCGAGTGGCTGCGGGTGCGTTTCATCAATCAGTTGCCGGTCGAGACGACCATTCATTGGCACGGGATTCGTCTGCCGCTGGAAATGGACGGCGTGCCGTACGTCTCGCAACTTCCAGTCAAACCGGGCGAATACTTCGACTATAAATTCCGTGTCCCGGACGCGGGCAGCTATTGGTATCACCCCCACGTCAGCAGCAGCGAAGAACTGGGGCGCGGTCTGGTGGGACCACTGATCGTCGAGGAGCGTGAGCCGACCGGTTTTCTGCATGAGCGCACGGTCAGTCTGAAAAGCTGGCACGTGGACGAGCAGGGGGCTTTCACGGAATTCAGCGTGACCCGCGAAGCCGCGCGGGAAGGTACGGCCGGGCGGCTGTCGACGATCAACGGGGTGCCTCAGGGTGTGATCGAATTGCCTGCGGGGCAGATCACCCGCGTGCGCATTCTTAATCTCGACAACACCGTGACCTACCGCCTGAACCTGCCGGACGCCGACGCGATGATCTACGCGCTGGACGGCAACCCTGTCAAACCGCGCCCGCTGGGCAAGGATTACTGGCTGGGGCCGGGCATGCGGATTTGCCTGGCGATCAAGGCGCCTGTCGCTGGCGAGGAACTGTCGTTGCGCAACGGGCCGGTTCGCCTGGGAACGTTCCGTTCTGTGGCAAATCACGAGGCGCCGAGCGACTGGCCGCCCGAGCTGCCTGCCAACCCGGTGGCGGAACCGGACCTGGACAACGCGGAAAAGCTGAATTTCAACTTCGAATGGGCGGGCGCGGTGTCGGTCAACGTCGAGAACGGTAAGCCGCCGAGCTTGTGGCAGATCAACGGCCAGGCTTGGGACATTACCGACAAGACCTGCGCCGATCGGCCCATCGCCAAGTTGGAAAAGGGCAAGAGCTACATCTTCGAGTTGAAGAACATGACCCAGTATCAGCACCCCATTCATTTGCATGGCATGAGCTTCAAGGTCATCGCCTCCAATCGCAAGGAGGTGATCCCGTATTTCACCGACACCTATCTGTTAGGCCGAAACGAGCGCGCACGGGTCGCGCTGGTAGCGGATAATCCCGGCGTGTGGATGTTCCACTGCCATGTGATCGATCACATGGAAACCGGTCTTATGGCAGCTATCGAGGTTTCGTAATGCGGCAGCCGCAAATCATTGATCGCAGCCGCGATCAGCATTTCATGCGCGAAGCACTGGCGCTGGCCGCCGAAGGGGCGATGCTGGGCGAGGTGCCGGTGGGCGCGGTGGTGGTTCACGATGGCGTCATCATTGGACGAGGCTTCAACTGCCCCATCAGCGGCAGCGACCCCAGTGCCCATGCCGAAATGGTCGCCATTCGCGCAGCCGCCCAAGCGCAGAGCAACTATCGCCTGCCCGGTAGCACGCTGTACGTCACCCTGGAGCCGTGCAGCATGTGTGCGGGTTTGATCGTGCACTCGCGCATCACCCGCGTGGTCTATGGCGCGACCGAGCCGAAAGCCGGGGTGGTGCAGAGCCAAGGGCAGTTTTTCACCCAGCCGTTTCTCAACCATCGGGTGTTGTTTGAGGGCGGCGTGCTGGCGGAGGAGTGCGGGACGATGCTGAGTGAGTTTTTCAGGATGAGAAGGGCGAGGTCTTAGCGCCAGGATTTGAGTACGCCGCTATTTTAATGGCGCTCATCTCATCCCGGATCCTGCCTAACGGCAGAAGCGTTTCGACTTCGTCGAGTTACTTGGAAAAGCCCCAAGTAACCAAGGGCTTTTACTCCTGGCTGGGGTCTGACTTCGTCAGACTTCCCTCACTCCGGCGATGCTCCGTGGGCCCGGCGTGAATGGGCCATCCATGGCCCACACGCCTCTCGCCGCATCCATGCGGCTCGACCCACTCCACATCGCCTGCGTTCGGCCTGCACCCAAGTCGCGACTGGCGGCGTCTGTGCCATTGCGCATCAAGATCAAAAGCAAATCAAAAGCACGACACCGACCCTGTATCAGTCCGGCTTGCCGGCGGCAGCGATCTCACGGGCCCCACCGCCGGCAAGCCGGACTGCTACGTAAAGGTGTGGTGTTCTTGAACGCAAATCGTGCAGACGCCACAAATTGCGGCGGGCCCACGGAACGGAACCTGTGCGCAGGGAACCCGACGAAGTCGGGCCGGGAAGGGAGCGTAGGCACTTGGTTACTTGGTGCTTTCAAGTAACTCGACGAAGTCGAAACAGATCTGGCGTTAGCCAGAACAAAAAGCATCCCCGCAGCTAACGGATCAGCCCCCGACCTCAGCATCAACAAAAAACTACAGCGGTGCCTTGTCCTCAGGCGGCTTGGTCTTGTCCACGCCCGGCACATGCAACGCGCCTTCGGCCACTTGGCTGCCTTCCAGCTGAGGCTGGGTTACCCACGTCAGAATGTCGTAATACCGACGGATGTTGGCCACGAAACTCACCGGTTCGCCCCCCCGGGCGTAGCCATAGCGCGTCTTGCTGTACCACTTTTTCTGCGACAGACGCGGCAGCATCTTCTTCACGTCCAGCCACTTGTTCGGGTTCAGCCCTTCGTTTTCCGCCAGCTTGCGCGCATCGTCGAGGTGTCCGGTGCCGATGTTGTAGGACGCCAGCGCCAGCCACGTACGATCCGGCTCCTGAATCGTGTCATCCAGTTGTTCTTTCACGTAGGCGAAATACTTGGCGCCGCCCTGAATGCTCTGCTTGGCATCCAGCCGATTGGAAACGCCCATCGCCTGTGCCGTGCTTTGGGTCAGCATCATCAACCCGCGCACGCCAGTCTTCGACGTGACCGCCGGTTGCCACAGCGATTCCTGATAGCCGATGGCCGCCAACAGACGCCAGTCCACTTGTTCCGCTTTCGCGGCAGCCTGGAAGTGCTTCTCGTATTTAGGCAACCGTTCCTGCAAATGCTGGGCGAAGGTGTAGGCGCCGACATACCCAAGAACGTCCACATGCCCGTAATAGCGGTCCTTGAGCCGCTGGAGCATGCCGTTCTTCTGCATTTTATCGAGGAAGGTATTGATCTCGTTCAGCAGGCTGTTGTCATCGCCCAACGCCACGGCCCAACGCTGGTCGCGGCCGTCGCCGAGGTCAAACGCCACGCGTACGTTCGGGAAATACACCTGATTCATCGCCAGTTCGTTGGAATCCACGAGGGTCAGGTCGATCTGACCCTCGTCCACCATGCGCAGCAGGTCGACGACCTCGACCTGATCGGACTCTTCGTAGTTGATACCCGGATACTTGACCTTCAGTGCGGCGAGTTGCTCGGCGTGGCTGCTGCCCTTCAGCACGAGGATTTTCTTGCCCACCAGATCGCCGGGATCGGTCGGACGGTTCTGGCCGTTGCGGTAAATGACTTGGGGGGTGACTTCGAGGTACGAATGGGAGAAGCGCACCTGTTTGGCGCGATTTTCGGTGCTGACCAGACCGGCTGCCGCCAACACAGGCCCACCGGGTTTATTCATCTGGTCGAACAGGTCGTCGAGATTGTCGGCCGTTTCGATCTTCAGTTCGACGCCCAGATCGTCGGCGAAACGCTTGACCAGTTCGTACTCGAAACCGGTTTCACCGTTACGATCCTGGAAATAAGTCGCGGGGCTGTTGCGGGTGACGACGCGCAGGACGCCATCCTCCTTGACTCGTTCCAGTGTGTTGGGTTTCTCAACACACGCGCCGAGCAGCAGGAAGATTCCGGTTGCGATGAGCCACTTGGCACAGCGTGGGCGGAAATCTGATGGGGAAAACATCGGTGCAGTATACGCAAAGCGCGCTGACCGCCATATCTCGACAGCGAGAGCGGCGTCTGATAGAGCAAAGGTTTTTTCCGCTATTGGTGTAAGAAACCGTCTCGCACCGACATTCGGGCAGCTGTAACCCTTCGTTTCGGGTGCCGAAAGGTCGTGTTTAGGCTAGAATGCACGGCCTCAAAGCACACCCCCTTCCCCGAGGCTGTCCCGACGATGTTGATCCTGCGTGGTGCTCCCGCCCTTTCCGCCTTCCGCCACAAGAAATTACTTGAGCAGCTGAACGATAAAGTTCCGGCTGTCAGTGGCCTGTACGCTGAATTCGCCCACTTCGCTGAGGTTGCCGGCGTTCTGACCGAGGAAGAGCAACACGTCCTCGCGCGACTGTTGAAATACGGCCCGAGCGTGCCGGTTCAAGAGCCTCGCGGTCGCCTGTTTCTGGTGTTGCCGCGTTTCGGCACCATTTCGCCGTGGTCGAGCAAGGCCACCGACATCGCCCGCAATTGCAGCCTGACCAAGATTCAGCGCATCGAGCGCGGTACTGCCTTTTATGTAGAAGGCCAGTTCAGCGACGCCGATGCACAGCTCATCGCCGACGCGCTTCACGACCGTATGACCCAGTTGGTGTTGGGGGGGCTGGAAGAGGCCGCCGGGCTGTTCAGCCACGCCGAGCCGAAGCCGCTGACCGCCGTTGACGTCTTGGGTGGCGGTCGCGCCGCGCTGGAAAAGGCCAACGTCGAGCTGGGCCTGGCCCTGGCGGAAGACGAAATCGATTATCTGGTCAACGCGTTCGTCGGCCTCAAGCGCAATCCGCACGACATCGAACTGATGATGTTCGCCCAAGCGAACTCCGAGCACTGCCGCCACAAGATCTTCAACGCCAGTTGGGACATCGACGGCCAGAGCCAGGAAAAAAGCCTGTTCGGCATGATCAAGAACACCTACCAGATGCACAACGAAGGCGTGCTGTCCGCTTATAAGGACAACGCCTCGGTGATCGTCGGCTCGGTGGCCGGCCGCTTCTTCCCGAACCCTGAAACCCGCCAGTACGGCGCGGTGCAGGAGCCGGTGCACATTCTGATGAAGGTCGAGACCCACAACCACCCGACCGCGATTGCCCCGTTCCCGGGCGCGTCCACCGGCTCCGGCGGCGAGATTCGTGACGAAGGCGCCACCGGCCGTGGCGCGAAGCCTAAGGCGGGCCTGACCGGTTTCACCGTGTCCAACCTGAACATTCCGGGTTTCGAGCAGCCGTGGGAAAAGCCGTACGGCAAGCCTGAGCGCATCGTCACTCCACTGGACATCATGATCGAAGGCCCGCTGGGCGGCGCGGCGTTCAACAACGAATTCGGTCGTCCGGCCCTGACCGGGTACTTCCGTACCTTCGAGCAGTCCATCAATACCCCGCACGGCGAAGAAGTCCGCGGCTACCACAAGCCGATCATGTTGGCGGGTGGCATGGGTAACATCCGTGAAGACCACGTGCAGAAAGGAGAAATCACCGTCGGCGCCAAGCTGATCGTGCTGGGTGGCCCGGCCATGCTGATCGGTCTGGGCGGCGGTGCTGCGTCCTCCATGGCCACCGGCACTAGCTCGGCGGACCTGGACTTTGCCTCGGTTCAGCGTGAAAACCCGGAAATGGAGCGTCGTTGCCAGGAAGTCATCGACCGTTGCTGGCAGCTGGGCGACCAGAACCCGATCGCCTTCATCCACGACGTCGGCGCGGGCGGTCTGTCCAACGCCTTCCCTGAGCTGGTAAACGACGGCGGCCGTGGCGGTCGTTTCGAACTGCGCAACGTGCCGAACGACGAGCCGGGCATGGCCCCGCTGGAAATCTGGAGCAACGAGTCCCAGGAGCGTTACGTCCTGGCCGTCAGCGCACCGGATTTCGAACGCTTCAAAGCCATCTGTGAACGTGAGCGTTGCCCGTTCGCGGTCGTCGGTGAAGCCACCGAAGAGCCACAACTGACCGTCACCGACAGCCACTTCGGCAACAGCCCAGTGGACATGCCGCTGGAAGTGCTGCTGGGCAAGGCCCCGCGCATGCACCGTTCGGCCAGTCGCGAAGAAGAGCTGGGCGACGATTTCGACCCGAGCACCCTTGATCTCGAAGAAAGCGTGCAGCGCGTGCTGCATCACCCGGCCGTGGCGAGCAAGAACTTCCTGATCACCATCGGCGACCGCAGCATCACCGGCATGGTCAACCGCGACCAGATGGTCGGCCCGTGGCAGGTGCCCGTGGCTGACGTGGCCGTGACCGCCACCAGCTTCGACGTCTACACCGGCGAATCGATGGCGATGGGCGAGCGCACGCCGCTGGCACTGCTGGACGCTCCGGCGTCCGGTCGCATGGCGATTGGCGAAACCCTGACCAATATCGCGGCTTCCAGCATCGCGAAGATTTCCGACATCAAACTGTCGGCCAACTGGATGTCCGCAGCCGGTCACCCCGGTGAAGACGCCCGTTTGTACGACACCGTAAAAGCGGTCGGCATGGAGCTGTGCCCTGAGCTGGGCATCACCATTCCAGTGGGCAAGGACTCGATGTCCATGAAGACCCGCTGGAGCGACGATGGCACGGAAAAAACCGTCACTTCACCGCTGTCGCTGATCGTCACCGGTTTCGCGCCGGTCACCGATATTCGCAAGACCTTGACCCCGCAACTGCGCATGGACAAGGGCGAAACGGACCTGATCCTGATCGACCTGGGCCGTGGCCAGAACCGCATGGGTGCGTCGATTCTCGCGCAGACCCACGGCAAGCTGGGCAGCGCCGCACCGGACGTCGATGACGCGGAAGACCTGAAGGCGTTCTTCGCCGTGATTCAGGGCCTCAACGCCGACGGCCACCTGCTGGCCTACCACGACCGCTCGGACGGTGGCCTGATGACCACCGCGCTGGAAATGGCATTTGCCGGCCACTGTGGTCTGAACCTGGAACTCGACACCCTCACCAGCAAGCGTGAAAAAATCGCAGCCATCCTCTTCAACGAAGAGCTGGGTGCGGTCATTCAGGTGCGTCAGGACGCGACCCCGGTCGTGCTGGCGCAGTTCAGCGCTGCAGGCCTGGGCGAAGACTGCGTCGCGGTAATCGGCAAGCCGGTCAACAACAGCGAAGTGGCCATCAGCCTCAACGGCGAAGAGTTGTTCAAGGGCGACCGCCGTCTGCTGCAACGTCAGTGGAGCGAAACCAGCTACCAGATCCAGCGTCTGCGCGACAACCCCGACTGCGCCGATCAGGAATTCGGCGCGCTGCTGGAAGAAGACAACCCGGGCCTGAGCGTCAAGCTGGGCTACGACGTCAACGACGACATCGCTGCGCCTTACATCAAGAAAGGCGTGCGCCCACAAGTGGCGGTCCTGCGTGAGCAGGGCGTGAACGGTCAGGTCGAAATGGCCGCCGCGTTTGACCGCGCCGGTTTCGCGTCGGTTGACGTGCACATGAGCGACATTCTCGCGGGCCGCGTTGACCTGAACGAGTTCAAAGGTCTGGTGGCGTGCGGCGGCTTCTCTTACGGTGACGTTCTCGGCGCCGGTGAAGGCTGGGCCAAGTCCGCGCTGTTCAACAGCCGTGCACGTGACGCGTTCCAGGGCTTCTTCGAACGTAACGACAGCTTCGCGCTGGGCGTCTGCAACGGCTGCCAGATGATGTCCAACCTGAGCGAACTGATTCCGGGCAGCGAGTTCTGGCCGCACTTCGTGCGCAACCGCTCCGAGCAGTTCGAAGGGCGTGTGGCGATGGTCGAAGTTCAGAAATCAGCGTCGATCTTCCTGCAAGGCATGGCCGGTTCGCGTATGCCAATTGCCATCGCCCACGGCGAAGGCCATGCGGAATTCAAATCGGCTGACGCGCTGCTCGAAACCGACGTCTCCGGCACCGTGGCGATGCGCTTCGTCGACAACCACGGCAAAGTCACCGAAACCTACCCGTCCAACCCGAACGGCTCGCCGCGCGGGATCACCGGCCTGACCACCCGCGACGGTCGCGTCACCATCATGATGCCGCACCCGGAGCGCGTGTTCCGCGCCGTGACCAACTCGTGGCGTCCGGATGAGTGGACCGAAGACGGCGCGTGGATGCGTATGTTCCGTAACGCGCGCGTCTGGGTGAACTGATAAAGGATGTACAAGCTCGCCTTCTTCGTGCCGCCGAGCCATGTGGAAGCGGTCAAGAGTGCATTGTTCGCCGCCGGTGCGGGACGAATCGGCGCGTATGACAGCTGCTCATGGCAGGTCCTCGGTCAAGGCCAGTTTCGCCCGCTGCATGGCAGTCAGCCGTTCATTGGGCAAACCGGCGAGATCGAGCGGGCGGAAGAGTGGAAGGTCGAGCTTGTCGTCGCCGATGAGTTGATTCGGCAGGCCGTGGCTGCCCTCAAAAGCAGCCACCCCTACGAAACCCCGGCCTATGACGTGTGGAAGCTTGAGAGTTTTTAAAGCAGATTGAGTGCCTCTGGCACACCGCAAAACCTGTATGGGTGTTTCCCACAGGAGGTCGTGTCGCCTGTCAGGTCGGTTTGACCATCCCCGGCATCGCATCGCATCGCATCGCATCGCATCGCTCAGCCCCTGCGCTCCATCTCCCAACGTTCAGTTGCTGTGGTTTTGCGGACATAAGAGAACGCTCTTATGAACGCTCACCGACCACGTTGTTTTTACTGACACTCGTTTCAGCACCTTTTCTAAGGCGCTAGCTGTTGCCCGGTTCCGAAGGGAAAGTTTCACCTTTGCCTGCTGTAACAGGGCCTGCCGCCTGCGGGAGCAATCAGCCCGTAAGCGGCGGCAGCACCCACTGCCTGCTGCCGGCTGACCGAGCCGAGTTTGCGACGAGCATTGAGCAGGTGGAAGTCGATGGTGCGTTCAGAGCGTGTGAGGATGTGACTGATCTCCCAACTCGTCTTGCCAGCACTTGCCCAATACAGGCACTCCATTTCTCTGGGTGTCAGGCCTTGTCGCTCCGGCATCGAGTTTTGAAATTGATGACCCATGCCGGCCAGTAAGTAGGGTACGAGCATGAACAGCTGGCTTACTGCAGGATGGGGGAAGACCGTTTGCTCTGCAGCCTGAACGTCGTCAAAGGCCACGCTAAGGGTGCCTCTGAACAATTCATAGCGCAGGGGGATGCTCAGGCCATTTCGTAGTCCATGTTGTTCGCGCAGCTCCCAGAATCGGCGCGACCGGCCGCGTGCCCGACGGCGTTCGGTTGACCAGAAATACGGTACAAGTTCCTGATGGCAGTGTTTAAGGATGGGGTCAATTTCGATGAGCCTATTACTGCGGTAATGCTCCAGCCACTGCTTAGGGAACGTTGTGAGGACGTCGTTCAGAGGATCGTTGTCGCATGCTCTGGCTGGACCGAGACTTACCAGAAACCTGGCGAAGCCTAGTTCACGAAAAGTTTTTTTCAGCAAACGCTCCCAGTCGCACCGGTGGATGTCTTTGGCAAGACCCCTGAAAGTGTTGAATGTTGCAGCATGCTCGGCTTGCTTGTCCGCAGAGGCCGACGCGTTGTAGTTATCCATAAACATCTCGCTCTCGTTGATACTGCAATTGACGTGGCACCTACATTGTCTGCACCTGTTCCAAGGTGTGCCCGCACTGGTGTGAGGCGCTGATTTGGCACATCCGTGTTAGCCAATGCGCAAACCCTGGAATACGAGCGTCCGCTGGTGCGGGGCAAAGCCTCACAGGTGAGGCTCATCCCGCCGCCATAAAGGTCAGTTGAGGTAATGCTTGATGAAGCTGCGGAACAGGTCCAGGCCGTTTTCCGTGAGGATACTTTCGGGGTGGTACTGAACCCCCTCAATGGGCAACGTGCGATGCCGAACGCCCATGATGTAGCCATCGTCGGTTGACCTGGAGGTCACCTCCAGGCAGTCCGGCAAACATGCGTCTGTAAGCATGAGGGAGTGATAGCGAGTCGCGTTGAAAGATCGACCCTCTGTGTGGGCATAGACCCCCTTGCCATCGTTTTCTATCTGGCTCACCTTGCCATGCATGACGTGAGGAGCGCGGCAGACCTGAGCCCCGAATGCTAGCCCCACGGCTTGATGGCCGAGACAAACGCCTAGCAGCGGCAGGCGGCGCTCGAAATGCCGAATGAGTTCTATGTAGCCGACCTCCGACGGATGGCCAGGTCCCGGGCCGAGTACGCAAAAGTCTGGTGCGAACGCCTCGATCCGCTGAATGAGGTCAGGCTGGTCATGACGCTCGACACGCGTTTCCAGCCCAAGTTGCTCAAGGTATTGGCTGATGATGAAGACGAAGCTGTCGTAAGCATCGATCAAAAATACTTTCACAGCGCAATCTCCTTTCCTGTCACCGCTCGGTAAACGGATCCGATCTTGTAAAGTGTTTCTCTCCACTCCATTTCGGGTGTCGAGTCGGCCACCACGCCAGCAGACGCACGCAGGGAGTAGACGCCTTGGTCATACACGGTCGATCGAATGCACAAAGCGGTATTAACGCTACCATCGAATCCGATCAGCCCAAGGGCGCCTGCATAGATGCCCCGTCGGTTACTTTCCATGGCCTCAATCAGCTCCATCGCTCTGACCTTGGGCGCACCCGACATCGTCCCGGCGGGGAATGAGGCCTTGATCACGTCGTAGGCATCCAGGCCTGGGCGCAGTAGCCCCCGAACGTTCGAAACCATGTGGTAAAGGTGCGAATACTCCTCCACCAGCATGAACTCATCGACCTCCAGAGATCCCGGCTGACAGACCCGTCCTATGTCATTGCGACACAGGTCGATGAGCATGAGGTGCTCCGCACGTTCCTTCTCCGAACGCGTCAGCTCCAACATCAGCTCGGTGGAATCGACGCCGGGCCGTTTACCTACTGTCCCGGCGATCGGGCGCATTTCGATCAAATTGTCCTTGATCCTGACGAACAGTTCGGGGCTCGCACCGATTAGGTCGATTCCGCCGACGTGTGCCAGGTACATGTAGGGGGACGGATTACGCATGCGCAAGCTCTTGTAAACGTCGAGCGGCGTGACCTCGGAATGAATACGGATCTCATGACCGAGTTGGATCTGGTACACGTCTCCAGCTCGTATATGCTCCATTGCCACTTCTACCCGCTGCGCGAACTGTGCGGGAGTGACTGTGCGGGTTTCTTCGAAGACCTGCGGATAATGAGGCTGTTCATGCAGGCTCACCGGATTTGGGGCTCGCAGGAACGGGTAGTCTTCCAGCCCGCGCGTCTCCCACAAGGCGTGGTTATTGATCAGTGTTTCGACCGTGCCATTGCTGTGGAGGTAGAGCAGTGTCTGGTAAACCGACAAAGCAATCAGAGGGTAGTCGTGGGTCTGCTCCGCCAAATCGGGCAGGCGTTCGATCAATCGCACGCTGTCGTATGAGAAATAACCGAAGTACGCAAGGCTTTGCGGCTTGTCAGGAGCCACCTGGAACAGGTTCTGGATGTATCGGAGCAGGTTCCAGGCGGCTTCGCTGTCGGGCAATTCGATCTGCTGCTCGGGCCCGATCTTCATCCCTCGCTGGCGCAGGCAGCTGTAGAGGTGTTGACAGAGTTCAGGCCGACCGCGCAAACGGGCATGTCTTTCATCAATGCACACTTCAAAAAGTGGTTCCATGCCAATGATCGTCGCCCGTCGGTCTCGGCTGGGCCCTGAGAGTGACTCAAGGATGAATACCGAATGACGATCCAATTGCGCAAGTGCATGTGTATAAACACTGAGTGCATCAATTGTTTGACGCTCTTCGTGTCGAATAACATCTACCCTGAGAATATTACTGTCCATCGATAATTCCATTTTCAATATAGGTTGATGCGATAGGCGATAGAAGGCACTAAATAAATATCAAGCGCAAAGGCGCGTTAGTTTGCACCGGTGCTGATGATTTTAAATGTCGGTCGAATACTGTCGGTACCAAGCATGTTGCAGCCGTAGTTGGCATGCAGACAAGCGGCAGCAATGCTTAAAGCAGAGGCGCCCGATTTGGAAAAAGGTGAAGAGCATCTATTGGACAGCCACACCTTTTCTTTTGAGTGTT
This sequence comes from Pseudomonas salicis, assembly GCF_057128705.1. NCBI lineage: Bacteria > Pseudomonadati > Pseudomonadota > Gammaproteobacteria > Pseudomonadales > Pseudomonadaceae > Pseudomonas > Pseudomonas salicis. The sequence goes on from NZ_JBSKHU010000004.1 coordinate 216,795, forward strand.
AGCGGCGCCAGATATTACTTTTGAAGATGGCCAGGACGGCGCGAGAGCATCGAGAAGGGCAGTTGTGCAATGAGCGTATAGCAGAAAGGTGATAATACATATCTAGACTTCCTAGTCTTGGCTAATCCTTGCGGTGGAAGACCACAGGGGCTGAAAGTATCAGCGTGTCTATAGAGTGTCAACCGCAATTACGTCAGTCATCAATGGAGCCACCGATAAACGTAATGAAAGATTTTGTTGTGATGCGTCGCGTCGTGGCATAACAAGATTTGAACTCGCGCGCAACTGTGGAATACCACAGCTGTGTAACAGAAAGTTCGGACTTTAATGTGTCGGCCAGTTGCAGTCCCCACAACCGGAGCGCCTGGCATGAATGAACAGTTGGACACATTCAAGAAACGATATGACCCGATCCACCTTGCCTACTGGACGGGCGCCCTCAACGACCAGGCCCTTGCCGATTGGCACCAGCAGCAGTTGCGGAAGGTGGTCAGCCACGTCAAGTGCCATTCGCCCTTCTACGCTCGTCGTCTGGCTCACATTGATGCCAGTAGCCTGACTTTGGCCGATTTGACAGCCTTGCCTTTCACCACAAAGGATGATTTGCGCGAAGCGGGCTTCGACATGCTGTCCGGCCCGTTGGAAGAAGCGATTTTCTACTACGAAACCACCGGCACGACGGGCCCGGCAACACCATGCCCTCGGGATCGTAAGGAGAGCTACGCCAGCAACCGCCAATTGGCCATGGCCTATCAAGCGGTGGTCGAAAAGCACTTCCCGGGTCAGAAGACTGTGATTGGTATCATGGGGCCGACCGAAGTCCACTCCTTTGGGGATACCTTGGGTGATGTCTGTACCCAGCTCGACTTATGCAACGCCAAGCTATGGCCGCATTCCCCAGTCATAGGCTGGCCCAAAGCGCTGCAACTGCTGAAAGATCTGAACATCGGAGTGCTCGCGTCGGCGCCTGGCCTCTTGCTTGCTATGGCCAAAGAGGCTGAGCGACAAGGCTTCAATCCCCGTAAAGATTTCAGCTTGCGGGCTTTCATGATGAGTGGCGAGCTGTGTACGCCAGCGCTGAAGAACAACCTGTTCAGTCTGTGGGGAGTGCAAGCCTACGACAGCCTGTATGGGTCGCAGGAGGCGATGATTATTGCTGCTTGTAATGCCAATGACCAGTTGATGCCTCATCGCCTCAATTACCTCATCGAGGTGCTGGATCCAGTGACCGGTCACAGTCTGGGTGCAACCGGCGAGGGTGAGCTGTGCGTGACGATGTTGATACCGGGTACCAAGCCGCTCATTCGCTACCGCACTGGCGATCTGGTATCGATTCAATCGCGCCCGGGCTATCCGCAGCCCACGCGTCACGTGATCAAGGTGGTGGGCCGCGTCAAAGATGCCGTGCAACTGAACGACCGCGCGTTTTCCGCAGCACAGATCGAGCAGGCATTGCTTGAAGGAGTCGAGCAGTGCTTGGGCTATCAGATAGTCCTCAGCCGTGCCAGCGATCGGGACACCGTCATCGCGAAACTGGAAATGTCACGCTTCTTTGAGGGCGACCAGGCGCGCCTGGTGCTGCTGATCAAAGAGCGGCTGCGCGAGCGCCTAGGGGTAGATGCCACGGTCATGGTTGTCAATGACCTCGCTGAGCATGTCAATCTGGGTAGCTGGTTCAGTTGGAAAGAGGCCCGTATCGTAGATCAGCGTAAAGGCAGGTAATTGCAGTCATGGGCCTTTCAGTACGCGTAATTGATTCCACCTGCGAATTGTTCGAAGCGGTCAAAAACCTTCGGGCGCTCCATTTGGGGGAAAACCCTGCCCAAGAAGACGATTACGAGCGCCGCGAAGCGCTACGTGATGCTCTTTCCTATCACTTGGTCTATCTGGACGACGGCGATGTTGTCGGCACGCTGCGGGTCACCCCGTTGGGACACGGCTTAAGTTTCGTGGAGCGAGCGGTCGATGTGCAGGCGCATTTCGCAGTTCCGACCGATGCCTTCGACGCTAATCGCCTGGTACTGGACGCGCGTTATCGCGGAGGCCGTCACCTGCGCACCTTTTTGCTCCACGCGGCGATCTGGCTGAGGGGCAACACCCATTTGCGATTCATTTCGGCGCTCTGCCGCGAGCAGTTGGCTGCGCTCTATATCGGTCTCGGTGGGCGAGTGCTCTCAGATGATATTACCTGGTCGACAGGTCAGGCTGAGCGTCGCTACAGCTGGGTATATCTGGAACTTGAAAATGTTTACCACACCGTCCAAGGAGGCAAATGAAATGCAAGCGTTCTTCAATGAACTCGACGCTATCGTCGAGGCAGGCTGGGCCCGGATCAAACAGGGTGAGTACTGGAAATTCAGCGTGACCAATACCACGCCTGCAGCGCTTTACCAGCAGGTGATGCTGCAGGTGTACCACTACACCCGCTACAACTCGGTCAATCAGGCCGCCTGTGCGTTCAGCGCTGATCCGGAGCAAACTTCGTTATTGCGCTTCGTATACAAACACGCGCTAGAAGAGCTTGGTCACGAACGAATGGTATTGCGCGATCTGGAGGCTGTTGGCTTGTTGCCTGAAGAGATGCCCGCGCCGTTAGCGCCCACTCAGGCGCTCGTTGCTTTCCTTAATGACGTAGCGATTCGCAAGGGCCCGATCGCCCGCTTGGGCTACAGCTACTGGGCCGAGGACGTGTATGACCACATCCAACCCATACTCGACCGCTTCCGCAATGACCTGAACCTCAGTGATGAACAGATGACGTTCTTCGTCGCGCATTCGACTATCGACGAGAAGCATTCCGAGGAGGTTCGCCTGGTCATGGAGCGCGCAGTGAAGACGGAGGAGGACCGTCATCAGATAAGGGAAGTCGCCCAAGTCACCTTATGGCTCACCGGGCAGTTGCTGGAAGAGGCGTTGCGTGCCTATCTGGCGGGCGAGCAGAACATGAGGGAGGCTTCCTGAGTGATGAAGCTGGCCGTCATAGTAGGTTCAAGCCGGCCTTGCGGCGTCAGTGCTCGGGTGGTGGCGCTTGTGCATCGCCACCTGGGTGAGGAGGCTACAGTCGAGGAAATCTGGCTCAAGGATTACCGCATCGATTACTGCGATGCAGACAATGCGTGTTCCACGGAGGATTGCGCCCTACCGGATGACGTCGGGCAATTAGTGGCACGTTTGAGCCATGCGGACGCGTTGCTCTACGTGCCGGTCATGCATGCCTATGGACTCAACAGCCGATTCCAGGCGTTTCTTGAGCGAATGGGCTATGGCTTCATGCGGCATCGCCAGCGTCCGTTACGTGACAAGCTCGCCGCAATCGCCGTGGTCGGGCGTCGCTACGGCCACACGGCAGTGTTTTCACAGGTTGCACTCAATATTCTGCTGAACAAGATGATCTTGATCGGTTCAGGTTTCCCGCCTTGCTTCCAGAGCCAGCTCGCGCATGACCCAGAAGCTGAGCAAGCGTTACGCGAAACCCTTGACCGGCTTGCCGAGCACTACCGCAGGCTAAACGATAACTGGCACTCGCAAGGCAATGCCCCAAGCGTTGTACGCCCGATTCAATTCTCTAAGGGGTGATCGTTATGTCATTGAAGGACTCCATGCTTGCATTGCTGGTGGCTTTTCTGTGGGGCGCGCAGGTCACTGCAGTAAAGGTCGCCGGCGCTGAGTTGCCGTCGATTCTGACGGTCGCTATGCGTTACGCGATCATGTCCTTATTTCTTCTTCCGTTTCTGTGGCGTTGTCGAAGGGATCAAATCATCCCGATGACAGTGATTGCGACGGTGATGGGTACGCTGCACTTTGGACTGTTGTACTGCGGCATCGCTCGCGTCGACGCTTCGACTTCAGCGGTTATTTATCAATTGGCCACGCCATTCACATTGATTCTGGCCTTCTTAGTGCTAGGTGAGGCGCTGAAGCTCAATGTTGTGGTCGGCATTGCCTTGGCGTTTTGCGGGGTATTGGTATTGCTCCCAAGTGATGCCCCCAAGGCCACGCTGACCGGCATGATGCTGATCGCGCTGGCAGCTTTGGCATTTGCCGTCGGGTCGGTACTGACCAAGCGTATGGGGCCATTAGACCCACTGGCGCTCAGCGCCTGGACAGCAATCGTAGCGGGGCCACAATTACTGATCTGGTCACTGGTCCAGGAAGAATGGCAGTGGTCCACGCTGGCCGATGCGAGTGCTGTGGCTTGGTGGGCCATGATCTACACCGCACTCAGTGGTGGTCTGTTGGGGTTCGGCCTTTGGTTCTGGCTGCTGCGACGCAACAGCATGCAACAGCTAGCCCCTTATCTATTGCTGGTACCGGTTTTTGCCATCGCTGTGAGCCAGGTACTGCTTGTCGAACGTTTAGGCCAACGCCTGTTGTTAGGGGCTGCATTATCGCTTCTGGGCGTCGCGCTTTGCCAACTGCACATGCCAGGGCGCAAGGTTTTTGTGGCCACAGGTACAAAGGAGCAGAAGGCAATCGATGAACGCCCTTGACCTTTTGTTGCTGACATCCCTGCGTACGATCAATCGCTGGCGCTTTGCTCTGAAACTACGGCGCCATGGCCGCTTATCCTATTTGGAAAGCCGTCGGCAGGAAGGCGCAACCCTGGTCCTGTTGCATGGCCTTGGTGCTAGCAAAGATCAGTGGGGCCCTGAAGTGTGCAAGCTTGCTCGAAAGCACCATTGCCTGTTTATTGATTTACCCGGGCATGGCCAGTCCTCTTGCCTGGCCCGACAGGGCCTCGGTCCGCAGGCAATGCTGGTCGAGTTGGAGCCCCTGCTCGATCGGCTTTCGACACGCCCCATCGTGTTGATTGGCAGCTCCTTAGGTGGTTGTGTGGCAGGGCTCTATGCCGCCAAAAAACCTGGACGGGTTCAGCGCCTGATACTGCTGGCGCCATCAGGGCTGGGCGATGCAGCGTTGGGCCCCGTATTTCAGGCTGGTTTGCTAACTGGCCGGGACGGTAATTTTGGCTACCGCACGGTTGAAGAGATGCAACGCTTCTGGAGCTTGTTGTTCGTACACCCACCACAAGTCGCGGGCCGAGTTGCCCGTGCACTAGCCGCTAGCGGTCGTGCCAGGTACGCGACCGTGCAGAAGGTAGTTGCCGATACTCGGCGCGAAGGTCTGAACGTGCTGGTCGCGCAGTTGCCGAGCATCACATGCAGGACTTTGGTGATCTGGGGTAGTGACGATCAGGTTTTTTCCATTGCTGCTCTAGGGCCTCTGTTGAAAGCGCTACCCGATGCCTGTAGCCAGGTTATCGAGGGCACAGGGCATGTACCTTACCTGGAGCGTGGCGATGAGGTCGTTGGAGCAATCACAAAATTCGTTCGAGTCTGAAGGCCGTCACATTGCAAAAGCATCGAGGTGATTAGTCACTTCTCAGCGCAGAGTCGTCTTCATCTTCCGTTGACCATCCCCCGCACTGCCTCGCTCAACCCCTGGGCACCATCCCCCACCAACACATGCCACACGCCGTTCCCCAGGTTTCGAACCCCTTGCGAGCCCAACACTTCCAGTTGACCCGCCGCCAACGACTGGCCTTCCTTTAATTGCACCCGCAGCCGAGTGAGCGCCACACATTCCACGTCCTCGATCCCTTTGTCGCCCAGCGCTTTGAACCATTGTGCCGCCTGCGTGACATCAACCGTTTTACGAGCTACGGCGACAACCGACTCCCCAGCCACCGGCATCTTGGCTGCATGCGGCAGGGCGTTGCGCAGTTCGTCCGCCAAGCCATCCGCCATCGGCCCGACCACCACTTGCAGACTCCCCGCATTCCCCGGCCGCACCACCGCCATCGCGCCCAGCGCTTTCAACTCGCTGTCCTGCGCTTTGCTGCGATCCACCAGTTGCAGGCGCAGGCGCGTGGTGCAGGCATCGATCCCAAGCAGATTGTCCGCACCGCCCAATGCGTTGATGTACGCACCGGCCCGGTCGCTTTGCGCCACTTGAGCAGTATTGGCGACGACCTGTTCACGCCCCGGCGTTTTGAGGTTGAAGCGCTTGATGCACTGATCGAACACTACGTAATAGATCAACGCGTACGCCAACCCCAGCGGAAAGACCAGCCAGCCGTTGGTGGACTTGCCCCAGCCGAGGGCCATGTCGATGGCGCCACCGGAGAAGGTGAAGCCCAAGTGAATGTTGAGCATGTTCGCCAGCGCCATCGACAAACCGGTCAGCAAGGCATGTAGCACGTACAGCATCGGCGCGAGGAACATGAAGGCAAATTCGATAGGCTCGGTCACGCCGGTGAGCGCCGACGTCAGCGCCATCGACAGCAGAATCCCGCCGATCAGCTTGCGGTTTTCCGGCAGTGCGTTGCGGTACATCGCCAGGCACGCTGCGGGGAGACCAAAAATCATCATCGGGAACATGCCGGTCATGAACTGGCCCGCATGGGGATCGCCTGCGAAATAGCGCGCCAGATCGCCGGTCACGGCGCGCCCGGTTTCCGGGTCGGTGAAGCTGCCGAACACGAACCACACCAGGTTGTTGAGGATGTGATGCAGGCCGGTGACGATCAAAATCCGGTTCATCACGCCGAAGAAAAACGCACCGATGCTGCCGCTTTCCAGCATCAACTGGCCGAGGGTGTTGATGCCCTGTTGCACCGGTGGCCAGATCAGGCCGAACACCAGGCCCAGCAACACTGCCGACAATCCCGTGACAATCGGCACGAACCGGCGTCCGCCAAAAAACGCCAGATACTCGGGCAGGTGAATCTCCTTGAAGCGGTTGTACATCGCGCCGCCCAGCAGGCCGGCGATGATCCCGGCGAGCATGCCCATGTCGATGTGCGGGTCGAGCACCTTGAGCGTCGAGGTCATCACGAGATAGCCAATCGCACCGGCCAGCCCCGCCGTGCCGTTGTTGTCACGGGCGAAGCCCACGGCAATGCCGATGGCGAAGATCAGCGCCAGGTTGCTGAAAATCGCGTTGCCCGCCGAGTGAATGATCGCGATGTCCAGCAGGTCGGTATCGCCCAGGCGCAGCAACAGCCCGGCAATCGGCAGAATCGCGATGGGCAGCATCAACGCGCGCCCCAGTCGCTGTAATCCTTCAATGAAGTGTTGGTACATGACGTCTCTCCTTGAGGTGATCGTTCTTGTTATTCAGGCGATGGCTTGTGGTTTCAGGACTTGCGTCTGAAACGTGCGGCAAGCGTCCCGCACGTCTTCGGCGCTGGTCAGGTTCATCAGGTGTTGAGCCAGCGCTTCGCATTGACGGACGTCCAGCTCGCGAATCTGTGCCTTGATTTCCGGGACTTGCGGAGGGCTCACCGACAACTCGCGCACACCCAGCCCGATCAACGCGGCTGTCGCCAGAGGGTCGGACGCCAGCGCGCCACACACGCCGACCCAGCGGCCTTTGTCTTGAGCGGCTGTGCAAGTCATAGCGATCAAGCGAAGGAGGGCGGGGTGCAGCGCATCCACGCGAGCGGCCAGCCCCGCGTGATCACGGTCCATGGCCAAGGTGTACTGGGACAAATCGTTGGTGCCGATGGACAGAAAGTCCGCGTGCTCGGCCAGTTGCCCGGCGAGCAATGCAGCGGACGGCACCTCGATCATCACCCCCAGTTCAGGGCGCTCGCTGATGCCGGCTTCCGAAGCCAGTGCGTCGATGCGCGCGCGAACCGCCAGCAGCTCGCCGACTTCGCTGATCATCGGCAGCAGAATGCGGCAGCGCGCCAACGGTTTGATCCGCAGCAAGGCGCGCAACTGTTGATCGAGCAGTTCAGGGCGGGCTTGACCCAGACGAATCCCGCGCAAGCCGAGTACGGGGTTGGCCTCGGCGGGGAGGGGCAAATATTCCAGTTGCTTGTCGCCGCCAACGTCGATGGTGCGGATAATCACCGGTTTCTCGGGCATGGCGTCGAGCACCGACTGATAAGCCGACAGCTGTTCATCTTCAGTAGGAGCAGTGCTGCGATCCACAAACAGAAACTCGGTGCGCAACAGGCCCACGCCATCGGCACCGTTGAGCTGTGCGTTTTCTGCATCGGCACGGGACGCGACGTTGGCCGCGACCTCGATGCAGACGCCGTCCTGTGTTTGCGCAGGGAGGGGCGCCTGTTGCTGCTGACGTTGGCGTTGTTCGAAGCGCTGTGTGCGAAGGGTCTGAATGTCCTGTAGGCGAGCGGCGTCGGGCTTGAGTTCCAACCGCCCGTTGTCAGCATCCAGCACCGCGTCTTTATCGGTTGCGACGTCGAGCAGCGCCGACCCCAGTGCGACCAGACACGGCACGCCTTTGCTGCGGGCGAGGATGGCGACGTGGGACGTGGCGCCGCCTTCCGCCATGCAAATCCCGCCGACGCCACGTTGCACCAGCATCAACAAATCGGAAGGCGTCAGTTCGCGGGCGATGACAATGGCGCCTGAGGGCACGGCCACATCGCGGGCGTCACCGAGCAGTGTGAGCAGCACGCGCTGGCGCAGGTCGCGCAGGTCGTTGGCGCGCTCGGCGAGCAGGGGATTGCCGAGGTTTTCCAGTATCGCGCATTGGGCCAGCACAGCCTGGCTCCAGGCGTGGGCCGCGCTTTGGCCTTGATCGATGGCGTCGTAGGCCGCGTCGAGCAGGGCCGGGTCTTCGAGCATCGCCAGGTGCGTGGCGAAAATCGCGCTCTGTTCGTGGTGTTGATGATCGAGAGAGGTGCTGACGTCGGCGCGAACCTGAGCCAGTCCTTCGCTGAGAATCTGGCGTTGCTCTTCAGGGCGATGGCCGCCGCGGTCTTCTTCCAGCTCAATCGTGTCGAGCCGGAACAACGGGCCGCTGGCCAGACCGGGGGACGCGGTCACCCCTTTCAGTACGCCGTTTTCGAGGTCGGCGGTTTCGTTGCCGACGGGCACGACTTGGGTCACCGGCGCCTGGGGTTTTTCGTCCGGAGAGGGCGTGGACAGTGCCTTGAGCAGCGCCTGAAGCGCGACTTCGCTGTCATGCCCCAGACACACCACTTCCACCTCATCCTGCTCGGCAATCCCCAGCCCCATCAGGCCGGTAACGCTGTCGGTCGAAGCGCTGGCCCCGGCGAAATGCAGCTCGGCGTGGCTGGCGAACTGGCGGGCCGTCTGACGTACCAGAGCAGCAGGGCGAGCGTGCAGGCCGCCGTTGTGGGCAACGCGGATCATGCCTCGGGCCTGTTTGGCCCGAATATCAGGGTTCTGGGATTTTTGCGTTTCGTGGGCCACGCCTTCGACGATCAACAAGGGTTCGCCCACGTTCACCGGGCCAGCAGGCCGGGCGGGCGTCAGGCTGTACCGATCACCGTTGAGCAGAATCAACGGGCTGACCAGGCTGCGGCTTCCGCGGGCCACCTTATCCAGATCGAAGCGCAGCAGCGGCTGACCTTCCTTCACCCGCTCGCCGTCTTTGACCAGCGCTTCGAAGCCCTCGCCATTCAGCCCGACGGTGTCGATGCCCACGTGCAGCAGCCATTCGCTGCCGTTGTCCGCTCGCAGATTCACGGCATGACGGGTGCGCGCGACGTTGATGACCACGCCCGCGAACGGCGCGTGCAGCACAGCATCGAGTGGGTCAATGGCAATGCCGACGCCCATGGCGCCCTCGGCGAACACCGGGTCGGGCACTTGGCTCAGTTCCAGTACCGCTCCGCTGAACGGGGCGCTGAACGTCATTTGTTTATTGTTATGCATGACATCGTCCTTGCTGGCGTCGGTCGAGGCGGCGCGGAATCAATGGGTTTTGGTGACTTTGCTCAAGTGGCGTGGCTGATCGGGATCGAGGCCTCGGGCTTCGGCCAGGCCCGCCGCCATCACGTAAAAACTCTGAATGGCGAGAATCGGGTCAAGGGCCGGGTGGTCGGCGCAGGTCAGGGTGAGGTCGCGCTCCGCCACATTGTCGGGCGCGGCCAGCAACACCTTGGCACCGCGCTCGCGCATGTCGGCGGCGAGGGCAAGCAGGCTGGCCTGTTCGGCGCCTCGGGTGGCAAAGATCAGCAGCGGATAGTGATCGCCCACCAGCGCCATCGGACCGTGGCGCACTTCGGCGCTGCTGAAGGCTTCGGCCTGAATCCCCGAGGTCTCCTTAAACTTGAGCGCTGCCTCTTGAGCGATGGCGAAACCGGTGCCGCGACCGATGACCATGAGGCGCTCGCAATCGCGCAGCGCATCGATGGCAGCGGACCAGTCCTGACGCGCCGCCTCGTGCAAGCGTTCCGGCAGCGTTTCACCTGCTTTCAACAGCTGGGCGTCTTGCCGCCAATGGGCGACGAGGCGTGCACTGGCGCTCAGAGTAGCGATGAAGCTTTTGGTCGCCGCGACGCTAAGCTCAGGCCCCGCACTCAGCGGCAGCACGTATTCACAGGCCTGTTCGAGGGGCGAGCCTTCGACGTTGACCATCGCAATGCTCAAGGCGCCGCGTTCACGCAGCGTGCGCAGGCTGTCCACCAGGTCCGGGCTTTGGCCTGACTGCGAAAAACCGATGGCGGGCTGGTTTTCAACCTTCAGGGGCGAGTTGTGCAAGGTCACCACCGACATCGGCAGCGACGCGACGGGCACGCCCACGTGCTGCATGGTCAGGTAGGCGAAGTAACTGGCGGCGTGATCGGAACTGCCCCGGGCCACCGAGAGCACGACGTGAGGCGCGGTCTGACGCAGGCGCTGCGCGAGGTCGATCAGACGGGGTTCGAGCACCGTCAACTGACGCTGCACCGCGTCCGCAGAGGCGAGGGCCTCATCAAGCATTTTCGAGTTCAAGGGTCTCTCCTTCGACCATCACGGCGGTGAGTTTCAGATCGCGGTCCAGGTACACGGCGTCCGCCCAACTGCCGGGTTGCAGGCGGCCGCGTTCTTCGATGCCCAGATAGTCCGCAGGAAATTGCGACAGACGTTGTGAGGCTTCCGCCAACGGCAGGCCGATCTTCACCAGATTGCGCAGCGCCTGATCCATGGTCAGCGTGCTGCCCGCGAGGGTGCCGTCGGGCAGGCGCACGCCGCCGAGGCATTTGGTGACGGTGTGGCTGCCGAGCTTGTATTCGCCGTCCGGCATGCCGGTGGCAGCGGTGGAATCGGTGACGCAATACAGGCAGGGGATCGAGCGCAACGCGACGCGGATGGCGCCAGGGTGCACGTGCAGCAAATCGGGGATCAGCTCGGCGTAACGCGCATGGGCCAGCGCTGCACCGACGATGCCTGGTTCGCGGTGATGCAGCGGGCTCATGGCGTTATAGAGGTGGGTAAAACTGGTCGCGCCGGCTTCGAGGGCCTTGACCCCTTCTTCGTAGCTGCCCAGCGTGTGGCCGATTTGCAGGCGCACCCCTTGGGACGCCAGGGCTTTGATCAGCTCGACATGCCCGGCGATCTCCGGTGCGATGGTGATGACCTTGATCGGCGCCAGACTCAGATAGTGCTCGACTTCGCTCAGCAGCGCGGCATGGGCGTGGTTAGGTTGCGCGCCGAGTTTTCCCGGATTGATGTAGGGGCCTTCCAGATGCACGCCCAACACCCGGGCCGTTTCTGACGCCCGACGCTGACAATACCCGCCCAGCTGTTCCAGGATCTGACCGATCTCAACGGCGGGGGCGGTCATGGTCGTGGCCAGCATCGACGTGGTGCCGAAACGCAGGTGCGTGCGGGCGATAGTGGCGAACCCTTCGGCGCCTTCCATGATGTCGCTGCCTCCGCCACCGTGGACGTGCAAGTCAATGAAACCCGGTAGAACGTAAGGCAGGTCGTTGTCCTGCGGGTCGCAGGGCGTGCCATCAATGCGCGTTACCCGGCCGTCGCGGTGCTGCAACTGACCGCGAATCCAGCCGTCAGGGGTAAGGATGTTGAACTCGGACATGCAGGCTCCGTTCGGGGTTATCTGGGGCGCTACTTACCGGCGCAGTTCGGCGACGAAATCGTAGTAATCGTCGCGGCAATAGGTGTCGGTCAGTTCGATGGGCGTGTTGTCGGCGAGGTAGCCAATCCGGGTCATCAGCAGCATGGCGGTGCCAGTTTCGAGGCCGACCAGCGCGGCCATTTCCGCCGAGGCATTGATCGCGCGGATGTGTTGCAGGGCGCGCACCACCGGGCGACCGATGGCATCCAGATGCGCGTACAGCGAATCGCCGATGGCCTCGGGTTCTGGCAACAGGGCTGCGGGCAGCGCGCTCAGTTCGACCGCCATGACGATGCCATCAGCCTTGCGCAGACGTTTGAGCCGGGCAACTTTCGCGGTGGGCGACAGGCTCAGGCGGATCAGCTCTTCGTGGGTCGGCAATGTGATATCGCGCTCCAGCCACTGGGAACTGGGCGTGAAACCCTTGAGCCGCAGCATCTCGCTGAAGCTGGAGAGGCGGGACAGCGGCTGTTCGAGGCGCGGCGTGATGAACGTGCCCGAACCCTGGCTGCGGCGGATCAGGCCTTGTTCCAGCAGAATTTCCAGTGCCTTGCGCGCCGTGACTCGGGAAATGTTCAGGCTCTCGCTGAGGCTGCGTTCCGAGGGCAACGCCTGCTCGGCCTTCCATTGACCGGCATGAATCGCCGCTTCCAGATTGCGCGCCAGTTGCAAATAAAGCGGTGTGGGCTGGCTGTCGTCAGGACGCAGGGAGAGGATCGAATTCATGGAAGGCGGGCCGAGGTGGATTGGAATTATGTTCGGAGAATGCATCCGAAAGTAATACCACTTGCATACCACGTCAACAGGATTGGTATCAGAGGGGAGGTTTTTTTGGTCACGGGGTTGTGACGTTTGGACGTCAAGGAAATGTTGCCAGAGGTCGATTGGAATGCTGACTGCTGTTGATTCTGGCCGAAGGCCGTAGGAGCAAGCTTGCTCGCGATCTGCCGCGCAGCGGCAGCAAAATCGGTATGCGCGGTGCATCAGGAGGAACGGTGTCGTCTGGTTTGGCTGCCGCTTCGCGCCAGATCGTCGGCAAGGTGGAGCGCCACTCCGGCGACTCCTACGCCTTCGGCAGAAGCAGTCCGCGTCGAGTGGTATCTGAATGGCCTACGGCCGAATCTCGATCATCGTGCCGTCTTTCACCAGATCCCAGACTTCACGAATGTCGCTGTTCTTCATGGCGATGCAGCCGTTGGTCCAGTCCAGCGTGTGGAAATACCACTCGGGGTAGTCTTCGTTGATCGGCGTGCCGTGGATCATGATCATGCTGCCCGGGTTCACACCTTCGCGGCGGGCGCGGGCGGAGTCGGCGATGTTGGGGTAGGAAATGTGCATCGACAGGTTGAACGCGTCGCTGGTCTTGCGCCAGTCCAGCCAATAAAAGCCTTCCGGGGTGCGTTGGTCACCCTCTTGCAGCTTCGGCCCTTTTGGCGCCTTGCCCAGCGAGATGCGGTAGGTTTTCAGTGCCTCGCCCTTGCTCATCAATTGCAACTGATGTGCTGATTTGAGCACCAACACCTTGTCGATGGCGCGGGCGCTGATGTCCTGGGTGTCCACCACCTTACCGTCGACGAATTTCTGCTCGCTACCCTTGGGCACGATGGTCTGAGTGAAGGCGGCCTGGGACAACGGAACGACCAGCAGGCATAGAACGGCAAGCAACCAACGCATTTTCAACGGTATCCCTGAACCCTGCGCTCAGCGGCGCGGGGTCATCTGGTCAAGTGGTTTTGAGAGGGGGCACGACAGTCAGGCAATCGGTATGCACCGGGAATTCTTGACGCCGCCGGTCTGCAAAAAAATACTCCAGCGTACGTCTCACGGTGTTGAATGCCAGTTCCGACCACGGAATGTCCGCCTCGTCGAACAGCTTCACCTCAAGGCTCTCGACCCCGGCGGCAAACTCCGCGCTGGCCATGTTGGCGCGGTAGAAAATGTGCACCTGGCTGATGTGCGGCACGTCGATCATGGCATAAAGGTGCAAGTCGTCCAGCACGGCGCAGGCTTCTTCGACGGTCTCCCGGCGCGCGGCCTGATCGACGCTTTCGCCGTTCTCCATGAAACCGGCGGGCAGGGTCCAGTAACCCAGGCGCGGCTCGATGGCGCGACGACACAGCAGCACCTTGCCTTCCCAGAGCGGCAATACCCCCGCCACGATGTTCGGATTCTGGTAATGAATAGTGTGACAGTGGTCGCACACATAACGCAGACGCGTATCGCCTTCGGGGATGCGCTGGCTGACCTGTTCGCCGCAGTGGCTGCAGAATTTCATGATCGAATCGGGTTCCTGAAGTCAGCGGCTATCTTGGCTTGTGGCGCGGGTGGTCGGCAAGCGATGTGTTGTTTCCGACACGCTGGCTGTCGCCCCTGGGGTTGGGCGTGTCGGCGCTTTGGTGCATGATGCGGGTCAGGCAATCGACCGAGAATTCCCATGCTGGACGAGCTACTTCGCCGTATGAGCAGCCACACGCCGCAGCCTCTGGAGATGGACGCAGGGTTCTCCGAGGCCGCGGTGCTCATGCCTATTACCCGCAGCGACGAGCCGGAACTGGTGCTGACCCTGCGCGCCAGCGGGCTGTCGACCCATGGCGGTGAAGTGGCGTTCCCAGGCGGACGACGAGACCCTGAAGACCCTGATCTGGTGTTCACCGCCTTACGCGAGGCTGAAGAGGAAATCGGCTTGCCGCCGGGCCTCGTCGAAGTCGTTGGCCCATTGAGTCCGCTGATTTCCAAGCACGGCCTGAAAGTCACGCCTTACGTCGGCATCATCCCCGATTACGTCGAATACAAACCCAATGACGGCGAGATCGCTGCCGTGTTCAGCGTGCCGCTTGAATTTTTCCGCGAAGACGCCCGCGAACATACGCACCGCATCGATTATCAGGGGCGCAGTTGGTACGTGCCGAGCTACCGCTTTGGCGAGTACAAGATCTGGGGCTTGAGCGCGATCATGATCGTGGAACTGATGAACGTGCTGTTCGACAGCAAGATCAGCCTGCATCATCCGCCCCAGCGTTCGTCCATCCTGACGCTGAAAACCTGATTTACCCGTTTCGCCCAACCGTGAGCCCCGCGCTCGACCCACGGCCGCAGAGCCGAGTCATGAGGAAGACACCATGAAATACCGCCTGGGCGATGCCCGCGTCGAAGCTCACCCGCAAAGCTGGATTGCCCCCACCGCCACCTTGGTCGGCAAGGTTCGTTTGCAGGCCAACGCCAGCGTCTGGTTCGGTGCCGTGCTGCGGGGTGACAACGAGCTGATCGACATCGGCGAAAACAGCAACGTGCAAGATGGCACCGTGATGCACACCGACATGGGGTCGCCGCTGACCATCGGCAAGAACGTGACCATCGGCCACAACGTCATGCTTCACGGCTGCACGGTGGACGACAACACGCTGATCGGCATCAATTCGGTGATCCTCAACGGGGCGAAGATCGGCAAATACTGCCTCATCGGCGCCAATTCGCTGATCGGTGAAGGCAAGGTGATTCCGGACGGGTCGCTGGTCATGGGGTCGCCGGGCAAGATCGTGCGGGAACTGACCGAGGCGCAGAAGAAAATGCTCGAAGCCAGCGCCGCCCACTACGTTCACAACGCACAGCGTTACGCCCGCGATCTGGCGCCGCAGGAAGACTGATGGCCGCCGATCAACCTGTTCATGAAAAGCCCGTGCGCTCGCCATGCGTGAGCATCTGTGCGCTGGATGATGCCGACATGTGCGTTGGCTGCCAGCGCACGGTCACGGAAATCACGGGCTGGAGCCGCATGAGCAACGACGAACGCCGGGCGGTATTGGCGTTGTGCGATGAGCGTGCGCGGGCCAGTGGGTCGATGTTCTCGGTGGCCCGTGCTTAGCAATCTCTTCTGTAGGCGTGAGCTTGCTCGCGATAGCGTCTTCTCGGGCGATAGATATGAACCTGATGGAATGCCATCGCGAGCAAGCTCACTCCTACAAGACTTCTGCGAAGCACCGACTCATCCGTCACCCACCACACCCCATCCCCCGGCCTTCATGTTAAATTGCGCGCCTTTATGACCTGCGGTTACTCGCCTGTGGCGGGTTGCCCTCGATATCTGCTCCACGAGGACCTGAGATGACTCAAATCGGAACTCCACTGTCGCCGACCGCGACCCGCGTTTTGCTCTGCGGTTGCGGCGAGCTTGGCAAGGAAGTGGTGATCGAACTGCAACGCCTGGGCGTTGAAGTGATTGCCGTCGACCGTTACGCCAACGCTCCGGCCATGCAGGTCGCGCACCGCAGCCATGTGATCAACATGCTCGACGGCGCTGCACTGCGGGCTGTGATCGAAGCGGAGAAACCGCACTACATCGTCCCGGAAATCGAAGCCATCGCCACCGCGACGCTGGTCGAACTGGAAGCCGAAGGCTTCACCGTGATCCCGACCGCGCGCGCCACGCAGCTGACCATGAACCGCGAAGGCATCCGCCGTCTGGCCGCTGAAGAGCTGGACCTGCCGACCTCGCCCTATCACTTTGCCGACAGCTTCGAAGATTACAAGAAGGCCGTCGATGACCTGGGTTTCCCGTGCGTCGTCAAACCGGTCATGAGCTCGTCGGGCAAAGGCCAGAGCCTGCTGAAAACCGAGGCTGACGTTCAGAAGGCCTGGGATTACGCCCAAGAAGGCGGCCGTGCGGGCAAAGGCCGCGTGATTATCGAAGGCTTCATCGACTTCGATTACGAGATCACCCTGCTGACCGTGCGCCACGTCGGCGGCACCACTTTCTGCGCGCCGGTAGGCCATCGTCAGGAGAAGGGCGACTATCAGGAATCCTGGCAGCCACAGGCCATGAGCCCGGCGGCGCTGGCGGAATCCGAGCGTGTGGCCAAGGCCGTGACCGAGGCGTTGGGCGGCCGTGGCCTGTTCGGCGTCGAGCTGTTCATCAAGGGCGATCAGGTGTGGTTCAGCGAAGTTTCGCCACGCCCGCACGACACCGGCCTGGTGACGCTGATTTCCCAGGACCTGTCGCAGTTCGCGTTGCACGCCCGCGCCATTCTCGGTCTGCCGATCCCGTTG
Source organism: Pseudomonas salicis (assembly GCF_057128705.1). Classification (NCBI taxonomy): domain Bacteria; kingdom Pseudomonadati; phylum Pseudomonadota; class Gammaproteobacteria; order Pseudomonadales; family Pseudomonadaceae; genus Pseudomonas; species Pseudomonas salicis. Next base: position 233,682 of record NZ_JBSKHU010000004.1, read on the forward strand.
ATTCGTCAGTTCGGCCCATCGGCTTCGGCGGTGATTCTGGTGGAAGGTCAATCGACCCAGACCGCGTTTGCCAATCTGGAGCAGGCCCTGAGCGAGCCAGACACCGCGCTGCGCCTGTTCGGCAAGCCGGAAGTCAACGGTCAGCGCCGCATGGGCGTGGCCTTGGCCCGTGACGAATCGATTGAAGCCGCTCGCCGCAAGGCGACCCGCGCGTCGATGGCGGTGAAAGTGCAGTTGTAAGGCTGTCCCGCAAATAAAAACGGCGTCCTTAAAGGCGCCGTTTTTGTTGGGAATTACGAAGCGCTGTGTCCAGCCCATTACCACCTGTGGGAGCGAATTTATTCGCGAGACGTATGTTCAGCCGACACATATGCATCGCCTGATACACCTTCGCGAATGAATTCGCTCCCACAGGGTGTGTTGCCAGGGGACGTCTACGGGATCGCCCCCCCTGCAATGGCGTCGTTAATTGATCGTATCCAGATCCGCATGCCGCGTTTCTTTCAGGCACAGCACAGCAATCAGACTCAACAACGCTGCCGCCGACACGTAACCGCCGACCCAGCTCAAACCGCCCATCTCCACCAATTGCTGGGCGAAGAACGGCGCCACCGAGGCGCCGACGATCCCGCCAATGTTGTAGGCCGCCGACGCGCCGGTGTAGCGCACGCGGGTCGGGAACAGTTCAGGCAACATCGCGCCCATCGGGGCGAAGGTCACGCCCATCAGGAACAGCTCGATGGACAGAAATAGCGTCACCGCCCACGTGGTGCCGTGAGTCAGCAACGGCTGCATCAGAAAACCCGACAGAATGGCCAGCACGCCGCCGATGATCAACACCGGTTTGCGCCCGAAACGGTCGCTGGCCCAGGCCGACAGCGGGGTGGCCAAGGCCATGAACAACACCGCAAAGCACAGCATGGCAAGGAAGGATTCGCGGCTGTAGCCCAGGGATTTCACCCCGTAGCTCAGGGAGAACACCGTCGAGATGTAGAACAGCGCGTAGCACACCACCATCGATGCGGCGCCCAACAGCATCGGCGCCCAGTATTGCGAAAACAGCTCGGCAATCGGCATCTTCAAGCGCTCGTGATTAGCGATGGCCTTGGCGAAGACCGGCGTTTCTTCCAGCTTCAAGCGCACATACAGGCCGATCACCACCAGCACGGCGCTGAGCAGGAACGGAATGCGCCAGCCCCAGGAGCGGAACTGTTCGTCGCTCAGCGTGACGGCCAGGGTCAGGAACAGGCCGTTGGCCGCCAGAAACCCGATCGATGGACCGAGTTGCGGAAACATCCCGAACCACGCCCGCTTGCCCTTGGGGGCGTTTTCGGTGGCCAGCAACGCTGCGCCGCCCCATTCGCCGCCCAGCCCCAGACCTTGGCCGAAACGCAGCACGCATAGCAAAATCGGCGCCCACGAACCGATGGCCTCATAGCCTGGCAAAACGCCGATCAGCGTGGTGCAGACGCCCATCAACAGCAACGAAGCTACCAGCGTGGACTTGCGGCCAATACGGTCGCCGAAGTGACCGAACAGCAACGAGCCCAGCGGGCGAGCGAGAAAGGCGATACCGAACGTCAGAAACGCCGACAGCATTTGTGCGGTGCTGGAGGTCTGCGGGAAAAACACCGGCCCGATCACCAGGGCGGCAGCGGTGGCGTAGACATAAAAATCGTAGAACTCGATGGCCGTGCCGATGAAGCTGGCGGTGGCCACGCGGGCGGCGGAATTGGCGGGCGGTGCCGCGCTTTCGCCGCTTGGCGGAAAGGTGGACGTGCTGGTCATGCGGGTATCCCTGGCAGTCATCTTGCCTGTCAGCGGGGGACAAAACGTCCGGGGCGCTGGGGCAATCGTTAATTGTTTTTGGGTACAGCGCTGAACAGACTAGCCCCGAATGGTGGGGAGGTGGCGGTGCTCGGGATGTGAGCGGTGTGAAGACGTCAGGCTGAGTGACTGGCCGACTCTCGCATCGTGCGGGTAGCACGCGGGTCGGCGGGGCTGGGTAAGCGGCTCGATTATAGGAAGGGCAGCAGTGCGGAAACAAGTGTTTCAGGCTTGTTGCGCGCCTTAGGTCACGTCTTTGGTCCGGGTGTTTTGCCACATGAGGACGCGGGTGACCCGGTTGTCCTCGGTTTCCAGCGTTTCGAGGCGGTACGGCCCGATCTTCAGGCACACCGAGCTGTCGGGAATGGTTTCCAGCGCTTCGGTGATCAGACCGTTGAGGGTCTTGGGGCCGTCCGCCGGCAGGTGCCAGCCCAGGCTCTTGTTCAGGTCGCGGATCGAGGCCGCGCCTTCCACCACCAGACGGCCGTCCGGCTGCGGGTGAATGTGCGGGTTGTCGAGGGATTGCTCGCTTTCGAATTCTCCGACGATCTCTTCGAGAATGTCTTCCAGGCTGACGATGCCCAACACTTCGCCGTACTCGTCCACCACCACGCCCATGCGCCGCTGCTGCTTGTGAAAGTTCAGCAACTGCATCTGCAATGGCGTGCTTTCGGGAACGAAATAGGGCTCGTAGCACGCCGCTTTCAGCGCTTCCTTGGTCAACTGACCGCGTGGTAGCAGGTGGCTGATCATGCGTGTGTTGAGCACGCCTTCGACCTGATTAATGTCGTTGTGATAGACCGGCAGGCGCGTGTGGCGGGATATGATCAGCTTGTCGACGATCTCTTCAATCGTGTCATCGAGGTTGATGCCATCCACTTCGCTGCGCGGAACGAGGATGTCGTTGACCGTCATGCTGTCCAGCGCGTGAATCCCGGAAATCACCCGGGAGCGGCCGAACTGGCTTTCGTTGTCCTGGTAGACCGTCGGCCCCATGTCGTCGTCATCGGCCACGCTGTCCGGGCGACGTTTGGAGAGAAACGGGCGCAGCAGCACCTTGGCGATGTTTTTGTACAGCCAGGTCAGCGGCCGCAGCAGGCGCATCGGGATGCGCAGCACGTTATTGCCCAGCAACAAAATGGCTTCGGGGCGGCGGGCGGCGAGCTTGCGCGGAATGAATTCGGTGACGATCACCAGCAGGCTGGCGACACCCACCCAAGCGATCAGGGGGCCGTGGTCGTACCAGCGACTGATCGCCAGCAGGGTGGCGAGCACCGTGATCAGGACCTTGAGCAGCGTGTTGCCGAGAATCAGGCTGTTCAGGTTGAACGCCAGCACTGGCTTGGCGGGCTCGGTCGAGCGCGGGTTGATGCGCACCGCGCGCAAGTTGTAGTGCGCCGCCTCGACCGCCGTGAACAACGCAGACCACAGCGTGAGCAGGACAAGGAGCGCGAGCATCGTGCCGTTGGGCAGGTTTTCCATGGTCGGCGCCTGTCAGATGTGCAGGATGTATTCGCGTACGAGTTTGCTGCCGAAATAGGCCAGCATCAGCAGCAGGAAACCGCCCAGCGTCCAGCGAATCGCTTTGTGACCGCGCCAACCCAGACGGGTGCGTCCCCACAGCAGGACGCTGAACACAATCCACGCGAGGATCGACAGCAGGGTCTTGTGCACCAGGTGTTGGGCGAAGAGGTTCTCAACGAACAGCCAGCCGGAAATCAGCGACATCGACAGCAGCGTCCAGCCGGCCCACAGGAAACCGAACAGCAGGCTTTCCATGGTCTGCAGCGGCGGGAAATTCTTGATCAGCCCGGAGGGGTGCTTGTTCTTGAGCTGCCGGTTCTGCAACAGCAGCAACAGCGCCTGAAACACGGCGATGGTGAACATGCCGTAGGCAAGGATCGACAGCAAGATATGCCCGATCAGCCCCTGTTCACCGAGGATCGGCTGCAGGGTGCCGCTGGGGGCGAATTGCGCCATCAGGGTCGTCAACAGGCCGAGGGGGAAGAGCAGGATCAGCAGGATTTCCACCGGGATGCGAATGCACGCCAGCATGGTCACGATGATCACGGCGACGGCGATCAGGCTGGCGGCACTGAAAAAGTCCAGACCGAGGCCGATAGGGCGCACCAATTGACCGAAAAGCGCACTGGCCTGACAGGCGACGGCAAGGGTGCCGATCAGGCACAACAGCCATTTGTCGGCCTTCTTGCCCTGACGCAGGCGAATACCTTGATAGAGGGTCGCAGCGGCGTAGAGCACGGCGGCGACGAGGCTGAATAGCAAACTCGGTGACAAGGGGAACATAGATCCTGATGGGCGTGCCCGAAAGCCGCTGAGTTTGGCATAGAACCAACGGTGCACGAAAGACCACAGAAGCAGACGTCATGGTGTCCGAGCGCCGGACTCTTCGCTATAATCCGCGACCTGCTCAAGCCACAGGCTCGCCGAGCGCTGTTTCTTCTATATAGGTGTCGGATTCGAACACCTCATATGGAGCCATGAAAGGCACAGCGCCGCACTCACTGGGGTTCGCACGAACTCAAAGGATCACGCATGTTTGAAAATCTGACAGATCGTCTCTCACAGACGCTGCGCCAAGTCACCGGCAAGGCCAAGCTGACCGAGGACAACATCAAGGACACTCTGCGTGAAGTGCGTATGGCGCTGCTCGAAGCCGACGTCGCCTTGCCAGTGGTCAAGGATTTCGTCAACCGCATCAAGGAACGCGCGGTCGGCACCGAGGTGTCCCGCAGCCTGACGCCGGGCCAGGCGTTCGTGAAGATCGTCCAGGCTGAGCTGGAAGAGATGATGGGGGCCGCCAACGAAGAGCTGACCCTCAATGTCGCGCCACCGGCGGTCATTCTGATGGCGGGTCTGCAAGGTGCGGGTAAAACCACCACCGCAGGCAAGCTGGCGAAATTCCTCAAGGAACGCAAAAAGAAAACCGTCATGGTGGTCTCGGCGGACGTTTACCGTCCGGCGGCGATCAAGCAGCTGGAAACCCTGGCCAACGACATCGGCGTGACGTTCTTCCCGTCCGACATCAGCCAGAAGCCAGTAGCGATCGCCGAAGCGGCCATCAAAGAAGCCAAGCTGAAATTCATCGACGTTGTGATCCTCGACACCGCCGGCCGTCTGCACATCGACGCCGAGATGATGGGCGAGATCCAGGCGTTGCACGCGGCGGTGAAACCGGCCGAGACGCTGTTCGTGGTTGACGCCATGACCGGTCAGGACGCCGCCAACACCGCCAAGGCCTTTGGTGACGCGCTGCCGCTGACCGGCGTGATCCTGACCAAAGTCGACGGCGACGCCCGTGGCGGTGCCGCGCTGTCCGTTCGTGCCATCACCGGCAAGCCGATCAAATTCATCGGTATGGGCGAGAAGAGCGAGGCGCTGGAGCCGTTCCACCCTGACCGTATCGCTTCGCGCATCCTGGGCATGGGTGACGTACTCAGCCTGATCGAACAGGCCGAGCAGACCCTCGACAAAGAAAAGGCCGACAAGCTCGCCAAGAAGCTGAAGAAAGGGAAGGGCTTCGACCTTGAGGACTTCCGCGATCAGCTGCAACAGATGAAGAACATGGGCGGCCTCGGCGGCCTCATGGACAAACTGCCCAGCATCGGTGGCATGAACCTGTCACAGATGGGCAACGCACAGAACGTGGCCGAGAAGCAGTTCAAGCAAATGGAAGCCATCATCAACTCCATGACCCCGGCCGAGCGCCGTGACCCTGAGCTGATCAGCGGTTCGCGCAAACGCCGCATTGCCATGGGTTCCGGCACCCAGGTGCAGGATATCGGGCGTCTGATCAAGCAGCACAAGCAGATGCAGAAGATGATGAAGAAATTCTCGACCAAAGGCGGCATGGCCAAAATGATGCGCGGCATGGGCGGCATGCTGCCCGGCGGCGGCATGCCCAAGATGTGATTCACACCGCGCGGAGCACGGCTTCGCGCGTCCTTCTTTGGGAAAATCTTCCCACTGGCCTGCTTCGGCAGGCGCTTAATGGCCGTCGACGCAGGCGGCTCCACGGCAGATCTTGATGGCCTTGCGGTTCGCGCCGGAAAAAGTCATTTGCAAAAGTCCGGATATTCCTTAGAATATGCGGCCTTTCGGGCACCCATGCCCGCTGTGCATCTTAGATTTGCAGCACCGACTACAGGAACTTTGTTCAATGCTAACAATCCGTCTTGCCCTTGGCGGCTCCAAAAAGCGCCCGTTCTACCACCTGACTGTGACCGACAGCCGTAACCCACGCGACGGTTCGCACAAGGAACAAATCGGTTTCTTCAACCCGGTTGCCCGTGGTCAGGAAATCCGTCTGTCCGTGAACCAAGAGCGTCTGAACTACTGGCTCAGCGTTGGTGCACAACCTTCTGAGCGCGTTGCTTCGCTGTTGAAGGAATCTGCTAAGGCTGCGGCCTGAGCAATATGAACGCGACGCCAGCTTCTGCCGACGATCTCATCGTCATCGGCAAGATTTATTCGGTACATGGCGTTCGCGGCGAAGTGAAGGTGTATTCCTTTACTGATCCGACTGAAAACCTGTTGCAGTACAAGACCTGGACGCTCAAGCGCGAAGGGAGTGTGAAGCAGGTTGAGCTGGTCAGCGGGCGCGGGAGCGACAAGTTCCTGGTCGCGAAGCTCAAGGGTCTCGATGATCGTGAAGAAGCTCGTCTTCTGGCCGGTTATGAGATCTGCGTGCAACGCAGCATGCTTCCTGATCTGACCGACGGCGAGTACTACTGGTACCAGCTCGTGGGTTTGAAGGTTATCGACCACCTTGGGCAACTGCTCGGGAAAATCGATCATCTTCTGGAAACCGGCTCGAACGATGTAATGGTGGTCAAGCCCTGCGCAGGCAGTCTGGATGATCGCGAACGCTTGTTGCCCTACACAGAGCAATGCGTGTTGGCCATCGATCTGGTTGCAGGCGAGATGAAGGTGGATTGGGACGCGGATTTCTAAGCAATGGCGAGCCTGCGCATAGAAGTCATCAGTTTGTTTCCCGAGATGTTTTCCGCCATCAGCGAATACGGCATTACCAGCCGTGCGGTGAAACAGGGGCTGTTGCAGCTGACCTGTTGGAATCCGCGGGACTACACCACGGATCGGCATCACACTGTGGACGATCGCCCGTTTGGCGGTGGCCCTGGCATGGTGATGAAGATCAAGCCTCTGGAAGATGCACTGGTTCAGGCCAGGCAAGCAGCAGGGGATGCGGCGAAGGTGATTTACCTGTCGCCACAAGGCCGCAAGCTGGATCAGTCTGCGGTACGCGAGTTGGCACAGGAAGAAGCACTGATCCTGATTGCCGGTCGTTATGAAGGCATTGACGAGCGCTTTATTGAGGCTCATGTCGATGAAGAGTGGTCGATTGGAGACTATGTGTTGTCTGGCGGCGAGCTGCCGGCCATGGTCCTGATAGATGCGGTTACGCGACTGCTGCCTGGAGCTTTAGGGCATGTGGATTCCGCGGAGGAAGATTCCTTCACGGATGGTCTGCTGGATTGCCCGCACTACACCCGACCGGAGGTGTATGCGGATCAGCGTGTTCCCGACGTGTTGCTAAGTGGCAATCACGCACACATCCGGCGTTGGCGTTTACAGCAGTCCCTTGGGCGGACCTATGAACGACGCGCCGATCTTCTGGAAAGCCGCTCGCTTTCTGGAGAAGAGAAGAAGCTGCTGGCGGAATACCTCCGCGAGCGGGACGATAGTTAACGTATCGATGGTAAATCCGACTGATTTACCTTAGGAGCACAGCATGACTAACAAAATCATTCTTGCACTCGAAGCAGAGCAGATGACCAAAGAGATCCCTCCCTTTGCCCCGGGCGACACCATTGTCGTTCAGGTGAAAGTGAAGGAAGGCGACCGTTCGCGTCTGCAAGCGTTCGAAGGCGTTGTAATTGCCAAGCGTAACCGTGGTGTAAACAGTGCTTTCACTGTTCGCAAAATCTCCAACGGTGTTGGCGTTGAGCGTACTTTCCAGACCTACAGCCCGCAAATCGACAGCATGGCTGTGAAACGTCGCGGTGACGTTCGCAAGGCTAAACTGTACTACCTGCGTGACCTGTCCGGTAAAGCAGCTCGCATCAAGGAAAAACTGGTTTAATCCCAGTCTTCCGATGCAAAAAGAAGCAGCCTACGGGCTGCTTTTTTTATGCCTGACGAAAACACCCAGACGGTACGGGTCATTCAAAGGCATGAGCGTTTTGTATCGTCTTGGGAGATGTGAAAGACTCCCTCCCGTTTTCCCTCGCTCAAGTCTGACCCCATGCCCGCCTTAGACCACCCCATGATCGACCGCTTCCTCGACGCCCTGTGGCTGGAGAAAGGGCTGTCCGACAACACCCGCGATTCCTACCGCAGCGACTTGGCGCTGTTCAATGGCTGGTTACAGGAGCGCGGCATCGACCTCATGACCGTCGGCCGTGGTGTGATTTTCGATCACCTGGCCTGGCGCGTAGACAACGGCTACAAAGCGCGTTCGTCCGCGCGTTTTCTCTCCGGCGTGCGTGGCTTTTATCGGTACTTGTTGCGAGAAAAGCTGATCGCCGTCGACCCCACGCTACAGGTCGACATGCCTCAGCTGGGCAAGCCGCTGCCCAAGTCGTTGTCCGAGGCCGACGTGGAGTCTTTACTGGCCGCACCTGACCTGAGTGAAGCCATCGGCCAGCGCGACCGGGCGATGCTTGAGGTGCTCTATGCCTGCGGGTTGCGGGTCACGGAACTGGTGAGCCTGACCCTCGAACAGGTCAACTTGCGTCAAGGCGTGTTGCGCATCATGGGCAAAGGCAGCAAAGAGCGTCTGGTGCCGATGGGGGAGGAGGCGATTGTCTGGGTCGAGCGCTACCTGCGCGACGGCCGACAGGAACTGCTCAATGGCCGCCCCAGTGACGTGCTGTTTCCCAGTCAACGCGGCGAACAAATGACCCGCCAGACGTTCTGGCACCGGATCAAGCTGCAGGCCAAAGTCGCGGGGATCGGCAAATCTCTGTCGCCACACACCTTGCGCCACGCATTCGCCACGCATTTGCTCAATCATGGGGCTGATCTTCGCGTTGTGCAGATGCTGCTGGGGCACAGCGATTTGTCCACCACGCAGATCTACACCCACATCGCTCGGGCCCGCCTACAAGAGCTGCATGCAAAACACCACCCTCGCGGGTAAGTTTGCGGCCGGAATTTACGACGAGTCTTACATCAGTCGGCGTCGGCCTTGCGGGCCTTATGTGATAGGCTTTGCCGGTTTCGCAGATTGGAGCCTGAAAACCTCCCCGGCATGCCCGCGGTTACCGTTTTCAAACCCGCCCGTCTGCCCACCGCTCGAGGAGTTTTCATGCGCGTGACTCGTTTTATCGGTGCAGCCGCCGTAGCGCTCGCCAGTACGTTCAGCCTGTTCGCCCACGCCGATGACGCGTCCGACAAGGCCATCCGCAAGACCCTGGAATCGCTGAACCTGGAAATCCCGGTTGAGAGCATTTCCAGCAGCCCGCTCAACGGCCTGTACGAGGTCAACCTCAAAGGCGGTCGTGTACTCTACGCCAGCGCTGACGGTCAGTTTGTGATGCAGGGCAATCTGTATCAGATTCAGGGCGGCAAGCCGGTCAACCTGACCGAGAAGGTCGAGCGCCTGGCGATTTCCAAGACCATCAATGGCATCCCGACCGGTGAGATGGTGGTTTACCCGGCCATTGGCGAGACCAAATCGCACATCACCGTGTTCACCGACACCACCTGCCCGTACTGCCACAAACTGCACGGCGAAGTGCCTGAGCTGAACAAGCGCGGCATTGAAGTGCGTTACGTGGCGTTCCCGCGTCAGGGCCTGGGCTCTCCAGGTGACGAACAACTGCAAGCCGTCTGGTGCTCCAAGGATCGCCGCGACGCCATGGACCGCATGGTCGATGGCAAAAACATCAAGGCGCCGAAATGCGATAACCCTGTGACTCGCCAATTCGAGATCGGTCAGGCGATCGGTGTGAACGGCACGCCGGCCATCGTGCTGGCCGACGGTCAGGTGATTCCGGGTTATCAGCCTGCACCACAAGTGGCGAAACTGGCGCTGAGCGCCGTCAAGTAGTCCAATAAATCAGTTCAACAGCGAGCCGCACTGCCATGCGGCTGTTTCCACGGTCGGTTCAGCGCCGGTCGTTTTACGGGGAGTTCATAGTGAAACCGGTCAAAGTAGGCATCTGTGGGCTGGGTACTGTCGGTGGCGGTACCTTCAATGTGCTAAAGCGTAACGCCGAGGAGATTGCCCGCCGTGCCGGGCGTGGAATCGAAGTCGCGCAAATTGCCGTGCGTACACCAAACCCCAATTGCCAGATTACCGGTACCCCGACCACGACCGATGTGTTCGACGTGGCCAGCAACCCTGAAATCGACATCGTCATCGAGTTGATTGGCGGTTACACCGTGGCCCGCGAGCTGGTGCTCAAGGCCATCGAAAACGGCAAGCACGTGGTCACCGCCAACAAGGCGCTGATTGCTGTTCACGGTAACGAAATCTTCGCCAAGGCCCGCGAAAAGGGCGTTATCGTGGCCTTCGAAGCCGCAGTTGCTGGTGGCATCCCTGTGATCAAGGCCATTCGTGAAGGCCTGGCGGCCAACCGTATCAACTGGGTTGCGGGCATCATCAATGGCACCGGCAACTTCATCCTGACCGAGATGCGTGAGAAGGGCCGTACCTTCCCGGACGTGCTGGCTGAAGCCCAAGCGCTGGGTTATGCCGAAGCCGACCCGACGTTCGACGTCGAAGGCATCGACGCCGCGCACAAGCTGACCATTCTGGCGTCTATCGCGTTCGGTATCCCGCTGCAGTTCGACAAGGCTTATACCGAAGGCATCACCCAGCTGACCACCGCTGACGTGAACTACGCCGAGGCCTTGGGCTACCGCATCAAGCACCTGGGCGTGGCCCGCAGCACTCCGGCCGGTATCGAGTTGCGCGTACACCCGACCCTGATTCCGGCCGATCGCCTGATCGCCAACGTCAACGGCGTGATGAACGCGGTGATGGTCAACGGTGACGCAGCCGGTTCGACCCTGTTCTACGGCGCGGGCGCAGGTATGGAACCGACCGCTTCGTCCGTCGTTGCAGACCTGGTGGATGTGGTACGTGCCCTCACCACCGACCCTGAAAACCGCGTGCCGCACCTCGCCTTCCAGCCAGATTCGTTGTCGGCTCACCCGATCCTGCCGATCGAGAAGTGCGAGAGCGCTTACTACCTGCGCATTCAGGCGAAGGACCATCCGGGTGTTCTGGCTCAGGTTGCCAGCATCCTGTCCGAGCGCGGCATCAACATCGAATCGATCATGCAGAAAGAAGCCGAAGAGCAGGATGGCCTGGTGCCGATGATTCTGCTGACCCACCGCGTGGTCGAGCAGCGCATCAACGATGCCATTCAGGCACTGGAAGCGCTGGAAGGCGTGGCGGGCCCGGTCGTTCGTATTCGCGTCGAACATCTAAATTAAACGCAGCTACGAGCTTTGAGCTGCAAGCTTCAAGCAAGATCAAAATCACATTGCGGTGAGCTTCTTGACGCAGGCTGAAAGTGAAAACGGAATTCGCTTTTACTTGTAGCTTGCAGCTCGAAGCTCGCCGCTCAAACCGAAGGTTTGTTTATGCGCTATATCAGTACTCGCGGCCAGGCGCCGGCCCTGAATTTTGAAGACGTGCTGCTCGCCGGTCTTGCCACCGATGGCGGTCTGTACGTTCCTGAGAACCTGCCACGTTTCACCCAGGAAGAAATCGCGTCCTGGGCCGGTCTGCCGTATCACGAGCTGGCGTTCCGGGTGATGCGTCCGTTCGTCACCGGCAGCATTCCAGACGCTGATTTCAAGAAGATCCTTGAAGAAACCTATGGCGTGTTCGCCCACAGTGCCGTTGCGCCTCTGCGTCAATTGAACAGCAACGAATGGGTGATGGAACTGTTCCACGGCCCGACCCTGGCGTTCAAGGATTTCGCGCTGCAACTGCTGGGTCGCCTGCTGGATTACGTGTTGGAAAAACGCGGCGAGCGCGTGGTCATCATCGGCGCGACGTCCGGTGATACCGGTTCCGCCGCGATCGAAGGCTGCCGTCGTTGCGACAACGTCGACATCTTCATCCTGCACCCGAACAAGCGTGTGTCGGACGTTCAGCGCCGCCAGATGACCACGATCTTCGGCGAGAACATCCACAACATCGCCATCGAAGGCAACTTCGATGACTGCCAGGAAATGGTCAAGAACAGCTTTGCCGACCAGAGCTTCCTGAAAGGTACGCGTCTTGTGGCCGTAAACTCGATCAACTGGGCGCGGATCATGGCTCAGATCGTTTACTACTTCCACGCGGCGCTGCAACTGGGTGGTCCTGCGCGTTCGGTCGCGTTCTCGGTGCCGACGGGTAACTTCGGCGACATTTTTGCCGGTTACCTGGCGCGCAATATGGGCCTGCCGATCAGCCAACTGATCGTGGCGACCAACCGCAACGACATCCTGCACCGCTTCATGAGCGGCAATCAGTACGTCAAGGAAACGCTGCACGCCACGCTGTCGCCGTCGATGGACATCATGGTGTCGTCAAACTTTGAACGTCTGCTGTTCGACATGCACGGTCGCAACGGTGCCGCGATTGCCGACCTGATGGCCAGCTTCAAGCAGGGTGGCGGTTTCAGCGTCGAAGAAGACCGCTGGACCGAAACCCGCAAGCTCTTCGATTCGCTGGCGGTCAGCGACGAACAGACCTGTGAAACCATCGCTGAAGTCTTCGCCAGCACCGGTGAAGTTCTTGACCCGCACACCGCGATTGGTGTGAAAGCGGCCCGCGATTGCCGTCGCAGCCTTGATACCCCGATGGTGATTCTGGGGACAGCGCACCCGGTCAAATTCCCGGAAGCCGTGCAAAAGGCCGGTGTAGGAAAAGCACTTGAGTTGCCTGCACATTTGTCTGATTTGTTTGAGCGCGATGAACGCTGCACCGTGCTGCCGAATGACCTGAAAGCCATGCAGGCGTTCGTCAGCCAGCACGGCAATCGCGGCAAGCCGCTTTAACGGTATCGCCGTGTAACAACTAAGGCCCGCCCCTCGGCGGGCCTTCTTGTTCATGCGTGCCACACTTGCGCGGAATTTCTTATTTTCGTGAACAAACAAGTGGCGGTATAAAACATGAACATGGACAGACAAGGAGTGCCCGTCCAGAACCGAATCTTTCGATACTTGCTGTGCGCATTGATGCTACTGGTGTGTGTCGGGAGCCGGGCAGGGCACGGAGCCGAAAAGCTTCCCTTCATTTTGGGCGAACCCTTCCTCAGCGTGCAGCCGATGCCGCTTGAGGCCGCCGAGCGTCAGTGGCTGGACCAGCGACAAGTGCTGCGTGTCGGTATTCCCATTGACGACTACGAACCTGTCGACATCACCAGCGACGGCAACCGCTATCAAGGCATCAGTGCAGATTATCTGAGCCTGATCGCTGCCAAGCTGGGCGTCTCCATGCACGTTACGGGCTTCGCCAAGCGCGATCAGGCCGTCGAGGCGTTGAAGACAGGCAAAGTCGACCTGTTGACCAGCGCCAGTGGGTTCGAACGCGGGATGTCAGACCTTGCCGTCACCCGCAATTACCTGACGGACAGGGCTGTGGTGGTAGGGCGCCGGGGAGATTTCACATTGTCCACTGCCTTAAGTGGCAAGCGCATTATCGCGCTGGACTGCTACGCCGATCCCGACCAACTGCAGCGACTGTATCCTGACAGCGATATTGTGCTTGCACCGACGTTGTTCAGCGCTGTAGAGGCGTTGACTCAAGGTGATGCCGACGCATTCGTCGGCAATGAAATAGTCGTGAACGCCTTCAAGTCGCTACGTCCCTACCTGGGTTTGCAAACCAGATTCGAGAGTTTGTTGCCTTTGGCGGGCTTCGGGTTCGCGACACGGGCAGAGGATACGACGCTGTTGGCGCTGTTGAACCGTTCACTCAATGATCTGGATGAGGCGGTGGACCGGAACATACAAAGTCGCTGGATACTTGACGAGAATGTCGAGGTCGCGCCTGGGCGGCGTATCCGACTCACTGCCGCCGAACGCCAGTGGGTTCGCAAACACTCGCAAGTCCGCATCGGTTCGACACAACATGCGCCCTATGTCTTTAAAGATGCCGACGGTCACTGGGTGGGGCTGAATATCGATATTCTTGACCGAATCTCGCGCATGACCGGCCTCAACTTCGTCCACCACGAGATGCCAAACCTCCATGCGGCACTGGAAGCGTTGTCGTCCGGGGCCGTTGACATGAATACCACTGTGGCGGAAACCGCAGAGCGCCGGGCGACGCTGTCGTTCAGTTACGCCTATGGCGGGAACAGTTGGGTGTACGTGACCCAAAAGGATAACGAGGGTCTCGTAAGCCTGGCCAACATGTCTGGAAAGGTACTGGCGATGCCTGCCCGTCACGCTCTTCTGGAATTCATTCGCGTCCGCTACCCAGACGTCCAACTGATGATCGTGCCCTCCTACGTGGAGGCCCGGCGGTTGGTGGAGAGCGGAGGGGCAACGGCGACCATTCAGAATGAAGCGGCGGCCTGGACCTCGTCGATGCGCGGGCTGAAGGTGGCTGGCAGCGTGGAGGACATATGGTCGCCGGACCGGTTTGCAGTCATCAATTCCGAACCTGAGCTTTTGAGCATTCTGAACAAGGCACTGGATGAATTCCCCGTGGCCGAGATGCGGGCGATTCGCACGAAATGGCTGGGGGGAATCATGGGTCAATCCACGCTGTGGGAGCGGATTCCCCATTGGGTGTTTTGGCTGCTGGCGGTGGTGTTATCAGGCGTATTGGTTTCGCTCTATTGGAAAATTCGGTTGACGGACCAGATACGGCAACGGCTGATCGCCGAAGTGCAGCTCAACGATCAACTGGCGTTCAAGCGTGCGTTGATGGACGGTATTCCTGAGCCGATGTATGTCCGGGATCTCCAGGGTCGTCTCGTGTTCTGCAACCGTAGCTATGAGGACAGTTTCGGTATCAGCTATGAACAGATGAATGGTCGGCGCCTGATCGATGTCGATCTGATCCCACGAGACGCTGCCGAGGCGATGCACGCGAGTTACATGAATCTATTGACGACTCATCAACCGCTGCTGACCGAGCGCAGTTTCACGCTGTCCGGTCGCGTCATTAAAGCGTCTCAGTGGGCGGTGCCGTTCTATGACGGAGGCGGACAGTTGCAGGGCTTGCTGGGGGGCTGGCTCGATCTCAGCGAGGCCAAGGGTCTGACGCCGAGCGCGACGCGATCGTCAAAAGACTGAATTCTGTCTGTCACATTGGGCAGGCATGCTCCAGTGACAAAGGGGGTGACGATCAACCCGCTCACGGTAAACCCTCGAAGCGGAAAAGAACTTTCCGCTTCTGCCGATGGTCATTGATAAGCACCTTTGCATTCAAACTGTTGAGTGGTGATCCAGATGGAAAATATCAGCTTGTTGTTAAGCGAAGCACTGGCACCTTATGAGGCCAGCCTGGGCGCTGCCGGTGTAAATGGCGAGCGTCTGGTGACGCTGAAAAATGCAGCCGGTGCGATCGTGATCGAACGCGTCTATTCCGCTGCCCAGTTGTGTGACAAGCGCCAGCTGACCGACGTGGTCGACGGGCTTCATCGCGATTTGATGGTCGCCGAGGGGCGTATCGAGCCTTGCGTCATCGCCGCGATGCGAAATGCGACACAGGTCAACAATTTTGCCGCCCGTCAGGGTTTTGTCTGAGGGACGGGGAACCTTATCCATTACATAGGCTCCTATCCATTACGGCAGGTGCAGGCATTGTGCTCCGGTGTTTATGTTGCCTGCCGTACGGGTCCAAGATGGACCACGGTTGACCCCGAGTAGTCTCCCCGCTGCTCGGGGTTTCTTTTTGCCTGGTGTTTTTCAGTTTTCCGCGTCGTCGAAAAACGTCTGCGCGTCCTGCAGGTATTGGCGCTTGTCGACCATCCATTCGGCGTAGAACGAGATCAGCTTGGTGGTCCGCAACGTGCGCATCTCGCGATTGATGATCTCGATGGCTTCGCGGCCCTTTTCGGTCTTCGAGCAGCCGATGTGCGCGAACTGGTACTTGGGCGCGTCCTTGATCGGGAAAAACTCCAGCTCTTCCAGCGCAATGCCCTGCTGCTGGGCGTGATACCGCGCTTCGGGCCAGTAGCTGATAATGGCCTGGAAACGGTCCAGGCGTTCCATCTGCAACATGCTGCCTACCGCCGCGTTGCCGTAATGCAGAATCAGGCTGTCGGGTTGGGTGGTCGCCTTGAGAATCTTATCGATAGTCGGACCGTAGCTGCGCTCGGCCACAATACCGGTCTTGACCGTGTTGGCGTTCAGCAGGGCCGCCAGATCAAGATGCCCATCGGCATCGAGAAATGGCGCAAACATCGCGTGATTTCGCCGTTCGATCGTCACCCCGTTGCCAGGCGTGGCGTAGGTCGGGATCGAGAACAGAATGGTCTTCGCACGTTCTGCCGTCCACAACAGCGTCGGGTCACAGGCGAAGACGTCCGGGTCCCGGAGCATCTGTGTGCCCCGCGCACGGTTCACGTGCATGATCTGGTGGTTGTATTCCGGCATCTGCGCAATCAGTTCAGGCATCAGCTTGTCGATGGCGCCCTGGCCTGCTTGCGGGCCGGCGAAAATGGTCAGGGGAGGGAAGTCCCGAAGCAGCCAGGTCAGCGTTTCCTTCGCGTCTGCGGTTCCGGGTGTCGCACTCAGTGCCGAAGCGATCAGCAGGGCGAAAACACCGGACGGGCGAATGTGTGCGTAACGATTGACCATCCGTCGAGGTAAATCCTGAAAATACTGACTGAGGTTTAAGCCGCGATCACCCCGATCCGACGGGTCTGATTTCGCAACGGCCCACGCTGTGAACTTCATGCTAGAGGGTCTCGCATCAACGTATCGGCGTTGTGGATCATTTGTTTAACACTCGTCACCCTGGGTTGAGTAAAGCAGCCTGACAAATGCGCGCACGCTGATTTTCATGTCGCCATGACGATCAATCATCGAGTCTGGTCGTTCAACGGGACGTGCATCGGTTAGACTTGGCGCCTTTCCCGTCCTTAGAAGCCCGTTCATGGCCCAGCCGTCCACGACCTACAAATTCGAACTGAACCTCACTGACCTCGACCGTGGGGTGTACGAAAACGTCAAACAGACCATCGCCCGCCACCCGTCGGAAACCGAAGAGCGCATGGCCGTGCGTTTGTTGGCCTACGCATTCTGGTACAGCGAACACCTGTCGTTCGGACGCGGTCTGTCTGACGTCGACGAACCTGCCTTGTGGGAAAAAAGCCTGGATGACCGCGTACTGCACTGGATCGAAGTCGGCCAACCCGATGCTGACCGGCTGACGTGGTGCTCCCGCCGTACCGAGCGCACCAGCCTCTTGGCGTACGGCAGCCTGCGCGTGTGGGAGGGCAAGATCGTCCCGGCCGTCAAAACGTTGAAAAACGTCAACATCGCCGCCGTGCCTCAGGAAGTGCTGGAGACCCTGGCCAAGGACATGCCCCGCGTTATCAAGTGGGACGTGATGATCAGCGAAGGCACGATTTTCGTGACCGACGACCGTGGCCAGCACGAAGTGCAATTGCAGTGGCTGGCTGGCGAGCGCGGTTGACCGCCGACGTTTGCCCGCATCACTGAATCAGCTCCAACCGAACACATCAGCGGAACCCGCATGCGCATCGAATCACGACAGTTGCCCGACACCTTGCCTTTTCTAGGCGATCTGCCGCCTTTGTTGACCCGACTGTACGCCTCGCGGGGCGTGCTGTCGCAGGACGAGCTGGACAAGGGCCTGGCGCGGCTGATTCCGTATCAGCAACTCAAAGGCATCGACGCGGCGGTGGATTTGCTGGTGACGGCGCTGCAACAGCGTCAGCGCATCCTGATCGTCGGTGACTTCGATGCCGACGGCGCTACGGCCAGCACGGTCGGGGTTTTGGGACTGCGGTTGCTGGGTGCGGCGCATGTCGATTATCTGGTGCCGAACCGCTTCGAATACGGCTACGGGCTGACCCCGGAAATCGTCAAGGTCGCCCTTGAGCGTGAGCCGGAGCTGTTGATGACCGTGGATAACGGCATCTCCAGCGTGGAAGGTGTTGCGGCTGCCAAGGCGGCGGGCCTGCAGGTCCTGGTGACCGATCACCACTTGCCCGGCCATGAGCTGCCGGCCGCTGACGCCATCGTCAACCCGAATCAGCCCGGTTGCACGTTCCCCAGCAAGGCACTAGCCGGTGTCGGCGTGATGTTTTATGTGCTGATGGCCCTGCGCGCGCGTTTGCGGGAAATCGGATGGTTCGAGGCCAACGGTCGCGCTCAGCCAAACCTCGGCGAGTTGTTGGACCTGGTCGCGCTTGGCAGTGTGGCCGACGTGGTGCCGCTGGACGCGAACAACCGGATTCTGGTGCATCAGGGCTTGATGCGGATTCGCGCCGGTCGCGCCCGTCCGGGGTTGCGCGCCATTCTGGAAGTCGCGCGCCGCGAACCTTCGCGCATCACCTCCACCGACCTCGGCTTCATCCTCGGCCCGCGATTGAACGCGGCGGGGCGTCTGGACGACATGAGTCTGGGCATCGAATGCCTGCTGTGCGAAGACGAGACGCTGGCGCGGGAGATGGCCGTGCAATTGGACGAGCTGAATCAGGACCGCAAGTCCATCGAACAGGGCATGCAGCGGGAAGCGCTGGCCCAGCTCAAGGATTTGCCTGTCGAGTCGATGCCGTTCGGGCTCTGCCTGTACGAAGCCGAATGGCACCAGGGCGTGATCGGGATTCTCGCGTCGCGCCTGAAAGAGCGTTATCACCGGCCCACTATCGCCTTCGCCAGCGCAGGGGAGGGCGTGCTGAAAGGCTCGGCGCGTTCGGTGCCGGGATTCCACATCAGGGATGCGCTGGACGCCGTTGCGGCGAAACACCCTGAGTTGATCAGCAAGTTTGGTGGCCACGCGATGGCAGCCGGTTTGTCGCTGCCTGCGGAAAATTTCTCGGCCTTCGCCGAAGCCTTCGATGCCGAAGTTCGTCGTCAACTGACTGAAGAAGACCTGACCGGCCGTCTGTTGTCCGATGGGACGTTGGCGGTTGAAGAGTTTCATCTTGAGCTGGCCCGCGCGCTGCGCAATGCCGGGCCTTGGGGCCAGCACTTCCCCGAGCCGTTGTTTCACGGGGTGTTCCAGCTGGTGGAGCAACGCGTCGTAGGCGAGCGGCATTTGAAGATGGTGCTCAAAACCGAATGCGGCACCGTCAAGCTCGACGGCATTGCGTTCAGCGTTGATCGCGACGTGTGGCCCAATCCGACGGTGCGGTGGGTCGAGCTGGCCTATAAGCTGGACCTCAACGAATTTCGGGGCAACGAGACCGTGCAGCTCATGGTGGCGCACATTTCACCGCGTTGATTTCACGCGAGACAGCAGGAACCACGGCTTCTCTCAGCTTGTCGACTAGGCTCTAGGTTCAGTACAAAGGAACCTTCCTCCGCGACTTCGAGAGATACTCATGAGCCTGCTGCTTGAATCCTTCACCCTTCGCGAACTCACCTTACGCAATCGCATCGTGGTCTCGCCGATGTGCCAATACTCCGCCCAGGACGGTCTGGCCAACGACTGGCACCTCGTGCACCTCGGCAGCCGCGCCGTGGGCGGTGCCGGACTGATCTTCACCGAAGCGGCCGCTGTCACCGAAGACGGCCGTATTACCCCGGAAGACCTCGGGCTGTGGAACGACGAGCAGATCGCGCCGTTGCAACGCATTACCCGATTCATCACCGCTCAGGGGGCCGTGGCTGGTATTCAACTGGCCCATGCCGGACGCAAGGCGAGCACCTGGCGTCCTTGGCTGGGCAAGCAGGGCAGCATTCCTGCTGATCAGGGTGGCTGGACACCGTGGGGGCCATCGAAAATCGCTTTCGACCCGAAACACACGCCGCCGACGCCGTTGGATACCCCTCAAATCAAAGAGGTCGTCGAGGCCTTCGTCGCGGCTGCCAAGCGTGCGCTGACCGCCGGTTTCAGCGTGGTGGAAATTCACGCTGCCCACGGTTATCTGCTGCACCAGTTCCTGTCGCCGGTCAGCAACCAACGCCAGGATGAATACGGCGGTTCGTTCGAAAACCGTATTCGTCTGACGCTGGAAGTCACCAAAGCCGTGCGTGATGTCTGGCCGCAAGCGCTGCCGCTGTTCGTGCGCGTGTCGGCGACCGATTGGGTGGAGGACGGCTGGAATCCGGATGAAACCGTAGAACTGGCGAAGCGTCTGAAAACGCTGGGTGCGGATCTGGTCGACGTGTCCTCGGGAGGCACCGCCGCCAACGCTGAAATCCCGGTGGGTCCGGGGTATCAAACGCAGTTTGCCGAGCGGGTCAAGAAAGAGTCCCAGATCGCCACGGGAACGGTGGGTATGATCACCGAGCCCGCTCAGGCCGAACATATTCTACGCACGGGGCAGGCGGATTTGATCCTGCTCGCCCGTGAGCTGTTGCGCGACCCGTACTGGCCATTGCATGCCGATGACGACCTGAACGGGCGTCAGGCGACCTGGCCTGCACAGTATCAACGTGCGACCCATCGCGATCAGCCGATTCACGAGTCTGATTTGCGGGATTGATTGCCTGCTGACGCTTGGGTCTTATGACCTGACGCAACGTTGTGGGAGGCGGCTTGCTGGCGAATGCGGTGGGCCAGATACTTATCGGGTGGCTGAAAAGACCGATTCGCCAGCAAGCCGGCTCCCACAGTCAGTCATTCAGCCTGACCCCTATACATGAGCACGGAACACTTCGCTCACGTTTCCAACAACCCCTTGACCCGCTCGCCGAGCGCCGGTATCGAAAACGGTTTGGTCAGCACATGCATCCCTGGTTCCAGCCGACCTTTGCCCAAGGCGGCATTTTCCGCGTAACCGGTCACGAACAGCACCTTCAAACCCGGTCGCACTGAGCGGGCGGCGTCGGCGAGTTGGCGTCCGTTCATGCCACCGGGCAGGCCGACGTCCGAGACGAGCAGGTCGATGGTTTGTCGTGTTTGCAGTATTTCCAGTGCCAGGGCACCGTTTTCGGCTTCCAGCACACGGTAGCCGAGGTCGGTCAGCACTTCGGCGACCAGGGTTCTGATCGTCGGCTCGTCGTCCACCACCAGCACGGTTTCGCCGCCCGCCACCGGTCCGGAAGGCTGTTCCTGCAACGGTGTGTCCGGGGAAAACGCAATGGCCTCGCCTTGTACCGGCAGGTAAATGCACACCTGCGTGCCTTTCCCCACTGCGGAGCGAATCTGAACCCCGCCCCCCGACTGGCGGGCAAAACCGTAGATCATCGACAACCCAAGCCCCGTGCCCATGCCGATGGGTTTGGTGGTGAAGAAGGGATCAAAGGCGCGTTTGACGACATCGGCGCTCATCCCGCTGCCGTTGTCGCTGACGCACAGCGCCACGTACCGACCTTCGGGCATTTCCAGCTCTCGGGCTTCGATGTCGTCGAGGGTTTTGTTGCCGGTTTCGATCAGCAGCTGACCGCCGTCGGGCATGGCATCGCGGGCATTCAGGCACAGGTTGAGCAGGGCGTTTTCCAGTTGATGGGCGTCCACCAGGGTTGCCCACAGGCCGGGGGTGCCGATCACGTCCATGGCAATGGCGGGGCCCACCGTGCGGCGAATGAGTTCGGCCATTCCCTCAACCAGATGATCCACATCAGTCGGTCGGGGATCGAGGGTCTGTCGCCGAGAAAACGCCAGCAGCCGGTGGGTCAGCGCGGCGGCTCGGCGAGAGCCTTCGAGCGCCGCATTGATGTAGCGCCCGAGGTTGTCGGTGCGGCCTTTGGCGACGCGGTTTTTCAAGAGTTCGATGTTGCCGCTGACACCCATCAGCAGGTTGTTGAAGTCATGGGCCAGCCCTCCGGTGAGTTGGCCGACAGCTTCCATTTTCTGCGAGTGACGCAACGCATCTTCTGCGCGTCGCAGCGCTTCGGCCTGTTGCTTTTCGGCAGTAATGTCCCGTGCGCTGCAATACAACTTGCCGCCTTCCGGCACCGCGACCCACGACAGCCAGCGGTAGCTGCCATCCTTGCGTCGGTAACGGTTTTCCAGATTCAGCACCGGATGATTGCGCCCCAGCGCACCAAAGGCTTCCTGACTGCGCGCGACGTCTTCGGGGTGAATCAGGTCAGAGAACGCGAACCGCGACAATGCTTCGTCCGTCCAGCCCAAGGTGAATCGCCAGGCCGGGTTGGTGGTTTCGAAATGCAGATCGGAGGTCATGATCGAGAGCAGATCGGGGCTGACTTGCCAAGTCAGGCCACGTTCATGAGCACGCTCGACGACTTGCCGTTCAAGGTCGGCAATCAGGTCGAGCCGACGCTGTTCGCTGGCCCTCAGTGCTCGCTGATCCAGCACGCGGCGTGTGGTTTCATTGGTCACGCAGAACAGGCCGACCACCTGGTTGTGTTCGTCAATCATCGGTGAGAACGAAAACGACCACCACGTGCGCTCGATTGCGCCATAACGCGCCATGGTCAGAGGCATGTCTTCGCAGTGATACGGCTGCCCGTTCAACGCTTGCTCGGCAAACGGCTGCACTTGATCCCACACATCCGACCACAACTCCGGCATGCGAGCACCCATGGCCGCGTCCCGTCGAGGGCCGAGAGTCGGGGCACAGGCATCGTTGTGGAAAAACAGCAACTCCGGGCCCCAAAGCAGGTACATCGACTCGGGGGAATTGAGGATCAGATTGAGGTGGATCTTCAGCGCAGCAGGCCATTGTTCGATGGGGCCAAGGGGCGTTGTGGCCCAGTCCATGTCCTTGATGGTGCGACCTGCCTCACTGTCGCCTGCGGGAAAGCGGGGATATCGTGTCAACGAGGCAAGCTCCAGTCAGGGGGAAACAGTGTACGAAGCCGGACCGGAAGAATCCTCACCTTTCACATCCGCTTGAAGGGTGATTGAGCGTGGTTGAGCTTTATCGGTATTCGAACGAATACCAAAACAACCCCCCGCGATTCAAAGCAGCGTCTGTTGTGTTGACCGTGAATGAGCACAGGGGTTGCGTGGTGATGTCAAATTCTAATCAGTTTGGATGGCGTGGCTGTAGCCGCACGGCTTGCCAGCGGTGGCGTCAGTGGGATCGCTGCCGCCGGCGAGCCGGACCGCTACAGATAAAGCATCAGTGTTTGAACATCACATGGCGCACGGTGGTGTAGTCCTCAAGCCCGTACATCGACAGGTCTTTCCCGTAGCCGGACAATTTCTGGCCGCCGTGGGGCATTTCGCTGATGAGCATGAAATGGGTGTTCACCCAGGTGCACCCGTATTGCAGACGGGCGGACAGGCGGTGGGCGCGACCGACGTCCTGGGTCCAGACCGACGACGCCAGGCCATAATCGGAATCGTTGGCCCAGCCCAGGACTTGGGCTTCATCATCGAATGACGTCACCGACACCACCGGGCCGAACACCTCGCGGCGGACGATTTCGTCGTCTTGTTGAGCGTCGGCGATCACCGTTGGCTGGAAGAAGAAACCGTTGCCTTCGATGGCCTTGCCGCCGGTGATCAGCCGCGTGTGGGATTGGGCGACCGCACGCTCGACGAAGCCGGTGACGCGGTCGCGATGTTGGGCCGTGATCAGCGGGCCGAGTTCGGTGTCCGGGTCATCCTGCTGACCGACTTTGATCGTGCTGACGGCTTCCCCGAGCTTCTGCACGAATTGCTCATAGATGCCTTTTTGCGCGTAGATGCGGCAGGCGGCGGTGCAATCCTGACCTGCGTTATAGAAGCCGAAAGTGCGAATGCCTTCGACGGCGGCGTCGATGTCGGCGTCGTCGAAGATGATCACCGGGGCCTTGCCGCCCAGTTCCATGTGGGTGCGTTTGACGCTCTCGGCGGTGCTGGAAATGATGTGCGAGCCGGTGGCGACCGAGCCCGTCAGCGACACCATGCGGACTTTCGGGTGTGTGACCAGCGGATTGCCGACGGTCTGGCCGCGACCGAATACCAGATTCAGCACGCCTGCCGGGAAGATGTCATTGGCCAGCTCGACCAGACGCAGCGCGGTCAAAGGGGTTTGCTCGGAAGGTTTGAGCACCACGGTATTGCCCGCCGCCAGCGCCGGGGCGATTTTCCAGGCGACCATCATCAGCGGGTAGTTCCACGGCGCGATGGACGCCACGACGCCCACTGGGTCGCGACGGATCATCGAGGTGTGCCCCGGCAGGTATTCGCCCGCCGCCGAACCGCTCATGCAGCGGCTGGCGCCAGCGAAGAAGCGGAACACGTCGGCAATCGCTGGCAGCTCGTCGTTCAACGCCGCTTGATAAGGCTTGCCGCAGTTGTCTGATTCGAGCTTGGCGAGTTCTTCGGCGTTAGCGTCGATGGCGTCCGCCAGTTTCAGCAGCAGCAAGGAACGGTCTTTCGGCGCGGTTTGCGACCAGCTCTCAAACGCGGCATCGGCGGCGCGTACGGCGGTGTCGACCTGGCCCTCGGTGGCTTCGTTGATTTCCACCAATACCCGGCCCAGCGCGGGGTTGAACACGGGCTGCGCGGGACCTTCACCGGCGACCAGATGGCCATTGATCAGCAGTTTGGTTTGCATGGGGTTTGTCCTCTTGTTGAATCTGTCGGGCGCTTTGCTGTGGCGCGCCAGCGCGTTGAAACGTGGTCCTGTAGGAGTGAGCTTGCTCGCGATTGCGTATGAACAGTCACTCATTGGCTAGCTGATACACCGCTATCGCGAGCAAGCTCACTCCTACAGGGGTGGGTGTTGAATTCAAAAAGGTGTCATCACTTCCCGCCGCTCCCCGCCACGCTTTCACCGCCACGGGTCAGGTAATACGCGCCGAGAATCGGCAGCATCGTGACCATCATCACCAGCATCGCAACGACGTTGGTCACCGGCACGTCGCGGGGGCGGCTGAGTTGGTTGAGCAGCCAGATCGGCAAGGTGCGTTCGTGACCCGCGGTAAACGTGGTTACGATGATTTCGTCGAACGACAACGCAAACGCCAGCATCCCGCCCGCCAGCAATGCGGAACCGAGGTTCGGCAGGATGATGTAGCGAAAGGTCTGCCAGCCGTCGGCCCCCAAATCCATCGACGCTTCGATCAAACTGTGGGACGTGCGACGCAGGCGGGCAATGACGTTGTTGTAGACGATCACCACGCAGAAGGTCGCGTGGCCAACGATGATGGTGAACATCCCTGGCTCAATCCCCAGCGATTTGAACGCCGACAGCAACGCCAGGCCGGTGATGATGCCGGGCAGGGCGATGGGCAGGATCAGCATCAGCGAAATGCCGTCCTTGCCGAAGAAATCCCTGCGATACAGCGCCGCCGACGCCAGGGTGCCCAGCACCAGTGCGATCAATGTCGCGACGCAGGCGATCTGCAACGACAGCTTGATCGACTCCATCACATCAGGCCGCGAGAAGGCCACGCTGAACCACTTCAGGGTGAAGCCCTGTGGCGGAAAACTGAACGCGGCGTCTTGAGTGTTGAAGGCGTAGACGAAGATGATCAGGATCGGGAAGTGGAGAAACACCAACCCGCCCCATGCGGCAATCCTCATGCCCCATGAGGCTTGATCGCCTTGTTTGATCACAGGCTTAGAGCGCATCGAAAGCCCCCAGTCGTTTGACGATGGACAGGTAAATGGCGATCAGCACGATGGGCACCAGTGTGAACGCGGCGGCCATGGGCATGTTGCCGATGGCGCCTTGCTGGGCGTAGACCATGCTGCCGATAAAATAGCCGGGCGGGCCGATCAGCTGCGGCACGATGAAGTCGCCCAGCGTCAGCGAAAACGTGAAGATCGAACCCGCCGCAATGCCGGGCACCGACAGCGGCAGGATCACCTGCAGGAAGGTCTGCCGAGGCTTGGCGCCCAGGTCCGCCGAGGCTTGCAACAGCGAGGGCGGCAGGCGTTCGAGAGAGGCCTGGATCGGCAAAATCATGAACGGCAGCCAGATGTAGACGAACACCAGAAACCGTCCCAAATGCGAGGTGGACAAGGTGCTCCCGCCGACACCGGGAATCCCCAGAATCACCTGCAACACTGGCTCCAGGCCCAGATGCTGAACGAACCACTGTGCCACACCGCCTTTCGCCAGCAGCAGCGTCCACGCGTAGGCCTTGACGATGTAACTGGCCCACATCGGCATCATCACGGCGATGTAGAAAAACGCCTTGGTCTTGCCGGTGGTGTAACGCGCCATGTAGTAGGCGATGGGGAACGCGACGATGGCGCTGGCGATAGACACGGCAATGGCCATGGTCAGCGTGCGCTGGATCACGTCGAAATTGGCCGGGTTGAACAGCGCCGCGAAGTTGGCCAAGGTCAAGTCCGGCGTGACCGACATGCTGAAGTCGTCGAAGGTGTAGAAGCCCTGCCACAGCAGCCCGAGCAAAGAGCCGAGGTAGATCGCGCCGAACCACAACAGCGGCGGGATCAGCAGCAGCGTCAGGTACAGATTCGGCCGTCGATACAGCAGATTGGAAAAGCGCCGCAGGGGCGATTGCTCTGGCATTGGTGCTGAATGGGCGAGTGTCTGGCTCATCTCAATGGGCCTCGGCCGTGTGCTCGATGACAGCGTCATGCAGCGGGATCATCGCCTCGCGGGCCCAGCGAGCGGTCATGCGCTGACCCGGCTGGTGCTGCGCGCTGGTGTCCAGCCATTGGGTGTTGGCCTGGCTGACGCTGAGGGTCTGGCCGTTGTCGAGTTTCAGCTCATAACGCGTGGCGCTGCCTTGATACTGAATGTCGTGCAGCAGGCCGCTGACTTCGATCTCGTGACTGGCAACCGGGCCTTCGGCAAAACGAATGTGCTCGGGGCGAATGGAAAAGGCGTTGGGGTGGCCGCTCAACTGTTGCGCCAATTCGCCGCGCAGCACGTTGGACGTGCCGACGAACTCAGCGACGAACGTGGTCGCAGGTTTCATGTACAGATTGCGCGGGGTATCGACCTGCTCGATGCGGCCCTTGTTGAACACCGCCACGCGGTCGGACATCGACAGCGCTTCGGTCTGGTCGTGCGTGACGAAGATGAAGGTGATGCCCAGTTGCCGTTGCAGCTTTTTCAGCTCGCTTTGCATCTGTTCGCGCAGCTTCAGATCCAGGGCCCCGAGGGGTTCGTCGAGCAGCAACACGCGAGGACGGTTGACCAGCGCACGGGCCAGTGCGACCCGCTGGCGCTGACCGCCCGACAGTTGCACCGGCTTGCGGTCGCCGTAGCCGCCGAGGGCGACCATGTTCAGGGCTTCTTCGGCGCGTGCCACACGCTCGCCCTTGCCGACGCCCTTCACCTTCAGGCCGTAGGCGACGTTGTCGCGCACGTTCATGTGCGGGAACAGGGCGTAGTCCTGAAACACCGTGTTGACGTCGCGCTGGTACGGCGGCAGGCCAGCCGCCTCTTCGCCATGAATGCGGATTGAACCTGCGCTGGGCTGTTCGAAACCTGCGATCAGGCGCAGGCAGGTGGTCTTGCCCGAACCCGAAGGGCCGAGCATGGAGAAGAACTCGCCGTCCTTGATGTCGATGGAAACCCGGTCAACGGCCTTCACTTCGCCGAACTGACGGGAAACGTGGGTGAACTGGACTGCAAGGGTCATGGGTGAAACCTCAAGTGGAAGCGAACGCCGTCGCAGCGGGTTCGCCGGGTGTAGCGTAAATGCGTGTGGCGGGAGAGGCGGGTGCACGGGGTCTCCTGTGGGAGCGAATTCATTCGCGAAGAATTGGTCAGGCGATAGAGATGCATCGACTGAACAGGCCTTTCGCGAATGAATTCGCTCCCACAGGGGGCCCGCGCTCACCCAGCAAATTGTGATGATCGTTCCTGAGTCCTGCGTGGGAACGATCAGCACCGGCAGACTGGGGAACTACCGCCCACCCATGATCGCGATGTAGTCCTGCGTCCAGCGGCTGTACGGCACGTACTTGCCTCCCTCGGCCTGCGGGGTTTTCCAGAAGGCGATCTTGTCGAACAGGTCGAAGCCGTTGGTGGCGCAACCCTCGGCACCCAACAGCTCATTGCCCTTGCACGCCGCAGGCACGACCGGCAGCGAACCGAACCAGGCCGCGACGTCGCCCTGAACCTTCGGTTGCAGCGACCAGTTCATCCACTTGTACGCGCAGTTCGGGTGCTTGGCCTCGGCGTGCAACATGGTGGTATCGGCCCAACCGGTGGCGCCTTCCTGCGGGATGGTCGAGGCGACCGGCTGTTTGTCAGCCACCAACCCATTGACCATGTAACCCCACGAACTCGACGCCGCAACGCCTTCGTTTTTCACGTCGCTCATCTGCACGGTCGCGTCGTGCCAGTAGCGGTGCACCAACGGGTGTTGGGCGCGCAACAGATCGAGCACGGCCTTGTATTGGGTTTCGGTCAGTTGGTACGGGTCTTCGATCTTCAGGTCCGGCTTGGCGGTCTTCAAATACAGCGCGGCGTCGGCGATGTAGATCGGCCCGTCATAGGCCTGAACGCGGCCTTTGTTCGGCTTGCCATCAGGCAGGTCCTGCGGCTCGAACACCACGCTCCAGCTCACCGGCGGGGTCTTGAACACGTTGGTGTTGTACATCAGCACGTTCGGCCCCCATTGATAAGGCGTGCCGTAAGTCTGCTTGTTGACGGTGTACCACGGGCCGTCTTTCAGGCGCGGGTCGAGGGTTTTCCAGTTGGGGATCAGGTCAGTGTTGATCGGCTGCACCCGCTTGCCCGCCACCAGACGCAACGAAGCGTCGCCCGACGCGGTCACCAGGTCATAGCCGCCCTTGGTCATCAGGCTGACCATCTCGTCGGACGTCGCAGCGGTTTTGACGCTGACCTTACACCCGGTTTCCTGCTCGAAACCGGTGACCCAGTCATAGGCCTTATCGCTCTCGCCCCGCTCGATGTAACCCGGCCACGCCACGATATCCAACTGGCCCTCGCCGTCGCCGACAGCCTTGAGCGCTTCCGCCGCCTGCACGGCGCCGCTCGTCAACATTGCGCCGGCTATGGCTCCCAATAACATGGTCTTTTGCACTGACATGGGGGTTCCCTCTTTAACTTATGGTTGGCAGGAAATCAGTGGTGGGGAGCCAGCTACGAGCCGCAAGCTACAAGCTGCAAGTGGTCATCGCGCCCACTTTTGACTTCTAGCCGAAAAATCCACTTGCTCCCCTTTCTTTTTTTATTGCTTTGAACTCAAAACCTACGCAGCTCTGACGCTTTTTCTTGCAGCTCGAAGCTCAAAGCTCGTAGCTGCTTTTAGCCATGATGTGGCGAACCACGCTGTAGTCCTGAAGCGAGTCGCTGGACAAGTCTTTCCCGTACCCCGAGCGTTTCAAGCCGCCGTGAGGCATTTCGCTGACCAGCATGAAATGGCTGTTGATC
Organism: Pseudomonas salicis; assembly: GCF_057128705.1. Classification (NCBI taxonomy): domain Bacteria; kingdom Pseudomonadati; phylum Pseudomonadota; class Gammaproteobacteria; order Pseudomonadales; family Pseudomonadaceae; genus Pseudomonas; species Pseudomonas salicis. The sequence continues at coordinate 262,886 of NZ_JBSKHU010000004.1, forward strand.
CAGGTGCAGCCGTATTGCAGACGGGCCGCGACCTGCATCGCCTTGTCCAGATTCTGGGTCCAGATCGACGAGGCCAGGCCGTATTCGGAATCGTTGGCCCAGTCTACGGCCTGGGAGAGTTCGTCGAAGCGGGTCACGGTCACCACCGGGCCGAACACTTCGCGCTGGACGATTTCGTCACTCTGTTTGCAGCCCGCGAGCAGGGTCGGCTGGTAGAAGAAACCGGGCCCGGAATGCACGGCCGCGCCGGTGATGCGTTCGATGTGCGGCTGACTCAACGCGCGCTCGACGAAACTGGCGACACGGTCGCGCTGGCGGGTGCTGATCAGGGGGCCGAGTTCATTGTCGGCATCGCGCTTGCCCGCAAAACGCAGGCTGCTGACGGCCGCACCGAGTTCGGCGACGAGTCGATCGTGGATGCCTGCCTGCGCATAGATCCGGCAGGCGGCGGTGCAATCCTGACCGGCGTTGTAATACCCATACGTGCGCACGCCCTCGACCACGGCGGCAATGTCGGCGTCGTTGCAGACGATCACCGGTGCCTTACCGCCCAGTTCGAGATGAGTGCGTTTCAGGGTTTTCGACGCGGCCTGAAGAATTTTCTGACCGGTGACGATATCCCCTGTCAGCGAGACCATGCGCACTTTTGGATGGCTGACCAAATGGCTGCCGACCCCTTCGCCGCCCCCGCAGACAATGTTGATCACGCCCTTGGGCAGCAGCTCGGCGAACACCGGCGCCAGCGCGAGGACCGAGAGCGGTGTGTGTTCGGAGGGTTTGAAGACGAGGGTGTTGCCGGCGGCGAGGGCGGGGGCGATCTTCCACGCGGCCATCATGATCGGGTAATTCCACGGCGCAATGGAGGCGACGACGCCAATCGGATCGCGCCGCACCATGCTGGTGTAGCCCGGCGTGTATTCGCCGGAGAGCTGCCCGGTCTGGCAACGCACGGCCCCGGCGAAGAAACGGAACACGTCGACAGTCGCGGTCAGGTCATCCTGTCGCGCCAGGTGCAACGGCTTGCCGCAGTTCAAGGCTTCCAGGCGGGCGAGGTGGTCGGCGTTCTTTTCGATGGCATCGGCGATGCTCAAGAGGATGTTCGAGCGTTGTTGCGGCGTGGTGCGCGACCATTCATTGAAAGCGCGGTGGGCGGCCAGAATCGCCGTCTCGACCTGATCGGTGCTGGCCTCGGCAATGCGGGTCAGCACTTCACCGGTGGCAGGGTTGAGGATCGGCTCGACAAAACCCTGCCCCGTGACCTGCTCGCCGTCGATCAGCAGCGCGGTTGCAAAATGTGAGGTCACGTCGCCAGCCATCGTTCGAAGCTTCCTTGTCGATTCTTATATACAGGACGACTGGATGGCGTCGCTGATAGGGCTATCGCGAGCAAGCTCACTCCTACAGAAGTACCCGTTCTCCCTGTAGGAGTGAGCTTGCTCGCGATAGCATCATCATGGCGACACCGAGGTCGTTGAATGTCGTATCCAGAAACAGCTTCTGCCCAAGCTTCTGAGCCTAGTGCCACATCCAGCGGGCGACAAATTCTAAATTCTGAAAGCAGCGTTCGATTAAATCGATGGCCTGCGTCCTGGATGCGGCTGTTCCCGCGCCACGCTCAGGAATGGATCGACCAGTGAAGGCCGCGCCGTACCCCGACGCCACGCCAGGCCGATGTCCAGCGTCTGGGTCAGGTCAGCGATTGGCCGGGCTTCGATGATGTCGCCTTCCAGCGACCACGGTCGATAGGTCATGTCCGGCTGTATCGACACGCCCAGCCCCGCCGCCACCAGACTTCGCACCGCTTCGGTCGAGGCGGTGCGCAACGTCACCTTCGGCTGCAAACCGGCGCGGGACCAGATGCGCTGGGCGTTCACCCCCATTTCATCGACGTTCAGCTGAATCAGCGGCTCGCACGCCACATCGGCCAGATGAATGTTGTCGTGGTCCAGCAACGGGTGCTGGGCGGGCAGCCACAGGCGGTGGGGCGAGTGGGTCAGCACTTCGGTTTGCAGCGCGTGGCGGTCTTCGAGGTTGGAGAGAATCAACACCCCCACGTCGATCTCGCCGCTGACCAGCAGATGCTCGATGTAAGGCCGTTCATCCTCCATCACCCGAATGTCGACGTTGGGGTAAGCGCGCTGAAAGCGGGTCAGCAGGTCGGCGAGGTAATAGCCCGCCACCAGGCTCGTCACGCCGACCACCAGTTGCCCGGCCACCTGATCCGCGCCTTGTTGCAAGCTGCGCTTGGCGTTTTCCACCGTCGCGAGGATCAAGTGCGCCTGGCGCAAGAATTGATGCCCTTGGTGGGTCAGCGTCATGCCCTTGGCGTGCCGACTGAACAGGCTGACGCCGATGTCTTCCTCCAGTTGCTGGATGGCGAGGGTCAGGGTCGATTGGGAAATGAACACCGCCTGAGCCGCGGCGGAAATCGAGCCGGTTTCGGCCACAGCGATGAAATGGCGGATCTGACGGAGCGTCATCATGCGGAACCGGCCCCTTGTGTTTTTTGGAATGTCAGGCGTGTGTATCGTTTTTCTCGATGTGCTTCAGAGTAGCGTTCGAACCCTGCAACATCCAGAAGCACACCTGAAAACGGCTTTCGGCGACTTCGACATACCCTGCGAGTCGAATCGTCTATCCCGAATCAGGAGGTCTGTTATGAACACCCGTGGCTTGCTCGATCAACTGTTGAAATCCGGTCAGGACCTGTTGCAGAACAAGGCTGGCAGCGCCGCCAACCCCGGCTCTCAGGGTAAAGGCGCTCAAGGCGGGCTTAACGATTTACTGGGCAAAGTCGGCGGCGGCAACCTGGGCGGATTTCTGTCGGGGGCTGGAGGCGGGGCGTTGGCAGCAGGGGCGATGGGCCTGCTGCTGGGCAATAAAAGCGCCCGCAAGATGGGCGGCAAGGCGCTGACCTACGGCGGCCTGGCCGCATTGGGTGTGCTGGCCTACAAGGCGTATGGCAACTGGCAGGCGAACCAGCCGGGCGCGGGACCGAGTCAGCCGCAGACGGTGGACCGTGTGCCCCCCGCCCAGGTTGAGCAGCACAGCGAAGCCGTCTTGCGCGCGCTGGTCGCTGCGGCCAAGGCCGATGGACACGTCGATGACCACGAGCGCCAATTGATCGAAGGCGAATTCACCCGCCTGACCGGCGACCAGGAATTGCAGCATTGGCTGCACGCCGAACTCAATAAACCCCTCGACCCCGCCGACGTCGCCCGCTCCGCCCACACGCCTGAAATCGCCGCCGAGATGTACCTGGCGAGCGTGATGATGGTCGACGAAGAGCACTTCATGGAACGCGCTTATCTCGATGAGCTGGCGAAACAACTGAAACTGGCGCCGGGGCTCAAGACCGAGCTGGAGAGCCAAGTGCGACAGGCGCAGCCATAGCCCTCACAATCCCCCCTGAACGACACCGCCGTCCCTGTAGGAGCGAATTCATTCGCGAGGCGGTGGTGCAGACGATAGAGATGCATCGCCCGGAAAACCGCTTCGCGAATAAATTCGCTCCCACAGTTGAATTGCGTCAGGCACTCCGTTTGCGGCGCCAGTGATCTTCTGTAGGAGAGTGCCTTCCACAACAGCCCGGCACGTCGCCCCCTGTGGGAGCGAATTTATTCGCGAAAGAGTGCTCAGGCGATAGAGATGTATCAGCCGTAACGCCATTCGCGAATAAATTCGCTCCTACAGGAAAGGGCGAGCACAGAGTTAAAACTCATACACGCGGATGTGCGCAAGATAAAACCGGTGCTCAACATCATTCACAAGGGTCGTGCCTCCTTATCAAGCATTCCCCCCTCCCGCCGATAACCTGTCAGATATTTCCGATATATCTGTGCGTTATCGCTTTATCTATGTCGGAAACAGCCGGGTTAATTCGTAAGGCACTGGGCTATACTCGGCTCGCGTTGGGCCGTCTGTCGGTCCGCTTCTTGAACCCGGCGTTGTCGGTGTTGAACTCTTGAGGGCTGACTGTGAAGAATTGGACGTTGCGCCAACGTATCTTGGCGAGCTTCGCTGTAATCATCGCCATCATGCTGTTGATGGTGGTCGTGTCGTACACCCGACTGCTGTCGATCCAGCACAGCGAAGAAGCGGTCAGCGACGACGCGTTGCCGGGCGTCTACTTCAGCACCCTGGTGCGCAGTGCCTGGGGCGAGAGCTACATCCGCACCCTGGAGTTGATCGGCGAGGGTAAAGCGCGCGAGCTGACCCGTTCCGAACAGGATCAGTACATCGACTTCGACACCCGTCTGCAAAACCAGATGGACAGCTACAAGAAGACCATCTACGACGACACCGATCGTGCCAATTTCAACGCCTTCGAAAAGCAGCGTGAGGTGTATGGCCGACTGTTGAGCGAAGTGATCAAAACCTATCAAGCGGGCGATTACGCCACTGCACGAACGGTGTTCTACGGCCAAGTCAACCCGGTCTGGCTGCAAGGCCGCAAGCAACTCAATGACCTGATCGTGGCCAACAAGGCCGTGGCCGATCAGGCGACTGCGAACATTTCTTCTGCCGTGCTGACCGCGAAGATCAGCATGGGCATTTCACTGATCGTTGCAGTCCTGGCCGCCGCCGCGTGCGGCCTGCTTTTGATGCGCACGATTTTGGCGCCGATGAACCGTATCGTGCGGATTCTCGAAACCATGCGCACGGGTGACCTGAGCAGCCGCCTGACCCTCGACCGCAATGACGAGTTCGGCTCGGTGCAGACCGGGTTCAACGACATGGTCACCGAGCTGGCTGCACTGGTGTCTCAGGCGCAACGTTCCTCCGTGCAAGTCACGACCTCCGTGACCGAAATCGCGGCCACTTCCAAACAGCAACAGGCCACCGCCACCGAGACCGCCGCCACCACCACCGAAATCGGCGCGACGTCCCGTGAAATCGCCGCGACGTCTCGGGATCTGGTGCGCACCATGACCGAAGTCACGTCTGCGGCGGATCAAGCGTCCATTCTCGCCGGTTCCGGCCAGCAAGGCCTGGCGCGCATGGAAGAAACCATGCATTCGGTGATGGGCGCGGCGGATCTGGTGAACTCCAAGCTGGCGATCCTCAATGAGAAGGCCGGCAACATCAACCAAGTGGTCGTGACCATCGTCAAGGTCGCCGACCAGACCAACCTGCTGTCGCTGAACGCTGCCATCGAGGCCGAAAAAGCGGGCGAATATGGCCGTGGTTTTGCGGTGGTTGCCACTGAAGTCCGACGTCTTGCAGACCAGACCGCCGTGGCCACCTACGACATCGAACAGATGGTCCGCGAGATTCAGTCGGCGGTGTCGGCGGGCGTGATGGGCATGGACAAGTTCTCCGAAGAAGTGCGTCGCGGCATGTTCGAAGTGACTCAGGTTGGCGAGCAGCTTTCGCAGATCATCCACCAGGTTCAGGCGCTGGCGCCGCGGGTGTTGATGGTCAACGAGGGCATGCAGGCCCAGGCGACCGGCGCCGAGCAGATCAATCAGGCGCTGGTGCAACTGGGCGATGCCAGCAGCCAGACCGTGGAATCCCTGCGCCAGGCCAGCTTTGCCATCGACGAGTTAAGCCAGGTGGCGGTAGGGCTGCGCAGCGGCGTTTCGCGTTTCAAGGTCTGAGACCCGACCATGATCGAGCATTCAGCCAAACGCAGCGCCGGGGTGGTGCCGAAGAACAAGCTGTTCCTGCTGTTTCGCATCGGGCCGGAGCGCTATGCGCTGGAGGCGACCGAGGTCGCCGAAGTGCTGCCTCGGCTGATGCTCAAACCCATCGCGCAGACGCCGCATTGGGTGGCCGGTGTGTTCGCACACCGAGGCGTGGTGGTGCCGGTCATCGACATGAGCGCGTTGACCTTCGGCGAACCGGCGCCCTCGCGCACCAGCACGCGGCTGGTGTTGGTGCATTACCGGCCTGATGCCGAGCGTGACCCGCAATGGCTGGGGCTGATTCTCGAACAAGCCACCGACACCCTGCGTTGCGCCGCTGACGAGTTCAAGGAATACGGTCTGGACAACCGCCAGGCTCCGTACCTCGGCCCGGTGCGGGAAGACGCGTTGGGCTTGCTGCAATGGATTCGCGTGCAGGACCTGCTGGACGACTCGGTCCGTGCGCTGCTGTTCCCGGCGCAACCCTTGAGCCTCGAACCCTTTGAGGCCACTCCATGACCGAAGACGCGCGTTTCTTCGCCTTTCTCAAGGACCGCATCGGCCTCGACGTGGCGTCGGTGGGCGAAGCGATCATCGAACGCGCGTTGCGTCAGCGGCGCATGGTCGTCAAAGCCATCGACCACGCTGACTACTGGCAGCTGTTGCAACGTTCGGCGGAAGAGCAGCAGGCATTGATCGAAGCGGTCATCGTGCCCGAGACCTGGTTTTTTCGTTATCCCGAATCCTTCGCCACTCTTGGCAAACTGGCGACGGCGCGTCTGGCGCATCTCAACGGTGCACGCCCGCTGCGCATTCTCAGCCTGCCATGCTCCACCGGCGAAGAGCCGTATTCGATTGCCATGGCGTTGTTCGATGCCGGGCTGCAGGCGCAACAGTTCAAGATCGAAGCCGTGGACATCAGCCCGCTGTCCTTGCAGCGAGCGCGCCGTGGCGTCTACGGCAAGAACTCGTTTCGCGGCGACCAGTTAAGCTTTCGCGAGCGTTATTTCACCCCGGTCGAAGACGGCTATCGCGTCGAAGACCGGGTGCGCGAGCGCGTCAGCTTTCAGGCCGGGAACATGCTGGACCCGACCCTGTTGGTGGCGCAGTCGGCCTATGACTTTGTGTTCTGCCGCAACCTGCTGATCTATTTCGACGTCGATACCCAGCGCCGTGGGTTCGAAGTGCTCAAGCGCATGACCCACAACGACGGCGTGCTGTTCATCGGCCCTGCCGAGGGCAGTCTGTTGGGGCGGATGGGCATGACTTCCATCGGCATTGCGCAGTCGTTCGCGTTCCGGCATCAAGGCGAGGCGGACGCCGAGTCGCTGACGGTGATCGCGGCGTCACCCGCCCCGGCGCCATTGCCGGTCGAGCCGCTGCCAGCCAGCAAAAAGCCTGCACCTGTACCGCCTGCACGAAGTCCCGGCGGAGTGCGATTTCTCCCGACTTCTCAGTCTGCAACGCGCAGCGCCGCTCCCGCATCGCCTGCGACGGGGGAGGCCGCAGCCTTGCTCGACAGCATCAAGAAGCTCGCCAACGAAGGCAAAAGCGCCGACGCCAAACTCGCGTGCGAGCAGTACCTCAAACGGTATGAACCGGTGGCCGCGGTGTTCTATTGGCTCGGTCTGCTGAGCGAAGTGGGCGGCGACGTGATCGGCGCCCAGGGTTTTTATCGCAAGGCGTTGTACCTGGAGCCGCAGCATCCCGAAGCGCTCGCCCAATTGGCGGCCATTCTCGCGGCCCAGGGCGACAGCGCCGGTGCTCGCCGTCTGCAGGAACGCGCGGCCCGTGGTGTGAATAAAGAAGGACGTAATCGATGACCGGCGTACACAGTGAACTGGTCAACAACGATGCCCAGGCCATCGACGACTGCTGGAACCGGATCGGCATCCACGGCGATCGCTCGTGCCCGCTTCTTGTGGAACACATCCATTGCCGCAACTGCTCGGTGTATTCGGCGGCGGCGACCCGTTTGCTGGACCGCTACGCGCTGGCGCAAGAGGAGCGCGTGTCGATTCACAGCGAAGAGCTGGCCAGCGACATAAAAACCCGCTCCATTGTGGTCTTCCGCCTGGGCGAAGAATGGCTCGGCTTGCCGACCCGCTGTCTGGTCGAAGTGTCGCCGGTGCAGACGATTCACTCGCTCCCGCACCAACGCTCCCGGGCCTTGCTCGGCGTGGCGAACGTGCGTGGCGCGCTGGTGGCGTGCCTGTCGTTCGTCGAGCTGCTGGGATTGGACAGCGGGTCGGCCCCCGCCAATGCCTCGCGCATCATGCCGCGCATGCTGATCGTGGCCGCCGAGGGCGGGCCCGTGGTGGTGCCGGTCGATGAAGTCGACGGGATTCATGCCATCGAGGCGCGTTTGCTGGACAGCGCATCGGCCCCTGCGCAAAACGCCAACGCACGCTTCACCCGAGGCGTGGTGCAGTGGAAAGACCGCAGCTTGCGGTTGCTGGACGAACAACAGTTGCTGTCCGCCGTGAACCGGAGCCTGACATGACGCCCGATCAAATGCGCGACGCCTCGTTGTTCGAACTGTTCACGCTGGAGGCCGAAGCCCAGACCCAAGTCCTGAGCGCGGGCCTGCTGGCGCTGGAGCGTAACCCGACCCAAGCCGATCAACTGGAAGCCTGCATGCGCGCCGCGCACTCGCTCAAGGGCGCGGCGCGGATCGTCGGCGTCAACGCCGGGGTCAGCGTTTCTCACGTGATGGAAGACTGCCTCGTCGAAGCCCAGGAGGGGCGGCTGCACCTCAAGCCCGAGCATATCGACGCGCTGTTGATGGGCACGGACATGCTCATGCGCATCGCCACGCCGGGACCGAACAGCGTGGCCCAAGGCGACGTGGACGGCTACGTCGCATTGATGAACGACCTGATCAAACCGGGTGCGCGTCCTGCCACCGCTGCGCCGAACCTTGCGCCATCAATGGACGATCTGCTGCTGGCCAACGCGCAGTCGCTGGTGGAATCGGTGCAGTCGGCCCATGCGCCGCTGACTGAACCCACTGAACCTGAATTACCCGCTGTCACCGAATCCGTTACACCCGCACAACCGGCCCCTGTGCCCGAAGCCGAAGAAGAGGCCCAGCCGAAAATCGGCCGCCGCGTCGAGCGTCGGGTCAACGAGGGCGGCGAGCGTGTCTTGCGGGTGACGGCCGAGCGCCTGAATAACCTGCTGGACCTGTCGAGCAAATCGCTGGTCGAGACCCAACGCCTGAAGCCTTATCTGACCGCGATGCAACGGGTCAAACGCTCGCAAAGCGGCGCCAGTCGCGCGTTGGACAATCTCGAAGCCTTGCTCGACGCCAACGTCGATCCGGATGCGCAAAAGGCGCTGGAAGAAGCGCGGCGTCTGTTGAGCGAGGCGCAGCACCTGCTGATCCAACAGACCTCCGACCTCGACGAATTCGGCTGGCAAGCCAGTCAGCGTGCGCAGCTGCTGTACGACACCGCGCTGGCCTGCCGCATGCGTCCGTTCGCCGACGTGCTGGCCGGGCAGGCGCGCATGGTGCGTGACCTTGGCCGTTCGCTGGGCAAACAGGCGCGGCTGGAAATCGACGGCGATAAAACCCAGGTCGACCGCGACGTGCTGGAAAAGCTCGAAGCACCGCTGACGCACCTGTTGCGCAACGCCGTAGACCACGGCATCGAGTTTCCCGAACAGCGCTTGGCCCTTGGCAAACCGGCGGAGGGACTGATTCAACTCAAGGCGTCCCACCAGGCCGGTTTGCTGGTCGTCGAACTGATCGACGATGGCGGTGGCGTGGACCTTGAGCGTCTGCGTCGCAGCATCATCGACCGCAAACTGTCGCCCGAAGAAACCGCGATGCAGCTGAGCGAGGAAGAACTGTTGAGCTTCCTGTTCCTGCCGGGTTTCAGCATGCGCGACAAAGTCACCGAAGTCTCCGGGCGCGGCGTGGGGCTGGATGCGGTGCAGCACATGGTCCGGCAACTGCGCGGCGGGGTCGAACTGCATCAACAGGCGGGGCAGGGCAGCCGTTTCCACATCGAAGTGCCGCTCACGCTGTCCGTCGTGCGCAGTCTGGTGGTGGAAGTGGGCGGCGAAGCCTATGCCTTCCCGCTGGCGCACATCGAGCGGATGCGCGACGTGCAAGTGGACGAAATCGTGCAACTGGAAGGCCGCCAGCACTTCTGGCACGAAGAGCGCCACGTCGGCCTCGTTGCTGCCAGCCAATTGCTCAATCGTCCTGCCAGCCAGAATAACGCCGACGCGCTCAAGGTCGTGGTGATTCGTGAACGTGACGCCGTGTATGGCGTGGCGGTCGAGCGTTTCATCGGCGAACGCACGCTGGTGGTGCTGCCGCTGGACCCGCGTCTGGGCAAGGTCCAGGACATTTCCGCTGGCGCGCTGCTGGACGATGGCTCGGCCGTGCTGATCATCGACGTCGAAGACATGCTGCGCTCGGTGGAAAAATTGCTTAACACCGGGCGACTGGAGCGTATTGATCGGCGCAATCGTCAGGTCGACGTTCAAGTGCGCAAGCGTGTGCTGGTGGTGGACGACTCATTGACCGTGCGCGAGCTGGAGCGCAAATTGCTGTTGAGCCGCGGTTATGAAGTCGCGGTGGCCGTGGACGGGATGGACGGCTGGAACGCCCTGCGTGCCGAAGACTTCGATTTGCTGATTACCGACATCGACATGCCGCGCATGGACGGTATCGAACTGGTGACGCTGTTGCGCCGCGACAGTCGTTTGCAGTCGTTGCCCGTGATGGTGGTGTCGTACAAGGATCGCGAAGAGGATCGTCGTCGGGGGCTGGATGCCGGGGCCGACTATTATCTGGCCAAGGCCAGTTTCCATGATGATGCATTGCTCGACGCGGTGGTCGAGCTGATAGGAGATGCGCAAGGATGAAAATCGCCATCGTCAACGACATGCCCATGGCGGTCGAAGCACTGCGCCGTGCGCTGGCGTTCGAGCCTGCGCATCAGGTGGTGTGGGTGGCGAGCAACGGCGCTGACGCGGTGCAGCGATGCGCCGAACTGACGCCGGATCTGATCTTGATGGACCTCATCATGCCGGTCATGGACGGCGTCGAGGCGACCCGGCGTATCATGGCCGCCACGCCGTGTGCCATCGTGATTGTGACTGTTGACCGGGAACAGAACGTCCACCGTGTGTTCGAGGCAATGGGCCATGGTGCCCTGGACGTGGTCGACACGCCCGCCATCGGCGCGGGCGACCCGAAAGAGGCAGCGGCACCCTTGCTGCGCAAGATCCTCAACATCGGGTGGCTGGTCGGTCAACGTGACAGCCGCGTCCGTCCGACGCCAGCGCCGTTGGGCGTGGCGGCACAAAGAAAGGGGCTGGTCGCCATCGGTTCGTCCGCAGGGGGCCCGGCAGCGCTGGAAGTGCTGCTCAAAGGACTGCCGAAGGCGTTCCCGGCAGCCATCGTGCTGGTTCAGCATGTGGACCAGGTGTTCGCGGCCGGCATGGCGCAATGGTTGAGCAGCTCGTCAGGGCTGGAGGTGCGGCTGGCGCGCGACGGGGAACCGCCGGAGTGCGGGGCCGTGTTGCTGGCGGGCACCAATCACCATATCCGCTTGTTGAAGAACGGCACGCTGGCCTATACCGCCGAGCCGGTGAATGAGATATATAGGCCCTCTATCGACGTGTTTTTCGAAAGTGTGGCCAGCTATTGGAACGGTGACGCAGTGGGCGTTCTGTTGACAGGTATGGGCCGAGACGGTGCCCAAGGACTCAAGCTGATGCGTCAGCGGGGCTTCCTCACCATCGCCCAGGACCAGCAAAGCTGCGCGGTGTATGGCATGCCCAAAGCGGCAGCCGCCATCGACGCCGCCATGGAGATCCGCCCGCTAGACACGATCGCGCCTCGCTTGAAAGAGGCATTTATACAATGATTTTCCAGGTGATTTCACAGCCCGCCTGTGACCAGGAGACCCTGAATGCATGACTTGCAGCTGGACGAAGTAAACACCACGGATGAAAACGCTGCCATGGTGTTGCTGGTCGACGATCAGGCAATGATCGGCGAGGCAGTCCGGCGTGGGCTGGCGAATGAGGAAAACATCGATTTCCACTTCTGCGCCGACCCTCATCAGGCCATCGCTCAAGCGATCGAAATCAAGCCGACGGTGATTCTGCAGGACCTGGTGATGCCAGGGCTTGACGGTCTGACGCTGGTGCGCGAGTACCGCAACAACCCGATGACCCGGGACATCCCGATCATCGTGCTCTCGACCAAGGAAGACCCGCTCATCAAGAGCGCGGCGTTCGCGGCGGGGGCCAACGATTATCTGGTCAAACTGCCGGACAACATCGAGCTGGTGGCACGCATCCGCTACCACTCCCGCTCCTACATGACTCTGCTGCAACGCGACGAAGCCTACCGTGCTTTGCGAGTCAGTCAGCAGCAGCTGCTGGACACCAACCTGGTGCTGCAACGCCTGATGAACTCCGATGGCCTGACCGGGCTGTCGAACCGTCGGCACTTCGACGAATACCTCGAACTGGAGTGGCGCCGGGCGACGCGCGAGCAGACCCAGCTGTCGCTGATGATGATCGATGTCGACTATTTCAAAGCCTATAACGACAACTTCGGCCACCTCGAAGGCGACGAAGCGCTGCGTCAGGTGGCCAAGGCCATCCGTTCCAGCTGCAGCCGTCCTTCCGACCTGCCTGCACGTTACGGCGGCGAAGAGTTCGCGCTGGTCCTGCCGAACACCTCGCCGGGCGGCGCACGTTTGCTGGCCGAGAAACTTCGCCAGAGCGTCGCCAGCATGAACATCCCGCACATCGCGCCCAAGGAAGGCTCGAGCCTGACCGTGAGCATTGGTCTGGCGACCCTCGTGCCTCCGGTCGGCAGCCACAGCCGCCAGTTGATCCAGAGCGCGGATCAGGGCCTGTATGCCGCGAAGCACAATGGGCGCAATCAGGTCGTAGTCGGCTCGTAACTGTGGGAGCGAATTCATTCGCGAAGGGCGTTAATGTCCCTCTATCCGTCGAGGCTGAAATGCCCTCTCGCGAATAAATTCGCTCCCACAGGTTTTGCATTTGGCTTGATCATCCGTAGACGCTAACCACCCCTGCCCAACGGGCTGCCATCCCGGCGTCAGCTCGGGTATACTCGCGGGCTTTGTGAAATTCGCCTGCGAGTCCTGACGACCATGGAAATCAACCCGATCCTGAACACCATCAAGGACCTGACCGAACGCTCCGAATCCATTCGGGGGTATCTTTGACTACGATCAAAAACATGATCGTCTGACCGAAGTCAACCGCGAGCTGGAAGACCCCAACGTCTGGAACAAGCCCGAGTATGCCCAGGCCCTCGGCCGCGAGCGTTCGGCGCTGGCCCAGATCGTTGAAACCCTCGACGAAATGAGTTCCGGCCTGGCCGACGCTAAAGAGCTGCTGGACATGGCCGTCGAAGAAGACGATGAAGGCGCTGTCGCCGATGTCGTCGAGCTGCTGGAAGGCCTGGAAGCATCCCTCGCCAAGCTGGAATTCCGTCGCATGTTCAGCGGCGAGATGGACCCGAACAACGCCTACCTGGACATCCAGGCCGGCTCCGGCGGCACCGAAGCGCAGGACTGGGCCAACATCCTGCTGCGCATGTACCTGCGCTGGGCCGACAAGCGTGGCTTCGACGCCACCATCATGGAACTGTCCGAAGGCGAAGTCGCCGGCATCAAGGGCGCCACCGTGCACATCAAGGGCGAATACGCCTTTGGCTGGCTGCGTACCGAAATCGGCGTGCACCGCCTGGTCCGCAAGAGCCCGTTCGACTCCGGCGCACGTCGCCACACCTCATTCTCGGCGGTGTTCGTTTCCCCCGAGATCGACGACCGCATCGAGATCGACATCAACCCGTCGGACCTGCGCATCGACACCTATCGTTCGTCCGGTGCCGGTGGTCAGCACGTTAACACCACCGACTCGGCGGTCCGTATCACCCACGTACCGACCAACACCGTCGTCAGTTGCCAGAACGAACGTTCCCAGCACGCGAACAAGGACACCGCCATGAAAATGCTGCGGGCCAAGTTGTACGAGCTGGAAATGCAGAAGCGCAACGCCGCGTCCCAGGCGCTGGAAGACACCAAGTCGGACATCGGCTGGGGCCACCAGATCCGCTCGTACGTCCTCGATGACTCGCGCATCAAGGACCTGCGGACCGGCGTCGAGCGCAGCGACTGCAACAAGGTGCTGGACGGTGACCTCGACGGTTACCTGGAAGCCAGCCTCAAGCAAGGGCTGTAATCGCGACCCCACGTGTTGCGGGCACGGCGCATGCGAAGCAGCGACCGGCCCGCGATCCCTTGCCGACGGCAAGAGCAACGAACCTGTGATGGAAAATCTAAAGACATGAGCGACCAACAACTCGACCCGCAAGCCCAGCAACAGGAAGAAAACACCCTGATCGCACTGCGCAAGGAAAAGCTTGCTGCCGAGCGCGCCAAGGGTAACGCCTTCCCGAACGACTTCCGCCGCGAAAACTACTGCAACGACCTGCAGAAACAGTACGTGGACAAGACCAAGGAAGAACTGGCTGAAGCGGCGATTCCGGTCAAGGTTGCAGGTCGCATCATGCTTAACCGTGGCTCGTTCATGGTGATCCAGGACATGACCGGTCGCATTCAGGTCTACGTCAACCGCAAGACCCTGTCGGAAGACACCCTGGCCTCGGTGAAAACCTGGGACATGGGCGACATCATCGCGGCGGAGGGCACCCTGGCCCGTTCCGGCAAAGGCGACCTGTACGTCGAAATGACCAGCGTACGTCTGCTGACCAAGTCCCTGCGTCCGCTGCCTGACAAACACCACGGCCTGACCGACACCGAGCAGCGCTATCGCCAGCGTTACGTTGACCTGATCGTCAACGAAGACGTGCGCGAAACCTTCCGTGTTCGCTCGCAAGTCATCGCCCACATCCGCAGCTTTCTGATGAAGCGCGACTTCCTTGAAGTTGAAACGCCGATGCTGCAGACCATTCCGGGCGGCGCCGCAGCCAAGCCGTTCGAAACCCACCACAACGCGCTGGACCTGGAAATGTTCCTGCGTATCGCGCCTGAGCTGTACCTCAAGCGTCTGGTGGTTGGCGGGTTTGAAAAGGTGTTCGAGATCAACCGCAACTTCCGCAACGAAGGCGTCTCGACCCGTCACAACCCTGAATTCACCATGTTGGAGTTCTACCAGGCGTACGCCGACTACGAAGACAACATGGACCTGACCGAAGAGCTGTTCCGTGAACTGGCTCAACTGGTTCTGGGCAGCACCGACGTGCCGTACGGCGACAAGGTGTTCCACTTTGGCGAGCCGTTCGCGCGTCTGTCGGTGTTCGATTCGATCCTCAAGTACAACCCGGATCTGACCGCCGACGACCTGAACGACATCGACAAGGCCCGCGCCATCGCCAAGAAAGCGGGCGCCAAGGTCTTGGGCTTCGAAGGTCTGGGCAAATTGCAGGTGATGATTTTCGAAGAGCTGGTCGAGCACAAGCTGGATCAGCCGCACTTCATCACCCAGTACCCGTTCGAAGTGTCGCCGCTGGCCCGCCGCAATGACGAAAACCCGAACGTCACCGACCGTTTCGAGTTGTTCATCGGTGGCCGTGAAATTGCCAACGCCTATTCCGAGTTGAACGACGCGGAAGACCAGGCCGAGCGTTTCATGGCGCAAGTCGCCGACAAGGACGCGGGCGACGACGAAGCCATGCATTACGACGCCGACTTCGTGCGTGCGCTGGAATACGGCATGCCGCCAACGGCAGGCGAGGGCATCGGTATCGACCGTCTGGTCATGCTGCTGACCAACTCGCCGTCGATCCGCGACGTCATCCTGTTCCCGCACATGCGGCCTCAGGCGTAAGCGTCATCCTAAAAGCCGCCTCAGCATGGGCGGCTTTTTTTTGCTTGATGAATACCTGTAGGAGCATGCGGTAACAGTTATGACGCTATCGCGAGCAAGCTCACTCCTACAGGTGTTCGCGGGCTGTTGTAGGAGTGAGCTTGCTCGCGATAGCGTCTCGTCAGGCGCTGAAAAACATGTGATATGCCTTGACTATCAAGACTGAAAAAGGAAACCCCGTCGTGAATCGTACGATCGCTCAAAAAGGAGCCGCCGGCCTGGCCACCGCCGTCGCGCAGAGTGTTCAGTATCAGGGCCGCAAGGCCAGCCGACAGGGCAGCGAGCAACGCCGCCAGCAGATTCTCGACGCTGCCATGCGCATCCTCATTCGCGACGGCGTGCGTGCCGTCCGCCATCGGGCCGTGGCCGCCGAAGCGCAAGTGCCGCTGTCCGCCACCACCTACTACTTCAAGGACATCGACGACCTGCTCACCGATGCCTTCGCCCAATACGTCGAGCGCAGCGCCGCCTACATGGCCAAGCTGTGGACCAACACCGAAGACCTGCTGCGGGAGATGGTCGCTCGCAACGACGGCAGCGCCGAAGCCCGTGGCCGTTTGGCCGATGAAATCGCCCGCATGACCCTGGACTACGTGCGCCATCAATTGCTGACCCGGCGCGACCAGTTGATCGCTGAACATGCGTTCTGCCTGGAAGCCCTGATCAACCCTCGCCTGGCGCCATTGGTGGCGGCCCATCAGCAAATTCTCTTGCAGGGAAGCGCCCAGTTTCTGGAGGTCATGGGCTCGACCCAACCGCAAGTGGATGCACAAGTGTTGACGGGGATTATCGGGCGGATGGAATATCAGGGGCTGCTCGCCGGGCCACGTCCCGAAGCAGACGAGGAAATGCTCGCTATTCTTACGCGCCAGATGCATCTGGTGTTGGGTACTGCCAAGCCAGTGATTGGCTGAGAACGCTTGAATTCAGGAGAAGCGATGAAAGTCTGGAGCGTCTTGCTCGCCTTGTCGTTCGCGTTGTTGAGCGGATGCCTGGTGACTTTCAAGGACCCGATCCCCGCCAGCGACACCGCGCCGCCCAAGCTGCTCGGCACCTGGACCAGCAAAAACGCCTGGGGCGAGCCGCTGGAGCTGGAAATCAGCCGCGCGGGTGCCAATCAGTACAAGGCCGTCAGCTACCGCAAGGGCGACCGCAAGAACCGCGACGAATACACCTTCACCGTTTCCCGGCACGGCAGCCGTTGGTACGTCTCGGCGGCACTGCCCGAGAAGTACGGCGCCCATTACGTGATCGCGGGTTTCGACCTGATCGACAACGGCAGCGCCGCCGACGAACTGGTCATCTACGACCTGGACGTCGAGCGCATTCAGCAACTGGTCGATCAGAAGACCTTCGAAGGCCAGCCCACCGAAACCGAAAAGGGCGACGGCGTGCTGATCTCCACTTCCATGGACAAGGTGTTCGCCTATCTGGACGACACCGCCAATTCCGACGTCTTTCTCAAGGCGGCTCAATATCAGCGCATGGCCAAATAGCGCCACGGGTTAATCAAAGGGGTACTGGGTGGACGAATACCAGCAGACCATTCGCGCGCTGTCCGACCGCATTGTGTTGGCGCAGACGCCGATTCGCGTGCTCGACGCGGTGAAGTGGGACGAGAGCATTCGCAAGAATTTCCTCGCGGCCAAGGGCAAGCAAATGCCCGAGGTGGACCGGGCCTATTACGAAAACCGCCCGCTCGGGTTCGACTCCGGCGCTGTGAAGCTCGAATTCCAGAACATCGAGCGTGACATCACCCGGCAACTGGGGCAGTTCAACCCGGTCGGGCAGATCATGCGCCGCATGTGCAAGGAATACCGGATGGTCGTGCGCATGCTCGAAGCGCGGGGCACGCCGGATTTCGGTCTGATTTCCCAAGAGCTATACGGCGCTGCGTCCGATGCTTTCCACGCCGGAGACCCGACGCTGGCCGACCTCGGCATGATGCTCTCTGATTACTTGAACAACATCGCCGGACGTGGCGACCTCAAGGACGAGCCGAAAACCCTCAACGCGAAAGACGCGGTCGCGATGCTGCAAAGCCGCTTGAACCGCACCTTTGGCGAAGCGGAAGAAACCATTCGGGTGTTCGAGTCTGACGGCATCGTGGCCGACGCGGCGGCGGGCGCGGATTACATCAAGATCCGCAGCGACGCGATGTTCAACGAGCGCGACGTGCGAGCGCTGGAGGTCCATGAAGGGCTGGTGCATGTGGGCACGACGCTCAATGGCCAGAACCAGCCGATCTGCACCTTCCTCGCCAAAGGCCCGCCCTCGTCAACCGTGACACAGGAAGGCCTGGCGATTCTGATGGAGGTGATCGGCTTCGCCTCTTACCCAAGCCGTCTGCGCAAGCTCACCAACCGCACCCGCGCCATTCACATGGCAGAAGAGGGCGCGGACTTCCTGCAAGTGTTCGAGTTCTACCGCGAGCAAGGCTTCGGCATGCCAGAAAGCTACGGCAACGCCAGTCGCGTGTTCCGAGGCTCGGTGCCGAACGGTCTGCCGTTCACCAAGGACTTGTCCTACCTGAAGGGCTTCATCATGGTTTACAACTACATCCAGTTGGCCGTGAGAAAGGGCAAGCTGGAGCAGGTGCCATTGCTGTTCTGCGGCAAGACCACGCTGGAAGACATGCGCACCTTGCGGCAACTGGTGGATGAAGGGTTGGTGGTGCCTCCGAAATACCTGCCCGACCAGTTCCGCGACATGAACGCGCTGTCGGCGTGGATGTGCTTCTCCAACTTCCTTAACCATTTGAGCCTGGACCGGATCGAAGCGGATTATTCGAATATCCTGTGATGGTTTCCTACAGCTACGCGAACGACAAGGACATCGCTTGAAGCCTCTTCTGACGTTGCTGCTGCTCATTACGCTCACCGGCTGCAGCCAACTCCTGTTCTACCCCGAACGTGAAGTGCCGTTGACCCCGGAAAAGGCCCACATCGCCTGGCGCGACGTGACCCTCACGGCAGCAGACGGGACCCGGCTCAACGCATGGTTCCTGCCTGCGAAGGAAGGCGTCCCGGTCAAAGGAACGGTGCTGCACTTGCACGGCAACGGCGGCAACATGGCCTGGCATTTGGGTGGGAGCTGGTGGCTGCCCGAGCAGGGCTATCAAGTGCTGCTGCTCGACTACCGCGGCTATGGCAAATCGGAAGGCGAGCCCAGCCTGCCCGCGATTTATCAGGACATTGACGCGGCGTTCGACTGGCTGAGCAAAGCCCCGGACGTACAGGGCAAACCGCTGGTGGTGCTGGGACAGAGCATCGGTGGCGCATTGGCCGTGCATTACCTGGCCGAACACCCGCAACAGCGTTCGCGCATCAAGGCCCTCGTGCTCGACGGCGTGCCCGCCAGCTACCGGGAAGTCGCGCGATACACCCTCGGCACGTCCTGGCTGACGTGGCCGTTCAAGCGTCCGTTGTCGTGGGTGATTCCTGACAGCGACAGTGCCATCAACGGCATCGCTCAATTGAAAGGCACGCCGATGCTGATGTTCCAGAGCCTCGACGATTCGCAAGTCCCGCTTCACAACGGCATCAGTCTGTACCAGAACGCGCCCCCACCTCGGGTGTTGCAATTGACCCGTGGCCCCCATGTCCAGACCTTCGCCGACCCCACGTGGCAGGAAGTGATGGTGCGTTATCTGGATGATCCGGCGCATTTCAGTGGCCTGCGTCGGTTGGCCGAAGTTCCCAACTATCCCGACCCTGATCCGCGCCAGAAAAGTGCGTCCACGCCGTCGGACAGTAAGCCTGAAGAGAAGCCGAAATGACCGAAGAGCGTAACTTCATCCCGCAAATCCTCACCGGCATCGGCTGCATTTTCGGCACCGTGGGCGTGCTGTGGTACTACGGCTACCTGCACTTCGCCAAGCCCGAGGACGCATTGGAATTGAGCCAGTTCACGATGCTCAAGACCGTTCCGGGGGAGGATTACAAAGTCGCGCTGGAGCCTGCGCCCCAAGTCGCGCAATGCGTGGAAGGCGTGATGGTGCTGTTCGACACCGAACAGAAAGGCCTGACCGGTGTGCTGGTCAACGACCGCAAACAGGCCGTGCGTTGCATGGGGCAGGAAACGCCGCAGAGGGTGCAGTAGACGTCGCTCCGTCATCCACAAAAAAGCCCCGCCTGTTCGTCAACAGGCGGGGCTTTTGTTTATCGCTGCAACAGGTTTATTGCATCGACGAACGCGGTGCGACCGGCTGGTTGTCGTTGGAAATGGTGACTTCCACGCGACGGTTCATGGCGCGGCCCGAAGCGCTGGCGTTGTCAGCAACCGGGTATTCCTTGCCATAGCCCTGGGATACAACACGGTCCAAGCTCACGCCCATCTTCACCAGCGCCATGCGCACGGAGTTGGCGCGACGGTCAGAGAGCGACTGGTTGTAGCTGTCGGAGCCGGTGCTGTCGGTGTAACCCTCGACGATCACTTTGCGATCCGGGTTTTCCTGAAGGAACTGGGCCAGCTTGTTGACGTTGACCAGACCTGCGGATTTCAGATCAGACTTGTTCAGGTCGAACAGCACGTCGCCGAAGGTCACCAGCGTACCGCGCTCGGTCTGCTTGGCGTTCAGGCTGTTCTGCAGCGCTTTGATCTGCGCATCGCGAGCATCCAGACGCGCCTGGGCACGTTGGGCCGCAGCGTTCTTCAAATCGTTTTCAGCGGTCTTCAGGTTAATGGTCTGCTTCGCCAGCTCAACGCGCTGATTGGTCAGATAGGCCAATTGGTCCACCTTCTTCTGATCTTCATTGTTGCGGTAAGCGGCGTCGGCCTTGTTCAGCCAATCGCTGGCGTCCTTGGTTTCCAGGGCCGCGAGTTCGGTGGATTTCGGGTTGCTTTGCAGCGCCGAGTAGTTGGTGCGAGCCTGTTCCAGATTCACGTTTGGTTGCGAAGAGCAGGCAGCCAGACCAACGCTCAGGGCCAGCAGGGCAGGGATCAGTACTTGTTTGCGCATAATATGTTCGTCCTTTAAATCCAGTGGCAATGCTTGAAGTGCGGGAGGTTATTGAGCGGTCGGCTGAGCCTGACGCAGACCTTCTTCACGCAGTTCGTTGACGCCCTGACGCGCGTCCTGCACCGCTTTCTGTGCTTTCGCCGCTTGTGACTTGCGTTCGGCTACACGAGCGTCCCATTCAGCTTGTTCGGCGTACTTGCGAGCTTCGTCGTATTTCTTTTCTTGCATGGCCAGTTCAGCTTGCTTGAACTTGTCCTGCGCCGACTTCATCTCGACGGCCGCGTACTCGGTGCCGCCCGCGCTGACTGCAGCGTTCACGGCAGATTGCGTCACCGCGTATTGCTCGCTTGGAGGTTTGCCCGCGCAACCGGCAAGCAGGAGGCTGGTGCCCACGACCAACGCGGCCAGTTTCAGCCCGCGCGGGCTCTTGATGGTGTGAGTGGCAGTGCGGGTATTCATGGTGGTCAACTCCATTTTGAAACTCCTGAAAGCTAGATTTTCCATTTCAGCGCTGGCCTGGGCGGGGACATGACCAGGGTCAATTTCCGCTGCCACCTGTCGGCTTTTCTGTAATGGCTAATGGTTCGGACCTTTGCCGATTTTGAATAGTTCAGACGTTTTCGCTCTTACGGGCGGGCGTTTTGTTGCGTGATGTAAAATTGGCGCTCGTAAATTGACGCAAAAAAAGACGCGCCGCCCCCGGTTTTCGGGGTGAGCGCGCCTTTTGTTGATGCTCTAAAAACGACGTCGTGATCAGTGTTGAGCGTTGTCCTGCTGCTCGGATAAATCCTGCAGATAACGTCGAGACAGCGCGAGGAATCGTGGCGTAGGGCCGACGTCCTCATACAGTGGGTCGCCTTCCTCGTCGGTGGCGACCACATGCTGGCCTTTGATGTAGGGAAAGCTGGCTTCCAAATCTTCCAGCGCAGCGCCGATCAGCTCGCCCAGCAGTTCTTCGGCAGAACGCTTGGGGTACATTTCGGCGATGGCGGCCAGGCGGGCCGCGGCTTCTACATCCAGGTGAACCGCGTAGCCGGTTTTGGTCAGGCGACCTTTCGCGGAATCTTCCCAGTGTTTTGCGAGCTCACGGATTTTCATAGAGACCTCTTCAACGACCCGCGTGTGAGCGGGTTCTGGCGAATTGTCGAGCCGTCGTCCAATGCGTGACGTGGCCCGTCTTGAGACTAGCTTGCTCCCGGCAGATGTAAGGCAAAGGGTTGCGTAGGTGCATGAATTTGTCGCTCTATACACATTGATAGAGGCAAAACTTACGAGGGCGTTCAGTTCGGGATGACCGAACTGACTCAGGACAGAACAAAAAAACGCTGAAGGAGAAGGCTGGATGGCTGATATCGATGCACGATTGCGTGAGGACGTTCACCTGCTGGGTGAGCTATTGGGCAATACCATTCGTGATCAGCACGGGGCTGATTTTCTCGAAAAAATCGAGCGTATTCGCAAAAGTGCCAAAGCCGGACGCCGCAGCGCGACCCAGAGCACCGAGCAACTGAGTTCCAATCTGGAAAGCCTGGGCGAGGACGAGTTGCTGCCCGTGGCGCGGGCGTTCAATCAGTTCCTTAACCTGGCCAACATCGCTGAGCAGTACCAACTGATTCATCGACGGGATGACAGCAAGCCGCAGCCGTTCGAATCCCGCGTGCTTCCCGAGTTGCTGGAGCGTTTGAAGGAATCCGGGCAGTCACCTGAAGCCTTGGCTCGCCAACTCGGCAAGCTGGAGATTGAATTGGTGCTGACTGCGCACCCGACTGAAGTGGCGCGCCGTACCCTGATCCAGAAGTACGACGCCATCGCCGCACAACTGGCTGCCCTTGACCATCGCGACCTGAACCGTCAGGAGCGTGCCCAGATCACCGAGCGTCTGCAACGCCTGATCGCGGAAGCGTGGCACACCGAAGAAATCCGCCGGGTACGTCCTACCCCGGTGGATGAAGCGAAATGGGGCTTTGCCGTCATCGAAAACTCGCTGTGGCAGGCCGTTCCCAATTACCTGCGCAAAGCCGATCAGGCGCTGCAAGCTGCCACCGGTCTGCATTTGCCACTGGAAGCCGCACCGATTCGCTTCGCTTCATGGATGGGTGGCGATCGCGACGGCAACCCAAACGTCACCGCCGCCGTGACCCGTGAAGTGCTGTTGCTGGCGCGCTGGATGGCGGCGGACCTGTACCTGCGTGACGTTGATCAATTGGCCGCCGAGCTGTCGATGCAACAGGCCAGCCCTGCTTTGCAGGCCGAAGCGGGTGACAGCGTCGAACCCTATCGTGCCGTGCTGAAAAAGTTGCGTGAGCGTCTTCGTGCTACCCGTAACTGGGCCCATGCTTCACTGAAAGTCACTCAGCCTGCGCCGGAAGACGTGCTGAACAGTAACCGGGAATTGCTGGAACCCCTGCAGTTGTGTTTCCAGTCATTGCACGAGTGCGGCATGGGCGTCATTGCCGACGGTCCGCTGCTGGACTGTCTGCGTCGGGCGGTCACCTTCGGATTGTTCCTGGTCAAACTCGACGTCCGACAGGACTCCACGCGCCACAGTGCGGCCATGACCGAGATCACTGATTACCTCGGACTGGGGCGCTATAACGAGTGGAGCGAAGAGGCGCGCATCGAGTTCTTACTGGAAGAACTGAACAGCAAGCGGCCGCTGCTGCCATCGCATTTCAAACCGGCTGCTGACACCGCCGAAGTGCTGGCCACCTGTCGCGAAGTGGCTGCTGCCCCTGCGGCGTCTTTGGGTTCTTACGTGATCTCCATGGCCGGTGCTGCTTCTGATGTCTTGGCCGTGCAATTGCTGCTCAAAGAGGCCGGATTACAACGACCGATGCGCGTCGTGCCGCTGTTCGAAACCCTCGCGGACCTCGATAACGCCGGGCCGGTGATCGAGCACCTGCTCAGCCTGCCGGGCTATCGCCTGCGTCTGCATGGCCCGCAGGAAGTCATGATTGGCTATTCCGACTCGGCCAAGGACGCGGGCACCACGGCGGCGGCCTGGGCGCAGTATCGTGCGCAGGAAAAACTGGTGGAGATCTGCCGCGCCCAGCAAGTCGAACTGCTGCTGTTCCATGGCCGCGGCGGCACGGTGGGGCGTGGCGGCGGTCCTGCCCACGCGGCGATTCTCTCGCAGCCTCCGGGGTCGGTGGCCGGGCGTTTCCGCACCACCGAACAGGGCGAGATGATCCGCTTCAAGTTCGGGTTGCCTGATATCGCCGAACAGAATCTCAACCTGTACCTGGCCGCTGTGCTCGAAGCGACGCTCCAGCCACCGCCGTTGCCGGAGCCTGCGTGGCGGCAGATGATGGACGAGCTGGCGGCAGATGGCGTGAAGGCCTACCGCGCTGTTGTGCGGGAGAATCCCGAGTTCGTCGAATACTTCAGCCAGGCCACGCCCGAGCAGGAACTGGGCCGCCTGCCGTTGGGCAGCCGTCCGGCCAAGCGCCGCGCAGGGGGCGTCGAAAGCCTGCGCGCGATCCCCTGGATTTTCGCCTGGACCCAGACCCGCCTGATGCTGCCTGCATGGCTCGGCTGGGAAGACGCGCTGAGCAAGGCGCTGGAGCGAGGGCAGGGCGACCTGCTAGGGCAGATGCGCGAACAGTGGCCATTCTTCCGCACGCGCATCGACATGCTGGAAATGGTGCTGGCCAAGGCAGACAGCGACATCGCGCAGCTCTACGACGAACGTCTGGTGGAGCCGGGGCTGCTGCATTTGGGTGCACATTTGCGCGACCTATTGTCGCAGGCGTGTGACGTGGTGCTGGGGCTGACCGGCCAATCGCAGCTGTTGGCCCACAGCCCCGAGACGCTGGAGTTCATCAGCCTGCGCAACACCTATCTGGACCCCCTTCATCTATTGCAGGCCGAATTGCTGGCGCGCTCGCGCAAACAGGACGCGAGTCTGGACAGTCCTTTGGTACAGGCGCTGCTGGTGTCTGTCGCAGGCATTGCCGCTGGTTTGCGTAACACCGGCTGACGCGGCACTTGCGACGCGGGTGAGGGCGCAGGTCTTCATCTCGCGGCGCCTGGCTCATCGACAAGGATGCACACCCCTGAAGTTGCACCGGGTCGTACCAAAGTATTGATCGTTGGCAAGCTACTGGTTTTTCGCGGGTTGCTGCGACTTTTGGCGTCTTGTGCGGCATGAACCGGCTGTGTATCTTGATCAGCCTTTGGCCGTTGGGTCAGTTAATTTTTTAAAGTGATTGGCCCCATTTAGGCGAATCCGACGAAATCTCTATAAAAATTGAGGAGCACAACAATGCGCGTGATTCTGCTGGGAGCTCCCGGGGCCGGTAAAGGTACTCAGGCTACGTTCATCACCAAGAAATTCGGCATTCCGCAAATCTCCACTGGCGACATGCTGCGGGCAGCGGTCAAGGCGGGCACCGAGCTGGGCCTGAAAGCCAAAAGCGTCATGGACAGCGGCGGTCTGGTTTCCGATGACCTGATCATTGGCCTGATCAAGGATCGCCTGTCGCAGCCTGACTGCGCCAATGGCTGCCTGTTCGACGGTTTCCCACGCACCATTCCTCAGGCCGAAGCCCTGAAGAATGCGGGCCTGGCGATTGACCATGTGGTAGAGATCAAGGTCGATGACGAAGAGATCGTCAAACGCATTTCAGGCCGTCGTGTGCACGAAGGTTCGGGCCGCGTGTACCACACCGTATTCAATCCGCCAAAGGTTGAAGGCAAGGACAACGAAACCGGCGAAGACCTCGTTCAGCGCAAAGACGACGTCGAAGAGACCGTTCGCCATCGCCTGTCGGTCTATCACGCGCAGACCGAGCCTCTGGTCGAGTTCTACAAGCAACTCGAAGCCAAAGACGGCACGCCGAAGTTCAGCAGCATCGCGGGCGTCGGTTCCGTGGAAGACATCACCGCCAAGGTGAACGCAGCGCTGGGCTGATCCTTCATTAGCGCAGTGAACGACGGCCCGCTTGCGGGCCGTTGTTGTTTATAATGCCGCCTCATTTTTTGTAACGCTTTGTGCACCCCTTCATTCGCTCAACCACGGACACCCCGATGACGACCTTGCTGGCCCTGGACACCGCCACTGAAGCCTGCTCAGTTGCTTTGCTGCACGATGGCAAAGTGCTGACTCACTACGAGGTGATCCCGCGCCTGCATGCGCAGAAACTCCTGCCCATGATCAAGGACCTGCTGGCCGAGGCGGGCATTGGCCTGTCCGCACTGGACGCCATTGCGTTCGGTCGTGGCCCCGGCGCGTTCACTGGCGTGCGCATCGCCATTGGCGTGGTACAAGGATTGGCGTTCGGCCTGGAGCGCCCGGTCTTGCCGGTGTCCAACCTCGCCGCCTTGGCGCAACGCGCCTTTCGTGAGCGCGGGGTGACTCAGGTGGCAGCGGCCATCGATGCGCGGATGGATGAAGTGTATTGGGGCTGCTATCGCGAAACGGTCGGGGAAATGCGTCTGCTGGGCGAGGAAGCGGTGATGCCTCCTGAGCGTGCGGCATTGCCCATCGACGCATCGGGGGAGTGGTTCGGAGCGGGCACCGGTTGGGGCTACGCCGAGCGCATCGCCGTCAACCTGTCTGGCCATGACGCCACCATGTTGCCCCACGCTCAAGATCTGCTGACCCTCGGCACCTTCGCCTGGCACCGTGGCGAAGCCATCGTCGCGGACGACGCACAGCCCGTTTACCTGCGGGACAAAGTGGCCACCCCCAAGGCGCGTTGATCCATCTGAACCCTGTAGGAGCGAATTCATTCGCGAGGCGGAGGTACAGCCGCCACGGCTCCCTCGCCAGCAAGCTGCGCTATTACGTGTTCAACCGATATCAACACGCCACAACTGAGACCCAAGTCACAGCATTTACTACCGTTCGGCGACAAAGCGATCATTTCTGCCCGGCGGTTTTAAACATTCGGCAATAACTGTGGTCTAGTTATCGTTCGCGAGTTTGCTTAAGTGCGTTCGTGAGATTAAATTGCCACTACAAGACGCCGAGTAAGCATCGATGCGGATTAACGGTCCTTCACAACGTTCGTACCCCATAAAGCGCAAGCCCCGCAAAGGCGCTGCGACGATCGATAACGCCTCCGAAGAGGTGATCATCGACGACGTTGAAGAAGTCGTTCCGCAGACCGCTCGCCGTCAAACCGGTGGCACGGCCAATGTGCCGGCACGCCAACAGGACATCATTTTCCCGCGCGCCATGAGTCGCCGGGTGGCCAGTGCCCTGAGCAGCTACCTGACGACTTCAACGTTTGTCGATTGGGACCTCGAAGTCTCGGGCCTCGATCTGCACGTTTGAACGTCGCCAATCCCCCTTATTTCATCGGTTGTCCGTCCTGGAGCGAAAGCGCCTGGCGTCAGTCGTTGTACCCGCAAGATGCCCGCACCTCCGATCTGCTTGAACTCTACGCTCAGGTCTTTAATGCCGTCGAAGGCAACACCACGTTTTACGCCCGTCCCAAAGACACCACTGTCGAACGCTGGGCGCAGGTCTTGCCTGAGCATTTTCGATTCACGGCCAAGTTTCCCGGTGACATCAGCCACGCGGGCGACCTGCGCGAACACCTGACTGCCGCGCAAGACTTTCTGAAGCTGATGGCCCCGTTGGGTGAACGCGTTCAACCCCTGTGGCTGCAGCTTCCCGCGACCTTTTCACCCCATCGCCTCGGCGAGCTAGCAACGTTTATCGACGCCTTGGAAGGCCGCGCCTTGGCAGTGGAAGTGCGCAACATGGGGTTCTTCGACAAGGGTGAAGGCGAGCGCATGCTCAATCGTCTGCTGCTCGACCGGGGCGTCGAGCGTATCTGTCTGGACTCGCGACCGCTGTTCAGTTGCGTGTCACAGGCCCCGGCCGTGCTGCATGCGCAATCGAAGAAACCCAAGGTGCCCGTACGCCCGGCAGCACTCACGTTATTCCCCCAAGTACGTTTCATCGGGCGTCCAGAACTGGAAGCGAACGAGCCTTTTGTCGAGCAGTGGGCGCTGAAAGTCGCGGCCTGGATCGAGGAAGGGCGTACGCCTTACGTCTTTCTGCACACGCCAGATAACATCCAGGCCCCCGACCTTGCCAGACGTTTCCATGAGGAATTGCTGACATTGCTGCCCGGCCTGCCTGAATTGCCAACGCTGGAGCGTGGGCCTGAGGTGCAGCAACTCGGCTTGCTGTGAGGTCAGTTAGGGGATGCCATTGTCCTCACTGCGGAAACCTCGCCCATGCGCGGCTCGACCCTTTTCCTGTTATTCCTCCTGATGTGCCTCGGCATCGGGCTCTCGGTGTGGCGCGATTGGTTGCCTGTCCCTGGGCGCTGGAACCCGTGGGCGCCGCTGGACGTGCGGGAACAGCCGAACCTGCTCACCCCCTTCAAACTCTGGCGTTTGCAGGATGACCCGGCCCTGTGCGATCAGGCTTTGCAAACTTCCACTCTGCGCTATGCCCATCAGGCAGACAGCGCCGCCGACGCCAAATGCCCGCTGAGCAATACCTTGAGCATTCAAGGCGGAGACGTGGCGTTGAGCAGCAGTTTTCTTTCGAGCTGCCCGTTGGCGGTGGCCTACGCGCTGTTCGACATTCATGGCCTGCAACCGGCGGCTCAAGCGGTGTTTGGGGAGAAGGTCACGCAGATCGATCACCTCGGCAGCTTCGCCTGCCGCAACGTCTACAACCGCAGCGAGGGGCGCCTGAGTCAGCACGCCACGGCCAATGCGCTGGACATCGCAGGGTTTCGTCTGGCGGACGGCAGGCGGATTTCCGTGCTCAAGGACTGGAAAGACGAGGGCGATAACGGGAGGTTTCTGAGGCTGGTCAGGGACAATGCCTGTCAGCACTTCAACACCGTGCTGGGGCCGGATTACAACGCGGCCCACCAGAATCATTTTCATGTGGACATGGGACGGTGGCGGGTGTGTCGGTAGCGTCAGTCTTGTAGGAGTGAGCTTGCTCGCGATCGCGTTTGATCAGTCACCACCTTGCCGTCTGACACACTGAATCGCGAGCAAGCTCACTCCTACAGGGGCAGCGTGTGCGCCCTAATCAGGCCGCAATCCGCAGATTCTGCAGCACGATCGGACGGGCCCAGCCGTTATCGAACTCCAGGTTACGCTGCTGTTCGCTCATTTCTTCAGCGCTGTACGGCGTGGCAGGCTTGTCGGCCAAATCCCATTCGAACTCGGCGATCGGCAGGAACAGAGGGCGAGGCTGAGGACCGGGGCCCGGCTCGACGCTGTCGTCGTAAGGGTTCAGCACGGTCGGGCGGACCCAACTGCTGTCAATTTCCAGATTGCGTTGCTGTTCAATCATTTCGCTGGCGCTGAACGGCACGGGTCGTTTGGCCAGGTCCCATTCGAATTCGGCGATGGGCAGAAACAGCGGCTCAGGCGGGGCAATTTCTGTGTCCACGACGGGGCATTCGCGCTGCTCGACGATTTTGCCCAACGTTCTGGCGCCCGCAACGGGTTCGCCGGTCATGCTGTCCGTCGCGGCTGCAACGGCGGGGTACTCGGAAGGCGCGGCGGCGTTGTCATCGACCTGCTGCGCCATCGCACGGGCAAACGCATCCTGCCAGAGCTGCGTGACGCCGCTCAGGGTTTCGGTATTGCGTACGCTGTAGTCGCCTGCGTACGTCAAATAACCTATCGAGGATGTTTGCTGAATGTCTGACATAAGCGCTCAGTACATGCCGTGGGTCTGGCAAAATGCCGGATACTTTCGTTATCGGCAGATGTTGCCAATCATTAAGAAAATTTGAGCGTGTTGAAGAGATGACTGAGCAGCAAGCGGGCAGCCGCATTCGCGTTGAAGCCCTGACGGTCGATGCCCGGGAAAAAGCGGAACAATGGGCCACGCGTCTGGGCCTGCCGCTGGAGGACACCGAAGCGGATTTTGCCCTGCAATTGAACGATGACGGCCTGCAGTTGCAACAGCTGGGCGACGATGCGCCGGGGCCTGTGCGAGTGGATTTTGTTGAGGGCAAAGCGGCCCACCGGCGCCTGTTCGGTGGCGGCAGCGGGCAGATGATCGCCAAGGCCGTCGGCGTTCAGCCGGGTGTCCGTCCTCGGGTGCTGGACGCCACCGCCGGGTTAGGCAAGGACGCGTTCGTGCTGGCCAGCCTGGGCTGTGAAATGAGCCTGATCGAACGCCAACCGATCATTGCCGCGCTGCTGGAGGACGGATTGGCGCGGGGCGCTCAGGACCTCGACGTGGGCGCGATCATTGGCCAGATGCGTTTGCTGACGGGCAACTCGATCGAGCTGATGCGCACTTGGGAAGGCGAGCCGCCGCAGGTGATCTACCTCGACCCGATGTTTCCCCATCGCGAAAAAACGGCATTGGTGAAGAAAGAAATGCGCCTGTTCCGCCCGTTGGTGGGCGACGACATGGACGCCCCGGCGTTGCTGGAAGCGGCGTTGGCATTGGCGACCCACCGTGTGGTGGTCAAACGCCCGCGCAAAGCCCCGTGCATCGAAGGCGCCAAGCCGGGGTATGCGCTGGATGGCAAATCCAGCCGGTATGACGTGTATCCGAAGAAGGCGTTGAAGCCCTGATGGGCGAGGGGCGCTGCTGAACGTGATTTCGCCCTCGAACCTGTGGGAGCGAATTCATTCGCGAAGCGGTTGTTCAGGCGATGGATCTCTATCGACCGGACGGGCCATTCGCGAATGAATTCGCTCCCACAGATATCCACGCAAGGCCTGCCTTCGGTGGTGTGACTGGATACTCAGGCTCTGTACGCCCTCAAAAACAACGCCACCACTTCCTGCACATGCTGCTCGCTCGTCTGCTCATCCGGCACGCCGCCGTTGCCAATTAGCAACCGGAAATTGCACACGCCCTTGATCAAACTCAAAAAGTGCCCCGCCGCGCTCGCAGGCGAATCGAAATGCAAGCCGTCGGTGTGATTCACCCGCGTCAGAAATCGCTCCATTTCCTGAAGGATTCGTTGCGGACCGGCTTCGAAAAACACCGCTGATAGCGTCGTATCCTGCGTGCCGAGGGCGATCATCAAACGGTGCAGTTCGATGGATTCCGGGCTGTTGATGAGGGTGTGAAAGCCTCTCGCAATACCCACCAACACTTTCTCCACAGGCGCATTTTGTGCGACATCCACGAACAGTTCAGGCAACTGTTCCTCGCAACGGGCCACCACGGCTGCTGAAAACAGCGTCTCTTTGTCGGTGAAATGGCTGTAGACCGTCAACTTGGAGACCCCGGCCTCCGCTGCGACGGCGTCCATGCTGGTACTCGCATAACCGTTGCGCACGAACAGGTCCTTGGCCGCATCAAGGATCGCCTTGCGCTTGACCAGGTCTTTTGGACGGCCGGGACCGGCAGTCGAAGGGGAATCGCTTAAATAGTTTTCAGGCATATTCGTTTGATTAGTGGACTGTTCAGTTCGGTAATTCTTAATATACTCGCCAGTACAATTATTCAAAGCTCCCTCTTGCCAAGGTGCCACACCATGTTTCGCGATGCCTTGTTCCTTGCTGTGCCCATCAGTCTGGTGTCGCTCCTCGCGGGCTGCGGTCAGGAAGTCTCCGTTCCCGCCACCGTGCGTCCCGCCATGGTAGTGCAACCGCAGCCGTCGTCCCAATCCATGGACAGCTATCCCGGTGAAGTCCGCGCCCGTTTCGAGCCCGATCTGGCCTTCCGTATCCCCGGCAAAGTCAGCAAGCGGCTCGTGGAAGAGGGCGAGCGCGTCAAAGCCAATCAGCCGCTGGCCGAACTCGATGCCCAGGACGTGCGCCTGCAACTGGATGCCACGCGGGCGCAGGTCGCTGCCGCCGAGGCGAACTTGCAGATGGTCCGCTCGGAACGTGACCGTTACAAGACATTGATGGACCGGCAGATGGTCAGCAAGTCCCAATTCGACAACGCCGAAAACCTGTACCGCGCCGGTGATGCCCGCCTCAGACAACTCAAGGCCGAACTCACGGTTGCCGACAATCAGACCAGCTATGCCGTGCTTCGTGCGTCTCAGGACGGCGTCGTCGCCAAACGACGGGTGGAAGTCGGTCAGGTGGTGGCTGCCGGGCAAACCGTCTTCACCCTCGCCGCCGATGGCGAGCGGGAAGTCTCGATCAGCCTGCCGGAGCAGAACTACGGCCGTTTCAAGATTGGCGACCCGGTATCGGTCGAGCTGTGGACCCAACGGGAGCAGCGTTTCCCCGGCCGTATTCGCGAGCTGTCGCCGGCGGCTGATCCGAAATCCCGTACCTTCGCGGCGCGCATCGCCTTCGCCGGCGGCAAGGTCCCGGCTGAACTGGGGCAAAGCGCCCGCGTGTTCATTGCGTCCGAACACAACGTGCCGCTGTCCGTGCCGTTGTCAGCGCTGACTGCCGAGCAGGGGCAAACCTACGTCTGGCGTCTGCAAAGCGACAACACCCTCAAGCGAACACCTGTGCAAGTCGGCGCCTACGGTCAGGAGTCGGTGCCGGTACTCGGCGGCCTCGAAGCCAGCGACTGGGTGGTGGCGGCGGGCGTTCATGTGCTGCACGACGGCGAACAGGTTCGCCCGGTCGATCGCAGCAACCGTGCGGTGAAACTGGCGGCGAAGGAGTAAGCACGGATGCGTTTCAACCTTTCCGAATGGGCCCTGCGCAATCGGCAGATGGTCCTGTACCTCATGATTCTTCTGGCTGTCGTCGGCGCGTTGTCCTACACCAAACTGGGACAAAGCGAAGACCCTCCGTTCACCTTCAAGGCCATGGTCATTCGCACGCTGTGGCCCGGCGCCAGTGCTGAGGAAGTGGCGCGGCAGGTCACCGACCGCATCGAAAAGAAACTGATGGAAACCGGCGACTACGAGCGCATCGTCTCGTTCTCGCGGCCCGGCGAGTCCCAAGTCACGTTCATGGCGCGGGATTCCCTCGTCTCGGCCAAGCTTCCGGAGCTGTGGTATCAGATCCGCAAAAAGATCGGCGACATCCGTGCGACGCTGCCTCCGGGCACCCAAGGCCCGTTCTTCAACGATGAATTCGGCACCACCTTTGGCAACATTTACGCGCTGACCGGGGAAGGGTTCGACTACGCCGTGCTCAAGGACTACGCCGACCGCATCCAGATCCAGCTGCAACGGGTCAAGGATGTGGGCAAGGTCGAGCTGATCGGGCTGCAGGACGAGAAGATCTGGATCGAGCTGTCCAACGTCAAACTCGCCACCCTCGGTCTGCCGCTGCAAGCCGTGCAACAGGCGCTGGAAGCCCAGAACGCAGTCGTGGCCGCGAGCTTTTTCGAGACGCCGAGCGAGCGCATTCAGTTGCGCGTGACCGGGCGTTTCCAGACTGTCGATGAAATCCGCAACTTCCCGATTCGCGTCGGTGATCGCACGTTCCGCATCAACGATCTGGCCGACGTGCGCCGTGGCTTCAATGATCCGCCTGCCCCCGAAATGCGCTTCATGGGGCAGAACGCAATTGGCCTCGCAGTGGCCATGAAAGACGGCGGTGACATCCTCGTCTTGGGGCGTGCGCTGGAAACCGAGTTCGCCCGGTTGCAGAACAACCTCCCGGCGGGCATGGCGTTGAGCAAGGTGTCCGATCAGCCCGCTGCTGTGAAAACCAGCGTTGGCGAATTCGTGCAGGTCCTCGCCGAAGCCTTGGGCATCGTGTTGCTGGTGAGCTTCTTCTCCCTCGGCGTGCGCACCGGCATGGTGGTGGCGCTGGCGATCCCGGTGGTGCTGGCGATGACCTTCGCCACGATGTATTACCTCGGCATCGGCCTGCACAAGATTTCCCTCGGCGCGCTGGTGCTGGCGCTGGGCTTGCTGGTGGACGACGCAATCATCGCCGTGGAAATGATGGCGATCAAAATGGAGCAGGGTTACGACCGGCTCAAGGCCGCGAGTTTCGCCTGGACCAGCACCGCGTTCCCGATGCTCACCGGTACGCTGATCACCGCCGCGGGTTTCCTGCCCATTGCCACGGCGCAGTCGAGCACTGGTGAATACACCCGTTCGATCTTTCAGGTGGTGACCATCGCGCTGCTGGCGTCGTGGGTCGCGGCGGTGGTGTTCGTGCCGTACCTGGGCGAACGTCTGTTGCCCGATCTGGCGAAAATTCACGCGACCAAACACGGCTCCGGCCCCGACGCACCGGACCCCTATGGCACGCCGTTCTACACGCGCGTGCGCGGTCTGGTGGGGTGGTGCGTGCGGCGGCGCAAGACCGTCATCGTGCTGACCATCGCCCTGTTCGTGCTGTCGATTTTCAGCTTCCGTTTCGTGCCGCAGCAGTTTTTCCCGGCCTCCGGACGGCTGGAACTGATGGTCGATCTGAAACTGGCCGAAGGGGCGTCGCTGAGTAACACCACTGAGCAGGTCAAGCGTCTGGAGGAGATGCTCAAGTCCCACGCCGGGGTCGAGAATTACGTGGCCTATGTCGGCACCGGCTCGCCCCGTTTCTACCTGCCGCTGGACCAGCAACTGCCTGCCGCCAGCTTCGCGCAGTTCGTCGTGCTGGCCAAAACCATCGAAGACCGCGAAGCGCTGCGCACCTGGCTGATTCGGACGCTGGACGAGCAGTTCCCGATGCTGCGCCCTCGGGTCACGCGCCTGGAAAACGGGCCGCCCGTGGGCTATCCCGTGCAGTTCCGCGTGACCGGCGAGCACATCGATGAAGTGCGCGCCTTGGCACGCAAAGTCGCGGCGAAGGTGCGTGAGAACCCTCACGTGGTCAATGTGCACCTGGACTGGGAAGAGCCGAGCAAGGTCGTGTACCTCAACGTCGATCAGGACCGCGCAAGAGCGTTGGGCGTGACCACGGCCGACCTGTCGAGCTTCCTGCAAAGCCAGCTGACCGGCTCCAGCGTGAGTCAGTACCGCGAGGACGACAAACTGATCGAAATCCTGCTGCGTGGCACCGAACAGGAACGCCACGACCTGGGCGGTCTGGCGAGTCTCTCGGTGCCCACCGCCAACGGCAGCAGCATCGCCTTGTCGCAAGTCGCTACGCTGGAATACGGCTTCGAAGAAGGGGTGATTTGGCACCGCAACCGGCTGCCGAACGTGACCATCCGCGCCGACATCTATGGCAAGGAACAGCCCGCCACACTGGTCAATCAGATCCTGCCGACGCTGGATGACGTGCGCGCCCAGTTGCCGGATGGCTACCTGCTGGACGTTGGCGGCACCGTCGAAGACTCCGCTCGCGGGCAGAATTCGGTGAACGCCGGTGTGCCGCTGTTCATCGTGGTGGTGCTGACCTTGCTGATGATCCAGCTGCGCAGTTTCTCACGCATGTTCATGGTGTTTCTGACAGCGCCGCTGGGCCTGATCGGTGTGACGCTGTTCCTGCTGATCTTCCGCCAGCCCTTCGGCTTCGTCGCCATGCTCGGCACCATCGCGCTGTCCGGAATGATCATGCGCAACTCGGTCATCCTTGTGGACCAGATCGAACAGGACATCGCCGCCGGGCTCGACCGTTGGCAAGCCATCATCGAAGCCACCGTCCGCCGCTTCCGCCCGATCGTCCTGACGGCACTGGCTGCCGTTCTGGCCATGATCCCCCTGTCCCGTAGCGTGTTTTTCGGCCCGATGGCGGTGGCGATCATGGGCGGGCTGATCGTCGCGACCGCGCTGACATTGCTGTTCTTGCCAGCCCTGTATGCGGCGTGGTTCAGGGTGAAGAAGGGGGAGGCCGTTTAGAGGTCGTTCAATCATGTCTCAATTTTTCAAACGGTTGAGACATGATTGCTTTGCTGCTGTACTGCTGTCTCAGCAATTGAATGGATTGAGACATCAATGCTCAAGTCTCCGCCTCCCCTGGTTTCTCATGAGCAGTTGTTCGCCCAGACGGCCGAAAATCGCTTTTGGCAAAACCCGGCAGAATATCTGGCGCTGCATACACCTCTGGACGATCAGGGTCGCTACCTTCATTTCGATCAACTGCGGCACCGCTGGCGAGCCGGGCTCGATCCGCGCATCTGTTGGAGCATGGTCAAGTCAGCTCGTCTTTCCCAACAAATGCCCATCCTTGCGCAAGACGGGCTGCGCGGCAGCGCCGGTTATGTGCTGACGCCTGTCGCACAAAAGGCGATCTCCCTCGTTGACCGCCATGCGACCCTGGCAGCGCTTGAGCACATGACCAGTCACATCGGTGAGAACGCGCATTTCCACTACCTGCTCAACGACCTGATCGAAGACGAGGCCATCAGCAGCAGCCAGCTTGAAGGCGCCGCAACCACGACGGCGGTCGCCAAGGACATGCTTAAGCGCAACCGTCAGCCCCGTACGCCGGATGAGCGGATGATCATCGGCAATTTCAAGCTGATGCAGTTTGCCTGGGAACAGCGCAGCGAGCCGTTGAGTCTTGCGCTGATCACCCGCCTCCACGAAGTGGGCGTATCAGGCATCGACGACGCCAGCTATTCGCCCGGCCAGTTTCGGTTGAACGATGATGTCGTGGTTCAAGACGGCGACGGCAATACCGTTCATGTGCCGCCGCCTGCTCGGGCTCTGGCCGCCCGACTGGAGCGGCTGGCGCAGTGGGTCAACCTTGCGCATCACGAGAGGGATGGGGTCGGGTATCTGCACCCGATGATCAAGGCCATTGCCTTGCATTTTGCGATCGGCTACGAACACCCGTTTCGCGATGGCAACGGCCGTGTCGCGCGGGCCCTGTTCTATTGGTATCTGTTTCGCCACGACTTTTCGGCGTTTCGCTATATCGCGATCAGCGTCCTGCTGCGCAATGCGCCGGTCAAATACGGCAAGTCCTACCTGGACACCGAAACCGATGAGATGGACCTGACGTATTTTATCGACTACCAGTGCTCCGTGATCACACGAGCGTTGGGTGAGTTCTTGACCCTTTACAGGCAAACGTTGACCGACGCCCTGCGTTTCGATCATTGGCTTGAGCAGTCCTCGTTGTTCGACAAACTCAGCGATAAGCAGAAGGCCATTCTTCAGGTAGCACTCAACGGCATCGATAAGGAATTTACGGCGGTCAACGTCAAAGAAAACCTCCAATGCTCGTACAACACCGCGTCCACCGCGTTGAATGGTCTGGCCATTCTCGGCGCGTTCGAAAAAACCAAAGCAGGGCGCGAATGGGTGTTTACGCTGCGTAATCGAACGGCGCTTCGGGAGAGGTTCGACGGCGGATAAGTCGCCTTTCTACAGCCTGAACGAAACGTCACTTCCGCTTCTCGACTTCACCAATATCACCTATATTCGCGCCGCCAGCCTCCGGCTGCTCAAGCACCTCCGAGTCAACGTCGTGTCAGGCGATAGAAGTCCATGTCCGAATCCTTCGAAGTCCCCAGCCCTCATGAACATCATGTCGAGCATGCGCACACCACCGGGGATCGGTTTGCCGGGAAGATCGCGGTCATGACGGCGATCATGGCGACGGTCGGTGCATTGTTGAGTTATCAGGCCGGTTCCACTGAAAGCGAAGCGGCGATGGACAAGAACAACGCCGCGATCAAGAAGACCGAGGCGTCGAATCAGTGGAATTACTACCAGGCCAAGTCGAGTCGTGAAAACCTCGCGGACCTGGCGAGCCACATGCCCGGTCTGGACAGCGCGCATTACGTCGCGGAGGTCCAGCGTTACAAGGCCGATAAAGAGGCGGCGAAGATCAAGGCCGAAGCTCTTGAGGCGCAGGCGCAAGCGTGGGACGAGAAATCCGAGCAGGTGCTGCATTCTCACCACCGCTGGGCGCAGGCAATGATGGCGATTCAGATGGCCATTTCCCTCGCGGCGATCACCTTGCTGACCCGCAAGGAGTGGCTGCAGAAAGTCTCGTACGGCGCGGGTGGCGTCAGTGTTTTGCTGGGGGTGATGGCTTGGCTGCATCTCTGAACGCGGCTCATCAAAAAGCCCCGGCACTTTGCAGCGTCGGGGCTTTTTGTTGCTCGCGAAAGTGCGCCCGTTAGAGCGCGCCGAACACTTTCTTCGCCAGGCTGGTGGCGGCACCGGCCGGGTTGGCGCGGATGCCTTCTTCCTGTTTGGCGATCATCTCGAACAGGCCGTCGAGGGCTTTTTCGGTCACGTAGCCTTCGATATTCGAGTCTTTCGCGTCGACCACGCCCAAACTCGCGGCCTTGCCTGCGAAGCTGTTGTATTGCTGCGCCAGGCCCACTTTGTCCGTGGCTTGCTTGACGATGGGCAGGAACTTGGCGCGGATCTGATCGCGGCTGGATTTGTTCAGGTACTGAGTGGCCGAGTCCTTGCCGCCGGTCAGCACGCCCTTGGCGTCAGACACGCTCATTTTCTTCACGGCATCCACCAGAATCGCCTGGGCCTGCGGTACAGCAGCTTCGGCGGCCTGGTTCATGCTGGTTTCCAACTGATCCACCTGATTGCCCATGCCCAGCAGCTTCATCTTGCTCGCCACTTTGCCCAGCTTGCCCGGCAGCTCGATGCGCACGTCCTTGTTGTTGCTGAAACCACCCGGCACGCCCAACTGCTTGACAGCAATCTGCGCACCTTGGGTCAGCGCGTCCTTGAGACCACCGGTGGCGTCCGACTGTGAGAGGTCACCCAGCGACAGCGCGAAGGCATTGGCCGAGAGCAACAGCCCGGCGAACAGGCCAGTAAACGAGAGGGAGCGAAGCAGCATGGGTAACGTCCTTTTCGGAGGTGAAGAAAATCGGGCAAAGGCCCTTTAGCTGGCCGGGTTTACACGGATCTTGACCCGCGGTTTCTCTTCCAGCGTCAGGTCCACCGTATAGCGTTCGGTGCTGATCAGCAGCAGCTTGCCATCGACCTCGATGCGCGCGCTCACGGCATAGGTGTGGCCCGGCTTGACCTGTTGCTGATCGTAGGTCAGATGGAAGGGCAAAGGAACCTGTCCCTTGATCGGGCCGCTCTCGCTGGCCAGCGTCTGGGCCGGTGCGTCTGCCAATGAAACGTCTTGCAGCGTGACTTTCAGGGTAGCGGTCGGCGGCAGGGCCATGCGCTGCAGGTAGAACACCTCGCCATCGAGGGTGCCTTTCAAATTGTCCGGTGCGTGACCGGCGCAAGCGGCCAGGACGGTGGTGGCCAGGGCCAGAATCAGGTGTTTCATCGGGTGAATCTCCATGTCACAAAGGGGGCGTGCCCGCAGATGCCGTACGTTGAGCGCGATGGCTCAGACACTCGGGCCTGCGTCTAAGACCTCTTCATCGCGGTGCAGTGCCACTTGGCGAATCGACAATCGAATTTCCGCCGGCAAAACCCGCTTGGCGGCACCCTCGGCCAGTTCGCCCAACAGCTCGTGATAGCCCAGTTTGCCGGTGTCGTCCTTGCGCAGCACATCCTCGTCCAACAAACTCTGGATGAAATGGCGGAACAGGCTCTTGTCGAAGAATTCCGGGGCGTTCAGGCCATGCAGGATCGACAGGCGCTGAGCCATGATCGTGCACAGGTCTTCCAGCTCTTCGGCCGTCAGCGTGTGCTGCCCGTTGTTCAGCAACAGCGCGATGGCCATGTAGAAACGTTGCAACGTCTGGGCGATGGCACGGGACAGCAACGTCAGCAGCACAAAACTTCGCGAGCTAGGGGCCGGACGCAAATAGACGTCGTTCTCGAAGCGCAGCAGCCCTTGCTCGACGAACGCGGCCAGCCACTGATCGATGACGCCATCCAGATCGTCCAGCGACCAGCGGATGAACAGTTCCGATTGCAGGTACGGATACAGCGCTCGGGTGTAGCGCAACACTTGCTCGCGGGTCATGCGCGAAGAACTCTGGAAGAAGCTCGCCAGCAGCGCGGGCAGCGCGAAGATGTGCAGCACGTTGTTGCGGTAGTAGGTCATCAGGACGGCGTTTTGCTCGTCCAGATAAAGGATTTTGCCGAGCCTGTCGCTTTGCTCCGACAGCAGGTCCATGCCTTTGACGTGCGCGATCAACGCCGCGCCATCGCCTTCAGGCAAGGTGGTGTGGGGCGAGTACGGCACGCTGCGCAGCAGGGTCAGGTACAGGTCGAGCACACGGGACAGCGCGCGGTCGTCCAGCGCGTGCTTGTTGGTCGACAGCAGCGCCAGCGCCACCAGGTTGACCGGATTGACCGCCGCAGCTTCGTTCAGATGACGCGCAACCCGTTCGCCCAGGCGATGGGTCGTCGCGTTCAGCCACGCGGGCTTGAACACCGGCCCCAGTTCCTGGGTGCGCCAGTCGGGCTGTTCGTGGTTGAGGAACTCTTCCAGCTTGATCGGCTCGCCGAAGTTCACCGCCACCTGACCGAACTTTTGCTTGAGGGCCCCAATGACTTTGAAGATGTCGAAAATCGACTCTTTCTTCTTCGTGGCCCCGCGCAGTTCGCCGAGGTACGTGCGGCCTTCCAGCACGCGCTCGTAACCGATGTAGACCGGCACGAAGACGATGGGGGTACGGGAATTGCGCAGGTAGCTGCGCAGGGTGATCGCGAGCATGCCGGTCTTGGGTTGCAGCATGCGCCCGGTGCGCGAGCGGCCGCCCTCAACGAAGTATTCGACCGGGAAGCCTTTGGTGAACAGGGTGTGCAGGTATTCGTTGAACACGGCGGTGTACAGCGGATTACCCTTGAAGGTGCGGCGCATGAAAAACGCCCCGCCCCGTCGCAGCAGTCCGCCAATGACCGGCATGTTGAGGTTGATGCCCGCTGCGATGTGCGGGGGCGTCAGGCCGTTGCGGAACAGCAGGTAGGACAGCAGCAGGTAGTCAATGTGGCTGCGGTGGCAGGGCACATAAATGATCTCGTTGCCCTGCGCGACGTTCTGCACGCCTTCGATGTGGCTGACTTTGATGCCGTCGTAGATTTTGTTCCAGAACCAGCTCAGCACCACTTCCAGAAAACGGATGGCGGTGTAGGTGTAATCCGAGGCGATTTCGTTGCCGTAGTGCAGGGCTTTTTCCCGGGCCTTGGCTTCCGAAATTTTTTCGCGGGCCGCTTCGTCGAGGATCGCCTGTTTGACCATGGGGTCGCTGATCAGGCCTTTCACCAGGTTGCGTCGGTGAGAGATGTCGGGGCCGATGACCGCTGCTTTCAGGTTGCGGAAATGCACCCGCAACAGACGTTGGGCCATGCGCACGGTGCGCTCGTAGCCCTTGTTTTCATCGACGAGGTCGCGCACGTGGATCGGCGCGGAGAATTGCACGCGGGTCTTGCGGCCCAGAATCAGGATCGTGATGAACTTGCGCAGGCGACCGGTCACGGCCCAGCTGTCGGCAAACAGCAATTTCCACGGGCTGTCTTCCTTGTCTGGCGACTGCCCCCAGAACACGCTGACCGGGATGATCTGCGCGTCTTCGGTGGCGTTTTGCGTGACGGCACCGACCAATCGCTCCAGCGTCGGTGGGGCGCCACGTTTGTCCTGGCGCCCCAGCCAGTCGGGCTCAGGCGTGAGGTAAAAGAACGCAGCGGCCTCGGTCAGATCGCCGACCGCCACCGGCAGCACCGGGCGCGGCAAACCGGCCTTGCGGCACTCGGTGTCGAGCACGGCCAGATCGGTCATCGACGGGTTTTGCAGTGCGTAAAACACCGGTCGGCTGCGGTCCAGATTGAGGGTGAAAGACGACTGATTGATCGTCTCCGAACGCACCCACACATACAGCAGGCGACGCAGGGTGCCAAACACGAGACGACGAAACGGGGAGCGGGTCATACGAATTCTGCGCTGAGGGGCAAGGCCCACGAAGCGGTCAGTTTGCCGGATATGGCGGGGATGGGCAAAGCGGCGGCGGGAAGGGGCGGGTAAATCCCCTGTGGGAGCGAATTCATTCGCGATGCGATGGTGAAGCCGGTACGCATCTGGCGGATGTACCGGCCAATCGCGAATGAATTCGCTCCCACAGGTTATAGGTGCACGTCAAAACGACGCATGGCGCAGATCCGACCCTGGTTTGCGGCGTTTTACGACGTGCGCCAGGTAATCTCTTCCTCACCGTCCGCACTGATGCGAATCCAGCGGTCAGCGTCTTCGTCGCTTTCTTCCTCGACCCACGTGCCCGGTGCGCAGCGCACTTCGACGTTCAAGGCTTTGAAAGCGGCGCGGGCGCAGGCAATGTCGTCGTCCCACGGAGTTTTATCGCTGTCCAGGCACAGGCTGTTCCACTTGCCTACAGCCTTGGGAATCCAGGTCACCGGGATGTC
Organism: Pseudomonas salicis; assembly: GCF_057128705.1. Taxonomy (NCBI): domain Bacteria; kingdom Pseudomonadati; phylum Pseudomonadota; class Gammaproteobacteria; order Pseudomonadales; family Pseudomonadaceae; genus Pseudomonas; species Pseudomonas salicis. The sequence goes on from NZ_JBSKHU010000004.1 coordinate 304,402, forward strand.
ACCGGCGGTGCATTTCCAGGTCTGGCCTTTCTGGACCCACTCGCTGCACGAGCCGATGTCGGCGGTCAGCCAAGTGGTGATGGCCTTGTGATCGACGTCAGCGTCTTTCAGGTAAATCTCGATATCGGGTTGGCGCATGGATACCTCTGGGTTGTTCTGGAAAATCCATTCGCGGATTCATTCGGTGTTTCGTGTCTGTTGTCGGGTCAGGCGGTCACTGCAAAACGAAATAATCGTAGCGCATCGACACGGTCACCTCGAACGGCTCGGCCTGATCGATGACATTAGCCCGCCGTTCGGCACTGGCGCGCCAGCCGTGGGGCGTCATCGCCAGCAGATTGGCCCGCGCCTGACCGTCCACCAGCGTCAGTTTGAAACGCAAGGTCTCACTGTGCTGTAGGGCCATGCCTTCGGGCACCAGTGCCAAATGCTTGTCATCAGCGTAATCGCGGACTTCGTCGTACAGCCGCTGACGCAATTCCATCAGGTGTTCGTTGGTCGGTCCTACACGCATCAAGCCACCGCCGGGCGACAGCAGACGCTTGGCCTCGTCCCAATCGAGCGGGCTGAACACGCTGGCGATGAACTGCACGCTAGCGTCCGGCAACGGCACGCGAGCCATGCTGGCGATCAACCAAGTCAGGTTCGGGTCGCGTTTGCAGGCGCGTTTGACCGCTTCGCGAGAGATGTCCAGCGCATAACCATCGGCATGGGGCAGGGCTGTGGCGATCTGGGCGGTGTAATAGCCCTCGCCGCAACCGATGTCGAGCCAGTGCGCGGGGGCGCGTTCAGCGGCCAGCTCAGCGAGACGCTTCGCCACCGGCGCGTAATGCCCGGCGTTGAGAAAGTCCCGGCGCGCTTCGACCATCGCCTGATTGTCGCCAGGGTCGCGGCTGTTCTTGTGCTGCACCGGCAGCAGGTTCAGGTAACCCTGACGCGCGCGGTCGAAGCGGTGGCCGACCGGGCACACCACGCCGTTGTCCGCTGCATCGAGCGGGGCAGAGCAGATCGGGCAGGTCAGCATCACGCGAGCAACTTGACCAGGGTCTGGTAGTAAATCTCGGTCAACACGTCGAGATCGCTGGCCAGAATACGTTCGTTGACCTGGTGGATCGTGGCGTTCACCGGGCCGAGTTCGACCACCTGCGTGCCGAGGGTCGCAATGAAGCGACCGTCCGACGTACCGCCGCTGGTGGACGCCTTGGTGTCACGGCCGGTAACGGTCTTGATGCTGGACGAAACGGCATCGAGCAACGCACCCGGCTCGGTGAGGAACGGCAGGCCCGACAGCGCCCATTCCACGTGCCAGTCCAGCCCGTGCTTGTCGAGAATGTCGGCCACGCGTTTCTGCAGGCCTTCGACGGTGGATTCGGTGGAAAAGCGGAAGTTGAAGATGGCGGTCAGATCGCCGGGAATCACGTTGGTCGCGCCGGTGCCCGCATTCAGGTTGGAGATCTGAAAGCTGGTCGGCGGGAAGAATTCATTGCCTTCGTCCCAATGCTCGGCGGCCAGTTCAGCCAGCGCCGGAGCGGCCAGATGAATCGGGTTTTTCGCCAGATGCGGGTAGGCCACGTGGCCTTGCACCCCTTTGACGGTCAGCGTGGCGCCGAGGGAGCCGCGACGGCCATTTTTCACCACATCGCCTACCAGGGTCGTGCTCGACGGCTCGCCGACGATGCACCAGTCCAGACGCTCCTTGCGCGCCGCCAGACGTTCGACGACCGCTTTGGTGCCGTGGTGCGCCGGGCCTTCTTCGTCGCTGGTGATCAGGTACGCAACCTTGCCCTTGTGGTTCGGGTGGTCGGCGACGAAACGTTCGGTGGCGATGATCATCGACGCCAGGCTGCCTTTCATGTCCGCTGCGCCACGGCCGCAAAGCATGCCGTGTTCATCGATCAACGCGTCGAACGGGTCGTTCTGCCACGCCTTCACAGGGCCGGTCGGCACCACGTCGGTGTGGCCGGCGAAACACAGCACCGGGCCGTCTTGCGTGCCGTGAGTGGCCCAGAAATTATCGACGTCTTCGATGCGCATCGGCTCCAGCCTGAAACCGGCAGCGCCCAGGCGTTTCATCATCACGGCCTGGCAATCGGCGTCGAGCGGCGTGACCGATGGGCGACGGATCAGGTCGCAGGCGAGTTGCAGAGTGGGCGAGAGATCGGCTGGGGCTGTCATGAAAGGTCCGCGCAGTTGAGGGTAGGGCGATAAAACGGCAGGTATCTTAAAGCAAAACGGCGACCCGAAGGCCGCCGTTTAGTACAGCACTCAATTGTTTCAGGCCGTGGCCGGTTCCGTTTGCGCCTTGGGTTTGGGCAGCGACGACAGAAACGCCATGATCAGCGCCGCCAGGTACGGCAACGACTGCACCAGCAGCATCATCACCCAGAAACGCACGTCGTAGCTCGGCAGGCCCTGCACCACGCAGATGCCCAGCGCGGCGCCCCACAGCAGCAACATGATGAACAGCTCTTCACGGGCCTCGGAAATTGCCACCAGCAGGCCGTGGCTGTCGGCGTTTTTCGGGGTGCGGAAGAACGGGATGCTGGTGGTGAAGAAGCCATAGAGCACCGCTTTGGCGATGGTGTGCGACAGTGCCAGCCCTGCCAAGGCGGCGTAGAGCGCATCCTTGAGGTTCACGCCCACGGCGCGACGGTAGAGGAAGATGATCTTGCCGACCTTGAAGAAGAACAGCGCCAAGGGCGGGATCGCGAAGATCAGCAACGGCGGATCGACCCGGTTCGGCACGATGATCATCGCTGCCGACCACAGCAACGCGCCGACGGTGAAGAAGATGTTCATGCCGTCGGCGACCCACGGCAGCCAGCCCGCGAGGAAGTGGTAGCGCTGGCCACGGGTCAGCTCGGTGTCCTTGCCGCGCAGCAGGCTGGCGGCGTGGCGTTTGATGATCTGGATCGCGCCGTATGCCCAGCGGAAACGCTGCTTTTTGAAGTCGATGAACGTGTCCGGCATCAGGCCTTGCCCGTAGCTGTGGTGGGCGTACGCGGCGGAATAGCCTTTTTCAAACACCCGCAGGCCCAGTTCGGCGTCTTCACAGATGCACCAGTCGGCCCAGCCCAGTTCTTCGAGCACGGAGCGGCGAGTCATGGTCATGGTGCCGTGCTGGATGATCGCGTCGCGGTCGTTGCGGGTCACCATGCCGATGTGGAAGAAGCCTTTGTATTCCGAGTAGCAGAGCTTCTTGAACGCGCTTTCGTATTGGTCGCGATAGTCCTGAGGCGACTGCACCACGGCGATTTTCGGGTCGGCGAAGTGCGGGACCATGTGCTTGAGCCAGTTGCGGTCAACGCAGTAGTCCGAGTCGATCACGGCAATGACTTCAGCGTCTTTTGCGGTGTGAGGAATCAGGTAATTCAGCGCGCCGCCCTTGAAGCCCGCCAACGGCGCGACGTGGAAGAACTTGAAGCGCTCGCCGAGCATTTCGCAGTGGGCTTTGACCGGTTTCCAGACAGCCGGGTCCTTGGTGTTGTTGTCGATCAGCAGCACTTCGAAATCCGGGTAGTCCAGCGCGGCCAGTGCGTTCAGCGTCTGTTTGACCATTTCCGGCGGCTCGTTGTAGCAGGGCACGTGCACCGAGACTTTCGGTCTGTAGGCCTTGTCCGCATGGACGGGCAGGAATTCACGACGGCGCTTGTGGGTCCAGACCGCCTCGGCCAATTCGTGGGCCTCGGTCAGCAGCACGATGAACACCCCGAATGCACCCAATGCCAGGAGAAATCCTACGAGCAGGCTGAACCAGGTGCTGTATTGCTGGCTGTAGTCGTAGCCGATCCACACCAGCACCGAACCGCACAGGAAAGCGATGAACGTCAGGAAGGTGCGACCGCGCTGGCGCAGGGCCGAGCCGTCGATCAACAGCAGCGCCAGTGCCAGCATGGCCAGCACGGCCGAGCCCACCGCCAGCACCCGCCATTGCGGGATCGCGACGACGGGGCCTTCGAAGTTGAATTTCTGCTGACGGTCAGCGTTGTACACGCCCCAGTAAGCACCGACCGAGCCTTCGTCGCTGGCTTTCCACGGCTGGTCAAACGCTTCGATGACGAAATATTTGAAGCCCTGACGGTTCAGTTTGTTGACCAGCGTGCGCAGGTAGATCGCCTGGTCCGCCTGATTGGCGTCTGCACCGCCGCGCATATGGCCGTTGCTGGGCCAGCCCACTTCAGACAGCAGCAGCGGCTTTTTCGGGAACATGTGTTTGAGTTCCCGGGCGCGATCCAGAACGTACTGCCCGGCCTTGTCCACCGGGATGTATTCCCAGTACGGCAGGATGTGCGCAGCGATCAGGTCCACGTGTTTGGCCAGCTCCGGGTATTTCTCCCAGATGTGCCACTGCTCGGAGGTGGTCACCGGCACCTTCACGGCGGCACGCACGCGGTCGAGAATCGCCATCAGGTCTTTCGGCTTGATCTCCTCGCGATACAGCGCTTCGTTGCCGACCACGACCCGCACGACACTGCGGGTACTGTTGGCCAACTGGATGGCGGTGGTGATCTCCCGCTCATTGCGTTCAAGATCGGGGCTGATCCAGATGCCCAGTGTCACGCGCAGGCCAAATTCCTCGGCCAGTTTGGGAATGTCCTGCTGAGGGCCGTCCACCGAATAGATGCGGATGCTGTCAGTCCATTTGCTCATCAACTCCAGGTCCTGACGCATTTCTTCGTCGGACGGGTACACGCCCTTCTGTGGGTTTTGTCCCAGGCGGAAAGGGGAATAAGAGAATCCGGAGATGTGTTCGGGCCAGTTGGGGGTGGTCACAGGGCGGTTGATCAGTGCCCAGAAACCCGTGAACAGCGCGGCGATCGCCACGACGACTACCAGGTTGAGTCCAAATTTGCGGGATGGCATAGCGACTTCAGGTTCCAAAGGGGGAACAGGGGGAGGCTGAGACGTCAGCCAGCGAGAGCTTTGGCAGCTGACGAAGGTTGAAGTTCTATTCTGAAAAAAATGTAGGCCTTGTCGTCATCATGTGTAGGCGAAGCCTTTGTAGCTGGGCGGCTTGTGACCGTGGTGCCCCCTGTGGAAGCGAATTCATTCGCGAGACGTCAGCGCAGCCGATAGAGATGCATCGTCTGCACAACCTTTCGCGAGTGAATTCGCTCCCACAGGTTGATGTTCAACCCTCGGGATTGCGTTGGACTCAGGGGGCGATTGCCCTTTTTCAGACCAAACACCCCCACCAAACAGCTGTCCCAATTTCACGCACGGCCTATAATGCGCGCCGGTTTTTTGGGGTATTGGTCATGAGCACAGAAGATCCGCGGTTTGCTGGCGTCGCCCGTCTCTACGGCATTGAAGGCCTGGAGCGCTTGCGCGCGGCCCATGTGGCGGTGGTCGGCATTGGCGGCGTGGGTTCCTGGGCGGCGGAAGCCATGGCCCGTTGTGGTGTGGGCGAAATTTCGCTGTTCGATCTGGACGACGTCTGCGTCAGCAACAGCAACCGTCAGCTCCATGCCCTGAGCAGCACCATCGGTCGTTCCAAAGTCGATGTCATGGCCGACCGCATCCGTGAGATCAACCCTGATTGCGTGGTGCATGCCGTGGCCGACTTCGTCACCCGCGAGACCATGGCCGAATACATCACGCCCGACATCGACTGCGTGCTGGACTGCATCGACAGCGTCAACGCCAAGGCCGCGCTGATTGCCTGGTGCAAGCGTCGCAAGATCCAGATCATCACCACTGGCGGCGCAGGCGGGCAGATTGACCCGACATTGATCCAGGTCTGCGACCTCAACCGCACCTACAACGACCCGCTCGCCTCGAAAGTGCGATCGACCCTGCGCCGCGACTACGGCTTTTCCCGCACCGTGACCCGTCATTACAGCGTGCCGTGCGTGTTCTCCACCGAGCAACTGCGCTACCCGAAACCGGACGGGAGCATCTGTTTGCAGAAGAGCTTTGTGGGCGATGGCGTGAAACTCGACTGCGCAGGCGGGTTCGGCGCAGTGATGATGGTCACCGCGACGTTTGGCATGGTGGCGGCCACCAAGGCAGTGGAGAAAATCGTGGCGGGCATGCGTCGCCCATCGGAGCGGGCCAAGGCGAAGGAAGCGGCGCAGTCCTGATTGCCCATGGCATCTGTTTGTCGCAACGCTCCCACAGGGGCGGCGTCGTATTCAGCCCGCCAACCGCCGCATCTTCTGCAACACGGCATTCAGCCCATTGCTGCGCGAAGGGGAGAGCTGGCGGCTCAAGCCCAGGTGATTGAACCAGTCGTTCAAGTCGACGTGCTGCAATTCGACCGCCGACAACCCATTGACCCGTGCGAGCAGCAACGCCACCAACCCGCGAATCAACCGGGCATCGCTGGCCGCGCGAAACTGCCAGTGACCGTCGATCACCTCGCCCAGCAGCCAGACCTTGCTCTCGCAACCATCGACCAGGCGTTCGTCGGTTTTCTCGTTGTCAGCCAGAAGGGGCAGACGCTCACCCCATTGCATCAGCAGGCGAGCGCGTTGCTCCCAGCTCAATGAGCCGTTGAAGGTGTTCAGTGCCGTTTGCGCGTCTTCGGGCAGGTTCATCGCAACAACTCCAGCGCCTGATCCAGCGCGTTGAAGAAGCGCTCCAAGTCCTCGGAGTCGTTGTACAGCGCCAGCGACACGCGAATCGCGCCTGACAGGCCAAGGCTGCTGATCAGCGGGATCGCACAATGATGGCCTGCACGCACCGCGATGCCTTGCTCGGTCAGCAGATGCGCGAGGTCGGCGTTGTGCACGCCCTCGACCACGAAGCTGACCAACGCCACGTGTGGATCGCCTACCAGCCGAACACCTTCGCGCAACATCAGTCCGGCGCGCAGCAGTTCGTGCAGACGGGCTTCGTGTTCAGCCGCAGCGACCTGATTGACATCGTTCAAATAATCGAGAGTGGCGCCCAACCCGATGATGCCGGAAATCGGTGGCGTACCCGCTTCAAACCCTAAGGGAGCCGGGCGGAACGTTGCATCCTGATAGCCCGCTTTCAGCACCATCTCGCCGCCAAACTGCCAATGCTGCAATTGCGCCAAGGCCTGATGCTGGCCAAACAGCACACCGACGCCGTCCGGGCCATACAGCTTGTGGCTGGAAAACACATAAAAGTCACAGTTCAGCGCCTGGACATCGTGACGACCGTGCACGACACCTTGAGCGCCGTCGATGACCGTCAGCGCACCCTGCGCCTTGGCCAGTGCGACCAGTTCGGCCACAGGCTGCCATGTTCCCAGCACATTGGAGAGCTGGCTGACGGCGAGCAACCGGGTGCGGGTATTGATCAACGAGGCAGCGGCGTCGAGGTCGATCAAGCCCTGAGCGGTCAGTGGCAGCACGATCAGTTTCAGGTCTCGGCGTTTCGCCAACTGCTGCCACGGCAAGAGATTGGCGTGGTGTTCCAGCGCACTGATGACGAGTTCATCGCCCGGCTGAAACAGATGTTCGAGCCCATACGCCAGCAGGTTGAACGCTGAAGTGGCGCCATGGGTAAACACGATGTGCCCGGATGAACCGACGTTCAGCCATTCGGCAGCCTTGCGGCGGGTGTCCTCGAATGCCTGAGTCGCCATCGCGCCCGGAAGGTGCTGCGCACGGTGCACGTTGGCCGCTCCATTGGCGTAGTAATGGGCCAGCGCGTCGATCAGGGCTTGGGGCTTCTGTGCGGTGGCGGCGCTGTCCAGATAGGTCTGGCCTTGCCGTTCGAGGGCGTCGAGAGCAGGAAAGTCAGCGCGCCAGGGAGAAATGAGGGACATGGGAATTGGCTCTCTGTCCTGTAGGAGCGAATTCATTCGCGAAAGGGTATGTCAGACGACGGCGTTGGGTCGTCAGACATACCGGATCGCGAATGAAAGCGCTTGCACAGTCGATCAGTTGTGAGCGTGCAGCGCTTCGTTCAGCTCGATGGCCGACTTGTGGGATTTGCATTCCACGGCGCCGGTTTGCGAGTTGCGACGGAACAGCAGATCAGGTTGACCCGCCAGGTCACGGGCCTTGAGAACCTTGACCAGCTCGTTTTTCTCATCCAGCAACGCGACCTTGGTGCCCGCGGTGATGTAAAGACCGGCTTCCACGGTGTTGCGGTCGCCCAGCGGAATGCCGATACCGGCGTTGGCGCCGATCAGGCAGCCTTCACCGACCTTGATGATGATGTTGCCGCCACCGGACAGGGTGCCCATGGTGGAGCAACCTCCGCCCAGGTCCGAACCCTTGCCGACGAATACGCCAGCCGACACACGGCCTTCGATCATGCCCGGGCCTTCGGTGCCGCCGTTGAAGTTGACGAAGCCTTCGTGCATCACGGTGGTGCCTTCGCCGATGTAAGCCCCCAGACGCACGCGTGCGGTGTCAGCGATGCGCACGCCAGCCGGCACGACGTAGTCGGTCATTTTCGGGAATTTGTCGACGGAGAACACTTCCAGCAACTCGCCTTTCAGACGGGCTTCCAGTTGACGCTGGGGCAGTTCGCCCAGGTCGATGGCGCCCTGGCTGGTCCACGCTACGTTCGGCAGCAGCGGGAACACGCCTGCCAGGCTCAGGCCGTGTGGCTTGACCAGACGATGGGACAGCAGGTGCAGCTTGAGGTAAGCCTCAGGCGTGGAAGTCAGTGCGGCGTCTTCAGCCAGTACCGTGGCGACCAGCGGCTTGTGGCTCTCGGCCAGACGGGTCAGCAGCGCGGCTTGAGCGGCGTCGACCGATTTCAGCGCATCCGCCAGCTTGGAGGCCAGATCGGTGTTGAAAGCGATGGCCTGATTGCCACCGGTGTAACCCAGGATTGGCGCCACGGCGGCAACGATTTCAGCCGACGGGTTGAGCAGAGGCAGGGCGTAGAAAACTTCCAGCCAGGTGCCTTGACGATTTTGAGTGCCGACGCCGAAGGCTAGGCTGAACAGGGAAGTGGACATGGGATTACCTCTTTAAATGGCTATCTCAATCACAAGCGGCGTGAAAACTGCTGCGCTCGGCATTACTGCGTTAAAAACAGGCGGAAAATGCTCATTTAGAACACCTAGAGTCGGGCGCGACCCCGGCCGTTTCCCGCCTGTTTTTGCCTTGTCTTGCCTTCGCTCGCTACGTTTTCACACCGCCTGTTCGGCGATAGCCGCTGCGTACAGTTCGGGTTTGAAGCCAATCAGGGTCTTGTCGCCAAGATCGAGCACCGGGCGCTTGATCATCGACGGTTGAGCGAGCATCAGTTCTATCGCCTTGTTCTGGTCGATGTCGGCTTTTTGCGAATCGTCCAGTTTGCGAAAGGTCGTGCCGGCGCGATTCAACACCGTCTGCCAGCCGTGCTCGTTGCACCACTGAGTCAGGTGATCACGGTCGATGCCCAGCGTTTTGTAGTCGTGGAAATCGTAGTTCACCGATTTTTCATCGAGCCAGGTGCGCGCCTTTTTCATGGTGTCGCAAGCCTTGATCCCGTACAGGTGCAACTGTTTGTCAGCCATGAGCTTGCCCCCTCTTTGGGACGATTGAAAAAAACGGTGACGGATTATGCCACGTACACACCGGTTGGGCGCGGCTTGGCGAGGCTTTGTGTGTTTCGACGGGTATTTTTCTGTGGACACTCGCAACGCGCTGCTTGGAGGCGTCAGCGTAAACGAAATATATGGCACTTCGATGCCGCATTGCGGGCGGCACCGATCAAAAGGTCAGCCAGATGTCCCGCCGACCTTCATTGACGTCACAGCACGGCGATCAGCGGCGCGTCACGAAATCGCGAATCCGCTCAGCTGCCTCGACGCACTCAGCCAACGGCGCAACGAGTGCCATGCGCACACGGCCCGCGCCGGGGTTGAACCCGTCCACATCCCGCGACAGGTAAGAGCCCGGCACCACCGTCACGTGTTCGGCTTCGAACAGGTCACGGCAAAATTGCGCGTCGTCGCCGCCGACGTTTGGCCATAGGTAGAAACTGCCATCCGGGCGCTGCACGTCCATCACCGGGGACAGGATTTCCAGCACCGCATCGTACTTCTCGCGGTACAGGTCGCGGTTGGCCCTGACGTGTTCTTCATCATTCCAGGCCGCGATGCTGGCAAGCTGGGTCTGAACCGGCATGGCGCAGCCATGGTAGGTGCGGTAGAGCAGGAAGCCTTTGAGGATGTCGGCGTCACCGGCGACGAAGCCCGAGCGCAGGCCCGGCAGGTTCGACCGCTTGGACAGGCTGTGGAACACGATGCAACGCTTGAAGTCCTGGCGGCCGAGTTCGGCGCAGGCGGTCAGCAGGCCCGGCGGCGGGGTGTCTTCATCGAAATACAGCTCGCTGTAGCATTCGTCAGCAGCGATCACGAAATCGTGTTCGTCGGCCAGCGCGATCAGCTTTTTCAGCGTGTCCACCGGGATCAGCGCGCCAGTCGGGTTGCCCGGCGAGCACAGGAACAGGATCTGGCAACGCTTCCAGATGTCCGCAGGCACAGCGTCAAAATCGGGGTTGAAGCCGTGTTCGACCAGGCACGGCAGGTAATGCGGCTTGGCCCCGGCCAGGAACGCAGCACCTTCGTAAATCTGATAGAACGGGTTCGGGCTGATGACCAGTCCGTCATCGCTGCGATTGACCACGGTTTGGGTGAAAGCGAACAGTGCCTCACGGGTGCCGTTGACCGGCAGCACGTGCTTGCCCGCATCCAGCCAGCCCTGCGGAACGCTGAAACGGCGTTCGCACCAGTGAGCGATGGCTTCGCGCAGGGCTGGAATGCCCGCTGTCGTCGGGTAAACGGCCATCTGGTCGAGGTTGTCGGCCAGTGCCTTGGCGACGAACGCAGGCGAAGTATGCTTCGGCTCGCCGATGGACAGGGCGATTGGCCGCTTGTCCGGGTTCGGCGTCACGGTGCCCAGCAGCGCGCGGAGCTTTTCGAACGGGTAAGGCTGGAGCTGTTGCAAAGCGTTGTTCATGGGCAATCGGTCTCAGGAAGCGGGGCGCCAGCCCGTCGGGGGCGAGCGCCGTTGAATAGCCAGAAAAAGGTGTCGATTCAGATGCTGATGCGCAACCCGCTGGTGGGTTCGGGATTGACGCTGAGTTGCGTGACGATGGCATCTTGCAAACGGCTGCACAGTTGCGGGTCAGACAGTGGCTGGTTGTTCTCGTCGGTGAGGAAGAACACGTCCTCCACGCGCTCGCCCAAGGTTGCAATCTTGGCGTTTTGCAGCGACAGGTCGAACTCCAGAAAGATCTTGCCCAGCCGTGCCAGCAACCCCGGACGGTCTGGCGCGCTGAGCTCTAGCACGGTCACCGGTCGCTGCGCATCGTTGGAAATCGTCACCACGGGCGCGAATGCGAAATGCTTGAGCTGGCGTGGCACGCGACGCTTGATGATCGTCGGATAGTCGTCCGGGTTGCGCAGGGCCTCGGTCAAACCTTCACGAATCGCTTTGATGCGTTCAGGGTTTTCACCGATCGAGCCGCCGTCGCTGTCGAGCACGATATAGGTGTCGAGGGTGAACTGGCTGGTCGAGGTGATCACGCGGGCGTCGTGAATGTTCAGGTTCAGCTGGTCCATCGCCGCCACGGTTACCGCGAAGAAGTCGTGCTGATCCGGTGCGTAAATGAAGATCTGGGTGCCGCCTTCGAATTCGCGCTGGGTGGTTTCCTTGATCAGTACCAAGGGGCCACCGTCGGCCGGTTGCTGAAGGATCGCATCGCTGTGCCAGGCCACATCGCCTGCGGTGTGGCGCAGGAAGTAGTCATCGCCCAGTTGCGACCACAGTTGCTCGACGTCGTCCGGATCGGTGCCGTTGCGCACGAGAATGTCCAGCGCCGCGCTTTGGGTACGACGGATCTGCTCTTCGCGGTCGACTGGGTTTTCCAGCCCGCGCTTGAGGGCGCGCTTGGTCTCGGTGTACAGCTGGCGCAACAGACTGGCGCGCCACGAGTTCCAAAGCGTCGGGTTGGTGGCGTTGATGTCAGCGATGGTCAGCACATAGAGATAATCCAGATGCACTTCGTCGCCGACGAACTGCGCAAAGTCGTGAATGACTTGCGGGTCGGAGAGGTCCTTGCGCTGGGCTGTGGTCGACATCACGAGATGGTTCTGCACCAGCCAGACGATCAGTTGGGTGTCCCAGTTCGGCAGATGGTGACGGATGCCGAACGCCTCGGCATCCACCGCCCCCAGTTCTGAGTGATCGCCGCCGCGGCCCTTGCCGATGTCGTGGTACAAGCCTGCGAGGTAGATCAGCTCGGGTTTCGGCAGCTTGGCCATGAGCTTGCTGGCCAGCGGGAATTTCTCCGACACCTGCGTGTATTGGAGCTTACGCAGATGCTTGATCAGGTTCAGGGTGTGCGCATCGACGGTGTAGATGTGGAACAAATCGTGTTGCATTTGTCCGACGATGTGGCCGAACTCCGGCAGGTACAGCCCGAGAATGCCGTAACGGTTCATCCGGCGCAGGTTGCGGTGAATGCCGATCTCGCATTTGAACAGCTCGATAAACAGGCTGGTGTTGCGGATATCGTTGCGGAAGTCGTCGTTGATCAGGTGCCGGTGTTCGCGCAGCAGGCGAATGGTATCGGCACGCACGCCCTTGATTTCCGGGCGCTGAGCCATCAACACGAAGATCTCCAGAATCGCGAACGGCGTGCGTTTGAAGACATTCGGATGGGTCGCTTCGATGTAGCCATCGTGCAATTGGAAGCGCGAGTTGATCGATTCGGTGACGGTGTTGGCGTCGTCCGACAGGATCACCTCCTCGAAGTGCTGAATGATCAGATCGCTCAATTGCGCGATGCTCATGACCACGCGGTAATACTTCTGCATGAAGCGTTCGATGGCCAGTTTCGCGTCGTTGTCCTGATAGCCCAGCAAACGGGCGATGCTGGTCTGGTAATCGAACAGCAGGCGGTCTTCGGAACGGCCCGCCAGCATGTGCAAGGCATAGCGCACTTTCCACAGAAACTCCTGGGAGGCGGCGAGCAACGCGTGTTCGCTTTCCAGCAGGAAGCCCTGGTCCGCCAAGGCGTGAAGATTCAGCGTGCCATATTGACGACGGGCTACCCACAGAATGGTCTGGATGTCGCGCAGGCCACCCGGGGAGCCTTTGACGTTCGGCTCCAGGTTGTATTCGGTGTCGAAGTATTTGTGATGACGGGCTTTCTGCTCGGCGCGCTTGGCCAGGAAAAACTCTTTGCTTGGCCACATTTCGCTCGTACTGGTGACTTCCAGCATGCGCTGGCGTAAATGCTCCGGGCCTGCAATCGTCCGGCTTTCCATCAGGTTTGTGATCACCGTCAGGTCCGCGAGGGCCTCGGTGGCGCACTCATCGACCGAGCGCACGCTCTGGCCAACCTCAAGGCCAATGTCCCACAGCAGCGTCAGAAAACGCTCGATGGAGTCGCGGAAAACTTCGTGATCGGCGCTGTCCAGCAGGATCAGCAGGTCGATGTCCGAATAAGGATGCAGTTCGCCGCGCCCATAGCCACCGACGGCGAGGAGTGCAATGTCGGCATCCTCGCTCCAGTCGAACTGTTCCCAGGCCTGCTGCAGGATGTTGTCGACGAACCAGGCCCGGTCCTCGATCAACCGACGAATTTCCCGGCCCGACTTGAAGCGTTCGTCCAGTACCTCGCGGGCCTGACGGATAGCCTTTTTGAAGGCGGCGATGGGGCTCGCTTTCAACGCCAGTTCGGCCTGAAACTGGCCACGATCGAACAAATCTGGGTCCACCTGCGGCATCGAACTGCTTTCCTTCTATCTATATCGCACGGGGTGATCAGGCGGAGGTGCGGGCGATGGTGTCGTCGCTGCGCAACGTGAAGATTTCATACCCGGTCGCGGTGACCAGAATGGTGTGCTCCCACTGCGCCGACAGCTTGCGGTCCTTGGTGATGGCGGTCCAGCCGTCGCCCAACAAACGGGTATCAGCCTTGCCCTGATTGATCATCGGCTCGATGGTGAAGGTCATGCCTTCCTTGAGTTCCATGCCGGTGCCCGCCTTGCCGTAGTGCAGCACTTGCGGTTCTTCATGGAACACCTTGCCGATGCCATGGCCGCAATATTCCTTTACGACGGAGAAACCGTTCTTTTCAGCGTGTTTCTGGATCACTTCACCGATGTCGCCCAGGTGCGCGCCCGGTTTGACCAGCTCGATGCCTTTATACATGCATTCCTGGGTGATCTTCGACAGGCGCTCGGCCCACTCTGGCACTTTGCCAACGTGGAACATCTTGCTGGTGTCGCCGTGGTAACCGTCTTTGATCACGGTCACGTCGATGTTCAACACGTCGCCTTCCTTCAGCGGCTTCTCATTGGGAATGCCATGGCAGACAACATGGTTGATCGAGGTGCAGATGGATTTGGGGAAACCCTTGTAGTTCAGCGGCGCAGGGATCGCTTTTTGCTCGTTGACGATGTAGTCGTGGCAGATGCGGTCCAGCTCGTCAGTGGTGACGCCGGGCTTGACGTAGGCCCCGATCATTTCCAGAACGTCTGCCGCCAGACGACCGGCGACGCGCATCTTTTCGATGTCTTCGGGGGTTTTGATGGTAACGGTCATACAAGGCTCTCTCGGCGCGGCGGGGCCGCAGCAAAACACGGAAAAAACGCGATTCTACCAGACCGATGCCAAGCGGGTTATCATCGCTTCCTTATATAAAGGCTGGCAGGGCCGGTAGACGGCAGGGCTGTCCGGGCAAAAGCGTCGAGAAAACAGGATCTTATTCCGGGTTCCGTTATGCAGACTTTTGTGATATAAAATGCGCCGCTTTACGGGGTCCGCCCCGAAAGCCCAAACCCACACACGTGTCGACACGATGACCTGGGTGCCCTCGGTACATGCCGTTGGTTGGTCATTGGGATACGTGGAGGCCTAACCCGACTTATCAAGGAACTATCATGTCCCAAGTCAACATGCGCGATATGCTGAAGGCCGGTGTGCACTTCGGTCACCAAACCCGTTACTGGAACCCGAAAATGGGTAAATACATTTTCGGCGCGCGTAACAAGATTCACATCATCAACCTTGAAAAAACCCTGCCTATGTTCAACGAGGCACTGACCTTCGTAGAGCGTCTGGCCCAGGGCAAAAACAAGATTCTGTTCGTCGGCACCAAGCGTTCCGCTGGCAAGATCGTTGCTGAAGAAGCAGCACGTTGCGGTTCGCCGTTCGTCGACCACCGCTGGTTGGGCGGCATGCTGACCAACTTCAAAACCATCCGTGCCTCCATCAAGCGTCTGCGCGAGCTGGAAGTTCAGGCTGAAGACGGTACTTTCGCCAAGCTGACCAAGAAAGAGGCGCTGATGCGCACTCGCGATCTGGAAAAGCTGGACCGCAGCCTGGGTGGTATCAAGGACATGGGCGGTCTGCCTGACGCACTGTTCGTCATCGACGTTGACCACGAGCGCATCGCGATCACCGAAGCCAACAAGCTGGGTATCCCGGTCATCGGCGTTGTCGATACCAACAGCAGCCCGGAAGGCGTTGACTACATCATCCCAGGTAACGATGACGCCATTCGCGCCATTCAGCTGTACATGGGTTCGATGGCTGACGCTGTCATCCGTGGTCGTAACAACGTTTCTGGCGGCACCGAAGTTTACGCTGAAGAAGCGGCAACTGCTGCCGAGTAACTGACGCTTAGCGTCTACTCGGTACGCAAAAAGGGGGCTCGGCCCCCTTTTTGCCACCTCGAAAACCATCTGGCGTTGCCACCGACTTAGTTGTCATGCGCAGCTGTCACCATGGCTTTTCAAGAATTTGACGCCCGCATGGCGGGTGGAATGGTTGAAGACCTATCCAAGAGGATTTTGAAATGGCAGAGATTACTGCAGCGTTGGTCAAAGAACTGCGCGAGCGCACTGGCGAAGGCATGATGGACTGCAAAAAAGCCTTGACCAAGGCTGGCGGCGACATCGAGAAAGCCATCGACGATATGCGTGCTTCGGGCGCAATCAAGGCAGCCAAGAAAGCAGGTAACGTCGCTGCTGAAGGCGCTATCGCAATCAAGGACAACGGCAAGCGCGCTGTCCTGATCGAAGTGAACTCGCAGACCGACTTCCTGGCGCTGCAAGACGACTTCAAAAACTTCGTCGCCGTCAGTGTCAACAAGGCTTTCGACCAGCCAGAGCTGACCGTTGAGCAACTGATCGAAGCTCAGGAAACCGAGCGTACCGCTCTGGTTGCCAAAGTCGGCGAAAACGTCAACATCCGTCGTCTGGCGCGTGTTGAAGGTGACGTACTGGGTTCGTACCTGCACGGCAACAAAATCGGTGTGGTTGTAGCGCTGAAAGGCGGCGACGCCGAGCTGGCCAAAGACATCGCGATGCACGTTGCTGCCAGCAACCCTGAGTTCCTGTTGCCTTCCGACGTTTCGGCCGAAGCGATCGAGCGCGAGAAGAGTGTCTTCCTGCAACTGAACGAAGACAAGATCAAAGGCAAGCCTGCCGAGATCGCTGACAAAATGGTTCAGGGCCGCATCACCAAGTTCCTGGCTGAAGCCAGCCTGGTTGAGCAAGCGTTCGTCAAGAACCCTGAAGTCAAGGTCGGTGAACTGGCCAAGAAAGCCGGCGCTGAAATCGTCTCGTTCACCTACTTCAAAGTGGGCGAAGGCATCGAGAAGCCAGTCGACAACTTCGCTGAAGAAGTCGCTGCTCAAGTAGCTGCCAGCAAGCAATAAGACGGTTCTCCAACTGTCGACCAAAGAGGCTGCCCGCTCACGCGCGCAGCCTCTTTGTCAAAACGGCAGCAGGAATTTATTTTTCCAGGGTGCGTGGCTCATGAGGCTGCGAATTCCTGACGAAGTAGCCTAGAGTTACCGCAGGCTGAAAATGGCCGCAGATTTTTTTTAAACGCCGCAGGAGAGATTCGCAATGGCTCAGCAGGGCAGTGGTTATCAAGCTCGCTATAAACGCATTCTACTCAAGCTTAGCGGCGAGGCCCTGATGGGCTCCGAAGAGTTCGGTATCGACCCCAAAGTGCTGGATCGCATGGCGCTTGAAGTGGGTCAGCTGGTAGGAATCGGTGTTCAGGTCGGTCTGGTCATCGGTGGTGGCAACCTGTTCCGTGGTGCGGCGCTTAGCGCGGCTGGCATGGATCGGGTCACGGGTGATCACATGGGCATGCTGGCCACTGTGATGAACGCCTTGGCCATGCGTGATGCGCTGGAGCGCGCCAATATTTCCGCCATCGTGATGTCGGCCATCTCCATGGTGGGTGTGACCGATCACTACGATCGCCGCAAGGCAATGCGTCACCTCAACGCCAAAGAAGTGGTGATCTTCGCCGCGGGCACTGGCAACCCGTTCTTCACCACCGATTCGGCAGCGTGCCTGCGCGCGATCGAAATTGACGCCGATGTCGTGTTGAAGGCAACCAAGGTCGATGGTGTGTACACTGCCGATCCATTCAAAGACCCGCATGCCGAGAAGTTCGATCATCTGACTTACGATGAAGTGCTGGATCGCAAGCTGGGCGTAATGGACCTGACGGCCATCTGCCTGTGCCGTGACCACAAGATGCCGTTGCGTGTCTTTAATATGAACAAACCCGGCGCCCTGCTGAATATCGTGCATGGCGGCGCGGAAGGAACTTTGATCGAGGAAGGCGAACAATGATCAACGAAATCAAAAAAGACGCTCAAGAGCGCATGCAAAAATCCATCGAATCCCTGAACCACGCGTTTGGCCAGATTCGTACCGGCAAGGCACACCCAAGCATCCTGGGTAACGTGATGGTTCCGTACTACGGCACCGATACCCCGTTGAGCGGTGTTGCCAACGTCACGGTCAAGGATTCCCGTACCCTCCAGGTCGTGGCGTTTGAGCGCAACATGCTCGCGGCGGTCGATAAGGCGATTCAGAGTGCAGGCTTGAACCTCAACCCGACCAACCTCGGTGAGCTGCTGCTGATTTCCATGCCCGCCCTGACGGAAGAAACACGTAAAGGCTTCACCAAGCAGGCGCGCAGTGCAGCCGAAGATGCTCGTGTTGCTGTGCGTAACATTCGCCGTGACGCATTGGGCGATCTGAAAAAGCTGGTCAAGGACAAGGAAATCAGCGAAGACGAAGAGCGTCGTGGCACGGCCGAGATCGACAAGCTGATCAAGGACTTCGAGGCTCAGATCACAAAAGCCACTGAAGAGAAAGAAAAAGACCTGATGGCCGTATAAGGGTCAGGAAGCTTTCATGGAAAAGACAAAGCTGGCTGTGCCGTCATCGGTGCCGCGTCATGTCGCGATCATCATGGATGGGAACAATCGCTGGGCTAAAAAGCGTCTGTTGCCGGGTGTGGCGGGTCACAAGGCTGGCGTGGACGCTGTCCGTGCGGTGATCGAAGTGTGTGCCGAGGCCAAGGTCGAGGTGCTGACGCTTTTCGCGTTCTCCAGTGAAAACTGGCAGCGGCCGGCCGAAGAGGTCGGCGCGTTGATGGAGTTGTTCTTCACGGCGTTGCGTCGTGAGACCAAGCGCCTGAACGAGAACGGTATCAGTCTGCGCATCATTGGTGACCGTGCACGTTTCCATCCTGAGCTTCAGGCTGCGATTCGCGAGGCCGAAGCGAAAACCGCCGGCAACACCCGCTTTGTCCTGCAAATCGCCGCCAACTATGGCGGCCAGTGGGACATCGCCCAGGCGGCTCAGCGTCTGGCCCGTGAAGTGCAGGCCGGGCATTTGCGCCCGGACGACATTACGCCCGAACTCCTGCAGACGTGCCTGGCCACCGGTGACTTGCCATTGCCGGACCTGTGCATCCGTACCGGTGGCGAACACCGCATCAGTAATTTCTTGCTTTGGCAGCTGGCGTACGCCGAGTTGTACTTCTCCGACCTGTTCTGGCCGGACTTCAAACACGAAGCCATGCGCGATGCGCTGGCCGATTTCGCTTCGCGCCAACGCCGCTTCGGGAAAACCAGCGAGCAGGTAGAAGCTGGAGCCCGTGCTTAATGCTCAAACAACGAATCATTACAGCGCTGATTCTTGCGCCCTTGGCGCTGTGCGGCTTTTTCCTTCTGGAAGGTGGCAGTTTCGCGCTGTTCATCGGCGCGGTGGTCGTACTGGGCGCCTGGGAGTGGGCCCGTCTCGCGGGTTTTGAAACTCAGTCGATTCGCGTGGGCTATGCCGCCGTGGTCGCGGTGCTGTTGTTTCTCTTGTACCTCTTGCCTGGACTGGCGCCTTGGGTGCTGGTCGCAGCACTGATCTGGTGGCTGGTCGCGACGTGGCTGGTGCTGACGTATCCAGAGTCCAGCGAGCACTGGTCCAGCGCGGCGTACAAGCTGGTCATTGGTCTGTTGATTCTCCTGCCGGCATGGCAGGGTCTGATCCTCATCAAGCTCGCCCCGATGGGCAACTGGCTGATTCTCTCGGTCATGGTGCTGGTGTGGGGCGCCGACATCGGTGCCTATTTCTCGGGCAAGGCATTCGGCAAGCGCAAGCTGGCGCCGAAGGTCAGTCCGGGCAAAAGCTGGGAAGGTTTGTATGGCGGCCTGGCAGCCTGTTTGCTGATTACGTTGATCGTCGGTGTGAACCGCGGTTGGCAGGTGTCCGAGATTGTTTTTTCGCTGGTGTGCGCCGCGATTATCGTGCTGGTGTCCGTCGTGGGCGATCTGACCGAGAGCATGTTCAAGCGTAAATCCGGGGTCAAGGACAGCAGTAATCTCTTGCCGGGTCATGGCGGTGTGCTGGACCGGATCGACAGCCTGACCGCCGCGATTCCGGTGTTCGCCCTGTTGCTCTGGGCCGCCAAAGACTGGGGTCTGATGTGAGCCGGCTCCAACACATCACGGTTCTCGGGGCGACTGGCTCGGTGGGGCTTAGCACCCTCGATGTCATCGCACGACACCCTGCGCGCTACAAGGTCTTTGCCCTGACCGGGTTCAGCCGTCTGGTGGAGTTGCTTGCGCTGTGCGTCCGTCATGTCCCGCAGTTCGCGGTGGTGCCGACAGTCGCGGCAGCCCGACAATTGCAGGACGATCTGCGTGCTGCCGGTCTCGACACACGCGTGTTGGTAGGGGAGGGGGGGCTGTGCGAAGTATCGGCTCACCCCGAGGTGGATACTGTGCTGGCCGCCATTGTCGGTGCCGCTGGCTTGCGTCCGACACTGGCGGCGGTCGAGGCGGGCAAGAAAGTGCTGCTGGCCAACAAAGAAGCGCTGGTCATGTCGGGTGCCTTGTTCATGCAGGCGGTTCGGCGCAGCGGCACCGTCTTGCTGCCTCTCGACAGCGAGCACAACGCGATTTTTCAGTGTTTGCCAGGCCATTATGGCAACGGTCTGGATTCGGTCGGCGTGCGTCGGATCTTGTTGACGGCTTCGGGTGGGCCTTTTCGCGAAACGCCGCTGCCGGAGCTGGAGCATGTGTCACCCGAGCAGGCCTGCGCGCACCCGAACTGGTCGATGGGGCGCAAAATTTCCGTTGATTCCGCCAGCATGATGAACAAAGGGCTCGAACTGATCGAGGCCTGCTGGTTGTTCGACACTGCACCGGCTCGTATCGAAGTGGTGATTCACCCTCAAAGCGTGATCCATTCGATGGTGGATTACGTGGACGGCTCGGTACTGGCTCAACTCGGCAACCCAGACATGCGTACGCCGATTGCGCATGCACTGGCGTGGCCGGAGCGTATCGATTCGGGCGTTGCACCGCTTGATCTCTTCAGCATAGGGCGACTGGACTTCCAGGCGCCGGATGAAGTGCGCTTCCCTTGCTTGCGTCTCGCACGGCAAGCTGCGGAAGTCGGCGACAGCGCCCCTGCGGTCCTGAACGCGGTGAACGAAGTGGCCGTTGCGGCGTTTCTTGACCGGCGCATTCGCTTTCCGGAAATCGCGAGTATGATCGACGAGGTCTTGAACCTCGAACCGGTGATTGCGGTGAGCGAGCTTGAAACTGTGTTTGACGTCGATGCCAGGGCGCGAGCGCTGGCCGGGCAGTGGCTGAAACGTAATGACCGATAAGCCATATTGGCCAAGTGACACGGGTTCATCGACGTGGGTGGGCTGTCCCCGGATGCCCGCCTGCAACGCCAAACCGGTATCCGGAGAACAGCGATGAGTGCGCTTTATATGATTGTCGGCACCCTGGTTGCCCTGGGCGTGCTGGTGACTTTTCACGAATTTGGCCACTTCTGGGTGGCGCGGCGTTGTGGTGTCAAGGTGCTGCGGTTTTCCGTCGGCTTCGGCATGCCGCTCTTGCGTTGGCATGACCGCAAGGGCACCGAATACGTTGTTGCCGCCATTCCGTTGGGCGGCTACGTGAAGATGCTCGACGAGCGGGAGGGCGAAGTGCCTCCGGAGCTGGTCGACCAATCGTTCAACCGCAAGACCGTTTATCAGCGGATCGCTATTGTCATCGCGGGTCCGGTCGCCAACTTTTTACTGGCCATCGTCTTTTTCTGGGTGCTGGCGGCGCTGGGCAGCCAGCAAGTGCGTCCGGTCATCGGCGGCGTCGAAGCGGGTAGCATCGCTGAGAAGGCCGGATTGGTCTCCGGGCAGGAAATTGTATCCGTTGATGGCGAAGCCACGACCGGCTGGTCAGCTGTGAATCTTCAGCTGGTCCGTCGTCTTGGCGAAAGCGGGACCATTGCCCTGAAGGTCCGTGACCAGGGTTCTGACGTCGATACTCCCCGTACGCTGGCGCTGGATAACTGGCTCAAGGGTGCGGACGAGCCAGACCCGATCCGTTCGCTGGGTATTCGTCCATGGCGCCCGGCATTGCCGCCAGTGCTGGCTGAGCTCGATCCTGCCGGTCCGGCCCAGGCCGCTGGTCTGAAAACCGGTGACCGCCTGTTGGCGCTGGACGGCCAGCCCGTCAACGAGTGGCAGCAAGTTGTGGACTGGGTTCGTGTCCGTCCTGATACCCGGATTTTGCTGAGTGTCGAGCGAGACAATGCGAGAATCGACGTCCCGGTCACATTGGTCGCCCGTGGCGAGAGCAAGACAGCGACGGGTTATCTCGGCGCCGGGGTAAAAGGCATTGATTGGCCACCGGAAATGCTGCGCGAGGTGAGCTACGGGCCTGTGGCCGCCGTCGCAGAGGGGGCGCGGCGCACGTGGACCATGAGCGTATTGACGCTCGATTCGCTGAGGAAAATGTTGTTCGGCGAGCTCTCGGTAAAAAACTTGAGCGGACCGATAACCATTGCTAAAGTGGCGGGCGCTTCGGCCCAGTCAGGTGTAGGTGACTTCTTGAATTTCCTTGCTTATCTGAGCATAAGCCTGGGGGTTCTCAATTTGCTACCCATTCCAGTGTTGGACGGGGGGCACTTGCTGTTTTATCTGATCGAGTGGGCGCGTGGTCGCCCACTGTCGGAAAAGGTGCAGGGTTGGGGGGTTCAGATCGGGATAAGTCTGGTGGTTGGAGTCATGTTGCTCGCACTGGTCAACGATCTGGGACGACTGTAAAGCTACGCCGAATTGTGAATCTGCCGCATTTTGCGGCAGTTTGTTTATTGCCAGTTGGAATAAGAAAGGACTTCATGAAACGTCTGCTGCTAACTGCGGTTCTTGCCGTA
This sequence comes from Pseudomonas salicis, assembly GCF_057128705.1. Lineage (NCBI taxonomy): Bacteria > Pseudomonadati > Pseudomonadota > Gammaproteobacteria > Pseudomonadales > Pseudomonadaceae > Pseudomonas > Pseudomonas salicis. The sequence goes on from NZ_JBSKHU010000004.1 coordinate 326,822, forward strand.
CTGATGATCGCCGAAGTTCACGCCGAGTCCTTCACTATCTCCGATATCCGTGTCAACGGCCTGCAGCGGGTGTCCGCCGGCAGTGTCTTTGGCGCGTTGCCGTTGAACGTGGGTGAACAGGCCGATGACGCACGTCTGGTCGACGCCACGCGTGCGTTGTTCAAAACCGGGTTCTTCCAGGATATCCAGTTGGGCCGTGACGGTAACGTTCTGGTCATCTCCGTGGTTGAGCGCCCGTCGGTTGCGAGCATCGAGATCGAAGGCAACAAGGCGATCACCACCGAAGACTTGATGAAGGGCCTCAAACAGTCGGGTCTGGCCGAAGGCGAAATCTTCCAGCGTGCGACACTCGAAGGTGTCCGTAACGAACTGCAGCGTCAGTACGTGGCTCAAGGCCGTTACTCGGCAGAAGTCGCCACTGAAGTCGTTTCCCAGCCGCGCAACCGCGTCGGCCTGAAGATCAACATCAATGAAGGCGCCGTTGCCGCGATCCAGCACATCAACGTCGTCGGCAACTCCGTTTTCAAAGAAGAAGACCTGACCGACCTGTTCGAGCTGAAGACCACCAACTGGCTGTCCTTCTTCAAGAACGACGACAAGTACGCCCGTGAAAAGCTGTCCGGTGACCTGGAGCGTCTGCGTTCCTACTACCTCGACCGCGGCTATATCAACATGGATATCGCCTCGACTCAGGTGTCGATCACCCCTGACAAGAAAAGCGTGTACATCACCGTCAACATTCATGAAGGCGAGAAGTACAGCGTCAAATCGGTCAAGCTGAACGGTGACCTCAAAGTGCCTGAAGATCAGGTGAAGTCGCTGCTGCTGGTCAAGCCAGGTCAGGTGTTCTCCCGCAAGGTGATGACCACCACGTCCGAGCTGATCACCCGTCGTCTGGGTAACGAGGGCTATACCTTCGCCAACGTCAACGGCGTGCCGACCCCGAATGATGAAGACCACACCGTAGACATCACCTTCGCTGTCGATCCAGGCAAGCGCGCTTACGTGAACCGCATCAACTTCCGTGGCAACACGAAGACAGCGGACGATGTACTGCGCCGCGAAATGCGTCAGATGGAAGGCGGTTGGGCTTCCACTTACCTGATCGACCAGTCCAAGACCCGTCTGGACCGGCTGGGCTTCTTCAAGGAAGTTAACGTCGAGACCCCTGCAGTGCCGGGCACTGACGATCAGGTTGACGTGAACTACGCCGTGGAAGAGCAGGCGTCGGGTTCGATCACCGCCAGTGTGGGCTTCGCGCAGAGCGCGGGTCTGATTCTGGGTGGTTCGATCAGCCAGAACAACTTCCTGGGTACCGGTAACAAGGTCAGCATTGGCCTGACCAAAAGTGAATACCAGACCCGCTACAACTTCAGCTACGTCGACCCGTATTTCACGCCGGACGGTGTGAGCCTGGGTTACAGCGCGTTCTACCGCAAGACCAACTACGACGACCTCGATGTCGACGTGGCGAGCTACTCGGTAGACAGCCTGGGTGCCGGTATCAACATGGGCTACCCGATTAGCGAAACCTCGCGTCTGAACTTCGGCCTAACGGTCCAGCGTGATGAGATCAACACCGGTACCTATACCGTTGACGAGATTTTCGACTTCCTGGAGAAAGAAGGCGACAATTTCACCAACTTCAAGGCTTCCGTGGGCTGGTCCGAATCGACCCTGAACAAAGGCACACTGCCGACCCGTGGTCATTCCCAGAGCCTGACGCTGGAAACCACGATCCCGGGCAGCGACCTGTCGTTCTACAAGCTTGATTACCGTGGTCAGTTGTTCCACCCGATCACCACCAACACCACGCTGCGTCTGCACTCGGAGTTGGGTTACGGTGACGGCTACGGTTCGACTTCCGGTCTACCGTTCTACGAGAACTACTACGCGGGTGGTTTCAACTCGGTTCGTGGGTTCAAGGACAGCACGTTGGGTCCTCGTAGTACGCCGAGTCGGGGCGCAGGTGTACCTGGCGGCAAGCCTGGAACCTTGGCAGACCCGGATCAGGATCCGCTGCCGTTCGGTGGTAACGTTCTGATCACCGGCGGTGCAGAAATTCTGTTCCCGTTGCCTTTCATCAAGGATCAGCGTTCTTTGCGGACTTCCCTGTTCTGGGACGTGGGTAACGTATTTGATACCAATTGCGGCAGCTCCAAGGTCACGACTACGGGCGAAAAAGTCGAATGTAACGGCCCTGATCTTTCCGGTCTGGCCAGTTCGGTCGGTGTTGGCGTGACCTGGGTTACCGCCTTGGGCCCGTTGAGTTTCGCGTTGGCCATGCCGGTCAAGAAGCCAGACAACAACACCGAAACCCAGGTGTTCCAATTCTCTCTCGGTCAGACCTTCTAAGGGTCTGATCACTGATCACGACAACGGATTCTGTAGGAGTTACAACGTGCGTAAGTTGACCCAATTGGCACTGCTGGCAACCGTACTGGTCGCCGGTCCGGCATTCGCAGACATGAAGATCGCTGTTCTGAACTATCAGATGGCGCTGCTTGAGTCGGATGCTGCCAAGAAGTATGCAGTCGACGCTGAAAAGAAATTCGGCCCGCAACTGACCAAGCTGAAAGCCCTGGAAAGCAGCGCTAAAGGCATCCAGGACCGTCTGGTCGCCGGTGGCGACAAGATGGCCCAGCCTGAGCGCGAGAAGCTGGAACTGGACTTCAAGCAGAAAGCCCGTGACTTCCAGTTCCAGTCCAAGGAGCTGAACGAAGCCAAAGCCGTCGCTGACCGTGACATGCTCAAGCAACTGAAGCCAAAGCTGGACTCGGCTGTTGAAGAAGTGATCAAGAAAGGCGGTTACGACCTGGTGTTCGAGCGCGGTGCCGTGATTGACGTCAAGCCACAGTACGACGTCACTCGCCAGGTCATCGAGCGCATGAACCAGCTGAAGTAAATTCATGACCGTGACTATCACGCTCGGCCATCTGGCCGAGTTCCTCGGTGCCACGCTACGTGGCCCGGCGGACAAGCAAATCACCGGACTGGCCACCTTGCAGGAGGCCGGGCCCGGTCAGGTCAGCTTTCTGGCCAATCCTCAGTATCGAAAATTCCTCGCAACCTCCCACGCCGCAGCCGTGCTACTCAAGCCCGCTGATGCCGAAGGTTACGCGGGAGATGCACTGCTGATCGCCGACCCTTACCTGGCGTACGCACGAATCTCCCATCTGTTCGATCCCAAGCCGAAGGCCGCTGCCGGTATTCATCCGACCGCTATCGTCGCTGCTGACGCGGTAGTCGATCCGAATGCCAGCGTGGGCCCGTATGTCGTCATCGAAAGCGGTGCACGCATCGCTGCCGGTGTGACCCTCGGTGCTCATTGCTACATCGGTGCCCGCAGTGTCATCGGCGAAGGCGGCTGGCTGGCACCGCGCGTGACGCTGTATCACGATGTGCGGATCGGCCAGCGCGTGGTGATCCAGTCGGGTGCCGTACTGGGTGGAGAGGGCTTTGGCTTCGCCAACGAGAAAGGCGTGTGGCAGAAGATCGCCCAGATTGGTGGCGTGACCATCGGCGACGACGTGGAGATTGGCGTGAACACCGCCATTGACCGCGGCGCCATGGACGACACGCGCATCGGCAACGGTGTGAAGCTGGATAACCAGATTCAGATCGCGCACAACGTTCAAGTGGGCGATCACACGGCAATGGCGGCCTGCGTTGGCATCTCCGGCAGTGCGAAGATCGGCAAACACTGTATGCTCGCCGGCGGTGTCGGACTGGTCGGGCACATTGAAATCTGCGACGGCGTTTTCATCACGGGCATGACCATGGTCACCCGTTCGATCACCGAGCCGGGTTCCTATTCTTCGGGGACCGCGATGCAGCCCGCTGCCGAATGGCGCAAGAGTGCGGCACGTATTCGCCAGCTCGACGACATGTCCCGCCGACTGCAGCAGCTAGAAAAGATTGTCGAGGCAGTGACCTCAGGCGGTAATGCGTCATCTGATGGCTGATACTTTTTTCTTATCAAGTGTGCAAAGCCGATAAACTGCCTCCTTGATTTGCTAGAGGAGTGCCGCGCATTCGTCGCGCACTCCCAATCTTTACTACAGGCTTCCTCTCGAAATGATGGACATCAACGAAATTCGCGAATATCTGCCCCACCGTTACCCGTTCCTGCTGGTGGATCGTGTGGTGAAGCTGGATGTTGAGAATAAGCTCATTCGTGCCTATAAGAATGTCAGCATCAACGAGCCCTTCTTCAATGGGCACTTTCCTGCGCATCCAATCATGCCGGGCGTGCTGATCATCGAAGCAATGGCTCAGGCCGCAGGCATCCTGGGTTTCAAGATGCTTGACGTGAAGCCTGCTGACGGCACCCTGTATTACTTCGTGGGCTCCGACAAGCTGCGCTTCCGCCAGCCGGTGCTGCCGGGCGACCAACTGATTCTTGAAGCCAAATTTCTGAGCTGCAAGCGCCAGATCTGGAAGTTCGAATGCCAGGCGTCGGTAGACGGCAAGCCGGTATGCTCCGCAGAAATCATCTGTGCGGAACGTAAACTATGAGTTTGATTGACCCTCGCGCAATCATCGATCCGACGGCCGTGCTGGCCGACAATGTGGAGGTCGGCCCGTGGTCGATCGTCGGACCCGGTGTGGAAATTGGCGAGGGCACGGTGATAGGTCCGCACGTGATTCTGCGTGGTCCGACCGTCATCGGTAAGCACAACCACATCTACCAGTTTTCTTCGGTAGGTGAGGACACGCCTGACCTCAAGTACAAGGGCGAAGCCACGCGTCTGGTCATCGGTGACCACAACGTGATCCGCGAAGGCGTCACGATTCACCGTGGCACCATTCAGGACCGCGCCGAAACCACGATTGGCGATAACAACCTGATCATGGCCTATGCGCATATCGGTCATGACAGCGTCATCGGCAACCATTGCATCCTGGTCAACAACACGGCGCTGGCCGGCCATGTGCATGTGGCTGACTGGGCGATCCTCTCCGGGTTCACCTTGGTTCATCAGTATTGCCACATCGGCGCCCACAGCTTTTCAGGCATGGGCACGGCGATTGGCAAGGACGTCCCGGCGTTCGTTACCGTGTTCGGCAACCCGGCAGAAGCCCGCAGCATGAACTTCGAAGGCATGCGTCGTCGTGGTTTCTCGGAAGACTCGATCCATGCCCTGCGTCGCGCCTACAAGACGGTCTATCGCCAAGGGCTGACGGTCGAACAGGCGGTGGTCGAGCTGGCTGAACCGGCGGCGCAGTTCCCGGAAGTCGCGCTGTTTCTTGAGTCCATTCAGAACTCGACCCGCGGCATCACTCGTTAATCATGGGGGCCTTGCGGATCGCGCTGGTCGCCGGTGAAGCCTCGGGCGACATCCTGGGTTCGGGTCTGATGCGTGCCATCAAGGCGCGTCATCCTGATGCACAGTTCATCGGCGTCGGCGGCCCGCTCATGGAAGCCGAGGGCATGGCGTCCTACTTCCCCATGGAGCGCCTGTCGGTCATGGGGCTGGTGGAAGTCCTTGGACGTCTCAAGGAGTTGCTGGCCCGTCGCAGGCTGTTGATCCAGACCTTGATCGATGAGAAACCCGATGTATTCATCGGGATCGACGCTCCGGACTTCACCCTCAATATCGAACTCAAACTGCGTCAGGCCGGGATCAAGACCGTGCACTACGTCAGCCCGTCCGTGTGGGCGTGGCGGCAGAAGCGTGTCCTGAAGATCCGCGAAGGCTGCGACCTGATGTTGACGTTGTTGCCGTTCGAAGCGCGTTTTTACGAAGAAAAGGGCGTGCCGGTGCGTTTCGTCGGCCATCCACTCGCCGATACCATCCCCCTTGAAGCGGATCGCCAGGCGGCTCGGGCTGAGCTGGGGCTGGGTGACGGGCCTGTCGTGGCGTTGATGCCGGGCAGCCGTGGCGGGGAGGTGGGCCGACTGGGCGCGCTGTTTTTCGACACCGCCGAACGGCTGCTCGCCCAGCGCCCGACCGTTCGTTTCGTGCTGCCCTGCGCCAGCCCTCAACGCCGCGCGCAAATCGAACAGTTGTTGCAAGGCCGCGATCTGCCGCTGACCTTGCTCGACGGCCGCTCCCATGTTGCGTTGGCTGCCTGCGATGCCGTGTTGATCGCATCGGGCACCGCCACGCTGGAAGCGCTGCTGTACAAACGACCGATGGTGGTTGCCTATCGTCTGGCGCCGCTGACCTACTGGATACTCAAGCGGATGGTGAAGAGTCCATACGTGTCGCTGCCGAATCTGTTGGCCCAGCGTTTGCTGGTTCCAGAGCTTCTGCAGGACGCGGCGACCGCCGATGCCCTGGCCAGCACCCTGCTGCCGTTGCTCGACAACGGTGCGGAGCAGACCGCCGGCTTCGACGCCATTCACCGCACCTTGCGTCGCGACGCGTCCAATCAAGCCGCCGAAGCGGTCCTGAACCTGATTGGCCCGTCGCCTTCACGATGAGCGCTCGAACAATGCAAATGGGTCTGGATTTCAACCTGGTCGAGGATCTGGTCGCCGGTGTCGATGAGGTGGGCCGTGGCCCGCTGTGCGGCGCTGTGGTAACGGCTGCGGTGATTCTTGACCCCAATCGCCCCATCCTGGGTCTTAACGACTCGAAAAAGCTCACCGAAGCCAAGCGCGAAAAGCTGTTCGACGAGATCTGCGAAAAGGCGCTGTGCTGGCATATCGCACGGGCCGAAGTCGAAGAAATCGACGAGCTGAACATTCTGCACGCCACCATGCTGGCCATGAAGCGTGCGGTCGAGGGCCTGCTGATCATCCCGAAACTGGCGCTGATAGACGGTAACCGTTGCCCGCAACTCTCGGTGCCCAGTGCGCCGGTGATTCAGGGTGATGCCCAGGTCCCCGCCATCGCTGCGGCGTCGATCCTGGCCAAGGTCAGCCGCGACCGGGAGATGGCTGCCTTGGAACTGATCTATCCGGGGTACGGGATCGGTGGCCACAAGGGCTACCCGACGCCGGTTCACCTGGAAGCGCTGGCCCGGTTAGGGCCGACGCCGATCCACCGCCGCTCCTTCGCCCCGGTACGTGCGGCGTATGAAGCGCGGGAGATGATGATCTCCACCGGCTTCACCTCGCTGCCGCTCACCTGATCGCGGGCTGATGTTTTCATGAGAGGCCGGTACAATCCGGCCTTTGTTTTCTGCGCGCTATAGGATCAACCATGTCGGCTTCTTTCGTTCATCTGCGCATGCACACCGAATATTCTCTGGTCGACGGGCTGGTGCGGGTCAAGCCGCTGGTCAAGGCGTTGACCGGCCTGAACATGCCTGCGGTGGCAGTGACCGATCAGAACAACCTGTGCTCGCTGGTCAAGTTCTACAAGGCCGCCATGGGCGCTGGCATCAAGCCTATCTGTGGCGCCGACATCTGGTTGGCAGGTCGTGACAAGGATGCCCCCCTCAGCCGCTTGAGCCTGTTGGTGATGAACCCCAAGGGCTATCTGAATCTCACCGAGCTGATCTCCCGAGGTTTCATGCATGGTCAGCGCAACGGCGTGGTGATCATCGAGCGCGAGTGGGTCGCTGAGGCCCATGAAGGGCTGATCGCGCTGTCGGCGGCCAAGGAAGGTGAGATTGGCATGGCGCTGCTCGGTGGCAACCCGGCCGAGGCCGACGAGTTGCTCAAGGAGTGGGTGTCGGTCTTTCAGGATCGTTTCTACATCGAGATTCAACGGACCAGCCGCGTCAATGACGAAGAGCACCTGCACGCTGCCGTCGCCCTTGCCGATCGCCACGGTGTGCCGCTGGTGGCGACCAACGATGTTCGCTTCATCAAGCAGGAAGATTTCGAAGCCCACGAAACCCGCGTGTGTATCGGCGAGGGCCGGGCGCTGGACGACCCGCGCCGCTCGCACAACTACAGCGATCAGCAGTACCTCAAAAGCGCTGCAGAAATGGCCGAGCTTTTCAGCGACCTGCCCGACGCGCTGCAGAACACCGTGGAAATCGCCCAGCGTTGCAACATTGACGTGCGCCTGGGCAAGCACTTCCTGCCCAACTTCCCGATTCCCGATGGCCTGACCATCGATGAATACTTCCGCAAGGTGTCTTTCGAGGGCCTTGAAGAGCGCTTGGCCGTGCTGTGGCCGAGGGAAACCACGCCCAACTACGAAGCCAAGCGGCAGGAGTACGTCGACCGGTTGAATTTCGAGCTGGATATCATCATCCAGATGGGGTTCCCCGGTTACTTCCTGATCGTTATGGACTTTATCCAGTGGGCCAAGAACAACGGCGTGCCGGTCGGTCCGGGTCGTGGGTCGGGTGCCGGCTCGCTGGTGGCTTACGTACAGAAGATCACCGACCTCGATCCGCTGGAATATGACCTGCTCTTCGAACGTTTTCTAAACCCTGAACGGGTTTCGATGCCGGACTTCGACGTCGACTTCTGCATGGACGGGCGCGACCGGGTGATCGAATACGTGGCCGAGAAATACGGCCGCAACGCGGTCAGCCAGATCATCACGTTCGGTTCCATGGCGGCGAAAGCGGTGGTGCGGGACGTGGCACGGGCTCAGGGGAAATCCTTCGGTCTGGCGGATCGCCTGTCGAAGATGATCCCGTTCGAAGTCGGCATGACCCTGGAAAAGGCCTATGAGCAGGAAGAAATCCTGCGCGACTTCCTCAAGACCGACGAGGAAGGGGCAGAAATCTGGGAGATGGCGCGCAAGCTCGAAGGCGTTGTGCGTAACGTCGGCAAGCACGCCGGTGGTGTGGTCATCGCGCCGACCAAACTGACCGACTTCGCGGCGATCTATTGTGATGAGGAAGGCGGCGGCCTGGTCACCCAGTACGACAAGGACGATGTCGAGGCCGCGGGTCTGGTGAAGTTCGACTTCCTGGGTCTGCGAACGCTGACGATCATCGACTGGGCGATGAAGACGATCAACCGCGACCGCGCCAAAGTCGGCGAGGACCCGCTCGACATCGCCTTCATCCCGCTGGATGACGCCCCGACCTACGATCTGCTGCAAAAAGCCGAAACCACGGCGGTCTTCCAGCTTGAATCCCGAGGCATGAAAGAGCTGATCAAGAAGCTCAAGCCCGACTGCCTGGAAGACCTTATCGCACTGGTGGCACTGTTCCGCCCGGGCCCGCTGCAGTCGGGCATGGTAGACGACTTTATCAACCGCAAGCACGGTCGCGCCGAGCTCTCCTACCCGCACGTCGATTACCAGTACGAAGGGCTCAAGCCCGTGCTGCTGCCAACGTACGGCATCATCCTGTATCAGGAACAGGTGATGCAGATTGCTCAGGTCATGGCGGGTTACACCCTCGGCGAGGCCGACATGCTGCGTCGGGCCATGGGTAAGAAAAAGCCCGAGGAGATGGCCAAGCAGCGCGGCGGCTTCATCGAAGGCTGCAAGACCAACAATATCGAGCCGGATCTGGCCGGTAACATTTTCGACCTGGTGGAAAAATTCGCCGGTTACGGGTTTAACAAATCCCACTCTGCTGCGTACGGGCTCGTCTCGTACCAGACGGCGTGGCTGAAGAAGCATTACCCCGCGCCGTTCATGGCGGCCGTGCTCTCGGCGGACATGCACAACACCGACAAGGTCGTGACCTTGATCGAGGAAGTGCGGACCATGAAGCTGCGCCTCGATGCGCCGGACGTGAACAACTCCGAATTCAAATTCACCGTGAACGACGAAGGCCGCATCGTGTACGGGCTGGGCGCGATCAAAGGCGTGGGCGAGGGGCCGGTCGAGGCGATTACCGAAGCGCGTCAGGCCGGGCCGTTCAAGGACCTGTTCGATTTCTGCGCGCGCATCGACCTCAAACGGGTCAACAAACGCACGTTGGGTGGCCTGATCAGCAGCGGTGCGCTGGACCGTCTGGGGCCGTTTTTCTACGACGACCCAAAACAGTATCAAGCCAACATTGACCGCAATCGCGGTGTGTTGCTCGCCGCGCTGGAAGGTGCGATTCAGTCGGCCGAACAGACCGCGCGCAGTCACGACAGTGGCCATGCCGATCTGTTTGGCGGGCTGTTCGTCGAGCCCGATGCCGATGTTTATGCGAACCATCGTGGGGCCAAAGAGGTCACTCTCAAAGAGCGTTTGCGCGGTGAGAAGGAAACCCTGGGCCTGTACCTGACGGGGCACCCGATCGACGAGTACGAAGGCGAGATTCGTCGCTTCGCCCGCCAGCGAATCGTTGACCTGAAACCCGCCCGTGACACCCAGACCGTCGCCGGTCTGATCATCGCCTTGCGTGTGATGAAGAACAAAAAGGGCGACAAGATGGGGTTTATCACCCTGGATGACCGCTCTGGCCGCATCGAAGCGTCGTTGTTCGCGGACTCGTTCCAGGCCGCTCAGTCGCTGTTGCAGACCGACGCGATGGTGGTGGTCGAAGGCGAGGTCAGTTCCGATGACTTCTCAGGCGGCCTGCGTTTGCGAGCCAAGCGGGTAATGAGTCTCGAAGAAGCGCGGACCGGTCTGGCTGAGAGTTTGCGCCTGACCGTGCGCAGCGAGGCGCTGAAAGGTGATCGTCTACGCTGGCTGGGCGACCTGTGCAAGAAGCACCGGGGAGCATGTCCGATTACGCTCGACTACACCGGGCAGGAGGCCCGGGCGCTATTGCAGTTCGGCGAAGCATGGCGAATCGATCCCGCAGACAGCCTGATTCAGGCGCTGCGTGACCAGTTCGGACGAGAGAACGTCTTCCTGCAGTATCGATGAACGCTGATACCCGACTTTTTTTAAGCTCGACACTTTTAACCTCGACCCTCACACGCCACATCCTTTAAGGTATGGCGTTTACGGATCAACCGGCCGGCCTCTTGGCCGTCGACCCAAGACGGATGCCTATGAACCCGAATTTTCTGGATTTCGAACAGCCGATTGCTGACCTGCAAGCCAAAATTGAAGAGCTGCGACTGGTAGGCAATGACAACTCGCTGAACATCGGCGATGAAATCTCTCGACTGCAAGAGAAGAGCAGCACGCTCACCGAAAGCATTTTCGGCAACCTGACCAGTTGGCAGATCGCGCGCATGGCGCGTCATCCGCGTCGTCCGTACACCCTGGACTACATCGAACACATTTTCACCGAGTTCGACGAGCTGCACGGCGACCGCCACTTCTCCGACGACGCGGCCATCGTGGGCGGTATCGCCCGTCTGGACGAACAGCCTGTCATGGTGATCGGTCATCAAAAAGGCCGCGAAGTGCGCGAAAAAGTACGCCGCAACTTTGGCATGCCGCGTCCTGAAGGCTACCGCAAGGCGTGCCGCCTGATGGAAATGGCCGAGCGCTTCAAAATGCCGATCCTGACCTTCATCGACACACCTGGCGCATACCCTGGCATCGACGCTGAAGAGCGCAACCAGAGCGAAGCGATTGCCTGGAACCTGCGTGTCATGGCGCGTCTGAAGACGCCGATCATCGCGACTGTGATCGGTGAGGGCGGTTCGGGCGGTGCACTGGCCATTGGCGTGTGCGATCAACTGAACATGCTGCAATACTCCACTTACGCGGTGATTTCGCCGGAAGGCTGCGCGTCGATTCTGTGGAAAACCGCAGAAAAAGCGCCAGACGCTGCCGAAGCGATGGGCATCACTGCCGAGCGCCTCAAAGGCCTGGGCATCGTCGACAAGGTCATCAACGAGCCACTGGGTGGCGCGCACCGTGATCCGGCGGCGGCTTCGGCTTCCATCCGCGAAGCATTGAGCAGCCAGTTGGCCATGCTCAAGAAATTCAACGCGGATGAACTGTTGGCGCGTCGCTACGACCGCCTGATGAGCTACGGCATCTGATCGGAGTCATATTTGAGGTCCGGTGAGCTAACGCGGGGTCCACCAGCATGAGCAAGCCGGACACATTCAAAAAAGACCTCTCCCAACGTCTGCTATCGCGCCTTGCACCCTGGCGCGGTGCAGCCGGTTGGCGCATCGCCTTCTCGGGTGGACTCGATTCCACCGTCCTGCTGCACCTGCTGGCCGAGCTTGCTCGCCATCAGCGTCTCCCCCCTTTGACCGCTATCCACATTCATCACGGTTTGCAGGCTGTTGCTGCGTCGTGGCCGGGACATTGCCGTCAGATGTGTCAGATTCTGGGCGTGCCGTTGCAGGTCATCGACGTGCAAGTACGATCCGGCGCCAGCCTCGAACAGGCGGCCCGCGATGCCCGATACACCGCGTTCGAGCAGACGTTGCTGGCGGGCGAGGTGTTGCTCACGGCCCAGCACCGGGACGATCAGGCGGAAACCCTGATGTTTCGCCTGCTGCGGGGAGCGGGTGTGAAAGGGTTGGCGGCCATGCCTTCCCATCGAGTGCTTGGCAAAGGCCAGGTCTTCCGGCCGCTGCTGGACGAGCCCCGCGCATTGCTTGAGCGTTATGCACAGGACGAGGGCCTGAGCTGGATCGAAGACCCGAGCAACAAAGACAGCCGTTTCTCCCGCAATTACCTGCGTAACCATGTGTTGCCGATGCTGACCGCACGCTGGCCCCAGGCAACCGCGAGCATGGTCCGCAGCGCCGCGCACCTGGCCGAGGCCCAAGGCTTGCTCGATGAACTGGCGACGCAGGATCTGGCGCTCGCCGACACACCGTGCCCGTGGCCATGGCTGGCGGTGCCGTCCCTGGAGCTGGCGCCGCTTGAGGGACTGTCATCTGCACGTCAGAGAAACGCCCTACGTTGCTGGCTGAGTCCGCTGACACGTCTTCCAGACAGTGATCACTGGGCGGGGTGGGATTCCCTGCGTGATGCCGGGCCGGATGGTCGTCCGATCTGGCGTCTGGCCGACGGACAATTGCATCGCGCAGAAGGGCGAATCTGGTGGCTGTCGGGCATCTGGCTCAAGGACGTGGCGGGTTCGCAGCACTGGTCCACGGCCTCGCAGCCGCTTCATTTGCCGGGCAACGGAATGTTGCACATTCTGGGCGACATCCCTCGCGGCGGGCTGCACGTGCACTATCGACAGGGCGGTGAAGTGCTGGATGTACCGGACCGCGGGCGCCGGGACCTCAAGCGCCTGCTCAATGAAAAAGGCGTGCCGGTGTTTTTGCGCGGCCGATTGCCGCTGTTGTATCGCGGTGAACAGTTGCTGGCGGTGGCCAACCTGCCCGGACTCGACGCTGACCCCCGTGGCGACTGGCGATTGCACTGGCAACCACCGACGAATGACCACAGTTTGAGATGAGAGCCCGTTTCCGGTAGACTACGCTCCCTTCTTGATACAGCTTATGTCGACCCTTTCGGAACGACGTGAGTTGCCGATTACCAGCCAGTCTTTACTGGGCGATTCTCAAAATGTGGCGAGCAATGGACAGGTCCGGATTCGGCCAGTCGCTTTCAACGCAGCAATTTCAGGAATGCACTGTGAAACACGCAGGTCATCGGGGGCTTCGGCCTTCCTTCGCTTTCCCCGGCGGCTCTGACCGCTTTAACGCAGACTTCTAGGGTTTTTCATGACGCGCTACATCTTCGTCACGGGCGGTGTTGTTTCTTCATTGGGGAAAGGCATTGCCTCGGCTTCATTGGCGGCCATCCTGGAGGCGAGGGGACTTAAGGTCACCATGCTCAAGCTGGACCCCTACATCAACGTCGACCCGGGCACCATGAGCCCGTTCCAGCACGGTGAAGTGTTCGTCACCCACGACGGCGCGGAGACCGACCTGGACCTGGGTCATTACGAGCGTTTCATTCGCACCACCATGACCCAGAACAACAACTTCACCACCGGCCGTGTGTACGAACACGTCCTGCGCAAAGAGCGCCGTGGTGATTATCTGGGCGCGACCATTCAGGTGATCCCGCACATCACCGACGAAATCAAGCGTCGCATCATCAAGGGCGCCGGCGATGCCGACGTGGCCATGGTCGAGATCGGTGGCACCGTGGGTGACATCGAATCGCAACCGTTCCTTGAGGCGATCCGCCAGTTGCGTTTCGAAGTCGGCGCCAAGCGCGCGATGCTGATGCACCTGACGCTGGTGCCGTACATCGCGACTGCTGGCGAGACCAAGACCAAGCCGACCCAGCACTCCGTCAAGGAACTGCGTTCCATTGGCCTGCAGCCTGACGTGCTGGTGTGCCGCTCCGATCACCCGATCGACGTTTCGTCGCGTCGCAAGATCGCGCAGTTCACCAACGTCGAAGAGCGCGCTGTGATCGCGCTGGAAGACGCCGACACCATCTACAAGATCCCGGGCATCCTGCACTCGCAGGGTCTGGACGATTTCGTCGTTGAGCGTTTTGGCCTGCAATGCAACAGCGCCGACCTGTCCGAGTGGGACAAGGTCGTCGATGCCAAGCTGAACCCGGAGCACGAAGTCACCATCGCGATGGTCGGCAAGTACATGGAACTGCTGGACGCGTACAAATCGCTGATCGAAGCGATGAGCCACGCAGGCATCAGCAACCGCACCAAGGTCAACCTGCGCTACATCGATTCCGAAGACATCGAGAATCAGGGCACTGGCCTGCTGGAAGGTGTGGACGCCATTCTGGTACCGGGCGGCTTCGGTCTGCGCGGTGTCGAAGGCAAGATCACCGCCGTTCAGTTTGCTCGCGAAAACAAGGTGCCTTACCTGGGTATTTGCCTGGGCATGCAAGTGGCGGTCATCGAGTTCGCCCGTAACGTGCTGGGCTGGAAAGACGCCAACTCCACGGAGTTCGATCGCACCAGCCCGCACCCTGTGGTCGGCCTGATCACCGAGTGGGAAGACGCCACCGGCGCGGTCGAAACCCGTACCGAAAGCTCCGACCTTGGCGGCACCATGCGTCTGGGCGCGCAGGAATGCCTGCTGGAGCCGGGTTCTCTGGTGCACGATTGCTACGCCAACGACACTATCGTCGAGCGTCATCGTCACCGTTACGAAGTGAACAACAAGCTGCTGCCGCAACTGATCGAAGCCGGGCTGAAAGTGTCCGGTCGTTCCGGTGATGGCGCGCTGGTTGAGGTGGTCGAGTCCAAGGACCACCCGTGGTTCGTGGCTTGCCAGTTCCACCCTGAGTTCACCTCCACGCCTCGCGACGGTCACCCGCTGTTCAGTGGCTTCGTCAAGGCAGCGCTCGCTCAGCACCAGAAGAACGCCTGATAGGGAATTCATTACATGGCACAGAAAATCATCCGTGTGGGCTCCATTGACATCGCCAACGACAAGCCGATGGCCTTGTTCGGTGGCATGAATGTCCTGGAGTCGCGGGACATGGCCATGCAGGTCTGCGAAGAATACGTTCGGGTCACCCAGAAACTGGGCATCCCTTACGTGTTCAAGGCCAGCTTCGACAAAGCCAACCGTTCTTCCGTGACCTCGTATCGCGGTCCGGGCCTTGAAGCGGGCATGCGCATTTTCGAAGAGATCAAAAGCACCTTTGGCGTGCCGGTGATCACTGACGTCCACGAGCCGCATCAAGCGGCGACCGTGGCGGAAGTCTGCGACATTATCCAGCTGCCGGCCTTCCTGTCGCGCCAGACCGATCTGGTCGTGGCGATGGCGAAGACCGGTGCCGTGATCAACATCAAGAAGGCCCAGTTCCTCGCGCCCCAGGAGATGAAGCACATCCTGACCAAGTGCGAAGAAGCCGGTAACGATCAATTGATCCTGTGTGAACGCGGTTCGAGCTTCGGCTATAACAACCTCGTCGTGGACATGCTCGGCTTCGGCATCATGAAAGCATTCGAATACCCGGTATTCTTCGACGTGACCCACGCGCTGCAAATGCCGGGCGGTCGTTCGGATTCGGCAGGTGGTCGTCGTGCTCAGGTGACCGATCTGGCCAAGGCCGGTATCAGCCAGGGCCTGGCAGGCCTGTTCCTTGAAGCGCATCCGGACCCGGACAACGCCAAGTGCGACGGCCCGTGCGCCTTGCGCTTGAACAAGCTGGAGCCGTTCCTGACCCAGCTCAAGGCACTCGATGATCTGGTCAAAGCGTTCCCGGCCATAGAAACGGCGTAAAACCCGCTTCTCCGGCACGATGCCCTCCGGTAGAGTGCCGCTCGTTTCTTTCCCGACCAACGGGTCGGGAAAATCTGTCATCCCGGGCCTGCCCGCTGTCTAGTGCCCGGGGCGCCAGTCGTTTTTCCCAGCTGCGTCGTTTTCGTCAATCTTGGAGTGTTAACAACAATGGCAAAAATCGTCGACATCAAAGGTCGTGAAGTTCTCGACTCCCGTGGCAATCCCACCGTGGAAGCAGATGTGCTCCTCGACAACGGCATCATCGGCAGTGCTTGCGCGCCGTCCGGTGCTTCCACCGGCTCGCGTGAAGCACTTGAGCTGCGTGATGGCGACAAGAGCCGTTACATGGGCAAGGGCGTTCTGAAAGCAGTGGCCAATATCAATGGCCCGATCCGCGACCTGCTGCTGGGCAAGGACCCGGTTGACCAGAAGGCCCTGGATCACGCGATGATCAAGCTCGACGGCACTGAAAACAAAGCCAGCCTGGGCGCCAACGCGATCCTCGCTGTGTCGCTGGCTGCCGCGAAAGCCGCTGCCCAGGATCAGGACCTGCCGCTGTACGCGCACATCGCCAACCTGAACGGCACGCCAGGCGTCTACTCGATGCCGGTCCCAATGATGAACATCATCAACGGTGGCGAGCATGCTGATAACAACATCGACATCCAGGAATTCATGGTTCAGCCAGTCGGCGCCAAGACCTTCTCCGAAGGCCTGCGCTGGGGCACCGAGATTTTCCACCACCTGAAAGCTGTTCTGAAGGCCCGTGGCCTGAACACTGCGGTGGGTGACGAAGGTGGTTTCGCACCGAACCTGAACTCCAACGCCGAAGCCTTGGACGCCATCGCCGAAGCCGTCAAAAACGCGGGCTACAAACTGGGCACCGACGTGACCCTGGCGCTGGATTGCGCGGCGAGCGAGTTTTACAAGAATGGCAAGTACGTCCTGAGCGAAGAAGGCGAGTATGACTCCGCCGGTTTTGCCGACTACCTGGCGGACCTGGTCAGCAAGCACCCGATCATCTCCATCGAAGACGGTCTGGACGAGTCTGACTGGGACGGTTGGAAAGTCCTGACTGACAAGATCGGCGATAAGATCCAGCTGGTGGGTGACGACCTGTTCGTGACCAACACCAAGATCCTGAAAGAAGGCATCGAGAAGAAGATCGGTAACTCGATCCTGATCAAGTTCAACCAGATCGGCACCCTGACCGAAACCCTGGAAGCCATCCAGATGGCCAAGGCCGCTGGTTACACCGCTGTGATCTCGCACCGTTCAGGCGAAACCGAAGACTCGACCATTGCCGACCTGGCGGTGGGCACGTCGGCAGGTCAGATCAAGACCGGTTCCCTGAGCCGTTCCGACCGCATCGCCAAGTACAACCAACTGCTGCGTATCGAAGAGCAATTGGGCGCCAAAGCGGTCTACCGTGGTCGCGGCGAGTTTCGCGGCTGATTACAAGATGGTAAAAAGGCAGCAGGCGTCGTAGGGGAATTCACCGGAAGGTGGGTGTTCCTGGGGTCCTGATCCACGAGCCCGGTGACCACCGGGCTCTTGGGCATTTGAAATGGTCGGTTTTGCTGTCTTTCTCCACCGGGTAACAGATATTCACAATGCGCAGTCCCAACTGGTTGTTCCTCGTTCTGCTCTTGCTGCTCGCTGGCTTGCAATACCGCCTATGGGTGGGTAACGGCAGCCTCGCGCAGGTGGCCAGTCTGACCCAGCAAATCGCCGATCAACATGCCGAAAACGATGCCTTGCTTGAGCGCAACCGTGTGCTGGATGCCGAGGTGTTGGAGTTGAAGAAGGGTCTGGAAACCGTTGAAGAGCGTGCCCGTCATGAGCTGGGCATGGTCAAGGACGGCGAGACTCTTTATCAGTTGGCACAGTGACGTTCCTGTAAATGACTCAATCCCTTCCTGCCTTCTGGGCAGTGATTCCCGCAGCGGGCGTTGGTGCGCGCATGGCGGCAGACCGTCCCAAGCAATACCTGCAACTGGGCGGTCTCACGATTCTCGAACACAGCCTGCTTTGCTTTCTCGATCACCCCCGGCTCAAGGGGCTGGTGATCAGTCTGGCTGCGGACGACCCTTATTGGCCCACCTTGCCGTGCGCGCTGGATTCCCGGATTCAGCGGGTCGCGGGCGGCAAGGAGCGGGCAGATTCAGTCCTCAATGCGTTGTTGCATCTGCACGCCAGTGGCGCCGATGACAACGACTGGGTGCTGGTCCATGACGCCGCGCGGCCGAATCTGGCGCGCTCGGACCTGGACAACCTGCTGAATGAACTGGCGAACGACCCGGTGGGTGGTTTGCTGGCGGTCCCGGCCAAAGACACGCTCAAGCGCGCCGACGCCCATGGCCGTGTGACGGAAACCGTTGACCGCAGTTTGATCTGGCAGGCGTATACGCCGCAGATGTTTCGGCTGGGGGCGTTGCATCGGGCGCTGGCGGACAGCCTGGTGTCGAACGTCTCGATCACCGACGAAGCCTCGGCGATAGAGTGGGCAGGGCAATCGCCACGCCTGATCGAGGGGCGTGCCGACAACATCAAGGTGACGCGCCCGGAAGACCTGGAATGGTTGCGGCAGCGGCGGGGCGATTTTTCCCGCTAACAGGACTGTGATTACTTCCGGTTGCATGCGCAGATGCCTGTAGGAGCGTGGGTTGTCCCGCGATCGGCTGCGAAACAGTCGTGAAACCAAGCGCATTGGCCGTCCCAGATACACCGCGCTTGCAGGATTCACGACGACTCCGTCGCCGATCGCGGGACAAGCCGCGCTCCTACGGCCTTCGGCCGATCTTTATCGATACTCCGGCCGCGCCGCCAACCCTGTCTTCAAATAATCCACCAGCTTCCTGACCTTAGGCGACAAATGCCGTTGCTGAGGATACAACCCCCACACCGCCGTGCTGGGGGGCTGATGGGCTTCGAGCAGTGAAATCAGTGCGCCGCTTTTCAGGTGTTCCAGCACGTAATAATCCGGTAATTGACACAACCCTACCCCTTGCAACGCCGCATCCAGCACCGCCTGCCCACTGTTGCAGCGCCAGTTTCCCTGCACCCGCTGGGAAAATTCCCGGCCGTTCTGTTGCAGCAACCAGCTGTCGGAACTCCCGATGAGGCAGTTGTGGCGGTTCAATTCCGAGAGGCTGTGAGGGCGGCCATACCGTTCTAAATAAGAAGGCGAGGCGCAGAGGTACATGCGTCGAGGCGCCAGCCGCGTGGCGACCAGTCGTGATTCTTGCAGCCGACCCAAGCGTATCGCCAGGTCCATCCCTTCGTGCACCAGGTCCAGCGTGTTGTTGGTCAGCTCAATGTCCACGCGCAGTTGCGGATAGTCCTCCATGAACCGCGTGACCAAGGGTGCGATGAACCGCTCGCCGTAGGCCACAGCGCAGGTCATGCGCAGCAGGCCTTTGGGCTCGCTGGTGAGGTCGCCCACTGCGCGCAACGCTTCCTCGCGGCCATCTTGCAAGCGCTGGCAATGGTGCAGAAACGTCTGGCCCGCCTCCGTCAGCGCGACCTTGCGGGTACTCCTATATAAAAGACGGGTTTGCAGCCGCTCTTCCAGCCGGGCGATCTGCCGGCTGATGTGCGAAGACGAAACGCCCATTCGCTCTGCCGCTGCCGTGAACTGCCCGCATTCAGCCACAGCGACGAATTCGTCCAGCCCTTCCCAACGATTGGTGTACATCGATTATCCCTGTACAGCATTAATGTTTTGCTTTTTCACGGATTATTAATCAAACGGCACTGTTTTACACTCCGGGCTCGTTTTTACTTCGCTGGAGAAGATGATGATCAAGTCACGTGCTGCCGTTGCGTTCGGTCCCAATCAACCGCTGCAAATTGTTGAGGTGGACGTCGAAGCGCCAAAGGCTGGCGAGGTCCTGATCCGGACCATCGCCTCCGGCGTTTGCCACACCGACGCTTACACCCTGTCTGGCGCGGACTCCGAAGGCGTGTTCCCGTGCATTCTGGGTCACGAAGGCGGCGGCATTGTTGAAGCCGTGGGCGAGGGCGTGACCTCGGTAGCGGTCGGCGACCATGTGATCCCGCTGTACACCGCCGAATGCCGCGAGTGCAAATTCTGCAAATCCGGCAAAACCAACCTGTGCCAGAAAGTCCGTGCAACGCAAGGCAAGGGCCTGATGCCCGACGGCACCACCCGTTTCAGCTACAACGGCGAGCCGGTGTACCACTACATGGGCTGCTCGACGTTCTCCGAATACACCGTCGTGGCAGAAGTCTCCCTGGCGAAAATTCCTAAAGAAGCCCCGTTGGAAAAGGTCTGCCTGCTGGGTTGCGGCGTGACCACGGGCATCGGCGCCGTGCTCAACACAGCCAAGGTGGAAGAGGGCGCAACCGTGGCCATCTTCGGTCTCGGCGGCATCGGTCTGGCGGCGATCATCGGCGCGAAAATGGCCAAGGCCTCGCGCATCATCGCCATCGACATTAACCCGTCGAAATTCGACGTCGCCCGCGAACTGGGTGCCACTGATTTCGTGAACCCGAAAGACCACACCAAGCCGATTCAGGACGTCATCGTCGAACTGACCGATGGCGGCGTGGATTACAGCTTCGAGTGCATCGGTAACGTCAACCTCATGCGCGCCGCGCTGGAGTGCTGCCACAAGGGTTGGGGCGAATCGATCATCATCGGCGTTGCACCGGCTGGCCAAGAAATCGCCACTCGCCCATTCCAGCTGGTGACCGGTCGCGTCTGGCGCGGTTCGGCGTTCGGCGGCGTCAAAGGCCGCACCGAGCTGCCGAGCTACGTCGAGAAAGCCCAGAAAGGTGAAATCCCCCTGGACACCTTCATCACCCACACCATGGGCCTGGACAAGATCAACGAAGCGTTCGACCTGATGCACGAAGGCAAAAGCATCCGCTCCGTTATCCACTTCTAAGAACAGCGGCAAGCTACGAGCTGCAAGCTGCAAGAGGGCGCGCCACTGTGCCGGCTTGCAGCTTATGGCTTGAGGCTTGTAGCTGGGAGGAACGACCCCATGAGTCTGGAAAATATTTCGTGCCAGAAAAGCTTCGGCGGTTGGCATAAACGCTACAAGCATCACTCCGATGTGCTGGGTTGCGACATGGTGTTTGCCGTCTATCTGCCGCCGCAGGCCGAGCAGGGTGGCAAGCTGCCGGTGGTGTACTGGCTGTCGGGCCTGACCTGCACCGATGAGAACTTCATGCAAAAGGCCGGTGCCCAGCGCATCGCCGCCGAGCTTGGAATCATCATCGTTGCGCCGGACACCAGCCCCCGCGGCGCCGACGTGCCGGGTGATCCGGACAACGCCTACGACTTCGGTCTGGGCGCCGGTTTCTATCTGAATGCCACGGAGCAACCGTGGGCGCGTCATTACCGCATGTACGACTACGTGGTCAGTGAGCTGCCGACGTTGATCGAAGCGCATTTCCCGGCCTCGGACAAACGCAGCATCAGCGGACATTCGATGGGCGGTCACGGTGCGTTGGTCTGTGCCTTGCGCAACCCGGGGCGTTACAAATCGGTGTCGGCGTTCTCGCCCATCACCAACCCGATGGATTGCCCGTGGGGGCAGAAGGCGTTCTCCCGTTATCTGGGCGAAGACCGTTCGCGCTGGCGCGAATGGGACGCCAGCGTGTTGATCGCCGACGCGGCCGAGCGCTTGCCTCTGCTGATCGATCAGGGCGACCGCGACGACTTCCTTGCCAATCAGCTCAAGCCCGAAGCGTTGGTACAGGCGGCGAAGACGGTGGGACACCCGGTGGAACTGCGCATGCAGCCCGGTTACGACCACAGCTATTACTTCATCGCCAGCTTTATCGAAGATCACCTGCGCTATCACGCCGTGGCGTTGGCGGGTTGAAACGCTGCCACAGGTTTTAATACATGCAGCCCTACAGCGAGGGACGCCTCGTCTGACAAGCACTGTATCAGCCAGTCATACGCCCTAATGTCCGACAAAGTAGGTAGAATCACGCCCTGACTTTTTCAGGGCGTTTTTTATGCGTATTGGCCACGGCTATGATGTGCACCGTTTCGCCGAAGGCGATTTCATTACCTTGGGTGGGGTGCGGATTGCGCACAAGCATGGTTTGCTCGCACATTCCGACGGCGATGTCCTGTTGCACGCGTTGAGCGATGCCCTGCTGGGCGCTGCAGCGCTGGGCGACATCGGCAAGCATTTCCCCGATACCGACCCGCAATTTAAGGGTGCTGACAGCCGCGTGCTGCTGCGTCACGTCCTCAAGCAAGTGCAGGCCAAAGGCTGGAAGGTCGGCAACGTCGACGCCACCATCGTCGCTCAGGCCCCGAAAATGGCGCCGCACATCGACACCATGCGCGCGCTGATTGCCGAAGACCTTCAAGTCGAACTCGATCAGGTCAACGTCAAGGCGACCACCACCGAAAAGCTCGGCTTCACCGGCCGTGAAGAAGGCATCGCGGTTCACGCTGTTGCGCTGTTGATCGCCGCATGACTGAATTCGAACTCTTGGGCCCTCGGGCTTATGGCGAGGCACTGGGAGTCGCGGTACTCAAAGCCACCGCCGAAGACTTTCAGGTCGATGAGGTGCTGGACATCCCGCTGTCGGGTGATGGCGAACACTTGTGGCTGTGGGTGGAAAAGCGCGGGCTGAACACCGAAGAGGCTGCACGGCGTCTGGCGAAAGCCGCCGGTGTGCCGTTGCGTACCGTGGCGTACGCCGGGTTGAAAGACCGTCAGGCGCTGACCCGTCAGTGGTTCAGCATCCAGTTGCCGGGCAAGGCCGATCCGGACATGTCGGCGGCCGAGAACGACACCCTGAAAATCCTCGACAGCAAGCGTCACAAGCGCAAATTGCAGCGCGGGGCCCATGCGGCCAACGGTTTCACCCTGCGCCTGACGCACCTGCAGGCCGACAAGTCCCTGCTTGATCAGCGGCTTGAAGCCATCAAGCAGCACGGTATCCCCAATTATTTCGGCGCCCAGCGCTTCGGCTACGAAGGCGGCAACGTGGGCGAAGCCCGTCACTATGCCGAACGCCAGGCCCTGCCTGAACAGCGCAACGTGCGTTCGCGACTGCTGTCGACGGCGCGCAGCTATTTGTTTAATCAGGTGCTGGCGGCGCGGGTCGCCGATGGCAGTTGGCAGCGGGCGCAGGTGGGCGACCTGTTGGCGTTCACCGACAGCCGCAGCTTCTTTCCGGCGGGCGAGGCTGAGTGCAGCGACCCGCGTCTGGCGATCCTCGATCTGCACCCGACCGGCCCGCAATGGGGCGCAGGCGATTCTCCTGCAGGTGGTGCCACCGCCGAGCTTGAAAACAGCGTCGCCCAACGCGAGTTCGCGCTTTGTAACTGGTTGATAAAAGCGGGAATGGAACACGAACGTCGCATCCTGCGACTGCCCATCGGGCGGTTGACGTGGCATTATCCCGAGCCTGACATTCTGCAACTGGAATTCGTCCTGCCCGCCGGATGCTTCGCCACCGCTTTGGTGCGCGAACTGGTTGATCTGGCGCCCGCAGGACAGACGGACAGCTCATGCGTATTCTGATTTCAAATGATGATGGGGTCTCGGCACCCGGACTCGCTGCGCTCCACGGAGCGCTGGCGGACTATGCCGAGTGCGCAGTCATTGCGCCCGATCAAGACAAGAGTGGGGCCAGCAGTTCGCTGACACTTGATCGCCCGCTGCACCCTCATCGCCTGGACAATGGCTTCATCAGTCTCAATGGCACGCCTACCGACTGCGTTCACCTCGGCATCCATGGCCTGTTGGAGCATGAACCGGACATGGTGGTATCGGGCATCAACCTCGGCGCCAATCTGGGCGATGATGTGCTGTATTCCGGCACTGTGGCGGCAGCACTGGAAGGCCGTTTCCTGCAACGCCCGTCGTTTGCCTTTTCATTTTTGTCCCGCCAGGTCGATAACCTGGCAACGGCTGCGCATTACGCCCGGCTTCTGGTCGAAGCGCATGAGCAGCTGGACCTTCCACCCCGTACCGTATTGAACGTGAATATTCCCAACCTGCCACTTGAACATGTGCGCGGCATTCAACTGACCCGCCTGGGCCACCGGACCCGCGCTGCAGCGCCCGTGCGGGTGGTCGATCCCCGTGGTCGGGCCGGTTACTGGATTGCGGCTGCCGGCGATGCCGAGGATGGTGGGCCAGGCACTGATTTTCACGCGGTCATGCAAGGGTATGTGTCGATTACACCGTTGCAGCTGGATCGAACCTATCAGGACGGTTTCAACAGCCTGAACGCCTGGCTGGAGGGAATGGCCTGATGTCCCGTGAACAAGATGATCTGTTGCGCCGTGGGGTGGGATTCACCTCCCAGCGAACCCGCGAGCGCCTGATTCAACGATTGTACGAAGAAGGCATCAGCAACACTCAAGTGCTCGACGTCATCCGCAAGACCCCTCGCCATCTGTTCGTTGACGAGGCGTTGGCTCACCGCGCCTACGAAGACACGGCGCTGCCCATCGGCAACAACCAGACGATTTCCCAGCCCTACATGGTGGCGCGCATGAGCGAGCTGCTGTTGGCGGCCGGGCCTTTGGATAAAGTGCTGGAGATCGGCACTGGCTCTGGTTATCAAACCGCCGTGCTCGCGCAACTGGTCGAGCGGGTGTTCTCCGTCGAGCGGATCAAGGTGTTGCAGGATCGGGCCAAGGAACGTCTGCTCGAACTCAATCTGCGCAATATGGTGTTTCGTTGGGGGGATGGCTGGGAAGGCTGGCCGGCGCTCGCGCCTTATAACGGCATCATCGTCACCGCCGTGGCGACCGACGTGCCGCAGGCCTTGCTGGACCAACTGGCACCCGGCGGTCGTCTGGTGATTCCGGTGGGGTCGGGTGAGGTGCAGCAGTTGATGCTAATCATCCGAGAGGACAACGGCTTCTCCCGGCATGTCCTGGGGGCGGTGCGTTTCGTGCCTTTACTCAACGGGCCGCTGGCGTAAGCGCTGTTTTGCAGCTGCAATGAATTCCGTGAGGCGCCACCTGTCTACAGGCTGGCGATTTTCGATGAGGGCCTGGCCCGTCGACGTCTCTCGCCGTGAAGTTTTTCGTAACCAGTTTCCCCATGGCTGCCGGTCATCACCAAGACACAATAGGCAGCTTTAATTCAGTCACCAGTAAAGGGAGTGGCGGGTGAGTCTCACAGTCATTCGGCAGCGTACGTTTTCAGCAAGTTTTCCACGTCTGGTGATTGGCATTGCTTTGAGTGTCCTTCTGGTCGGTTGCTCCAGCGCGCCTTCGGGGGGCGTGCGTGTCGTCGACCGCAACGCTGCCAAGCCCACTGCGCCGGTTCGTCAGCCTGTCACGACCGGTCAGTACGTCGTCAAGCGCGGCGATACCCTGTTTTCCATTGCCTTTCGTTACGGTTGGGACTGGAAGGCATTGGCAGCCCGTAACAACCTCCCTGAGCCCTACACCATCCACGTCGGCCAGACCATTCGCTTCGACGGGCGCTCGAATTCGAGTGCACCTGTCGTAGCGGCGGCGCCCGTGGTTGTACCCCAGGCCGCAGCGTCCGGGAGCACCACGTCCAATTCAAGTTCGCCTTCGGGTTCAATCAAGACCACCGTTATTACACGTCCTGTTGATTCAACTTCAGGAAGTAACGGGCCGCCCGCAACTACGCCTGTAACGACGCCAGTGAATACGCCCGTTATTGCGGGAGCGCGTTCTCCGAGCGGTTGGGCATGGCCAACTAGTGGTGTTTTGATTGGCAAATTTTCTTCAAACGGTAGTTTGAATAAAGGCATTGATATCGCCGGTGATTTGGGACAGCCTGTTTTGGCCGCGTCTGATGGTTCTGTTGTATACGCCGGGAGTGGATTACGGGGCTACGGCGAATTAGTGATCATCAAACACAGCGATACCTACGTCAGTGCTTACGGTCACAACCGTAGGCTTTTGGTTCGGGAGGGGCAACAGGTCAAGGCAGGGCAGGCAATTGCCGAGATGGGGTCCACGGGGACTGACCGGGTGAAACTCCACTTTGAGATTCGCCGTCAGGGTAAACCGGTAGACCCACTGGAATTCTTGCCACGTCGTTGATCAGTTGTCAGCCTGTTCCTGCCGTAGAGGGGACAGGCTCACGTGATGCCAAGGAAAAAGGCGCCACTGGAGCTTGAGGTCGAACTCACCAAAGGACTATAACAATGGCTCTCAACAGAGAAGTGCCGGAGTTTGACATAGACGACGAGGTCCTCCTTATGGAGCACGGGATCGTCCTGGATTCTGCAGCGGATGAGAAGCCAGCTACACCTTCTGTTCGTGCGAAGGCCAAAAACTCCACAGCACTCAAACAACACAAGTACATCGACTACACGCGGGCACTGGATGCCACGCAGCTCTACCTCAATGAAATCGGTTTCTCTCCGTTGCTGTCTCCGGAAGAAGAGGTTCACTTTGCGCGTCTGTCGCAGAAAGGGGACCCGGCCGGACGCAAACGCATGATTGAGAGCAATCTGCGCCTGGTGGTCAAAATCGCCAGACGCTACGTCAATCGGGGCTTGTCATTGCTGGACCTGATCGAAGAGGGCAATCTCGGCCTGATTCGAGCGGTCGAGAAATTTGATCCGGAGCGCGGATTCCGGTTCTCCACATACGCGACTTGGTGGATTCGTCAGACCATCGAGCGCGCCATCATGAATCAGACGCGGACCATCCGCCTGCCGATTCATGTGGTCAAAGAGCTTAACGTTTACCTGCGTGCGGCACGTGAGCTGACACAGAAGCTTGACCATGAGCCATCCCCTGAAGAAATCGCCAACCTGCTGGAGAAGCCCGTGGGTGAGGTCAAGCGCATGCTGGGCCTCAATGAGCGGGTTTCCTCTGTGGACGTTTCGCTCGGGCCTGACTCGGACAAAACCCTGCTCGACACGCTGACGGATGACCGGCCCACTGATCCCTGTGAGCTGCTGCAGGACGACGACCTGTCCCAAAGCATCGATCAGTGGCTGTCTGAGCTGACCGACAAGCAGCGCGAAGTGGTGGTACGCCGCTTTGGATTGCGCGGGCATGAGAGCAGCACACTGGAAGACGTTGGTCTGGAGATTGGTCTCACTCGCGAGCGTGTACGGCAGATTCAGGTCGAAGGCTTGAAGCGTCTGCGGGAAATTCTTGAGAAAAACGGCCTGTCCAGCGAATCGTTGTTTCAATGATTTGGCCCGTGTCTTGTCTGCTTCAATAGCGTGATGGCACCGAAAAAAGCCCCGATCATTCGGGGCTTTTTTATTGTGACGATATGAAGTTGTGATCATGAACAATCAATTATATTTGCAGCGGTATATGTCGTGTTTAATCTTTCTTCAGAGTGTGGGGATATCTAACTTTAGTTGTAAGACATTTCTTACGCGAGCTGTCAGTCATTGCACTTAAATCTGACAGTGAGAGTCGCCTTAATTTGCACGATAGTGTTTATCTCACTGATTTAGCGACTGTTTATTTTTAGTGGTGTATGCCACCTCGAATCTTTTTGCAAACTCCGGGGTATTGCCCTGTTCGAATAAATCACTACTATCAGAACTGTACCGACGGATTGGTACAGGCGGTCAAGGAAGACTGCTCAAGGACATCGCAGGATGCGATTCATCAGGATGATGAAAAAGGATTGAAGGGATTACGGAAAAAATGTGGGCGGGTCAAACCGCCCCTTTTTTTGCCTGCGAAAAAGTTGGCATACGATGCACAGCAAAAAGGCCCCGAGGGGCCTTTTGCGTTTCCGGGGATCGCGCGGGGCTTAGCGCTCCAGGTCGGCGATCTTGCCAGGCTTGCCGTCCCACGCTTCAGCGTCCGGCAGCGGGTCTTTGCGCTCGGTGATGTTGGGCCAGACATCTGCCAGCTCGGCGTTCAGCTCGATGAAGTTTTCCATGCCAGCCGGGATCTCGTCTTCAGAGAAAATCGCAGTGGCGGGGCATTCGGGCTCGCAGAGGGCACAGTCGATGCACTCGTCCGGGTGAATCACCAGGAAATTCGGGCCTTCGTAAAAGCAGTCCACCGGACAGACTTCTACGCAGTCGGTGTACTTGCACTTGATGCAGTTGTCGGTGACGACGAAGGTCATTTCTAATTCTCTCCTCAGGCGGCGGCAGCAGAGCCCTTCACGTCAGGGTTGCTCGGTTGGGATCGTTCCCGGCCATTCAGAACACAGTCAGTCCGGCCCACCCTGCCGGGCAGGAGGGGCGTGGCTTGGTTCGCCATGTTCGAACGCGGCTCGGATTTCATACAGCCAGGCTAAAGGCCGTACCGTTCCCAAACCGCGCGGGATTCTAACAGCTTGTTGCAAATACCGTTAGATCCGGTTTTGCAGTCCATATAACAAATCGAGCGCCTGGCGCGGTGTCATGTCATCGATTTTCAGCTTCGACAACTCCTCCAGCACCGGGTGCGGCAGGGTGGCGAACATGTCCGCCTGCTGCGGTGCAGGTGCCTTGCCGGGTTTTGGCTTGGGCTGCTCGTGGGGCAGGCTGGTGGTTTCCAGACGCTGCAAGTGCTCCTTCGCGCGGGTAATAACGTTGCCTGGAACGCCCGCCAGTTGGGCCACGGCCAGGCCATAGCTCTGGCTTGCGGGGCCGGGCAGGACGCGGTGCAGGAACACGATGCGCTCGTTGTGCTCGGTCGCGTTCAGGTGCACGTTCGCCACCAGTGGTTCGCTTTCCGGTAACACCGTCAGCTCGAAATAGTGCGTGGCGAACAAGGTGTACGCCCGCAACTGGGCGAGACATTCTGCCGCAGCCCATGCCAGGGAAAGCCCGTCAAAGGTGCTGGTCCCGCGACCGACTTCGTCCATCAACACCAAGCTCTTGTCGGTGGCGTTGTGCAGGATGTTCGCGGTTTCGCTCATTTCCACCATGAACGTCGAACGGCCACCGGCCAGGTCATCGCTGGAGCCGATGCGGGTGAAGATGCGGTCCACCAGCGACAGCTCACAACTGGCCGCCGGCACGAAACTGCCGATGTGCGCCAACAGCACGATCAGCGCGGTCTGGCGCATGTAGGTGGATTTACCGCCCATGTTAGGACCGGTGATCACCAGCATGCGGGTGTTGTCGTTGAGGTCCAGGTCGTTGGCCACGAACGGCGTTGAAAGCACCTGCTCGACCACCGGATGACGACCTTGCTCGATGCGCATGCATGGCTCGTCGATGAAGCGCGGACGGTTGAGGTCCAGGTTCAGCGCGCGCTCGGCCAGGTTGCTCAACACGTCCAGCTCGGCCAGTGCGGCGGCGGTGTCCTGAAGCGGCGCGAGATGGCCGATCAGGTCTTCCAGCAGCGCCTCGTAGAGCATCTTCTCGCGGGCGAGCGCACGGCTTTTGGCCGACAGGGCCTTGTCTTCGAATTCTTTCAGCTCGGGCGTGATGAAACGCTCGGCGCCCTTGAGCGTCTGGCGACGGATGTAATCGGCTGGCGCTTGCTCGGCCTGCTTGCTCGGCAGCTCGATGAAATAGCCGTGCACGCGGTTGTAGCCGACCTTGAGGTTGGCGAGACCGGTGCGGGCTTTTTCGCGGGTTTCCAGATCGATCAGGAACTGTCCGGCGTTTTCGCTCAGCGACAGCAGCTCGTCCAGTTCACCGTCGTAGCCGGTTTTCAGCACGCCGCCATCGCGAATCACCGCAGGCGGGTTATCGATGATCGCCCGTTGCAGCAGATCAGCCAGCTCCGGGTAGGTACTGGCTGTTTTTGCGAGCGCTTGAATGTGCGGCGCTTCCAGTTCGGCCAACGCCAGTTGCAGCTCAGGCAGTGCGCCGAGAGCATCACGTAGGCGTGCGAGATCGCGAGGGCGAGCATTACGCAGGCCGATCCGCGCCAAAATCCGCTCGATGTCGCCAATTTCCTTGAGCTGCGGTTGCAGGTTTTCGAAGCGGTAGCGCTCCAGGAAACAGCCGATGGATTCCTGACGGGCTTGCAGCACCTTCAGATCGCGCAACGGCCGGTTCAGCCAACGGGTCAGCAAACGCGTTGCCATGGCCGTCTGGCAGCGGTCCATGACCGATTGCAACGTGTTGTCGCGACCACCAGCGAGGTTGGTGTCCAGTTCCAGATTGCGGCGGCTGGCACCGTCGAGGATTACCGTGTCGTCCATGCGCTCGTGGCGCAGGCTGCGCAGGTGGGGCAGAGCAGTGCGCTGGGTTTCCTTGGCGTAACCCAACAGGCAGCCCGCGGCGCCGATGGCCAGGGTCAGGGTTTCACAGCCGAAGCCCTTGAGGTCTTGGGTCGAAAACTGCTGGCACAGACTTTTATGCGCGGAATCCCGTTCGAAGTCCCACGGCGCTCGACGGCGTGCGCCTCGGCGTTTTTCGGCCGGCAAACCTTGTGGCCAATCGTCCGGGATCAGCAGTTCCACCGGGTTGATGCGCTCGAGTTCCGCCAGCAGGTTTTCCCAGCCCTTGATCTCTTGAACGGTGAAGTTGCCGCTGGTGATGTCCAGCACCGCAAGGCCGAACAGGCGTTCGTCGCCCAATACCGCCGCGATCAGGTTATCGCGACGCTCATCCAGCAAAGCTTCATCACTCACCGTGCCCGGCGTGATGATCCGCACGACCTGGCGCTCGACCGGCCCTTTGCTGGTGGCGGGGTCGCCGATCTGCTCACAGATCACCACCGACTCACCCAGTTTTACCAGCTTGGCCAAATAGCCCTCGGCCGCATGGTAAGGAATGCCGCACATGGGGATGCTCTGGCCCGCCGACTGACCGCGTGCGGTCAGCGTAATGTCCAGCAGCTTGGCGGCCTTCTTGGCGTCTTCGTAGAAAATCTCGTAGAAGTCGCCCATCCGATAAAACATCAGTTGATCCGGATGCTGGTTTTTCAGCCTCCAGTACTGCTGCATCATGGGCGTGTGGGAAGAGAGATCGGAAATTGCTTTATTCATCAGTTATTTAGGCAAATTCGTTAGGAGATTTGGGCAAACGGACGGGGTCGCGGGGAACACCACCTACGTGGGCCGACGTCAAATCCGATTGCTTTTGCGATGGGCGCAAGGTTACCACGCACGTTCGCTGGCCGCAGGTTCGGCGTATTCGTCACGGCGCGTTTCCGGATCGACATAAGCGCTGAACGGCTGTCTAGGCTGTCGGGGTCACTGCCCGATTCCGGGCAGGCTTATCGAAAGGGACTTTTATATGCGACGTAAACGTGGAAGGGATTCAACCAACGGGCGCTTCATTACGCTGGACGAAGCGCGCCGCCGCCCTCGGGAGACCGTTATCGAAACGGTCAAGAAACCCTGTCCCGAGAAACGGGAGCCGAAATAAAGCTTCATGCAGGCGCGGTCACGACTCAGGCCGCGTTCTGCCTTGCACCTGCACGTCGGTCGTGTAGCGTGTGCCCATCGCTTGAATGTTACGGAGAAGAGTTGTGGACGAAATCACTCAATTGGCCACTGCCTTGGGTAAGGGCCTGTTGGAAGCCAAGGCGCAGGTCAGCACCGCTGAATCCTGCACCGGAGGCGGCATTGCCGAAGCCATTACCCGTATCCCCGGCAGCTCGGCCTGGTTCGAAGCCGGTTATGTCACGTATTCCAATCGTCAGAAGACCCAGCAATTGGGCGTGCCTGAAGCTTTGTTCGGCCGCGTGGGTGCTGTCAGCCGGGAAGTGGTCGAGGCCATGGCCCGTGGAGCGCAAGTTCACAGCGCGGCGAAATTCTCGGTGGCCGTCAGCGGCGTGGCGGGTCCTGATGGCGGTTCAGTTGAGAAGCCGGTGGGCACCGTCTGGATTTGTTGGGGGGCAGCCGATCAACTGATTGCCGAGCGTTTTCAGTTCGCTGGAGACCGGGATGCCGTGCGCCGACAAACGGTAAAGGCCGCTCTAGAGGGGCTGATCCGCCTCGCTCGCGGAGAAATACCAAATCGGGGGTAGGCGCGCGCGCAACCCTGTGGAATAATACTGTTCACTTATACAGTTATATCGGCCTTCAGGCCTAACCGATTACGAGAGGACTTCAATGGACGACAACAAGAAGAAAGCCTTGGCTGCGGCCTTGGGTCAGATCGAGCGTCAGTTCGGCAAAGGCGCCGTGATGCGCATGGGCGACCATGACCGCCAGGCTATTCCTGCTATCTCCACCGGCTCTCTGGGTCTCGATATCGCTCTGGGTATCGGCGGCCTGCCAAAAGGCCGGATCGTTGAAATCTACGGTCCTGAGTCTTCCGGTAAAACCACCATGACCCTGTCGGTCATCGCTGAAGCTCAGAAGATGGGCGCCACCTGTGCGTTCGTCGACGCCGAACACGCCCTCGACCCCGAGTACGCCGGCAAACTGGGCGTCAACGTTGACGACCTGCTGGTCTCGCAGCCGGACACCGGCGAACAGGCACTGGAAATCACCGACATGCTGGTGCGTTCCAACGCCATCGACGTGATCGTCGTCGACTCCGTGGCCGCACTGGTGCCGAAAGCTGAAATCGAAGGTGAAATGGGCGACATGCACGTCGGCCTGCAAGCCCGTCTGATGTCTCAGGCGCTGCGTAAGATCACCGGTAACATCAAGAACGCCAACTGCCTCGTCATCTTCATCAACCAGATTCGTATGAAGATCGGCGTCATGTTCGGCAGCCCGGAAACCACCACCGGTGGTAACGCGCTGAAGTTCTACGCTTCGGTTCGTCTGGACATCCGCCGTACCGGCGCGGTGAAAGACGGCGACGAGGTGGTCGGTAGCGAAACCCGCGTCAAAGTCGTGAAGAACAAGGTGGCGCCTCCGTTCCGTCAGGCTGAATTCCAGATTCTGTACGGCAAGGGTATTTACCGTAACGGCGAAATCATTGACCTGGGCGTGCTGCACGGTCTGCTGGAGAAATCCGGTGCATGGTACAGCTACCAAGGCAACAAGATTGGTCAGGGTAAAGCCAACTCGGCCAAGTTCCTGCAGGACAACCCGGAAATCGGCGCGACCCTGGAGAAGCAAATCCGTGAAAAACTGCTGACCGCAGCGCCGGATGTCAAAGCCCAATCGTCTCGCGTTGCCGCAGATGATGTGGCCGAAGTCGAAGACGCTGACATCTGATAGCAGCCATGTCGGTAGTGCTTGATACGCCCGTCGCCGTACGGCGTACTGCAATGGACCTGCTCGCACGTCGCGAGCACGGTCGAGTCGAGCTGACGCGTAAATTGCGTCAGCGCGGCGCCCCTCCTGAATTGATCGAAGCTGCCCTCGACCGTCTGACGGAAGAGGGGCTGCTGTCCGAATCCCGTTATCTCGAAAGTTTCGTTTCCTACCGTGCCCGTTCCGGATACGGTCCTTTGCGTATTCGCGAAGAGCTTGGGCAGCGCGGGTTGCAGCGCGCCGACATCGAGCTGGCGCTTCGGGAATGCGGCATCGATTGGCGAGAAAAGCTGGAAGAGTCCTGGCAGCGCAAGTTCGGCGGGCAGTTGCCCAAGGATGCGCGTGAGCGGGGGCAGCAAATGCGATTTCTAAGCTATCGAGGCTTTCCGCCGGAGCTCATAGGCCGCCTGTTAAGCGGTAAAGGCCATGACGACTATTGACCAGAGGCTGTAACCGCCCGGCCCGGACGGTTACAGATATCCACTCATCACGTCGCTTTCAACGGCTCCCGCCCACGTGCTGCCTGAGCCTGTGCCGGCTTCGCCCAGTTCTCGCTCAGGTTGATGAAGTCCACCAGTGCCCGCAGGCGTCCATGGTTCCGGCCATTGAATTTAAAGGCGAGCCGCGAAAGGTGGCTGAACTGCTCGTCGTCGTGTTCGTCCTGATGCGCGTATTGCTGGAAGTCTTCGCTCAGTCGCAGGTCAGCAAAAGCGTTCTGCAGATGATCGAGAGCGTTTTCATTCAGCGCGTGATGCATGCGGATGATGAAGGTGTTCTTCAGCCAGCGGCTTGAATGGAAGTTGCTGTAGAACTGGTTGATTTCAGCCACCGCTTCCTCTGCGCTGTACACGAGCTTGAGCAGGTTCATGTCGGTGGGCAGGATGTAGCCGTTGGCTTCGAGTTCGTTGCGGATGAAATTCAGAGCGCCTTCCCAGAAGGTGCCACCCGGGGCGTCCAGCAGGACAATCGGCACCAGCGGGCTTTTCCCGGTCTGGATCAGGGTCAGCACTTCCAACGCTTCGTCCAGCGTACCGAAACCACCGGGACAGAGGACTAGGGCGTCGGCTTCTTTGACGAAGAACAGCTTACGTGTGAAGAAAAAATGGAAAGGCAGCAGGTTGCCCGTGCCATCGACTGTGGCGTTGGCGTGCTGTTCGAAGGGCAGGGTAATGTTGAAGCCCAGGCTGTAATCCAGCCCCGCGCCTTCGTGGGCGGCGGCCATGATCCCGCCACCGGCCCCAGTGATGACCATCAGGTCGGAGGCTGCGAGCTGCTTGCCCAGTTCGCGAGCCAAGCCGTAGACGGGGTGTTCGACCGGGGTTCGTGCCGAGCCGAAGACCGTGACCTTGCGGCGGCCTCGGAACTGTTCGAGTACGCGGAAGGCGTTATCCAGTTCGCGCAGGGCTTGCAGGGTGATTTTGGCGTTCCAGCGATTGCGATCGTCCTGAGCCATGCGCAGTACGGTCAGCATCATGTCGCGGTAGAGCGGTAGGTTCGGGCTGTTGGGGGCGACCAGGCTGAGTTGTTCTTCGATCTTCGCCAGGTCGATCCCGTTGTCCTGGAAGTGACGGGACAACACGTCATTGGGTACGTAAGGCATGCAAACTTTCTCCTTCTGCAGAATCATCGACCCTGTCCGTCGAGACAGGGTCACGACGCTTCATGCGTCGCTGCTGCTGGCCATCTCCATAATAGGGCTCAGGTTGGATGGCGACAGGGTCGCGCCACTGATTCTGTCTATGTCCTTGGTTGAAAAGAAAAAAACATTGAGCGTAACGACAGCGGCAGGCAACCCCTTTTGCCTCGACGGCGTGACGAAACCGTGACTGTTCGTAAAAACCGATGGCGTGATGATGTGCCCGAACACTGAGGCTGGCAATGCCCACCTTCCGCCACAACATGAATGTTTTCCCACTCGTCGGTCAGTCGGGTCTCGGGCGCGGCCTCTGATTTACTGATAGGCATGGCAAGGTGAATGCCAGTGCAACCTGGATAGCGGCGGTTCGTGCTCAGCGGTTCGAGTGCGCACCGACGAGAAGTCGTCGAGGTTTGCCCATGCTGAAGGTATGGCATGGACAGCCCCATGGAGGGATGAAATGGAGATCAGGCTGGAAATCGATGTGGATCTGTATCGGTCATTGAGCGAGGCGGCGCGTAGAAGCCATTCGACCTTAGAGCAGGAGTGCATCAGGCGTCTGAGTCAAAACGGTAGGCGTTCTTACTACCTTCAAGCGCTGGTCGCCGAGCTGCGCGCCGAAGATCAACAACGGCGCGCGGCGTCCTGAAAAGCGGCGTTATTTCTTCTTGGCGGGCGCCTTGGCGGCGCAGTCGGCTGCGGTGATCTGCTGGGTCGTGATCAGGCGGTTGGTTTTGTATTCCTTGAACTCGTAACGCAGGATCGCGCCTTTGGCCATCAACTGACGATAGCCAGGGTTGCGGCAGACGCTGGTGCCCAGTTGGCGACCCATCAGTTCCGGGTTTTCACGCATCTGCGCGGCCTGGCCGGCTTGCACGCTGAGATGGTCGATCAGCACGCGGCCATCAACGGTGTAGCCTTCGTCGAGAATGTCTTCGCTGATGGCGTTGGGCTTGCCGACGTTGCTTTTCGCCGCGACTTGTTCCAGCTCTTTGTTCAGTTCGTAATCCTGTTTGGACGCCGCGTTGGCGAACAGCGGAGCGACGAGCAAAAGCGTGAGGGTGGGGGCGATAAGGCGAAGCATTGGACTCTCCTGGGGCAATGAACGTCGTTGGACCGGCAGCGGCCGTGGGCGTTCACTGGTGACTGGGGGTGTTCGAGGGCGAGCAGTATAGGTGAGTCGCCTCGGCGGACACCAGTGAACCGGGTAGCTCTGCTAGACTGCGCCGACTTTTTTACATCCCGGATGTCCTTTGTGTTCCTGTCTTGTCGCTACCCGACGCCCTCGCACGGTTGCCTTGTCCCATGACCCACGCCGTTGCGCGTCTGCGCGCCGAACGCCTCGCCCGCAGCACCAAGCCTTTCATCGCTCGAGGTTCTCGCGCGCCGCGATGTGCCGGGTGTCGGGTGATCGAGAGTTACTGCCTGTGTGGATGGAAACCAACGGTCGAGGCCAAGTCAGCGGTTTGTCTGTTGATGTACGACACTGAACCGCTGAAACCCACCAACACCGGCTGGCTGATCGCTGATGTGATCAAGGACACGGAGGCCTTTAGTTGGTCCCGAACCGATATCGACGAGAAGCTGCCCGCGCTGCTGAGCGACTCGCAATGGCAGCCGTACATCGTGTTCCCCGGCGAGTTCGTCGCGGCTGAGCGGGTGGTCACCGAGGTGAAGGTGGAAAACGGCAAGCGCCCGTTGTTCATTCTGCTCGACGCCACGTGGCCGGAAGCGCGCAAAATGTTTCGCAAGAGTCCGTACCTGGATCAACTGCCGGTGTTGAGTCTGGCGCCGGAACACATGTCGCGTTACCGCCTGCGCCGCTCGAAACGCGATGATCACTTCTGCACGGCTGAGGTCGCGGCGCTGTGTCTGGAACTGGCGGACGACCAGCAGGCGGCAAGTGTGCTGGACGTCTATCTGGATGTGTTCAGCGCCCATTATCTGGGCGCGAAGTTTCAACTGCCGATTGATCCGGACGATGCCCCGCACCGCTATTTGAAGGCGTTTATAGAGTGAGCGGTCAGCTGTGCGCTTTCCTCGGCCACAGCTGCGCCAGCAACATCCCCGCCAGCATCAATCCACACCCCACATAGCCGCGTACCTGCAAGGCTTCGCTCAGAATCCAGGCCCCGGCAATGGCCGCAAATACCGCTTCCAGCGACAGGATGATTGCGGCGTGAGAGGCAATCGCATGTTTTTGCGCGACGACTTGCAAGGTGTAGCCGATCCCCACCGCGACTACGCCGCCGTACAGGACAGAAGGCGCTGCCGCGACGATGGCGTCGAGCGCGATGGGTTCGAAAACCAGCGCGAGGATCAGGCTCACCCCCGAGCAGGTGACGAACTGCAAAAACGCCAGACGCACCGGGTCGTGACGACTGGCGAACACCCCCACCAGGATCACATGCCCGCCCCAGACGAAGGCGCCAATCAGTTGCAGCCAGTCGCCGGACGCGACGTGAAAGTTCTCGCCCACGCTCAGCAGAAACATCCCCAGCACGGCGAGCAGGCAGCCCAGCCAGGTACCGATGCCGGTCTTATGCCCGAGAAACAGGCCCAGAATGGGCACTACAATCACATACAGCCCGGTGATGAAGCCCGAATTGGTGACGCTGGTAAACAGCAGGCCGACCTGTTGCAGGTTGATGCCGAGCGCCAGTGCGAGGCCCATCACGATGCCGCCTTGCAGCAAGCCTCGGGTCAGCAGGGGTTCCGGCTGAGGCCCTGTTGCGGGGCGGCGCACTATAAGTGGCAGCAGGCAGAGCGAACCGAGGGCAAAGCGCAGCCCTGAAAAGAGGTAGGGACCGATGTGATCCATGCCAGCGGTCTGGGCGACGAAGCCGCTGCCCCAGATCATCGCGGTCAGGAGCATG
The DNA here is from genome assembly GCF_057128705.1 of Pseudomonas salicis. Taxonomy (NCBI): domain Bacteria; kingdom Pseudomonadati; phylum Pseudomonadota; class Gammaproteobacteria; order Pseudomonadales; family Pseudomonadaceae; genus Pseudomonas; species Pseudomonas salicis. Next base: position 364,265 of record NZ_JBSKHU010000004.1, read on the forward strand.
AGCAGATCCGCTCGCAGGGCGTGGTTTTGCATGGTGGCACTCGTCAAGGCAGGGCCGCGAACTGTGCCGTAAACCGTCAGGCTTGACCACCCCGGCTGTGCTGGGCATCCTTGGCGCCGCGTGAATGTCTGAACGCCGTCATCTGTCTGCTTTGGACGGCATGGCACGCGTCAGATTGACGCACCGTGAAGGCTGGCATCTGCGGATGCCATCGTGAGGGCTGAATCCGTCGGCGCTCACTTATAAACAGGATCATGAAATGACCTACGAAATCCTGATCGCCGATGACCACCCTTTGTTTCGCAGTGCCTTGCACCAAGCCCTCACCCTGGGCCTCGGCCCGGACGCTCGACTGGTCGAAGCCGAAAGCATCGCCGATCTGGAAGCGCGCTTGACTGAAAAGGCCGATTGGGACCTCGTTCTTCTGGACCTCAATATGCCGGGCGCCTATGGCTTTTCAGGGCTGGTATTGCTGCGCGGTCAATACCCGCAGGTGCCGGTGGTGATGGTCTCGGCTCAGGAAGAGGCGGCCGTGGTGGTCAAGTCCCGCGAGTTCGGCGCCAGCGGTTTCATTCCGAAGTCCAGTTCGCTCGAAACGATTCAACAGGCTGTACGGACCGTGCTGGATGGCGATGTCTGGTGGCCCGCGCAGGTCAACGAGAGCGTCAGTGTTTCGGCGGAAGCCAAAGCCGCCAGCGAAGGCCTTGCCAGCCTGACACCTCAGCAATTCCGGGTGCTGACTATGGTCTGCGAGGGGTTGTTGAACAAGCAGATCGCCTATGAGTTGAGCGTGTCAGAAGCGACGATCAAAGCCCACGTGACTGCCATCTTCCGTAAGTTGAACGTACGCACCCGCACCCAGGCGGCGTTGTTGCTGCAACAACTGGAATCTATTTCGCCGAATTGAAAAGGCTGTTTCGGCGCTTTATCTGGCTCTTCAGCGGTGGTTCTTCACACTTTTTTGACCGCCGCTGCACTAGCCTCCACCGTCTTCATTGCTCAGTAGTTTTCTTTATGACGTCCCCATTCAAGGGCCAGACTGGCCTCAAACGTATCCTCAATGCTTCCGGCTATTCCCTCGACGGCCTGACCGCCGCCTTCAAAGGCGAAGCGGCGTTCCGTCAGTTGGTGTTGCTCAACGTCATTCTGATTCCGCTGTCGTTCGTATTTCATGTCAGCCGGGGAGAGCGTGCGATTCTGATCGCCGTGTGCCTGCTGGCACTGATCGTCGAACTGCTGAACTCCGCCATCGAAGCCGCTATCGACCGCATCTCGCTGGACCGCCACCCGCTGTCCAAGAACGCCAAGGACATGGGCAGTGCGGCGCAGTTCGTGGCGTTGAGCATGATTGCGGTGGTGTGGGCGTTGATCCTGCTGGGGTAAGCCTGCCTTTAATGAGCCCAGCGTCGTTTCAAGCGATGCTCGGGAGCACGATCTCGTCGCTGCGCCGCACCCCGGCCGTGAATGCACGGCACAGGTCCAGAAACTCTCGAATCGCGTTGGTCTGATACTTTTGCTTGTGCCAGATGAAGTAAAACTGGCGAACCAGGTCCAGCTCGGGGGTTTCCACCGCCACCAGACTGCCCCGGCGAAAGGCGTCACGCAGCGCCAGTCGAGAAATACAGCCAATCCCCAGACCCGACTCCACGGCCCGTTTGATGGCTTCGGTGTGTTCAAGCTCCAGGCGCACGTTGAGGCTGTTAAGGTGATGGCGCATCGATTGATCGAAGGTCAGGCGCGTGCCTGAACCTTGTTCCCGCAGAATCCACGCTTCATGGGTCAATTCCGCCAGGGTCGCGTGGCCGCGTTTGGCCAGCGGGTGCTGTGGCGCGCAAAACACCACCAGCTCATCTTCGACCCACGTCTGGACCTCGATGTCAGGATGACTGCAATCGCCTTCGATCAGGCCCAGGTCGATCTCGTAGTGCGCGACTTGCTGCACGATATTGGCGGTGTTCTGTACATGCAGTTTCACCTGGCTTTCCGGATGGCGCTGCATGAAACTGCCGATCAGCAGGGTCGCCAGGTAATTGCCGATGGTGAGGGTGGCGCCGACGGCCAGCGAGCCGAAGCCCGACTTGCCATTGAGCAGGTCTTCGATTTCCTTGGCCTGATCGAGCAGGGCCACCGCTTGGGGCAGCAGTTGTCGCCCGGTGGCGTTCAGACTCAGGCGCTTACCGGCGCGGTCGAACAGCTGGCAGCTGGATTGCCGCTCAAGTTCGGTAATCGAGGTGCTGGCCGCTGATTGCGATAGCGACAACAGCACGGCCGCGCGGGAAACGCTTTCCTGCTGGGCCACGGCGACGAACACTTGCAGTTGACGGAGAGTGAATCGCATATCTATATAACCGATAACCCATATCTTGATAATCCAGTTAACAGATATTGTGTCTGCCACTAGAATATCGCGCAATGGCGCTTTCATCGGCGCAGGCAAATTTCAGGAGTTCCCACGTACCATGAGCAACATGAATCACGAGCGTGTCCTCAGCGTTCATCACTGGAACGACACCCTCTTCAGTTTCAAGTGCACCCGTGATCCTGGTCTGCGCTTCGAGAACGGTCAGTTCGTCATGATCGGTCTGCAGCAGCCTAACGGGCGCCCGCTCATGCGTGCTTACTCCATCGCCAGCCCGAATTGGGAAGAGCATCTGGAGTTCTTCAGTATCAAAGTGCCGGACGGCCCGCTGACCTCGCAGCTGCAACACCTGAAAGAAGGCGACGAGATCATCATCAGCAAAAAGCCTACGGGCACGCTGGTGCTTGACGACCTCAAGCCTGGCAAACACTTGTACCTGCTGAGCACCGGCACCGGTCTGGCGCCGTTCATGAGCGTCATTCAAGACCCTGAAACCTACGAGCGTTTCGAGAAGGTCATCCTGTGCCACGGCGTCCGTTACGTGAACGAAGTCGCCTACCGCGAGTTCATCACCGAGCACCTGCCGCAAAACGAATTCTTCGGCGAATCGCTGCGCGACAAGCTGATCTACTACCCGACCGTGACCCGCGAGCCGTTCGAAAACGAAGGCCGTCTGACCGACCTGATGCGCAGCGGCAAGCTGTTCAGCGACATCGGTCTGCCACCGATCAACCCGCAGGACGACCGCGCCATGCTGTGCGGCAGCCCGAGTATGCTCGACGAGACCAGCGAAGTGCTGAACAGCTTCGGCCTGACCGTTTCGCCACGCATGCGCGAGCCAGGCGATTACCTGATCGAGCGCGCATTCGTCGAGAAGTAAGCCTTTTCAGCCTGCTGTAACGAGCAGGTTCAGGATCGACCCAATCGTGGATGAACCGCTCGCACAGTGACTGTGGGGGCGGATTTGTCCGCGACCAAGTCAGTACAGGCGCCTGCCATTTGGGCGTCTGAAAAAAACCGCCTGGAGGTCACGGACCAGGCGGTTTTTTTGTGGGCGCTTGTCAGCAGGTCAGTTGCCTGACAGCACCACTTCCAGCACTCGGATCTGTCCTGGGTGCGGGTAATGCCAGCGCACGTCTACATCCCAGAATTGCGCACCGTAACGCCGCTCGGGTGCAGGCTGCTGATAAGCAGGCCGAGGGTCTTGGGCCAGGCATTGCTCGATCAGCTCGATCAACGGTTCGGCCAGACGCAGCCCGTGTTCGCGGGCCTGATGCAGCGCGTCGTCGTCCCACGACACCGGGATCAACTCGGGTGCCGCAGCGGCCATGGTGTTGCGGGCATCGATGATAACGTCGGCGTAAGGCACGTAGGGTTTGACGTCCAGCACTGGCGTGCCGTCCAGCAGGTCGATGCCCGACAACCACAGGCGACCGGCTTCGACCTTCTCCAGCTTGACCACCGACTGGCCAATGCCGTTGGGGCGGTGGGTGGCTCGGGTGGCGAACACGCCCATCGACTGGTTGCCGCCCAGGCGAGGAGGGCGGACCTTCAAGCGAGGCTTGTCTTCAAGCGCTTCGTGAAACAGAAACAGCAGCCAGACATGGCTGACCTGCTCCAATCCCTGCACGGCATCGCCCTGGTCGAAAGGCGGCACCAGCTCCAGCACCCCACGAGCGGCAGGGGCAAGCTGCGGCTGGCGCGGAATGGCGAATTTTTCCTTGAAGCACGAGCGCACGAAGCCGATGGGCGAAACGCTGTAAGACTGGCTCATCGAATGACCGTCAGACTCAGCCACGAACGCGCAGGGTCAGGCCCCGCAAAAAGTTGCGCAGCAACTGGTCGCCACACACGCGGTAGTTGTTGTGACCGGCCTTACGGAACAGCGCGCTCAGCTCCGGCTTGGACACCGGAAAGTCCGACGCTTTGAGGATCGCGTGCATGTCTTCTTCCTTGAGTTCGAAGGCGACGCGCAGCTTTTTCAGCACGATGTTGTTGGTCATCGGCAGCTCGACGGGCAGCGGCGGGCGGCTCTCGTCCTTGCCGCGCTTGAAGAACACCAGACCGTCGAGGAAGTGCGCCATGATTTCATCGCTGCACGGCTCGAAACCTTCTTCTTCGTCTTTCTTGGTGAAGGCGATGACCTGCGCCTTGGTCACCTCAATGCCGCCCAACTTGGCGATGTCCACCACCTTGGCGTCGCTGATATCGAGCATGTAGCGGATGCTACGCAGTACGTCGTTGTTCATCATGATGCGTGTTTCCTGAGCAATCGGGTGTCAGCGCGCGATGGATCGCGGCGCTCAAAAAAGGGGGAATTAGAACTTTTCTTTTTCGGTCATGTAGCGCCATTGACCTTCGGGCACCTTGCCGATGGACACGCCGCCGACGCGAATCCGGCGAATGGACACGACCTTCAGGCCCACGGCCTCGCACAACTGGGCGATGACGCCGGGTTGCGGGTTTTTCATGGCGAAGCGCAGGCGGGTTTCGTTCTGCCAGCTGGCTTTGACTTTCGGCAGCTCTTTGCCTTTGTACATCAGGCCGTGGTTCAGGCGATTGAGGCCGTGAGCGACCATCTCGCCGTCGATTTCGACCACGTATTCCTGCTCGATCTTGCTGCGGTCGTCGGTGAGCTTGCGCAGGATTTTCCAGTCCTGGCTGAACACCATCAGGCCGCTGGCGTTGGCTTGCAGCGTGGAAATCGCTTCCAGGCGCAGGAAGTGACCCTTGAGTGGGCGCTTGCCAAAACTGTGCTCGGCCGACAGTGAGTCGGGCGTGATCAGCGGCAATGCCTGCTCGGGGCTCATGCCTGCGGGTACGTTGAACAGAATCGTCACCGCTTCCGGGGTGACCGCCTTGGCGTCGGGGCTGAGGGCCACGGTCTGGCCTTCGACTTTGAATTGCGGCTCGTCGATGACGACGCCGTCCACTGTCACCCAGCCGCCTTCGATGAACAGCTCGGCCTCGCGTCTTGAGCAGCCGACCAGCTCGATAAGGCGTTTGGAAAGGCGAATGGGGTCAGTCATGAGAAAAGCCGTAGCAGAAGAGAAAGGGGGCCATTGTACCCGCGCGGGCTCCGTTAATCGCGGCCACATTGAAAATGCCGGGTGAATCGTGCCAATCCTGCGCTTTACACGTCTGCATTCCGTCAACCAAACGCCCTCGGGGCTGGACTAACGGCGCAAATTGCTTTTGACTCTGCGACCTGAAATCCAGGAGTTTCCCCTTTGAAAAAGTCAGTCGCCATCGTTTTCGGTGGGCAATCCTCCGAACATGAAGTGTCGTTGCAATCGGCGCGCAACGTGATCAATGCGATTGATCGCAACAACTACTACATCACCCTGATCGGCATCGACAAACAAGGCCACTGGCTGCGTTTCGACGAGCGCGACTACCTGCAGAATGTCAACGACCCTGCGCACATCAAACTCAGCGAGTCGGGGCGTCTGCTGTCCCTGAGACCGGGCACCAAAGGCCCGCAATTCGTTGAAGTGGAAACCGGTCTGGACGTGCCGCGCATTGACGTGGTGTTCCCCCTGATCCACGGCAGCACCGGCGAAGACGGCGCGCTGCAAGGCCTGTTGCGACTGCTCGACATCCCGTGCGTCGGCCCTGATGTGCTGGGCTCGGCGGTGTGCATGGACAAGGACGTGACCAAACGTCTGCTGCGTGACGCGGGCATCGCTGTGGCGCCGTTCGCCGTGCTGCACCGGGGCGAGTCGGTGGATTTCGTCAGCGTGTCCGCACAACTGGGATTGCCGCTGTTCGTCAAACCGGCGAGCCAGGGTTCGTCGGTGGGCGTGAGCAAAGTCACCGATCAAGCCAGCTACGACGCTGCGTTGAAACTCGCCTTCGACTACGACAACAAAGTGCTGATCGAGCAGGGCATCGTCGGTCGCGAGGTGGAATGCGCCGTGTTGGGCAACCACGAACCGCAAGTCAGCGTGTGCGGTGAAGTGGTCGCCAACGACGAGTTCTACGCCTACGACACCAAATACCTGAACGACGGCCAGGCGCGTATTGCGATCCCTGCCGATCTTCCGACAGACCTGAGTGATGAAGTCCGAGAGGTCGCGTTGCAGGCCTATCGCGTGCTCGGTTGCGCAGGGCTGTCGCGGGTCGATTTCTTCGTCACTGAGGCGCGGGAAATCATCATCAACGAGGTCAACACGCTGCCCGGTTTCACCTCTATCAGCATGTACCCGAAACTCTGGCAGGCCAGCGGACTGGGCTATCCGGAGCTGATTGATCGCTTGATCGTGCTGGCGCTGGAGCGTGCCGATGAGGCCCGCGCCTTGAAAACCGAGGTGGTGCTGTGAAGGTCATCCGCATCGCGGCGGCGTTGCTGATTGGCGCGGACGGGCGAACGCTGCTGGTGCGCAAACGCGGGACCCAGGCGTTCATGCAGCCCGGTGGCAAGATCGACGCGGGTGAAACCGCTGCCGTGGCGTTGGCGCGAGAGCTGAACGAAGAGCTGGGCCTGTTGGTTGAGCCAGAGCAGGCGCAGTTTCTGGGCGAGTTTTCGGCGGTGGCCGCGAATGAGCCGGGCTTTGAAGTGAACTGCCAGTTGTATCGGCTGGACGTTGACCAAGCGGTCGTGCCTGCGGCGGAGATCGAGGAAATCGTCTGGGTCGACGCAGAGCGTGTTGATCACCTGCACCTCGCGCCGTTGACCCGGGATTCGATTTTGCCGTTGTACCGGTCTCTTCAAATCGCCTGACGTGTCCGGAACTCAACGCAGGTCAAACCTGTGGGAGCGAATTCATTCGCGAATGAAGGAACATCCGACACATGTTTATCGGTTGTACCTCCGTCTCTCGAATGAATTCGCTCCCACAGTTCAAAGCTGCGCGTGGCTGGGCCTCACCTCACCGCGCTCACCCCATCCAGCGTCGAGAACGACGTGTCTTTTGCGGTCAGCAGGAAGTCGCGCATGTACGGTGCGTCGAGCATATCGGCGCGAATCGCCGCGTACAGCGTCGCGAACAGCCCTTTCTCACCCAGCCGCTTGGCTTTCACATAACCCCGCGAGCTGTATTCATGCAGCGCCCAGTGCGGCATCCCACACACCCCTCGGCCGCTGGCCACAAGCTGCATCATCATGACGGTCAGCTCCGACGTGCGTACTTGCGCCGGTTCGATGTCGGCCGGTTCCAGAAAGCGCGTGAAAATGTCCAGACGATCCCGCTCGACCGGGTAGGTGATCAGGGTTTCGCTCGCCAGGTCTTCCGGCACCACGAACGGCTTGCTCGCCAGCGCGTGTTGATTGGCCACCGCCAGCATGGCTTCGTAGGTGAACAGCGGCACGTAGGTAATGCCTGGCAGGTCCACCGGATCGGACGTCACCACCAAGTCCAGATCGCCACGGGCCAACGCTGGCAAAGGGGCGAAGGCAAAACCCGAGGCCAGGTCCAGTTCGACCTCCGGCCATGCATCGCGAAACTGGTCGATGGTCGGCATCAGCCACTGAAAGCAGCTGTGGCATTCAATGGCCATGTGCAAGCGGCCCGCCACGCCACCGGCCAACCGCGAAATGTCGCGTTCGGCGTTGCGCAGCTGCGGCAGCACCGAATCAGCCAATTGGAGCAGTCGCAGGCCCGCGCTGGTAAACCGCACCGGCTTGGTCTTGCGCACGAACAGCGGCATGCCCATGCGCTCTTCCAACTCCTTGAACTGGTGGGACAGGGCTGACTGCGTGAGGTGCAGCCGGTCAGCGGCATCGACCAGGCTGTCAGCCTCGCGCAGCGCATGCAGGGTTTTCAGGTGGCGTATCTCAAGCACCGGGGCGCTCCATGAATGAATTTTGTGATCAACACGAAAACAATGAGTTTGTCTCATGCGGGGTGAAGTGTCGACAATGGCGCCATCTTTTGTAGGAGACGTCATCATGGCCTCGGCCCATACCCTCGAATTCGCACCCCTTCAAGCGGGTCTTGAATTGAAGAAAGCCATTGAGGCCTATTGGAGAGACGATGCCAGCTACCTCGACCGGGTCCCGGAATTCACTCGGGACCAGCGTTTCGAACTCAACATGGACTCACCACTCGATGAAGTGGAAGAGGCCCGGACGCAGGGCAAACGGGTAATCATCGGCCCGCTGACTTACCTGTGGCTCGGCAAGGCCAAAGCCGGCAATTTCGACACGCTCGAATTGCTCGACCGTTTGCTACCGATCTACGGCGACCTCCTCGGGCGTCTCGCCGGACAAGGCGTTGAATGGGTGCAGATCGACGAACCGATCCTGAGCCTTGAGCTGCCACAAGACTGGAAGAACGCGTTCGAGCGCGCCTACCACACCCTGCAGTATTCGCCGTTGAAAAAGCTCATCTCGACCGATTTCGGTGGCCTGGAAGCCAACCTTGGTCTGGCAGTTTCCCTGGCCGTGAATGGCCTGCATGTGGACTTGGTGCGCGCTCCAGAGCAATTGCCTACGCTGCTGGACCGGTTGCCGACCTATAAAGTGCTGTCCCTGGGCGTGGCCACTGACCTCAACGTCTGGCGCTGCGATCTGCGCGTCGCCCGCGAGCTGTTGAGCGAGGCTAAGGCGCGATTTGGGGAGAACCTGTGGATCACGGATACGGGCGCATTGCTGGTTAACCACGTCGATCAGAACGCGGCTTAAATGTCGGTTTGGCATCCGCAAACGTTCTTCCGGCTGCTGTTGAATCCCTGTTCGAGCACACCGGGGAAGTGAGGCTGCTGCGGATTTAACTGTGGGAGCGAATTCATTCGCGAAAAATCGGCCGGGCGACGCACATGTGTCGTCTGCACCGGCCAATCGCGAATAAATTCGCTCCCACAGCACTATGTGCTTTGCCAAATTCCTCAAGGGTACTGCGCACTGCTCTTGCTTGCCGCTTGCCGCTTGCCGCTCAAAAAGCGCCGTTCAGCCCCCTTCATCAAAATGTCACGCAACTGTGGCAGCGCGCTTTGGAAAACTTCATCAGACTCGCGGCCTACTGGGGTTCTGCGTTTCGGTGTTTTTCATGCGGTTTCTATTTTTCCTGGCTGCGCTCATGTGCAGCTTGCCGTCTTTTGCGGCCTCTCGATGCGACGTCAACGTTCCCACGCAAGTGGCCGAGCTCGATGAGGTACACCTGGCGTATCAAAGCGTCGGTCGCGATTCGGACCCTGCGTTGCTGCTGGTCATGGGCCTCGGCGGCCAGTTGATCCACTGGCCGGACGAGGTGGTCGTCGCGCTGTGTCAGCAAGGTTTCCGGGTGATTCGTTACGACAACCGTGACGTTGGCCTGTCGACATGGGTGCAGGCGCCCGCCACCGCCAACCTCACCTACGAAGTCCTGCGCTACAAGATCGGCCTTCCGGTGTCGGCGCCGTATTCACTGACCGACATGGCGCAGGACGCTTTGGGTCTGATGGACGCGATCCACGCTCAGCGGTTTCATGTGCTGGGCGCGAGTATGGGCGGGATGATCGCTCAGCACCTGGCCGACATGGCGCCGAAACGGGTTGAAAGCCTGACCCTGATCATGACCAGCTCCGGCGCACCGGGCCTGCCGATGCCAAGTCCTGCATTGCTGCAATTGCTCGCCCGTCGCGGCGCACCGGACCGTCAAACGGCGCTGGAGCAACAGGCGGATTTGCTGGCGGCGCTGGGCAGTCCGGAAGTCAAAGACGATCGCCAGAAGCTGTTGCAGCAGGCGGCGATTTCCTACGACCGAGCGTTCAACCCTGAAGGGGTGAAGCGGCAGATTCTGGCGATCCTGGCTGAACCGAGCCGCGTCGAACTGTTGAATCGCCTGCGGGTTCCGACGCTGGTGGTGCATGGCACAGCCGATCCGTTGCTGCCGGTGATGCACGGCATTCACGTCGCCGCGCATATTCAGGGCAGTCAGTTGAAGCTGATTCCTGGCTTGGCGCATCGTTTCCAGGAGGCGTTCAAGGCGCCGTTACTTGCGGCGGTGTTGCCGTATCTGCGTGAGCATCGCGAGGATGCGTCCCACGTCGCCCAGCTCTAGACAGGCAAGCCGCAAGAGCGCTGTAGGAGTGAGCTTGCTCGCGATTGCGATTCAGCAGGCGCAACGAGGTTGTCTGACAGGGCGCAATCGCGAGCAAGCTCACTCCTACAGGTTTTTCGCTCGACGACAGAGGCGTATCGTGCACCTTTTCCGCTTTGGAACGAGGCTGCCATGAGTACTCCACTGAAAATCGATTTTATCTCCGACGTCGCCTGCCCCTGGTGCATCATCGGTCTGCGGGCGCTGGATCAGGCGCTGGAGCATCTGGGCGACGAGGTCCAGGCGCAGATTCACTTCCAGCCGTTCGAACTGAATCCGAAAATGGGGCCTGAAGGCCAGGACATCTTCGAACACATCGCCCAGAAGTACGGCTCCACACGTGAGCAATACCAAGCCAACGCCGAGAACATTCGTCAGCGCGGTGCCGAGTTGGGCTTCGTGTTCAAACAGGGCGACCGACGCGTTTACAACACCTTCGATGCCCACCGCCTGATTCACTGGGCTGAAGGGGAAGGCAAGCAGCACGCGCTGAAAGAAGCGCTGTTCACGGCCTATTTCAGCCAGCACGCCAACGTGTCTTCCCACCAAATACTGGCTGACGTCGCACAGAAGGTGGGTCTGGATCGCACACGCGCCGAAGCCATTCTTTCGTCTGACGAATACACCGCCGAGGTGCGGGAGCTTGAACAGCTGTGGGTCTCTCGTGGTGTCAGTTCGGTGCCGACCATCGTCTTCAACGACCAATACGCGGTGTCCGGTGGTCAACCGGTCGACGTTTTCGTCGGTGCCATTCGTCAGATCATCAGCGAACAATCGAGTGTCGTTAACGACGCCCAATGATCGACTACGCTGAGTGACGTCGTTGCGAGCGACCTTGTTCCAGAGGGATCTTCAAAGCATCCAGCTGGGGCAAAGTCGGTCGCAACTTGACGTAACAGATGTAACAAATCTCTGATTGCAAATTAAAAATAGCTTGCTCCTACCAACCCTTTTCGGATATCAATTTGTACATGATTAGACAGGTTCGATTTGACAAGAAAAAACGCGTAGTCGATGAGCTGGCGCGCCGTATTGAAACCGGTCAGATGGGATCGGGCGAATTGTTGCCGGGTGAAAACTTGCTGGCCCAAGAGTTCAACGTCAGTCGCGGCACGCTGCGTGAAGCGCTGTCCGAGCTCAAGCGTCGCAACTACATCGCAACGCAGACCGGCGTCGGCTCCATCGTGACCTACGACGGTATTTCGCTGGACCAGCGCGCCGGGTGGGCGCAGGCATTGGCCGACACCGGTGCGAAGGTCAGCACCGAGATTCTGCGGCTGGTGACGGTGCAACGGCCTGACCTGGCCGTACGATTCGGCACGGCGGATTTCGTCGCGCTGGATCGGCGCCGCACGGCAGGCGACGGCAGCGTGGTGTCACTGGAGCGGGTATTGATCCCGGCCGTCGATGGCCTGGAAAACCTGCCACAGCACGGGCTGATCGACGATTCACTGACCGTGACCATGGCCGCCCACGGTTACGTCGGGGATCGCGGCGATCAATGGATCGGCGCTGAGCCCCTGAGCAACGATGACGCAGCGCTGATGTTGCGTGAACCGGGCACCGTATTTCTCAAAGCGACACGAACCACGTTCGACCGCCGCGAGCGTTTCATGGAGCACGTTGAGAGCCTTCTGGACCCCGTGCATTTTCGTCTGCATCTGGCATTTGGATCGACTACATGACGGCATTGATCGACACTCGCGACCGCGCACTGGCCGCCTTTTATGGCCTGGCTTTGGGAGACGCGCTGGGCATGCCCACGCAATCCCTGAGTCGCGAGCAGATCAAGCAGCGCTTCGACCGGATCACCACCCTGACCGCGGCCGACGCCGATCAACCGATTGCGCCGAACATGGTCGCCGGGTCGATCACCGATGACACCGAACAGGCCGTGTTGGTGGCTGAATTGTTCATTGCCGGGGGAGGGCTGATCCGTCCTTCAGACCTGGCGCAGAGCCTGATCGACTGGGAAGCGGTGATGCAGGCGAAGGGCTCGCAAGACCTCCTTGGCCCTTCGACCAAACGCGCCATCGAAATGATTCTGGCAGGCCACAGTCCGGAAGAGGCGGGCCGCTTCGGCACCACCAACGGCGCGGCCATGCGCATCACACCGGTCGGGATCGCGGCAGACGTGGCCGATGAGCAGCAGTTCGTCGAGTCAGTGGTGCAAGCCTGTCAGGTCACGCACAACACCACCCTTGGCATTTCCAGCGCAGCCGCTGTGGCAGCCGTCATCTCAGCGGGGATCAACGGCGTCGGCCTCGGTGACGCGCTGGACATCGGCGCGCGGATCGCCGAGCGGGCCGAGCGCCATGGTCACTGGATCGCGGGAGGACGCATCTCGGCCCGCATCGTCTGGGCCAAACAGCTTTGCGCTCAAGTGAGCAACGAACAACTGCCCGATCTGATTTATGACGTGATCGGCACGTCGGTGGCGTCTCAGGAATCAGTCATCGCCGCGTTCGCGCTGGCGCATCAGGTTGCGTCCGGCCAATTGTCGGCGTTCGATGCGTTGTGCATGGCGGCCAGTCTCGGCGGCGACACGGACACCATCGCGGCGATCCTCGGGGCCATGTTGGGCGCGTGTCATGGCATGCACGCCTGGCCCGCCGATCTGATCGAGCAGGTCCAGGTGGTGAACGGGCTTGAGCTTTCCACGCTGGTCGAACACTTGTTGTCCCTGCGCGCGGCTTGACCGACGCGGGCACGTCCGCGTGCCGAATTGAATAAGAGATATCCACATGTCGCCTTGAATATTAAGGCGACCGGGGGTTCCTGCGCCTCGCGAAAGGCGCGATAACCTCCACCTGACACGGACGTCACTTGCTTTGCGTACTGCCCACAACCAGAACAAATGGCAACAGGAGCATTTCCCATGACGTCATCCAACGCCGCACAAGGCGCAGGTCAGCTTGAAACACGCGGCATCGAGCCGGTTCCGGAAAACGAGTGCAACGGCCATCCGCTGCAACTGTTCTGGGTCTGGTTCGCGGCCAACATCAGCATTCTCGGTTTGCCGCTCGGCGCGACCCTGGTGGCTTTTCGCGGGCTTTCCATTGGGCAGGCCATCATCGTGGCGATCCTCGGCGCTGCGGGCTCCTTTGCCGTCGTCGGGGTGATTTCCATCGCCGGCCGCCGAGGCCGTGCGCCGAGTCTGACACTCTCACGCGCCATCTTCGGCATGCGCGGCAACATCGGCCCTACCATCGTTTCGCTGATGTCCCGCCTTGGTTGGGAAACGGTCAACACCACCACGGCAGCGTTCGTGCTGCTGTCGCTGTGTTCGATCCTGTTCGGCACGGCGGTCGAGGCTAAAAACTCGCCCGTCCTGACCCTGATCTTCATTGCGATTTTCGTGCTGATGACCCTCACCGTTTCCGGCCTGGGCCACGCGACCTTGCTGGTCATCCAGAAGTGGGCGACGTACATCTTCGGCGCGTTGAACATCGTGGTGGGCGGGTTCCTGATTGCGCACATCGACTGGAACGCCGTGTTCGCTGCGACGCCTGCACCGGTCAGCGCGATGATCATCGGCGTCGGCACCATGGCCGCAGGCACCGGCATCGGCTGGGCCAACGCGGGTGCCGACATGTCGCGCTATCAGCATCGCAGCGTCAAGGCGACCCGGCTGGTGGCATCGGCCGCGTTTGGCGCAGGCATTCCGCTGGTGCTGCTGATCACGCTCGGCGGCTTGCTGTCGGTGGGCAACGATCACCTGGCCTCGGCCACCGACCCGATCATCGCCATTCGCGAGCTGCTGCCGACCTGGATGGCGGTGCCGTACCTGATCACCGCGTTCGGCGGGCTGTTGCTGTCGAACAACCTGTCGGTGTACTCGGCGGGCCTCACCACGCTGACCCTCGGCCTGAAGATCAAACGCGTGCACGCGGTGATCGTCGACATCGTGGCGATCTTCTGCGGGTCGATCTACTTCATGCTGATCGCTGACAGCTTCTACGGTCCGTTCATTACTTTCATCTCGATGCTGGCGGTGCCGATCACCGCGTGGGTCGGGATCTTCGTGGTTGACCTGCTCCATCGCCATGTCTATTCCGCGAAAGACCTGATGGACGTCTCGCCGCGCAGCGCCTACTGGTACAGCGGCGGTGTGGAATGGCGTGCGGTCGGCGCATGGGCGTTGGCCATCGTGTTGGGGTTCAGCTTCACCACCGTCGCCACCACGCCGGAAAATGTCTTGTTCAAAGGCTTCCTGTCCGACTCCTGGTTCGGCCATAACGGCTTGGGCTGGATCGTGACCTTCGTGGTCGCAGGCGGTCTGTATGCCATCCTCGGCGGTTCCCGCGACCGCCGCGTCGTCACTGAAGAGGCTGCTCATGCCCGCTAGATTGCTGTACACCGGCCAGGTCGTGGTTGACCTGGTCATGGGGCTCGACGCCTTGCCACGCTCGGGGGGCGACGTCCTCGCCCGCTCCGCGCAATTCGAGGTCGGTGGCGGTTTCAACGTCATGGCGGCTGCGTGTCGCAATGGCTTGCAGACGGTCTACCTTGGACGACACGGCGCCGGGCGGTTTGGCGATCTGGCGCGCCAGGCGCTGGCGGTGGAAGGTATAGAAGCCGCCACGCCAGTGTCCGACGATCAGGACACCGGCCTCTCGGTCGCCCTGATCGAACCGTCGGCGGAGCGCTCGTTCATTTCCTATGTGGGCGCCGAGGGCGGGTTGTCGGCTATGGATTTGAGCAGCGTTGTCGTGCAGCCCGACGACTACGTGTTCGTCAGCGGTTACAGCCTGCTGCACAAGGGCAAAGTCTCGACGCTGCTGACGTGGCTGGGCGGTTTGCCGAACGGAGCGAACGTGGTGTTCGATCCGGGCCCGCTGGTGAGCTCGCCGGAGGGCGCCGAGATGCAAGCGGTCTTGCCGATGATTACGTTGTGGACCAGCAACTGCGAAGAGGCGCTGCGGTTTACCGGGTGCGAGGGGATCGGCGATGCCCTTGAGAAACTTGCGCAGTGGCTGAACGAGGACGCGTTGATTGTCGTGCGTGACGGCCCGCAAGGTTGCTGGCTTCGACAGGGCCGTGATGCGCAGCATGTGCGCGGTTTTCCGGTGAGGGCCATCGACACCAACGGCGCGGGCGACGCCCATGCCGGGGTCTTGCTGGCAGGGCTTGCGGCGGGGCTTTCGGCGGAGCAAGCGACATTGCGGGCCAACGCGGCAGCGGCGATTGCCGTGACCCGGTGGGGGCCGGCGACCGCGCCTGTGGCCGCAGAGGTCGACGCGTTGATCAAGGCAGATGAGGGCTAAATCTGTGTGAGCGAATTCATTCGCGAGGGGCCGTTACAGCCGATACACCTTCATCGGATGTACAACCGCATCGCGAAAGAATTCGCGCCCACAGGTGTTGTGTCCGGGCCGGTAATCGGGGCGAGCAGGGCCGTTAGCGCACAATCTTGTCCACATGAATCTCCAGTTTCTTCAGCCGATACCAGAAGCTGCGTTCGGAGATGCCGATGAGTTGTGCGGCGGCGGCCTGGACGCCGTTGGTTTCTTGGAGGGCGGCGAGGATGTAGGCTTTTTCGACTTCCGCCAACGCGGCGTCGAGGTCTTTGGGGATGCCGGGGCCTTCGCTGAGAATGCTCACGGTCGACGAAGACGACTGCCGTGCACCAAACAGATAAGCCGGTAAATCCGACTCTTCGATGGTCGGCGTCGAGGCCACGATAGTCGCGCGTTCGACGCAGTTTTGCAGTTCGCGGATGTTGCCCGGCCACGTGTAGTTGGCCATGGCCAGCAGCGCTTCGGGGCTGAAACCGGTGATGCGTTTACCTGCCGTGGCGCCCAGCACGTGGGCGAAATGCCGGGCCAATGATGGGATGTCCTCGGTCCGTTCGCGCAGGGCGGGCAGGGGGATCGGAAACACGTTGAGGCGGTAGTACAAGTCCTCGCGGAATTCTTTGCGGGCCACCGCGTCGAGCAGGTCTTTGTTGGTGGCCGCGATCACGCGCACATCGACCTTGCGCTCCCGAGGGTCGCCCACTGGCTCGATCACGCGCTCCTGCAGGGCACGCAGGATTTTTGCCTGCAACGCCAGCGGCATGTCGCCCACTTCGTCGAGGAACAGCGTGCCCTTGTCGGCCTGTTGAAAGCGTCCGACCCGGTCCGACACCGCGCCGGTGAACGCGCCTTTCTTGTGGCCGAACATCTCGCTTTCCAGCAGTCCTTCGGGGATGGCCGCGCAGTTCACCGCGACGAAGGGTTTGTCCGCGCGGTTGCCGTGTTTGTGGATGGCCCGTGCGACCATTTCCTTGCCGGTGCCGCTTTCTCCGGTCAGCAGGATCGTTGCGCTGCTTTCACGCACCGAGTCCACCGCTTGCAGCACCCGTCGGAACGCCGGACTGTCGCCCACCAGACTCTCGATCTGCTGGTGCTCGTCCAGCTCGGCGCGCAGCCGCTGGTTGTCCCGCAGGATGTCCCGGAACTGCAAGGCCTTGTGAACGGTAACGTCCAGCTCGTCGATGTCGAAGGGTTTGCTGATGTAGTCGTAGGCGCCGTTGCGCATCGATTGCACGGCATTCTTGACCGTGCTGTAGGCGGTCATGACGATCACGGGCAGCTGCGGAAAACGCTGTTTGATTTCCGCCAGCAGTTGCGGGCCGTCCATGCCAGGCATGCGCCAGTCGCTGATCACCAGATCGATCTCTTCGCGTTCCAGCACCGTCAGGGCGTGCAGGCCGTTGCCGGCGGTGAACACCTGAATGCCGTTCTGGCTAAGGGCCGACGCCAGCAGGTCGCACAGCTTGGGTTCGTCATCGACCACCAGCACGTTATGGCTCATGCCTGTTCTCCTTCATCGGCCGGCAAGTACAGATTGAACGTGGCGCCCGCGCCCGGTTCGCTCAGGCACTCTACACGGCCATCGTGGTTCTCCATGATTGAAAACACCTTCGCCAGCCCAAGCCCCGTACCTGAGGCCTTGGTGGTCACGAACGGGTTGAAGATGCGCTCGATGATGTCTGCATCGATGCCCTCGCCGGTGTCGGACACGCTGATGCGCGTCATAGGCCTTTCGCTGTCAGCCTGACCACGGGCGATGGACAGGGTCAACTGTCCGCCGTCGGGCATGGCGTCAATGGCGTTGAGGATCAGGTTGAGACAGGCCTGGGTCAACTGCCGGGCGTCCGCGTAGACCGTGGCGCCGGGTGCCTGTTCTTCGATCAACGCGCTGACGTTGTGGTTGGTCAGCTCCGGCGCGCAAAAGCCCAGCACGTCTTCCAGCAGCCCGCGGGCGGCGAGGGTGGAACGGATCGGCGCGCTCGGTTTGGCGAAGTCGAGGAATTCGGTGATCAGGTCGTTGATCCGCGTGACCTCGGAAATCACGTATTCCAAGTGGCGCATGTCGGTTTCCGGAAGGCTGGCGCGGCGGTGCAGCAGTTGCGTGGCGGTCTTGATGATGCCCAGCGGATTACGGATTTCGTGGGCCAGCCCCATCGCCACTTCACCGAGGGTGTGCAGCCGGTCGCGCCTGCGCAGTTGCGCTTCCAGATGCTGGAGTTCGCGCAGACGTTCAGTCATGTGGTTGAAAGTCACGCTTAACTCGGCCAGCTCATCGCCGCCGATGACTTCGACCTGACGATGGTAGTCCCCGGCGGTGACGGCCCTCACGCCTTCGCGCAGGCCGCGCAAGGGGCGGGTGAGGTGTTGTGAGACCAGGGAGCCGACCCCCAGGGACAGCGCCGATCCTACCAGGAAAATCGCCAGAAACAGGTTGGTCTGATTGACCAGTCCCACCAGCGACGAGTGCCGCAACAGGCCGCTGAAAATCACCCCTTGCAGCTCACCGTTGTCGTTGAGGATGGGCGAATACAGGCCGCTGTAACGGGGTGTGGATTGCTCGCTGGCTTCCTTGGTCCTGCGCAGGATGTCCTCGATTTTTGGCGGCACCTGAGGCGGGTGATCTTCGAAACGCTGGGTGGAAAAAATCTCGCCGAACCCTTCCTTGTTGCGCAGATACAGGCGCAGGTCCAGCGAGTGCACATCGGCCACGCTGGTGAGAAAACTGCTGTCCAAGTACGTCGCGATCACCAGCTCGTAATCCACGCCGCCCTCGACGGTATGGAAGGTCGAGACCACGGTGCCCACGGCGCTGCCGCCTTCGTGAATGGTCTGCAAAACGGCCTTGGGTGCGAGGCTGATCTGGCTGACGATGTCGTCGGCGGCCGTGGAGAACATGACCTTGTGATCGTCGCTGCGGATCAGCGCCACGACGTCGATGCCCATGGCGTCCGCCACGTCGGCGATCAGCTTGTCGCGTTGGTTGCCGGTCTCGACAGTCGAGCGCGCATAGGCCTGGAACAACTGCGCGACCCGAGCGTTGTTGTGCATGATTTCGGTGGTTTCGTCGATGACGATCTTGGTCGACTCCTGCAACCAGATGCGCACGTTGCTATCGAAAATCTGCGACAGCGTGGAGGCCGCCAATTCGGCGGCGATCATCGTCGGAATCACGCTCACCAGCCAGAACGCCAAGACCAGTTTGCGTTGCACGCTCCAACGCGAGAGGGAAAACAGTGAGTGGACGGAGCGTGGCGGGAGTTCAGTCATCAATGGTCGCTTATTGCCGCCGCCAGGGCGGGATCGGATCGGTCGGGGCTGATCACGCGCTTGATCAGTTTGAGCACGGTGTTCAGCAGCCGGTTGCGGTGACGGAAAAACAGCAGGTTGGGTTCGAAGCGGCAGCCGAAACGGATCTTGCTCGCGTACCCGGCCTGGCCCGCTTCGTACACCGGGATGCGATTGTGGATGCAGTATTCGACATTCGCCAGCCAGCTGCGTGCATAGAGGTTCAGGTCCCGTGTGTGTTCGAGGTCGTGGGCAAAAATCTTGTCGATCAGGCGTTGCTCGTTCAGCAACATCAGGTTGAACGCCACCAGCCGGTTATCGACCCAGTACAACACGCAGACCGCCCGCTCGCCGAGCTGTTGGAGGATGCGGGTGAAATAGGCCGGGCCGAGCCGTTCGAATTGTAGATCACTGCGCGACAGGGTCGCTTCGTAGAGCTGCATGATGTCTGGCAATACATCGTCGATCTGCCGCCGCCATTCGATCTGCGGCGCCGGTCCGCGCAGGGTGCGACGCAGGTCCTTGCGCGTGGATTTTCCCAACGAGCCAAGGTAGGCGTCCAGCGACGTGTAGGTGACGGGCAACAACGCACTGGGCAGGCTCGGCATCACTTGCAGACCGGCGTTGCGGCAGGTGTTTGCCCACAGATGATCCTGTTGCGGCGCGTCTTTCACCGCGAGCAGGCCGATGCCCAGACCGTCGGCGTCGTGCCGCGCCCTTTGCAGCAAACGGTCGAACACCTCCTGCCGCTGCGCTGCGGGCACGTGGCTCGCGACCCCGGCATTGCAGCGCTCGGCCACGGGCGAACCCACTGCGTACAGTTGCAAGTCGAACACCCGCGGCCACAGGCGCCTGAGCTTTTCGGTCATGCGTTTGCTGGCCCCTTGCATCGTGGTGTCGAGGCTGTAGCAGGTGTAAAACGCCGGAGCGACACCCAGCAAGCGCGGCCCGTCGAACACGGCCAGGTAGCGCCAGTGAAAGCGCTCGACGCCCGCCTGTTCGACCGCCAGATAAAAATCCCAGTCTTCCAGCTGACCGGGAAAACAGTCATTCCATTCGTCACGATCAATGGACCGGATGCTGGAAAAGGCGTGGGTGCTGATCATGGTTCAGGCCAGTTGTGGATGGTCGTCGGGGGTGATCATTTCGTCATTCGCGAGGGCTTCCTGTGCCGGGATTTCCTTGCGGGGAGCACTTTGCAGCCGGGTTTCGATGAACGACGCGCTCAGGTCGATGACCTGCCGGTATTCGAGGTCCACGGTGATCATGTGATAGCAGTTGTCGAGCAGCACCTTGACCACCGGCCCGCCCAAATGCCGCTCCACGTAATCGGCGTTCCAGCGGCTGGTGATGTCGTCTTCCAGCGAATGCAGCACCAGTGCCGGCGTGGTCACCTTGGGCATGTGGCGCTTGACCACGGCAATCAGCCGATGCAGCTCGCGCACGCTGATGCCGGACATGGTCAACAGCCCCGCGTTGCTGCTTTCGCCTTCCTTCATCTGTTTTTCGACGATGGCGCGCAGTCGCGGATTCTTGATGCCGTAGGGCGACTTTTCGTTGAAGCGGCACAGGTGCACGCCGAACGGCAGCATCATGTAGAAATGGGTGAACTTGGCCACGAACGGCATGTTCCAGCCGTCGTAGCGCAAGGTCGTGGAATACAGCAGCAGCCCGGCGATTTCACCGGGGTGCTGCGCGGCCATGTGCATCGACATCACGGCACCCATCGACAGCCCGCCGACAAACACCTGAGCGTGGCGCTGGCGCACGCCGACGAAGGTGCGTCGGGCGCTTTCATACCAGTCGGTCCAGACCGTGCGTTGCAGGTCGTCGTTGTCGCCGCAGTGCCCGGCCAGGGTCGGCACGTACACTGTGCAGCCCCTGTCCGCCAGGCCCTGGGCCACTCGACGCAACTCCGTCGGGGTGCCGGTCAGGCCATGGATGAGCAATACCCCCACGGCGCCGTTGCCGAGAATGAACCCGGCATCGCCTTCGCCCATGTCGATCGCGGTGTGCGAGGGCGTCGGGCTCATCGTTTCATGGCCCGGTGCAGGAGGCGGTCGAGCAGGGCGATGCCCAGGTCGATTTCCGGGTAGCTGATTTCCAGCGACGGCGCGAGGGTGATCACGTTCTTGTAGTAACCGCCCACGTCGAGCACCAGACCCAAGCGTTTGCCGTCGATCTCGATGTCGCCTTTCATGCCTTCTTCGACCATGAAATCCAGGGTCGCCTTGTCTGGCGTGAAGCCGTCCGGCAGGCAGATTTCAGCACGCAGGGCCAAGCCCAGTCCGTCCACGTCGCCAATGATCGGATAGCGTTTTTGCAGGTCGCGCAGACCTTCGAGGAAGTATTTGCCCTTGTTCATGACCATCGCGCCGTAGTCGACTTCGGAGGTCATCTTGAACATCTCCAGACCCACGGCCGTGCCCAGCGGGTTGGACGCGAAGGTGGAGTGGGTCGAACCTGGCGGGAAGATTTTCGGGTTGATCAATTCTTCGCGGGCCCAGATGCCGCCCAGCGGGTTGAGGCCGTTGGTCAACGCCTTGCCGAACACGATCACGTCGGGTTTGACGTCGAAATGTTCGATCGACCACAGCTTGCCGGTGCGGTAGAAGCCCATCTGGATTTCATCGACGACCATCAGGATGCCGTGCTGATCGAGCACGTGCTTGAGTTCGCTGTAGAAGTTCATCGGCGGAATCACGTAGCCGCCGGTGCCCTGGATCGGCTCGACGTAAAACGCGGCGTACTCGCTCTGGCCAACTTTCGGGTCCCACACGCCGTTGTATTCGGTCTCGAACAGGCGGGCGAACTGCTGCACGCAATAGCTGCCGTATTCTTCCTTGGTCATGCCTTTCTGGCCGCGGAAGTGGTACGGGAACGGGATGAACTGCGCACGCTCGCCGAAATGGCCGTAGCGGCGACGATAGCGGTAGCTGGAGGTGATCGACGATGCGCCGAGGGTGCGGCCGTGGTAGCCGCCTTCGAAGGCGAACATCAGGCTCTTGCCGTTGCTGGCGTTACGCACGACTTTCAACGAATCCTCGATGGACTGCGAACCCCCGACGTTGAAATGCACACGACCGTCCAGGCCGAACTTGTTCTTGGCATCGACAGCGATGCGCTCCGACAGCTCGATCTTGCCCTTGTGCAGGTACTGGCTGGCGATCTGCGGCAGGGTGTCGATCTGCTGTTTCAGTGCGTTGTTCAGGCGCGGGTTGGCGTAGCCGAAGTTCACCGCCGAATACCACATTTGCAAATCAAGGTAGGCCTGATCGCTGGTGTCGTAGACGTACGAACCTTCGCAGCGGCTGAAAATGCGCGGTGGGTCGATGTAGTGAACGGTGTCGCCAAACGAGCAGTATTTGGCTTCTTTTTCCAGAAGGATCTGGTCTTCGGCGGTGGCGATGCGGATATCAGACATGGTGGAAGCGTTCCTGGGATTCGGTAGAGAGATGAGCGACCGGCGCGGGCAGGCTGTGCGGCAGGAAGGCCAGCAACGCGGGGAGTTCAGCGAAGGATTCGAAGCGCGCGTGGGGGATGCCGTTGTGCGCGCAGTGGTCGGCCAGGCGGCCTTTGGCGAAGACGAAATCAGCGGTGCTGGCCACGCACATGTCGGACTTGCCATCGCCGATCACCAACACGCGTTTGTCGTTCGGTGTGGATTTGCATTTGCAGTTGCCCGACGCGGCGCGGCAGGCGTCGCTGGCGTGGGGGAACACGATGCGCCAGCTGTTCTGGTCCACTTGCCGCAGGCCGTTGGCGATGATCGGCAACAGGGGAATCTGGTGACGGGACAGAATCCGCGCGATGCCTTGTTCGAGGCCGTCACTGACGATGTCCAGGGTGAAGCCCAGGCCGAGGACGTGTTCGACGAAGGTCGGGAAGTCCGGGTCGATGGTCACGCTGTCGAAGTAGTCCAGCAGTTGCGCGGGGTAGGCCTTGACCAGCGCGAGCTGGCGGCTGAGGCATTCACGCGAACCCATGCGACCGCTGAGCCATTCGTCTTCGATGTCGGCCCAACTGGGGTCGGCGAAGCGTTCGAGAATGTTGTCGATCACGTCGGTCGGCGTGATCGTCCCGTCGAAATCACACACGATATGCCAATGCATCATCTGCGTTTGCCTGTCTTGTCCAAAGAGAGAGCGAGGCGAGGGAGTCGCCGTGTCGCTCGTGACAGGGTAAGAGCAGGGACTGTGCCAAAGGCCTGAAAGCCCGGTGGGCAGGGGCGCTGGCGGGTGTCGACGAAAAAGCGAGGGGTGTGAAGCTACAATTTTTGTAGGTCGCTACAAACAACATCAGTGCTTGCGCTGACAGCGACCCCTGGGGATACAGGTGGGATCGGCCGCCGACAGCAGCATCGTTCGCGAGCAGGGCCGCGTCAATCCAGGCGAGCTGGACGTCGCCGTGGCGTAGCCCTTCAAGTAGCGCACGGGTTGGTCTGGCCCTTGCAATGAGCCGAAGCACTCATCGTTTTCGAGGAAGTTCTTCATGGCTCGTCCCGTTTACCGCTGGCTCGCGTATTCACTCTGGGACGTCGTCCCGATTGCCATGGCGCTGGCGCATTTCGCATTCGTGTTGTGGCTGGTCGTGGCCTTCCACAGTCTGTCGTGGTGGGCCATCGTGCCGCTGGCGCTGGTGTACGCCGTCAGCCTGTCGTGGAGCATCAACAGCATCTCGCACAACCATATTCACAACCCGTACTTCACCCATAAGCCGATGAACCGAGCGTTCGACCTGCTGCTGTCGGTGACCATCGGGTTTTCCCAGACCCTGTACCGCGACATCCACAACCGCCATCACCGGGGCAACTCGGATCGCCCCGACGAAAAGGGCGACACCGTGGACCCGCTGTCGATCTACCGCTATGGCCACAATGGCGAACCTGAGGCCCTGTGGCGTTATGTGTTCCTCAGCGCGTTTCGTGACGAGCCGAAGAGCTATTACGAAGACATGAAGCGTAAACATCCGGATGACGCGCGCTGGGCCAGGGTTGAAATCTACGTGACCCTCGCAGCCTATCTGCTGCTGGCGATCTATGACTGGCATGCAGTGTTGCTGTTGCTGCCGTTCTGGTACCTGGGGCAGTCGTTGTCTTCCCTGAACGGCTATTACGAGCACCTCGGTGGCAATCCTGACTTGCCGATCGCCTGGGGCGTGAGTTCGTACAGCGCGCTGTACAACGTCATCTGGATGAACAACGGCTACCACGCCGAACACCACTACCGTCCGAAAATGCACTGGACCAAGGTCAAGGCCTTCCACAAGCAGATCAAGGACCAGCAGCGGATGATGGGCGTGAAAGAAATCCCCGTGTCCCATGGGTTAGGTTTTTTGGTGGACCATTCCAAGACCTGACTACAGGAGAGGGGCGCGTTGCTCGCAAAACGTGAGTCACCCACGTAGACCTGTGGGAGCGAATTTATTCGCGAAAAAAGTACAGGCGATGGTGATGTATCGGATGTACCGGCCCTTCGCGAATGAATTCGCTCCCACAGAAGAAACCTTGCGCAGGCTCCCCGGCGGGGGTCGCAGCACGGCTTGCCGACGGTGGCGCGTGAGATTGCTGCCACCGGAGAGCCGTACCGCTACACAGCTTTACTGCTCGCCCTCCGCCAATAACGCGATCCCGCCAATGATCACCCACACGCCCAGCCAGTGCAGGGCGCTGATGTGTTCGTCGAGACCCAGCCACGACCCCAGCAGCACGACCACGAACACCAGCGAGCTGAGCGGGAAGGCCAGTGACAAACTGCTGCGCCGCAGGATCAGCATCCAGCTCAGGAACGAACCGATGTAGCAGCCGACTGCCGCCAGCACGGCGACGTTGGTCAGCGCCGCCCGCAGCCAGTCCAGCCCGAACGGCATCGCCGCCAGTCCATCGCCCCCCAGTTTCAAGGCGATTTGCGCCGCGCTTTCGGTGCCGATCAACAGGCACCACAGGCCGATGGTTGCCGCACGGCCTTCCAGCCAGCGCCAGGCCGGTTTTTGATTCAAGGTCTGTTCACTCATCGTCGGTATTCCTGATTGCCACAGTCGACTGATCAAGCCCGGCCTTGCGCACCAGCCACCCCAAAACACGGGTGACCCACAGGCGGCGGTGGCGGACGTAATGATCGTTACCCAGCAGTTGGCACCCCAGACGCAGCTTCTCGCCATACGCCGCCTGACTCGCCTCGAACGTCGGGATGCCGTGCTCGATGCAGCGCTGCACGTGGGCGAGCCAGGTGCGGTGGTAGAGGTTGTGTTCGCGGGCGGCGGCACTGTCGGAGGCGAAGACCTTGTCGATCTGTCGTGTTCCATCGCCCAGCAGCAGGTTGAAGCCGATCAGCGTGTCGCCAGACCAGAACAGGTAGCAGGTCGCACGCTCGCCCAGCTTGGCGAGCACGGCGCGAAAATAGTCGGCGGTCAGCGGTTCGATCTCTTCGCCACTGCGCGCCACAGTGTCGGCGTACAGCGCCAGCATGCGCTCGATCACGTCTTCCACCTGATGTTGCCGCGCCTCGATGCGCAGGTTCGACGGGGCCTTGAGTTTGCGTCTCAGGCCCTTGCGCATCACCCGGCCCAGGCTGGCGAGATAGCCGTCCAGCTCGGTGAACGGCAATGGCAATGAAGTTCCCGGCATCCCCGCCACGCGAACGAAATCCAGATGTTCCAGAGCGCTGCGCAGCGTCACGCGCTCTTCGGCCACGTCCTTGAACAGGTACAGCCACGTGCCTTCCAGACGTGATTGCCGATGCAGCGCGTCGATCAGCACCTGCAGGATCTCGGGCGTGCGCGCCAGCCAGTCCGGGGCGCAGGCGATGGAGCAGGTCTCGGTGACGGGCGAACCCACCGCCAGAATCGGTACTGAAAAATGGCCGAGCAATCTGCCGTGCACGCCGTCCAGCAGGTGACTCAGCTTCAACCGGTCGCGATAGGCCGGTGCCACCGCGATCAGTCGCTGGCCGTCGCGAATCATGAAATAGCGCGGCTCGATGCCGGGCAGCCCGCTGTCTTCGATGGCCGCGTAATAGTCGTAACCTTCCAGTGGGTCGCTGTCGAGCTGTGCCCAGTCGCTGCGGCTGACCCGGTGGATGCTGTGACTGACCTCGACGCTTAACGCCAAGCGGTCGCTCAACGTGATCGCAGAGGCCTGTTCGGGAATGAATTGAATGTGTGTCATGACCACCTCACGCGCCCGTGGCGCACACCAACATGACGCCCGCCGTGATGACCAGCGTGCCGAGCCAGCGACGGCGGCTGACCCGCTCGCCAAGCACCAGTCGCCCGCCCAGCACCACGCCCACGTAACTCAGGCTCGCCGCCGGAAACACCAGGCTGAGCGGCGCCAGGGACAGCACGAACAGCCAAGTGATGAACTCGACCACGTACGCGCCGACACCGAACCAGAGCATCGGCGCGCCCGCGATCTGCACCCAGAAACTGCGCAGGCGAAACCCGCCTTCCTGCGCGGGCAAGCGATCCAGGCCGATCTTGAACGCCAGTTGGCCAATCACGTCCAGCAGGATCGAGAACGCCGTCAGCAGCACGACAATCGGGGTCATGGAAACAGCTCCTCGAATAGCGCGATCAACGCCGCATTGGTCTCGGCATTACGCGCAATGTCCGCGTCGCTCCAACGTTCGGCGGGTGGCTGATCGGATTTTGCCTCCCAGCGTTTGAGCGGATTGCTGAACGCGGGCGGGGCGAACTCGCCGCAGACATCGATCCCCAACACCCGTGTTTGCACGGCCAGCGCACGAATCGCGTCGAGCAGATGGGTGAGGCGCATGCCGCCCTGATCCCAATTGGTCGCGGCGTCTTCGCTGGCCAGCACGTCTTTGTCGATGGTGATCCACACGGCGTCGGTGGGCAGGCTCGCCACCAGTTGTTCGAGGAAAGCCGGCCAGTCCACATCAGCCAGGTTGTGCCAGTGCAAGTGGCCGTCCATCTGCCGATGTCCGGGGCCGTCGCCGATCTTGCCCCAGACTTTCGAGGGCGGATGGCACCACGGAAACAACTGCAGATCGCCGCGCTTCAATGCCCGGAGGTTGCCGCCCTTGAGCTGTGGGCTTTGCAGGTCATCGCTGCACGGCCCGAGGGTGATGATGCGCTTGACGTTGGGCAGCTTCAGCGCCCGGTTGACCCAGGACCCGCAGTGGCGCCGGGGGGCGAAATGCACCCAGTCCGGGTGATTGTCGAAGTGGATCAGTGTGATCGACTCGGGGAGATCGGCGAGCAGGGCAGGGGTCAGGTGGTGATAGTCACCGGAGCCGACGAAGAAGATTTCCGGCCGATTGCCCAGCGGTCGCGCACGATGGCTCAGGTGCCCGGCAAAACGTTGGTAATGGGTTTCCGTGGACCAGAGCCGCAACACCGGCCCTAACGCCAGCAAATCCAGGCGTATCGCCCGGCCGTCATGCAGTCGCTCCTTGATCGGCGCCTGCTGCGTCAGGCTGTGATCGAGATCGAGAATGTTCAAGGTTGCCTTCACCCCAGA
Source organism: Pseudomonas salicis (assembly GCF_057128705.1). NCBI lineage: Bacteria > Pseudomonadati > Pseudomonadota > Gammaproteobacteria > Pseudomonadales > Pseudomonadaceae > Pseudomonas > Pseudomonas salicis. The sequence continues at coordinate 391,709 of NZ_JBSKHU010000004.1, forward strand.
AATGCCGCCCCGGACACCGGGTTCATGGCCATGAACACCGGCCGGGCGGGCCTTTCAGGGGAAGTGCAAAGGGTGGGCCAAGGGGTTGAATGGGGGCTGAACAGGCCTGAGGAAACGCGTGCGTTGTACGGGCGTCGCTCGCAAGTCTCAGCAACCCACGTAAACCTGTGGGAGCGAATTTATTCGCGAAAAGGTTCAGGCGGGGTGATGTGCCGGATGTACCGGCCCTTCGCGAATGAATTCGCTCCCACAGGAGAGACCGCGTTGCCCTCAAAACCTGAGCAACCCACATAACCTGTGGGAGCGAATTTATTCGCGAAAAAGGTTCAGGCGAAGGTGATGTGCCGGATGTACCGGCCATTCGCGAATGAATTCGCTCCCACAGGAGAGACCGCGCACGGCCTGAAGACGTGTGCAGGTCGGTAGCAGCACCGACCGCCGTGACGTGGATGGCGTCACCCCAACCCGTATTTCTTCACCTTGTCGAACAGCGTGGTCTTGGCCATGCCCAGTTCCTGGCTCGCCTGACTGAGATTGCCGCCGCTGCGCAGCAAGGCCTCGCTGAGCAGGTTTTTTTCGAAGGCTTCCACCGCCTCGGAAAACCCCAGGCTCTGGCTCAGGGCCGCGACGCCGGTTTTCTTGAACGCTGGCAGCCCCAAGGCATAACGCTCGGCGACGTTGCGCAGTTCCCGCACGTTGCCCGGCCAGTCGTGGCTCATCAACGCGGAAACGGTGTGCGGGTCCAGTTGCGGCGGCTCGCGGTCGAAACGTAGGGACGAGAGCTGCAGAAAGTGTTCGAACAATTGCAGGATGTCTTCGCGGCGTTCACGCAACGGCGGCAATTCCAGGGTCACCACGTTCAGGCGGTAATACAGGTCGCTGCGAAACTGGCTGGCCTTGCTCAGCTCATTGAGGTCGGATTTGGTCGCCGCGATCACCCGGCAATCCACCGCGACGCTCTGGTTCGAACCGAGGCGCTCCAGCGTGCGTTCCTGCAACACCCGCAGCAATTTGATCTGCAGGTTGATCGGCATGCTTTCCACTTCATCGAGAAACAGCGTGCCGTTGTGGGCGTGTTCGATCTTGCCAATGCGGCGCTTGCCCGCCCCGGTGAAAGCGTTGGCTTCGTGGCCGAAAATTTCGCTTTCGAAGAGGTTCTCCGGCAGTCCACCGCAGTTCAGCGCGACGAACTGATTGGAATGCCGACGACTGAAGTCGTGGAGGCAGCGGGCGACCAGTTCCTTGCCCGTGCCGGTTTCACCTTCGATCAACACGTTGGCTGAGGTGTCCGCGACGTTGGTGATCAGTGCGCGCAGGTTCTGCATGGCGGGCGAGCGACCGATGATCTTGCCTTCCAGCGAGTCGCGTTCGGCCAGTTGGCGACGCAGCGATGAGACTTCCCGCGCAAGCCCGCGGTGTTCCAGGGCGCGGCGTGCGACGTCCACCAGACGCTCGGGGGAGAAGGGTTTTTCCATGAAGTCGTAGGCACCGTCGCGCATGGCTCCGACCGCCATCGACACATCGCCGTGGCCGGTGATCAGCACCACCGGCAGGCTGCGGTCGCGTTCTTTCAGGCGCTTGAGCAATTCCAGCCCGTCGATGCCTGGCAAACGAATGTCGCTGATGACGATCCCGGCAAAGTTGTCGCCCACCATCGCTAACGCCTCTTCGGCACTGCCTACGCCCTGGCTGTGGATGTCTTCCAATGCGAGTGCCTGCTGGCAGCCGAGCAGGACGTGGGGGTCATCTTCAACGATGAGGACGGTCAGTTCAGTGTTCATGTGCAAATCCAATGCGTCAGCGTTGCCTTCATCGCGAATGAACTCGCTCCCACAGACAGAACGCATGCCCCTGTGGGAGCGGATTCATCCGCAATTTTTTTTCGGCCGACGGTAATGTCCGAAAAGTACGTCATACCTTCGCCGCCCCCCCGTCCACCAACGGCAACACCAACACAAACATCGTGCCGCCTTCGGCCGGGTCTTCGGCGTTCAAACTGCCACCGGCGGCGGCTGCGAGGCTGGCGGAGAGGGTCAAGCCCAGCCCCAGCCCTTGTTCGCCGGGCTTGGTGGTAAAAAACGGTTCGAACAAATGCTTGCGCGCTTCGGCGTCGATGCCATGGCCGTTGTCGCGCACGCGCAGGCGGTAACGGCCTTCGCACAGGTCGCCTTGCAGCCACAGCACCGGCAGCGGTTGCGCCTGCATGGCGTCCAGCGCGTTGCCAATCAGGTTGACCAGAATCTGCTCCAGCCGCGTCTGGTCGATGGCGAGTTCGACGTCATCGAAGGCCTGATGCAATTCCAGCGCGCTGTTTTCCAGACGTCCGCCGAGCACCTGCAATGACGCATCCACCGCTTTGGCCAGCGAGGCCTGGCCCTTGTCTTCCCCGCGTCGGGCGAAGGACCGCAGGCTGGCAGTGATGCGACCCATGCGATCGACCAGGTCGTTGATCGTGCGCAGGTTGGTGCTCGCCGTATCCAGCGCACCGCGTTCGATGAACCGCACCGTGTTCCCGGACAACGTACGCAGAGCGGCCAGCGGCTGATTGAGTTCGTGGGCGATGCTGGTGGACATCTGCCCGATGGCCGCGAGTTTGCCCGCCTGCACCAATTCGTCCTGGGCCTGTCGCAAGGTTTCTTCGGCCTGACGCCGCTCGCGAATCTGACCCTTGAGCCGCTCGTTGCTGGCGCGCAGGTCGGCGGTGCGTTCGGTAATCCGACGCTCCAGTTCGTTGTTGGCTTCTTCCAGCGCTTCACGGGCCGCGAGGCGGGTCGAAATCACCTTGCGCCGCTCATTCCAGGCGATCAGCAAAAACATCGCCAGCGCGCAGGCCACGGCCACCAGCATGCCTTGATTGGCCGCTTCACGCCGTAAATCCTCCAGCGGAGTCAGCAGCGTCAGGTGCCACGGCGTGTCGGCCAGGTCCCGGGTTTGCGCGAGGTAGCTGACGGCCGAGTGTTCGTGGTCGACGCTGACGTTGGCCGGGAAGGTCAGCTTCTCGACCCCGTCGGCGATCAGCTCACGTTCCAACGGCACCAGCTCGTTGAGCGGCCACCAGTAATATTGCAGGCTGCGGGCCAGACGCTCCTTGATTTGCGGAGTCAGGGGGCGAACCGATTTCAGCCGTCGCGCCGGGTCGCTGGACAGAATAATGATGCCGTTTTCGTCGCTGACAAAGGCTTCCAGACGCGCCCGTTGCCAGCGTTCTTCCAGCGCTTCGAGGCGCACTTTGATCACGGCGACGCCGATGATCTTGCCTTTCTCTTCCAGCCCGTGGGCCAGGTAATAACCCGGCTCGCCGGTGGTGCTGCCGATGCCGTAGAAGCGGCCCGGCAACCCGCGAATCGCGTCCTGGTAATAGGCGCGGAACGACAGGTCTTCGCCGAGATAGCTGTCGGCGTCGCGCCAGTTGCTGGTGGCCAGCACGCGGCCGGTGGTGTCGAGGACGTAGATCGCGCGGCTGCGGCTGCGGCGATTCAGGCCTTCCAGGTAATCGTTGACCTTCGAGCGCAACTCCGGTGACGGGTCGTTGAGCAGGTCCGAGACATTGGATTCGAGCTCCAGCACGCTGGGCAGGTAGTTGTATTTGTTGATTTCGCTTTCGACGGTGCGGGCGTGCAGTTCGAGCTGCCGTTCGCCGTTTTCGCCGAGGGCCTTGATGCCGTTCTTTTCGCTGTACAGATAAGTGACGTAGCCGAGCGCGATCATCAGCAGAATGATCAGCGGCGGCAGAAACAGGTGGCGTATCAGGCGGGGTTTCACGGCAAGTGATGGCGGCGCGCTAAGAGGTGGATCGCATTTCATCACAGTCGTCCTGGACCGACCAGCTGCCCGTGTCATTGATAGCGACACAGACAGCCAGTGGTTTTTTGCCCTTTTGGGGCATTGCCCTCGTGAGGCAGATCTGGTTAGTGCTGCAGGATTTTGTTCAGGAAGTGCTGAGCGCGTTCGGAACGGGCGCTGACGTCGCCGAAGAATTCGTCCTTGACGCAGTCTTCGATGATCTGGCCCTTGTCCATGAAGATCACGCGGTCGGCCACCTTTCGGGCGAAGCCCATTTCGTGGGTCACGCACATCATGGTCATGCCTTCGTGGGCGAGCTGTACCATCACGTCCAGCACTTCGTTGACCATTTCAGGGTCGAGGGCGGAGGTCGGTTCGTCGAACAGCATCACCACCGGGTCCATCGCCAGCGCACGGGCAATCGCCACGCGCTGCTGCTGGCCGCCGGACAACTGGCCAGGGTGCTTGTGAGCGTGAGCCGACAAACCGACGCGCTCCAGCAGGGCCAAGCCTTTTTTGGTGGCTTCTTCCTTGCTGCGGCCCAATACCTTGATCTGCGCGATGGTCAGGTTTTCGGTGATGGTCAGGTGCGGGAACAGCTCGAAATGCTGGAACACCATGCCCACGCGGGAACGCAGTTTCGGCAGGTTGGTCTTCGGATCGGCAATCGAGGTGCCATCGACCACGATGTCGCCTTTCTGGAACGGTTCCAGCGCGTTGACGCACTTGATCAGGGTCGATTTGCCCGAACCGGACGGGCCGCAGACCACGATCACTTCGCCCTTTTTGACCTCAGTGCTGCAATCGGTCAGCACCTGGAAGTCCCCATACCACTTGTTGATATTTTTGATGGAAATCATACGGCTAACCTTTTCTGCATGAGCTTGACCAGACGCGCGGCCACGAAGCTGATCGTGAAATACACCAGACCCGCGATGATCAGGAATTCATTGGAACGGCCAATGATGTCGCCGCTGGAACGGGCTGAGTTGAGGAAGTCCACCAGACCGACCGTGTAAACCAGCGAGGTGTCCTGAAACAGAATGATGCTCTGCTGCAGCAGCAGCGGGGTCATCTTGCGGAAGGCTTGCGGCAAGATGATCAGGCGCATCATCTGGCCGTAGGTCATGCCCAGCGCTTGCGCAGCACCCATCTGGCCACGGGAGATCGACTGCACACCGGCACGGACGATTTCGCAGAAGTACGCGGCCTCGAACATCATGAAGGCCACGACGCAGGAGGTGAACGCGCCGACCGGGGTGTCCTGGCCGGTGATCCAGCGCAGCACGAACGGCACCGCCAGGTAGAACCAGGTGATCACCAGCAGCAGCGGGATCGAGCGGAAATAGTTGACGTAGGCACCGGCGATGCGCGACAGCAACTTGCTCGACGACAGGCGCATCAGGGCCAGAAGGGTCCCGATGATGATGCCGCCCACCACGCCCATGACCATCAACTGCAAGGTCATGATCATGCCGTTCCACATGCCTGGAATGGCGGGGATGATTCCAGAGAAGTCCATTATTTACCTCCCACGGAGATCAGGCCCGGCACGGCGACTTTCTTCTCGACCAGACGCATGAGCAACATCAGGCTCATGTTCAGCGTGAAGTAGATCAGGGTGGCGAGGGTGAAGGCTTCGAACAGGTTCGCGGAAAACTCGGCGGTCTGTTTGGTCTGGGCCAGCAATTCCATCAGACCGATCAGCGAGGCCACCGACGAGTTCTTGAACACGTTGAGGAATTCGGAGGTGAGCGGCGGGATGATGATCCGGTAAGCTTGCGGCAGCAGCACGTTCCAGTAGATCTGCGGCAGTTTGAAACCCATGGCGCGTGCGGCGGATTCCTGGCCGCGAGGCAACGCCTGGATACCGGTGCGCACTTGTTCGCAAACCCGTGCGGCGGTGAACAGACCCAGGCACACGACAACGCTCAGAAAGGCCGAGGTGGTCGGGTTCAGGTCCTGCTTGTACCACTCCTGCAGGTTCTCAGGCAGCAGATCCGGCACCAGGAAGTACCAGATGAACAGCTGCACCAGCAGTGGCACGTTACGGAAAATTTCCACGTAAACCGTGGCGATGGAAGACACGATGCGATTGGGCACCGTGCGCATCACCCCGAGCACTGAGCCCAGGATTAACGCGATGATCCAGGCGACGATGGAGATGCCGATGGTCCAGCCCAGACCGGATACATACCAGTCCAGATAGGTCTCGGTGCCGACGCCGGTGGACTTGAAGAATACGCTCCAGTCCCAGTTGTAATTCATCAGGGTCTCCCCTCTGATCGATCGTTATGCGCGCATGCCAGAGGCAGCGGCTTCCGGGGACTTATTACGTCCCCGGAAATCAGGCTTATCTTTTTGTGATAACGGAGCGAAGGGCTTAAGCCTTCTTGTCCGGCGCTGGCTTGTCGTTCGGGTTGGCGATCAGCTTTTTGAGCTCTTCGCTCATCGGGAAGCTCAGGTTCAGGCCTTTTGGAGGAATTGGCTGGGTGAACCACTTGTCGTAGATCTTTTTGATCTCGCCCGACTTGTAGAGGCCGACAATCGCGTCGTCCACGGCTTTCTTGAACGCTGGGTCGTCTTTACGAACCATGCAGCCGTAGATTTCATAGGATTGCGGGGTGCCGGTCACGTGCCAGTCGGTTGGCTTCTTGGCCTTGGCCATTTCGCCTGCCAGCAGTGCGTCGTCCATCATGAACGCAACGGCACGGCCCGATTCCAGCATCTGGAAGGACTCACCGTGGTCTTTGGCGGAGATGACGTTCATGCCCATCTGCTTGTCAGCGTTCATCGCTTTGATGATGCGCTCGGACGTGGTGCCCGCGGTGGTCACGACGTTCTTGCCTTTCAGGTCATCGAAGTCGTTGTACGGCGAACCGACTTTGGTCAGCAGCTTGGTGCCGATTTCGAAGATGCCGACGGAGAAGTCGACTTGCTGAGCGCGCTCGGCGTTGTTGGTGGTCGAACCACACTCAACGTCGACAGTGCCGTTCTGAACCAGCGGGATACGGGTCTGAGAAGTGACCAGGTTGTACTTGACGTTCAGATCTGGCTTGTTCAGGTCTTTTTTGATCGCTTCGACGATGGCCAGCTGGATGTCGTGGGAGTAACCGACAGGTTTGCCGGAAGCATCAGCGATGTACGAGAACGGAATGGACGAGTCGCGGTGACCGAGGGTGATGGTGCCGGAATCGTTGATTTTTTTCAGAGTGCCGGTCAGCTCGGCGGCGGACACTGGGGTGCTGATCAAAGCGGCTGCAGCAATGGCAACGCCCAGAATGTGGGGAACGATACGCATCTGTTTCTCCTCGACTTTGTTTTTCTTATGGGTCCGTGTTGGGTCGGCCCTATCGGTTTCAGAACGCTACAACGGCGGCCCAATTCAGGCGGCACGCTACATCGGAGCAATCGTGATTGAGTGTAGAGCATGAGTCATGCCAAGCATGTGACACGTTTTAACTCACTGAAAATAAAGGAATTTTATTTTATTGTTGCGATAGAGGGAGGATGAGTCGTACGGAATGCCGAATAGGCGAGAGAGGGGTGTTCGGAAAACCGAATGCCTGTGTGTGGATGACTCAGGTAAAACGCTCGCTGTCTGTGGGAGCGAATTCATTCGCGAAAGAGGTTACAGACGATGACGATGCATCGCCCGTCGGATCATTCGCGAATGAATTCGCTCCCACAGAGAGGCCGAGGCGTGTCCGCCGGTCGAGTGGTGCCGGTGAGAAATCAGGCAGCTTCTATAGCGCTTTTGTTGCGCGCCACTTTATCGAGATACGCCTGCACGTTCTGCTGTTCTTCCGCCGTGGTGAACAGGCCGAGCTTGGTCCGACGCCACAGGATGTCGTCAGCTTTCGTCGCCCATTCTTCGCTGCCCAGATAATCCACCTCGCGGCTGTAAAGGCCACCACCGAGGTGTTCGCCCAAATCCGCCAACCCTTGCGCGCCCTCGATGATGCGCCAGCTGCGCGAGCCGTAGGTGATCGACCAACGCTTGGCGAGGTCTGCAGGCAGCCAAGGGGAGCGTTGTTGCAACTCAGCTGCCAAGGCCGCTGGCGTGGTCATGTTTTCCCCACCCGGCAGGCTCGCCTTGGCGGTCCAGCTCGGGCGCATCTGGGTGAAGAACGGCGCCAGCTGTTGCATCGCCGATTCCGCCAGCTTGCGATAGGTCGTCAGTTTTCCACCGAACACCGACAGGATCGGCGGCTCGCCCGCGCCACCCGACAGCGACAGGGTGTAGTCGCGGGTGATCGCCGACGGGTTGTCGGATTCATCGTTGCACAGCGGGCGCACGCCGGAATAGGTGCGGATGATGTCGTCGCGGCTGAGCTGCTTCTTGAAGTGTTCGTTGACAATCTTCAGCAGGTAATCGGTCTCGCCTTCGGTGATCGCCACGTTGGCCGGGTCGCCGGTGTATTCGCGATCGGTGGTGCCAATGATGGTGAACCGCTCCAGGTACGGAATCGCGAAGACGATGCGCTGATCTTCGTTCTGCAGGATGAACGCGTTTTCGCCGTCGTACAGTTTTGGCACGATCAAATGGCTGCCTTGGATCAGGCGAATGCCATATTGCGACTCCAGCTTCAAATCTTCGCGAATGAACTTGGCGACCCATGGGCCGGCCGCGTTCACCAACGCCCTGGCACGAATGGAGAAAAGGCTGCCATCGGCGCGTTCCATGTTCAGGTGCCACAGGCCGTTGCTGCGTCGGGCACTAAGGCAGCGGGTCTGGGTGTGGATGTGCGCGCCTTTTTCCCGTGCGGCCATGGCGTTGAGCACCACGAGGCGGGCGTCATCGACCCAGCAATCGGAATATTCGAAACCGCGGGTGATGCTGGCGTTGAGCGGGCTGTTGGCGCCGAAGCGCAGGCTTTTCGACGCGGGCAGCTTTTCGCGTTTGCCGAGGTGGTCATAAAGGAACAGACCGGCGCGGATCATCCACGCCGGGCGCAGATGCGGGCGGTGGGGCAGCACGAACCGCATGGGTTTGACGATGTGTGGCGCCTTCTCCAGCAGCACTTCACGTTCGGCCAACGCCTCACGCACCAGACGGAATTCGTAATGTTCGAGGTAGCGCAGGCCGCCGTGGATCAGCTTGCTGCTGGCCGACGAGGTGTGGCTGGCGAGGTCATCCTTTTCGCAAAGGAACACTGACAGGCCGCGTCCCGATGCATCCGCTGCGATACCGACGCCATTGATGCCACCGCCGATCACGGCAATGTCATAGACCTCGGAAAGCGGTGGGGTGGGCAAGGCGGAATGGGCCATCGGGGCCTCCTGTCGAGAATTCGGTCACGTTCGATATTGGCGAATTCGAACATTTACGTTCATTTTCGAAAATAGTAACGCAATAAGACCGAGGCCACCACTCAGTATTGATTGAAAATACTGATGGGAGGAGGGGGAAAGGAACAAAAGCGAATATGAAAGAGCGCGTAAAGGCTCCCGCTGCTGATCGGGAGAAACGCTGCACTCTGTGGCAGCGAATTCATTCGCGGGAGGCCTGTACATCTGATGCAGGCTTGTCGGATGTACCACCGCGTCGCGAATGAATTCGCTCCCACATGAAGGTGAGGCGCACTACGAAAGGGGCTTAAACGACTTCCAGCCGAATCTTGTTCTGCGTCAGCAATTGCGCCAGTGCAGGCGCGGGGGGCTGGTCGGTGACGAGGCAGTCGATCAGGGTGATCGGGCCCAGGCGTACCATGGCGTTGCGGCCGAATTTGCTGGAGTCCGCCGCCAGAATGACCTGACGCGCATTGGCGATGATCGCTTGGGAGACGCGGACTTCCTGATAGTCGAAATCCAGCAGGCTGCCGTCTTCGTCGATGCCGCTGATGCCCACCAGCGCGAAATCGACCTTGAACTGGGTGATGAAATCAACGCTTGCCTGACCTACTACACCGCCGTCACGGCGCACGTTGCCCCCCGCCAGCAGCACTTCGAAGTCGTCCTTGCCGCTGAGGATCGACGCCACGTGCAGGTTGTTGGTGATGATCTTCAGGTGACTGTGGTTGAGCAGGGCGCGGGCGATGGATTCGGTGGTGGTGCCGATGTTGATGAACAGCGAGGCGTGATCGGGAACCTGCGCCGCGATGGCTTCGGCGATGCGCTGTTTCTCGTCGCGCATCTGGTCCGCACGCATGGCGTAGGCGGTGTTTTCGATGCTGGAATCGTAGGCCGCGCCGCCATGATAACGACGCAGCAGGTTCATCTCTGCCAGTTGGTTGATGTCGCGCCGGATGGTTTGCGGGGTCACGACAAACAATTGGGCCATTTCTTCGATGCTGACGTAGCCGCGCTCACGGACCAGCTCGAGGATCTGCTGTTGACGGGGTGGCAGATTCATTTTTCTTCCTTCGGGCAAGAGCGCCCATGATGCCGCAGGCAGCCATTACCTGTCAGCCGGAAAAAGAACCTGAAGTCCAATGATGTCCTGTAGGAGTGAGCTTGCTCGCGATGCGTTCCGTTAGCTCAAATCTGTCACAGACAAATCGCTATCGCGAGCAAGCTCACTCCTACAGGGTATGTGGGTTATTCGACGTCTTCGTGCGGCTCCCAGTCCCGCGTGCGCTCCACCGCCTTGCGCCAGCCCGCGTACAGCTTTTCCTTCTCCGCCTCGTCGCATTGCGGTTCGAATTTTCGCTCGATCACCGCTTTGTCTTTCAACTCGTCCAGCCCGCTCCAGAAACCGATGGCCAGGCCCGCCAGATACGCCGCGCCCAAGGCCGTGGTTTCGCGCATTTTCGGGCGCTCGACCTGGGTGCCGAGAATGTCGGCCTGGAACTGCATCAGGAAATTGTTGGCCACCGCGCCGCCGTCCACGCGCAGGGCCTTGAGCGGTTCGGCAGCGTCCTGCTGCATGGCGTCGAGGACGTCGCGGGTCTGGTAGGCGATGGATTCCAGCGCCGCCCGAATAATGTGATCGACCTTCACGCCCCGGGTCAGGCCGAACAGCGCGCCACGGGCGTAAGGGTCCCAATAGGGCGCGCCAAGTCCCGTGAACGCGGGCACGAGGTATACGCCGTTGCTGTTCTTCACCTTGGTCGCGAAGTACTCGGTGTCCATGGAGTCGTTGACGATCTTCAGCTCATCCCGCAGCCATTGCACCGTCGAGCCGCCGTTGAACACTGCGCCTTCCAGCGCATACGCCACTTCGCCATGTGGGCCGCAGCCGATGGTGGTAAGCAAGCCGTGGTTGGATTTCACGGCTTTCTTGCCCGTGTTCATCAACAGGAAACAGCCGGTGCCGTACGTGTTCTTGGCCTGGCCGGGTTCCACGCACATCTGGCCAAACAGGGCCGATTGCTGGTCCCCTGCGATACCGGCGATGGCGATGCCGCTTTTGCTGTGGCCGTAAACTTCAGATGATGACTTCACCTCGGGCAGCATTTCCCGAGGCACGTCGAGCACATCCAGCATCCGCTGATCCCATTCGAGGGTATGGATGTTGAACATCATGGTGCGCGAGGCGTTGGTGTAATCGGTGACGTGCACCTTGCCACCGGTGAATTTCCAGATCAGCCAGCTATCAACGGTGCCGAACAGCAACTCGCCCCGACGGGCACGTTCGCGGCTGCCTTCGACGTGGTCGAGAATCCACTTCAGTTTGCTGCCGGAAAAGTACGGGTCGATCACCAGACCGGTGGTGTCTCGGATGTAGTCTTCCAGCCCGTCGCGCTTGAGCTGCTGACAAATCTCGGTGCTGCGACGGCATTGCCAGACCACGGCGTTGTAGATCGGCCGCCCAGTGTCTTTCTCCCAGACCACCGTGGTTTCGCGCTGGTTGGTGATGCCAATGGCAGCGATCTGGTTGTGATGCAGGTTGGCCTGGGCCAGCACTTTGGTCATGCAGGCAGTCTGGGTGGCGAAGATTTCCATCGGATCGTGCTCCACCCAGCCTGGCTGGGGGTAGTGCTGCACGAATTCGCTCTGGGCGGTACTCACCACGTTGGCGTCGCGGTCGAAGATAATCGCGCGGGAGCTGGTCGTACCTTGATCGAGGGCGATGATGTAGTTCTTGTTGTCGTTGTCAGTCATGTCGATTGCCTGGTGATAAAGCGGGTGTTCGGGACTGTCGTCAGTGTACGTGCGAAAACCCGTCAGGTGATGAGGCGGCCTCACCGTTGAAGGCTGAATATTCGTATTCGAAAAAATATAGACGTAAACGAACATTGTCAAAGTCGAAAGTGAACGGTGCCTCTGTTTTTCAGGGCCTAACGATTTCACGCTGGGACAGCCGCTGAACAGAGGCGTTTCGACAGCAGATGGCCTAAAGTAGCGACAGCCAACACGAAACACCCTGGTCGTCTGGAGTGCTGCATGACCCCCGCATTGGATTTGCTGAAAAAAGTTCGCGCCGAACACCGTGTCCACAGTTATGAACATGACCCCAAGGCCGCGTCCTATGGCCTGGAAGCCGCAGAAAAGCTGAACTTGCAACCCGCTCAAGTCTTCAAGACGCTGCTGGCCAGCACTGAAAAGGGCGAGTTGCTGGTGGCCGTGGTGCCGGTGGTGGGTTCGCTGGACCTCAAGGCCCTGGCCCATGCGGCAGGCGCGAAGAAAGCCGAGATGGCCGACCCCGCCGCCGCGCAACGGGCCACAGGTTATCTGTTGGGCGGGATCAGCCCGTTGGGTCAAAAGAAACGGCTGAGGACGTTCATTGATGTGTCCGCCCAACCGTTCGCGACCATTTTTGTCAGCGCTGGTCGTCGAGGGCTTGAGGTGGAACTGTCGGCGGCGGTACTTGCTCAACATACCGGTGCGACGTTTGCTCAGATTGGCCGCGAATGATCCGGATGCATCGTCAGATATGCCGTGTCTTGCTGTAGTCACTTAGGCTGACGCAGGGCAGGGCGCTCGAACAATAACGATTGGGGATGCCTTCCATGCAGCTTGAATTTCATCAAGTCGATGCCTTCAGTGACCGACCGTTCGCAGGCAACCCTGCGATGGTGTATCGCCTCGATGCCTGGCTGTCGGATGAGCTGATGCAGCGCATTGCGACGGAACACAACCTGTCCGAAACCGCTTTTGTTGTGCGTGAGGCGCAGGGCTGGCATATCCGTTGGTTCACGCCCACCAATGAAGTCCCGCTGTGCGGGCATGCGACGTTGGCCAGCGCCTATGTGCTGTATGAAAAATATGGCGAAACGTCTGACACCATTCAGTTCATCAGCCAATCAGGGCCGCTGAGCGTCAGCCGCGAGAACGGACGCCTGTTGCTGGATTTTCCCTCTTTGCCGCCGAGTGAAGTGGGCGTGACGGTGGATATCGAACGCGCGCTGAACACCGAAGTCGTCGACGCGCTGGGCGCGGCGGCGCTGTTGGTGGTGCTGGAGTCCGAGCAGGCGGTTCGCGATTGCAAGCCTGACATGGCTGCCATCGCCCGGCTGCCATGGCCGGGCGTGATCATTACTGCGAAAAGTGATGGCGACGTGCATGATTTTGTCTCTCGCTATTTCGCGCCGGGGAACGGCATTCCCGAAGACCCGGTGACCGGCTCGACCCATTGCAGCCTCATTCCGTACTGGTCGGCACGCCTGAACAAATTCAGCCTGACAGCCCATCAAAGTTCGGCGCGAGGGGGCGAGTTGTTCTGTCGTCTGGAGGGAGATCGGGTGAAGATTGGCGGCTATGCGACGCTGGTGGCGAGTGGGGTGTTGACGGTCGGGTGAGTTCACCGCCGCGTCCTCTGTAGGAGCGAATTCATTCGCGAGAGGGCGGTGCAGGCGATGGATCGTCATCGATTGCACGATCTATTCGCGAATGAATTCGCTCCTACAGGGGGCTGTGTTCGCAACCCCAGCGATGGGTGTTCGTCAGGACGCAGGAAACAGCACCAGATTCTGAGCCGTTACGCAAATACCGACGTCATCTCCCGCGTGCAGATCAGCATGGCTGGGGAACAAGGCTTCCAGTGGCGTCCCGCTTGGCAGCTGCAAGCGATACAGCGTCGCGGCGCCCTGAAAGGTTTTGCTGATCACTCGTGCTTTCACCGGGCTGTCCGACGCGTAGGCGATATCGTCTGGTCTCAGCAGCACATCGACCGTGCCTACAGGATCACGGGCACAGGTTCCACGCAGTACGCCGAGTTCGGTCTGCACCGATTGCGCATCGATCATTTGCCCAGGGATGAAGTAGCCCTGCCCGACAAAACTGGCGACATAGGGCGTAGCCGGTCGGTGATAAAGGTTGTAAGGCGTATCCCATTGTTCAAGGCGTCCTTCCTTGAACACCCCCACCTGATCGCTGACGGCGAAGGCTTCTTCCTGATCGTGGGTCACCAGAATCGCGCTGGTGCCCCGGGCCTTGAGAATATCGCGCACCTCATGGCTCAAACGTCGGCGCAGCTCGCCATCGAGGTTGGAAAAAGGTTCGTCGAGCAGCAGCAGTTGCGGCTCCGGTGCCAATGCCCGCGCCAGTGCGACGCGTTGTTGCTGGCCGCCGGAGAGTTCATGGGGATGCCGCTTGCCCAGCGCGGCGAGGTTGACCAGCGCCAACATTTCCTCGACCACCTGTGCCAGGCGCGGATGATTCCGAATGCCGAAGGCGATGTTGTCCGCGACGGTCAGGTGCGGGAACAGCGCGTAGTCCTGAAACACCATGCCGATCCGGCGCTTCTCGGGCGCGAGGGTGAAGCCGGGTCTGGAGATGACGTCGCCCGCGAGGGTGATTTCACCCGCGTGCACCGGTTCGAAACCGGCGATGGCGCGCAACGTGGTGGTCTTGCCGCAGCCCGACGAGCCGAGCAGGCAACCGATGTCTCCGGCGTTGAGGTGCAGATTCAGGTTCTGCACCACGCGTTGGTCTTGATAACCGCAGGCGAGGTCACGCAGTTGCAGCAGCATCGGCTCACTCATGCGGGTTGGTAGGCAGGCGCCACCAGGAATTCGAGCAGCGCCTTTTGCGCATGCAAACGGTTTTCCGCCTGATCCCACGCCACTGAACGCGAGTCGTCGAGCAGGTCTTCACTGATCTCCTCACCACGGTGGGCAGGCAGGCAGTGCATGAACAACACGTCGTCAGCGGCCAGATCGAGCAGTTCGCGAGTGACCTGGAAAGGCTTGAACAGCGCTATGCGCTTGGCGGTTTCCTCTTCCTGGCCCATGGAGGTCCAGACGTCGGTGCTGATCAAATGCGCGCCCTTGACCGCTTCACTCGGGTCGCGGGTCACGGTCACGCGGTCGCCGGCCAGCGCCAGGAAGCGTGGGCTCGGCTCGTAGCCTTCAGGGCAGGCGACGCGCAGTTGGAAGTCGAACTGGATCGCCGCTTCTATATAGCTGTTGCACATATTGTTGCCGTCGCCGATCCAGGCCACGGTCTTGCCCTTGATCGCACCGCGATGTTCGAGGAAGGTCTGCATGTCGGCCAATAACTGGCACGGGTGCAGATCGTCGGACAGGCCGTTGATCACAGGCACCCGGGAATTTGCAGCGAATTCGATGAGGTTGCTGTGGGCGAACGTGCGGATCATGACCGCATCGACCATGCGCGACATGACGCGCGCGCCGTCGGCAATTGGCTCGCCACGCCCCAGTTGGGTGTCGCGAGGCGACAAGAAGATGGCCTGACCGCCGAGCTGGATCATGCCTGCTTCGAACGAAACGCGAGTCCGAGTCGAAGATTTCTCGAAGATCATGGCCAGCACTCGACCTCTCAGCGGCTCGAACAACACGCCTCGATTTCGCAAGTCCTTCAGCTCAATGCCTCGACGGATCACGGCGCCCAGTTCGTCTGGCGTGTAATCCATCATCGAGAGAAAGTGCCTGGTGATCATCATTAACTACCTTGTCTGCAACAGACCGCAGATCCTCTAAGCCGGGTTTTATCGGGAAAACGGGCGAGACCTGCGGCAAAAGCCGCACGGGGCGACGAATAGGGAAGGCGCGAGGGTATAAGAAAATGTCGCCTCGTGCCAAGGCCCGGCATGTTCGAAAAAAAATGTCAGACGTCCGGTCGCTTGAAAATGGCGTGGTCAGGACGCTTTTCATGTAACGAAGTGCTACAGTTGCGTACGCGGCGAAGGCAATTCGCCATCTGCGTCCACCGCGAAGGGCAAAGGTTGTACACCGCTTCGCTGGACACTGGCAATTACTGCCGTTTTTGCAACAGTTTCAAAATGCTGCTGAACCTAATGCGACATGCTTCACGCCGTGGAAACCGGGACGTTTCCTAAACGTGTGGCGTGGGTTATAAAGGCCGCTTATGTCCTCCAGAAGGGGTGGGGAATGGATTCAAAAGAGAAACAACTGACGGAACTGCTCGGGCTTACGGCTCGCACCCTCACGCACCTCACTGCTTCCATGACGTCGATGTCGTTCGAGCTGATGCGCAGTGAAGATGAAGTGACCCGTTCGGCAGGACGCCGCATGATCGACCGCATGGCCACCATCAGTGCCGGACTGGATGACCATTGGCGTTTGATTGGCGAACTGACGGGCGTGCAGGTCTCCCAGGAGCAGGTCGAGACCGTTCATGAGATTCAGCTGAAGCGCAAGGTGGTCACGCCCATCGGCGGTTCGGCTTCCTGATCCCCGTTCCTTTGCTCAGGTGAGCTATCGGCTCGCCTGATGCTGTCCGATTCACGGCACTGACGTTTCTGGCGAAGTGCCGCGCCAGGCTCCATAGTTTTGTTTCCGCGATCGCGCCGATCGCCACACAAAAACATGAGACTGGCGATGACCAAGACTCTCCACCACCGTGCCTGTCACCTGTGCGAGGCCATCTGTGGCCTGACCATCGAGACCACCCTTGAGGACGATGCCAGCGTGCGCATCAGCTCGATCAAGGGCGACGCGCAAGACACGTTCAGCCGAGGGCATATCTGCCCGAAAGCGGTGGCTTTGCAAGACATCCAGAACGACCCCGATCGCCTGCGACAGCCCATGCGCCGTATCGGCAGCGAGTGGCACCCCATCGCCTGGCAGGACGCGTTCGAACTGGTGGCCGAACGCCTGCTGGACATCCAGCAGCGCCACGGGCAAAACGCCGTTGCGGTCTATCAGGGCAATCCGAGCGTTCACAATTACGGGCTGATGACCCACAGCAATTACTTCCTTGGCCTGCTGAAAACCCGCAACCGATTCTCCGCGACATCCGTCGACCAATTGCCCCATCACCTCACCAGCTACCTGATGTATGGCCACGGCCTGTTGTTGCCCATCGCCGACATCGACCACACCGATTTCATGCTGATTCTGGGCGGCAACCCGCTCGCCTCCAACGGCAGCATCATGACGGTCCCCGACGTCGAGAAGCGCTTGAAGGCGATTCAGGCGCGGGGCGGCAAAGTCGTGGTGGTCGATCCTCGGCGTAGCGAAACGGCTGCCATCGCCAACCAACACATGTTCATCCGCCCCGGTGGCGACGCGGCGCTGCTGTTCGGCGTGCTGCACACGCTGTTCGCTGAAGGCCTGACCCGCGACACCCATCTGCCGGTCGATGGCCTTGAAGAAGTGCGGGCCGCCATCGCGCACATGGACGCGGGCGCCATGAGCCTGGGTTGCGGGGTGCCTGCCGAAGACATCCGGCAACTGGCGCGGGATTTCGCGGGTGCGAAAAGCGCGGTGTGTTACGGGCGGATGGGTATTTCGACGCAAGCGTTCGGCACGCTGTGTCATTGGCTGGTGCAGTTGATCAATCTGGTGACTGGCAACCTTGACCGGGTCGGCGGCGCGCTGTGCACTGAGCCTGCACTGGATCTGGTGGCCTCGACCTCGGGCGGCGGTTTCAATCGCTGGCAGAGCCGCGTCTCAGGCCTGCCCGAATACAGCGGCGAGTTGCCGGTGTCGGCGCTGGCGGAAGAAATGCTCACCGAAGGCGAAGGGCAGGTGAAGGCGTTGATCACGGTAGCCGGCAATCCGGTGTTGTCGACGCCCAATGGTCGTCAGCTCGATCAGGCGCTGGATGGCTTGGAGTTCATGGTCAGTGTCGATCTCTATATCAATGAAACCACGCGCCACGCCGATCTGATTCTGCCCTCGACCTCGGCGCTGGAAAACGATCATTACGACACAACGTTCAACATGTTCGCCGTGCGCAACGTCACCCGTTTCAATCGCGCCATTCTCGCCAAGCCTGAGGGGGCGCTGCATGACTGGGAGATTTTCGTCGGGCTGGCCAAGGCCTTCGCCGCGCGCGCCGAGCGTGAGCTGAAACCCACGATTCCTCCGGCTCAAATGGTGGATCGTGGATTGCGCGCAGGCTTTTATGGCGATGCCTCGGCGATGAAGCTGTCATTGGAAACGCTCCATGACCACCCTCATGGGCTGGACCTGGGCGCGCTCAAACCTAATCTCACCACGCGGCTGAAAACGCCCAATCAGCGCGTTCAGGCAGCACCGGAGGTGATCCTGGCCGATCTGGTGCGCTTTGCCACCGCTGCAATGCCGTCAGTGGATGAGCTGTTGCTGATTGGACGGCGTCATGTTCGCAGCAATAATTCGTGGATGCACAACTACCACCGGCTGGTGAAAGGCAAGCCACGCCATCAATTGCTGATGCACCCGGACGACCTTGCGACCCGTGGCCTGAGCGACGGGCAGCGCGTGCGGGTGAGTTCTCGGGTGGGAATGATCGAGGTCGAGGTGATGGGCAGCGCCGACATGATGCCCGGTGTGGTGAGCCTGCCTCATGGGTGGGGGCATGGGCGGCCGGGGGTGCAAATGGACATTGCCCGCGATCAGCCGGGGGAGAGTGCAAACGACCTGACTGACGAGCGGCAGATGGACACGCTGTCCGGGAACGCTGCGCTGAACGGGGTGCCGGTGACTGTCGCGGCGGCATGACGCTCATCATATTTATGAGGCCGATTAAAGCCAAGACCGAGCGTTACGCTAGGGAATCGGTTAGAATGCGCCACCGTGTCGACTCATACAGTCGTAAAGTTAAGCCGAGGTGCTCCATGGATATCATCGAAACGATCAAAGACCAGATTGCCAAAAACACCGTTCTGCTTTACATGAAAGGCGCCCCGAATGCCCCGCAGTGCGGCTTTTCGGCGAAGGCGTCCCAAGCCTTGATGGCGTGTGGCGAGAAGTTCGCGTACGTCGATATCCTGCAGAACCCTGAGATTCGCGCCAACCTGCCGAAATACGCGAACTGGCCGACGTTCCCGCAGCTGTGGGTAGACGGCGAGCTGGTCGGCGGCAGTGACATCATCATCGAGATGCACGCAGCAGGCGAACTGCAGCCCTTGATCAAGGCTGCGGTCGAGAAGAACGCAACGGCCTGATTGGGTTGTTGGTAAAAAGCCCCGGTCTTTCAGGAGATACGGGGCTTTTTTGTGGGTGCTTCCCGAGCAGTGTTCGACACCCAACAAAAAGCCCCGCCAGGTTCATCACCGAGCGGGGCTTTTTTGAGAGGGTCAGGCTGAGATCAGTCTTCTTCGCCCATCTGCGATTGCAGGTAGTTCTCGATGCTGACCTTGTCGATCAGACCCAGCTGGGTTTCCAGCCAGTCGATGTGTTCTTCCTCGGACTCAAGAATGTCTTCCAGCAGCTCACGGCTGCCGAAGTCGCCAACAGTTTCGCAGTGAGCGATCGCGGCTTTCAGATCTGCGTGGCCTTTACGCTCGATCTTCAGGTCGCACTCCAGCATTTCCTTGGTGTGCTCGCCGATGAGGATTTTGCCCAGATCTTGCAGGTTGGGCAGGCCTTCCAGGAACAGGATGCGCTTGATCAGCTTGTCAGCGTGTTTCATCTCGTCGATGGATTCTTTGTACTCGTGCTTGCCCAGCTTGTTCAGGCCCCAATCTTCGTACATGCGCGCATGCAAAAAATACTGGTTGATCGCGACCAGCTCGTTTCCGAGGATCTTGTTGAGATGCTGGATGACTGTAATGTCGCCTTTCATGATCGAGGTCCTGTCGAAGATGTTCGTATATAAGCCGCAAGTTTGAGCTTCGAATAATCCCCTGTCAAACCTAAGTTATTGAATAATAAGTGAAAATAAATAGGAATAAGAATGTTTGTGTTCCGCATCTTATCGCTAAGCGCTTGAATTACAGGCATAAAAAAACCGGACACAGGTCCGGTTTCTTTTAATTCGTTGAATCACGCAGCAGAAAATTCCGCGGGATAGGCAAGAGCGGCTTGTGACGTTTGCAGTTCTGTCAGGGTTTCACGCACCACTTCCTTCGCCAGGCAGGCACATTTCCCACATTTGCTGGCGACACCCAGGGTCTCGCGCACTTCACGGTAACTGCAGCATCCTTCCATGATTGCTTCGCGGATCTGTCCGTCGGTAACACCTTGGCAAAGGCAGACATACATAAATAAAAGACCGTCGTTGAGTTATTTGCTCATGTGCGACGGATACTAATGTTAATGAGAATGCTTGTCAAAACTACTTCCTGAACATCTGCTGAAGGCCGATGAATGGTCAAATGACAACTGTCTTGACATGGAGGGTTGAGCCCAAAAAAAACCGGCCACGCGGGCCGGTCTTTACGCACGAGAAGGAGATATCAATCGTCGAAGTCGTGCCAGCCGCCCATTTCTTTCCAGCGGTTGACGATGCCGCAGAACAGCTCAGCCGTTTTCTCGGTGTCGTAACGAGCCGAGTGGGCTTCGCGACCGTCGAAGTCGATGTCCGCCGATTGACAGGCCTTGGCCAGCACGGTCTGGCCGTATGCCAAGCCCGCGAGCGTCGCCGTGTCGAAACTGGAGAAGGGGTGAAACGGGTTGCGCTTCATGTCCAGTCGCGCAACGGCGGCATTCAGAAAGCCCAGATCGAAGCTGGCGTTATGGCCGACCAGAATCGCCCGCTTGCAGCCATTGGCTTTCAGCGCCTTGCGTACGCCACGGAAGATGTCATTCAGCGCGGTTTCTTCACTCACAGCCATGCGCAGCGGGTGATCAAGCTTGATACCGGTGAACTCCAGCGCCGCGGCTTCGATGTTGGCGCCCTCGAACGGCTCGACGCGGAAGAAGTAGGTGTGCTCCGGGAACACGAAACCCTTTTCGTCCATGCCGATGGTGGTCGCGGCAATTTCCAGCAACGCATCGGTGGCCGAATTGAAGCCACCGGTTTCTACGTCGACGACGACCGGCAGGTAGCCACGAAAGCGTGCTGCCATCGGATGCCTGGAGCCTGTACCGCCGCCAGAACCTTCCTGTTCGTCGTCGTAATGGTCTTCACTCACGCGTGTTCCTCCAGCAAGCGCCAGCGCAGTTTTTCACCGGCGCGCAGCGGGATGACCGACAGCTCGCCAAACGGCAGGCTGGCAGGGGCGGTCCATTCTTCGCGGACCAGAGTAATGGTGTCGGTGTTGGCGGGCAGGCCGTAGAACGCCGGGCCGTTGAGGCTGGCGAACCCTTCGAGCTTGTCCAGCGCGTTGCGTTGTTCGAACGCTTCGGCGTACAGCTCGATCGCAGCGTACGCCGTGTAGCAGCCAGCACAACCGCAGGCGGCCTCTTTGGCATGCTGCGCGTGCGGCGCCGAGTCGGTGCCCAGGAAGAATTTTTTGCTGCCGCTGGTGGCGGCGTCCAGCAGCGCGACCTGGTGGGTGTTGCGCTTGAGGATCGGCAGGCAATAGAAGTGCGGACGAATCCCGCCCACCAGCATGTGATTGCGGTTGTACAGCAAATGGTGCGCGGTGATGGTTGCGCCGACGTTGGCCGAAGCCTCGTTGACGAACTGCACGGCATCGCCGGTGGTGATGTGTTCGAACACGACTTTCAGCGTCGGGAAACGCTCGACCACACGACGCATGTGCTCGTCGATAAAGATTTTCTCGCGGTCGAACACGTCGATGTCGCCACGGGTCACTTCGCCGTGGATTAACAGCGGCATGCCGACTTCGGCCATCGCTTCGAGGACCGGGAAAATCTTGTCGACGCTGGTCACGCCCGAATCGGAGTTGGTGGTGGCGCCAGCCGGGTACAGCTTGGCGGCATAGACGAAGCCACTGGCCTTGGCGGCGCGGATGTCTTCGGGCTGCGTCACGTCGGTGAGGTACAGCACCATCAGCGGCTCGAAGCGGCTGCCTTGCGGACGGGCAGCGAGGATGCGCTGGCGATAGGCATCGGCTTGCTCCGCGTTGCGTACCGGCGGCACGAGGTTCGGCATGATGATGGCGCGGCCAAAGGTGCGCGCAACGTCAGCGACGGTGTGGGGCAAAACAGCGCCATCACGAAGATGGATATGCCAGTCGTCGGGGCGCAGGAGGGTCAGGCGGTCGGACATTGGGGGATTCCAGGCGGGCAAACTCGCTGGGAATGCTACCGGAAAAGACTCATCCAGGCACTCGCTATCAAGTTTTGTAGGAAGTAACCGATAGACACGTGTAAGCGATAAATTGTTACGCGGTGAATTTTTTAGTGGAGCCTCCCGTGCGCCAGCGATATCTAGCCCTGCTCAGCGTGTTTGCCAGCCTGCCGGCCGTGGCTCTCACTTTCCAGACGCGTCTGGAGAATATCGAGTGGAAGGTAGAGGGCGACCAATTCGAGTGTCGTCTGACTCAACCGATCACCGACTTCGGTGCGGGCGAGTTCGTGCGTCGTGCGGGTGAGCAGTCGACTTTCCGACTGAAGGCTAACGGTTACAGCCTGGCCTCAGGGTCTGCGACGCTGATCGCAGCGGCAGCACCTTGGCAGCCGGGAAGGGGAGATCTCAACCTCGGGGCGGTCAAGGTCAGTAACGGCAATATTCCGTTCAACACCAGCCAGGCGCAGGCCGGCCGATTGATCGCAGGGTTGATGGAAGGCCGCAGTCCGGTCATTCGTCATGCGCTGCGCGACGGTGGCGGTGCGATGGAAGTCCGTCTCCTGCCAGTGAAATTCAGCCAGGCGTACAGCGACTTTCAGCTGTGCACCGCGAAACTGCTACCCATGAACTTCGAGCAGGTCCGTCAGGCGGAGATCGGCTTTCCCGGTGGGGGAATCGACCTCGATGCCCAGGCCAAGCGTCGCCTCGACACCGTGCTGGCCTATATGAAGGCTGATCCGACGGTCAATCGGGTGGAGCTGGACGGGCACTCCGATAACAGCGGCAACCGTCTGACCAACCGCGACCTGTCGCGGCGTCGTGCGCTGGCGGTCATGGATTACCTCAAGGCCCAAGGCGTGCCGGAAGAGCAGATCACCCTGCGTTTCCACGGCGAGCAGTACCCGCTGGTGCCCAACACCAACAACGCCAACCGCGCCCGCAACCGTCGGGTAAACATTCACCTTGATCGCGTCGCCGAGCAAAAACCGGCCGTTGCGCCGACGGCAGCCCCAGCGCCAATCACCCCGCCGCCTCCCGTCCCGGCCCCGGCAGCGACACCCGCCCCCACGGCCGCCGCTGGAAACAACGCGCCGAAGGTGTAAACGGGTCGTGTGTTCGACAGATTCTGTCGCTTCGTCGTCAGAAGCTGTCGCGACACTGTAAATCCACGTGTTTGAACGGTAGAATCAGCGGTTTTCCGTACAACGCGTTGGAGTGATGGCATGGCGGACGTTAACAAGGTAGTTCTCGCGTATTCCGGTGGCCTGGATACTTCGGTGATCCTGAAGTGGCTGCAAGATACGTACAACTGCGAAGTGGTAACTTTTACCGCTGACCTGGGTCAGGGCGAAGAAGTCGAGCCAGCACGCGCCAAGGCGCAAGCCATGGGCGTCAAAGAAATCTACATCGACGACCTGCGCGAAGAATTCGTGCGTGATTTCGTGTTCCCGATGTTCCGCGCCAATACCGTCTACGAAGGCGAGTACCTGCTGGGTACCTCCATCGCGCGTCCGCTGATCGCCAAGCGCCTGATCGAAATCGCCAACGAAACCGGTGCCGACGCCATTTCCCACGGCGCGACCGGCAAGGGTAACGACCAGGTGCGTTTCGAGCTGGGCGCCTATGCACTGAAGCCAGGCGTGAAGGTCATCGCTCCGTGGCGCGAGTGGGACCTGCTGTCCCGCGAGAAGCTGATGGACTACGCCGAGAAGCACGCGATCCCGATCGAGCGTCATGGCAAGAAGAAATCCCCGTACTCCATGGACGCCAACCTGCTGCACATCTCCTATGAAGGCGGCGTGCTGGAAGACACCTGGACCGAGCACGAAGAAGACATGTGGCGCTGGACCGTTTCACCTGAAAACGCTCCGGACAAGGCGCAGTACCTGGAGCTGACCTACCGCAACGGCGACATCGTTGCGCTGGACGGCGTCGAAATGACCCCGGCCACCGTTCTGGCGACCCTGAACAAAATCGGCGGCGAGCACGGCATCGGTCGTCTGGACATCGTCGAGAACCGTTACGTCGGCATGAAGTCCCGTGGCTGCTACGAAACCCCGGGCGGCACCATCATGCTCAAGGCTCACCGCGCCATTGAGTCGATCACCCTGGACCGCGAAGTCGCCCACCTCAAAGACGAGCTGATGCCGAAATACGCCAGCCTGATCTACACCGGTTACTGGTGGAGCCCTGAGCGTCTGATGCTGCAACAGATGATCGACGCTTCCCAGGCTCACGTGAACGGTGTCGTTCGCCTGAAACTGTACAAAGGTAATGTGATCGTCACGGGCCGCAAGTCCGACGATTCGCTGTTCGATGCCAACATCGCGACCTTCGAAGAAGACGGCGGTGCGTACAACCAGGCCGACGCGGCGGGCTTCATCAAGCTCAATGCGTTGCGCATGCGTATTGCCGCGAACAAGAACCGCAAGCTGTTCTGATCGCGTCGTGGTCTTCAGGCGCAGCTCCATTCGGGGCTGCGCCGTTCAGAGCCCCAGTCAGCCTACCTTGCTGCGGTCTCGTCCTTTAGCCTCCTGCGTCTCATGTTTCCGAGCCGAGTATCAGTGGCGCGCGAAAGCACTCATTCGCCGGCCTTCGGTGGACATGGGTGGCAACGCGACAAGTCGTCGAGTTCATGATTCCGGTGCCTCGGTGAGCGGAGGAGAAGGGGCGTCGATAATGGGGGCGTTTTTAAATTCGAACCGATAGGCCTTACCCATATTCCAGACATCTCTCACACTCAGGTCCAACAGCTGAGCGATCTCAGGCACGGTGTAGCCAAGGGTTGAAAAGTGCATGGCGTGACCGGCGATCGTGTCATCGATTGGCGGCATTTCTCCCCCGCGAGGGATGCGCGACCCCCTGACGGGACGGCTGTAACGAATCTTTAAACCGTGTTCGTTCGCCAGACGCTTGATCTCCTTGCGGTTCATGCGCAGCGTGTATTGAAGCGCCGATACCCCCGCGCCTTTGGCGACCAGCCCTTTGAGTTGCTCCACCTTTGAGGCCAGTTGCGCTTGTAGGTCGGCGTCGGTGCCTTTTTTATCGGCCTCCAGAGCCGTTTCACCTGATTCTCCTTCTGGCACGACGTCGATGGTTCCGCCTTGGGCCATATAGGCTTCGATGGCTTCCGCCAATTTAAGTGGAGGAAGGTTAGTTGCTGGAGAAACTCCTGTTTTCTTAGTCATGGTTAATGCCTTTGAACGTGTTGATATATACGGCGCCACGTCGGGGCCCGCGTCCTTGATCAACTGAGTTTCAAGCCGGGCACGCCGGATGCAATTCAGCCGGGCGCAGCTCGCGCGTGGGTGCCAGGCGAGGAAGTAAGTAGATGGCGGCGAGAAGTGCCCAGTAATTAATGGGGGCGCGCAGTTGTATTTATTGGCTGAAACTTAAAGGCTG
The DNA here is from genome assembly GCF_057128705.1 of Pseudomonas salicis. Taxonomy (NCBI): domain Bacteria; kingdom Pseudomonadati; phylum Pseudomonadota; class Gammaproteobacteria; order Pseudomonadales; family Pseudomonadaceae; genus Pseudomonas; species Pseudomonas salicis. Next base: position 417,110 of record NZ_JBSKHU010000004.1, read on the forward strand.
GCTGAAGAAAAAAGTAACCATTGGTTGGGGCTTTGGCAAGTAAAAAATACAAAATCTACTATTTGTTTCTGTAATTACTTTGAGGTCTTACATGGGCGGCATTACAGTCTTCTAGTGCTGTAGTATTTTTCTGGTTTGTCGGAAGTTGGCTGGATTTATAAGTCGATATGGTATTACGTGAAAGGCGGAAGAACTCTGGTCGGCATATACCCTCAAAATGATCGCCGCAATACTGTCATTTGAGGGCTCTCCTCGTTGTCATTTGAAGGTGTTGAGGAACGTTCCTGTCGGATTGCAGAGAGGCTGCTAACCTTTCTGCTAGACGGGGCTGGTGCTTCAGACGTTGCTGATATCCGCGTAGGATATTTCGCTAAATATTTATATATAGGAAACTATATATTTGAACGTATATTTTAAAACCCTATCTTGTTTGTTGAATCAGTTGTAATTAGCAATGTTTTATGATTGATACGTTATGGTATGTCTGAAGGTTCGGGATATTCTGAAGATCAGTCACGCTGTTCGTCATGCGCTGACGGGAGCGTAACAAATCGTATGTACGGGATTGGCATTTTCGGTGCGTGGAGGGTAGGAGGCATATCCTGCGAGCGAATTTTTGCCCGAGCAGCGCGCTCGACACGCTTGTCAGGATGTTGCGTCGAGACGGATAGCGCGACCCGATTCACGGTAAAGGCATCGATGCGTTGTAATGATTGGTTGCAGCACTTGCGCCAGCACGTATTCACATTCTTGGACTGGGCGATGCATGATCGGTAGGCCAAAGTTGACGAAGTATCCACAAGTGAAACCGGATGAGGCGGGTTTTGTAGGACTTTTCTGTTGCTTGAGTAGGAAAGGTCTTTGCCTGCTAGTCCATAGGGAGGAGCGCCATGCAAAGCACTAAACGACTAAGCTATTGTGCGTGCTCTGAAAATTCGAACAGCAAAAGAATGGACTGCACATGAATAAAGTGTTGATCGTAGATGATCACCCGGTCATTCGGCTTGCCGTACGCATGCTGATGGAGCGGCACGGGTATGAGGTCATCGCGGAAACGGACAACGGGGTAGACGCGCTGCAACTGGCCCGTGAGCATCTGCCCGATATCGTCATTCTGGACATTGGTATTCCCAAGCTGGATGGGTTGGAGGTCATTGCCCGGCTCACAGCCATGACGCTGCCCTTCAAAGTGCTGATCCTGACCTCTCAGTCACCGGGGCACTTTTCGATGCGGTGCATGCAGGCAGGGGCCGCTGGCTACGTTTGCAAGCAGCAGGACTTGACCGAGCTGCTGAGCGCTATCAAGGCGGTATTGTCGGGTTACAGCTATTTCCCTAACCAGGCGCTGCACACCGTTCGATCCAGCCTGGGCAACGCCAGTGAAGCTGAGATGGTTGATCGGCTGTCAGGGCGGGAAATGATGGTGTTGCAGCAACTCGCGAGGGGCAGGACGAACAAGGAAATCGCGGACGGTATGTTTCTGAGCAACAAGACTGTCAGCACCTACAAGACGCGTCTTTTGTTAAAGCTCAACGCTCATTCACTGGTCGATCTGATTGAGCTCGCGCAGCGTAACGGGCTTGTCTAGCGGCGGCAGGGGCCCCGGGACCGCCAAGCCTTATCGAGAGAGCACAGTTTGTTTCAATTGAGAATTCCTGCCGAACGGCTGAAGCCTCTCACGTCATGGAGAGGCTTTGAACGGAAGGCTGATCAGAGATCGAAATCGTAGTCTGCCAGCTGTTTTTGCAGTCGACGCTCTTCCAGCAGGTTGTCGATAGTGCGGCGCTTGCTGAGATTGGTCTTTGCAGTTTCTACCGGTACTTGCGCGGCTTCGTCGGAGTCTCCGGGCACGAAGTCGTCGTCTACGTCCAACTGCTCTTTGTCATCGCTCATAAAGTTGACTCCAGCTGAGACTGTCTTTGGCGGACCTTATAGCGACAAACATCGAGCGGGTAAAAAAGATTTTTTCAATCGATTGAAGAACAAAAACGCTATCGCTCAATCGTCGGAGGTTTTTGCCTTGTATTCGCACAGGTCCTCGATCCGACAACTGCCGCAGCGAGGCTTGCGCGCCACACACACGTATCGGCCGTGAAGGATCAGCCAGTGATGGGCGTCCAGCAGATAGTCCTTTGGCACAAACTTCATGAGCTTATGCTCGACCTCAACGACATTCTTTCCGGGCGCAACGCCTGTCCGGTTGCTCACTCGGAAAATATGCGTATCAACCGCCATCGCCAACTGCCTGAAAGCCGTATTGAGCACCACATTGGCCGTCTTGCGGCCCACGCCAGGCAGGGCTTCCAACGCTTCACGCGTCTGCGGCACCTCGCCGCCATGAAGCTCGACCAGCATGCGGCAGGTCTCGACCACGTTCTTTGCCTTGCTGTTATAGAGCCCGATGGTTTTGATGTAGTCCGAAAGGCCCTCAACCCCTAGCGCGTAAATGGCTTGAGGGGTGTTGGCGACCGGGTAGAGGCGCGCTGTGGCCTTATTGACGCTGACATCAGTCGCTTGCGCCGAAAGAATGACTGCAATGAGCAACTCAAAGGGAGAGCTGTAGGACAACTCCGTTTTAGGATCAGGATTGTCCTCGTGAAGACGGCGAAAGATTTCCAGACGTTTTGCTGCATTCATGAAGTGCGCGTTCCCTGGGTACGATCAGATCAAGTGGTGCGGAATGCCCGACTGTGGCGACAGGACGTTTAAGACCCGTCCAGAACGTTCAGTGCCTGCAGCGCCTGAGCAACCTCAGCGCTCAACACGGCAATCTCTTCAGCAGGCAGACCGGCGGCTTGAGCCCTGCTCAAGGCTGCCCGGCGCATGGCCAGCTGGATTTTGGCGCGATTCAGCGCTGCATTGTCGGGTTTGCCGGCAGGTTTTTCCTCAGCCGATGGCGTGGCTGAAGGGCCTGGAGTCAGCGGTGCAGCCTGTTGAGTCCCGACCAGCGCCTGTTCAGCCTCTTCAAACTCTCTCTGCAACTCCACCAGCCGCGCAGCCTGCTCCGCGATGGGTGGGTGGCCAAAGGCTTTTAGCGACTTATTCAACTGAGCACGGCTCATGGCGAGATTGACGCGTGCTTGTTTCAGCGCGGCATCGTGGTCGGCAGCCTTTTGTGTCCTCAGCCGCGCCAATGCCGCCTGGACAGGATCGGCGTTGGCCGGGGCAAGGCTTTCCGGCTTGCGTTGGCGTGCAAGACGTTCAGCCTGACGCTGCTGCTCTTCACGTTGCAGGCGTGTGTTGCGGGCTTCGAATCGCTGACGGGCGTGGCCGCGTTTGGACGCCCGAGCCAATCGCTGGGCTTCATCGAACGCCAGGCCGCCCACAATGGCCACGACAGCGGGGGATGGCAGCGGCAGCATGTCGATGCAATCGACCGGGCAAGGGGCGACGCACAGGTCGCAACCGGTGCATTCGTCGATGATCACGGTGTGCATCAGTTTGGCGGCGCCGACGATGGCGTCTACCGGGCAGGCCTGAATGCACTTGGTGCAACCAATGCATTCGGCTTCACGGATGAAGGCGACCTGAGGGAGAGCGCTGCCCCGTTCGGTATCGAGTGGAATGACGGGCACATTAAGGAGGCGCGACAACGCCTCGATGCTTTCATCGCCGCCAGGCGGGCATTTGTTGATGGCTTCGCCGTTAGCAATCCCTTCGGCATAGGGCTTGCAAGCAGGGTGGCCGCATTTGCCGCACTGGGTTTGCGGCAGCAAGGCGTCAATCCGCTGAATCAGGTTCATGCTTTGACTCGACCGACGCTCTGGCAGGGCGTCGATCACGTTCACGGTTACTTGATGCGCTGGCCCGGCTTGGCGCCGCTGTCAGGGCTCAACAGGTAGATCTCTTCACCGCCAGGACCGGCCGCCATCACCATGCCCTCAGAAATGCCAAAACGCATTTTCCGAGGCTTGAGGTTGGCGATCATCATGGTCAGGCGGCCCTCCAGCTCGGCCGGGTTCGGGTAGGCGCTTTTGATTCCGGAGAACACATTGCGCTTCTCGTCACCGATGTCGAGCGTCAAGCGCAGCAGCTTGTCCGCCCCTTCGACGTGTTCAGCCTTCTCGATCAAGGCCACGCGCAGGTCGATGGCCGCGAAGGCATCAAAGTCGATTTCCGGCGACAGCGGGTCTTTGCTCAGTTCGCCATTGCCCTGCGGCACGGCGCCCGTGTCGGTGGCGCTGGCGGTCAGGTCTTCTTTAGAGGCGTTGGTCATGGCTTCCACCTTGGCCGGGTCTATGCGGGTCATCAGGGCTTGGAACGGGTTCAACTGATGAGTGCTGAGCAGGGTCAAATGGTCGTTCCATGTCAGCGGCGCGACGTTGAGGAACTGTTCGGCATCGGCGGCCAGATTCGGTAGCACCGGCTTGAGGAAAATCACCAGTTGGCGGAACAGGTTGATGCCCAACGCGCAGATGGCCTGGACTTCGTCCTGTTTGCCGTCCTGCTTGGCCAGCGACCACGGGGCCTTGTCGGCGATCCAGGCGTTGGCGCGATCAGCCAGGGCCATGATTTCACGCATGGCACGGGCGAAATCACGCGCTTCGTAGGCTTCTGCGATGCTCGGCGCGGCCGCCAGGAACGCGTCGGTCAGCTCTGGCGCGGCATTGCCCGCCACCAGCACACCCGCGTTGCCTTTATGAATGAAACCGGCGCAACGGCTGGCGATGTTCACGACCTTGCCGATCAGGTCGGAGTTGACCTTCTGCACGAAGTCTTCGAGGTTCAGGTCCAGGTCGTCGACGCCACGGCCCAGCTTGGCTGCGTAGTAATAACGCAGGTATTCCGGCGACAGGTGCTCAAGGTACGTGCGCGCCTTGATGAAGGTGCCTCGGGACTTGGACATTTTCTGGCCGTTGACGGTCAGGTAGCCGTGGACGTTGATGCCGCTTGGTTTACGGAAGCCCGAGCCTTCCAGCATCGCGGGCCAGAACAGCGCGTGGAAATTGACAATGTCCTTGCCGATGAAGTGATACAGCTCGGTGGTCGAGTCTTTGTTCCAGAACGCGTCGAAATCAAGGTCCGGCGTACGGTCGCACAGGTTCTTGAAGCTGGCCATGTAGCCGATGGGCGCGTCCAGCCAGACGTAGAAGTACTTGCCCGGCTCGTCCGGAATCTCGAAACCGAAATACGGGGCGTCGCGGGAGATGTCCCACTGTTGCAGGCCTGAATCCAGCCATTCGGCGATCTTGTTCGCGACCGCGTCTTGCAGAGTGCCGCTGCGGGTCCAGCTCTTCAGCATGGCGTCGAAAGCGGGCAGGTCGAAGAAGAAGTGCTTGGAGTCCTTGAGCACCGGGGTTGCGCCGGAAATCGCCGATTTCGGGTCTTTCAGGTCGGTCGGTGCGTAGGTGGCGCCGCATTTTTCGCAGTTATCGCCGTACTGATCTTCGGTGCCGCATTTCGGGCAGGTGCCCTTGATGAAGCGGTCGGCCAGGAACATTTTCTTTTCCGGGTCGAAATACTGGGTCACGGAACGCGTGGCGATGTGCCCGGCGTCGCGCAGACGGGTGTAGATCAGGCTCGACAGCTCACGGTTTTCTTCGGCGTGGGTCGAGTGGAAATTGTCGAAGTCCACCAGGAAGTCGGCAAAGTCGGCGCTGTGTTCGGCCTGGACGTTGGCGATGAGTTGTTCCGGGGTGATGCCTTCTTTTTCTGCGCGGAGCATGATCGCCGAGCCATGGGCATCGTCTGCGCACACATAGATGCACTGATTGCCGCGGTGCTTCTGGAAACGCACCCACATGTCGGTCTGGATGTATTCGAGCATGTGGCCAAGGTGAATGGAACCGTTGGCATAGGGCAGGGCGCTGGTGACGAGGATCTTGCGTGGCTCGGACATGGGGCTCGGCTACTTGAAGTGAAACGAAGATCGGCCACTATAAAGGTCTGAACGTTTTTTTTCATCCCGCACAGCGTGTCGGAATTCGCCCCGCCACGTGAAAGTAAAAGCCACCCCCTCTGATCCGACAGACGCGGTAGGATAGCCGCCTGTTTTACTCAGTCTTTTTCGGGAGTGACCCATGAGCGCTGTGAATCGCGCAACGGTGGAAGCCGTCCTTCGCCAGTACACCGATCCTTATTTGAACCAAGACCCGGTCAGCGCCGGTTGCGTGCGAGCCATCGACATCGAGGGTGATCGCGTCAGCGTGCAGCTGGAGCTGGGCTACGCCGCCGCGCTGTTCAAGAACGGTTGGGCGCAGATGCTACAAATGGCCATTGAGAGCCTGGAAGGCGTTTCGTCCGCCAACGTCCGGATCGATACTCTGATCACTGCGCACAAGGCGCAAGGGCAAATTCCGGGCCTGGCCAACGTCAAGAACATCGTCGCCGTCGCTTCGGGCAAGGGCGGGGTGGGCAAATCCACCACGGCCGCCAACCTGGCGCTGGCGCTGTCCCGCGAGGGCGCGCGGGTGGGGATTCTCGATGCCGACATCTACGGCCCGAGCCAAGGCGTGATGTTTGGCATTCCCGAGGGCACGCGGCCGAAGGTCAAAGACCAGAAATGGTTCGTGCCGGTCGAGGCCCATGGCATCGAAGTGATGTCGATGGCGTTCCTGACCGACGACAACACGCCGATGGTCTGGCGAGGTCCGATGGTCTCCGGGGCGCTGTTGCAGCTCATCACCCAGACAGCGTGGAATGACCTGGATTACTTGGTCATCGACATGCCGCCGGGCACGGGCGATATCCAGTTGACCCTGGCGCAAAAGGTCCCGGTTGCGGGCGCCGTCATCGTCACCACTCCTCAGGATCTGGCATTGCTGGATGCGAAAAAGGGCGTGGAAATGTTCCGCAAGGTGAACATTCCAGTGCTGGGCGTCGTCGAGAACATGGCGGTGCACATCTGCTCGAATTGCGGCCATGCCGAGCACTTGTTCGGTGAAGGCGGTGGCGAAAAGCTGGCGTCGCAATACGACGTAGAGTTGCTGGCATCGTTGCCGTTGTCGATGCTGATTCGCGAACAGGCGGACGGCGGCAAGCCGACAGCGATTGCCGAACCGGAAAGCCAGATTGCCATGGTCTATCAGGAACTGGCGCGTCACGTAGGGGCGCGCATTGTGTTGCAGGAAGCTGCGTCGCCTGCGATGCCGAACATTTCCGTCAGCGACGATTGATTGCAGGTGGCGTGCTGAACCCTGTGGGAGCGAATTCATTCGCGAGACGTTGGTACAGACGACAGGAATGCGTCGGATGCACTGACCTATCGCGAATAAATTCGCTCCCACAGTTTTTTGCGGAGCTGTTATTGGCAGGCATAAAAAAACCCCGCCTTGAGAGCAGGGTTTTTTGAAGCGATTCAGTACAAGTTAGATAACTTGAACTTCTTCAGCTTGCATGCCTTTCTGACCGCGGGTAGCGATGAAAGAAACCTGTTGGCCTTCTTTCAGGCTTTTGAAGCCGTCGGATTGGATAGCTTTGAAGTGTACGAACAGGTCGTCACCGGATTGTGGAGTGATGAAGCCGAAGCCTTTTTCATCGTTGAACCACTTAACGGTACCGGTTTGGCGATTGGACATGGTGTATCTCCTTGGACAAAGTTAACTGCGACTCAGGAAGAGCCCTGGCCGAGACTGAGTGCAAAGAGCAGGAAAATTCATGGAGATGGTTGGATCGAAATTCAACATCGTGTAGAGATTCTCAGTGACACAAGCAACACAGTGGCGCCACCTTAACCCTTTTTCCAGAGTGTGCCAATGGTTGGTCGACGTTTATTTCGGAGGATGACCGACGGTTTGCACCCCTCGCCGCGCGCAATCTTTGAACCCTGCGCCCCAGCCCGGTAAGATGCCGGACATCTTTTTTCACCTCGCTATTCAGGACACCGCCATGAGCATCAAATCGGACAAGTGGATTCGCCGCATGGCGCAAGAGCACGGCATGATCGAGCCCTTCGTCGAACGCCAGATGCGCGGCGAGGGCGCCGACCGTCTGATCTCCTTCGGCGTCTCCAGCTACGGCTACGACGTGCGTTGCGCCGACGAATTCAAGGTGTTCACCAACATCAACTCGGCGACCGTCGATCCGAAGAATTTCGATGAAAAAAGTTTTGTCGACATCAAGAGCGACGTCTGCATCATCCCGCCGAACTCCTTCGCACTGGCGCGCACTGTCGAATACTTCCGCATTCCACGCAACGTGCTGACCATCTGCCTGGGGAAAAGCACCTACGCTCGCTGCGGCATCATCGTCAACGTGACGCCGCTGGAGCCGGAATGGGAAGGCCACGTGACTCTGGAGTTCTCCAACACCACCACGCTGCCAGCCAAGATCTACGCGAACGAAGGCGTCGCACAGATGCTGTTCCTCGAATCTGACGAAGAATGCGAAGTCTCGTACAAGGACCGCGGCGGCAAGTACCAGGGGCAGCGCGGTGTCACTTTGCCACGCACCTGATTTTCGCCGTTGGTCATCTCGAAACTGAATTAGTCTCGAAAACTGCACTCTACTGACTGAACCGTTCCCATCCGCACCAGGCGGATGGGGCCAACGCTCAGGAGTGCCCTATGAAGAGACAAATCAAGACCAGCACCAAGGAATCCGACCCGGGACAGAATCAAGTCGGGCTGCTGGCATGGTCGCTGTTAGCGCATCCTCATCTGAACAACATGGTTGCCGGGGGCATTCCCGGTCAGCCGAACCCTGATACCCCCAACGAATTTCCTCAGCCGGAAGAGCCAGGATCGCCTACTGAACCTGATCAGCCGCCGCCTGCCCCCGTCGCATAACGAAGCCTCCTGCCGGTGCTCCGGTACCGGCAGGACCTGCTTCAAACTTCCAGTCCGACGCGTTATTCAGACACTTCCCACACTGCGCCGTCTCCGACGACATAAACCCTGCTGCCCTCTGCTCTCTCGATATTCATCCCGCCGGTAAACGCACCGAACGCAGGCAGCAGGCTGACGTGTGGCTGAACGTAAAAGCAGGGCAGCCGCAGCCGTTGTCGTCCCCGTCCGAAAAGCCTGTAGGCAGGATGCACGTGGCCTGCGAGCACATGGTGCGAGGGGTGCGGGTCGGGTTCATGCTGCAGCGAAAACCGGCCCAGCAACAGGGGCTCGGGTACGACGTTGATCGCCAGCGTGGGAGGAGGGTCGCCCGCCCGTTTGTCATGGTTACCCCGGATCAATGTGATGGCCAGTCCCTCGTGCCGCTCGCGCCATGCGTGTATCGCCGAGAGAGTCCCTGCCGCGTGGGATTCCGGGGCGTGCAAGAAATCGCCGAGAAAAATCAGGTGGTCGCAGTCGTACCCCGCCAGCAAGGCATCGAGCCGTTGGAGGTTGTCGTCAGTCGTGCCATGGGGAACAGGCTGCCCGAGCCGGCGATAGGCAGCGGCCTTGCCGAAATGCGCGTCGGCAATCAGCAGCGCACGTTCGGCGGGGTAGTACACGGCTTTATCCGCCAACAGCCACAGCTCAGCATCGGCCAGTTGAATCGATAAATAGGGTCTCAAACGGTTACCTCAGGTCCTGCGGCTTTTTCCAGGTCCTGCACCATGCGCGCGATGCGATCGGACAGCTTTTCAGAGCTCAGGCTTTCCCGCATGCGCTCCACCAGCAACGGAAACGCCATGGGCGTCGGGCGCTTGATCACATGCAGGTCCAGCGTTTTGCCATTGATGCGGCGGAGCGTGTGTTCCAGTCGGCTCACGTCCAATTCCTGACGCAACACTTCTTCCTGGGCTTGGGTCAGCAGCAGATTACCGGCGTCGTACTGCTTGAACACTTCGAAGAACAATCCGCTGGAGGCCTGCAGCTGACGATTGCTTTTGGGGGCGCCGGGGTAACCAGAAAACACCAACCCGGCGATTCGGGCGATCTCTCTGAAACGGCGAAGGGCCAGTTCGCCCGCGTTCAGGCTGGCTATGATGTCCGCCAGCAGATTGTCCTCGCTGAACAGCCCGCCGCTCATGCGTTGCGACCAATCCACCTCTGTTGCGCTCAGCAGCTCGAAGCCGTAGTCGTTGACGGCGATGGAGAAGGTCAACGGCGTGTCGCGACTCAGCCGCCACGCCAGCAGGCTCGCCAGCCCCAGGTGCACATGGCGCCCCGCGAATGGGTACAGAAACAGGTGCCACCCTTCGCGAGACTTCAAGACTTCTGCCAGCAGGGTGTCCTTTCGAGGCAGGGCTGACCATTCCCGCTGCACTTCCAGCAAGGGGCTGACGGTGTGCATTTCCGGGCTGTCGTAATGGTGATGAGCGGCGGCGTCGAATTTGTCGACCACCGCGTCCGCCAATTCGCTGGAGAGTGGCATCCGTCCGCCATTCCAGCGTGGGACGGCGGCTTTTTTGCTCGTCGCCCGTTTCACATAGGCGGTCATGTTTTCCACGCGCACCAGTTCCAGCAAGCGGCCGCTGAAGAGAAAGCCGTCGCCCGGTTTCAGGCGGGCGATGAATCCCTCTTCGACACTGCCCAGCGAGCCGCCCCCGCCACCTTTGCTCCAATACTTCACGTTGATGCTGGCGTCGCTGACGATGGTGCCGACGCTCATGCGGTGACGCCGGGCCAGACGCGCATCCGGCACACGCCAGACCCCGTGTTCGTCGGGCTCGACGCGTCGGTAATCCGGGTAGGCCGTCAATGACAGGCCGCCATGCCGGATAAAGGCTAACGCCCATTCCCATTCCGCTTGCGTGAGGTCGCGGTAGGCCCATGCGGTGCGGACTTCGGCCAGCAGTTCGTCAGGCATAAACCCGCCGCCGAGCGCCATGCTCACCAAATGCTGTACGAGCACGTCCAGCGGTTTGTGGGGGGATTCCCTGGGTTCGATCAGGCGCGCATTCACAGCGTCGCGGGCGGCGGCCGCTTCCACCAGCTCCAGACTGTGTGTCGGCACGAGCGTCACGCGGGAAGGTCGACCGGGGGCATGGCCTGAACGTCCGGCGCGTTGCATCAGGCGTGCGACGCCTTTGGCCGAGCCGATCTGCAACACCCGCTCCACGGGCAGAAAGTCCACCCCCAAATCGAGGCTGGAGGTGCAGACCACGGCTTTGAGATGCCCTTCCTTCAGCGCGCGTTCAACCCAGTCACGCACCTCGCGGGACAGCGAGCCATGGTGCAGCGCGATCAGTCCGGCCCAGTCCGGACGGGCTTCCAGGAGCGCCTGATACCAGATTTCCGACTGCGCCCGGGTGTTGGTGAACAGCAGGCAACTGGTGCTGCTGTCCACCTCGGCCAGCACTTGGGGCAGCATCTTCAGCCCCATGTGCCCGGCCCATGGGAAACGTTCGATGCCCTGGGGAATGAGGGTGTCGATGATCAGCTCTTTAACCACTTTGCCTTGGACGGTCGTGCCGTTGTCGCCGATCAAGACCTGCTGTGCGTGGGTCTGGTTGCCCAGCGTCGCGGAAAGCCCCCACACGATCAGGGCCGGATTCCATCGACGCAGTCGGGCGATCGCCAATTGCAGTTGCACGCCGCGTTTGTTGCCGATCAGTTCGTGCCACTCATCGACGACGATCATTTTCAGCGTCGAGAACGTCGCCTCCGCGTCAGCGCGGGTCAGCAGCAGGGTGAGGCTTTCAGGCGTCGTGATCAGCGCGGTCGGCAGGCGTCGTCCCTGTTTGGCCCGCTGGCTGCTGCTGGTGTCGCCGGTGCGCAAGCCGACGCTCCAGGGAATTTGCAGGTCCGTCAGCGGTGCTTCGAGTGCGCGAGCCGTGTCAGCGGCCAGGGCGCGCATGGGGGTGATCCACAGGACCGTCAACGGCGTCGGCGGCGCTTTGCGTTTGCGCGGTTTTTCCGCGTTTTCTGTAGGAATTCTGGCAAAGCGGTTGAGGGCGCCGAACCATACCGAGTAGGTCTTGCCCGCGCCAGTGCTGGCGTGCAGCAACCCAGACTCTCCCCGGGCGACTGCTGCCCAGACTTCTTTCTGGAAGGGGAAGGGTTTCCAGCCACGTGTGTCGAACCAGCGCTGGGCAAAATTCACGGTCTTGGGCATGCGCGGGCTCTGATGGGGTTTAAGTCAGAGACCGTTGGGGGAGGGGATTAGTTTGGTGGCATTAACGATATCCCCAATCTGTAGGAGCTCGGCTTGTCCCGCGATCTGCCGCGAAGCGGTAGCAAACTCAACGAACACGGCCTCGCAGGCATACCGTGTTGGCAGTATTTGCGACGGGTTCCCCGCCGATCGCGGGACAAGCCACGCTCCTACCGTTGAGGTATTACTTCAGATTCCCACTCAAAAACTGCTTCAACCGCTCGCTCTTCGGGCTGCCCAGCACGTCGTCCGGGTGGCCGATTTCTTCGATCTGGCCCTGGTGCAGGAACACCACCTGATTCGCCACTTTTCGGGCGAAGCCCATTTCGTGGGTCACCAGAATCATCGTGCGGCCTTCTTCGGCCAGGCCCTGAATCACCTTCAGCACTTCGCCCACCAGCTCCGGGTCGAGGGCCGACGTCGGTTCGTCGAAGAGCATGATTTCAGGCTCCATCGCCAGCGCCCGGGCAATCGCCACGCGCTGCTGCTGGCCGCCGGACAGGAACGCCGGGTACTGATCGGCCACGCGCGCAGGCAGGCCGACTTTTTCCAGGTACTTGCGCGCGCGGTCTTCGGCTTCAACCTTGGACACGCCCAACACCCGGCGCGGGGCCATGGTGATGTTTTCCAGCACCGTCATGTGGCTCCACAGGTTGAAATGCTGGAACACCATCGCCAGGCGGGTGCGGATACGTTGCAGCTCGGCCGGGTCCGCCACGCGCATGCCGGTGGCGTCACTGACCATGCGGACCTGCTGGCCGTCGAGGCTCATGGCGCCGTCGTTGGGTTGTTCGAGAAAGTTGATGCAGCGCAAGAAGGTGCTTTTGCCCGAGCCGCTGGCGCCGATCAGGCAAATCACGTCACCGACGTTGGCCTTGAGCGACACGCCTTTGAGCACCTCGTGGTCACCGTAGCTTTTGTGCAGGCCATCGATGGTCAGTTTGTACATGACTGGCAATCCTTAAGGAGAAAGTAAGTAGCCGCTGCGGAAGGGCTCGGTACCGGCGACATGGGCGATGACCATGCCGGCGGTTGCCATGCGTCGCAAGGAGCGGGCGTACATGAGGCCGGCGTTGGCCGCGTGGATCGGGGTCACGTCATCGCTGATCGGGTCAATGACCTCAGCGATCAGTTGCCCCGCTTCGACGTACTCGCCCGGCAAGGTGCAGAACACCAGCAGGCCGCCGACAGGCGTGGCAACCGGTTCGACCGCCGCCAGAGGCGTCGCCGGATAAATCAGTTCGGGTTGCGCCACCGGCTCTCCGGCAATCGCGCCGTAATGCATCAGGTAGCTGATGATCGCCTGACAGTCGCGGCTGCCAAGGGCGTGACTCACGTCTCCTTGACCGCGCAATTCCAGGGTCACCGAAAAGCTGCCCAACGGAATCGGGAAGCGCTTTTCGAAGCGTTGTTGCAACTGCCACCAGACCAGCGTGAAGCACTCGTCGAACGACTGCCCGCCCGAGTCGGTGGCCAGCAGGCTGGCTTGCGCGCCCAGATAACGGGACAGCGGCTCGACCTGCGACCAGGCTTCCGGCGTGGTGTACAGGTGTTCCACCGATTCGAAATCGCAATGCAGGTCCAACACCATGTCCGCATCACAGGCCAGTCGTTGCAGGGCGAGGCGTTGCGATTCCAGCTGAGTGGCGCCAGTGCGGGCGAGCAGGGCGGCCCGCAGGTGCGTGCGGATCAGCCTGACGTTGCGTTCGGCGTCGTCGTTCAGGAGCGGCTCGACTTCATCGCCCACCTGTTGCGCAACATCGACGAACCAGCGATTGAAGTTCTGTCCGCTTTCCAACTCATAGCGGCCCAGCGGAATGTCCATCAGCACCTGTTCCAGCCCTGTCGGGTTGGCGACCGGCACGATGACGATTTCCCCGAGCAGTTGACCGGCCTTTTCAAGCTCGGCCAGGCGCTGCTTCAAATACCACGACACCAGCATGCCGGGCAGTTCGTCGGCGTGCAGGGAGGACTGGATGTAAATCTTGCAGGCGCCGTTTTCGGGGCCGTAATGAAAGCTGTGGATCTGTCGCGCAGTGCCTGGCACCGGCGACAGCAAGTCATGAGTCTGGTGTCGCATGGGCAGGTCCTAGTGAGACGGGCCGAGGAAGGCCAGCCAGCGGCGCTCGGCCAGGCGGAACAGGCCCACCAGAATGAACGTGACCGTGAGGTAGATCAGCGCGGCGATGCCGAACGACTGAAATGTCATGAAGGTCGCGGAGTTGGCGTCGCGGGCCACCTTGAGGATGTCCGGCACCGTGGCGGTGAAGGCCACCGTCGTCGAATGCAGCATCAGGATCACTTCGTTGCTGTAGTACGGCAGCGAACGACGCAGCGCCGACGGCATGATCACGTAGGTGTACAGGCGCCAGCCGGTCAGGCCGTAGGCCTTGGCCGCCTCGACTTCGCCGTGGTTCATGCTGCGAATCGCACCGGCGAAAATCTCGGTGGTGTACGCGCATGTATTGAGGGCGAAGGCGAGGATGGTGCAGTTCATCGCGTCACGGAAGAACGCGCCCAGCATCGGCTGTTCGCGTACGGCGGCAATGCTGTAGATGCCGGTGTAGCAGATCAGCAACTGGATGTAGAGCGGCGTGCCCCGGAACAGGTAGGTGTAGAACTGCACCGGCCAGCGAACCAGCGGATTGCGCGACACGCGAGCAATGGACAGCGGGATCGACACGATGAAGCCGATGGCGATGGACGCGCTGAGCAACCACATCGTCATGGCCAGCCCGGTGATGTTCTGGCCATCCGTATAAAGGAAGGCGCGCCAGTACTCTTGCAGCAATTCGATCATCGTTGAGCCTCCCGGCTGCCAGCGGCGTAACGCCGTTCGGCCCAGCGCAGGGCGAAGTTGGAGACGCTGGTGATGACCAGATAGATCAATGCCGCGAGCACCAGGAAATAGAACAGTTGATACGTGCTTTTGCCGGCGTCCTGCGACGCTTTGACCAGATCAGCCAGGCCGATGATCGACACCAGCGCCGTGGCTTTGAGCACCACTTGCCAGTTGTTGCCGATGCCGGGGAGGGCAAAGCGCATCATCTGCGGGAAGACCACAAAGCGGAACCGCTGAGAGCGGCTCAGGCCATAGGCCGTGGCGGCTTCGACCTGTCCACGGGGCACGGCGAGGATCGCGCCACGGAACGTCTCGGTGAAGTACGCACCATAGATGAAGCCCAGGGTGATGACGCCTGCGGCGAAGGGATCGATTTCGATGTAATCCCATTCCATGATTTCGGTCAGACTCGTGAGCCAGGTTTGCAGGCTGTAGAAGATCAGCAGCATCAACACCAGGTCGGGAATGCCCCGAATCAGCGTGGTGTAGATTTGCGCCGGAACGCGCAGCACGGCGCTTTTCGACAGTTTGGCACTGGCGCCCAGCAAGCCAAGCACGATGGCCAGCAGCAGCGACATTACCGATAATTTGACGGTCATCCAGGTGCCCTGAAGCAGCAACGGGCCGAAGCCCTTGAGACTGAACGCGGACAGTCCCAGGTTTTGCAGGAGAGTATCGAGCATGTGGAACCTATACAGTCAATAAAAACGCCCATCGATATCAGAGGGGGATTCGGATGACCTCTGAAGTCGATGGGCGTTAGTTTACTTATTTACCGCTGTACAGATTCAGATCACCGAAGTGCTTTTTCTGGATCTCGGCATACTTGCCGTCGTCGTGTAACGCTTTGATACCTTTATCCAAAAGCGCTTTCAGGTCTTTGTTACCTTTCGAGATGCCGACGGCCGTTTTGGCTGGCAGCAGTGGATCGTCGATTGGCTTGCTGACTTCGTAATCAGCACCTTGTGGCGACTTCAGGAAGCCCAGTTCGGCTTGCAGCATGTCTTGTACGGAAGCGTCCAGACGACCCGATACCAAGTCAGCGTAAACCTGGTCCTGGTTGGCGTAGGCCTGGGTTTTCACGCCAGCCTTGTCCAGAACGGCCTTGGCGTAGGCTTCTTGGATGGTGCCTTGCTCGTAACCGACGGTCTTGCCTTTCAGCGAAGCGGTGTCAGCCGAGATGCCGGAACCCTTTTTGTAAACCAGCGAGGTCGGGCCGGAGAACAGTTCGCTGGAGAAGTCGATGACTTTCTCGCGCGCTGTGGTCACGGTCATGGAGGAGATCACGCCGTCGAACTTGTTGGCTTTCAGGCCAGGAATCATGCCGTCGAAATCGCTCTCGACCCATTTGCACTTGACCTTCAGTTCAGCACAGATCGCGTTACCCAGATCGATGTCGAAGCCTACCAGGCTGCCGTCAGCGGCTTTCGATTCGAAGGGCGCGTACGAAGGATCGACGCCGAAACGCAGCTCCTTGTATTCCTTGGCCATTGCGTTGCCAGCGGCCAGACAGATGGCGAGTGCGGAAAGGGTCAGCCATGCTTTTTTCATCGTTCAGTCCTTAAAACCAAATTGAGCGTTGGGAACACGCGAAGGCTTGCTACCGGCAGGTGCCAGACCGCAAAAAGATAGCAATTTCCGAACCAAAGAGACGAACGTGCGTTTTAAATGTACGGAGTTGTCGCAATGATGACTTTGGGCCATCTCTTGTCTTTTTTCAGGGCGCCGGAGGCAGGGGGAGAGTAGCCGAAACGATCAAAAAGGGCGCGGTAAAAATTCCTGTTTTCCACGGCGCAGCGGCCGCCGGCGACGAGGCTGCTTAGATTCGTAGCAGTCCGCCCGCTGTCGGTAGCGATCCCGGATAGATCAACGCTGGCAATCCGTGCTGCTAGAAAGGGCATGCCAAGAGGGCGCCACGCACCATGTTGGTGCTCAGGCGAGCAAATCCTGCAGCGTCGCCAGGCTGTCAGCTTCGGCCACGGGCTTGTCCAGTCGCCAGCGCAGCATGCGGGGGAACCGTACCGCAATCCCGCTCTTGTGGCGTTTCGACAGCGCAATGCCCTCGAACCCCAGCTCAAAAACGAGGGTCGGGGTAACACTTCTCACCGGGCCGAATTTTTCCACCGTGGTCTTGCGGATGATTGCATCGACTTTGCGCATCTCTTCGTCAGTCAGCCCGGAATAGGCCTTGGCGAACGGCACCAGCGTGCGCTCGCTGGATTCCGGCGGCCCGTCCCACACCGCGAAGGTGTAATCGCTGTACAGACTGGCGCGCCGACCATGGCCGCGTTGGGCGTAGATCAGCACGGCGTCGACGCTGAACGGGTCGATCTTCCACTTCCACCAGACGCCCATGTCCTTGGTTCGGCCGGTGCCGTACAAGGAATCCCGGGCCTTGAGCATCATGCCCTCGACACCGAGACTGCGGGATGCCTCGCGCTGTTGGCCCAGATCGAGCCAGTCCTTGCCGCTGAGCACTGGAGACGGCATCAGCACCGGGCTGCGCGCCTCGGCGATCACCTGCTCCAATTGCGTACGCCGTTCATGTTGCGGGCGGCTGCGCCAATCGTGGCCCTCCCACTCCAACAGGTCATAAGCCAGCACCACCACCGGAACATCTTCAAGGATCTTCTTGCCCAGGGTCTTGCGACCGATGCGCTGTTGCAGGAGCGCGAATGGCTGGACCGACGGCGTCTCTTCATTGGGCGTGCCCGGCGCAGGTGTGTTCAGTTCAAAGTCGTCATCCGCTTCCGGGGAAGGTGTGGGCGCTTTCCACACGACGATTTCGCCATCAATGACCGTGCCATCGGGCAGGCATTGCGCAAGGATGTGCAATTCGGGAAAGCGATCGGTGACCAGCTCTTCGCCTCGGGACCAGATCCACAGCCGTCCCTCGCGCTTGACCACCTGTGCGCGAATCCCGTCCCACTTCCATTCCACCTGCCAGCGTTCGACGGGGCCAAGCAGGGTTTCGAATTGGTCCACCGGCTGCTGCAACGCATGAGCGAGGAAGAACGGGTACGGCTGGCCGCCGCGCTGAGCGTGTTCATCTTCAGACTCTGCGGCGATCAGCTTCAGATAACCTTCGGCGCTGGGGCGATGGGACAGGTCGGTGTACCCCACCAGCCGTTGCGCCACACGCTTGCTGTCGATGTTGGCCAGCGCGGCGAGGGCGCGCGTGACCAGCAGTTTCGACACGCCCACGCGAAAGCTGCCGGTGATCAGCTTCAAACAGACCATCAGGCTCTGACGATCCAGCTGCGCCCAAAACGTCGGCAGCCGTTCCAGCAGTTCTTCAGGGGGCAGGCCGCGCAGGGGCAGAAGCTTGTTTTCCATCCACAGGGCAAGGCCTTCGTCAGAGCTGTGTTCGGCTTGCGGCAGCAAGAGCGAAAGGGTTTCCGCCAGATCGCCCACCGCCTGATAGCTTTCTTCGAACAGCCATTCGGGCAGGCCAGACAGCAGCATTGCCTGTTCCCGCAACAGGCGTGTCGGGACCAGTTGCCGAGGCCGACCGCCGGACAGAAAGTAGACCGCCCACGCCGCGTCTTCCGGGGCGGCATGGGCGAAATAATGCTGCATGGCCGCGAGTTTGGCGTTGCTGGAGGTGGTGGCGTCCAGCAGACCGTAGAGTTCGGCGAAGGCCTTCATGAGGCCGCCTCCTCTGACGCGGTTTCCGGCTTGGCGGGGGCATCGTCTTCCTCGTCGCCGTATTCGGTGGTGAAGCCTTGGGCGTCGAGCCCCAGTTCGCGCAGGTAGCGCACCAGCACCGCCACCGAGCCGTGGGTGACCATCACTCGTTCGGCGCCGGTGTTCTCGATGGCCCACAGCAGGCCGGGCCAGTCGGCGTGGTCGGAGAGGGCGAAGCCGCGATCCACGCCGCGCCGACGACGGGTGCCGCGCAGCATCATCCAGCCGCTGGCAAAGGCGTCGCTGAAGTCGCCGAACCGACGCATCCAGGTGCTGCCGCCTGCGGAAGGCGGCGCGACGATCAGGGCTTGGCGCAGGGCGGGATGGTTTTTTTTGAAGTCGCCCGCGTATTGCGTTTCAGGAATCCGCACACCGGCTGCGCGGTACACCCGGTTCAACGGCTCAACAGCGCCGTGGACCAGAATCGGGCCGATGCTGGGGTCAATGCCGTGGAGGATTCGCTGGGCTTTGCCGAAGGAGTAGGCGAACAGCACGCTGGCCTTGCCGACGGCGGCGTTGGCGCGCCACCAGTCGTTGATGCCGGTGAAGATTTCCGATTGCGGCTGCCAGCGATAGATCGGCAGGCCGAAGGTGGATTCAGTAATGAAGGTGTGGCAGCGCACGGGTTCGAAGGGTTCGCACGTGCCATCGGGTTCGACTTTGTAATCGCCCGATGCGACCCAGATTTCGCCTTTGTATTCCAGCCTTACCTGAGCTGAACCCAGCACATGCCCGGCGGGGTGCAGGCTCAGTTTCACGCCGTGATGGGTGATGGATTCGCCGTATTGTAGGGTCTGCAGGTTGATGTCCTGACCCAGTCGCGAACGCAGAATGCCTTCACCGGGGGCGGCGGCCAGGTAGTGCTGGTTGCCGGTGCGGGCGTGATCGCCGTGGCCATGGGTGATGACGGAGCGTTCGACCGGGCGCCAGGGATCGATGTAGAAATCCCCCGGCGGGCAGTAGAGGCCTTCGGGGCGGGCAATGACAAGGTCCATGGATTTGACCGGATGGGGGGCTTGTCAGGTAGAGCGGTGGGGATTGGGGGAAGTTCGGTTTGTTTTCTGGAGCAATGGGGTTGTCCCCGAATCATAGGCGCACCGCTGATCCATGTGGGACGCGGGATTGCGTCGTTCGCAGGATTCAGACACGCCGCAACCCCCCTGTGGGAGCGAATTCATTCGCGAAGAGGTTCAGGCGATAGAGATGTTTTGGATTTGCCGCCGCCTTCGCGAATGAATTCGCCCCCACAGGTATGGCGGCGTGCCCGATCATGCGAGCGCAACCGACCATTACTGTGAGAGGGAGGCCTTATTTGCCCGGCGTCAGGGTCAAGCGCTGTTTGCCGTACACCTTCTCCAGGTTCTCGGGCTGCATCGGAATCGACATGTACACACCTTTCACCCACGGGTCGATGCCGTTGGCGAAGTACGGGCTGGACGGGTTGCCGGATTGGCCTGCGGCGTTTTGCGCCATCAGCGGCTCTTGCTGGGCGAAGTCGACGATCATGCGCATGGCCGGAATCACCGCTGCGTTGAAGTCCTGACCCCAATGGAAGCCCGACGCGTTCAATGTGGTGTGGTCGCCGCCCGCTGCCATCGGACCCTTGATCACGCTGGCCTTGCTGCCGCCCAACGCTGCGGTCAACTGCGCACTTTGCGAAGTCCAGGCGTACTGGTGCAACTTGCCCCATTGCCAGGCTTTGTGGTCGCCACCCAACTGGCTTTCGCCGGCGGTGATCGCGGCGGCGAGACTGCGCGCCAGGATGGCGGGTTTGTCTTCTTTCTGCGGCGTTTTGACGTCGTCCCAGTACGGACTGTCCTCACGCCCCAGCAGGTGATCGGCCTGTGGCGAGTAGGAAAGGTCGGCGCTTTGCACCAGCGCTTTCCACGCCGGGCTGCTTTCCGGGCCGAGTTCGTCGAGGAAAATCTGCTTCATGCTTTCTTGCAGGAACAGCTCGTAAATCGCCGCATCGCTCGACACCGGCGACAGACGCCCGTCGAACGCCATCAGGCGGCTCAACGCTTCCCGCGCCTTGTCGCGGTCAGCCGGGGGGAGGGCGTCAATGGCCTGCTTCAGCGGTTTGGACATGCCCGGCGCTTCGAACATTTTTTTCAGCTTGGCCGCGAAGGTCGTGGTCTGGTCGTACTGCATGGCGATGGTGCTGCGGGTGTCCTGCTTGCCACTGTTGGCCAGTTCGGCAATGCGCTCGGCCCGCTCCGGGTAATCCCAGGAATTGGACAGCTGCATGCCATAGCCTTTTGGCACGGTGCGCTGATTGGCGGTGCCGATCCAGCCTTGCTGCGAGTCCTGGTCATAGGGATGCAGCATCGCGTCGGCGTAACCGTCCCAGTCGTAACGGCCTTCCCAGCCCGGCGACGGAATCAGGCCCAGGCCTTCGCGGCGGTTCGGGTAACGTCCCGTGACTTGCCAGCCGGTGTTGGTGGCGTCGGCGAAGACCATGTTCAGCGTGATCGCACGAATCTCCCGCGTCGTGTCGAAGGCGCGCTCGACGTTTTGTGCGCGGGTCAGGTCGAACAGCGCATCGAGGGATTTGTCATCCTTGGCTGTCGGGGTCTGCAAGGCGATGCCCAGGCCGTTGGCCACTTGCGCCGAGCTGCCGTTGAGCAGCGCGCCGTGACGGGTCTCGTACGCGGCTTCACGAACCGGGCTCTGGCCCTTGATGAAATAGGTTTCTTCGTGAGCGCCTGCCGCGACCCATTTGCCGTCGGCCATGACCATCAGGCGATTGCCTTCACGCTTGAGCTTTTCGAGGAACAGGTCCTGATTGTCGCCCATGGCCGGGCCCATGCCCCACGCCAACTTGCCGTTGAAGCCCGACAGAACCAACGGCAGTCCCGCGACCGTCGCGCCCGCCGCCTGATATTTCGGTGCGCGAATCTGCACGAAATTCCACATCGACGGCAGCGTGGCCGGCAGTTGGCTGTCGGTGGCCAACAGGCTCTTGCCTGCACGGGAGCGTTGCGGCGAGATCACCCAGTTGTTGGACGCTGAAACGCCCAGCAGGTTGAGGTCGGAGAGTTGCAACGCGGCCTTGTCCAGATCGCTCAGGCCCGGCATCTGGCTGCCGAGGTTCAAGCCCTTGAGCTTGTCAGCTTCAGCGAACGGCAGCTCCTCGTCCGGATACGTCGGCAGCAGCCAGGCGAGCTTGTCCGCGCCGACCTTTTGCGCCAATACCAGCGAAGAGATTTCTTCCTGCAGGTTCACCGACAGACTGAAATTGAGCAGGCTGAAGATCAGCGCCGAGTCTTCGGGTTTCCAGTATTCCGGCTTGTAGCCCGCATCCGCGAGGTCGGACGGCAGCTTGTCGCGGTATCGGAACAGGTAAGCGTTGACGCCGCGTGCATACACCTCGAAGAAGCGTTTCAAGCGCGGCGACGAGGCGTTGTACAGATCGCCCGCCGTTTGCTTGAGGTTGGCAGCGCGCATCATGCGGTCCAGGTTCAGCGCGCCGGGCCCTGCGATTTCCGACAGGCGGCCCTGAGCCAACAGGCGCATTTGCACCATTTGTGAGATGCGGTCGCTGGCATGGACATAGCCGAGGGTGAACAACGCATCGTGGAACGTGCTGCTTTCAATCAGCGGCATGCCCAGGTTATTGCGCCGCACGGACACGTTTTGCGCCAGGCCTTTAAGGGCGTAGACGCCGCTGGTGGGCGGCAGGTTGTCACGGTCTTCGCCGCCCAGCTGGCAGCCTGCAAGGCTCAACAGCCCCAACATGGCAGCGGCTGTACTGAGTCGCGACTTCAGGGATGAATGGGCGGGCGAGGCCATGTTGTAGCTCCTGCGGGGGTAGGCGTTTGGAAACGCGCTACGTTAGAGAGCAGGCAGGCGCCACGCAAGCGGGGGCAGGGAGTTTATTTCAGGATTTTTCAAACTTAGGCAGCTTCGCGAATCCCTGTAGGAGTGAGCTTGCTCGCGAAGGCGGTGGGTCAGCTACGGATAGGCAGTCTGACAGACCTCATTCGCCAGCGAGCCGGCTCCCACAGAAACCTTGCTCGGCAACAGATCGTCTACAGCGGATGCTGCGAAGTCAGAGCGACCCTCAAGCGCCGTGGCATTTCTTGAATTTCTTGTCGCTGCCGCACGGGCACGGGTCATTGCGGCCCACGTCCTTCAGCGCGTTGCGCACAGGCTCTTGAGGCTCGTGGTTGCAGTGCGGGCCGTGCACGTGACCGTGGTCATGATGGTGGTCGTGGTGGTCGTGATCGTGGTCGCAATCAGGGCCATGCACGTGGGGTTGGTTGCTCATGGGGCTACTCCGGAATCAAATCGCCGGGAATTATGTCGCCATCGCGACCAATACGCACGCTGTCTCCGAATAAAAATCCGGTCTTGAGCTTGCCTTCCAGTCGGTAATGAATAGGCTGCTTGGGCTTGCCGAGCATCCGGGTGACATCCTTGAGGTGTTCCCACAGGTTGGTGCGGATCGGCACCGAGAAGTTCTTGTGGCCGTTGGCCTTGACGATGAACCAGTCGCTGTATTCGCCGTCCGCAATCAGGATGTCGTTAAGAATGACCTTATATCGCAGCCCTCGTACCCACAGATCGGAGTCGTTGGGGTTATCGATGCGAAAGCGCAGTTTCATGTCTTGCTTGAGTAACCTGGCCTTGACCACGTCCACCTTGAGCAGTTTGACGTCCGGGTCTCTGACATCGCTGCTGGAAAACGTCGAGCAGCCCGACACCGCCAGCGCCACGAAAAGGGCGAAGACTCTGAATATGCTTGCCTGAAACACCATGGGTTCACTCCCTGTTCGGCTTGCAGTCTACCAAGTGGCCATTTCAGGGCAACTCGCTGTTCCACAAAGCCTGCGCCATACTCACGCCATGTGTCGAAGGAGTATTGACCCATGAAGCTGTACGAAATCGTTTTTTCCGGCCAATTGGTACCGGGTGCACAACTGGACCGGGTCAAAGCCAACCTGGCCAAATTGTTTCAGGCCGACGCGCAGCGCATCGCACTGCTGTTCTCCGGTCGACGTCTGGTGCTGAAGAATAATCTCGACCAGGCCAGTGCGGAAAAATACCGTTCCACGCTGGAACGGGCAGGGGCGTTGGCTGAGGTCGTGGAAATGGCGGGGCAGGTTCAGGCCGAGCCCGAGCGTGAGCCGCAGCCTCAACCGATGGAGGTGGAAGAAGTCGAGCTGGCACCACCCCCGGATGAGCCCACCTGGACGCGTCGGGGCCCACGTGCTTCATCCGGCCCTGAAGGCACGTCCGGCAAGACCTCGAAGCTTGAACCTCGGGATGTCTACATGGCGGCATTCGTTGATGTCGAAGCGCCGGACTTCGGACTGTTGGAGCTGGGGCGCAACGTGCAGGACCCGAAAGCGGCGCCGGTTGCGCCTCGGCTGGATTTGTCCGGGCTGAGCCTCGCGCCTGCCGGAAGTGACATGGGGCAGGCGAAGCACGTTGAGCATGTGATCGTGCCGGATATTTCTCACCTGAAGCTCGCGTGAGTTCAAACCCTGTAGCAGCCTGGCAATCCGGACGGCTACAGAAGACCGCGCGTTTCAGGCCATGTAGGCCGAGCAGCACTTCTTGAACTTCTGCTCACTCCCGCACGGGCAGGCGTCGTTGCGACCGGCCTTGAGTTGCACGGTCGGGTCGATGAAGTACCAGCGGCCATTGTTCTGCACGAACGCCGAGCGCTCGCGATGGCTGTGTTCGCCTGTCGCGTCATGCCAGCGTGCGGTGAAGGTGACGAACGCGTGCTCGGGTTTGCCGCCCAGTAACTCGGCGCTTTCCACCTCAAGCCCCAACCACGTGCTTTGCGCGCTCCACTGCTGAATCGAGTCGCGGTCCAGGCTGTTTTTCTGTACCGGCAACGTCGTGTCCAGCAGGTAATCCACCAGACCCAACACATAAGCGCTGTACCGCGAGCGCATCAACGCCTCGGCGCACGGCGCGGGCAGCCCCGCGTGATAGCGACCGCAGCAGCCATCCAGAAGGTCGCCGCTGCCACAGGGACAAATTGCACTGCTCATGATGCAGGTCTCACCACCAATATTTGCCAAAGTTTTCCGGGTTGGCCCAGAACTTCGCGTTCAGCCAGTCCGGCACCTGTTTGTATTCGCGCAGGTCGTAGGTGAACAGCGTCAGCACCTGCTCGTCCCGGGCGAAGCGTTCACTCGCTTGCAAGGCCAGCGAATAGAAATCCGTGGTTTGCCATCCGCAGGCCGTCATGTCCGCCAGCACGGCGATGCGGCTGGCATTGAGGTTGCGAATGCCGCCGAGCAATTCCAGACCCGCGCGTTTGGGGAGGTGTTCGAGGCAATCGACGGTCAGCGCCAGATCAAAACGCTGACGGGCGACGTCAGAGGGCAATGCCCCTGGCGCGGCGTGCGTCAGTTCGGTGTCCGGATGGGCATCCTGAAACGCTTGCAGCGCAGGAAAAGTCGTCGCGCCAATCAGCAACAAACGCTTGGGTGCATAGCGGTCGAGCAGGGCGGCGAGCGCTTGCTGGGGCGTGCGGGTGGAGAAACTGTCGGTCATCTGAATCCCTCGATCAAGCCAGCAAGGTTAGCGCGCCGAATCTTTATGGCCTAGTGCCTGAACTTTTTTCTCCGTCGCCATGACAAAGCGTACGGAGTGAAGGCAAAAGGCTATTTGTAAAAGAACAAGCCACATAGTGCGCTGAAAACCAAGAAACCCCCGGTTTTAGGGTGGCAAATGGCCCCAGCGACGTCTTTACTGCATTTCAGTCGGTTTTAGCCGATACCAAAGGAGAAGAACTGTATGAGCATGATTCGGACAGCGTTACCTCTGATTTTGGTTACCAGTGTATTGACGGGCTGTGCCGGCTTGCAAAAGACCGACTGGCCTCTGTGTGCTGCCGGTGGCGCGCTGAGTGGTGCCGCGATCGGCGCCTTCCAGTCCGCTTCGGTGGCGGCGGGTTTCGGCGCGGCAGTGGGCGTGATGGCCGGCGCGTATTGCTACGCTCACGGCGACGGCGATGATGACGGCGATGGCGTGCTGAACAGCGTCGACAAGTGCCCGAACACGCCGAAAGGTACGCCAGTGGATGCGACGGGTTGCCCGATCGTGACCCCGGCGCCTGAGCCAGCGGCTGCCCCGGTCGTGCTGCCTAAGGAAGAAGTGATCACGATCCGTGATGTGCATTTCGAGTTCAACAAAGCAACCCTGACCCCAGGCGACAAACAACAGCTGGACATGGTAGCGACCAAGCTGAAAACCGAGGCACCGAACGTGCAGCTGCACGTGAGTGGTCACACGGACAGCGTGGGCAGCGACGCCTACAACCAGAAGCTGTCGGAAAAACGTGCGCATTCGGTCACAGATTATCTGATCAGCTCGGGTATCGCGCGCAGTTCGTTCGTGTCGGTTGAAGGCGATGGCGAAGCCCGTCCGGTAGCGGACAACAAAACGGCTGAAGGTCGTGCGTTGAACCGTCGTGTCGAGATCAAAATCAATCGTTGATTGACTCGG
The DNA here is from genome assembly GCF_057128705.1 of Pseudomonas salicis. Classification (NCBI taxonomy): domain Bacteria; kingdom Pseudomonadati; phylum Pseudomonadota; class Gammaproteobacteria; order Pseudomonadales; family Pseudomonadaceae; genus Pseudomonas; species Pseudomonas salicis. Next base: position 443,082 of record NZ_JBSKHU010000004.1, read on the forward strand.
TGTTAGTAAGAAAACCCCGACCGTTGTGTCGGGGTTTTCTTTTTTGGGATTGATAGGTTGATGAGTCCCGGAAAAGACAGCGCTTTCGAGGCATGCACACGGCCCTGACTGTGGGAGCGAATTCATTCGCGAAGGGCGCGCATGACCGCCGCATCTCTATCGTCTAAACCCCCTTTCGCGAATGAATTCGCTCCCACGGGACATCTTGATCGAACGCCAGATCCATTCTCGGATGAAGATCCCTTGATGACCTCTCAAACCTGCGGCATTTGGCAACATCCTCTGGCATAGTCGCTCCCGTCGCCGTACTGTGCGCAAAGCTTTTTCGGCACAGCAATAAAAATACAGCAGGGGCGTGTCATGAAGGTGGTTTGGGGGTTGGGTAAAGTCTTGACGTTGGGGTTCTGGGCGGTGGTGCTGGTCAGTCAGGCCGCCGTTTTGCCGGTTCCTTTCGGTATGTTGCTCAAGCTGGCGGGCAGCCTCTTGCTGCTGACGCATGTGATGGAACTGTTTCTCTTCAACGGCAGCCTGCGGGGGCGTTTGCATCCGTGGTCCGACCGCTTGCAGATTTTGATTTTCGGTATTTTTCACCTGCAATCCTTCGGTCGCCGCCAGGCAGAGGTTCACCATGCGTAACACGTTACTGATGACGGCGAGCCTGCTGTCGGCCCTGAGCAGTTCTCTGGTGATGGCCCAGGCTCTCACGGTGGAGCCGCATTCGCTGATGCGCCTGCCCAGCAACGCCAGTGTGTTGAAGCTGGATCGTCTGGACGTGGCCGATTACGGCACCTTGCTGATCCCGGCAGGTCTGGTCGAAGTGCAGGTCGGTCAGTTGGTGATGGGGCATGAGTCGCGCATCGCCATCGTGCCAAGCGCGGAACCGTTCAAGCTGGACGTCAAACAGGGCAACCTGGGCTCTGGCGCTCAAATCACCGCCCGTGGTGCACCGGGGACCTTCCAGAAATCGCCGCTGCCGGGTCGCAACCTGAACGTGCGCATTGAGCAACTGAGTGCTGACGTCTTGTCGATTGATGCGCGCGGCGGCGCAGGTTCTCCGGGGTATGTCGGTCTCGACGGTGGCAATGGCCAGGACCCTGGTTGCACATGGGGATCGGCGAGCCGGGGTTATGACGGCGACAACGGCGGCAATGGCCGTGACGGCGCACCGGGCGCTTTAGTGCGACTGGAGCTGCCTCAGGCGTTTCCGGACGACCGCGTGAAGGTGAACGTGCAAGGCGGTGCCGGTGGCGCAGGCGGCGAGGGCGGTCGCGGTGGCAAGGGCGGCGCCTCCAAGGGTTGCGTGGTTTACCGTGCCGATGGCGCCAAGTCAGGCAAGAACGGCGATAAAGGCCAGACTGGGGCCACCGGGCCAGCGGGCTCGGTCAGCGTTCGCAAGCTGTAACGCCACCCCGCAATTCATTGTGGGAGCGAATGATTCGCGAGAGGGCGGTACATCCGACCGGGATGTACCGCCAGCAAACTCGATTTGCGAATGAATGCGCTCCCACACCGTTCGTCTGCAGGCTAGCGAGACAGTCAAAACCCGGGCCGTGCCGCCGCAATGGCAATCACGGCAATCCCCACGATCAGGTTGATCCCCACCAACCGCCGAATTCCACCCAACGCAGCGGCACCGTCGGCCCATTGCTCCGCCGCGACGGCTTTGCGCAGGTTCGGCAGGTTCAGCGTTGAAATGCGCAGAAACAACGCCACCATCACCACATACAGCCCGATCATGACCTGCACGTAGCGAGGCGCGGTCTGAAAGCCGCTGAAGTTAATGTTGATCATGCCGATCCCGGTGACTGGCAGCATAATCACCGCGCACCACACCCAGACGAAGAAACGCGGAAATACCTGCACCCACAGCTTCAGGCGAGCCGGGCCTTCCAGGGCGGCGATGACCGCTGGTCGCAGAATCATCCAGGCGAAAAACATCCCGCCTACCCACAGGACGGCAGAAAATACGTGCAGTACGTAGACAAAGGCTACAGGTGACATCGACAACTCCGATCTGCGCAGAAGGATTTAGCGCGGTATGATAGCCGCCCGCTGCAACCACTGATAATTTATCCAGCGGTTTTTTCACCTGTCACCCTGCGATGCCGAGCCAACGACCCAGCCCATGATCAGTACCGAACTCAAATCCCAGATTCAGGGCGCCTATTCGCGTTTCCTCGAAGCCAAAAGCCTCAAGCCTCGCTACGGCCAGCGTTTGATGATTGCCGAGGTGGCCAAGGTGCTGGGGGACATCGACACCGATGAAGAGGGGCGCCGCACGGGTGACCCTGCGGTGGTTGCGGTTGAGGCCGGCACGGGTACGGGCAAGACGGTGGCGTACGCCATCGCCGCGATTCCCACAGCCAAGGCGGCGGGCAAACGGCTGGTCATTGCGACCGCCACCGTCGCGCTGCAGGAGCAGATTGTCCACAAGGACCTGCCCGACCTGATGCGCAACAGCGGCCTGAACTTCACTTTCTCTCTGGCCAAGGGGCGAGGGCGCTACATGTGCCTGTCCAAGCTCGACGTGTTGTTGCAGGAAGGCAACGCACAAAGCGCCACGGCACAATTGTTCGAGGAAGAAGGCTTCAAGATCGAGGTCGACGAGGCCAGTCAGAAACTGTTCACGACCATGATCGAAAAGCTCGCAGGCAATAAGTGGGACGGCGACCGCGACAGCTGGCCCCAGGAACTCGCGGATCAGGACTGGGCACGACTGACCACCGATCACAGCCAATGCACCAACCGGCACTGCCCGAACTTTCAGCAGTGCGCCTTCTATAAAGCCCGTGAAGGCATGGGAAAAGTCGACGTGATCGTGACCAACCACGACATGGTGCTGGCCGACCTGGCGCTGGGTGGCGGTGCCGTCCTGCCCGATCCCCGCGACACGCTCTACGTGTTCGACGAAGGCCACCACCTGCCTGACAAGGCGATCGGCCATTTCGCCCATTTCAGCCGTTTGCGGTCCACCGCCGACTGGCTTGAACAGACCGCCAAAAACCTCACCAAATTGCTGGCTCAGCACCCGCTGCCCGGCGATCTGGGCAAGCTCATCGAGCAGGTGCCGGAGCTGGCCCGCGAGATCAAAACCCATCAACAATTCATGTTCACCGCCTGCGAGCAACTGGCCGATTTCAAAGCCGGCGAAGACATGGAAGGCCGTGAGCGTCCTCGCCATCGTTTCGTTGGCGGCGTGGTGCCCGAGCACATGCGCGAGATGGGCATCGAGCTGAAGAAGGGTTTTGCGCGGCTCGACGACCTGTTCACCCGCCTCACTGAACTCCTCAAGGAAGGCATGGACGGCGAGGTCAACATCGGCATAGCCAGCCATCAGGCGGAGGAGTGGTATCCGTTGTTCGGCAGCCTGTTGGCGCGGGCGCATGGTAACTGGGAGCTGTGGACCGCATTCACCGCCGAAGACCCGGAAAACAGCCCGCCTATGGCGCGCTGGCTGACGTTGGCCGACAGCGGTTCGCTGTTCGACATCGAAGTCAATGCCAGTCCGATCCTGGCGGCGGAAATGCTCCGTCGCAACCTGTGGAATGTCGCTTACGGCGCGCTGGTGACGTCCGCGACGCTGACCGCCTTGGGCAAGTTCGACCGCTACCGCATGCGCGCCGGTCTGCCCAAAGATGCAGTCACGGCCGTGGTGCCAAGCCCGTTTCATCACGCTGATGCCGGTGTCTTGCGGGTCCCGGACCTCAAGGCGGACCCGCGCAACGCCGCGGAACACACGGCTGCGATCATTCGCGAGTTGCCGGATCTGGTCGAAGGCTCCAAAGGCACGCTGGTGCTGTTCTCATCGCGCAAGCAGATGCAGGAAGTCTTCGACGGGCTTGAACGCGACTGGCGCAAGCGGGTGTTCATTCAGGGCAACCTGTCCAAGCAAGAGACCCTCAACAAGCACAAGGCGCGGGTCGACGGCGGCGATGAGAGCGTGCTGTTCGGCCTCGCCAGTTTCGCCGAGGGGGTCGACCTGCCCGGTGCCTACTGCGAACACGTGGTCATTGCCAAGATTCCCTTCGCGGTGCCCGACGACCCGGTCGAAGCGGCTCTGGCGGAATGGATCGAAGCGCGGGGTGGCAATCCGTTCATGGAAATCGCCGTGCCCGATGCCTCGTTGCGTTTGATTCAGGCCTGCGGGCGTCTGCTGCGCACCGAGAAAGACCGCGGCATCATCACGCTGCTGGACCGGCGCGTCGTGACCCAGCGTTACGGCAAAGCCATCCTCAACGCACTGCCGCCGTTTCGACGGGAAATTTCCTAAGGGTCTGAAAGGTGTCGCCTGCCTCAGCCCCTACAGCCCGTGCTGTGCGTCTGACGGTGCAGCGCGGTTCCCAAATCCACCAATCGCTGGAACAATGCACGCCTTTTTGTGCAGCCGAGCCGGAGCGTGACACCGTGCAGATTCAAGGTCATTTCGAGCTTCAATTCGAAGCCGTGCGCGACGCGTTTGCGGCGCTGTTCGACGATCCTCAGGAGCGCGGCGCGGCACTCTGCGTGCAGATTGGCGGAGAGACTGTTCTCGATCTGTGGTCGGGCACGGCAGACAAGGACGGCGCGCAGGCCTGGCACACCGACACGATTGCCAACCTGTTCTCCTGCACCAAGACGTTTACCGCTGTCACTGCCCTGCAGATGGTGGGTGAAGGCAAGCTGAATCTGGATGAACCAGTGTCGCGCCTGTGGCCCGAGTTTGCGGCGGCGGGCAAGCAGTCGATCACCTTGCGCCAGTTGCTCTGCCATCAGGCGGGGCTTCCAGCCATTCGCAACTTGCTGCCGGCCGAAGCGCTTTACGACTGGCAGGCCATGACTGAGGCGTTGGCGGCCGAGGAGCCTTGGTGGACGCCGGGGCAGGGCCATGGCTATGCGGCGATCACATACGGCTGGCTGGTGGGCGAGGTGATTCGTCGCGCCGACGGACGCGGGCCGGGTGAGGCCATCGCTGCGCGCATCACGCGACCGTTGGGCCTGGATTTCCATGTGGGCCTGCCGGACGAGGAATTCCATCGCGTCGCACACATCGCGCGGGGCAAGGGCAACATGGGTGACGAGGCTGCTCAGCGTCTGGTTCAGACGACGATGCGCGAACCTACGTCAATGACCGCCCGAGCGTTCACCAATCCGCCGTCGGTGATGACCAGCACTAACAAACCCGAGTGGCGACGCATGCAACAACCGGCTGCCAACGGCCACGGTAACGCTCGCAGTCTGGCCGGTTTTTACAGCGCGCTGCTTGACGGCAGCCTGCTGGAAGCCGACCTGATCAACGAGCTGACCCGCGAGCACAGCATCGGTCAGGACAAGACCCTGCTCACCCAGACACGTTTTGGGTTGGGCTGCATGCTCGATCAGCAAACCGTCCCCAATGCCACGTTCGGGCTGGGCGGGAAATCCTTCGGTCATCCGGGCGCAGGAGGGTCGGTAGGGTTCGCCGACCCCGAGCGCGATGTGGCCTTTGGCTTCGTCACCAACACATTGGGCCCCTATGTGCTGATGGACCCGCGCGCACAAGGTCTGGTTCGGACGCTTGGTGAGTGTTTGCAATAACTATCGGCGATAAGTGCTTGTTCTACCGACTGTCAGTTAAACCGCTCATATCGGAACCGTAGAGCGGTTTCCTTTTCCAAATCGGCGTTTATGCGTGTTATATGGGCGCTGCTTCGTTCATTTTCTGATCAATTATTTGTGTGAGTCATCATGTCTGCCAATAAAAGTCTCGCATTTGCCTTGTGCCTCGCCGTTACCGGCTGCGCACAAATCCCTCAGGATTCATCGGCCAGCAACGATCACTGGTGGTCGTTCGGCTCCAGCAAAGGCTCAGACGCCGCACCTGTTAAGCCAGCACCCAGCCCGGCGGTCGCTGAAGTGGCCAAAACCGAAGCCGAGAGTGGCTCGCATTGGTACTGGCCGTTCGGCTCTGACCACGGCAAGACCGACAAGCAGCCTGCACTGGCCGCCACTCAGCCTGCCGCCAAGCCGGACGTCGCGAAAGCTGACGATGGTGGCAAGTGGTGGTGGCCGTTCGGCGCCAGCGAAGCGAAGAAAGACGCAGCGCCAGCCGTTCCCAAGGTTGACCCGAAAGTCACCCAGGCCTGGCTCGACCAGTACGAGCCAAAAGTTCGCGAAGCGATCAAGGACAGCAAATTCCAGTTCGAGCGCCGTGAAGACGTGCTGGTCGTGACTGCGCCCGTGGACAGTACCTTCAATCCGGATCGTCCGGAAATGCTGCTGCCGATCAACCTTGGCCCGATCACCCGCATGGCCAAGGTCGTCGAAGGCGATCAGAAAACCGCGATTCTGGTGTTGGGGCACAGCGATGTTGCCAGCGACACCAACCTGAAAATCAGCCAGCAGCGCGCCCAGTCGGTCGCGGCGATCTTCCGCTTGAGCGGTCTTGAGCGTAATCGTCTGAACCTGCGCGGCATGGGGGCGGTGATGCCTCGTGCAGCGGATGACAGCGCTGCGGGTCGTGCACTGAACCGCCGTGTCGAAATCATCATGACGCCGCAGGACACCATGGTCGCGCTGATGGCCAAGTACAACCTGCCGCCGTCCCCGACGCTGGTGGCCGTGCAGCAACAAGCCAAGCCTGCCGTAGCGCCTGCTCCAGCGGCCGCCGCGCCGGCTAAATCCGCAACGCCTGCGAAAAAGGCGACCGCTGCCAAAGCGCCTGCCGCGAAAAAAGCCCCGGTGAAGAAAGCAGCACCTGCCAAGGCCAAGCCTGCACCGGCAAAAGCAGCGGCCAAGAAACCGGCTGCGGACGCCCAAGCGAGTGCCAACTGAGGGTAATATCGGTGTCCCGTTTCCGGATACCGATTAAGGAAGGCAGTGATGAGCCAGCATCTGGCTGATATGCGTCGTAACTACGCTCGCGAGGGTCTGACCGAATCGCAGGCGCCGGCAGAACCCTTTTTGTTGTTCCGTCAATGGTTCGACGAAGCGGTGAAGACCGAGCAAGCGCCTGTCGAAGCCAATGCCATGACACTGGCGACTGTCGACGCAGACGGTCGCCCTCACTGCCGAATCCTGTTGCTCAAAGGGCTGGATGCCCAGGGGTTCACCTTTTTCACCAATTACCAAAGCGCGAAAGGTCAGCAGCTGGAAGCCCGGCCTTTCTCTGCCATGACCTTCTTCTGGCCGACCCTGGAGCGCCAGGTGCGTATCGAAGGTCGTGTTGCCAAGGTCTCCCACGAAGAATCCAACGCCTATTTCCAGGTCCGCCCACTGGGCAGTCGCCTGGGTGCCTGGGCGTCGCCGCAAAGCCAGGTGATTGCAGATCGTGAAGCACTGGAAGGTTTGCTAAAAGCCACCGAAGCGCGCTTCAGCGACACGCAACCGGAGTGTCCTGATCACTGGGGAGGCTATCGACTGGTGCCGGATCGCATCGAATTCTGGCAAGGTCGTCCGAGCCGTTTGCACGATCGCCTGAATTACCGTCTGGTCGATGGGCAGTGGACGCGCGAGCGTCTGGCGCCCTGACGGTTTGGCGGCGAGGGCCGCAACTCTTTGAATCTATCCAACGGGCCGTCGTCCATACTCATAGACGTGGCGACAATCTGTATAGCGCCTGAATAAACGTAAATTACCGGAACAGGCCCGTGACACCGCTCGGTGCCGGGGAGTCTAATGGCTACCTGTTCCCTTGGAGGCAAATGTTATGCGTAAGTCTGTTCTGTTGGTTGCTTCGTTCACCGCCATGGCGCTGACGCTGGGCGGCTGTACTTCGAGCCTGACCGGCGACTCGTATTCGCGCGATGAAGCTCGCCAGGTTCAGACCGTGCGTTTGGGCACCGTCGAATCCCTGCGTCCTGTGAAGATCGAAGGGACCAAGACCCCAATCGGCGCTGGCGCCGGTGCAATCGTGGGCGGTGTAGGCGGCAGCGCCATTGGCGGCGGTCGCGGCAGCATCGTTACAGCCGTGATCGGTGCTGTGGCAGGTGGCCTGCTCGGTTCGATGACGGAAGAAGGCCTGACCCGTGCCCAAGGCGTTGAAATCACCGTGCGTGAAGATGACGGCACCATGCGCGCTTATGTTCAGCAGGTTCAGGAAAACGAGATTTTCCGGGTCGGTGAGCGTGTTCGTATCATGACCGTCAACGGCACCAGCCGGGTTGCCCACTGAGGCAGTTTCCCTGCTGAACAGCTGGAAGCAGGGTTTATGTAACACCCGTTAACAAAATAAACGCCCCGCATTGTCGGGGCGTTTTTCGTTCAGACCTTGGCCTGAGTGCCGACAGCTGACACGTTTCGACTGGCCAAGGCCGTTACGCCATAGCCGATGATCGCGGCGAGTATTGAGCCGGTGAGGATTCCCATGCGGTCCATCCCGGCGAACTCGCTTTGCCCTGGCACGAACGCCAGTGAGCCCACGAACAGGCTCATGGTGAAGCCAATTCCACACAGAATCGACACCCCCAATACCTGACCCCAGTTTGCGCCGGTGGGCAAGGCGGCCATGCCCGTCTTGATGGCCAGCCACGTCAAGCCAAACACCCCCAGCGTCTTGCCCAGCAGCAGACCCAGCGCGATGCCCAAGGGCACGTGATGGGTGAAGCTCTCAAGAGTCACGCCGTTCAACGACACCCCCGCATTGGCGAACGCGAACAACGGCAGGATGCCGTAAGCCACCCATGGATGCAGCGTGTGTTCCAGCTGCTGCAAGGGAGACGGCACGTCTTTCGGGGTCTTCAATGGAATGCAGAACGCCAGGAGCACCCCCGCCAGCGTCGCGTGTACGCCGCTCTTGAGCACGCAGACCCACAGCACCAATCCGACCAGCAGATACGGCGCAAGCTTCGCCACACCCAGCCGGTTCATCGCGATCAATGAGGCGATGGAGGCTGCCGCCAAGGTCAGGGACAGCGTGGACAATTCACCCGAATAGAACAGCGCGATGACGATGATTGCGCCCAGGTCATCAATGATCGCGAGGGTCATCAGGAACAGCTTGAGCGACACCGGAACGCGTTTGCCGAGCAGGGCCAGTACGCCAAGGGCGAAGGCAATGTCGGTGGCCATGGGGATCGCCCACCCACCCAATGCGGCGGGGTTGTCTTTGTTCAGCACCCAAAAAAACAACGCGGGCACTACCATGCCGCCAATCGCGGCAGCACCCGGCAGAACGATCTGCGAGGGACGAGAAAGGTGCCCCTGAATCACTTCGCGCTTGACCTCCAGCCCTATCAACAGAAAGAACAGCGCCATGAGGCCGTCGTTGATCCACAGCAGTGAGGGTTTGGCGATCTTCAAGGCGCCGATCTGTGCGACGACGGGCACGTCCAGAAAACCGTTGTAGAGCCAGGACAACGGCGAGTTATTGATGATCAGGGCGAAGGCAGCCGCAGCGATCAACAACAGACCGCCAGCCGCTTCGAGCTGGAAGAAACGTTTGAATGTATTGCGGACGGGCAAGGTCACTCTCCATGGACATGCGCAAAAGGAGCGACACCGTACCCTGTGTTCTTATGTCTGAAAACAAAAGTTATATTCGATTTTGTTATTAAAAATCGATTTAAAACCTGTATACAACAGATCTGTAATTTTAGTTACAAGATGCTGCGAGGCTTGAGCGGTGTGGGTTGTAGGAATTTTCTGATTTTTGAACGAAAACTTCGGAGTTGTCTCACACGCATGATTCTGTGGAAGCGAATTCATTCGCGATTTGCCAGTACAGACAGTACATCTCTATCGCCTGACACATTTTTCGCGAATGAATTCGCTCCTACAGGTGATACCGCGTCCTCAGGGAACAGGGCGCTATCGGTTAATCAACAATCCCCAACACGCACTTGGCCAACGCCTCGGCAATGCGAATCCCGTCGACACCTGCCGACATGATCCCACCGGCGTAACCCGCGCCTTCACCGGCAGGGAACAGGCCTTTTACGTTGAGGCTTTGCATGTCCGCGCCACGGGTGATGCGCAGCGGAGATGAGGTGCGGGTTTCGATGCCCGTCAACACTGCGTCGTGTTGCGAAAAGCCTTTAATCTGCTTGTCGAACGCGGGCAGCGCTTCACGGATGGCTTCGATGGCAAAGGCGGGTAGGGCGTCTGCCAAATCAGTCAGTTTCACGCCGGGCTTGTAGGAAGGCTCGACTTCGCCCAGTTGAGTCGAGGCCTTGCCAGCGATGAAATCACCGACCAACTGCGCAGGGGCTTCGTAGTTTTCGCCGCCCATGATGTAGGCGTGGGATTCCAGCCGCTCTTGCAGCTCGATACCGGCCAATGGGCTGCCCGGATAATCTTCGTCCGGGGTGATGCCGACCACGATGCCCGAGTTGGCGTTGCGCTCGTTGCGCGAATACTGGCTCATGCCGTTGGTGACGACGCGATTCGGCTCAGACGTCGCGGCCACCACGGTCCCACCCGGGCACATGCAGAAGCTGTAGACCGAACGGCCGTTCTTCGCGTGGTGCACCAGTTTGTAATCGGCGGCGCCGAGTTTCGGATGACCGGCGTATTTGCCCAGTCGCGCACGGTCGATCAGGCCCTGTGGGTGTTCAATGCGGAAGCCCACCGAGAACGGCTTGGCTTCCATGTACACGCCACGGCCGTGCAGCATGCGGAACGTGTCACGGGCGCTGTGACCCAGCGCGAGGATCACATGTTTCGAGTCGATACGCTCGCCGTTGCCCAGCATAACGCCCTGCAGTTGGCCGTCTTCGATCACCAGGTCGGTGACCTTCTGTTCGAAGCGCACTTCACCGCCCAGCGCGATGATCTGCTGGCGCATGTTTTCCACGACGCCGGTCAGGCGGAAGGTGCCGATGTGGGGTTTGCTGACGTACAGAATTTCTTCCGGCGCGCCCGCTTTCACAAACTCGTGCAGCACTTTGCGGCCGTGGAATTTCGGGTCCTTGATCTGGCTGTAGAGCTTGCCGTCCGAGAACGTGCCTGCGCCGCCTTCACCGAACTGCACATTCGATTCGGGGTTGAGCACGTTCTTGCGCCACAAGCCCCAGGTGTCCTTGGTGCGCTGACGCACTTCCTTGCCGCGTTCGAGGATGATCGGCTTGAAGCCCATCTGGGCCAGTAGCAGCCCGGCGAAAATGCCGCACGGGCCGAAACCGACCACCAAGGGCCGCTCGGCCAGATCAGCCGGGGCATGGCCAACGACTTTGTAGCTGACGTCCGGGGCCGGGGTGACGTGTTTGTCGTGGCTCAGGCGTGTGAGCAACGCAGCCTCGTCACGGACTTCGAAGTCGATGGTGTAGATGAATTGCAGTTCGCTGGATTTCTTGCGCGCGTCGTAGCTGCGCTTGAACAGGGTGAAATTCAGCAGCTCGGCACTGTCGATGCCCAGGCGTTGCAAGAGCGCAGGACGCAGCGCTTCGTCCGCGTGGTCCAGCGGCAGTTTGAGTTCGGTGATTCGTAACATTGAAAGGTCCGGTTTCGGGCCGCAGGATCGGCCCGGCAGCGCTACAAGAACCGGCGATTATAAGCCACATTGTCCTTGTAGGAGTGAGCTTGCTCGCGATAGCAGTATTTCAGCCACATGACCATTGACTGACGCACCGCTATCGCGAGCAAGCTCACCCCTACAGGTTTGGGTATCGCTGGCGCGTCAGTCGTTGCGCATGGCCCCGAAATACGCACACCCACGGCGTACCTGCCCATTGACCCGCAACTCGGCCGTCAGGTGCTGCACCGAGCCGTTGGCCGGGTCAACACAGCGCTGCGGGGCGACGTACAGCTCGACATGCTGGTCGTTGGCATCGGTCACCAGATTGAAGCGGCCCTCTGGCAGTTGCTCTTCCAGATACGGCACGGCAAATGGCTCCATGCCTTCACGTTCGAGCACCAGACCCTTGCCGCTGGCGTTGAGGTTCCATTTCGGGCCGTTGCCGCTGGCATGAATGGTCAGGCGTTTGAAGTTGGCATCTTCGCAGGCACCGTTCGGGCGCTCGACGCGATAGAGCTGGTAGACATCGGCCTGTCCGTCACTGCCCTGCGCCCGACTCGCGACGAAGTTGCCGCGCACATCAGCGAACGCCTTGCCGCTTTTGTCCACCACGGAGGCGGCTTCCTGCAGCACGCCGGTATTGCCTTTGTCAGTGACGGCATAGCGACGTTGTTCGTTGCAGGGTTCGAAAAACAGTCTGCCGTTATCGCCGCTGAGAGTGCCTTGCATGCGGATCATGCCGGCCTTGGAGACCGAGGCTGGCTCGGTGTGCGAGGGCAGCAACTGACAGCCCGCAAAAACAGGCAGGAGGGCGAACATCAGGACGGAACGAGCAGCGAACATGGGGCGGTCTCCAGACAAGTGCCGCCACGTTACTCAGGCTGCTCGCGCATCACAAGAGGGGATTAGCCGACGTGATACGTCTGGCCAGTCTGCAGGCCTTCGACGCTTTTGGCGTAGGCCAGCGCGACGTCCGCACCCGACACCGGTTTGAAACCCCGGAAGTAGGGTGCGTAGGCGCCCATGGCTTCGACCAACACGTTCGGACTCACCGAGTTGACCCGCATGCCCCGTGGCATCTCGATGGCCGCTGCGCAGACGAATGCGTCGATGGCGCCGTTTACCAGGCTGGCCGAGGCGCCGGTGCGGATCGGGTCGTGACTGGTGATGCCGGTGGTGAAGGTGAACGAGGCGCCGTCGTTGGCGAATTCGCGGCCGATCAGCAGCAGGTTGACCTGACCCATCAGCTTGTCGCGCAGCCCCAGCGCGAACGAGTCTTCGGTCATGTCGGCCAGTGGTGCGAAGGTGACGTTCCCGGCCGCGCAGATCAATGCGTCGAAAGGACCTACCCGTTCGAACAGTTTGCGGATCGACGCGCTGTCACTAATATCGACGTGCTCGTCACCGCTGTTTCGGCCGATGCGAACGATGTCGTGGCGTGGCGCCAGTTCTTTCTCAATGGCCGTGCCAATGGTTCCGCCAGCGCCAATCAGTAGAATTTTCACAGTGCAGTCCTTCCGTTAATGGATCAGGCGCTCAGTGTGAGCTGCCTTTTCCCACAGATAAATGGGCTAAACGGCATTCCCGGTTTGTCAGAAAGGAAACAATCATGAGCGAAATGGACGATCTGGCGGCGTTTGCCCTGCTGGTCGAAGCCAACAGCTTCACCCTGGCGGCCCAATGGCTGGACACCAGCACCAGCCAGCTGTCCAAGCGCATCAGCAAGCTGGAAAAGAGCTTCGGCGTGACGCTGTTGCATCGCACCACCCGGAGCCTGACGCTGACCTCGGCAGGGGCGATTCTGCTGCCCGAAGCGCGGGCGTTGTTGGCCCAGCGGGATCGTGTGCGTGACGCGATGGCGTACCTGAGCGAGAGCCTGGTAGGCACGGTGCGGCTGACGGTGCCGGTCTCACTGGGCGAGACGTTTTTCGAGGGGCTGCTGACCGAGTTCAGCGCGAAATACCCCGACGTACAGGTCGAACTGGACCTCAACAATCAGTTCCGCGACATGCGCCGGGACGGGTTTGACCTGGGGATTCGCTCCAGTGTCGGCATCGACGAGCGCCTGGTGGCCAAGCCGCTGTTGTCGCTGCAAGAACTGACCTGCGCCAGCCCTGCGTACCTTGAACAGCACGGCAAACCGCAATCCCCCGAAGCGCTGCGGGTGCATCGCTGTCTGTTGAACAGCCACTACGCCGGTCGCGAGACGTGGGTGTATCACCAGAACCACGAATTGAGCCGGGTGAACGTACGTGGGACCTTTGCCAGTAATCACTATGGGTTGCTGAAGAGGGCGGCGTTGGTGGGGGCCGGGATTGCGCGCCTGCCGTCGTACATGGTTCACGATGAATTGCATGACGGGCGGTTGGAGTGGCTGTTGCGCGATTATCAGACGCCGGTGTCGTCGCTGTATCTGGTGCACCCGTTCGAAGGGCATTTGCCGAGGCGGATTCAGGTGATGGCGGAGTATTTGACGGAGTGGTTCGAGCGCAGCACGGTGGCGTTGGAGAAGCTTTGAAGCAAGAGATTCATAGACAAGGCGTGTCAGGCGAACCGCTTCGCTGCCGTCGTACCTCCGGCGTCTCCCACAAGATTTGTGGCGTTACGCAGAGGGCGATCGACACGGCATTGTCGGAAAGTGCCACAGATTTTCGATCCACTGCATCACCTGTGGGAGCCGCCGGAGGTACGACGGCAGCGAACGCGGTGTGTCAGTCGATACCTCTATAACTGACGCACCGCTTTCTCAAGCAAACGCGCTCTGTCACCCGCCCAGATACGCATCCCGCACTTTCGGATCGACCAGCAGCTCGGCGCCCGTGCCCTGCATTACCACCCGGCCGTTTTCCAGCACGTAGGCGCGGTCGGCGATTTTCAGGGCCTGGTTGGCATTTTGCTCGACCAGGAACACGGTCACGCCTTCACGTCGCAGCTGTTCGACGATCTCGAAAATCTGCTGAATGATGATCGGCGCCAGACCCAGTGACGGCTCGTCGAGCAGCAGCATTTTTGGCTTGCTCATCAACGCACGGCCAATGGCGAGCATTTGCTGTTCGCCGCCGGACATGGTGCCGCCGCGCTGGTTGAAGCGTTCCTTCAGGCGCGGGAACAGTTCCAGGACTTTGTCCATCTGCTCCTGATAATCGCCCTTGTCGGTGAAGAATCCCCCCATGGCCAGGTTCTCTTCGACGGTCAGGCGGGCGAACACACGACGGCCTTCCGGCACCACCGCGATGCTCTTGCGCATGATCACCGACGACTCCAGACCGACCAGCTCTTCACCCATGTAGCGAATGCTGCCGCTGTGGGCGCGGGGCGAACCGCACAGGGTCATCAGCAGGGTGGATTTGCCCGCACCGTTGGCGCCGATCAGGGTGACGATCTCACCCTGTTGCACATCGATGCTGACGCCATGCAGCGCCTGAATCTTGCCGTAGAAGGTGGAAACGTTGTCGAACTGCAGCATTTACGCTTCCCCCAGGTAGGCTTTGATCACTTCAGGATTGTCACGGATCTGCTCAGGCGTACCGTCGGCCAGAGGCGTGCCCTGGTTGATCACCACGATGTGGTCGGAAATGCTCATGACCAGCTTCATGTCGTGCTCGATCAGCAACACCGTGGCGTTGTGTTCGTTGCGCAGCACGCCGATCAGCGCTTTCAGGTCTTCGGTTTCCTTGGGGTTCAGACCGGCGGCCGGTTCGTCGAGCATGAGGATGCGCGGGCGCGTCATCATGCAGCGGGCGATTTCCAGGCGGCGTTGCTGACCGTAGGCCAACGTACCGGCAGGGCGGTTGGCGAAGGCTTTCAGGTCGACGGCTTCGAGCCAGTGCTCGGCGTATTCCATGGCCTCGCGCTCGCTGCGACGGTAGGCCGGGGTCTTGAACAGCCCGGACAGGAAGTTGGTGTTCAGGTGACGGTGCTGGGCCACCAACAGGTTCTCGACGGCCGTCATTTCCTTGAACAGGCGCACGTTCTGGAAGGTTCGCACCACGCCTTTGCGGGCGATTTCGTGACCGGCCAGGCCTTGAATCGGCTCGCCGTCCAGCAGGATGGTGCCCGCCGTCGGTTTGTAAAAACCGGTCAGGCAGTTGAATACCGTGGTCTTGCCGGCGCCGTTCGGGCCGATCATCGACACGACCTGTTTCTCGTTGACGGTCAGACCCACGCCATTGACCGCCAACAGGCCGCCAAAGCGCATGCTCAAGCCCGAGGCTTGCAGAAGTGGGCGGCTCATCAGCGTTCCCCCTTGAGTTTCATGACGGGACGCTGCATTGGCAGGAAACCCTGAGGACGCCAGATCATCATCAGCACCATCAAGGCGCCGAAGCCCAGCATGCGGTATTCGCTGAATTCGCGAAGCAGTTCAGGCAGCAGGATCATCACGACCGCCGCGAGAATCACGCCCAGCTGAGATCCCATGCCGCCCAATACCACGATGGCGAGGATGATCGCCGATTCCAGGAAGGTGAACGATTCCGGGGTGATCAGCCCTTGGCGCGCGGCGAAGAAGCTGCCGGCGAAACCGGCGAACGCAGCACCCAGGGTGAACGCGGAAAGCTTGATCACGGTCGGGTTCAGGCCCAGCGCGCGACAGGCGATTTCGTCTTCACGCAGTGCTTCCCACGCACGGCCGATCGGCATGCGCAGCAGGCGGTTGATGACGAACAGCGCCAACAGCGCCAGCAGCAGGGCGATCAGGTAGAGGAAGATCACCTTGTTGATGGAGTTGTATTCCAGGCCGAAGAACTCGTGGAACGTCTGCATGCCTTCAGCGGCTTTACGCTCAAAGCTCAGGCCGAACAAGGTCGGTTTTTCGATGTTGCTGATGCCGTTCGGACCGCCGGTGATGTCGGTCAGGTTACGCAGGAACAGACGAATGATTTCCCCGAAACCGAGGGTCACGATCGCCAGGTAGTCACCACGCAGTCTTAGCACCGGGAAGCCCAGCAAGAAGCCGAAGGTCGCCGAGGCCAGACCGGCCAGGGGCAGGCAGATCCAGAAACCGAAGCCGAAGTAGTGTTGCAGCAGCGCGTAGGTGTAGGCGCCGACGGCGTAGAAGCCGACGTAACCCAGGTCAAGCAGGCCCGCCAGACCGACCACGATGTTCAGGCCCAGGCCCAGCATCACGTAGATCAGGATCAGGGTCGCGATGTCCACCGCGCCGCGCGAGCCGAAAAACGGCCAGATCAGGGCGACGACCACGATGGCACCGAGGAACCAGCGCTGGGTCGATGGCAGGGTCAGGAAATTGCTGGCCTTGTCCGACACCAGTTGGGTTTGAGGGCGCGAACGCCACATGGCACTGATCTGT
Source organism: Pseudomonas salicis (assembly GCF_057128705.1). Lineage (NCBI taxonomy): Bacteria > Pseudomonadati > Pseudomonadota > Gammaproteobacteria > Pseudomonadales > Pseudomonadaceae > Pseudomonas > Pseudomonas salicis. The sequence goes on from NZ_JBSKHU010000004.1 coordinate 459,800, forward strand.
TCGTTGAACAGCACGCGCAGGAACATCAGCAATGCAGCGGCGAAGATCACCAGCACGGTCGTGGTGCTGGCGCCGACAACCGCCAGATTGACACCGACGATGTCCAGTTTGAGCCCGAGGATCGGGTAGGCAACCAGCAGCACCAGTACAGCGCTGAACAGGGCCGATTTGAGATTCCTGGTCATACTTTTTCAACCTCCGGACGGCCGAGCAGGCCGGTTGGCCGGAACAACAACACCAAGACAAGAAGACCGAACGCCACCACATCCTTGTACTGGTCGCCGAAAATATCGGCGCCAAACGCTTCAGCCACACCCAGCACCAGACCGCCGAGCATCGCGCCCGGGATACTGCCGATACCGCCCAAAACCGCTGCGGTGAAGGCCTTGATGCCGACCAGGAATCCGGCGTTGGGGTTGATCACGCCGTACTGCATGCTCAGCAGTACCGCAGCGACCGCCGCCAGCGCGGCACCGATGACGAAGGTCAGGGCGATGATGTTGTTGGTGTTGATCCCCAGCAGGTTGGCCATCTTGATGTCCTCGGCGCAGGCGCGGCAGGCGCGGCCCAGGCGGGAGCGGGAGATGAACCAGGTCAGGCCGAGCATGGCGATGACGGTCACGATGAAGATCAGGATCTGCATGTACGAGATCACGACTTCATGGGTGCTGGCGCTGCCGAACACGAAGTTGCCGGGAATCAGGTTGGGGATCGATTTGTCTTTGGAATCCTGCGACAACAACACCGTGTTCTGCAGGAAGATCGACATGCCGATCGCGGAAATCAGAGGGATGAGGCGATTGCTGCCACGCAACGGACGGTAGGCAACCCGTTCGATGGCGTAACCGTAGGCACTGGTCACCACGATACTGGCGACGAACGCTGCGGTAATCAGCAGAGGCAGATTGTCCAGGCCCAGCATGGTCAGGCCCGCGAGGGCGATGAACGCCACGTACGAACCGATCATGTACACCTCGCCGTGGGCGAAGTTGATCATGCCGATGATGCCGTAGACCATTGTGTAGCCGATGGCGATCAAGGCATAAGTGCTGCCAATGGTCATGCCATTAACCAGCTGTTGGAAAAAATGATAGAGATCTATCTCGGGCATTGCCGCGCTCCTAAAAACCTTGGCGGTGTTTCACTGGTTGAGTCTTTTTCCCGCTCGCGCGTCGTGATCTACGTCCGCGTCCGGCACGAGCCCAGTGATTCACTGGTGCGGTTTCAAGATGTTCAGGGCATCAGGATTCTTGTGAAATCCCGCGTCCCAGCTAAAACAAAGCCCACTGCGGTTGCAGTGGGCTCCGGGTAAGCATGAAGGTTGTGATTACTTCACAGGGGCTTCAGTCTTGGTGCCATCTTTGTGCCAGGTGTAAACGACGAATTTGAAGTCTTTCAAGTCACCCTTGGCGTCGAAAGACAGATCGCCGGTAGGAGTCTTGAAGGTACCGGCGTGGATGGCGGCTGCCACTTTGGCGGTGTCTTCGGACTTGGCGGTCTTGATGCCTTCGGCGATCACTTCGACAGCGGCGTAGGCCGGGAATACGAAAGGACCGCTCGGGTCTTCTTTCTTCGCCTTGAACGCGTCAACCAGCGCCTTGTTCGAAGGGTCTTGGTCGAAGGATTTCGGCAGGGTCACCAGCAGGCCTTCGGAAGCGTCCTGAGCGATCTGCGAGATGGAAGCGTTGCCCACGCCTTCTGGGCCCATGAAGCCGGCTTTCAGGCCTTTTTCCTGTGCTTGACGCAGGATCAGACCCAGCTCTGGGTGGTAGCCGCCGTAGTAAACGAAGTCGACGTTGGCTTGCTTCATTTTGGCGATCAGCGACGAGAAGTCCTTGTCGCCGGCGTTGATGCCTTCGAACAGGGCGACTTTGACGCCGTCTTTTTCCAGGGTTTGTTTAACGGCAGTGGCGATACCTTCACCGTACTGCTGTTTGTCGTGGATCACAGCGACGATCTTCGGCTTGACTTGCTTGGCGATGTATTCGCCAGCAGCCGGGCCCTGGGCGCTGTCCAGACCAATGGTACGGAACACCAGCTTGTAGCCACGCGCGGTGATTTCCGGGCTGGTGGCGGCTGGGGTGATCATGATCACGCCTTCGTCTTCGTAGATGTCGGACGCTGGCTGAGTGGAGCTGGAGCACAGGTGGCCGACCACGAATTTCACGCCGTCGTTGACCACTTTGTTGGCGACCGCGACCGCTTGTTTAGGGTCACAGGCGTCATCGTATTCAACGGCTTCGAGCTTCTTGCCATCCACGCCGCCTTTGGCGTTGATTTGCTCGATGGCCATTTTGGCACCGCTGAACTGCATGTCGCCGTATTGGGCAACCGCGCCGGTTTTCGGGCCGGCGATGCCGATCTTGATGGTGTCAGCTGCGAACGAATGGCTGGCAACCCCCGCCAGAACCAGTGCGGCAAACAGCTTGGAAATCTGATTAATACCCTTAGTCATGATGCTCCACTCTTGCGTTTGTAGTTTTTATAATCCTGACGGCCAAAGCTGCAGGACCGGATTGATTGATCCAGGCCACACCCCCGGCAACTGTACCGGAACAGTTTAGAGCGCCGGTCGAGCGCTTGAAAAGCTGGCTGCAGGGGGCAAAACCTGTTGATGTCGCTTAATCGAAAGAAAGATACATAATCAAGCCGGCCGATTCCCCAACCGGGTCACCTTTCTATCGGCTTGAGCGAAGTTCTCTGCAATCAATCACTTGTATCCGGGTTTGTGCGTGGGAAAGGCGGCGGTATCATTTACGCCGATTTTCCAAACGGTGAAACCCATGACGCAAGAACCTAGCACCCTCTATGCCAAATTGCTTGGCGAAACGGCTTCTATTACCTGGAAGGAACTCGAACCGTTCTTTGCCAAGGGTGCCCTGTTGTGGGTCGAGCAATCGCAGGATTTGATCGCCGTGGCCGAAGCATTCGCCGAAAACGCTGAGCTGAAAGTGGCTGCCTGGCTGAAGAGCGAGGAAGTCAGCAAGCTCTCTGAATCAACGGCTTTGGACCTCCTGACCCGCGATCCGGCGTTGTGGGCGGTCGTCGTTGCGCCTTGGGTGTTGATCCAGGAAAGGGCGTGATCAGTGATCGTGTGCATTTTTGGTGCGCAGAATGATGGCAAAGTGGGTAGGTCGGTAACTTTAAGTGTGGTGGGGTAGCAGGTCTTGTCTGGATTGAGATCATTACTTTGATGCCCTTCGGGCCTATCGCGAGCAAGCTCACTCCTGCATCTGTTTAAACGTGCCATGGCCTGATGGACCGAGTCGTTAGCCTTGGTGTTCGCCGCACAATTTCAAGGCTTGCTCAAAAAGCTGGTAACTCGATCCATTAGGATGCGGCACGTTGCAAACGATGTAGGAGTGAGCTTGCTCGCGATAGGCCCGAAGGGCATCGATGTAGCAATCTCAACTCAACTCAACTCAACTCAACTCAACGCCAGCCCAACCCAACCCAACACCCTCACCCCAAATACCCCGTCTTACCCGTGTGCTGGTTCAGCGAAATAACCCGCGTCTTTCCAATCCGGTGACGGTAAATCTCTCGCAGGTATTTCACCGCTTTCTTCACGCTCTCGCGGGAAATGCGGATGTCGTTGATCGAGATGAACCGCGCCTTGTCGTCGATCAACTCGCGGTATTTCTTCTCGTACATCGGTTTGATCGCGTACCAGTTGGTGTCCAGGATCTTCGCCGGGTTTTCGTATTCGTTGAGCAGGTCGTCGATGCGTGCCTCGTCGAACTCATCGCTCATGATGAAATCCAGAATCGAGTTGTCCAGCGTGTCATCGAAGCGATACGGCTGTTTGGCGAAACAGCGCTTGATGAAGGCCACGATCAGCGTCAGGAAGTCGTCCGACAGGCACGGGCTCTTGGCGATCAGGGTGGTCAGCGACAGGTTGGCCGACGCACCGATCACCAGCGCGTAACGCTTGAGCGTCGTGTTGGGGAACAGGCTGTTGAGGTGCGTCTTCAACCGGTTCAGGTCCATGTACGACAGCTTGTAATCCTTGGGCAGCGAAACGATCGACACCACCGACGAGCAGTTCTTGAAGAAATGCAGATCGTGCAACGCCGCCGCGTCATACCCCGACGCCTTGTACTGCTCCAGCGCCGCGCGATAGCGTCGTGACTCGATGGGCAGCAGGCTGATGCCCTCGATGGCCTGAGTCATTTTGTTGAAGTGCGGCAGGTCGATGGAGCGGAAGAACAGGTCGTCGATGTTCAGGCGCGGCGGCTCTTTCTCAAACAGCTTGAGCTTGTCCGAGCCCGGCAGCGGCGTCTCCGGGACCACCGACTCGGCGTAGGCAATCGCCACAGGGCCCGCCAGACTCATGAACAGGTCGTTGGCATCCAGGCGAATGGTCTCGCCGATGTCTATCCCTGCACGCCGGAAGTAATTCTGGTCGTAGTCCGTGGTGACGGCCTGCGCTGTCAGAATGTTGAAAATCTGCTGTGAGATGTACTGGTTGGCGTGACGTTCCATCGCATTGACGTCGATGTTCTCGATGGTCCCGTCATCGCTTTCTTCGGCGTAGCGCATGATGTCGTTGGAGATCAGCATCATCGCGTTCCACGGGCGAATACGGCCCATGACGCTGGCTTCGCTGCTGTCTTCGTTCTCGAAGTTGTACGAGAAGTCCCACTCTTCTGCCAGGTACTTGCAGAGCAGCCGTCCGGCGTTGATGTGCAGGGCTTCAGACATTTCGCTGCGATGGTCGGAGATGTTCGGCAACACGCAGATGCCACTGGTGAAAATCGGCTCGAACACAAAAGAGCGCCCCCGCTTGCCATCGTTTTCGCTGGCAGGCTTGGTGTCAAAGGTCTTGTTCATGTACGAGAACTGCTGCGCCAGGCCAAATTCCGAGGCCATGCCCGAACCCGTGCCGCCCCCCGCGCTGAAAATGTAGAAATACAGCCGCGACTGGTTCGCCTTGATGCCGCAGGAATCGATCAGGTAGGAGTGGATCAGCTTCCAGTCCGCGCTGGAAAAGTGGTCGGTGTCTTTGTTCAGGATGATCTTGGCCAGGTACTGACCCAGAATCGGCGCGTTGCCCGCACCCCCGGCGTGGACTTCAGAGAGGTCCATGATCTTCATCTTGGAGTAGTCCTTGATGAAGCCGCTTTTGTCTCCTTTGCGCGAGAAGCGGATGCGCCCGGCGATGTCCTTGTCCAGATCGCCGAGCATCACCAGCGGCTCGACCAGAAACACCGGCTTGCTCGACTTGTTCTGCCCCAGACGCAGGTTGTTGCGAATCCAGCGGGCAGGGCTGTAGCCCTTGTCGTCGCGCAGACGTTCGTCGTTGTTCAGCTGGTTCAGGTAAAACGTGCGGGCGTTGTAGACCAGTTCAGCGACGTCCAGCGCGATGTTGGAACCGCAACGTCCCAGTCCGATCAGGCAAACGGACGGGAATTGTTGGTCGGCGCGGTTTTCCGTTTCTTCGAAGTGAATCGATGGCGGAAATACCATGTCACGCAAGCCGTCGAGGTTGTCGAGGATGCGATCCGTGTCGGTTTCAGTGAAGTAGAGATACGACTGCGCGGGCACGGGCTGCGGTCGATAATCGACGGGTGGCAACGCGCTGTGCTCGTTGAGTACGGTTTGCAGAAGTTCGGATACTGCGCCTGCAGCCTCGGTTTTATGGGTCATTGCACGCCACGCCTGAAGGACGACGCAGGGGTGTCAACGCGCCATCACCAAAAAGAAAACCCGACTGTACAGTGGGCTATCGGCAACGAGCGATAGGGCCCAACCCTAGCGCCGTCTAAGGGATTCCCCTTGCTGATCGGCGTGATGGCGGGCGACTTGAACGTTCAGCCCTCGATGTGAGGACTGCTTCACACGCTCAGCGTTGTGGGCGAGAACGAAAGCGATCGGGGCGTGGATGTTCGGTTTCTCGCAGGCCTTCCTGGGTAATGGGCTGGCCGACGGTCATTTCCACTGCTTCCAGGAGGTGAGTGGACGGCCAGAGTTGCGAGGGCTGCCGCTGATTGAGTTGCTGTACCAATGGCTTGAGTGTCTCCAGCGGCACAGGTCTGCTGAAGAGGTAGCCCTGGACGAAATCGCAGCCGTATTCGCTCAGGAATTCCAGCTGTGCCGGCGTCTCGACGCCCTCGGTCACCACTTTGAGGCGCAACGTGTGGGCCATGACGATGATCGCCTGGACGATTTCCATGTCTTGCGGGGATTTGGGGATGTCGATGATGAACGAACGGTCGATCTTCACAGTGTCCAGCGGCAGACGCTTGAGGTAGGCGAGTGAAGAATAGCCTGTCCCGAAATCGTCGATGGACAAGGCCACGCCCAGCTTGCGGATTTCGTTGAGCAGCAAAACCGTGTTGCTGATGTTGCCCATCAACGCGTTTTCCGTGACCTCCAGTTCCAGCCGTTGTGGCGCCACACCCGCTTCCTTGAGCGCCGAGTCCATCTCTTGCACCAGTTCCTCGCGAGCGAGGTTCAGCGCCGAGCAGTTCACGGCAATCACAAGGTGTTCAAAGCCGTTGTCACAGAGTTGCGCCAAATCCTGGCAGGCGCGGCGCAAGACCCAATTGTCCAGATCGGCGATCAAGCCGTTGGTTTCAGCAATCGTGATGAAACGATCCGGGGTCAACAGGCCTTGAGTCGGGTGCTGCCAGCGGACCAAGGCTTCCAGTTTGGCAACGTGACCGGTGCGCAGATCAACGATGGGTTTGTAATACAGTTGCAGGCCCTGTCCTTCGGTCAACGCATGGCGCAGCTGTTCTTCAAGGTGCAGCTCCATGCTGGCGCGGGTTTTCAGGCTTTCATTGAAGAAGTGCAGGGTGTTACGGCCGTTGCCCTTGGATTGGTACAAGGCCAGGTCAGCGTGCTTGAGCAGCTCATCGCAGGTCTCACCGTCCTCGGGAAACAGGCTGATGCCGATGCTGGTGCTCATCACCATGCGCCTGCCGTTCAAGGCGATGGGGTCTTTCATTTTGGCTATGACCCGGTGCGCCATGTGTCGCGCTTCCTCGACGTTTTCCAGCTCGATGAGAATGCAGAATTCGTCACCCCCGAAACGTGCCACCACGTCATTGGCCCGGGTCGCGCCCCGGATGCGGTCGGCAATGACTGTCAGCAGCTCGTCGCCCGCGTCATGCCCCAGACTGTCGTTGATCCGCTTGAAATGGTCGACGTCGAGAAACATCACAGCCAGCTTGCCGTGCGCCTGCTTCTGTTCCGTCAGGCGTTCGGCAAAGATCTGGTTGAACCCCCGACGGTTGATCAGGTTGGTCAGGGCGTCGTAGTGGGCGACCTGTTGCAATGACGCCCGCGCCTGATCGAGCTGGCTCAGCAAAGCGTTGACCCTGGCAAGGTCGCGTTCCTTGGCTTGCAGTTTCTTGTCTGCCAGGGCGGCGCTGATGCTGCCCGCGATGATCAGCAACACAATCAATGCGATGGTGAGGCTGAGTTGCAGACTGTTGCCCGTGGCATGCATCTCCATCGGCATGTCGTCAGGCACCCTCAACTGCAAGGCCCACATGCCCATGAAGTGCGTGGCTACGATCCCTGCACCCAGCACCAGGCTCGCACCGTATTTGAGCAACTGATGCCGGGTGCCGCTGCCTTTACGCAGACGAATGGCCAGCACCAGCGCGGTCAGACTGCTGGCAATGGCGACCACGATTGAACCTGCGAAGCGCCACGGTTCGTAATACTGCGTGGCGCTCGAACGCATGGCCGACATGCCGAGGTAATGCATGGCGATAATCCCCAGGCCGATGCACACCGAGGCGACCAGGTATTGACTGACGCGCAACCGCGGATGGCCGAGGGCTTCCATGGCCACCATGCCTGAGACCAGGGCAATGGCCAGTGATGCGATGGTGACGGGGAGGTCGTAATGCATGTCCAGTGGGGCCTGGAAGGACAGCATGCTGATGAAATGCATGGCCCAGATGCCAACGGCCAGACACAGCGACCCGAGGGCGCGCCAGCGAAGGCGTGCGTTCACGCGGTCCACGTGGCCGACGCGCTCGGCGATGCTCAGCGTTGCGAAGCTGGCGGCGCAGGCCACCACGTAAGCGAGGACGATGAGGCCGGGATTATGAGTGCCATGAAGCATCATTCCGCCATGCGCGGGCATCGACGTCAAAAAATGCAAACCCAGCCAATCCATAGCACGCTCCATGTGTCCACCGCTGGAGATACCTCAGTCTGGGCAACTGATGGCACTTTGCAATGATTATAGGAGTCGCCTATTTTTAAACACCCATAGAGGGACGGACGTACCAACTATTTCGCAATAACCGTTATCGCGAAAGGTTCTATGCACAGGCGACGATCAGTGATGTGACTTTGCCACTGTCCATCGGTTCCACCGGTGATAAACCGAATGCTGCACGGGCGGCGTCACAGTCGGGGTTGTGCACGCCGTCAGTCCATGAAGCCTCGAATTCCCGGCAGGTGCTGGAGCGTTTTTCATAGATCGAGCAGCGTGTGCCTTGGCCCACTTCGCCTTGCAGGGCTGTGCAGCGCGGCGATTTGCAGTCGGTGCCGAGCATTGCAACGCGGCTCGGGCTGATGCTGCTGACCAATTCGTCGGGCACCGTCCCACCAGCGGATTCGCAATCACCCCAATAAAAAGACACGCGAAAGTGTGAACAGCAGGCACCACAATTCAGGCACGGACTGACGTCGGACATGGATGTAAACCGGAGAATGGATCAGGGAGGGGGGGGAGCGATCCGGCGCTATTCTAGGCTTCCGGATGGCGTTGGGAAGTGGGGGGCGAAAATATAATTCGGCGGGCAGAGGTAGAGCGACAGGGGCCATTTTCAGCCTGCTGAAGCGATGGGCGGGTATCAGTTTGGCGAATGATCCAAGACAGTTTCGATCAGCCTGACTAGATTCAGGGTCTCGGCGGGGGCGTCTGGCCCAACAACAATAAAAAGAGACGACACATGCATCATTCCACTCAAGCGACTAACGCGTGGCGCGTCCTGTTCCTGCTGTTTCTGGCCAACCTGTTCAACTTTTTCGACCGCACGATCCCGGCCATCATCATCGAGCCGATCCGCAAGGAATGGCTGCTGAGCGATTTTCAATTGGGCATCATCGGCACGGCCTTCACCCTGGTGTACGCCGTCGCCGGATTGCCGTTGGGACGCATGGCTGACAATGGCTCGCGCCGCAAATTGATGGGGTGGGGGCTGGCGGTCTGGAGCGGGCTGACGGCCGTGAACGGCCTGGTCGGCAGTTTCTGGACCTTCTTGTTGGTGCGCATGGGCGTGGGCATAGGCGAGGCGAGTTACGCACCTGCTGCCAACTCGCTGATCGGCGACCTGTTCCCCGCGCACAAACGTTCCCGCGCCATGGGCATTTTCATGCTCGGCTTGCCATTGGGCCTGTTGCTGGCGTTTTTCACCATTGGCGCGATGGTCAAGGCGTTCGACAGCTGGCGCGCACCTTTCTTCATTGCCGCTGTGCCGGGGCTGATCCTGGCGGTGTTCATGTTCTTCATTCGCGAACCCGCCCGTGGTGCGGCTGAAAGTGTCGCGACCTCTCAAGAAAAAATCGACCGCCCGATTCGTCGCGTGCTGTCGATCCCGACGTTTCGCTGGCTGGTGCTGGCGGGGCTGGCGTTCAATTTCGCCACCTACGCCTGCAACTCGTTCATGGTCCCGATGCTGCAGCGCTATTTTTTGCTGCCGTTGCAGGAAGCGGCAATGGCCACCGGATTAATCGTTGGCGTGACGGGGTTGATCGGCCTGACGGCAGGGGGCTGGGTGGCGGACAAGCTGCATCAACGCTGGGCCAATGGTCGTCTGATGTTCGCGGCGGCGAGCATGACCGTCGCCTGCCTGTGCACCGGCTTCGCGCTGCATGCCGGGCGCATCGAAATCGGTCTGTTCGTCGCGGTGTTTAGCGTGGGCTGGCTGTTTTCCTACAACTTTTACACCTGTGTTTACACCGCGATTCAGGACGTGGTGCAGCCGCGTTTGCGTGCCACGGCGATGGCGCTGTTCTTCGCGGGATTGTATTTGCTGGGTGGTGGACTGGGGCCGGTGGTGGCAGGGTTGCTGTCCGATCATTTCGCCCACACAGCGATGGCCGCTGCACAGGTCGAGGAAGTGACCGAAGCGTTCAAGGCGGTGGGGTTGCATGACGCGATGATGTACCTAATTCCCGGCGCGTTGTTTTTCACGCTGGTGTTTCTGGTGATTGCGTCGAAATGCTTCAGCCGTGATGCGCGGCGGATGCGAGAGGGGATGGCGGCGGATGAGCCGGTTGCAGGCGGTGTGAAGCCGTCGGTGGCGTGAGCTGCGGGGGCGTGTGACTGTAGGAGCGTGGCTTGTCCCGCGATCGGCCGGGAACCGGTCGCAAAACCAGACAACACCGGTAGTGCTGATACACCGCGTTATCCGGTTTTGCTTGCGCTTCGCACAAGATCGCGGGACAAGCCACGCTCCTACAGGGTTTGCGATCGCCGCACGATCTCCGGCGAGTTGGGCTTAACCCGCGACCAACACTCGGATCGCTTCCAGGCGCAGCGCTGCTTTTTCCAGCATCGCCAGCCCCTGTTCACGCAGTTCGCGCAAGGCCGTGATTTCGCTGTCGCGCACGGTTGGGTTGACCGCTTGCAAGGCGGTCAGGCGCGCCAGTTCTTCATCGGTGTCTGCGGCCAGGCGACGCTGGGCGTCGGCCACGCGCTCGGCGTGTTTCGGCGCGATCTTGGCTTCACCGGCGTTGATCTGCGGGTTCAACACGTCACGCTGAGCCTGGATGAATTTGTTGGCGCTGGCGCGAGGCACGCTTTCCAACTGGTCATTCAGGGTAGTGAACGAGACGCGGCCCGACAGGTCGTTGCCGTTGCCATCCAGCAGGCAGCGCAGGGCGGCCGGCGGCAGGTAGCGGCCCAATTGCAGCGAGCGCGGGGCGACCACTTCACTGACGTACAGCAATTCCAGCAGCACGGTGCCGGGTTTCAGCGCTTTGTTCTTGATCAGCGCGACGGCGGTGTTGCCCATCGAGCCGGACAGCACCAGGTCCATGCCGCCTTGCACCATCGGGTGCTCCCAGGTAATGAACTGCATATCCTCGCGGGACAGCGCCTGATTGCGGTCGTAGGTGATGGTCACGCCTTCGTCGTCGCCTAGCGGAAAGCTGGCGTCGAGCATCTTCTCGCTCGGCTTGAGGATCAGAGCGTTTTCCGAATGGTCCTCGCTGTCGATGCCGAAGGCGTCAAACAAGGTTTCCATGTAGATCGGCAGGGTGAACTGATCGTCCTGCTCCAGAATCGCCTCGACCAGTGCATCGCCTTCGCCCGCGCCGCCGGAGTTGAGTTCCAGCAGGCGGTCACGGCCGGTGTGCAGCTCGCTTTCCAGACGCTCACGCTCGGCACGGGCTTCGGCGACCAGCGCTTGCCAGTCGTCTTCGTCGCCACCTTCCAGTTGTGGCAGCAGGCGCGGACCGAACTGGTGTTGCAGGGCGTTGCCGGTCGGGCAGGTATTGAGGAAGGCGTTCAACGCTTCGTGATACCACTGGAACAGACGCTCTTGCGGGCTGGTTTCCAGGTACGGCACGTGCAGCTCGATGATGTGCTTCTGGCCGATCCGGTCCAGACGCCCGATACGCTGCTCCAGCAGGTCCGGATGCGCAGGCAGATCGAACAGCACCAGATGGTGCGAGAACTGGAAGTTACGGCCTTCACTGCCGATTTCCGAACAGATCAGCACCTGCGCGCCGAACTCTTCGTCGGCGAAGTACGCGGCGGCGCGGTCACGTTCCAGAATGTTCATGCCCTCGTGGAACACGGTCGCCGGGATGCCGGAGCGCACGCGCAGAGCGTCTTCCAGGTCCATCGCGGTTTCGGCGTGAGCGCAGATCACCAGCACCTTGACGCGCTTGAGCATCTTCAGCGTGTCGATCAGCCAATCGACGCGTGGGTCGAAGCGCCACCAGCGTTCTTCTTCACTGGTCTCGCCCTGAGCCTGGAAGCTGACTTCCGGGTACAGGTCGGCGTGTTCGCCAATGGGCAATTCGAGGTATTCGGCCGGGCACGGCAGCGGGTACGGATGCAGCTTGCGCTCCGGGAACCCTTGCACGGCGGCGCGGGTGTTGCGGAACAGCACGCGGCCGGTGCCGTGGCGGTCGAGCAATTCGCGGATCAGGCGGGCGCTGGCTTCGGTGTCGCCATCGGCCACAGCGCCCAACAGCGCTTCGCCTTCGGCCCCGAGGAAACCTTGAATGGTCTCGTGTGCCTTGGGCGAGAGGCGGCCTTGATCCAGCAGTTCCTGAACGGCTTCAGCCACCGGGCGATAGTTTTCGCTCTCGGCGCGGAAGGCTTTCAGGTCGTGGAAACGGTTCGGATCGAGCAGGCGCAGACGGGCGAAGTGGCTGTCCTGACCGAGTTGTTCCGGGGTCGCCGTCAGCAGCAGAACGCCGGGAATGACTTCGGCCAATTGCTCGACCAGCGAATATTCCTGGCTGGCCTTCTCTTCATGCCAGACCAGGTGGTGGGCTTCGTCGACCACCAACAAGTCCCAGCCAGCAGCGAACAGCGCGTCCTGGGCCTTTTCGTCTTCGACCAGCCACTCCAGCGACACCAGCGCCAGTTGGGTGTCTTCGAACGGGTTGCTGGCATCGCTTTCGATGAAGCGCTCGGCATCGAACAGCGCGACCTGCAGGTTGAAGCGGCGGCGCATTTCCACCAGCCACTGGTGTTGCAGGTTTTCCGGCACGAGGATCAGCACGCGGCTGGCGCGACCCGACAGCAGTTGGCGATGGATGACCAGACCGGCTTCGATGGTCTTGCCCAGACCCACTTCGTCCGCCAGCAGCACGCGAGGGGCGATACGGTCGGCGACTTCACGGGCGATGTGCAACTGGTGAGCGATGGGCTGGGCGCGAACACCGCCCAGGCCCCACAGCGAGGATTGCAGCTGGCGGCTGGTGTGCTCCAGCGTGTGGTAGCGCAGCGAGAACCAGGCGAGCGGATCGATCTGCCCGGCGAACAGGCGGTCGCTGGCCAGACGGAATTGAATGAAGTTGGAGAGCTGGGTTTCCGGCAGTGTCACCGGCTGGTTCTGCGCGTTGAGGCCGTGATAGACCAGCAGGCCATCGACATCTTCGACTTCGCGAACGGTCATCTTCCAGTTTTCGAAATGGGTGATGGTGTCACCCGGCGAGAACCGCACCCGCGTAAGGGGGGCGTTGCGCAATGCATACTGGCGGGTGTCGCCAGTGGCCGGATAGAGCACGGTCAACAAGCGGCCGTCCTGTGCCAGAACGGTGCCCAAACCCAGCTCGGCTTCGCTGTCGCTAATCCAGCGTTGCCCCGGTTGATACTGCTGCGCCATGCTGCCTGACTCCCGCCTTGAAAAAGCCGACTATGGTAACGGAACACGCCGCCCAGCCAAAGCGCTTGTGCGGCCCATGTTGTAAAAAGCCCCGCATTTATTGGGTATAAACCGCCGGACGGGCACTTGTTGCGAAAAACATAGTCGAAACTTCCTCGCATTACGGCTCAAGTCGACGAAACGGCAGCCGACAGCCTGATAACAGGAGACCATTACCATGCTGCCACCGCTGATCCCCTTGAGCGCGGCCCCCGTTACCTCGCAGCAGGACCCGGTCAAACCCACGCCTGACATCCCGCCTGTCGCGCCGGTGCAGCCGAGTTCCAGCGAGAGCACCATCAACATGGGCCAGCGCGACCCCGAGCAGGCTCAACTGCTGCTGCGCGAAGAGCAGCGCCGACAGCAACGGCGCCGTCGCGATCGACGCACGTCCGATCGTCATCCTGATCTCAATGAAGAGGAGGAAGGCGCACCGCCGGTTCACAGCGGCCCGGCGATTCCCGGTGATTTCCTGAACGCGGACAACACCGTGCCCGTGGTGCCGATCATCGATGATGAGCCACGTCAGGGGTTGTGGGTGGACCTGAAGGTGTGAGGTGCTGGTCAGCGCCGGTCCGATTGCGCATTATTGTCGCCATTGGGCATTCGAGAGCACCCCGTCATGAGTGATGAAAAACTGGTAGACCTGAGCGTCGAGCGCGCCAAGCGTGTTCACGACCTCAACGACAAGCGGCTCAACGAAGTGCGCCAGGCCTTCGAGCAGGCGATGCCGCTGGCCAAGGCCAAGAAGAAAAGCAAGAACAAGCCGAAAAAGCGCTAGCCCCCCCTTTCCGTTCTCCCTCTGACCTGATCAATCTGCGCGTGCCTTCATTCAACGGTGCGGGGGATTGATGTGGGTCAATACTTCCCTGTCCGCCTCTGGCTAATCTGCACCCATCGAACAGATGACGGTGGGAGGGGCTTCCATGTTTCTCGATCATGCGGTGATAGCGGGTGTGGTCACGGTGATGCTGATACTGAGTTTTTTCGCAGCATTGGCACTGTTCATCTGGAGAGACTCGCGGACGCGCGGTGAAGATTGAGTCTCTTATAAAAAGAGCACGCAAGGCATTTGGGGCAACTTCGGTTGCCCATTTTTTTTGGATTTTTTTGAGGGGGGGGCGTCCTTTTTTGGGCGCAGTTCAAACCTGTGGGAGACGCCGGTGGTTACGACGGCAGCGAATGCGGTGTGTCAGGCAGGACGCCGTCGCCACTGTTGTAACCTTCAGAAGCTTGTGTATTGACCAAAGCCCCGTGAGAGACGGCGTCACCCACAACGGGGGTGCAAACGTGCTCTTGGGCGGATCACCCCACCGTAATCGCCGGCAATTCCGTCAAGCTGACGGTCTGTTCCTTGCGCGGCGCCAGGATCTCCGCCTCACCATCAACGACCAATTCTTCATCCTGGTTGAACACCCGTGTCGCGATCCGCACGCGAAACTTCGGCAGTTTTTCCAGAATCTCCAACCGCACGGTCAACGTGTCGCCGATCTTCACCGGTTTTTGAAAGCTCATCTGCTGACCGAGATAGATCGTGCCCGGCCCAGGCAACTCGCAGGCCACCGCTGCGCTGATCAGCGCGCCACTGAACATCCCGTGGGCGATGCGATCCTTGAACAGGGTCTTGGCCGCAAATTCCGCATCGAGGTGCACCGGGTTGCGGTCGCCGGACATTTCGGCGAACAGCTGAATGTGACGTTCTTCGACGGTTTTGCTGTAGCTGGCGGTCTGGCCGACTTCAAGGGCTTCGTACGGGGTGTTGGTGACTTCAGTCATGTGGCGGTCCTGTAACGTTCAAAAGAAATGAAAAGGCGTCATTCGCTGCGGGGTGGCCGGGGCTCCTTCAGCGCCTCTTCGAGCCAGGCGAGTAAATCATGAGTGACCTCCTCGCGGTTGGTCTCGTTGAGAATTTCATGCCGGGCCTGAGGGTAGATCTTCAGGGTCACGAACGGATGATGGGTCCCTGTCAGCGCCTCGGCCAGATCTTTGAGACGCTTGCCTTCGCTCACCGGATCACATTCGCCGCCCATGATCAGCATCGGCAGGCTTTTGTCGATCTGCGCCAGGTTCGACGTTTTGCTGATTTGCTGCAGGCCACGGAGCATGTCCAGCCAGAACTGATTGGTGCAGCGAAACCCACACAGCGGGTCGCTCACGTACTTGTCCACCTCATCCGGATCACGGCTGAGCCAGTCAAATGACGTGCGCACGGGCTTGAATTTCTGATTGAAGGAGCCGAACGATAGAAACTCGATCAGTGCACTGCGCCCGGTCGGTCCCTGACGCCAACGCTCCATGCGGGCCACGACCGCGGCGGTGCGATAAAGGGAAACCGGCTGGAAGTTCGAGCCACTGAGCACCGCGCCTTGCAGGCTGGCGCTGTGGTGCAGCAAGTACGCCTGAGCAATGTAACTGCCCATGCTGTGCCCCAGCAGAAACACGGGCACGTCTCCGTGACGCTCGCCAATCGTGGCATTCAGCAGGGCCAGATCGCCCACCACTTTGTTCCAGCCATCCTGATCAGCGTAATGCCCGAGAACGCCGTGGGCGGCGGTGCGGCCATGCCCGCGTTGGTCATGGGCGTACAGCGCAAAACCCGCTCCCGTCAGCGCGGAGCCAAGCCGCTCATAGCGTCCGCTGTGTTCCGCCATGCCATGGGACAGCATCACCACCGCCTTGGGATCGCCCAGCGGCAGCCACGCATTCACGTACACGCGGTGATGATCCGTGGTGTCCAGCCAAAAAGCATCATGTTTCATGGTGTTTCCCTGGCCTTGTATAAAATTGTCGCGAAATTGCGCTGTAGTCATCCTTATCCAGCAGTGTATAGCCGTTGCGGAATGACGGGCCGATCACCCGCGAGATTCACGTCATTGATGACGCCCGAGGCCCTATTTGCCTTCTTGGGGTTAGCTGCTAACGTCCGGCAATCACCCGCACCCAGGCTGCGGGGCCGGTACTCTCAGGTAAGAGGATAAAAAGAACATGCAACCTGAATTCTGGAATGACAAACGCCCGGCGGGCGTCCTCTCTGAAGTGGACCTTCACGCGTACAAATCGGTGATCGAGGTCTTCGAGCGCAATTGCAAGAAGTACGCGGATCGCCCGGCCTACAGCAACATGGGCGTGACCCTGACCTACGCCGAGCTGGAGCGTCATTCAGCGGCTTTCGCCGGTTACATCCAGCAGCAAACCGAGCTCAAACCCGGCGACCGCATCGCCGTCCAGATGCCCAATCTGATCCAGTACCCCATCGCCGTTTTCGGTGCCATGCGCGCCGGTCTGATCGTGGTCAACACCAACCCGCTCTACACCGCACGCGAGATGCGCCATCAGTTCAAGGACGCCGGTGTGCGTGCGCTGGTCTACCTCAATGTGTTCGGCAAGAACGTGCAGGAAGTGCTGCCCGACACCGACATTCAGTACCTCATCGAAGTGAAGATGGGCGACATGCAATCGGCGGCCAAGGGGTGGCTGATCAACACCATCGTCGAGAAGGTCAAGAAGATGGTTCCGGCCTACGATTTGCCCCAGGCGGTCGCGTTCAAGAGCGTGCTCAAGCTTGGCCGTGGTGATCACGTGCAACAGGTGAAGCTCGACCTGGACGACATCGCCGTCCTGCAATACACCGGCGGCACCACCGGCTCGCCAAAAGGCGCGATGCTCACTCACGGCAATCTGGTCGCGAACATGCAGCAGGTCTATGCCTGCATGTTGCAGCACGGCCCGGACGGGCTGCCGATCTTCAAGCAAGGCGGCGAAATCATGATCGCGCCGCTGCCCATGTACCACATCTATGCGTTCACCTGTAACTGCATGTGCATGATGGTCAGCGGCAACCACAACGTGCTGATCACCAACCCGCGTGACATCGGTGGCTTCATTAAAGAGCTGAAGAAATGGAAGTTCTCGGCGATGCTCGGCCTCAACACGCTGTTTGTGGCGCTGTTGGACCATCCTGAGTTCAAGAATCTGGATTTCTCCCACCTGCGCCTGACCAACTCGGGCGGCACCGCGTTGGTGAAATCCACCGCCGAGCGCTGGCTGAAACTGACCGGCTGCCCCATCGTCGAAGGCTACGGCCTCACCGAAACCTCGCCCGTGGCCACCGCCAATCCCTACGGCGACCAGTCGAAGCTGGGCACCGTCGGCATGCCCGTGCCCGGCACCACGGCCAAGGTCATCGATGACGAAGGCAACGAGCTGCCCGTCGGTGAGCGCGGCGAGTTGTGCCTGAAAGGGCCGCAGATCATGCTCGGTTACTGGCACAAACCGGACGCCACTGCCGAAGTGATCGACAGTGACGGCTGGCTGAAAACCGGTGACATTGCGGTGATCGACCCGGACGGTTTCATCCGCATCGTCGACCGTAAGAAAGATCTGATTATCGTGTCAGGTTTCAACGTCTACCCGAACGAGATCGAGGATGTGGTTTCACATCATCCGAAGGTCGCCAACTGCGCAGTGATCGGCGTACCGGACGAGCGTTCGGGGGAGGCGGTGAAGCTGTTCGTGGTGCCTCGGGATGCAAGCCTGACCACCGACGAGTTGAAGGCGTACTGCAAAGAAAACTTCACGGGCTACAAGATTCCCAAGCACATCGTGCTGCGGGAGTCGTTGCCGATGACGCCAGTGGGCAAAATCCTCCGACGCGAGCTACGCGATCCGGCCTGAAACGGCTATATAAAGAAACGGCGTGTTGAGAAACACGCCGTTTTTTTTATTGTTTAACGCCCATACCTGTAGGAGTGAGCTTGCTCGCGAAGCGTGTATACAGGCACTGTTGAGCTGTCTGCTCTAACGCCTCGCGAGCAAGCTCACTCCTACAGGGTTGTACGAACAGACGGAAAACTGTGTGAAATTTCGACATTTAGGTTCATTGCTCTAAACGTGACTAATGAATATTCAAGAGTCATGTTTATGACTGTAGAGGCTGCGTTTGCCTCTGGTCGGCCCCTGGCAAAGCTGCTACGCTCGGCCCGCTTTTTGTACAGTCGATACGCAAAAAGCGGTTGCTACGAACATTCCAAACACAAGAAATCATCGCATCGAGCGGTGTGTAGAAACGCTGTCGCTGAGGAGTCGGCTTCCATGATCGAAAACTTCTGGAAGGATAAATATCCGTCTGGTATCGCTGCCGATATTGATCCGGACGCGTATCCAAACGTTCAGGCGGTATTGAAACAGTCCTGCGAGCGTTTCGCCAACAAACCTGCGTTCAGCAACCTGGGCAAGACACTCACCTACGGTGAGATGTACGAATTGTCCGGCGCGTTCGCCGCGTATCTCCAACAGCACACCGATCTGCAACCGGGCGACCGCATCGCCGTGCAATTGCCCAACGTGCTGCAATACCCGATCGCGGTATTCGGTGCCATTCGCGCCGGCCTGATCGTGGTCAACACCAACCCGCTCTACACCACGCGGGAAATGGAACACCAGTTCAACGACTCCGGGGCCAAGGCGCTGGTGTGCCTGGCGAACATGGCGCACCTGGCTGAGAAGGTCGTGCCGAAAACCCACGTCAAGCACGTGATCGTCACCGAAGTCGCCGACCTGCTGCCGCCACTCAAGCGCCTGCTGGTTAACAGCGTCATCAAGTACGTGAAGAAAATGGTCCCGCCGTTTCACTTGCCCAAGGCCGTCAAATTCAACGACGTGCTGGCGATGGGGCAGGGCAAGTCGGTCAATGAAACCTCGCCAAAAAGCAGCGATGTCGCTGTGCTGCAATACACCGGTGGCACCACCGGCGTGGCCAAGGGCGCGATGCTGACCCACCGCAACTTGATCGCCAACATGCTGCAGTGCAAGGCGCTGATGGGCTCCAACCTCAACGAAGGCTGCGAGATTCTGATCACGCCGCTGCCGCTGTACCACATCTACGCGTTCACGTTTCACTGCATGTCGATGATGCTGAGTGGTAACCACAACATCCTGATCAGCAACCCCCGGGACCTGTCGGCAATGGTCAAGGAATTGTCGAAATGGAAGTTCACCGGCTTCGTCGGCCTGAACACGTTATTCGTGGCGCTGTGCAACAACGCTGATTTTCGCAATCTGGACTTCTCTGCGCTGAAGGTCACTCTGTCCGGCGGCATGGCGTTGCAACAGACCGCTGCGGAGCGCTGGAAGGACGTGACGGGCTGTTCGATCTGCGAAGGTTACGGGATGACTGAAACCAGCCCGGTGGCAACGGTGAACCCGTTCAAGAACATCCAGATGGGCACGATCGGCATCCCGGTGCCCTCTACGCTGTGCAAGACCATCAACGACGCGGGCGAGGAACTGCCGCTGGGCGAAGTGGGCGAGCTGTGCGTTAAAGGTCCGCAAGTGATGAAAGGCTACTGGCAGCGCCAGGAGGCCACCGACGAGATGCTTGACGCCGAAGGCTGGTTGAAGACCGGTGACATCGCGGTGATTCAGCCCAATGGCTACATCCGTATCGTTGATCGCAAAAAGGACATGATTCTGGTGTCCGGTTTCAACGTGTACCCGAACGAACTGGAAGACGTGCTGGCGACCCTCCCCGGCGTGCTGCAATGCGCGGCCATCGGCGTGCCGGACGAGAAATCGGGTGAGGCGATCAAGATTTTCGTGGTGGTCAAACCCGGCGCAACCCTGACCAAAGAGCAGGTCATGGAGCACATGCGCGCCAACGTCACGGCGTACAAAGTGCCGCGCAGCGTGGAATTCCGCGATGCGTTGCCGACCACCAACGTCGGCAAGATCCTGCGCCGCGAACTGCGGGACGAAGAGTTGAAGAAGCTGGCGCTGAAGAAACCGGCGTAAGCGTTGCGATGCCACCAGACCCCGCCCAGTGCGGGGTTTATTGTTTTCAGATACACCGCAGAACTGCTTCTGCCCGGAGGGCGTGGGAGCGCAGCTGGCTCGCGATCTGGCGCGAAGCGGCAGCAAATACTGCAAACGCGATACGTCTGACACAACCAGGGTGGCAGATTTTACTGCCGCTGCGCGCCAGATCGCGAGCAAGCTGCGCTCCTACGGCCGATGGCCAGAATCAAAAGCGATGTGCCGGCCGCGGACATGCATGATGCCCACCAAATCTGCGACAATCCGCGCCCTGCATTCAGAATAGAAAAGACTTCGCGCCCTGATGACCGACGAATCGCCTTCCATCGACCAGCTTTTCAAGAACCTCGACCACGCGATGATCAGTGATCGGCATCGCCTGCGTCGTCAGTTGCACGAGCTGCGCAAGAAGCCCGATGAAGGCAAGCTGGCGCAGTGGGTCGAGCGTGTGCAGGCTTCGTGTGCGCAGGTGACGTCGCGCAAGCAGAGCGTGCCGACGATTCGCTACGACGAAAACCTGCCAATCGCCGCCAAGCGCGACGAGATCAAGGACGCGCTGCTCAAGCATCAGGTGCTGATCATCGCGGGCGAAACCGGCTCGGGCAAAACCACGCAGCTGCCGAAAATCTGCCTGGAAATCGGGCGTGGTCAGCACGGTCTGATCGGCCATACGCAACCTCGTCGCATCGCAGCGCGCAGCGTGGCCAGCCGGGTCGCGGAAGAAATCGGCACGCCGTTGGGCGCGCTGGTCGGTTATCAGGTGCGGTTCGAAGACCAGAGCGATCAGAACACCCTGATCAAGCTGATGACCGACGGCATTTTGCTCGCCGAAACCCAGCACGACCGCTTTCTTGAGCGCTACGACACGATCATCGTCGACGAAGCCCACGAACGCAGCCTGAACATCGACTTCCTGCTGGGTTACCTGAAAACCCTGCTGCCCCGTCGTCCGGATCTGAAAATCATCATCACCTCGGCGACCATCGACCTCGAACGCTTTTCCGAGCATTTCGACAAAGCGCCGATCATCGAAGTCTCGGGCCGGACCTTCCCGGTGGAGACCTGGTATCGGCCGATGACCGCCGAGCAGGACGAAGAGGGCAACAGCGTCGAAGACGACCTGACTGTCGATCAGGCGATCCTCGCGACCCTCGACGAACTGGCCGCGCTCGAACGTTCTGAGCGCAAATCACCCGGCGACGTGCTGGTGTTCCTGCCCGGCGAGCGCGAGATTCGCGACGCCGCCGAAATGCTGCGCAAGGCCCAGCTCAAGCACACCGAAATCCTGCCGCTGTATGCGCGCCTGTCGCCTGCCGAACAGCAGCGGATTTTCCAGTCGCATCCGGGTCGCCGCGTGGTGCTGGCCACCAACGTCGCGGAAACCTCGTTGACCGTTCCCGGCATTCGCTACGTGATCGACACCGGCACCGCGCGCATCAGCCGCTACAGCTACCGCGCCAAGGTTCAGCGCCTGCCCATCGAGGCGGTTTCCCAGGCCAGCGCCAACCAGCGCAAAGGCCGTTGCGGACGGGTTGAGCCGGGTTTGTGCGTGCGCTTGTACAGCGAAGAAGATTTCCTCTCGCGCCCGGAATTCACCGACCCTGAGATTCTTCGTACGAACCTCGCGGCGGTCATCCTGCAGATGCTGCACCTGCGTCTGGGTCAGATCACCGATTTTCCGTTCATCGAGCCGCCGGATGGCAAGGCGATCAGCGACGGTTTCAACCTGCTGCAAGAGTTGTCGGCGGTCACCCGTGAGAACCAGCTGACGCCGCTCGGTCGTCAATTGGCGCGCCTGCCGGTGGATCCGCGCATGGGCCGCATGCTGCTGGAAGCGGCGAAGCAGGGCAGCTTGCAGGAAGTGCTGATCGTCGCCAGCGCCATGTCGATTCAAGACCCGCGCGAGCGCCCGCCCGAGCGTCAACAGGCTGCCGATCAGGCCCACGCGCAGTGGAAGGATCAGGACTCGGACTTCGCCGGGCTGGTCAATCTGTGGCGCGGTTTTGAAGAGCAACGCCAGGCGCTCACTGCAAGTCCGTTGCGCAACTGGTGTCGTCGCAACTTCCTCAATTACCTGCGGCTGCGCGAGTGGCGTGACTCCCATCGCCAGTTGAGCCTGATCTGTCGCGACCTGCAACTGACGGTCAACAAAGAGCCCGCGGACTTCCCGAAATTTCACAAGGCGGTGCTGTCGGGCCTGCTGAGCCAGATCGGCCAGAAGGCCGAAGAAGGCGACTACCTCGGCGCCCGTCAGCGACGTTTCTGGGTGCACCCGTCGTCGGGGCTGGGCCGTAAACGCCCGCAATGGATCATGGCCGCTGAACTGGTCGAGACCACCAAGCTGTATGCGCGCATGGTGGCCAAGATCGAGCCGGACTGGATCGAGCCGCTGGCCGGGCATCTGGTCAAGAAAAACCATTTCGAACCGCACTGGGAGAAGAAGCGCGGGCAGGTCGTGGCCTTCGAACAGATCACTCTGTTTGGCCTGATCATCGTCGGGCGTCGTCCGGTGCATTTCGGGCCGATCGACCCGGTGGTGTCCCGCGAGTTTTTCATTCGTGAAGGGCTGGTGCGCGGCGAAATTCAATCCCGCGCCAAATGCCTGAGCGCCAACACCAAGTTGCTGGAACAGCTCGACGAACTGGAGGCCAAGGCCCGTCGTCGCGACATTCTGGCGGACGAAGAAACGCTGTTCCGTTTCTACGACGAGCGCCTGCCCGCCGAGATTCACCAGACCGCGACGTTCGACGCCTGGTATCGGATGGAGAGCCAGAAGAACCCTCAGCTGTTGATCATGCGCGAGGAAGATGTCCTCGCCCGCGAAGCCAGCGAAGTCACGGCCAATCTGTACCCGGACACGTTGCGTCTGCGCGATCTGACCCTGCCGCTGACGTACCACTTCGAACCGAACCATCCACGGGACGGCGTGACCCTGCGCGTGCCTGCGCCGCTGCTGTTGTCGCTGCCTGCCGAGCGTCTGGAGTGGCTGGTGCCGGGACTGCTGGAAACCAAATGCGTGGCGCTGGTGCGGAACCTGCCCAAGGCCCTGCGCAAGAATTTCGTGCCGGTGCCGGACTTCGTCAAGGCGGCGCTGCAGCGTATGGCCTTCGGCGACGGCTCGCTGCCGCAGGCGTTGGGTCGTGAGCTGTTGCGCATGACCGGCGCTCGGGTCACCGACGAGGCGTGGGCCGAGGCTGCGCAGCAGGTCGAAAGCCACCTGAAAATGAATCTTGAGGTGGTCGATGCTCAGGGCAAGTTCCTGGGCGAAGGTCGCGACCTGGACACACTGACCGCACGCTTCGCTGAAGCCGGGCAAGCCGCGTTGGCCGTGCCGCAAACAGCGAAGAGCCAGCAGCCGGTTGAGGCCAAGGGCTTCGCCAAGGTTGAAGAAAAAACTCAGCAAAAGATCGCCGGGCTGTCGATGACGGTGTACCCGGCATTGGTCGAGGAGGGCGGGGCGGTCAAGGAAGGGCGGTTCTCGACCCAGACCGAAGCCGAGTACCAGCACCGCCGCGCTCTACAGCGCTTGTTGCTGCAACAACTGGCCGAGCCGACGAAATTCCTGCGCAGTAAATTGCCGGGTCAAACCGAGCTGGCCTTGCTGTACCGCGACATGGGCCGGGTCGACGCGCTGATCGAAGACATTTTGTTGGCCAGTCTGGACAGCTGCATTCTCGAAGGCGAAGCCACATTGCCACGAGATGGCGCGGGGCTGATGTCGCTGGCCGAGCGCAAGCGCGGCGCGCTTACGGAACACGCCGAACGCCTGGCAAGGCTGACGCTGGACATTCTCAAGCTGTGGCACGGCCTGCAAAAGCGCTTCAAGGGCAAGATCGATCTGGCCCAGGCCGT
Source organism: Pseudomonas salicis (assembly GCF_057128705.1). Classification (NCBI taxonomy): domain Bacteria; kingdom Pseudomonadati; phylum Pseudomonadota; class Gammaproteobacteria; order Pseudomonadales; family Pseudomonadaceae; genus Pseudomonas; species Pseudomonas salicis. Next base: position 483,820 of record NZ_JBSKHU010000004.1, read on the forward strand.
GGCGTTGAACGACATCAAGGCGCAATTGGGCAAGTTGGTGTACCCGGGCTTCGTGCGCGAAACCCCGGCGCTCTGGATCAAAGAGCTGCCGCGTTATCTGAAGGCGATTGAGTTGCGCCTTGAAAAGCTGGGCAGCCAGGTGCAGAAAGACCGGGTGTGGAGCATCGAACTCGGCAACCTCTGGGCGCAATACCAGACCCGCGCCGACAAACACGCCCAGGAAGGCAAGCGCGATCCCGAACTGGCGGTGTACCGCTGGTGGCTGGAGGAGTACCGCGTGTCGCTGTTCGGCCAGCAATTGGGGACCAAGGTGCCGATTTCCGACAAGCGATTGAGCAAGCAGTGGGCGGCAGTGGAGGGGTAAATAGTTCGCGGTTTATCTGACTCACCGCGTTCCCCTGTAGGAGCGAATTCATTCGCGAAACGAAGGTTCAGACGGCAGAGATGTGTCGTATGTACGGGCCATTCGCGAATGAATTCGCTCCCACAGGGAATTGCAATGCCGCGGTCCTGCATTCCAGCGGCCCGATAGCGCCAAATTCCGGCCGTTATGGCAAACTTCGCGGTTAAAACCCCAAGCGTTACAAAAACACTGCTCCCGCCAACGGGGGATTTTATCGTTGCATTGGTACTGTCGTTCCAGAAATAGCCAGCACCGTGCTTGCGCAGACGCTTTGTCTGCTGCCATTCAAAAAGAGAGGAACGACCGTGTACGACGTCGTGATCAGCGGCACAGGGCTTTTCACCCCGGCCAACAGCATTTCCAACGATGAGCTGGTGCATTCTTTCAACACCTACGTCGCGCAATTCAATGCTGAAAACGCCGCCGCCATCGAGGCCGGTGACGTGCAGGCGTTGACCGAATCCAGCGCGGCGTTCATCGAGAAGGCCAGCGGCATCAAAAGCCGCTTCGTCATGGACAAGGACGGCATTCTCGACCCGAATCGCATGAAGCCTCGTCTGCCGGAACGCTCGAACGACGAATGGTCGATCCTCTGCGAAATGGGCGTCGCCGCCGCTGAACAGGCGTTGCAGCGCGCAGGCAAAACGGCTGCTGACATCGACGGTGTGATCGTCGCCTGCTCCAACCTGCAACGGGCTTACCCGGCCATCTCGATCGAGATTCAGGCGGCGCTGGGCGTTCAGGGGTTCGGTTTCGACATGAACGTTGCCTGTTCTTCGGCCACGTTCGGCATTCAGACCGCCTACAACAGCGTCAAACTCGGGCAGGCCCGTGCGCTGTTGGTGATCAGCCCGGAAATCTGCACCGCGCACCTGAATTTCCGTGATCGCGACAGCCACTTCATCTTCGGTGATGCGGCGACGGCAGTGGTGGTTGAACGTGCTGATCTGGCGACGTCCGAGCATCAGTTCGACATCGTCAGCACCAAGTTGCTGACCAGCTTCTCCAACAACATCCGCAACAACTTTGGCTTCCTCAACCGCACGGCGGAAGAAGGCGAAGGCAAGCCGGACAAGCTGTTCGTGCAGGAAGGCCGCAAAGTGTTCCGCGAAGTCTGCCCGATGGTGGCGGAACTGGTGGGCACGCACCTGACCGAGAACAGCCTCAACGTCAGCGACGTGCAGCGTTTCTGGCTGCATCAGGCGAACCTCAGCATGAACCATTTGATCGTGAAGAAACTGCTGGACCGCGACGCCACTGTCGAAGAGGCCCCAGTGATTCTCGACCGCTACGCCAACACCAGTTCGGCGGGTTCGGTGATTGCGTTTCACACCTACCAGGACGACCTGCCGACCGGCGCACTGGGCGTGCTCAGTTCGTTTGGGGCGGGGTATTCGATTGGTAGCGTGATTCTGCGTAAGAAGTAACGACTCCGCTCTCGGATCAGACCGGGATCTGAAACTGTAGGAGCGAATTCATTCGCGAAAGATCTGTCAGGCGACATGGTTGTGTCGGTTGTGTAGGCCTCTCGCGAATGAATTCGCTCCTACAGGGGTTTCTGCTCATAAAAAAGTGTTCGGCGCCCAAAATAAAAACAGCCCGGCGGTGACCTGTCGGAACGGATGATGGGGATCCGACAGGTCAACGGCGGGCTGTGAGAATCACTTCAGACCTTGAGGGAGCACTCAAGGCCTGACGCTTTCAGCTTGAAGCTTGCCGCTCGAAACGCGCGGCTGCTTTTCTTAGAACTTGGCCATCACGTCCAGTTGCAGGGTGTTGGCATCCTGGTCACGCGGGGCGTTCGCGTAGGCGAAGTCTGCTTTGGTCAGGAAGTACGTGGCGCCCAAGGTGAAGTTCTTGTCGACATCGTACGAAACGCTCAGCTTGTGGCCGCGCGAACCGGTGGTGCCGTTGGCGAAGTCGGAGTCGGTGAAGGCGCCAACCACGGCGTTACGCTGAGTATCGCGATAGTTATAGTCCAGACCGAAGCCGAACACCTTGGTCTTGGCACCGGCCAGCCATGCAGTGTCCTGATCGCTGTCGGTGGCGCTGTTGACCACGTACTGACCGTACAGGCTCAGAGGAACGACCAGACCGGTGAAGTCCAGTTGACCGAAGCCTTCATACAGTCGGAAGTCGTTGGTGTTGTTGCCGTTGATGCTCAGGCCGCAGAAGGTGGTCGCGGTGCTGGCAGCAGCCGGATTACAGTCGTTGGAGTGTTGGTACTGGTAAACCGAACCGCCGAGGGTCAGTTTCATGGCATCGGCAACACCGATACGCGTGCCCAGCTGAGCCGCGTTCAGGCGCAGGTCGTTCTTGAACTGGGTGCCGTCGCCGCTGATGTTGTCTTTGAGGGTGTAAGTACCGGCGCTACCGAACAGCTCGAAGGATTTGCTGATGGGCAAGCTGTAAGTGGCTGCCAGACCTTCCGGGTTGATATCGCTATCCCAGATCACGTCGCCTTCGCTGACCCAAGGCTGGGCCATCTTGCCGCCAATGATGTGCAGGTTCTGGATCGCAGTCGGGTGGTAGTCGATGTAGCCCTGATCCAGCCACAGGTCTTTCTTGGTGAAGTAGTCGTTCTGGTCAACGTTGGTGGAGTTGGCCTTGTTGTCGCCACCAGTGGCGATACGAATACCAGTGCTGACCTGTGGGTTGATGTCGGTGTACGCGCCCAGACGAACACGGATACGCTGGCGGTTCTTGTCCTGGCTGTTGTTCTGGTCGTCGATTTTGACCGTTTCCTGACGAACGCGAACGTCGCCTTTGAACTGGGTCTTGGCGGCCCACGCCACTTTCTGTTCGAATGCCGACAGTTCCGAGGACTTGGCAGCAGTAGCAGCAGCGATCTGATCGGCTGTCGCTTTCTGGGCTTGTTGCTGAGCCTGCTGATCTTTGGCCAACTCGTTTTGCAGTTCGGCGTACTGGGCAGGAGAAATCGACCCGTTGGCCTTGAGCATGTCGAGCAGTTTCGCGTCGACTGCGGCGCTGGCCGGAACGCTCATGGCCAGCAACAGACCGCCACACAGGGCTGCCGCAGTTTTGGTGGAAGCAAGACGCATATCAATCTCCGTAGATGAGAAGGGATGACAAAGCCATCCTGGGAACGACCGACCGGAAATGGGCGGGAAAAAAGTCTGTTTTTTTAAGAACCTGGGGCTCTAAAAACAGGCGCCAGTATCGCCATCGTTTATGACAGAGAGATGGCTAGGTGATGGCATGTCGGTGACATGTGAAAATTCTGTTGAACCCGCGGGCTAGAGCGCTGTCGGCCCAAGTTTCATGTGCAAATACGTTCAATAAGTGATAAAGCGCAAACGTTGGCGTGAGTGGTTTGAAGAGCTCGGGAGAGATCGATGTCGTTGCATCGCTTGGATAAGTTGTCGGATCTGGCACCTGCCGAATGGGACGCGCTGATACCCGGCGAGTCGCCCTTTCTGCGCCACGGGTTTCTCAGTTCGCTGGAAGACAGTGGCAGCCTCGGACCTCGGTCCGGGTGGCGTGCGGAGCATTTGTTGCATTACGAAAACGACACGCTCATCGCCGCGCTGCCGACCTATCGCAAGTGGCATTCCTACGGTGAGTACGTGTTCGATCACGGCTGGGCCGACGCGTGTCGCCGTGCAGGCATTGCGTACTACCCCAAGTTGCTGGTGGCGGTGCCGTTCAGCCCGGTCAGCGGTCCACGACTGTTGGCGAAGACCCCGGAAGACGGCCGCGAGTTGATCGCCTGCTTGCCGGGGTACGCAGAGGCAGAAGCGTTGTCGAGTGTGCACGTCAACTTCACCGACCCCGTGGCCGATGCCTTGCTCGCCGAACACCCGGAGTGGCTGCAACGCATTGGCTGTCAGTACCACTGGCAGAACCGGGGCTATCGGGACTTCCAGGATTTTCTCGACGCCCTGAGTTCGCGCAAGCGCAAGCAGATGCGCAAGGAGCGCGAACAAGTGGCGGGGCAGGGCTTCGATTTCGAGTGGCTCGAAGGCCACGAACTGAGCCAGGCGCATTGGGATTTCGTTTACGCCTGCTATTCCAACACCTACGAGATTCGCGGCCAGGCGCCGTACCTGACCCGCGAGTTCTTCAGCCTGTTGGCCGAGCGCATGCCCGAGGCGATTCGCGTGGTGTTGGCGAAGCAGGGGTCACGGCCGGTGGCCATGGCGTTCAGCCTGATCGGCGGCGACAGCTTTTATGGGCGGTACTGGGGCTGTCTCGCCGAGTTCGACCGGCTGCATTTCGAGACCTGTTTCTATCAGGGCATGGATTACGCGATTGCCCATGGCATCCAGCGATTCGACGCCGGTGCACAGGGCGAGCACAAGTTGATTCGCGGCTTTGAACCGGTGATCACCCACTCATGGCACTACTTGGCCCATCCCGGTTTGCGCGAGGCGGTGGCGGGGTTTCTGGAGCAAGAGCGGGCCGGGATTCTGGCGTATGCCGAAGAAGCGCGAGGCGCGTTGCCCTACCGTCAGGGGGAGTGAAGGTCATCGTTCCCCCGGCAGCGTTGCGCGATCGGCTACAGGGGTGAAGTCGGCCAATGCGGGCGCCCGATCAACTCAAACTCACGTGTCGGCTTAATAGCGCCCGCAAGGCGGCGGGTTTAACCGGCTTGGCCAGGTAATCCAGTCCGGCCGCGTGCACTTGCGCGATCAACTCCGGGCGCCCGTCGGCGCTGATCAGCACCCCAGGCACCGGCTCACCCAACTGCGTGCGCAGCCACGCCATGAGCTCGGTGCCGGTTTCGCCGTGGTCAAGGTGGTAATCCACCAACGCCAGATGCGGGCGGATGCCGTCGTCGAGCAAGGTCTGGCATTCCTCGCGGTTGCGCGCCGTCCACACCTGACAGCCCCAACGGCTGAGCAGGCTGTTCATGCCAATCAGAATGCTGTCTTCATTGTCGATGCACAGCACCTGCGTGCCATTCAAGGCGGCGCGTTTCGGCTCGACCGCCACGGCTTGCGGCGCGGCTTGGGTGCGGGCCAGCGGCACGGTGACGCTGAACACGCTGCCCTTGCCCGGCCATGAACGCACTTCGAGGGTATGGCCCAGCACGCGACACAGACCATCGGCAATCGCCAGCCCCAGGCCCAGGCCTTTTTCGGCGCGGGTCTGGTGGCTGTCGAGGCGTTTGAATTCTTCGAAAATCACTTGGCGTTTGTCTTCGGGAATGCCCGGCCCGCGATCCCACACTTCCAGGCTTACGGATGCGCCCTTGCGTCGCACGCCGAGCAAGATCGGACCTTTCGCGTAACGGAACGCGTTGGTGAGGAAATTCTGCAACACCCGGCGCAACAGCTTCGCATCGCTGGCGACTCGCAATTGACTGCCGCGCACCCGGAAGTTCAGACCCTGTTCCTGGGCCAGCGCTTTGAATTCCGCGCCCAACGTGTCGAACAGGTTGTTGAGCGGGAAGGGCGCGATCGTTGGCGTGAATTTGCCGTTTTCCAGGCGGGAAATGTCCAGCAGGTCACTGATCAGGTCTTCGGCGGAACGCAGCGAGCTGTCGAGGTGCTGAATCAGTTTCTGCGCCTCATCGGGAATGCTGTCATCCACGTGCAGCAGCGCGGCGGAGAACAGCCGCGCCGCGTTCATCGGCTGCATCAGGTCGTGACTGACCGCCGCGAGAAAGCGGGTTTTCGACTGGTTCGCGGCCTCGGCGTGGGCCTTGGCTTCGGTCAGGGCGACGTTGAGTTGCGACAACTCGCGGGTGCGTTCGGCCACGCGCTGTTCGAGGCTTTCGTTGACGCCCTTGAGCGCCTGTTCGGCCTCACGGAACGCCGTGATGTCGGTGAAACTCATGACGAACCCGCCGCCCGGCATCGGGTTGCCGATCAGCTCGATCACCCGGCCGTTGGGAAACAGGCGCTCGGAGGTGTGCGCGCGCCCCTGACGCATCCAGTGCAAGCGGCGGGCGATGTGAACTTCCGCTTCTCCCGGCCCGAGTAAACCCCGTTCAGCGTTGTAGCGGATGATGTCGGCAATCGGGCGCCCGACGCTGATCAGGCCCTCCGGGTAGTTGAACAGTTCGAGGTAGCGGTCGTTCCAGGCCACCAGTTTCAGCGACTGGTCCACCACGCTGATGCCCTGGGTAATGTTTTCGATGGCGCCCTGCAACAGCGCGCGGTTGAACTGCAGCACCTCGGACGCTTCGTCGGCGATGCGCACCACGTCTTCGAGCTGCATGTCGCGGCCTTCGATGGCCGCCTTCACCACGGCGCGGGTCGAGGAGGTGCCGAGGACACCCGCCAGCAGCCGCTCGGTGTGGGCGATCCATTCGCCGTTGGCGTTCTGGTTCGGGTTGAAGCCCTTGCCCTGCCGGTAGGCGAAGCGGATGAAGCTCTGCTGCGCCCGTTCCTCGCCCACAAAACGCGCCGAGAGCTTGAGCAAGTCTTCGATCTGCACGGCCAGCAGCGAGCGATTATTGGGCCGCGCCTGCAATTCCTGACCGATGAAACGCCCGGCCTGCCAGTGTTCCGACACCCGCGTGCGCGACAGCAGCGAGACCCACACGAACAGCGCGAAGTTGCCCGCCATCGACAACAGCACGCCTTGGGTCAACGGGCTGATCGGCAGGTTGAACGGGTTGCTGTGCAGCCAGCCCAGCAGCGGAAAACTGCTCAGCGCCCAGCCCATGCTGTGGGCAGTGAGCGGCAGGACGAGGGTGTAGAACCAGATGAACACGCCCGCCGCCAGCCCTGCGAACACGCCTCGACGATTGGCGGGTTTCCAGTACAACGCGCCGATCATCGCAGGGGTCAATTGCGTGATCGCGGCGAAGGCGATCTGGCCGATGGTCGCCAGGCTCGCGGTCGAGCCGAGCAGGCGATAGCTGACGTAAGCCAGCAGCAGAATCGCGACGATGCTGACCCGGCGCACTGACAGCATCCAGTAACGGAACACTTCGAACGGGCGCTCGGCGGTTTTGCGGCGCAACAGCCACGGCAGCAGCATGTCGTTGGAGACCATGGTCGACAGCGCGACGCTGGCCACGATCACCATGCCCGTCGCCGCCGAGGCGCCGCCGATGAAGGCGAGCATGGCCAACGCAGGGTGCGCGTGGGCCAGCGGCACGCTGATCACGAACGAATCCGGCAGCACCGAACTGGGCAGCAGCATCTGCCCGGCCAGCGCGATAGGCACTACGAACAGCCCGGCCAGCAGCAGGTAAATCGGGAATACCCATTTGGCCAGGCGCAGGTCTTGAGGCTCGATGTTCTCGACCACCGTCACGTGGAACTGTCGGGGCAGGCAGACGATGGCCATCATCGCCACGCCGGTCTGCACCACCATCGACGGCCAGTTGATGGTTTCCTTCCAGTACTCTTCCAGACGCGGCGCCAGCATCGCCTGATTGAACAGGTCGTCCACGCCGTCGTACAGGCCGAAAGTCACGAACACGCCGACGGCCATGAAGGCGAACAGCTTGACCAGCGACTCGAAGGCAATCGCCAGCACCATGCCCCGGTGGTGTTCGGTCGCGTCGAGGTTGCGCGTGCCGAACACGATGGTGAACAGCGCCAGCACCAGCGACACGATCAGCGCGGTGTCCTGCGCCCGCGTGCCCGTGGCATCGGCTCCGGCCCCGATCAGGATGTTCACGCCGAGCACGATGCCTTTGAGTTGCAGGGCGATGTAGGGCAGCACGCCGATCAGGCAGATCAGCGCGACGACGATGGCCAGGGTCTGAGATTTCCCGTAGCGGGCGGCAATGAAGTCGGCGATGGAGGTGATGTTTTCCTGCTTGCTGATCAGGACCATCTTTTGCAGCACCCACGGCGCCAACACCAACATCACGATGGGCCCGAGGTAAATCGGCAGGAACGACCACAACTGCTCGGCGGCCTGACCTACGGCCCCGAAAAACGTCCAACTGGTGCAGTAAACCGCCAGCGACAGGCTGTACACCCACGCACGCAAGCGCGGCGGCAAGGCACCGCTGCGACGATCACCGTAAAAGGCGATGGCGAACATGATGGCCATATAGGCCAGGGCGACGGCAGCGATCAGTCCGCTGGACAGCGACATGGGAACTCCAGACTCAAGCAGGTGCGGTTTCGGCTGCGATCCTTCGCAGGTCACACAGTCTCGCACGCCGGGTGACGTTCGTCTGTTTCGACCAAGGTCTGAGCGGGCGCGGGGTTTTCCGAGGCTGCCGCTGATTCCGGCTACCGTGATGACCTGTAGGAGTGAGCTTGCTCGCGATCGCGTGTTACCTGTCAACCCATCCCGACCGGGGAATCGCCATCGCGAGCAAGCTCACTCCTACAGATCGGTGGCATACGTGACCGGCGTGTATATCTGTAAAACCTATGACCCATAGCGAAATTACCCGCTTAGTCGATATCACCTGACGCCCTACCATGGAGATCACCTCACACGAGGACAGGAGCCATCCCATGAGTCACAGTTTTTTCGTCGCCGCGAGCAGGCCCTTCAGCCAACTGAGCCACCCGCGCGAAGTCATCCGCCAATTCACCCCCAACTGGTTCGCCGTGACCATGGGCACCGGGATTCTCTCGGCCGTTCTCACGCAATTGCCTGTTCATGTCCCCGGCCTGTTCCAGTTGGCCGAAGCCCTGTGGCTGCTGAACATCGCGCTGTTTCTGACCTTCAGCGTCCTCTACACCGCTCGATGGATGATGTTCTTCGACGAAGCGCAGCGGGTGTTCGGGCATTCCACGGTCTCGATGTTCTTCGGCACGATTCCCATGGGGCTGGCGACGATCATCAACGGGCTGCTGACGTTCGGCCTGCCGCACTGGGGCGTCGGTGTGGTGCCCGTCGCGGAACTGCTCTGGTGGCTGGACGTGGCGATGTCGGTGGGCTGCGGCGTGCTGATCCCGTTCATGATGTTCACCCGCCAGCAGCACAGCATCGACCAAATGACAGCGGTATGGTTGCTGCCCGTGGTCGCGGCGGAAGTGGCGGCGGCCAGTGGGGGATTGCTGGCGCCGCATCTGACGGACACCCACAGCCAGTTCAGTGTGCTCATCACCAGTTACGTGCTGTGGGCGTTGTCGGTGCCCGTGGCGTTCAGCATTCTGACGATCCTTCTGCTGCGCATGGCGTTGCACAAACTGCCCCACGAAAACATGGCAGCGTCGAGTTGGCTGGCGTTGGGGCCGATCAGCACCGGCGCGTTCGGCTTGATGGTGCTGGGCGCTGAGTCGCCACAAATATTCGCCGCCAATGGATTGCCCGGTGTGGGCGAGATTGCGGCGGGATTGGGGTTGATCGCAGGGATCATGCTCTGGGGCGTCGGTGTGTGGTGGCTGCTGATGGCCGTGCTGATCACGGCGCGTTACCTGCGCAACGGCATCCCGTTCAATCTCGGCTGGTGGGGCTTTACCTTTCCGTTGGGCGTGTTTGCGTTGACCACGCTGAAGCTGGGGGCGGTGTTGAATCTGGGGTTCTTTTCGGTCTTCGGCAGCGTGCTGGTCGCCGGTCTGGCGGCGCTGTGGCTGGTGATCATGAAACGCACCGTGGTAGGTGCCTATAAAGGAACGCTGTTCGTCTCGCCGTGTATTGCGGGTTTGAAAGGGTAAGGTTCTCACTGCCTGCACGACATCAAACTGTGGGATCGAATTCATCCGCGAAAAAGGTTCAGCCGATAGAGAGGTGCCGCCTGAAATACCTTCGTGAATGAATTCGCTCCCACAGAAAATGTGCATCGACAGAAACGCCTGTTGCGTCTTCAATGTGGCTCGGATCGGCTCTCCTGCGTTCCAATCCAAAAGCCGATAGCGGCGCCATTCAGGACCCTGGACGATGAGTCAGTCGCAGTTCAATTTGTTGGGCAAACGGCGTTTCCTGCCGTTCTTCGTGACCCAGTCCCTCGGGGCCTTCAACGACAACATCTTCAAGCAATCGCTGATCCTCGCCATCCTCTACAAGCTCGCCATCGACGGTGACCGTTCGATCTACGTCAACCTCTGCGCCTTGCTGTTCATCCTGCCGTTCTTTTTGTTCTCGGCGCTGGCGGGGCAGTTCGGGGAGAAGTACCCCAAAGACCGGCTGATCCGCATGATCAAGGTGCTGGAGATCGGCATCATGGTGGTCGGCGCTGTCGGCTTTCTGTTCGATCACCTGTCGTTGATGCTCGCCGCGCTGTTCGCCATGGGCACCCACTCGGCGCTGTTCGGGCCGGTGAAATACTCGATCCTGCCCCAGCACCTGCACGAAAACGAACTGGTGGGCGGCAACGGTCTGGTGGAAATGGGCACCTTCCTGGCGATTCTCGCCGGGACCATCGGCGCCGGGATCATGATGTCGGCCACCCATTACGCGCCTATTGTCTCGACCGCGATGGTGCTGGTGGCGTGCCTGGGTTACCTCGCCAGTCGCGGCATTCCTCCCGCCGCAGCCGCCAGCCCGGAAATGCGCCTGAACTGGAACATCTTCAGCGAATCCTGGGCCACCCTGAAACTGGGCCTCGGCCAGACCAAAGCGGTGTCGCGCTCCATCGTCGGCAACTCCTGGTTCTGGTTTGTCGGTGCGATCTACCTGACGCAGATTCCGGCGTACGCCAAGGAATTTCTCTACGGCGATGAAACCGTCGTCACCCTGATCCTCACCGTGTTCTCCATCGGCATTGCCGCAGGTTCGATGCTCTGCGAGCGGCTGTCGGGACGCAAAGTGGAAATCGGCCTGGTGCCCTTCGGTTCGGCAGGCTTGACCGTGTTTGGCCTACTGCTGTGGTGGCATTCCGGCGGTTTCCCGCAGAACGTTCAGGCCAACAACTGGCTGGCTGTGCTGGGTTACGGTCAGGCGTGGTGGGTGCTGCTCGACATCCTTGGCATCGGCGTGTTCGGTGGCTTCTACATCGTGCCGCTGTACGCGCTGATCCAGTCGCGTACGCCGGAGAAAGAGCGCTCGCGGGTGATCGCTTCGAACAACATCCTCAATGCGCTGTTCATGGTGGTCTCGGCGATTGTCTCGATCATCTTCCTCAGCGTGGTGAAGCTGTCGATCCCGCAACTGTTCCTCGTCGTCTCGCTGATGAACATCGCGGTCAACACCTACATCTTCAAGATCGTCCCGGAATTCACCATGCGTTTCATGATCTGGCTGCTCAGCCATTCCATGTACCGCGTGGAGCACCGCGACCTCGAACAAATCCCTGACGAAGGCGCGGCCTTGCTGGTCTGCAACCACGTGTCGTTCGTCGATGCGTTGCTGATCGCAGGCTCGGTGCGTCGGCCGATCCGCTTCGTCATGTACTACAAAATCTTCAACATCCCTGTGCTGAACTTCATCTTCCGCACCGCTGGCGCGATCCCGATTGCCGGGCGTGGCGAAGACCTGTTGATCTACGACGCGGCGTTCAAGCGCATCGCCGAATACCTCAAGGAAGGCGAGTTGGTGTGCATCTTCCCCGAAGGCAAACTGACCACCACGGGCGACATCGACGAGTTCAAAGGCGGCATGACCCGCGTGCTGGAAGAGACCGACGTGCCGGTGATTCCGCTGGCGTTGCAGGGGCTGTGGGGCAGCTTCTTCAGCCGCGATCCGAACAAAGGCGTGTTCCGTCGGTTGTGGTCGCGGGTGACCCTGGTGGCAGGGCCTGCGATGGCGGGAGATGAATCGCAACCTGCGCGGGTGCGTGAGCGGGTGGCGGCGTTGAGAGGGGAAATGCGCTAATCAGGCGCTGCGGTTCTGATGCGGAGTGCAGTTTCCTGTAGGAGCGAATTCATTCGCGAAAAGGGTTCAGCCGATAGGAATGTGCCGCCTGAAATACCTTCGCGAATGAATTCGCTCCCACAGGGTGATTGGGGTGTGTCAGACCAGATGCCTTCTCTGACACATTGCCGATCGGTGGTGTGTCAGACAAGCCGCCTGCTCCGACACATGGCCGATCAGCCCACCACCGGCCGATCTTCCGTCACCACCGCATCCGGCTCCATCTTCCGGAAATACGTCGAGAGCAGCGCACCGGAGATGTTGTGCCACACGCTGAACAGCGCGCTCGGCACCGCCGCCAGTGGCGAGAAGTGCGCGGCGGCCAGGGCGGCGCCGAGGCCGGAATTCTGCATGCCGACTTCCAGCGACAGGGATTTGCGCTGGGGCAGCGGCAGTTTGAACAGCTTGCCGGTGAAATAGCCCAGGCCGAAACCGAAGGTGTTGTGCAGGATCACCACGGCCATGATCAGCAGGCCCGACTCGGCGATCTTCGCCTGACTGGCCGCCACCACCGCGCAGACGATCATCACGATGCTCACCACCGAAATCAGCGGCAGCACGTCGACGGCGTATTGCACCTTCTCGCCCAGGACCTTTTGCGCAACGACGCCGAGCACAATCGGCAGCATCACGAATTGCAGGATCGACCAGAACATATCCATGAAAGACACCGGCAGCCAGGCAGACGCCAGCAGCCAGATCAACGCCGGTGTCAACAGCGGGGCGAGGAGGGTGGTGACGGCGGCGATGGCTACCGACAGCGCCAGGTCGCCCTTGGCCAGCCAGGTCATGACGTTGGACGACGTGCCGCTTGGGCAGCAACCGACCAGAATCACGCCGACGGCAATTTCCGCTGGCAGGTGGAACACCTGACACAGCAACCACGCCACACCCGGCATGATCACGAAATGCGCAACCACGCCCAACGCCACACGCCACGGATGGCGCACGACTTCGGAGAAGTCTTCAAGCTTGAGGGTCAGGCCCATGCCGAACATGACCAGCCCCAGCAGCGGGACGATCAGGGTTTTCAGCGCAATGAACCAGCCCGGGAACAGGAACGCCAACACGGCGAACAGCAGCACCCAGTACGCGAAGGTATTACCGACAAAACGACTCAACGCAGCCAGGGCACGCATGGCTTGCTCCTTAGGTTTCTCTATTTATAAGTGTCGATCAGCACTGCGCCGTCGATGAGCGACGGCGCAGCAGGTGATGCTTTATACCGCGTCGGGCTGTCAGATACCTTGGGGAATCTCTTCACCACCCAACGCCTCGAACAGCTCCGGCAAGAACTCGCCGAAGGTCAGCATCATCAAGGTGAAGCTGGCGTCCAGTTGGCCCAGCGCGTCGTCGCCGCCGTCCTGTTCAGCCTGATCTTGCAGCAGGTCTTCGAACTTCAGGCGCTTGATGCCCAGTTTGTCGTCCAGCACGAAGGACAGTTTGTCCTGCCAGGCAAGAGACAGCTGGGTGACGACCTTGCCAGTGCTCAAGTGCAGCTGGATTTCGTCGCTGGTCAGGTCCTGACGCTTGCACTTCACGATGCCGCCGTCTTCGTGGGTGTCGCGCAGTTCGCATTCGTCGAGGACGAAGAAGTTGTCAGCGGTCTGGCCGGTCTTCACCCAATCGGTCATGACGGCGGTCGGCGCGGTCTTCACGGTCACCGGGCGCACCGGCAGCGAACCGACCACTTCACGCAGGGTAGAGAGCAGGTCTTCGGCGCGTTTAGGGCTGGAGGCGTTGACCAGGATTACGCCTTGCTTCGGCGCGATGGCGGCGAAGGTGGCCGAGCGGCGGATGAACGCGCGCGGCAGGAAGGCCTGGATGATTTCGTCCTTGAGCTGATCGCGCTCTTTTTTATAGACCTTGCGCATTTGCTCGGTCTCGATTTCTTCGACTTTCTCTTTCAGCGCGTCGTTGACCACGCTGCCGGGGAGAATGCGTTCTTCCTTGCGCGCGGAAATCAGCAGAAAATCGCCGCTGACGTGCACCAATGGCGCGTCTTCACCCTTGCCGAACGGGGCGATGAAACCGTAAGTGGTCAACTCCTGGCTGGCACAAGCGCGTGCAGGCTTGGTCGCCAATGCGGTTTCCAGCGCCTCGGCGTCAAACGGCAGGTCTTGGGTCAGGCGATAGACAAGCAGGTTTTTGAACCACATGGGGGACAGCTCTCCTTTATACAAAGGGGGGCATTATTCGCTGCTGCGACCCTGCGGCCAACCCTGATGTAACCCTTTGGTTGGATTATAAAAATTATTTGAAAAAGTGCTTGCCAGAGGTTTGATCGCTCCGTAGAATGCGCGCCACACCGAGAGACAAGGGTGATTAGCTCAGCCGGGAGAGCATCTGCCTTACAAGCAGAGGGTCGGCGGTTCGATCCCGTCATCACCCACCACTCGTTGAAAGGTGTTACGCGCAGCGGTAGTTCAGTCGGTTAGAATACCGGCCTGTCACGCCGGGGGTCGCGGGTTCGAGTCCCGTCCGCTGCGCCATATTGAGTTACGAGGCCCTTGAACTCCTCGTAACGACAGAGAAAGCGACCTTAGGGTCGCTTTTTTTGTGCCTGGGATTTGGTGACGCTTTGGGTTTGCTCTTGATTCTGGCCGAAGGCCGTAGGAGTGCCGGGGTGGCGTTCCACCTTGCCTACGATCTGCTGCGAAGCAGCAGTAGAACCGGACACCTCGGTTGTGTCTGACACACCGCGTTTTTCGGGTTTGCTGCCGATGCCCGGCAGATCGCGAGCAAGCTTGCTCCTACGCGTTCGGCAGAAGCAGATCGCAGGCAAGGTGGAACGCCTCCCTGGCACACCTACGCCCTTCGGGCAGAAGCGGGTCCGCGGTATGATTCAGGCCGGGCCGTGTTACCCCACATCCACTTCCACCACATCCCCCGACAATCTGACCGGCCACGTCCGCAACTTCAGCGCCGGGTCTTCCAGGCACGTGCCGTCGTCCAACCGATAATGCTGCTTATATAAAGGTGAGGCGATCACCAGATCCCCGGCGAGGCTGCCGATCAATCCGCGTCCGATCACGTTCACGCCCGACACCGGGTCGCGGTTGTCCACGGCGAACAACTGCGGGGTGCCGGTGATGGAGGCGACGTACAGCAGCGCCACTTGCACGTTGCCCATCAACGCCACGACGCCGGAATTGAGCACCAGATCCTGACGGGCGCAGACGGCGCGCCAGGCCTGGGTGTGCGAAAGGTCTTTCATCGACGCGTGGACCTGGTTCATCGTGCGATCTCCTCGACAGGGATAAGGTTGAGTTCGTGGCTGCGGGCCGGGCGACGCTGGCTGCGCTCCTTGACGAAATGGATGTCCGGGTCGGCGCTCCTGTCGTTGACGAAGGTGCGGAAGCGCTTGAGCTTTTCCGGGCTCTTCAGCGCATTCGCCCATTCGCATTCATAACGATCGACCACCAGCTGCATTTGTTCCTCCAACTCGACGGCCAACCCCAGGCTGTCGTCGATGACCACGGCTTTCAGGTAATCCAGCCCGCCTTCAAGCGATTCGCGCCAGACCGACGTGCGTTGCAGCTTGTCGGCGGTGCGGATGTAGAACATCAACACCCGGTCGATGTAGCGAATCAGCGTCTCGTCATCCAGGTCCGTGGCGAACAGCTCGGCGTGACGCGGGCGCATGCCGCCGTTGCCACACACGTACAGGTTCCAGCCGTTCTCGGTGGCGATCACGCCGATGTCCTTGCTCTGGGCTTCGGCGCATTCGCGGGTGCAACCCGATACGGCAAACTTCAGTTTGTGCGGCGAGCGCAGGCCCTTGTAACGGTCCTCGATGCGCAACGCCATGCTGACGCTGTCCTGCACGCCATACCGACACCATGTACTGCCCACGCAGGACTTCACGGTGCGCGTCGACTTGCCGTACGCATGCCCGGTCTCGAACCCGGCCGCGATCAGCTCGGCCCAGATGTCCGGCAATTCATGCAGCTGCGCGCCAAACAGGTCGATGCGCTGGCCGCCGGTGATCTTGGTGTACAGGTCGTATTTCTTCGCCACCGCGCCAATTGCCAGCAGACCGTCCGGGGTAATCTCCCCCGCCGGGATGCGCGGGACCACCGAATAGGTGCCGTTTTTCTGCATGTTGGCCATGAACGTGTCGTTGGTGTCCTGCAACGGCACCAGTGACGGGTCCATGATCGGCTTGTTCCAGCAAGACGCAAGGATCGAGCCGACCGCTGGCTTGCAGATGTCGCAACCAAGATGGCCTTTGCCGTGGAGAGCTAGCATGTGCTCGAACGTCTCGATGTTTTCCACCCGTGCGAAGGCGTACAGCTCCTGCCGGGTGTAGGCGAAGTGCTCGCACAGGCTCTTGTCCACGGCCACGCCACGGCCGGTCAGTTCGTGTTCGAAGACACTTTTCAGCAGCGCCGCACACCCGCCGCACCCGGTCGCCGCCTTGGTGCAGGCTTTGAGCCCGGCAAGGTCGGTGCAGCCGGTGTCGATGGCCGAGCAGATTGAGGCCTTGCTGACGTTGTGGCAGGAGCAGATGGTCGCGGTGGCGGGCAATGTGTCGGCGCCCAGCGTCGGCGCGCCTTCGCTTTGCGGCATGATCAGGCTCGACGGGTCGGCGGGCAGTTTGATGCCGTTCTGCGCGTATTGCAGCAGGGTGTCGTAATAGCTGTTGTCGCCCACCAGCACGGCACCGAGCACCTGTTTGCCATCGGCGGAAACCACCAGACGACGATAACTGGCCGTGGCTTCGTCGATGAAGCGGTAGCTGCGTGCGCCGGTCAGCGCGCCATGGGCGTCACCAATCGAACCGACGTCTACGCCCAGCAGCTTGAGCTTGGTGGACATGTCGGCACCGAAGAATGGCTCGGCGTCCAGATCGCACAATTGCGCGGCGACATTGCGCGCCATCTGATACCCCGGCGCCACCAGGCCAAAAACACTGCCGTTCCAGGCCGCGCATTCACCGATGGCGAAAATGTCGGCATCGCTGGTGCGGCAGTGCTCATCGATGGCGATGCCACCCCGTGGCCCTAGTTCCAGCGCGCAGTGGCGGGCGAGGGCGTCTTGCGGACGAATGCCGGCCGAGAACACGATCAGGTCAGTTTCGAGGAATTCATCACCCGCAAAATTCATTCGATAGCGGTACTGCTCGCCTCGGGTGATCGACTGTGTGGCGCGGGAGAGGTGGACGCCGACCCCCAAGGCTTCGATACGGGCCTTCAAGGCCGCGCCGCCGAAATCGTCCAGTTGCACCGGCATCAGGCGCGGGGCGAATTCGACGACGTGGGCTTCCAGACCCAAGGATTTCAGCGCGTTCGCGGCTTCGAGGCCGAGCAAGCCGCCACCGACCACCACGCCGCGTGTCGCCTGGCTCGCAGCGGCGCGAATGGTGTCCAGATCGTCCAGCGTGCGATAGACCAGACGCGAGTTGCCTTCCGCGCCTTCGATGGGCGGCACGAAGGGGTAAGAGCCGGTCGCCAGCACCAGCTTGTCGTAGCCGAAGCAGCCTTGGGCGGTGATCACCTCGCGGCGCGCCCGGTCAATCTCCAGCACCGGCACGCCCAGATGCAGGGTCAGCCCGAGCTGTTCATATAACGAGGCATCGCTCAGTGCCAGCGACTCGGCATCCCGACCGCCGAAATACTCGGACAGGTGCACGCGGTCGTAGGCGCGCTGGCCTTCCTCGCCGAAGACGTGAACGCGATAGCGCGAGAGGGCGCCGGCGGCGATCAGTTGCTCGACGCAGTGATGACCGACCATCCCGTTGCCGACCACGATCAGGGTTTGCAGATCATCAAGCGAGGCGACAGTAGTGTTCATATCGATTCCCGGCCTAAGCCAATCAGGTTTTTCAAACGCAAAAAAAAGGCGCCCGGAACCTCTCGGTTCCAGGCGCCTTTGCCTGTTCTTTATGGGTTGTCGCGACAGCGGTGTCGCCGGCAACGTGCTGAGCCCGGCGGCAGATCGTCGTTGACCCGCCAGAGCCGCCAGCCGCGCATGTGTGGCTGGACTTGGAATGGATGTAGCAATGGGTGTGCCAGCGAGGGGAATGCGCACCGAACGTCAGGCTACGTACCTTGGCTTCTGCCCGAAGGGCGTGGGAGTTGGCTTGCCTACGATCTGGGGCGAAGCGGCAGCAAAATCGGGCACCTCCGTTGCGTCAGGCATACCGAGTCGTCAGATTTGCGACTGCTGCGCAGCCGATCGCAGGCAAGCCAGCTCCCACGGCCTGCGGCCAGAATCAAGAGCCCAGACCGGGTGAGTGTGTGTGAGTGTCGTACCGATTCAGCACGACATCGGTGCGATTTTGCCGTCATCGCCCCAACCTGTGGCAGCACGCCGTGTCAGCGGCAGCACCCCCAAAGCCGCCATCGCCATGCGCCCGTGCACTTCCCGGCGATGTTCAACCCGCTGGCCTGTCCCTTGCAATGTCACCTGCAAAGGCAATCAACGCAGATTGCCGTCCTTCACGACAAAGGCGCCGTGTACTCCCCGTTCTAAAGACGGAGGAGGACAGGGCGCCTTTTTTTTGGCCTCGGGAAACGTGCAGATGGCGAGCAACAGCGTGCGAAGTGTGTGTCCTTATTGTGGCGTCGGCTGCGGCATCGTCATGCAGGTCGAAGACAACCGCGTGATCAAGGTCAGCGGCGACAAGGACCACCCCACCAACCACGGTCGCCTGTGCACCAAAGGCACCACCTGCGGCCAGGCGATTGCCGAATCCGGACGTATGGAGTCAGCTTACCTGCGTCACGAGCGCCGCCAAGACCCCGTGCGTACACCCATCGACGTGGCGATCCGCGAAACCGCTCAGCGCCTGCGCACAATCCTCGACCGCGACGGTCCGGACGCGCTGGCCTTTTATGTTTCCGGGCAAATGTCGCTTGAAGCGCAATACCTGGCCAACAAACTGGCCAAGGGTTTCGTGCGCACCCGCAACATCGAGTCCAACTCGCGGCTGTGCATGGCCAGTGCGGGCAGCGGCTACAAACTGTCGCTCGGCGCCGATGGCCCGCCCGGTTCCTACGACGATTTCGACAAAGCCGACCTGTTTTTCGTAATCGGCGCGAACATGGCCGACTGTCACCCGATCCTGTTCCTGCGCATGATGGATCGGGTCAAGGCGGGGGCGAAGCTGATTGTCGTTGATCCCCGGCGCAGTGCCACGGCGGACAAAGCCGACCTGTTTTTGCAGATCAAGCCGGGGACTGACCTCGCGTTGCTCAACGGCTTGCTGCACCTGCTGTACGAAAATGACGATATTGATGCCGACTTCATCGCGTCCTATACCCAGGGCTGGGAGGCCATGCCATCGTTTCTGGCCGATTTCACGCCCGCCCATGTGGCGCGAATGACGGGACTGGCGGAAGCCGATATTCGTCAGGCGGCTGCGATGATCGGCAAAGCGCCGGACTGGATGAGCTGCTGGACAATGGGCCTGAACCAGAGCACCCATGGCACCTGGAACACCAACGCGTTGTGCAACCTGCACCTGGCGACCGGCGCGATTTGCCGGCCGGGCAGTGGCCCGTTCTCCCTGACCGGCCAGCCCAATGCCATGGGCGGCAGGGAAATGGGCTACATGGGGCCGGGACTTCCCGGACAGCGCTCGGTCCTCGTTGAACAGGACCGTTCCTTTATAGAAGCGCTGTGGTCAATCCCCCAGAGTAGCCTCGGCCAGACCGTTGGCGGCGGCACCATCGACATGTTCGAGCAGATGCGCGACGGCGCGATCAAAGCCTGCTGGATCATCTGCACCAACCCGGTCGCCAGCGTCGCCAACCGCGCTACGGTGATCGAGGCGTTGCAGGCTGCCGAATTGGTCATTACTCAGGACGCCTTCCTCGACACCGAAACTAACCGCTACGCCGACATTCTTCTGCCGGGCGCGCTGTGGGCAGAATCCGAAGGGGTGATGATCAATTCCGAGCGCAACCTGAACCTCACGCAAAAGGCCGTCGATGCACCGGGAGAGGCCTTGCCCGACTGGCAAATCATCGCCCGCGTGGCCTGTGAAATGGGCTTTGCCGACGCCTTCGGCTACACCTCGGCGGAAGACGTGTTCGAGGAAATCAAACAGGCCTGGAACCCGAAAACCGGCTACGACATTCGCGGCGCCAGTTATGCGCGCTTGCGCGAACAGCCACTGCAATGGCCCTGCGCGCCGGAGGCCCCAGGCACCCGCAACCCGATTCGTTACCTGAAGGATGGCGTCAGTCAGATGTTGAAACAGGACGAGAGCGGCCAGCGTCCCGCCATTGTGTTTGCCACCGAAAACGGCAAGGCGGTGTTTCTGCCGCGTCCGCACATGCCGCCCGCCGAACTGCCCAACGATACCTTTCCGATGGTGCTCAACACGGGCCGCGTGCAGCACCAATGGCACACGCTGACCAAGACCGGCAAGGTCGCGACCCTGAACAAACTCAACCCCGGCCCCTTCGTCGAGATTCATCCGGACGACGCCGCTGCGTTGGGCATCGCCGACAAGGATGCGGTGGAAATCCGCTCAGCGAGAGGTCATGCCGTGTTGCCCGCCGTGATCACCGACCGCGTCCGTCCCGGCAATTGCTTCGCGCCGTTTCACTGGAATGACGTGTACGGCGAACACCTCGCGATCAACGCCGTGACCAGCGACGCCATCGACCCGATTTCCCGGCAGCCGGCATTCAAGTTCTGCGCGGTCGCCTTGAAAAAGGTCGAGCTGATCGGCCATCGCTTTCTCGACCTGCCGCAGACAGAAGATGACGCCGTGGACGAGGCTGAGGGCGAGCCACTCTTGACCTTGCTGTGGGCCTCGCAGACCGGCAATGCCGAGACGTTGGCCAAAGGTTTCGGCTCACGTTTGCGCTCGGCAGGCGTGCCGGTACAAGTGTCGGCGATGGACAGTTTTTCGGCGAAGCGCTTGAGTGAAGTCAACAACATCGCGCTGATCAGCAGCACCTTCGGCGACGGCGATTCTCCAGACAACGGCCAAGGTTTCTGGCAGGCCCTGAGTGCGCAACAACAGCGGCTGGAATCGCTGCGCTACGCCGTGTTGGCGTTGGGCGATCCGAGTTATGACCGCTTCTGCCAGCACGGTCGGAATCTTGATCAGCGCTTGTCGGAACTGGGCGCAACGCCGCTGGTGAACCGGGTCGATTGTGACGGGGATTTTCAGGCGTCGGGCGAAATGTGGTTCAAGGCATTGCAGCAGGCGCTGGAGCTGGAGCTGCCTGCTGCCGAGATGCAGGAAACGATCAGCGATCAGCCGACCCGCACACGTCCTCATTACGCCCGGCTCTCGATCAATCGGCGCTTGAACGGGCAGGGCGCAAGCAAAGACACGCGCCAGTTCGCGCTCACGCTCGGGGATTCGGGCATGACCTATGAAGCGGGCGACGCTTTGGGCGTGTGGCCGCGCAATTGCCCTGCGCTGGTCGATGAAGTGCTCGACCTCACGGGGCTCAAGGCCGAGCAAGCGGTGCACGTCGCCAAGGCCGGGGAGGTTTCGCTGCGGCACGCGTTGACCGAGCATCTGGAAATCGCCCGGCCCACCCCGGAGATGCTGAATTTCATTGCCGAGCGCAGCGGCAGTCAGGAACTGAAGGTCCTGCTCGGTGAATCCCTCAGGGGCGAGCTGAAAAGCTGGCTGTGGGGGCGGCAGCTCGCAGATGTGCTACGCGAATATCCGATCCAGTGCTCAGCGCAGGCGCTACTGGAACAGCTCAAACCCTTGCAACCGCGCCTGTATTCCATCGCCTCCAGTTCAAAAGCCCATCCCGATGAAGTTCATCTGACGGTGTCTGCGGTTCGATACGGCAAACGCAAAGGCGTGTCCTCGACCTTTCTCGCCGATCGAGCGGACGACAGCCCGGTGCCGATTTTCCTGCAACCGACGCAGCACTTTCGCCCACCCCGCGACGGCGATGTGCCGATGATCATGATCGGACCGGGCACCGGCGTGGCGCCGTTTCGGGCTTTCCTGCAAGAGCGGCAGGCGAGAGGGGATCGGGGCGCCAACTGGCTGTTCTTCGGCGAGCAGCACGCGGCCACCGATTTCTACTACCGCGATGAACTGCAAGGGATGCAAAAAGGCGGGCTGCTGAACCGACTCAGCCTGGCTTTTTCCCGCGATCAGGCCGAAAAAATCTACGTCCAGCACCGCATTCGGCAACAAGGCGCCGAACTCTGGCGCTGGTTGCAGAACGGCGCGCACCTTTATATCTGCGGTGACGCCACGCACATGGCCAAAGACGTCGATCAGGCGCTGCGTGACGTAATCGCGACCCAAGGTGGCCTGAGCGAAGACCGGGCGGTCGAGCATTTGCGGCAGTTGGTCGAGCAGAAGCGCTACGTGAGGGACGTTTACTGAGGGTTTCATCCTAATTTGTCGGTGATCGTTCCACCGCTTTCGCCAGCAAGCCGGCTCCCCAGGCCTGAGCCGTCGCTGAGTCCGGCGGCGAGCGCTGGAGAAACCGCAGAAGCCGCCTGAACCAAAACTGAACCGTTTTCTCGATAGAACGAGAAAACCTTTGGTTACCTGAACTTATCGACCTTTTCCCCCTCTCATGCCGGTAGCCATTGATCGCGGCGGCCTGATAAGCTCGCGGCTTTACTCGTTTGCCCTTTCGGCGCATGAACAAGGAAACAGGATGAAACAGCATCGGTTGGCAGCGGCGATTGCCCTGGTCGGTCTGGTACTCGCGGGCTGTGATAAGCAAGCCAGCACCGTTGAGCTGAAAACCCCGGCACAAAAAGCGTCCTACGGCATAGGCCTGAACATGGGCAAGAGCCTGGCTCAAGAAGGCATGGACGATCTGGATTCCAAAGCCGTAGCGCTGGGTATCGAAGATGCCGTCGGCAAGAAAGAACAGAAACTGAAAGACGAAGAGCTGGTTGCGGCCTTCGGTGAGCTGCAAAAGCGTGCTGAAGAACGCATGGCCAAGATGAGCGAAGAGTCGGCAGCTGCTGGCAAGAAATTCCTCGAAGAAAACGGCAAGCGTAAAGAAGTGACCACTACCGCTTCTGGCCTGCAGTACGAAGTCATCAAGCAAGCCGATGGCCCAGTACCCAAGCCGACTGATGTCGTGACCGTTCACTACGAAGGCAAGCTGACTGACGGCAAGGTGTTCGACAGCTCTGTCGAGCGCGGCAGCCCGATCGATCTGCCGGTCAGCGGTGTGATTCCGGGCTGGGTCGAAGGCCTGCAACTGATGCACGTTGGCGAGAAGATCAAGCTCTACATCCCGAGCGATCTGGCTTATGGCGCTCAAAGCCCAAGCCCGATGATCCCGGCCAACTCGGTTCTGGTGTTCGACCTGGAACTGCTGGGCATCAAGGACCCGGCTGCTGCCGGCAACGACGCCGCTGGCGCAGCGGACGAGGAAGAAGAAGCTGCCCCGGCAGCAGAACCTGCCAAGCCTGCTGCCAAGAAGTAATCGATCCGTCGATTGCCGCTTGAACAGAAATGCCCCGTCTCGACGGGGCATTTTCGTTTTTGCCGAAAATAAATCGAACGGGGCAGGGAGAGGGCAGTCCCAATACCGTTGGCAGATGGAGCAATGTCGGCATTTGCTGAACGATGCGTCAGGTTTTTAACTGTCGTGGGTAGCCTCGGCCAACCCTCAAGTCAACGATTTTTTGCGTTTATTTATGTGAGTAAAAAACGCGCGATTTAAGGCAGAGCCCTATAAAACGGGCGTTTCAGCGCCGTAAACCGGCTCTGTTCACAAGGTTATCCACAATTTGTGTGGATAACCTTTTGTGCGTGAAAAAGAGCGTTTACAGGTCGGGTTCTTCCATCGAGGGCGATGGGCCATTTGGTCGATTTTTATCGATATCGCTGGAGTGAATATGAAAGCACCCTGGAATTTCATTCGTTACCTGCCCATGGCCAAGCGGTTGATGGCAGCAGGTCGTTTGCCCGCATTGTTGTTCGCGGTGGCGGGCAAGGCCGCGAGCGATGGCAACCGGCTGGGCAAACTCAAGGACGACCTCAAGCTCTTGCAGGCACTGTGTCTGGCGTACTGGCGCGGTGAGTACCGGGCCATCAGTGGCAAGGCTATTTTGTCGGTGGTGGCGGGGCTGATGTATTTTTTGAGCCCGTTGGACGCCATTCCAGACTGGATTCCGGGATTGGGCATGCTAGACGACATCGCGGTCCTGGCGTGGGTGATGAAGAGCCTGGAAGCCGAACTCAGCGCATTCCGCGCCTGGCGTGAGCGGCAGAGCCCGGAAAAGCTTGCTGTGGTCGAGCGTTTGCCCTCGACGCCGAAAGTGCTGGAGCAAGAAAAGAAAGACTGACAGCTGATCTGCTCCCGCCCGATCCACCTGTGGGAGCGAATTCATTCGCGAAGGGGTGCAGGCGATGGAGATGCGGCGTTTGTAAAACCGATTCGCGAATGAATTCGCTCCCACAGGTCAGCTCACCGGCATCCCAATCCCCCAAAACGTCGTTCATGAGAAAACTCTGTCGATCCCCCGTACGCCTTTGCCCCTCTTCCGCTGGTAAGATGCCGCCAATACAGAGAAAAAGATTACAAGAAACGGCTATTCGTCCTACAGGGGGTGGTTATGGATCTTCAGGTTATTTCTCGCGATGGAGAGCCAGAATACGCGGTGTTGCCATGGGCGGAGTATCAGGCGCTGTTGAAGGCGGCGGGCGTGTCCCGTGCACCGGAGGCAGCCCCGTCCGACCAGTCTGCCGCGTCCGCCGCTGCCGATTCGGATTTGCCCTCGTTCGACCAACTGGGGTCACTGCGCCAGGCCAAGGGTGTCGAGCTGGCCGTACTGGCCCGAGCGGTGGGGATCAGCCCTTCTTATCTGGAAATGATCGAAAGCGGAAACCGTGAGCCCGACGCCGCCATACAGCGCAGTCTCGCCTGGGAATTGGGCGTGCCGGGCTGGCGAGGTGAAGCATGAGCGTGCGCATCAGCCGTCAGCATTGGGAGGCGCTCCTGAGTGAGCTGGACCTCGCCCGTCGCCAACGCCATCTGGTCACCTACCGCGCCTTGCTTGAACGCCTGCAATTGCCGACTCCGGCGATGCAAACCCTGACCGCCGCCCTCGAACACCTCGCCGCCCTCGACGCCCGAGCCGAACAGCCGTTGCGCAGCTCGCTGGTCATCAGTCAGGGCGCCAGCCGTCTGCCGCGCACCGGCTTCTTCGAATGCGCTGAACGCCTCGGCCGTTTCACCGGCCCCTCCGACGGCATCGCTGCTGCTTCCTGGCACGCCGCCGAAGTCGTGCGGGTGTTCGAGTTCGAATACGCGGAAGAGGTCAAGCCGAGTTAGATCATCGCGGCCCGGCGGGGCGGCGTTCGCCATCGATCAGTGGCCCCATCAGGCGCGAGTGGTTACACGCAGGTCCGACAGCGCATTCCTATGGACGACGCCTACGGGGCGATGACCTTCATCCACGATGGCCAGGGCGTGCAGATCGCCATGGCGACGAAAGAGTTCCAGCACATCAGCAATCGGCGTGGATTCAAGCACCACAGGTTGAGTGTTGAGCAGCAAATCGAGGTCGCCCACTGCGCCACTGAAACTCCCTGCGCTCGGACCGAGCATCGGCAGCAGCGCGCGAGCGTCGCGGGGTGGGTGTTCTTGCGGGCGACACAGCAGATAGCCCTGCACCAGCTCGACGCCCATGTCGATCAGCACCTCCAGCTCTTCCTGCAATTCGATGCCTTCGGCGATCACCAGCGCCCGGGAGGCCTTGGCCATCTGCAACATGGAGCCGACGAACTCGCGCTTCACAGCATCCTGATGAATGCCGTCGATGAAGTGGCGGTCGATCTTCACGTAATCCGGACGCAGCTCGGACCACAGGCGCAGACTGGAATAGCCCGCGCCCAGGTCGTCCAGTGCGATGGAAAAACCCATATCGCGGTAGTGATACAACGCGTTGTACAGCAGGCCGAAGTCGTCGGTCGGCGTCTGTTCGGTCAGCTCGATCACCACCTGGCTCGGCGGAATGCCGTAGCGTTGCAACAGCTGCAAGGTGCGTCCCGGCGGGTGTGAAGGCTCCAGCAGGGATTCGGGCGAGATGTTGAGGAACAGTTTGCCTTCCAGCTTCTGCTCGCTGAAACGTCGGCAGGCAGATTCGCGGCAGGCGAGTTCCAGCTCGCTCAGGCGACCGGTCTGACGGGCAACAGCGAACAGGCTGATGGGGGAGTGCAGGGCGCTGTTGGACGGGCCGCGGGTCAGGGCTTCGTAGCCAAGGATCCGGCGATCCGGCAGCGACACAATCGGTTGGAACAGGCTGTGCAAGTCGCGGTGAGTCAAAATCGCACTCAAGGCGCTCAGCTGTTCGGTCACGGTCATGGCAATCTCGGAGCAAGAAAAAGGGGCTCGACGCCTGGCGCCGAGCCCCGTATTTCACGACAGATTCATGACTGTTTGATGACGCTTTGCCATCACCTCGTCGTCTTTCATGATCCCACTGGACTGTAAGAGTGAGCTTGCTCGCGATATCGGTCTGCCTGATGCATTTAGCTAACCGGCCGGCCTGACGCAATCGCGAGCAAGCTCACTCCTACAGGGAGGGCGAAGGTTCGTACGCCCGTTCTGCTTTGCTCACTTCTTCGCCACTGTCCCGCTCAAACCGAGGTAGTCGAGGAGAATCCGGCCAGTCTCAGCCAGGTACGCATCGTCTTCCGGCTTGGTCTTGTCGTCGTCCACCGGCAGTGCGTCCTCGTCTTCTTTCTTCAGCTCTTTGAGCGGTTCTTCGCCCTTGGCCTTGCGACGGGTGTTTTCCATCACCAGCTGCTTGGCGTCGATGTCGGCGTGTTCGGCGCGACGCTCGGCTTCGTTGAGGCTGACGGTCTTCTCGCTCATGAGTTTCTTGGCCAGCGCGAGTTTCTGTTCGACGAACACGAACTCGGCGTCTTTGGCAGAACGCACGTCGTGACGCGATTGCAGCTGGGCCAGGAACGGTTTGAACGGGTCCACCGCCGGCTTGATCGCAGGCTTGATGGTGTCGTAGGTCATCGCTTCCGGCAGCGCGCTTTCGCCGATTTCCTTGGTGTCGATGATCGACGGGTAGGCGATGTCAGGCAGGACGCCCTGATGTTGCGTGCTCTGACCGGACACCCGGTAGAACTTCGCCAGCGTCAGTTTCAGCTCACCGTGGTTCAGCGGCTGAATGGTCTGCACGGTGCCCTTGCCGAAGGTCTGGCCGCCGATGATCAACGCGCGGTGATAGTCCTGCATGGCGCCGGCGAAAATTTCCGAAGCCGAGGCCGAGAGGCGGTTGACCAGCAACGCCATCGGGCCTTTGTAGAACGCGCCGCTGTTTTCGTCTTCCAGCACGTCGACCTTACCGTCAGCGTTACGCACCAGCACGGTCGGACCTTTGTCGATGAACAGACTGGTCAGCTCGGTGGCTTCCTGCAGCGAACCCCCGCCGTTGTTACGCAGGTCGATGACCACGCCGTCCACTTTCTCGGACTGCAATTCGGTCAGCAGTTTTTTCACGTCGCGGGTCGTGCTCTTGTACTCAGGATCCCCGGCACGGTAGGCCTTGAAGTCCAGATAAAAGGCAGGAATCTCGATCACGCCCAGCTTGTAATCCTTGCCGTCCTGATTCAGGTGCAGGACCGACTTCTTGGCCGCTTGCTCTTCGAGCTTCACAGCCTCACGGGTGATCGACACGATCTTGGTGGTCTGGTCGTTCGGCGCATTGCTGGCCGGGACGATTTCCAGACGCACCACGGAGCCTTTCGGACCGCGAATCAGCTTGACCACTTCGTCCAGACGCCAGCCGATCACGTCGACCATCTCTTTGTCGCCCTGGGCAACGCCGATGATCTTGTCAGCCGTCGCGACCTGCTTGGTCTTCGCCGCCGGGCCTGCGGGCACCAGGCGCACGATCTTCACATTGTCGTTGTCGCTTTGCAGAACGGCACCGATGCCTTCCAGCGACAGACTCATGTTGATGTCGAAGTTTTCCGCGCTGTCAGGCGACAGGTAATTGGTGTGCGGGTCGTAGGACATCGCGAAGGTGTTCAGGTACGCCTGGAAGATGTCTTCGCTGCGGGTCTGGCCGAGGCGCGCCAATTGGTTCTTGTAGCGCTTGGTCAGGGTTTCCTGAATTTTCGCCGGGTCTTTGCCCGCGATCTTCAGGCGCAGGACTTCATCCTTGACGCGTTTGCGCCACAGGTCGTCGAGTTCGGCTTCGTTTTTCGGCCATGGCGCATCTTTGCGATCGACCAGCAACGTTTCGTTGGTGGTCAGGTCGATCTTGTCGACGCCTTTATCCAATTGGGCCAGCGCAAAATCCAGACGCGACTTGATGCGGTCCAGATAGCGTTTGTAGATAGTGAATCCCGGATTCAGATCGCCGCTCTTGAGGAAGTCGTCGAACTGAAAGCGCCATTTGTCGAACTCGGCGATGTCGCTGGCGAGGAAATAGCTGCGCGCAGGATCGAGGAGCTTCAGGTAGCTCTGATAGATGATTTCCGAGCGTTTGTCGTCCAGCGGCGGCTTGCTGTAGTGGTGGCGTTTGAGCAACTCCACGACATTCAAGCTGGCGATGACTTCATCGCGATCAGGCTGAAGATTGTCCCAGCTGTTGGCTGCGAACGAACTGGCCGACATTGGCAATGCAGCCAGGCCAATGAGGAATGCAAGGGTGGTGCTGGGCAAAAAATGCTTCATGCTGATTCGACGCGGGGACAATTGATAACGCATATTAGGCCGTCTTTGAGGTCGCCGGTTCCCTACAGGCTCCGTGAAGACCACTGCGTTCGGCTGCCTTGTCCTGCCGTCGCACGTGGTGTATTCACACAACCTGATGCGAAACCCGGTCGCATAATGCAAAAAGCCCGAACGGCCGCGAGGCACATCGAGCTCAGTCAAGACTCACTATGGAGGCACCGTGAAAGCATTGCAAGGCGTTGAAGGTCATGTGGAATGGGTTGAACAGCCATCACCGACGCTCGATGTAGGCCAGGTTCGCATAAAGGTCGCCGCGGCCGGGCTCAATCGGGCCGATCTGTTGCAGCGCGCGGGCCTGTATCCGCCGCCGCCGGGCGTCACCGAAATTCTGGGGATGGAGTGTTCCGGGGTGATCGCCGAAGTGGGGCCGGGCACGTCCTGGACCGTGGGAGACCGCGTCTGCGCGCTGGTTGCAGGCGGGGCGATGGCCGAGGAAGTGGTGGTCGACGCACGGCATGTTTTGCCGGTGCCGGAGGGTATGTCGCTGCATGAAGCGGCGGGCATTCCCGAAGTCTACGCAACCGCGTGGCTCAATCTGTTCCAGTTGGCCGGTCTGAAGCCAGGTGAAAAAGTCTTGCTGCACGCGGGAGCAAGTGGCGTTGGTTCAGCTGCCATTCAGCTGTGCAAGGCGTTCGGCAGCCCGTGCTGGGTCAGTGTTGGCTCGGCAGAGCGGCTGAAGTATTGCGAAGACCTCGGGGCACAGGGCGGGGTGATCCGCGGCGAAAGCCTGGACGGCCTCAGCGACTTCGGGCCGTTCAACGTGATTCTTGATCCGGTGGGCGCCAACTATGCCGCGCTGAACCTGAAAGTGCTGGGCACCGATGGCCGTCTGGTGTTGATCGGCCTGATGGGCGGACGCAAGGCTGAACTGGACCTGGCGCTGGTCCTCGGCAAACGCATCCAGATCCTCGGCTCGACCCTGCGCAGTCGCGACGATCAGTTCAAGGCCGATCTACTCGCCGATCTGGGGCAACACGTCTGGCCGCTGTTCACCGAAGGCCGCCTTAACCCACAGCTGGCGCGGACCTTTCCAATCCTCGAAGCGGAAGAGGCTTACGCGGAACTGGCGACGAATCAGGTGTCGGGGAAGGTGGTGTTGGTGATTGATGAAACGCTGGTCTGACAAATCGTTCTGACGTTTCTCACCTGTGGGAGCGAGCTTGCTCGCGAAAGCGTTAGCCCAGGCGCTATCCAGTGCTTGGGCCGGCGCATTCGTGATCAAGCTCACTTCTACAGGAGGATGTGGGCCTCAAGTGAGTGCAAGCGTCATTTCCAGCTATGAATCGGCCAGCCGGCTTTTTCTGCTGCTTCTCGCAGGGCAGGATCCGGATTGACCACGTGGGGAAAATCTACCTTCTGCAACAGCGGCAAATCATTGCGTGAATCGGAGTAGAAACTCGCCCCTTCCAGATTCTCGCCTTCCTGATCCAGCCACTCCATTAACCGCGTGATCTTGCCTTCGCGGTAGGTCAGCACGCCGGTGGTCTTGCCGCTGTAGACGCCGTGGGCGACCTCCAGATCGATGGCCAGCACTTCGTCGACGCCGATGCGGTCGGCGATGGCTTTTACCAGGTGCACGCCTGAAGCGGAGATGATCAGGATGCGGTCGCCGTTGGCGCGGTGTTCGGCGATGGTGCGGGTGGCGTCGCTGAAAATGATCGGTTCGATGTAGTCCTCGACCCAAGGGCCGACGAGGAAATCCACCTCTTCAGGCGTGCGACCGATCATGGGTTCCAGGCTGAAGGCCATGTAGTCCTCCATCGCCAGATCGCCCTTGCTGTAGGCCTCCATCAGTTCATGGTCTTTCTTCATGAACCACTCGGTGTCGACCCAGCCCAGACGCCCCATCTGCTCGCTCCACAAGCTGGCGCAGTCGCCGTGAATCAGGGTTTCGTCCAGATCGAAAATGGCCAGTGCCATGGTGTTGGTCCTCTTAAATCAAAACATACACAGATCGGTTGGCCTGCGCGGACCTGTAGGAGCGCGGCTTGTCCCGCGATGGACGGGGCACCCGTCCTAAAACCTGACGACCCTGCATTCCTGACACACCGCGTTTACTGAATTTGCTGCCGGTTCCCGGCAGGTCGCGGGACAAGCCACGCTCCTACAGGTACAGCGCTCAGCCAGTCACGCCACTTCACACAACGCCGACGCTTCGATGTTCAGGGTGACGCGGCGGCCGTTCGGGTGCAAGTCATCAGCCGAGCGGTTGAGCACGTCGACCACCAGCTCCACCCCGCGCGCTTCGATGCGGTAGCGAATCACATTGCCCAGCAAACTGTGGCTGCGCACTTCGCCTTCAAGCGCGCCGGTGAGGCTGAGTTGAATGGCTTCCGGACGAATCGCCACGCGGCTGTTGATGGGGCGTTGCATCAGGCGGCTGGCGGCGTCGGCTTCGAGCAGGTTGTAGTTGCCGATGAAGCCTGCGGCAAACGCATCCACCGGCGCGGTGTACAGGGTTTCGGCGTCGCCGCTTTGCACGATCCGGCCCTGGTTCATCAGGAAAATCCGGTCGGACATGGTCAACGCTTCTTCCTGATCGTGGGTCACGAAAATCGTGGTCAGACCCAGTTCCTGCTGAATCGCACGAATCTGTTCACGCAAATGTTTGCGAATCCGCGCATCGAGTGCCGACAGCGGTTCATCGAGCAGCAGCAGGCGAGGGCGGGTCACCAGCGAGCGGGCCAACGCCACACGCTGGCATTGCCCGCCCGACATCTGGTGCGGGTAACGCTTGGCCAGCTCGTTCAGCTCGACCAGCTTCAACACTTCCGCCACGCGCTGCTTGGTTTCCTCGGCGCTGACCTTCTGCATGCGCAAACCGAAGGCGACGTTCTGCTCCACGTTCATGTTCGGGAACAACGCATAGCTCTGAAACACCATGCCGATCCCGCGCTTCTGTGGCGACACGGGGACGATGTTTTTGCCATCGAGAAAAATCTTGCCGCTGGTGACCGAGGTCAGCCCGGCAATGCAGCGCAACAGCGTGGACTTGCCGCAGCCGGACGGGCCGAGCAGGGTGACGAATTCGCCCTGGTTGATCACGCAGTTGATGTCGCTGAACACAGCGGTGCTGGCATAGTTCTTTTGCAGGTTTTCGACAGTGACGAAGCTCATGTCAGTCTTTGTCCTTGTTCAGTCGGTTGGCCGCCCAGGTCAGCAGCAATACGAAGAAGAAATAAGAGATCACCAGCGCGCTGTTGAAGTGGCCGCTGCTGTTGCGCATGTTATTGAGGTACACCTGCAGGGTCTCGTAACGGGTGCCGACCAGCAGGTTGGCGAACACGAACTCGCCGAACAGGAAAGAGAATGACAGCAGCAGGGCGATCATCAGGCCCTTGCGCAGGTTCGGCAGCACCACCAAGAACGCCGCTTGAAAGGTGCTGGCGCCAAGCAGTTGCGCGGCGTCCATCAGGTCCACCAGATTGATCGCTTGCAGGTTGTTGGTGATCGCCCGGTACATGAACGGCAGGGCCACGGTGAAGTAGCAACCGATCAGAATCCACGGCGTGCCGACCATCGCCAGCGGCCCCGAACCGTAGAGCTGCAACAGCCCCACCGACGACACCACCGGCGGCACCGCGAAAGGCAGCAGGATGAGGATGTTCATCAGCGCGTCGAGTTTAGGGAAGTGGTAATGCACCACGAACAACAGGGGCAGAACCAGCACCACCGAGAGGATCAGCGCGCCGACGCAGACCAACAGCGACTGGGCGAAGGCCATCAGAAAGCGCGGGTCGCTCCACAGCGCCACGTACCATTTGTAGGTGAAGCCTGCGGGCAGAATGGTCGCTGACCAGCTGGTGGCGATCGAATACACAAACGTGCCGAGCAACGGCGCCAGCAGGATCAGAAACAGGATGTACACCACCACGCGGTGGTAAAGCCCGACCGGGCCGTGTTCAGCGCGAGACATGGTAGCTCCTCTTCAACAGCCACTGATGGACGACGGTCACGAGGGTCATCATGCCCACCAGAATCATCGCCAGGGAGCTGGCCATGTTCGGGTCCAGCGTAATGTCCCCGGCCACCATCGCGGCAATGCGGATCGGCAGCACGTTGAAGTTACCGGTGGTCAGCGCGTAGACCGTCGCATAGGCGCCAAGTGCGTTGGCCAGCAGAATCACGAAGGTGCCCAGCAGGGCAGGGGTCAGCACCGGAATGCCGATGTGCCGCCAGAAATCCCAGCCGCTGGCGCCGAGCAGCGAGGCCGATTCGCGCCAGTCGTCACGCAGCGCGTCGAACGCCGGGTACAGCAGCAACACGCCGAGGGGAATCTGGAAGTAGGTGTAGAGGATGATCAGGCCGGTCTTCGAATACAGGTTGAAGTCGTCGATGATCCCGGCCTGCTTGAGGATCAACGTCAGCGCGCCGTTGAAGCCCAGCAGAATGATGAAGGCGAAGGCCAGTGGTACGCCGGAAAAGTTGCTGGTCATGTTGGCGAAGGCGCTGACGAAATCCCGCAGCCGCGAGGGGACTTTGCGCAGCGAATAACTGCCGAGAATCGCGATGACGATGCCGATCAGGCTCGACCAGAAACTGATCTCCAGGCTGTATTGCATGGCCTGTCGGTAGAAGCGCGAGTTGAAGGCTTTGACGAAGTTGTCGATGCCCCAGCCGACGTCCGAATGCAGGCTGTTGATCGCGACCCACGCCAGCGGCGCGATCTGAAACGCGATGAAGAAAATCGCAAACGGCACCAGGCACAAAAGCCCCAGCCATTTGCCGCGACTCTGTGAATTCACTTGAGCACCTCTCTGCAGACGGGTTTGTCGTGGGGCACGCCGAGCAGCTCGCAGACGATGCCGCAGATCTCGGTCTGTTTCGGTTGCGCGCCGGGGTCGAGGCTGAACGCGTCGCCGATGACGAACAGCGGTACCTCGCGTTCTTCCGGCAGGATGCCGTTGTGGGAGCGGTCGTTGTTCATGCCGTGGTCGGCGGTCACCAGCACTTGGTAGCCCGCGTCGAGCCAGCGTTGCAGGTACTCGGCGAGGATGATGTCGGCCGAGCGCGCGCTGTTGCGGTATTGCGGGGTGTCGAGGCCGTGTTTGTGTCCAGCGTCGTCGATGTTCATCGGGTGGATGAACAGGAAATTCGGCTGATGCGCGGTTCGCAGATGCTCGGCATCGTCGAACAGATGGGAATCGGGGTAGTGATCGACGTAGTAAAAATGGCCGTGCTGAATCGGTAGATCGATGTCATCGGTGTGGCGATCACGGGCGGCGATGAAGGGGCTGCGGTTGTACAGCTCACTGACCCAGTGATAGGCCGCTGCGGCGGTGTTCAACCCGGCGGCTGCGGCATAGTGAAAGACGCTGCGCTGGTTGGACAGACGGGAAACGTGGTTGTGCACGATGCCGCTGTCGATGGGCGGCACGCCGGTCAGGATGCATTCGTAAAGGGGGCGGGACAGGGCAGGCAGCTCGCATTCCAGCTTATAGAGCGCGGCGCGACCTGCGTTCCGGTACGCCAGCAGATGCCCCATCGCATGCTGCGCCACGCTGTAACTCAGGCCGTCCAGCAGGATGAGGATGACGTTGTGTTTCATGCGCGCTCCGGGAGGGGGGCTGGGGTTCTGTATTTCTACAGCAGACCTGACACCGATTTTCTGTAGGAGTGAGCTTGCTCGCGATCTCGGTGGGTCAGGCTCTGTTGAGGTCTCTGGACGAACCTCATCGCGAGCAAGCTCACTCCTACAGGGGACGTGTGGCGTTACACATAGCGCTTCATCCCTGAAGCGCCACTGGGGTCTTACTGCATCTCTACGATGACCTGCTCGTTCCACTGCTGCGGCAGGGCTTTCGAGGTTTTTTCCCACGCGTCTGCGTTTTTGATCGGCTGCGGATTCGCCTTGACGTATTGCTCGGACGGGATCAGGTTTTTCGCGATTTCTTCCGGCAGCTTCAGACCGGTTTCAGCGCGAATCGGACGGGCGTTGCCCTTCGCGAGGTTGATCTGACCTTCGTCACTGAAAATGTATTCGCGGGTCAGCTTGGCGGCGTTCGGGTGCTTGGCGTATTTGTTGATGATGGTGGTGTAGCCGGATTTGACCGAACCATCGGACGGGATCAGCACCACGTAGTCATCCGGGTTGGCCATCTTGGCCTTGTAGCTCAGGCCGTTGAAGTCCCAGACGATGCCGACTTCCACTTCGCCTTTTTCCATGGTCTGGATGGTCGGGTTGTTGATGCCCAGGCGTTTCTGTTTCGCCAGTTCCGTGAACAGTTGCAGGCCAGGGGCGATGTTGGTCTCGTCGCCTTTCATGGCGATGGCGGCGGCCAGCACGCCGTTGGCGGCTTGAGCGGCGGTGCTCACGTCACCGATGGTGACTTTGTATTTGCCGTCTTTCAGGTCAGCCCAGGACTTCGGCACGTCGGAGCCGTGCAGCAGCTTTTTGTTGACGATGAAGGCGATGGTGCCGGTGTAGGCCAGTGCCCAGTGACCGTCCTTGTCTTTTGCCCAATCCGGGATTTGACTCCAGGTGGTCGGTTTGTACGGTTGGGTCACACCCTTTGTGACGGCGATAGGGCCGAACGCGGCACCCACGTCACCGATGTCGGCACTGGCGTTGTCTTTCTCCGCATCGAACTTGGCGACTTCCTGCGCCGAGCTCATGTCGGTGTCCATGTGCACGAGGCCGTACTTGGCGGTCAGGTCGGTCCAGGTGCCTTTCCAGTTCGCCCAGTCATCGGGCATCCCCACACTGTTGATCGCGCCTTCGGTCTTGGCCGCAGCTTCCAGCGTCTTAAGGTCGGTGTCCGCGGCCATGGCCGATGTGCTCAGCGCGATGGCCGAACCCAGGAGTGATGCCAGCAAAAGGTGTTTCATTCGAAGCTCCTTTGGTCACTTCTCGACCTCGATTGGGAAAGGGTCGGGGAAGCGGTGGTTGCGGGTGGGTGTCTCTAATGGTTTGGTCTAGGTCAGCAATACCTGAGCCAAGTTAGGCGAGCCTCATGACACTTTCGTGTCTGGACCGTCTTTTGCTTGAATGACGCCAGGCAGGGGGTACGGCTGTGGAATAAGCGTAGACCATGGCCAAGTGGCTGATCTGAAAAGGTTAATGTCTTTTAAATGGCTGATTTTTCAAGCCGATTGCGGTGGAATGTCACGGAACAGTCATCTAGGCTGCCTAGGCTCTGGGTCATTGAAGCGGGCGCTTGAGCGGTACGCTTTGCCCCCGATTAGCGCTGGTCTAGTCCAGATAGGTAACGCAATGCGCCAAGATGTGCCCCGTGCGGTGACGACCATCTGCAATGCCCTGCAAGAGCAGATCGAACACGGTCTGTTGCCGCCTGGCAGCAAGTTGCCCGCCGAACGCAAACTCAGCGAAGTCTTCGACACCACGCGCATTACCTTGCGCGAGGCGCTGGTGCAGCTGGAAGCTCAAGGGCTGATTTATCGCGAAGAGCGCCGAGGCTGGTTCATCTCTCCACCGCGTCTCGCGTACGACCTGATGCGCCGCAGCCACTTCCACGCGATGGTCGAAGCGCAGGGCAGGGTGCCCGCGACCCAAGTGATTTCTGCCCGGTTGCAGCCTGCGTCCGCAGCGATTTGCGGGTGGCTGCAACTGCCAGCCTTGTCCAGCGTGATCCAGATTTGCCGCGCCCGACGCATCGATGAGCGCTTGGTGCTGTACGTCGAGCACTGCCTCAACCCCGAGTATTTTCCGCAGATTCTGGACTTCGACCTGAACCAGTCCCTGACCGAACTCTACGCCCGCCATTACGACATTCGTTACGGCCAGGTGCGATTCGAGATGGTGCCGACGGCGTTACCTGTTGAGGCAGCGGCAGCGTTGAAAGTGTCGATCGGCAGCCCTGGGTTGCGGATTGCCAGGGTCAACCATGACCAGCGCGGACGGCTGATCGATTGCGACCTGGAGTATTGGCGACACGATGCGATTCACGTGAGCGCGGTGGTGGGTGAGCGCTGAGCGCGCTTGGTCTGGCAGGTGTACGCAACCTCCCCTGTGGGAGCGAATTCATTCGCGATTCGCCCGTGCAGGCCACACATCTCTATCGCCTGACACATTTTTCGCGAATGAATGCGCTTCCACAGGAGACCCATGTGCAGGCCTGACGGGATCGCCCACTGACTTATAAATCAATCACCAGATCAGACGTCGGCTTGCTGCAACACAACAACCGCAACCCCTTGTCGATTTCCCGTTGGCGAATCCCGCCGTTGTGATTCATCTCCACCGTCCCTTGCAGCAACGAAGTTTTGCAGGTGCCGCACACGCCCTGGCTGCACGACGACGGCACGATGGCCCCGGCCTTTTTCGCTGCTGACAACACGGTCTGCGTTGCGGGCATGCTGAAGGTCTTGCCGGAGCGGGACAGGGTGACGGTGAACAGCTTCTCGCCCTGCTCGACACTTGGGGCGGCCTCGATCAACGGCTCTTCCACCAGCGCCGCAATGTCGAAGCTCTCTTCGTGATAATGGGCGAAATTGTAACCGCCGTTTTTCAGCAGCGCCTTCACCGCGTCCATGTAGCCCTTCGGCCCGCAGGTGAAAACCTCGCGCTCTTTGAAGTCCGGCACAGCCTCACTCAGCAGCTCCAGACTCAGGCGACCGACCGGCCCCTTCCAGTCCACGTGAGCCCCCAGGCCCTCGCACACATTCAGCACCCGCAGTCCGGGCATCAACGCCTGCATGCGGGTCAGTTCGTCGTGAAAGACGATATCGACGGGCGTCCGCGCGCTGTGCACGAACACGACATCCAGCTGCGCCGACAGGTCGAAACCGGCGCGGGTCATGGACATCAACGGCGTCACGCCCGACCCTGCCGAGAGGTACAGCAACTTGGCGGCGGGATGACCGACCGGAGTAAAACTGCCAGCTGGTCCTGAAGCCCCGAGCGTATCGCCCGCCCGCAGATTGTCGTGCAGCCAGTTCGACACCACGCCATTCGGCACACGCTTGACCGTGATCGAGAACGAGAACGGCCGCGTGGGCGATGACGACAGCGTGTAGCAACGGGCGATGGTCTGCCCGGCGATCACCGGCGAAATCGTGATGAATTGCCCCGGCTCGAAACTCAGCGCGTTGAAGTCCGGGCAGCGAAAGCTGAAAGTCTTCACGTCATGGGTTTCGTCGCGCACGTCGCAGCACAGCAGGGTTTTCTGCTCGCCGCTGTTCCACTGCGCGCCGTACGCACCCCAGGTGTCCGCGTCGGTGAAGCGTTGCTGCGAGGACGCGTTACCAAGCTGGGTAGGCAATGTCTCGAATCGGGTCATGATCATTCCTCACACACCGTGGGCCGCAAGCCGCGCGGCGTACCAGCGCGAAAACTGATCGACGTAGGATTCCGTGAACGCCGAAAACGGGCCGGGCGAATACGCAGGGTCTTGCGTGCCGCTGTGGGTGATCGCCACCAGATCGGCGTCTTGCAGGTTGGTGGCGTTCCACACTTCCACCAGCCTGTCGACGTTGTAATCCACGCCCTCCACGGCGTCAGCGTTCACCAGCCATTTGGTGCGCACCAGGGTTTTGCCCGGTTCCAGCGGAATGATGTAGGCAATCACCGCGTGATCGCTCATGACGTGAGTCCAGGAGTTGTGGGTCCACAGGTGCACATCGCCCAGGTCGCGGCGAGTCAGGTCGCCAAACAGCTTGGTGCAGGCGACGCGGGTGTCGAGGGTTTGCGATTCGCCATTGCCAGCGATCACCAAACGCTGCGTACGAAATTGCGTCACGGCGTCCACGTCCAGATGCTCGACGGCGTCGCAGACGAAGCCTTCGTCCTCCCAGCTTTTCTTCGCAGCGGCGTTGCGCTGTTCGTATTCGTCCAGGGCTTTAAGGGATTCTTCGCTCAAGCCATCTGCGCAAAAACCGAAGTCTTCCGGCAGGAATGAAGCAGTGAGTTCCGGGTGAGTGCCCGCGCAGTGATAACACTCGCGGTTATTCTCGATGACCAGTTTCCAATTGCCGTTCTCGATGATTTCCGATTCATGGGCAATTTTGGTGTAGGTCATGTTGTACGGCGCAAACCGCGGAGTCAGGGTCTGTTCGAGGTGCGCAATGTCTTCCGGCGGTTGTTCACCCAGACACACAAATATATGTGCACCGACCACTTTGGTATGAACGGGAATCAAACTTCTGCAGTTGGCATTGAAGTCTTTGCCCATGTGCGCGGCATGTTTGAGGCTGCCGTCCAGGTCATACGTCCATTGATGATAAGGGCAGACCAGCATGCCCACCGTGGACTTGCCCGCCGGTTTTAACCGCGCCCCGCGATGGCGGCAGACGTTACGAAACGCCTGAATCTGCTCGTCATCATCGCGTACCAGCAGGATCGAGGATTTGCCAATGTCGATGGTCGAAACATCGCCCGGTTCGGGAATATCCGCCGTCACGCCGACCAATATCCAGTGCTGATTAAAGAAGATATGGACATCGTTTTCAAAGATGTCTTCACGACCGAATAACGCGCCGTTCATGCCATGACCGGGCGTTCGCGTGGCAACTAACTGGCGATGGAAATCGACGGCGGCAATGCTCATGACTGCACCTCAGAGGCTGGATCTTATAAGGGGATGTGTTCGATGAGCCCAGTATCGAGAGGGCAGAAAAAAGCGTCAACGCGCTATATTTTCAGGTTCGCATAGCTAGAAGTTATGCGATGTGGCAGCGTGGCGTGCGGGCAGTGGCTATCTCATCGGCGCCGCCGTCTGTAGCAGTCCGGCTTGCCGGCGGCAGCGGTTTTCAGGACGCCACCGCCGGCAAGCCGGACTGCTACAGGGCATCGTGCATGCCGTCGCGCAACCATTCCACCAACCCCTGCACCAATGGCGTGGCCTTGCGCCCGTTGGGCACGACCACGTAATAGGCATCCTTGGGCCTGACCACGTAGGACGTCAGCCGCACCAATTCCCCTCGCGCCAGTAATGGCTCCAACAGCCGATTCCAGCCCAGCGCCACGCCATGCCCTTGCAATGCAGCCTGGATGGTGTCGGTGTAGGAGCTGCAACGCAGGGCGTATTTGAGGCGGGGACGCTCGTCGCCCAAGGCTTTGAACCAGCCATTCCAGGTCATCCAGCCTTCCAGCGTGGCGTCGGAATCGATCAGCTCCACGTGCATGAAATCTTCCGCCGAAATTGGCGCGGTATGGGTCGCCAGCCAGCCCGGCGAACACACCGGAAACACCTCTTCGTCAAGCAGGAAAATCGACGTACCGTCATCCCATTTGCCATCGCCGTAACGCACCGCCAGGTCGATGTCGTCGCTGCGCAAATCCGGGGTGAGCATGTGGGTGACCAGCCGCAAATGCAGGTTCGGTTGCTCTCGTCGCAAGGCGCCCAGGCGCGGCAGAATCCGCAGCTGTGAAAACGCCGAGGTGCTGGCGAGGACGATTTCCTGCTCGCTGATGCCTTCGTGAATCTTGTCGAAGACTCCTGCGACCCGTTGCAGGGATTCGGACGTCACCGAAAACAGCGTGTAGCCCTCGCTGGTCAGCTTGATCGCCCGGTGCAGACGATGGAACAGGCGCGTGCCGAGGGTTTCTTCGAGAAAACGAATCTGCTTGCTGACCGCCGCTTGCGTCACCCCTAACTCCTGCGCCGCGAGGGTGAAGCTGCTAAGCCGGGCCACGGCCTCGAACACCAGCAGCGCCGTCATCGAGGGAATCAGGCGTCGGTAGCCTTTAACCTTCTTCGACGGCTCTTCTTTGAGCGGCGCTGCTTGAGGGGAAGAGTCGGACTGCATAAGCGCGCCAGATGCGGGGTGATTGACACAGCGTCATTCGAATGTACACGGATGTACATCAAAGAAGCGGGGGCGTACAGTTCATTCACTCACAATCGAACAAAGGCGACATCAGATGTCGGTATCAGGCAAGGAACGAGGCAAATCCCAGGACTCCGGCTGGCGCGGATCGCCGGAAGGATGGCTGGAAGCTGCCTACGACGCCTTGAAGGAATCCGGTGTGGACGCCGTGCGCGTCATGCCCCTGGCCAAGCGCCTGAACCTCTCTCGCACCAGCTTTTATTGGTTCTTTCAGGACCGCGAACAATTGCTGGCCGCCTTGCTGGCACGCTGGAAGGACAACAACACCGGCGGCATGGTCAAGCAGTCCGAAGGGTATGCCGAAAACATCACCGAAGCGATCCTCAACGTTTTCGAATGCTGGCTGAACCCCGAGCTGTTCGATTCCCAATTCGAATTCGCGGTGCGCAGCTGGGCCTTGCAGTCCGAGGAAGTGGCCTCGGAAATCGCCGCTGCGGACGACTCACGTATCAACGCACTGGCGGCGATGTTCCGCCGCTTCGGCTACGACCCCGACGCCGCTGACACACGGGCGCGGACGATTTATCTGACGCAGATCGGTTACATCTCGATGAAGACCAGTGAAGATATCACCGAGCGTTTCCGACGCATCCCGCATTACGTGGCGATCTTCACCGGCAAGGCCCCGAAACGACGGGAGCTGGACCGCTTCTATGGCGCCTTCGGTTACGCCGAAAAAGAGCCGGGCGAATTCGTGCCCCTCGCCGAGACGTTCGAAGAGACCGCCCATGGCAACTGAACACATCGGCATCATTGGCGGCACCGGCTGGTTGGGTGGCGGGCTGGCTCACGCATTGCTCGACACGGGGTTCATCCCGGCGAACCAATTGATCGTGTCGAACCGTTCGGGCAGCCACCCGTTGGCGGACACTGGCGCGCAGGTGCTGGCCGACAACCAGGCGTTGGTGGAAGCCAGCGATGTGGTGATCCTTTCCGTGCGCCCCGAACAGTTCAAGGCACTGAACATTCAGGCAGCTGGCAAGCAGGTTATTTCGCTGATGGCGGGTGTCACGTCTCAGGCGATCAGCGCCGCGACCGGGGCCTCCGTCATTGTTCGCGCGATGCCCAATGCGGCGATTGAAATCCGGCAGTCGTTCACGCCCTGGCATTGTGCTCAAGGGCTGGACGCGGTTGAGGTGACGTTCATTCAGGGGCTGTTGGAGTGCGTGGGCACA
This sequence comes from Pseudomonas salicis, assembly GCF_057128705.1. NCBI lineage: Bacteria > Pseudomonadati > Pseudomonadota > Gammaproteobacteria > Pseudomonadales > Pseudomonadaceae > Pseudomonas > Pseudomonas salicis. Next base: position 525,540 of record NZ_JBSKHU010000004.1, read on the forward strand.
GCCAGTCGGGTGCCGACGGAAGACGGCATCGATTATTTGAGTGCGCTGTCCGGCACCGGGCCGGCGTTTCCTGCGCTGCTGATGACGGCGTTGACGCGGCAAGCGGTGATCGCAGGCATTCCTGAAGACGTCGCACGACAGGCGGCGAAAGGAGTGGTGGTGTCGGCGAGTCAGTTGCTGGCCAATCACGATCCCCAAGGGATGATTGATGCGTTGGTGGCGTACAAAGGCGTGACGGCCGCGGGGTTGCAGAGCTTGATCGAGGCAGGGTTTGAAGAGCAGATAGGCCGCGCAGTGCAGGCCGGGGCGGATATCGCACGGAAAGGCATGTAATGCGCGGTATTCACATCGCTGGATGGCCCTGTTTATCTGAATGAAACACGCCCCCCGTGGGAGCGAATTCATTCGCGAGGGGCCAGGTCAGACTGTGCATCTCTATCGGCTGATTTATTTTTCGCGAATAAATTCGCTCCCACAGGTCTGGCGTCTCCCACAGGACCTGCGGCGTACCGAGACCCTGTGTTCAGCGCTGCAATCTGTGCCGGATCTACAAATCCTTCACCAACCGCAAGGCATCGTAAATCGCCGCATGGGTGTTGCGCGCCGCGACAGCATCGCCAATCCGGAACAGCTGGAAACGCCCTTCAGGGTTGGTCACCAGATTCTGCGCCTTGCCCGCGATCAAATCGTGCTGTTCCACCGCGCCCTGGTTGCTGGACAGCGGACGCAGTTCGAAATACAGCTCGTCCATCGGCAACGTGCCGTGGTTGATCACCACTTGGTCGACAATGCGCTCTTTGTTGACCTTCCCGTAGTCGCTGCCGAAGATCGCGGCGAGTTTGCCGTCGCGACGTTGCACGGCTTCCACGCGATAAGTCACGGTGAACACCACGTCCAGGTCCTGCAGGCTGCGCATGTAGGGCACCAGGTTCATGGCCATGACTTCCGGCGAGAACGAGCGGTCCGGCGTCACGACTTCCAGACGCGCTCCGCTCTGGGCGATCACTTCGGCAGCCTGCAATGCGGCATGGTCGCCCGCGTCGTCAAAAATCAGCACGTTCTTGCCCGGCTTGGCGTCACCGGAAATGATGTCCCAGGCCGAGACCACCAGTTCGTTGCCCTCTTTCAACACTTCGGTGTCGGGCAGGCCGCCGGTGGCGACGATCACCACGTCCGGCTCCAGGTCCAAGACTGTTTGCCCTTCGGCCCAGGTATTGAACTGGAATTTCACCCCCAGCCGCTCGCACTGCGCCATGCGCCAGTCAATGATGCTGATCATCTCGCGACGACGTTCGCTGAGTGAGGTCAGGCGAATCTGCCCGCCCGGTTGATCCGCTGCTTCCAGCACCGTCACGTCATGCCCGCGTTCGCCCGCGACCCGCGCCGCTTCCAGCCCGCCGGGGCCTGCGCCGATGACCACGACCTTGCGTTTCACCGCAGCCTTGGGAACCTCGTGGGGCATGGTGGTTTCGCGCCCGGTGGCCGCGTTGTGGATGCAGTACGCCGCGCCGCCCTGGTAGATGCGGTCCAGGCAGTAGTTGGCGCCGACGCAGGGACGAATCTCTTCTTCGCGCTTCTCGATGATCTTGCGCACGATGTGCGGGTCGGTCATGTGCGCGCGGGTCATGCCCACCATGTCGATCTTGCCCGAGGCGATGGCGTGGCGGGCGGTGGCGACGTCGGGAATCTTCGCGGCGTGAAAGGTCGGGAAGCCCGTGGCCGCACGAATCTCGCCCGCGAAATCCAGGTGCGGAGAGTTGCGCATGCCTTGAATCGGGATCACGTCGGTCAGCCCGGCGTCGGTGTCGATGTGGCCTTTGACCACGTTGAGGAAGTCCACCAGGCCGCTGTCTTTCAAGCGTTTCGAAATCTCGATGCCGTCCGCCGCGCCGAACCCGCCGGGCAAATCTTCGTCGCCGGTGTAGCGCACGCCGAGCAGGAAGTCTTCGCCGCATTGCTTGCGAATGCCACGCAGGATGTCGAAGGTGAAACGCAGGCGGTTATCCAACGAACCGCCGTAGTCGCCGTCCAGATCGTTGGTCAGTGGCGACCAGAACTGGTCCATCAAGTGACCGTAGGCCTGAAGCTCAAGGCCGTCCATGCCGGCCGCTTTCATGCGTTCGGCGGCGTCAACGTAATCCTTGATGATCCGCTGAATGTCCCAGTCCTCCAGCTTCTTGGGGAAGGAGCGGTGCGAGGCTTCGCGACGATGGGAGGGCGACACCACTGGCAGCCAGTCGGCCTTGTCCCAGCGGGTACGCCTCCCGAGGTGGGTCAACTGGATCATGACCGCCGCGCCGTGTTCGTGGCATTCGTCGGTCAGGTCCTTGAGCCAGCCCACCACCTCGTCCTTGTACGCCAGCACGTTGTTGAACACCGGCGGGCTGTCGCGGGACACCGCCGCCGACCCTGCGGTCATGGTCAGCGCTACACCGGCCTTGGCCCGCTCCACGTGGTAAGCGCGGTACAAATCCTTGGGCATGCCATCCACCGGATACGCCGGTTCGTGGGAGGTGGTGATGATGCGGTTGCGCAGGGTGAGGTTCTTGATTTTATAGGGCTGCAGCAGAGGATCGCTGGACATGGTGGTGCGCTCCTGGAAGGGAACATCAGGCTAGGTTTGACGCGAAAGTATGTGAAATGTACACAGGTGTCAATCGATGCGGACGCTGGTGTACATTTCGCTTGCTACCCCACGCAATGTGTGGATAAGATCGGCGCAACAGCTGGCCGAAGACTGGCGCGATTCACTCACTTCACTGCCACACCCAGTAACACCCATACACAACAGGGGAGATGCACGATGGTTGCTTATTCGCCGTATAAGAAAAAAAGTATTGGTTGGTTAGCAGGGGTCGCCTTGACGACTGTGAGTCTGTTCAGCCACGCCGCCGATCAACCGCCGGTGCGCATCGGCTGGGTCAACTGGTCGGACACCGAGATCACCGTCAAGCTGGCCACGCTGGTGCTGGAAGACCAGCTCAAGCAGCCGGTGAAACTGGTCATGGCCGACATCGGCATCCAGTTTCAGGCCATGGCCAACGGCAACATCGACATGATTCCGATGGTCTGGCTGCCGGGCACGCACAAGGCGTTCTACGACAAGTACAAGGACAAGATCGAAGACTTGGGCGTGCTGTATGAAGGACGGATCGGCATGGCGGTGCCGGACATCGTTCCGGCCAGCGAAGTCTCCAGCCTCGCGGACCTGAACAAACCGGGGATCGCGGCGAAATTCGACGGCAAGATCCTGACCTCCGAAGTCGGCAACGGCCAGTACAAGCTCACCGAGAAGGTGCTCAACGATAAGAAAATCGTCGGCTACAAGATGGTGGCGTCCTCGGAAACCGGCATGTTGAGCGAGCTGGACCGCAATCTCAAACGCGGCAAGTGGTCACTGGTCAACGCCTGGAGCCCGCACTGGATGTTCTCCAAATACCCGCTGCGTTATCTGGATGACCCTGAGCACCTGTTTGGCGGTGCTGAGCAGATTCACGCCTTCGCGCGCAAGGGATTCAGCGATCAATACCCGAAAGTGGCGCAATTCTTCGCCCACTATTCGATCCCCAAGGACGACCTGCAAAAGATGATGCTGGAAGCGCGTGCCAGCTCGGCCGAGAAGGTCACCGCCGATTACTACGCGGCCAACAAACAGCGCTTTGCGGCGATGTTCAAGGACAACACCGCAGCGTCGATTACGCCTTGATCTGAAGCTCAACAATAAACACGAAACCCCTGCAGCAGTCCGACTTGTCGGCGGCAGCGACCACACGGATGTCGCTGGCGAGCCGGACTGCTACAGGGGTTTCGTGTTTTTTATGCGAGTTCAACCCGCCGTTTCATCCTTCTTCCCGCGAACCCCGCTCACGCTCCCACCACTGGTGTTCACCTGCACATTCAGGCGCGGCGTCGCGAGGTCCATGCCCGCTTCATCCAGATAACGTTTCAGCGACAGGTTGAACGCCCGCGACACTTCCCATTGCTTGATCGGTGCGGTCTTGAAGCGCGCGCGGAGGATGGCGTTGCCGGACTCGAAACTCTCCACCCCTTGAATCTCCAGCGGCGACCAGATGTTGCGGCGTTGCAGCGGGTCGGTGCGCATTTTCTGGCCCACGTCGCGAATCATCTTCAGCGCATCATCGATGTTCATGTTCGACGGAATCGCGATGCGAAAGATCGCGTAGCCGAATTCCCGCGAGTAGTTCTGGATGCTCTTGATCTCGCTGAACGGAATCGTGTGCACGATGCCGTCGATGTCACGCAGGCGCACGGTGCGAATGGTCAGCCCTTCGACGGTGCCCAAATGCCCGCCGACGTCCACGTAATCGTCGATGGCAAGGGAGTCCTCGATGATGATGAACAGCCCGGTGATCAAGTCCGCCACCAGCGACTGTGCGCCGAAACCGATGGCCAGACCGATCACACCGGCACCGGCCAGCAGCGGCGTGACGTTCATCCCCATGTTCGCCAGTGCGACGATCACCGCAATGATGAAAATGGTCACGAACAGCACGTTACGGATCAGCGGCATCATCGTCTGCGCACGGGCGTTGGCCAGGCCTTTGCGCGAGCGGGTGAGGGCGTGATGAATCGCGGTGTCGGCGAGAATCCAGATCAGCCAGGCGAAGATCAGCGTGGTCGCCAGGCCGATGATGCGCACGCTGATGTCGTGGCCGTCGCCTTCGGAAAAACGGATCAGCGACAGGCCCCAGACCCGCAGCCCCAACTCGATGAACACCAGCCAGACCACCAGATGCGCCACGGTATAACCGAAGCTTTTCAGGCGGTCCGAATACAGCGCATGGCGTCGATGACCGTGGGCCGGTTTTTGCGAGTGACGCCGCACCAGGCCGTTGATGACCATGCACAACACCAGCAACACGGTGCAGATCAGCGACTGGCGCAGCGCGGTGCTAGTGTCGCCCGCCGAGAAGAACGTGGCGAACAGCGACACGCCCACCAGCACCAGCGCAGGCAAGTACCAGAAGCTGCCGAGGATTTCGATGGTGTCGCTCAGGGCGCGGCGTTTCAAGCGGCGGGACAGCGGCTGATTGCGGATCAAATGCGCGATGGGCCGACGGAAGCGGACGATGAACAGCCCCGTGGAAATCGCCGCCATGACGTTGGCGAGGGTTGCGGTGGTGTGTGCCAGGTGTGCGCCGAGGCTGGCCACCAATCGCGGGTCGCTCAGCGCTTCACCGAAGGCGGCAAAACTGCCGATCCACCACAGCGGCCGAAACGCCTGATGCCGCAGGATGTACAGCGCCTGATGCCGGTGAGGGCCGTCGAGCAGTGAGAAGGCAATCACGCAGATCGCCGAAAACAGCGTGCCGACAACAAGCGCATACGCCAAGACCATCGCCAGATCGCGGCCTAGGGAAGGCGGCAGGGAATAGCTCAAGTAAACCGTGATGACCAACGCAATCAGCCATGGCCCCAGTTTGCGTAGGGCGAAGCGCAGCATGTCGGTCGGACGCGGGTGTTGCGGCAGTTCTTCCGACAGCCCGAAGCGCACCCGCACTCGATGGCTCAGCCAGATCAGCGCGGCGGCCAGCAAGCTCCACAGCGCAATCACCAGGGCGAAGCTGAACATGATCGGCCACCATTGATTGGCGGGCAGCAGCAGGTCCATCAGCTCTTGCTCGGCCAGCGACACCTCGTCGCCCCAGCGACTGAGCGGGCTGTCATCGCCAGTGAACTGCTTCTCGAAATCGTGAAGCGTGCTCCCGATCAGCCCCAGCACGCCTTGCTCGGCAGTGGGTTGGGCTTTCTTCGTCGCGTCGCGAAGCTTCTTCAGATCGTCCAGCAATTTGCTGCGTTGCTGATCGTTTTCCAGCGAGGTGATGACCTCGTCGAGGGACTGGCCCAAGGGTTCCTGGGCTTGAGGTTGGGCTTTCTGGCCACCGAGCAGGCTGGGCAATCCGGCTGCCTGAGTGAGCGCGGCGGGGAACAGCGCCAGCAGACAGATCAGCAGCAGGCGCGACAGGAAGAGTAGGCGGGCAGGCGCAATCACCAGACAATGAACCTCGAATCAACAGGCACCTGATGCGACTGAATTGAAGTCAGCCGTGCGTACAGGCAAGACCCGCGATTTTACGAGCGGCACTCAGTGTTGGCGAGAATCATTTTCTGTCATGGTTCAGATCAGGCGACTCCCGTAGCAGCATGGATTGACTGCGGTGGCGGTGTTGAGTTTGCTGACGCCAGCAAACCGCGCTGCTACAGAGAGCAAGTTAGATTGCGCAGTTCATTCTCCAGCGCTTGTTACAACAGCCCCTTAAGGCCCGCTGATGTTGTATTGCTCATTGCTTCCAACGGAGTAGAGGCTTGGGCTAATGACGGTTCACTGCTACCAGCCTTTAGAGACTCAAGCGTGCTTGTGATATCTGCCAGTTCTTGCTGCAAGAGAGGGATTTGTTGCTCAAGCTCGGTTTGTCTATCCGTTAATGTTTTTACTTCAGCTGCGGAGATATCCATGGTTTGCCTCACTGTCCAAGTGAATCAATGAAGTTTCATGATCGGCAGGAGGCAAGCCAGGTGCAACGAATATTCCCGGACGGGGAAGACCGAGTTGCGATAGGCGTAATAGCGACCGGTTATCTAAATTGGCAAGGGTTCTTAAGCGCCTCAATGTTCTGTGGGCGGCCGCTCTGCTGCGAGCCGGACCCACAGATGAGAGCAACGCTTACGGCAACTCGGCACTCGCATAAAACGCGGTCAGCACTTTGACCAGGTGCGCCAGGTCCTGACTGCCTGCCAGCTCACGGATCGAGTGCATGGCGAACGTCGGCAGGCCGATGTCGACGGTGCGCACGCCCAGATGCCCGGCGGTGATCGGGCCGATGGTCGAGCCACAGGCCATGTCGCTGCGCACCACGAAGCTCTGCACCGGAACTTCCTCGGCCATGCACAGATGGCGGAAGAAACCGGCGGTTTCGCTGTTGGTCGCGTAGCGCTGGTTGCTGTTGACCTTGATCACAGGGCCGGCGTTGAGTTTCGGGCCGTGGTTGCCGTCGTGCTTGTCAGCGTAGTTCGGGTGCACGCCGTGGGCGTTGTCGGCGGAAATCAGCAGCGACTTCTGCACCGTGCGCACATAGTCGTCGCCTTCTGGCAGCAGACGTTGCAGCACTTGTTCCAGCATCGGGCCGTCGGCGCCGCACGCGGAGGTCGAGCCGACCTCTTCGTGGTCGGTGCAGATCAGCACGCAGGTCTCTTCGCCATCGGCATTGAGCAGCGCTTGCAGGCCAGCGAAGCACGACAGCAGGTTGTCCAGCCGCGCACCGGCGATGAAATCGCCATTCAGGCCAATGACCGCCGCGCTTTGGGTGTCGTAAAAACTCAGCTCGTAATCGAGCACAACGTCGGCGTTCAGGCCGTGCTCGCGGGCGAGCTGGTCGGTCAGCAGGGCACGGAAATCGGCGCGCTCGTCACCGGCCACTTGCGCGAGGATCGGTGGCAATTCGTTCTGCGGATTGATCTGCCAGCCTTCGTTGGCGGTGCGATTGAGGTGAATCGCCAGGTTAGGGATGATCGCGATGGGCAGCTTGAAGTCGATCAGTTGGCTTTCGACCTTGCCGTCGCGACGGAACGTGACACGGCCCGCGAGTGACAGGTCACGGTCGAACCACGGGGCCAACAGCGCACCGCCGTAGACCTCGACGCCCAACTGCCAGAAACCCTGACGCTGCAACTCGGGTTGGGGTTTGACCCGCAGGCAGGGGCTGTCGGTGTGAGCGCCCACGAGGCGAATGCCACCGATCAGAGGCGACAGGCGACCCAGCTTGAAGGCGACGAGGGAAGAGTCGTTACGGGTGACGTAGTAGCGGCCACCGGTTTCGGTGTGCCAAGGCGCGCGTTCGTCGAGGCGCTGATAGCCGGCGCCTTCGAGACGTTGCACCAGACTGGCGGTGGCGTGAAACGGGGTGGGAGAGGCCTTGAGAAAATCGATCAGGCCTTGGTTCAACTCTTCGCGCATAAGTTACTCCAGACAGCAATGGCGGGAGTTTACAGGCGTATGCGGGCCGGGGCGAGATGGTTGGCTCTAGACGCTTACTTTGATGCCCTTCGGGGCCTGATCGCGAGCAAGCTCACTCCTACATCTTTTGCAACGCGCCGCATCTGCTGGACCGGGCGTGTGGCCTTGGTGCCAGGCTCTTAAGGCTTACAACTCGGTCTGTCAGGCTATGGCGCGTTTAAGCAAATGTAGCAGTGAGCTTGCTCGCGATCAGGCCCGAAGGGCGTCAGAGTAACAATCTCAAGCCAGCAAATCCCACCCCCTCAAAACGGCGCTGGACACTCGAACCGCAGCCGCTCTTTCGTCACCGGATGGGTAAACGTCAACATGCTCGCGTGCAGGCACAAACGCGGGTACGCCGCCAATGCCTCGGGATGTGCATACAACCCATCCCCCAACAACGGATGCCCGATCGATAACATATGCACGCGCAACTGATGAGACCGACCGGTAATCGGCGTCAGTTCCACGCGGCAATGGGTGTCGTACCGCTTAAGCACCTTCCAGAACGTCAGCGCATGTTTGCCGAGTTCGTGATCGACCACATGTCGAGGTTTGGTCGGCGGGTCGTAGCGCAACGGCAGGTCGATGCTGCCGCTGTCCAGCGCCGGTTGGCCCCACGCCAGTGCCGTGTAGGCCTTTTCGGTTTCGCGGTCGTGAAACTGCCGCGACAACTCCCGATGGGCGTCCGCATCGCGGGCCAGCAGAATGATCCCGGACGTTTCCCAGTCCAGACGATGGACAATGCGCGCTTCGGGGTAGCCGTTTTCCTGCAGGCGCGTAATCAGGCAGTCCTTGTTGTCGTCCGCACGACCAGGGACCGACAGCAGCAGGGTAGGCTTGTTCACCACCAGAACGGCATCGTCCTGATGGAGAATGTGGACATTGGACAGCGGCATCGAACAGCCTCGTAGCACTCTCAGAGCAAAAATCGGTGTGTTTACAAACGCCAACGGCGGCTCGCTCACCGCAATCCCGCGAAGGGATCAGGGCAACCGAGCCGCCGTGGCGACCGCCTGTTCGATCAACGATCAGGCAGGGTGATGTTGAGCTCCAGAATCGAGTAGCTGCCCTCGTTGTCGAGCGCAACCTGCACTTTATCGTCCTCGATCTGGACGTATTTACGGATCACTTCCACCAGCTCTTTCTGCAGAGCGGGCAGGTAGTCCGGGGTACTGCGTTGGCCGCGTTCATGCGCCACGATGATCTGTAGACGCTCTTTCGCGACCGATGCGGTACTGGGCTTTTTGTTGGCACGAAAGAAGTCAAAAATGTTCATTAGTTACCCCCGAACAGGCGTTCGAAAAATCCTTTTTTCTGTACGTCCAGGAAGCGGTGCTCGCGGTCTTTGCCCAACAGGCGGTCAACGGCATCGCTGTACGCCTGACCGGCGTCGCTCTGGTCGTCGAGGATGACAGGCACGCCCTGGTTGGAAGCCTTGAGCACAGCCTGGGATTCAGGAATCACGCCGAGCAGGGTGACGGCCAGGATTTCCTTGACGTCTTCCACGCCCAGCATTTCGCCCTTGCTCACGCGCTCAGGGTTGTAGCGGGTCAGGAGCAGGTGCTCCTTGATCGGGTCTTCGTTGCGCTCGGCACGGCGCGACTTGCTGGCCAGCAGGCCCAGCATGCGGTCCGAGTCACGGACGGAGGAGACTTCAGGGTTGGTCACGACGATCGCTTCGTCAGCGAAGTACATCGCCAGGTGAGCGCCCGTCTCGATACCGGCAGGGGAGTCGCAGACGATGTACTCGAAGGATTCCTTGAGCTCCATCAGGACCTTTTCCACGCCGTCTTTGGTCAGCGCTTCCTTGTCACGGGTCTGGCTGGCGGCCAGGACATAGAGACCTTCGATCTTCTTGTCCTTGATCAGCGCCTGTTGCAGGTTGGCTTCGCCATTGACCACGTTGACGAAGTCATACACGACGCGACGCTCGCAACCCATGATCAGGTCGAGGTTACGCAGACCGACGTCGAAGTCGACGATGACCGTTTTGTGGCCGCGCAATGCGAGGCCGGTACCGATAGCGGCGCTGGTGGTGGTCTTGCCCACACCACCCTTGCCGGATGTAACCACGAGAATCTTGGCCAAGGTGTATCACCCCTAAAAGTAGGACGGCTAGTCCCTGAATAGCCCCTCATCACGCAGCGTTTTTCGAACAGAGAAAGAAACGAGCGTCTTGCGATGCTCATGTTTCGAGAAAACAAATGAATTTCCCGGATTTCCTTTCCCTTTGCATCGTTTTCGCGACGAATCAGAGTGGCTTTGAAAATGGCGCAGTATCCGTTAAAGACGGATGATGTTCAACACGTCACCGGACAGACTGACTTGTACCCCGGCCCCCCAGAGAGGGTCACGTCGCAGGTCTTCCGCAACCTTGTATTGCCCGGCGATGGAGACCAGTTCGGCCACCATTTGCTGGCAGAAAATCCGGGCCTTGGTGTCGCCCTTGATGCCTGCCAGTGCCCGGCCCCGCATCGGGCCATACACATGGATGTTGCCATCGGCGAGAAGTTCCGCACCGGGACTGACCGAGGAAATCACCACCAGGTCCGAACCTTGCGCGTAAATCTGCTGGCCGCCGCGCACAGGAGCCGTGATTATCTTGGTCGGCTTGATCAGAGGCTCCGGTGGTTTTTCCACCACTTCGGGCTTTTTCTTTATTTCACCTTCCGTCGGATCGAGGGGTCTTTCACGCGCGCCGGATGGCGGCAGGACCGGCAGGTCGATGGCAATGGCAGCGGCGATGTCTTCGATGCGGTTGGCGCGAATGGCCAGGGTGCGCAAGCCGTGATGGCGACAGATGCGCATCATCGCTTGCAGGTCGACGGCGCCTTCGTTGGGCGGCAGCTTGTCCAGCGCCAGCACCAGCGGCGTATTGCTGAAGAAATTGGGCGCCTGAGCGACCTTGGCGGCCAGCTGACGATCCAGTGCTTCAAGGTTGTTACGGGCCAGTTCCAGCACGGTGATGGCCAGCATGCTGCCCTTCAGCTGGAACACGGGGTCCTTGTCTTGCAATTCGATTTGGCTCATGTCGGCATACAGCGGCTTGTCGCTAAAAGTGCCGAGACTTATAACGAGAACGCCCGCGAGTCGCAAGGGAGCCGCAACCGACGAAGCGTCACGGAAGTGCTCGAACCGATGTAGAATGCCCGCCTTTGTCCTGACGGAAGCTGTAATGGAACGCCCGCGTTTTCGAGCCCAATTTCTTCATCCCCGCTTCTGGCTCCTCTGGCTGGGGCTGGGAATGCTCTGGCTGGTGGTGCAGTTGCCGTTTCGGGCGCTGGTCGCGATAGGCCGGGCGCTGGGCGGGGTCATGTATTACTTCGCCACCGACCGTCGCATCATCGCGGCGCGCAACCTTGAACTGTGTTTTCCCCAGTTTTCGAAAGCCGAGCGCAAACGCCTGCTCAAGGAAAATTTCGCCTCCACCGGGATCGCCTTTTTCGAAATGGCCATGAGCTGGTGGTGGAGCCCGACGCGCTTTGCCAAGCTGGCGCACATCGAAGGGCTTGAACACCTCAAGCAGCCTCATGAGCAAGGGCAGGGCGTCATCCTCATGGCGCTGCACTTCACCACGCTGGAAGTCGGCGCAGCGTTGCTCGGTCAGCAGCACACCATCGACGGCATGTACCGCGAGCACAAGAACCCGGTGTTCGACTACGTGCAGCGCCGAGGCCGCGAGCGGCACAACCTGGATTCCATCGCCGTCGAGCGCGAAGACGTGCGCGGCATGATCAAGCAACTGCGCAAGGGCCGCGCGATCTGGTACGCGCCGGATCAGGACTACGGCGTCAAGCAGAGCCTGTTCGTGCCGCTGTTCGGCATTCAGGCCGCCACCGTACCGGCCACCAGCAAATTCGCCACCCTCGGCCGCGCCCTCGTGGTGCCGTTCACCCAAGAGCGTCTGGCGGACGGTAGCGGTTACAAGCTGGTGATCCACTCGGCGTTGACCGATTTTCCCGGCGAGAGCGACGAGGCTGATTGCCTGCGCATCAATCAATGGGTCGAGCGGGCCGTGACGGCCTGCCCCGAGCAGTATCTGTGGGCACACCGGCGGTTCAAGAGCAGGCCGCCCGGTGAGCCGAAGCTGTATAAAAAGCGGGGCTGATACCTAGGGCTGAGGTTTTATGACGACAAGCGCAGCAGAACAAAAAACAGTCAACAGCGCTTCAACGGTTCCGGTCGGTCGCGAGTCGATCACCGGGCTGATCCTTTCCGGCGGCGGCGCTCGGGCGGCCTATCAGGTGGGCGTGCTCGCAGGGATCGCCGACCTGCTGCCTGCGGGCGGAAAGAACCCGTTTCCGGTCATCGTCGGCACGTCTGCGGGCGCCATCAACGCGGTGAAACTCGCCAGCGGGGCTGCGCAATTTCGCACGGCTATTCATGAACTCACGGTCTTCTGGCAGAGCTTTCGCAGCCATCAGGTGTTGCGCAGCGATTGGTCCGGGGTGATTCGTCAGGCGACCCGGTTCTTCGGGCGAAGCCTGTTGGGGATCGGTCGCAAGCAGATCCCCGTGGCGTTGCTCAACAGCTCGCCGTTGAAAGATTTGCTGACCGAGCGCCTGAACCTCGAAGGCATTGATGAGGCCATCGAAGGTCGGCATTTGCGGGCCGTTGCGGTCACGGCGTTTGGCTACGAGTCGGGGCAGGCGGTCACGTTCTATCAGGGCAAAGGCACCATCGATTCCTGGCTGCGGCATCGGCGCGTCGGCGTGCCAACGCGGCTGACGGTCGATCATCTGCTGGCGAGTTCTGCGATTCCGCTGCTGTTCGCCCCGGTCAAACTCGAACACGAATATTTTGGCGATGGCGCGGTGCGGCAATCGGCGCCGATCAGCCCGGCGCTGCACCTGGGCGCCAATCGGGTGCTGGTGGTGGGCGTCAGCGGCAACCCTCGCGGACCGGGGGCGAACAAGCCCGTGCACCGGGTCGTGAGCGGCGCGCAGCCGAGTCTGGCGCAGATCAGCGGGCACATGCTCAACAGCACGTTCATTGACAGCCTGGAGAGCGACATCGAGTTGCTGGAGCGGCTGAATTTGCTGAGTCGCATGTTGCCCTCGCCACCCGAGCCGTCGCCGCAGGTGTCCGAACAGCCGACGCCGGTGCAGTCGCTGGCGCCGGTGGAGGTGCTGGTCATTTCCCCGAGCCAGCCCCTCGACGAAATCGCCGCCCGCCACCGTCGCGAACTGCCGCCTGCCCTGCGCACCTTTCTGCGCGGGCCCGGCGCGACCAAGACCAGCGGGGCAGGGGTATTGAGTTATCTGCTGTTCGAGTCGGGGTATTGCAGCGAATTGATCGAACTGGGCCGCCGCGATGCGATGGCCCAGAAAGAGGAGTTGATGCGGTTTTTGGGGATCGCGTGAAACCGCATTTTTCCCTGTAGGAGCGTGGCTTGTCCCGCGATGGCCGGGCACCGGCCATGAAACCTGACGATTCAAATGCATCTGACCCGCCGCGTTGGCCAATATGGCTGCCGCTGCGCGTCAGATCGCGGGACAAGCCACGCTCCTACAGGGTCTGCATTTATCGGGCGATTGTTTATGCCGTCAACTTGTCATCCCGAAAATCCCGCAGAGCCTGTTCGATCTCTTCGCGGCTGTTCATCACAAATGGGCCGTATTGCACGATTGGCTCATTCAGTGGCTTGCCCGCGATCAGCAACACCTTCGCGCCGGTCGCTGAATTGAGCTGCACTTCGCCATTTTCTGACAACCGAGCCAGACGGCTCTGACCGAGCGTTTGCGCGCAACCGGCGATCTCGACTTCGCCTTCGTACACGTACAACAGCACCCGGTGGCCTTCAGGGACTTTCGGGCTGATTGATTTGCCGGCTGGAAGGTGGAAGTCGAAATACTGCGGTTCGGTGTCGGGCCGCTGCACCGCGCCTGCCTGCTGCACCTGGCCGTCGTCGAACTGACCGGCGATCACCACCACGTCCACCCCGTTCTGCGTGGTGATGCGCGGGATGCGTTCCGGCTGGATGTCTTCGTAACCGGCGTCGTCCATCTTCGATTTGCCCGGCAGGTTCAGCCACAGCTGGAAGCCGCGCATCATGCCTTCTTCTTGTTCCGGCATCTCGCTGTGGATCACGCCACGCGCAGCGGTCATCCATTGCACGCCGCCGCCTTGCAGCAGGCCGACGTTGCCCATGTGGTCTTCGTGGCGCATGCGGCCTTCGAGCATGTAAGTCACGGTTTCGAAGCCGCGATGCGGATGGGGAGGGAAACCGGCGATGTAATCGTCAGCCTTGTCCGAGCCAAATTCGTCGAGCATCAGGAAGGGGTCGAACAGCTCGACGCCAGGGCCGCCGAAGACCCGCGTCAGCTTGACGCCCGCGCCGTCCGAGGTCGGTTGACCGGTCTGCATGGACAGCACTTTGCGAAATTGAGTCATGGGGCGCACTCCGGAAGAGGGTGGGAATGGCGCCTATGGTATGCCGGTTAAGGCGATGGATGGGTGACGTTTTTGCGAGGAATCGATCGGGTTGTTAGATGTTTCAAATGGCTCGACGCGGTCTCCTGTAGGAGCGAATTCATTCGCGAGACGTCGGTACAGTCGATAGATTTCTGTCGGTTGTACGGGCCTCTCGCGAATGAATTCGCTCCCACAGGGGCCATCCAGCGTGTCAGAGAGTGACGCGTTTCAGACCCCGCACAAGGCAATCATCACTCCTGAATCTGCAACTTCCGCGCTTCGGTGTACACGTAGCGCACTTTCTCGTACTCGAACGGCGAGTCCATCTGGCCGTAGCGGAAGCTGGTGGTGTAGCGGCGGTCAATCGCGCGAAGCAGGTACAGTTCCGGATGATCCTGACTCACCTGCGCCACGTTCAGGAAGTTGATCTGCGATTCGGCTGTGAAGTCGAACACCAGGCCGCCGGTGTCACGAAGGTTCGAAGGCCCGAGAATCGGCAGCACCAGGTACGGCCCTGCCGGAACGCCATAGAACCCCAGGGTCTGACCGAAGTCTTCGCTCTGTTTTGGCAGCCCCATCCAGGTTGCGGCGTCCCACAAGCCCGCGACACCAATGGTGGTGTTGATGATCAGACGGCCCGTGGTGTCCAGCGAGCGCTTGCCCTTGAACTGCAACAGGCTGTTCAGCAGGTTGGGGATGTCGCCCAGGTTGCTGAAAAAGTTGCTGACGCCGGTGCGCACGAAGCTTGGGGTGATGTATTTATAGCCGTCGACTACCGGCAGGAACACCCACTCATCGAAGCGATAGTTGAAGTGGTAGACCCGACGGTTCCACGACTCCAGCGGGTCGTAGACGTTGAGGGCGTTCAGCGACGAGCGCTCGAATTCCTGGGCGTCCAGACCGGGGTTGAATTTCAGCGACTTCAACGGCTCGGTGAAACCGTCCGGGTTCTCGATCCGCTTGACCGGCTGGGCCTGGGAGATGATCGGCGCATCAGCGGCATGAACAGCGCCTGCACAAAGCAGAGCGGCAGTGAGCAATAGACGTTTAGCCACGGAAAAACTCCAGCATGGCGTCGCTGTTGACGCGATAGTTCATGTTGCCGCAGTGACCGCCATACGGGTAAACGGTCAGGCGATCGCCAAAGGTCTTGCGCAGGAAACCGAGGTCGCCCGGGCCGAGGATCACGTCATCGGCGTTGTGCATCACGGAAATTTTCTTGCTGGTGCTCAGGTAATCCTTGAGCGCGTACAGGCTGACCTGATCCACCAGTTGCAGCAGGCTGCCGCCGTCTGTGCGGGCGCGCCACATCGGGATCACTTGCTCGGTCACGTAGCAGTCGAAGTCACATTGCAGCGCGCGCTTTAGGAACGGCGTGAGGCTGGTGCCTTCGCTGATCGGCGTCTTCGGCGGGGTGATCAGGCCGCGACGGTTGATCAGGTCGGACGTGAACGCGATGTCGGCCGCCGAGAAGCGAAACGACGTGCCGATCAACATGGCCATCTGCTCGTTGGACAGGTGCTGCTTGGACTGCTGGAAGTCATAGAGCAGCGCATCGTTGAGGTCGATGTAGCCTTTTTCGCGGAAGTAACGGGTCAGCTTTTGCAGCACCAGTTCATAGAAGGTGGTGCTGTTGGTGATGCCCTTCACGTCGGTCTGGACCATTTTGTCCAGGTTGGTGATCGAGGTGTAGAGGTTCACCGGCGGGTTGATCAACAGCACTTTCTTGAAATTGAAGCTGCGGCGGGTCTCGTCCAGTTTGCTGACGAAGGCCGCATCCAGCGCGCCAAGGCTGTAGCCGCTGAGGTAATACTCGGTGACTTGCAGTTTGTTTTGCTGAGCGCGAACGGCCTGCATCACGCGGTACAGGTCTTCAGCGTCTTCAGACGTCACACCAGGCGTCGCGAATCGTGAGGCGGCGCTCATGAAGTCGTAGCTGGTGGGCGACGACAGCTGTACGACGTTATACCCGGCTCCGTAATACAGACGCTTGAGGTATTCGTTGAGGGTGCTGTTGTAGGGGGCGCCGGTGCCTGCGATCAAGAAGATCAGAGGCGCGGGATGGTCTTGCTTGGCGAGGCGGTAACGCAGTTTTTTCACGGCCCAGAAATTGTCGGGGAGGGTGAATTCACGATCCGGTCTCAGCGTCAGGCTGTAGTCGTCCTGATCGATGTCGGCGTCGTCTGGCACCTTCGCCCGCAAATCAGGAGGCGTCGTGGCGATGGTCGCTTCGAACGGGTTGGTCAGAGGGAAGCCATAGCTGGACGGATCGATGTCGACCGCCATCACGGACGCACTCAAGAACAAGCCGCCTGAAAGGGCGGCGAGGCGTAAAAAACGAAGCATGACTGAATCCCTTGGGAAAGAAGTGCTGTTGAGATACGCAGGCTATGACACAGGGGGCGTGCAAAAAGTGCCGTAGTGGCAATTTGCATTTAATCCCTCGCCAACCCGAACAAATCCTAGGCGACAATACACGTTCTGGCTCGAGTGGCGTGTGAGGTTGTGCTTTTAATGTGGGGCGTTTCATGTCCCGGGTCGACTGCGGATATGCTGGGCGTCGTTTTCCTGCCTTGGGGTGTTCCGTGTCGCGTTGTTTCCCGCTGATCGTGTCGGTGTTTGCCTTGGTGCTGTGGCTGACGTTGAGCTATGGCCTGCGCTACGGACTGATGGAGGATGTGCAGTGGGTCGGGCAGTGTTCCGACGATGCGTTGCAGTGGCAATGCGTGGTGCGTTCGGACCTGGGATGGCTGATTCATTTCGGCGTGTTCGGCTGGGGTGCGCTGGTGACGGCGGTGATCGCGTTTTGCGTGCCGGGCAAGGTGGGGCGGGTGCTGGCGGGAATTGGATTGCTGCTGGGGATGCTGGCGTTGGTGTTGTATTCGGCGAGTCTGGCGGTGTTCGCGGTGGTGATTGCGGGGCTGCGGCTGGTGCGGGCAAACGAGCAGCCTTAGCCGAACGCGGAGACTGACATCGAGACGGACACGAAACCCTCATCCCCAAACCCCAGACAGCATAAAGGGGAGCCGAGGCTCCCCTTTAAATCGTTGCACGTGCTCTTTTTTTATTGTTTTAGGGCGGTCTGTTGTTGTTTTTGGCAACCGTTCCCTTTCCAGCGTCTTCAGTGATCCCCATCCGGGATACAAGAGCAAACGTATTTTTTTGAGCGCTTATCTGCTTCGATCCATGGCCTGAGGCGAGGATCCAACCCGTTCTGGACGCTACCTGACGGTAGTTTTATTGTTCTCGGTCGGGCTGTGAGGCCAAGGCCTCTGTAAAGCACATCTACTCCAAAAAAATCTGTTGGCTGCGTCTCTGTGCCGTTGTTCTTGTTATGTCAGAGCCGATTCATCTTATTTTTATTGGGTTTTCACATTTTGTTCTTGTTATGCAGGAGATATAGCAGGCAGCGTGCCAACTTTTTAATTCCCTTTAAAATCAATGGCTTGAAAAAATCGTTCTGCCTGGGTGTTAATCCGAAAGGACTATTCTGTTTCCGTGTTACCCGTATTCTGTTTTGGAATGGCGTCAGCGGTAACACAATGTGTTCCTCACCCCGTCACTCGCGCGCACGCTCTGGCTCGGGGCTCGCCGCGCTGATTCGAACACTGCGCCACAACGCCAGGGTCATCACCACGCTGACCGCTGCCCACCCCAGAGCCTGCGGGTTGCTCAGCCCTTCGCGAATCACCTGCGGCACGATCCCGATCCCGATGATGCAAGCCAGCAACGTGGCTTCCCGACGCAGCACCCTGACCGGTCGCAGCAGATAAAAGAGGGCGGGCAGCCACAACGTCGGGGTGGCGAAGCTGCGGTAACGCGGGTCAAAGACCATCTCCAGCATCATCACCGCGCCCGCAAAACCGGCCGCGCTCAGCCACCACCCGGCTCGGGACTCGAACCAGGCGTACCCTCGGCCGCGCCACCCTTGCCGGCCCGAGAGCGCCAATGCGGCGTGCATCAGGACCAGCAGGTTCAGCACCATCAACGCCCCGGCCCATAGGTATTCGCCGGTAAACCGACTGGTCACCCGCGCCAGTTCCCCCCATGTGCCAATGCACGCGCCGCCGAATACGGCGAGCAGCGGGACGATCAACGCGCTGCGAGACTGAGTCACGCGGCCTGCCAAAAATAGCGCCAGCAGGCCGATCACACCGCTGACCGCCAGCCAGAACGGCCAATACGGCAGGTTCGACACTGGCCCCGTAAGCACGCCTTTCTCCTGTCGGTCGGCGTCGAACAAGCCCCAATAACCCCCGACCGCGCCCTCGGCTTCCCGCTTCCAGGGTTGGTCGAAGGCTTCGATCAGGTTGTAATGCCAGCCGTGCTGTTCGGCTAGGGCGACGAAGCTGCGAATGAACTTCGCCTCGTTGACCCGGCTCGGCAACGCTGTCTCACGTTGACGCCCCTCGCTGGGCCATCCGGTTTCACCGATCAGGATGTCCTTGGGGGCGAATTTTTCGCCGAAGCGCTGACGAATCTCCGCGACGTGGGTCAACGCGTCGTCGATACCCTTGGGATCGTCTTCCCAATACGGCAGCAGGTGAATGGTCACGAAATCCACGGCAGGCGCGATCTCCGGGTATTGCAGCCAGTATTCCCAGACGTCGGCGTAGGTCACCGGCTGTTTGACCTCGGCTTTCACCTGACGAATCAGTTTGGCCAACTGAGGTCCCGTCACTTCTTTGCGTAACAGCGTTTCGTTACCGACGATCACAGCGGTGACAACGTCCGGGTAGGCATTGGCGGCGGTGATCAATGCCTTGATCTCGTGCGCTGTGTCCTCGGGGCTGGCATTGACCCACGCGCCAAGCATCACTTTCAGCCCGTGCTTGCGCGCCAATGCCGGGATCGCTTCAAGGCCGGTCATTGAATAGGTACGGATGCACTCGAAGCGCGTGGCGAGCAACGCCAGGTCGGCATCCATTCGCGCAGGTCGGGGGGCGAACGGTTGATCGAAGGGTGACTGGTCTTTATCGAAAGGGGTGTAGGACGCGCATTGCAGCTTGTGCGTCGGCGTCGCGGCATCCGGCAGCACGACGGGTTTGCCAAGGGTGTACCAGTAACCGAACAGGGCAATCAGCGCGATTAGACAAGCGGCGAGATACGTCAAAACAGGCGAGCGGAAGGGGACGGGCATGATGGGGCCGAAAAGGAGCAGAGGGTCGCAGCATAGCTCAGGGGGCCCTCAAAACGGCAGGCCTCACGCTACACGTTGGGGCATCGCCGCTTTGTCTTGCCGTTCAAGGCTCGAAACTCGCCGCTGCTTTTAAAGCATGCAAGTTTCGGACGGACCGGGCCCTCTTTTACGACCTGTTTGTCGCTGATGGCCCTGTGATGTCGTTTCCCGCTGTCTGAGTGTCGTTGACAGGAAAGGCACAAGGTCGGTGGGGGTTGATGATCGGCTCGTCGATGCAGCGAGTGCTGCTGCGAAGGCAAGTGGTTGAAGCGTGAAAGTTAAGCGGTGCGCCAAATGCGTGCGCGGGCTGCGAGCTTAAAAAAACGTTAACGATACCCGACCGCCGTCGGGTGCAGGACTACCGGGGAAGTAACGATGAAGATGCGAAATATCCTGGGTGCGGGTGCCGCGCTGGCCCTTGCTATCAGTTCCACGCTGGCCATTGCCGCCGACAAACCCGAGCTGAGCATCGGTTATGTGGATGGCTGGTCCGACAGCGTTGCGACGACCAACGTCGCAGCCGAAGTGATCAAACAGAAACTGGGCTACCCCGTGAAACTGCAGGCCGTCGCTGCCGGGATCATGTGGCAGGGCGTTGCCACCGGCAAACTGGACATGATGCTGTCCGCCTGGCTGCCCGTGACACACGGCGAATACTGGGAAAAGAACAAGGACAAGGTCACCGACTACGGTCCTAACTTCAAAGACGCCAAGATCGGCCTGATCGTGCCTGAGTACGTGAAAGCCAACTCGGTTGCCGACCTGAAGACCGATGAGTCCTTCAAGAAGAAAATCGTCGGCATCGACGCTGGTTCGGGCGTAATGATCAAGACCGATCAGGCCATCAAAGACTACGGTCTGGACGGCTACAAACTTCAGGCGAGTTCCGGCGCCGGCATGATTGCCGAGCTGACCCGCGCTGAGAACAAGAAAGAATCCATCGCCGTCACCGGTTGGGTGCCGCACTGGATGTTCGCCAAGTGGAAACTGAAATTCCTGGAAGATCCAAAAGGCGTTTACGGTGCAGCTGAAACCGTGGACAGCGTCGGCAGCAAAGAGCTGGCCACTAAAGCGCCAGACGTTGCTGACTTCCTTAAAAAGTTCCAGTGGAGCAGCAAGGACGAGATCGGCGAAGTCATGCTCGCCATCCAGGACGGCGCCAAGCCAGAACAGGCTGCGAAAGACTGGGTCGCCAAACACCCGGATCGCGTCAAAGAGTGGACCGGTAAGTAATTTGCCGCAAAAGATTCATGCGTGACCCCAACCGCCCGGCAAGTGATTGCCGGGCGGTTTTTTGTGGCTTGCACCATTCGCTTCTGCCCGGAGGGCGTGGGAGCGCAGCTTGCTCGCGATCTGCTGCGAAGCAGCAGTAAAACCTGACGCCCCCCATTTGCCTGACACACCGCGTACATCGGGTTTGCTGCCGCTTCGCGCCAGATCGCGAGCAAGCTGCGCTCCTACGGCCTTCGGCCAGAATCAAAAGCCGCATCCACGTGTGGCTCTCCCGCCAAATATGCCTCTGATTTTTTCGCCGCACGCCAGAGTGCAGCCCCGCGCACATCAACTAATGTCGTTCTAATACTAAGGTCGTCTGGAGCGCGGCCTAGAGCCAGCTAAAGTGGAATACGTGACATCCATCTGTGCTGCGAGGACAAAAACAATGAACGACAGCATTTACCTCTCGATTCAGAACAGCCCGCGCTTCAAGGAGCTGGTCTCGAAAAGGGAACGATTCGCCTGGATTCTCTCGGCGATCATGCTTGGGCTCTACTCCGCTTTCATCCTGTTGATTGCGTATGGGCCTCAGATTCTCGGCGCCAAACTCAGCGCCACATCATCCATCACCTGGGGAATGCCAATCGGCGTGGGCCTGATCCTTTCCGCTTTCGTGCTGACCGCCATCTACGTTCGTCGTGCAAACGGCGAGTTCGATGAGCTGAACAACGCGATCCTGAAGGAGGCACAACAATGAGCCGGCGCCTGTTTGCAGCTTTGGGCCTGGCGGCCTTCGCACCGACTCTCTGGGCGGCGGATGCCCTGACCGGTGCCGTGCAAAAACAACCGCTCAACGTTGCCGCGATCGTCATGTTCGTGATCTTCGTCGGCGCCACGCTTTGCGTGACCTACTGGGCGGCCAAGAAAAACAAATCGGCGGCGGACTACTACGCGGCGGGCGGCAAGATCACCGGTTTCCAGAACGGTCTGGCCATCGCCGGTGACTACATGTCGGCAGCGTCCTTCCTGGGTATCTCGGCCCTGGTGTACGCATCCGGCTACGACGGCCTGATCTATTCGATCGGCTTCCTCGTCGGCTGGCCGATTATCCTGTTCCTGATCGCCGAACGCCTGCGTAACCTGGGCAAGTACACCTTCGCTGACGTGGCGTCCTACCGTCTGAAGCAGAAGGAAATCCGTACCCTGTCCGCCTGTGGTTCGCTGGTGGTCGTGGCGTTCTACCTGATCGCGCAAATGGTCGGTGCGGGCAAGCTGATCCAGCTGCTGTTCGGCCTCGACTACAACGTCGCGGTGGTGCTGGTCGGTATCCTGATGTGCCTGTATGTGTTGTTCGGCGGCATGCTGGCGACCACCTGGGTGCAGATCATCAAGGCAGTCTTGCTGCTGTCCGGTGCCTCGTTCATGGCGCTGATGGTGATGAAACACGTCAACTTCGACTTCAACGTGCTGTTCTCCGAAGCCGTGAAGGTTCACCCGAAAGGCGAGGCCATCATGAGCCCCGGCGGTCTGGTGAAAGATCCGATCTCGGCGTTCTCCCTGGGTCTGGCCCTGATGTTCGGTACGGCTGGCCTGCCACACATCCTGATGCGCTTCTTCACAGTGAGCGACGCGAAAGAAGCCCGTAAATCGGTTCTGTACGCGACTGGCTTCATCGGCTACTTCTACATCCTGACCTTCATCATCGGCTTCGGCGCGATCCTGCTGGTCAGCACCAACCCGATGTTCAAAGATGCCGCAGGCGCTCTGTTGGGCGGTAACAACATGGCGGCGGTGCACTTGGCCAACGCGGTCGGTGGCAGCCTGTTCCTGGGCTTCATCTCGGCGGTGGCGTTCGCGACCATTCTGGCGGTGGTAGCCGGTCTGACCCTGGCCGGTGCGTCGGCGGTGTCTCACGACCTGTATGCCAGCGTGATCAAAGCGGGCAAAGCCAACGAGAAAGACGAAATCCGCGTGTCGAAATACACCACGGTTGCGCTGGCTGTCGTGGCCATCGTGCTGGGTATCGCGTTCGAAAGTCAGAACATTGCGTTCATGGTCGGCCTGGCGTTCTCCATCGCGGCGAGCTGTAACTTCCCTGTGTTGTTGCTCTCGATGTACTGGAAAAACCTGACGACTCGCGGCGCGATGATTGGCGGCTGGATGGGCTTGATCAGTGCCGTGGTGCTGATGATCCTAGGCCCGACCATCTGGGTGCAGATTCTGCATCACGAGAAGGCGATCTTCCCGTACGAGTACCCGGCGTTCTTCTCGATCATCATTGCGTTCGTGGGGATCTGGTTCTTCTCGATCACTGACAAGTCGAAAGCGGCCGAGGGTGAACGTGCGTTGTTCTTCCCGCAGTTCGTGCGTTCGCAGACCGGTCTGGGGGCGAGTGGGGCGGTTTCTCACTGATCTGAGTTAGCGTTTCAAATGAAAAACCCCGCTCTTTGTAGTGGGGTTTTTTTGTTGGCTGAGATTGGGGGCATATCCAATTGCGGTGGTGTTGCTTATATCGGTTCCGCCCTTACGGCGGGTCACTTTTGGCAAGAGCGCCCCAAAAGTAACCAAAAACGCTTTGCTCCTGGTTTGGCCCTGACTGCGTCAGGGTTCCCTCACTCCGGCGACGCTCTGTGGGCCCGCGCCGAACGGACATCCATGTCCTTGCGGCGCTCTCGCGGCATCCATGCCGCTCGACCCACTCCGCGTCGCCTGCGTTCGGCCTGCACCCAAGTCGCGTTCCGCGGTGTCTGTACTGGCGTGTGTGAAGATCAAGATCAAGATCAAAAGCGAACGCGAACGCTAAGTTCGAATCTTCACGCTATCCCTGTGGGAGACGCCGGAGGTTACGACGGCAGCGAAAGCGGTAGGTCGGTGTTGAAGAAGGTTTCGGAGCGCCGCAGAGCACCTGTGGGAGCGAATTCATTCGCGAAAAGGGTTCAGGCGATGGAGATGTATTGTCTGTACCGCCTTTCGCGAATGAATTCGCTCCCACAGGGGAATGGCGGAGCTGCACAGGTTTGCGCTCAACATAAAAGAATCAGGGGCGTCGCTTGGCTTTGGCTTTGGCTTTTGATCTTGTACCAAGAAATTCCAGACACCGCCGAACGCGACTTGGGTGCAGGCCGAACGCAGGCGACGCGGAGTGGGTCGAGCGGCATGGATGCCGCGAAAGCGCCGCAAGGACATGGATGTCCGTTCGGCGCGGGCCCACGGAGCGTCGCCGGAGTGAGGGAACCCTGACGCAGTCAGGGCCAAACCAGGAGCAGGGCCTTTTTGGTTACTTTTTCGGCTCTTGGAAAAAGTGACCCGCCGTAAGGGCGGAACCGATCTAAGCAACACCAGCGCAATCGGATATACACACAAAACCAGCAACCCAGACCCTAAGCCCAATAAAAAACCCCACTACAAAGAGTGGGGTTTTTCGCTGGCGGCGGGGCGGTTATATCCTGCCAAGCAACACCAGAATCAGCAGAATCACCAGGATCGTACCGATGATCCCCGATGGCCCGTAACCCCAACTTCTGGAGTGTGGGAAGACCGGAAGACCGCCGACCAACAGGAGAATGAGGATGATGATCAGAATTGTGCCGATGCCCATGACGAGTTCCTTCTTGTGTTCTTGGTAAATGGCAATGCCGTTCAAGCGTTCGCCAACTTCGTGAAAAGTTGTAGTGCTTGAATAATCCGACTCTGGCCCGGAACAAAAGGTTCGGATGAGAGGAAATAAAAAATAACATTTTTATAATTATGATAAAAATCAATAGCTTGAAGTGAAATGGTGAATGTTAAAACCCGTGTATTCGATCCCGGCTAACCTTCATGTACTGGCAATAAGCGCGGAACTAACATTTTCAGTGCCGGTCACGAAGTTGCCAAAACCCCTTAATTAGGAAGCAAGCTATGTTTTATTCGGTGATGGCAGACGCCATGGTCGTCTTCCATCTAACGTTCATTCTGTTCGTCATGTTCGGTGCACTTCTGGTGTTGCACCGCCGTGCTTGGGCCGTGTTGCACCTGCCAGCCGTCGCCTGGGGCATGGCGGTGGAGTTTTTGCACCTGTACTGCCCGCTGACCCCACTGGAAAACAGCCTGCGGCTCAAAGCCGGTGCCGCCGGGTACGAAGGGGATTTCATCGGCCATTACCTCATCCCGCTGATCTACCCCGCCGGTCTCACACCGCAGATTCAGATCGGACTGGGCGTCATCGTTGTTGTGGTCAATCTTGCTGCTTACCTCTGGGTCATCACCCGCTGGCGGGGCCGACGCAGCGCGGCCTGAGGCGCCGGTTTGCCTCGCATATTCAGCCAGTCAATGGAGGGGTTGTCGGACAATGTGTCTGTTTACACTGAGGCCACTTCCCCGCAATCGACAAGGCAATGGCTATGCAAAATCGCATCATGATCACTGGCGCAGGTTCCGGCCTGGGGCGTGAAATCGCGCTGCGCTGGGCACGTGAAGGCTGGAAACTGGCGTTGTCAGACGTCAGCGACGCAGGCCTGCAAGAAACCTTGAATCGGGTGCGTGAAGCGGGGGGCGACGGTTTCGTTCAGCGGTGCGATGTGCGCGACTACAGCCAACTGACCGCTTTCGCACAGGCCTGTGAGCAGCGGTTTGGTGGCATCGACATCATCGTCAACAACGCGGGCGTGGCGTCGGGCGGGTTCTTTGGTGAACTGTCGCTGGAGGATTGGGATTGGCAGATCGCGATCAACCTCATGGGCGTGGTGAAAGGCTGCAAGGCGTTCCTGCCGCTGCTGGAGCAGAGCAAGGGCAAGATCATCAACATCGCGTCGATGGCCGCGCTGATGCAAGGCCCGGCGATGAGCAATTACAACGTGGCAAAGGCGGGGGTGGTGGCGTTGTCGGAGAGCCTGTTGGTGGAACTGCGTCAACAGGAAGTAGGCGTTCATGTGGTGTGCCCGTCGTTTTTCCAGACCAATCTGCTGGACTCGTTCCGCGGCCCGACCCCGGCGATGAAAGCCCAGGTCGGCAAGTTGCTGGAAAGCTCGCCGATCTCCGCCAGCGACATCGCGGCCTACGTTTACGATCAAGTTGCCAAGGGCGAATTCATGATCCTGCCCCACGAACAAGGCCGCATGGCCTGGCAGATCAAACAGCAAAACCCCCACGCGATTTACGACGAAATGGCTAATATGGCCGACAAGATGCGCGCCAAGGCCAAGTCCGTTGGCTGACGTTCACGTCTGATTTATCTGATAGGGTGGCGCGCATCGTTCCGGCCACCCTTGAAGGGATTCCATCGTGCTCAACTACCTGTGGTTCTTCCTCGCCGCCTTGTTCGAGATCGCCGGATGCTACGGCTTCTGGCTGTGGTTGCGTCAGGGGAAAAGCGCGCTATGGGTGATTCCTGCGCTGATCAGCCTGACCCTTTTCGCACTGTTGCTGACTCGCGTCGAAGCGGCCTACGCCGGACGCGCTTACGCGGCATACGGCGGCATCTACATCATCACCTCGATTGCCTGGCTCGCCGTGATCGAGCGCGTGAGGCCATTGACATCGGATTGGCTCGGCCTCGCGTTCTGCGTGATCGGCGCGACGATCATCCTGTTGGGCCCGCGCGGAACGGTTTCATGACCGAAATGACGTGTTTGTAGGACGCGTCTGTCAGCAACCGCCGCCACCCTCTGAAGGGCAAGACTGATTTGTTCCAGGCGCATTGAAGCATTGGATCCAGCGCGGCAACCTGCCCCCTCGGTTACCACCCAGGGAGTAGGAAAGATGCTGGTATTGACGCGGGAAATAGGAGAAACCTTCTCCATCGGTGATGACATCACGGTGCAGATTCTGGGGATCACTGGCAATCAGGTGCGCTTGGGGATCGATGCCCCGCAGCACGTGAAAATCCACCGTGCCGAGGTCTATCGGCGCATTGCCCAGCGCTTGCAGCAGATGGCGGCGCCGCCCTCCGGTTCCTGATGACATCCCTTCACGACGGCATCGTGCTCAGTCTTCGAAATACTCCTTGGGTACTTCGTGCTTGAGCATCAGTTGGCATTGCTGGCTTTCGAGGTCGAAGAAGATCACCGCCTGACCTTTGCTCAACGCGTGGCGAACCCGCAATACGCGGGTTTCCAGCGGCGTGTCATCGCCATTGTCGGTGCCGTCGCGGGTCACGAAGTCCTCGATCAGACGCGTCAGGGTGTCGGCTTCGAGTTGGTCGTAGGGGATTAGCATGGGGTTCTCGGTCGTTGCGAAGGGCAGATGGCGGGGATGCTAGCGTGGTCGGGGGAATGGGGCTACGTCGGCGTTGATGGATTCCTACGATCTCATTGGCAATAAGAGCGAAATGTGGAAGGGAATTCATTCTGGACGGCATTCCGACGAAAGTAGGTACATCCAACAATCGCTAGCGGATGTACTACCGTATCGCGAATAAATTCGCTTCCACAGGTTAAATCTCACAGGCAAGGGCTGCGGTTATTCGAACCGTGTCTACCGCTGCCCCACCAATGTATCCACCGCAGGCACGCGCGTGTCCGATTCCATCTGCGCGTCGTGCTCCAGCTGGTGGCTGAAGTTTTCCAGGGACGCATTGGCCGGCTTCGCATCGCTCGCAAATACCGGCGGGCTGAGGATGTAAGCCGTCAGCAGTTTGCTCAGCGTATTGAGGCTGTCAATGTGCGTACGCTCATACCCATGCGTCGCGTCGCAACCAAAGGCCAGGAGCGCGGTGCGGGTGTCGTAACCTGCCGTTATCGCCGAGTGCGCGTCGCTGTAGTAATAGCGGAACAGGTCGCGGCGCACCGACAGCTCTTTTTCCTGGCCCAGCCGCAGCAAATGCCGGGACAGGTGATAGTCATACGGCCCGCCAGAATCCTGCATGGCCACGCTGACCGCGTGTTCGCTGGAGTGCTGGCCCGGCGCGACCGGCGCGATGTCGATCCCCACGAATTCACTGACGTCCCACGGCAGACTGCCCGCCGCGCCGCTGCCGGTTTCTTCGGTGATGGTGAACAGCGGGTGGCAATCGATAGGTGGCTCGGCGCCGCTGTCGACGATGGCCTTGAGGGCCGCGAGCAGTGCCGCGACACCCGCCTTGTCGTCAAGGTGACGGGCGCTGATATGGCCACTTTCGGTGAACTCGGGCAACGGATCGAAAGCGACGAAATCACCCACGTTAATGCCCAGCGACTCGCAATCAGCGCGGGTCGCGCAGTAGGCGTCCAGACGCAGTTCGATGTGATCCCAACTGATCGGCATGGTGTCGACGGCGGTATTGAACGCGTGCCCTGAAGCCATCAACGGCAAGACGCTGCCGCGAATCACGCCGGTGTCGGTGAACACGCTGACGCGGCTACCCTCGGCAAATCGGCTTGACCAGCAACCGACGGCCGCCAGGCCCAGACGACCATTGTCTTTCACCTCGCGCACGCTGGCGCCGATGGTGTCCAGGTGCGCGGAAACGGCGCGGTCGGGACTGCTCTGTTTGCCTTTTAACGTCGCACGGATGGTGCCGCGACGGGTGAGTTCGAAGGGAATGCCCAACTCTTCAAGACGCTCGGCGACGTAGCGCACGATGGTGTCTGTGAAGCCTGTGGGGCTTGGAATCGCGAGCATTTCCAGCAGGACTTTCTGCAGGTAATTCAGATCCGGTTCATGGATTTTCTTTGCAGTGGTCATGGTAGCTCCAGTCGGAGCAGCGGCAAGCGACAAGCTACGAGCTGCAAGTGGTCGCGCCAACTTCTTGCAGCTTGCAGCTTACAACTCATAGCTGCTTTTAGCCGTGAACAGGCAGGCTATGGGGAAACAACAGATCGACGAAGCGTTCGGCGGTCGGCTGTGGCTCATGGTTGGCCAGGCCGCAGCGTTCGTTGGCTTCGATGAACACGTAGTCCGGTTGATCGGCGGCCGGGACCATCAGGTCCAGGCCCACCACCGGGATGTCGAGGGCGCGGGCGGCGCGGATGGCGGCGTCTTTCAACACCGGGTGCAGGATGGCGGTGACGTCTTCCAGACAGCCGCCCGTGTGCAGGTTGGCCGTGCGGCGAACCGCGAGGCGCTGATCGGCAGGCAGCACGCTGTCGAAGGTGAAACCGGCGTCTTCGACGGTACGCCGGGTCTCGTCGTCCATCGGAATCTTGCTTTCGCCCCCGGTCGCTGCAGCACGACGACGGCTCTGGGCTTCGATCAGTTGACCGATGGTGTGACGCCCGTCGCCCATGATTTCTGCAGGACGACGAATGGCGGCGGCCACCACGTCAAACCCGATGACGACAATGCGCAGGTCGAACCCTTCGTGGAAGCTTTCCAGCAACACGCGGGAGTCGAATTGACGCGCACGTTCGACCGCCGCCTGCACGTCTTCGATGGTGCGCAAATCGACCGCAACGCCTTGGCCCTGCTCGCCATCCACCGGCTTGACCACGATCCGTGCGTGCTCGTCGAGAAACCCCAGGTTGTCGTCCGCATTGCCCGCCAGTTGTTGCACCGGCAGTTCGAGGCCCGCCGCTTTCAGTACCTTATTGGTCAGGCGCTTGTCCTGGCACAGGGTCATGCTGACGGCGGTAGTCAGATCACTCAACGACTCACGGCAACGGATGCGACGGCCACCGTGAATCAGCGTGAACAGCCCGGCTTCGGCGTCGTCCACTTGTACCTCAATGCCGCGACGATGGGCTTCTTCGACGATGATCCGCGCATACGGATTGAAGTCCGCCTGCGGGCCGGGGCCGAGGAACAGCTTTTCGTTGATGCCGTTCTTGCGCTTGATGGCGAAGGTCGGCAGGTTGCGGAAGCCGAGCTTGCCGTAAAGGTTTTTCGCCTGCTGATTGTCGTGCAGCACCGACAGGTCCAGGTAGGCCAGACCGCGACTCTGGAAATGCTCGATCAGATGACGCACCAGCACTTCGCCGACGCCGGGCCGGGTGCATTGCGGATCGACGGCCAGGCACCACAGGCTGCTGCCGTTTTCCGGATCGTTGAAAGCCTTTTGATGATTCAGGCCCATGACGCTGCCGATCACCGCATTAGTGGTCTCGTCCTCGGCGATCCAGTACACCGGACCACCCTGATGACGCGGGGTCAGCAGGGTCGGGTCGATCGGCAGCATGCCGCGCGCGATGTACAGGTTGTTGATCGCGTCCCAGTCGGCCTGGTTCTGCGCACGACGAATCCGGAAGCCACGAAATACCCGCTGTGAAGGGCGGTAATCGCTGAACCACAGGCGCAGCGTGTCCGACGGGTCGAGGAACAATTGCTGTGGCGATTGCGCCAGCACTTGCTGTGGCGCCGCGATGTACAACGCGATGTCGCGCTCGCCGGGTTTTTCGTTAAGCAGTTCGTTCGCCAGCGCCGCAGGATCAGGGTAGGTGTGGCCGATCAGCAGACGGCCCCAGCCGCAATGCAAGGCCAGGGGCTCGTCATTGAGGGAACTGCCGTCTTCGGCGAAGCGCGCCTGCAAACGTTCGTAGGACGGCGCCTGACCGCGCAACAGGCGCTGGTTGTAGATCGAAGCGTTGGCTTTCATGGGTCAAAGTCCTTGTTCGCTGAGCCACAGGTTCAGGGCCGCGAGCTGCCACAGCTTCGAGCCGCGCAGCGGGGTCAACTGACCGTCGGGGTTGGTCAGCAACGTATCGAGCATCGTCGGGTTGAACAGGCCACGGTCCTGACTCGGGTCGAGTAACAGGTCGCGCACCCAGTTCAGCGTGTCGCCCTCCAGATGCTTGAGGCCCGGCACCGGGAAATAGCCTTTCTTACGGTCGATGACCTCGGAAGGGATCACCAGACGCGCCGCTTCTTTCAGAACTTGCTTGCCACCGTCCGGCAGCTTGAAGCGCGCAGGAACACGGGCTGACAGCTCAACGAGGCGGTAGTCGAGGAACGGCGTGCGTGCTTCCAGACCCCAGGCCATGGTCATGTTGTCCACGCGTTTGACCGGGTCATCTACCAGCATCACGGTGCTGTCCAGACGCAGGGCTTTATCGACACCCGCATCGGCGCCCGGCATGGCGAAGTGTTCGCGCACGAAATCACCGGCAGCGTCGTTCTGGGTCAGCCATTGCGGGGCAACCGTGGCTGCGTACTCGTCGTAGCTGCGGTCGAAGAACGCTTCGCGATAGGCCGCATACGGGTCGCTGGCGCCATCGACTTGCGGGTACCAGTGATACCCGGCGAACAGTTCGTCCGCGCCCTGGCCGCTCTGCACCACTTTGCAGTGCTTGGCGACTTCGCGGGACAGCAGGTAAAAAGCGATGCAGTCGTGGCTGACCATCGGCTCGCTCATGGCGCGGAACGCGGCAGGCAACTGCTCGATGATCTCGCTTTCCTTGATGCGCAACTGATGGTGGTTCGTGCCGTAGTGCTTGGCGATCAAGTCCGAATACTGGAACTCGTCGCCACGCTCGCCGCCCGCATCCTGAAAGCCGATGGAGAACGTCGAAAGGTCTTTTACACCGACTTCGCGCAACAGGCCCACGAGCATGCTGGAATCGACGCCGCCCGAGAGCAGCACGCCGACATCCACAGCAGCACGTTGGCGGATGGCCACGGCTTCGCGGGTGCTGTCGAGCACGCGGTCGCGCCAGTCTTCGAGGGTCAGGTTCGCTTCATCGGTATGAGGGCCGTACGGCAGCGTCCACCAGACTTTCTGTTCGACCTTGCCGTCGGCGCTCACACGCATCCAGGTGGCCGGCGGAATTTTCTCGACGCCAGCGAGCAGGGTGCGCGGGGCAGGGACCACGGCGTGGAAATTCAGGTAATGGTTCAGCGCGATCGGGTCGAGCATCGGGCTGATGTCGCCGCCTTTGAGCAGGGCAGGCAGGGCCGAGGCGAAACGCAGGCGTTTGTCGGTGCGCGACAGGTACAGCGGCTTCACGCCGAGACGGTCTCGGGCGATGAACAGGCTCTTGTTGTCGCGCTCCCAGATGGCGAAGGCGAACATGCCGTTCAGCTTGGGCAGCATGTCGGCGCCCCAGGCGTGATAGCCCTTGAGCAGCACTTCGGTGTCGCCACCGGAATGGAATTGATAGCCGAGGCTTTCCAGCTCGGCGCGCAATTCCGGAAAGTTATAAATCGCACCGTTGAAGGCCAGTGACAGGCCCAGATGGCTGTCGATCATCGGCTGCGCCGAACCGTCAGACAGGTCCATGATTTTCAGGCGACGATGGCCCAGGGCAATCGGCCCTTGGCTATGAAAACCCCAGGCATCCGGGCCGCGAGGGGCCAGATGATGGGTGATGCGTTCTACCGCGGCGAGATCCGCAGGTTGATTGTCGAAACGTAGTTCACCAGCTAATCCGCACATAAGTCCTTACCGGTTTTCCGTTGGGGAATGTGGCCGGGGAAGTCCGGCTACCCAAAGACTGACCGGTGCGGATTGCGAGAGTTTTAGAACGATCGGTTATAAGGCCTGCGGTGAGACCGCTGGATTCTCACCAGCTGCTTGTGATTCTGCCGAAGGCGTGGGAGTAAGCTTGCTCCGGGCTGCGATCAGACGATCGGGCGCGAAGCGGCAGTGAAATCAGACACCTCGGGTGTGTCAGATTGATCGTGCGAGCGGGTTTTGCTGTCGCTTCGCAACAGATCGTAGGCAAGCCAACTCCCACAGAATCACAAGCCAACTCCCACGGCCTTCGGGCAGAAGCGGGGTTGTGCATGACGCTAATACCCCGTCATCTCCAGATACCCCACGCCTTTCTGGCTCCCGCTCACCCGCACCGGGCCTTCCCAATAGGGAATCTGCAGGTCCATCCACGCTTGTGAATTGAGCGCTTCGACGGTCACGTCCACGCCCTTGCCGGGGATTTTCACCGACCAACGGGTGGGCATGTCGCGGCCTTGCACGTCGGTGGTGTCTTCCGGTTCCAGCTCGATGTCTTTCGCCGCCAACTGCTCTGTGCTGCCATCGGCGTTGATCCAGGTGCCCGTCAGGTAAGGGTCGTTGTGCCGTTGTCGCATGCGATACAGCATCACGTCCGAGCCATCTTTCAGGTGCAGGGAGAACCAGTCCCAGCCGGTCTGGTTTTGCGTCAGCGGCTGGCTGCTCCATTCGCGGTCCAGCCAGGCGGGGCCGGAGACCTGATACGTCTGGCCGTCAATCTCGACGCTGCCTTCGGCCTGAAAAAACGGCTGGCTGTAGTAATACGAAGCCTGCCCCTGTTCGGATTTCTGGCTGAAACCCTGGTGGCCTTGCAGCACCAGCGGCTTGCTCGACGTCAGGTGCAGGCGATAGCTGAAATGCGGCCCACGGGCTTCCAGTTGCATGTCGGCCAGTGGGTCTTCGACGCTGGCATGGCTGGTCAACCCCCAATCGTCGATCCATGCCGACAACGGCGCCAGTGTTACGCCCGCCTGACCCACACCCCCTCGGGCGTAACGCTCGGCGGCGTAGTGCTCGTCCTCCGAGGTCACGGCGGCGTGGCCCATCCACAGGTTGCGGTTGTTCCAGCCGTGGTTGTCCTGCGGCCCGGTTTTCGAGCGGGGCAGGGCGTTGCGAAACAGCGTCCATTGCACGCCGAATGACTGGCCGTCGGCGTCCTTGAGGTTGGCGGTGACGTACCACCATTCAATGCGGAAGTCGTTGTGCGCGCCGTGGTCCAGCGGAAACACGAAATGCTTGTCCGGCGTGACTTGGGCATAACTCGCCGCATCGTCCGCCAGTCCTGCGAAGCCTTTTTCTTCCTCGGTTTTTTCGTCACAGCCCGCCATCAACAGCACGACCGTCAGCAGGGCCATCGCCTTAATTTTCATTGGCGAACGTCCTCAGCAAATCAGCAGGGCGGGTGCGGTACAGGCGATACAACGGCCACGCCGAGGCCAGCAAAGTCGCGAGCATCGCCAGCAGCATTAGGCGCAGCAGCTGCATCGGGAACACTTGCAACGGCAGCCGCCAGCCGAACGCCTGCACGTTGATCACCGCGTCCAGGCACCACGCCAGCAACAGCCCCAGCGGGATCGCCAGCACCAGTGTCAGCACTGCCAGCAGCCAGGTTTGCGCCAGGTTCAGCAACATCAATTGCTTGCGCGTCACGCCCAAGGCCCACAGCGGCGCGAGTTGCCCGAGGCGGCTCTGGCTCTGGGTCAGCAGGCTGATGAACAGCGCCACCCCCGCGACCATCAGGGTCAGGCTATTGAGCGCGGCGGTCGCGGAAAAGGTGCGTTCGAACACCTGCCGCGACCACGCCTTGAGCTGGATCTGATCGACGATGCGGTTGTCATCGATGGTGAATTTGTTGTGCAACACCCGCAGCAATTGCGGGATGGCGCGGGTGTCGATGCGCAGGTTGAAACGGTTGGGCGTCAGGTCCGGCCAGTGTTCGAGGAGGTGGTTGGCGTTGACCAGCATGTGGCCTTTGGGATTGCCGTAATCGGCGTAGATGCCGACGACCTTCAGCGGCCAGTCTCCGTCCGGCGCGGGGAGCTTCACTTCATCGCCGACGCTGACCTTGAGCCGCCGCGCCAACTGTTCGCTGAGCATCAGCGTGTTGTCCTTGGCCAATTGACCCCAAGGGTCCTCCCCGGAAGACTCCAGCAGCGGCCAGTGCTGACGGTAATGCGGGTTGTCGATCACGCCGTACAGCTCGGCCGGCCAGCCGCGCAGTTGCAGCGACACCTGCCAGTTGGGCAGCACGGCGCGGGTCAGGGGTTGTTCGCTCAGCCATTTTTGCAACGGCGCAGCCTGAGCCGGGTTTTGCGGGTTGATGTACAGCTCGGCGCTGAGGCGCTGCTCCAGCCAGTGGGTGAAGGTCTGGCGGAAACCCGACGTCATGCTGCCCGCGCCGATGTTCGCCGCCATCGCCAACAGCAGCGCCATCAGCGCCAGGCTCAAGGCCGGCAATTGCTGACGACAATCGGCGAGAAACCACTGGCCCAGCACCGAGCGGCTTTTGCCGAGCAACACATTGAGCAGGGCGTTGAGCAGCACCGGCAGACCCAGCGCGGCACTGAGCAGCAGGCTTGCCATCAACACGAAACCCACCGCCAGGCTGTTGCCGAACAGCGCGGCGAGCAGCGCAATCACGGCCGAAATGCCCGCGATCCAGCCTTGGCGCTTCAACCAGCCCGCGTGGGTGTCATGCCAGGCTTGCGCGTTGGCCAAGGCCAGCAACGGCAGGCGCGCCGCCCGCAACAGGCTGCTGGCCCCGGCGAGAAAGGCGCCCAGCAGCGAGACACCCAAACCACTGAGCCACCACCAGAGGCTCAGATTCAGGTGCCCGGCCAGCTCCGCGCCGTACAGCCCGCGCAAGCTTGCGGCGACGTCGGGCAGCAGCAGGCTCGCCAGCCAATACCCGCTGATGACCCCGGCAATCCCGCCCAGCAACGCCAGCGCACCTAGTTCGATCACCAGACTGGCGATAAGCCCCCGGGCACTGACCCCGCAGGCTCGCAGGTTGCGCAGCAGCCCCCGACGTTGCTCCAGCGCCAGGCCAATCGCCGCGTGGACAATGAAAAGGCCCACCACGAACGACAGAAAACCCAGCGCGTCGAGGTTCAAGTGAAAGCTTTCGGTGAGACGCCCAAGGTCGTTGTCTTCGCCGCTTTTGCGGATCACCAGCTCGCCTTTCATGTCGTCCGGCAGGGGCGGCGGGTCTTCGGCGAAGTCGCTCGGCAGGATCATCCGCGAGATCTGATCGGGCTGGTTCAGCAGTTGTTGGACGAAGCCGATGTCCATCAGCAGCAGACCGGGGGCCATGTCTGGTTGAGCGTGAATCGGCGGCAGCGCTTGACCGGATTCGCTCAGCGGGCGGTCACCTTCATGCAGCCCCAGCGCCTGCATCGTCTGCGGGGAAATCCAGGTGCTGCCGGGCGGCGTGAAAAATTCGACGATTTGCGCGGTGTCCAGCGTCTGTCCGGCCAGCGCCGTGTTGACCGGCAGCGTCACCGGCTCAATGCCCAGCAGGACCAAGCGCTGATCGGGAACGTCTTTCAGGGTGATGCGACCGCGCAACGCAGGCGACACCGGCCAACCCGCACGGCGCAGGCTGACGAACAGCTCTTGGGAATAATTTGCGCCGTTGGGCGCGACCAGCACTTTTTGCGGCTCGCCACCGATCAACTGACTGGCCTTGGCGTAACTCTCTCGCGCCTGACTGTTCAGGGCCTGCACGCCCGTGAGCAGACTGGTCGCCAGCCACAGCCCGGTCAGCACGCTGAAAAACTGCACGGGGTGGCGCCGCCAATGGCTGAGCAGCGCCTTGAGCGTCCAGAAAAACACCGCCATCAGCGTTCGCCTTCAGCGGCCAGCAGGCCCAGGTGCAACACCACCTGACGGTTCAGTCGCGCTGCGACCCTCGGGCTATGGGTGACCATCAACAGGCTGGTGGGGCTGTCGACCAGCAGGTCCAGCAGCAATTGCAGGACTTCGTCGCTGGTGCTTTCGTCGAGGCTGCCGGTGGGTTCGTCTGCCAGCAACAGGCCGGGACGCGAGGCGAGGGCACGACCGATGGCGACCCGCTGCTGTTGGCCGCCGGACAGTTGTTCGGGATAGCGTTTGAGCAATTCGCCGAGGCCCAATCGCTCGACCAACTCGGCCTGCCACGCCGCGTCATGACGCCCCGCCAGCCGCGCCTGAAACGCGAGGTTGTCCTCGACCTTGAGGCTGCCGATCAGGTTGAACTGCTGGAACACCAGACCGATTTCAGTACGCCGCCAGTTGGCGAGTTGCGCTTCGTTCATCTGATCCAGACGCTTGCCCGCGATCTCGATGCTGCCCTGATCCGCCTGATCCAGACCGGCGACCAAGTGCAGGAGCGTGCTCTTGCCGCTGCCGGACTCGCCCATCAATGCCAGACTTTCGCCCTGGCCCAACCGCAAATCCACCCCGCGCAGTACTGCCAACGGGCCTTGGGCCGTGGCATAGCTCTTGAACACGCCTTGGACTTGCAGCATTGACAGGCACCTGATGGAAGGATGGGAGGAGCATACCGGGATTTGCGTAGTGTTCGCGATCTGCTTCTGGCCGCAGACCGTAGGAGCGCACTTGCCCGCGAAAGCGTTGTGCCAGGCACCATCCCTGTCACTGACCCGCCGCTTCGCTGCCGTCGTAACCTCCGGCGTCTCCCACAGGGATATTGAGTCGACGCGGTCTCTGTGGGAGCTGCTGGAGGTTACGACAGTGGCGAATGCGGTGGGTCAGGTACGAAGGGATCGCCTGGAACACTCACTTCATTTCCCACGAATCAACTGCCTCACCAAAAACCGATTCGGATGACACGCCTCGGCCACGCTGCGTGGCAAGGGAAGGGGTTCGTTGTCCAGCCACGCCGCGATCAATTCCCCGGACAACGGCGCGGTGATCAGACCTCGCGAGCCGTGGCCGCTGTTGACGTACAGCCCGTCCAGCCACGGGCATTCGGTTTCGGGGATTTGTCGGGCGTCTTTGCGCAGTACCGCGTAGGCCTCGAAAAACGCCTCGCGATCCGCCAGCGGCCCGACGATGGGCAGGTAATCGGGGCTGGTGCAGCGGAAAGCGGCGCGGCCTTGCAGCTGGTCGACAGGCAATTGCTCGGCCTGCAGACGCTCGGTCAGGTCGGCGGAGATTTCCCGCAGCAGCGCAAGATTGCCCAAGTGTTCAGCGGTGGTGGGGGTGAGATCGTCGCTGTTGAAGTCGAAGCTGGCGCCGAGGGTGTGTTCGCCCAGGCGACTTGGCGCGACGTAGCCTTCGGCGCAGACCACTGTTTTCAGCGACTGGCTGGCGGCGGTTTCCGGCAATCGGGTGATCTGCCCGCGAATGCGCTTGAGCGGCAGGTCGGCGCTGGCCGGGAAGCGTTTGACCTCCGCAGCTCCGGCCAGCACCACGACAGGGGCCGAATCCAGCAGGTGCTGGCCCTCCCACGCTTGCCACACATCACCGTCACGGCGCAGCTCGACCACGTCGTTGTGCGTCATCAATTGAATGTTCGATGCGCTGGCCTGATGCCGACACAGCGCGGGCGGGTGCACCCAGCCGCCTTCCGGGTAAAACAGCCCACCGCTGGGAAGCGCCACGCCCGCTGCGGCTTCGGCGTCAGACTGACTCAGCACGTGCAGCAAATCGGGTGAGAATGCCCCGGCCAGTTGCCCCTGTCGCTCGCCTTCCTTCGCGTCGAACGCCAGTTGCAGCACGCCACAATCGCCCCAGTCGACGCCTCGCTCAAGCCGTTCCAGCAGGCGCCGGGTGTGGCCGAAGCCGCTGAGGATCAGCTGCGACAATGCAGTGCCGTGGGCCGAGAGCTTCAGGTACAGCACGCCCTGCGGATTGCCCGACGCTTCTTGCGCCAGGTCGTCATGACGTTCCAGCAGGCTGACCTGCCAACCCCGAGCCGCAAGGCTCGACGCCGTGGCACAGCCCGCCAGTCCTGCGCCGATCACCAGTGCCTTGCGTTCTGTGTTCTTGAAAGAGGGGCGAGCAAACCAGGGTTTCGCCGCCGCAGGAGCGGCAGCAGCTTCAGGCCAGCCTACGAACACCCCTCGCAGCACCTCCCATTTATGCCCAATGCCCGGCACCCGTTTCATCTTGAAACCCGCCGCGTTCAAGGCGCGACGGACCCAGCCCGTGCTGGTGAACGTGCCAATGGTCGAGTTCGGCGCGGCCAGACGTGCCAGTTCGGCAAACAGTTCAGGGGTCCACATTTCCGGATTTCTCGCGGGCGCGAAACCGTCGAGAAACCACGCATCGATCGGCCCGTCCAGTTGCGGCAGCATCTCCAGCGCATCGCCGATCAACAGGGTCAGGGTCACGCGTCCGCCGTCGAACACCAGCCGTTGAAAGCCTTCGTGAATCGCGATGTACTGCGCGAGCAGTGGGTCGGCAAAGGGTTTCAGCTCGGGCCACAGGTTCAGGGCGCGCACGAGGTCGGCGCGGCTGAGCGGAAATTTTTCGACGCTGACGAAGTGCAGCCGCGCACCGGGGGCCGCGCAGGCATCGAACAGTTGCCAGGCGCAGAGAAAATTCAGCCCCGTGCCAAACCCGGTCTCGCCAATCACCAGGCGCCCGTTCGCAGGCAGCGCGGTGAAGCGTTCCTGCAACGCGTTCTGGGTCAGGAACACATGACGCGTCTCGGCCAAACCTGATTCGTTGGAAAAGTAGACGTCGGCAAAGGCCCGGGAAATCGGGTTGCCGTTTTCATCCCAGTCGAGCTGGGCGTGCTGGAGGGTGGTCATGGTTGGGCTACTAAAGGGCGCGTGGGCAGGTGCAAGGTCGGCATCTTAACCCACTGCGCCCTCGATCTTGCTGCATGACGATTGATCCATAACAGGCTTTTGCTGTCACAGTCCTCATCGCAGACATTGATCCGCTAGTCTTGAGCGACAAGGAACAGGAGCCCTACATGTTCGAATCCGCTGAAATCGGCCACATCATTGACGACGAGACCTACGACGCACAGGTCCCGGCCCTTCGCGAAGCCCTGCTGGAAGCCCAATACGAACTCCACGAACAGGCCAAGCGCCCGATCATCGTGTTGATCAACGGCATCGAAGGCGCGGGCAAGGGCGAGACGGTCAAGCTGCTCAACGACTGGATGGACCCGCGCTACATCGAAGTGCGCACCTTCGATCAACAGACCGACGAAGAGCTGGCCCACCCGCCGGTCTGGCGTTACTGGCGCCAACTGCCCCCGAAAGGCCGCATCGGCATCTTCTTCGGCAACTGGTACAGCCAGATGATTCAGGGCCGGGTGCACAAGCAGTTCAAGGACCCGGTGCTCGATCAGGCGATCAACGGCGCCGAACGTCTGGAGAAGATGCTCGTCGACGAGGGCGCAGTGATCTTCAAGTTCTGGTTTCACCTGTCCAAGAAGCAGATGAAGCTGCGCCTCAAGACCCTCAAGGACGACCCGCTGCACAGCTGGCGCATCAGCCCGCTGGACTGGCAGCAATCCCAGACGTACGACAAATTCGTGCGCTTCGGCGAGCGGGTGTTGCGCCGCACCAGTCGCGACTACGCGCCGTGGCACGTCATTGAAGGCGTGGACGCCAACTACCGCAGCCTGACCGTCGGCCGCCTGCTGCTGGAAGGGTTGCAGAACGCCCTGAAGACGCCGGAAGGCAGCGCCAACATGGTCAACATCGGGCCGTTGCCGAGTAACACCGATGAATTGAGCCTGCTCGACAATCTGGACATGACCCTGTCGCTGGAAAAGGATGATTACGACGAACAGTTGATCGCTGAGCAGGCGCGGCTGTCCGGCCTGATGCGCGACAAACGCATGCGCCGTCACGCGCTGGTCGCGGTGTTCGAAGGCAACGACGCGGCGGGCAAGGGCGGGGCGATCAAACGCGTGGCCGGGGCGCTCGACCCTCGGCAATACCACATCGTGCCGATTGCCGCGCCGACACAGGACGAATTGGCCCAACCGTACCTGTGGCGTTTCTGGCGACAGATACCGGCGCGGGGAAAATTCACCGTGTTCGACCGTTCTTGGTATGGCCGGGTGCTGGTGGAACGGGTCGAGGGTTTCTGCTCACAGGATGACTGGCTGAGGGCCTACAGCGAGATCAACGACTTCGAAGAACAGCTCACTGACGCGGGCATCGTCGTCGTTAAATTCTGGTTGGCCATCGACGACCAGACTCAGTTGGAGCGCTTCAAGGCCCGGGAAAAGATCCCCTTCAAACGCCACAAGATCACCGAAGACGACTGGCGCAACCGCAGCAAATGGCCGCAATACCGTGAGGCCGTGGGCGACATGGTCGACCGCACCAGCACCGAAATCGCCCCGTGGACGCTGGTCGAAGCCAACGACAAACGCTGGGCGCGGGTGAAAGTGCTGCGCACGATCAACGATGCGCTGGAGGCGGCGTTTGAGAAGGGGGATAAGAAGCGCAAGTAGCCTCACCCGGCCTTCCGGATGCTGCAAATCCCTGTAGGAGCCGGCTTGCCGGCTCCCACGGCCTCTGGCCAGAATCAAAAGCGCAGATGCATGCCCATAGGCTCTGCGGATCACAACGAAATCACCGCTCCCGCAACGCCTCGGTCCGCGCCTTCAACACCGGCTTCAGCAAATAATCCATCACGCTTTTCTCACCCGTGATGATGTCCACCGTCGCGACCATGCCTGGGATGATCAGCAGGGGTTTTTCGTTGCTGCCCAGGTGGTTGCGGTCGGTGCGGACCTGGATCAGGTAGAAGGTGTTGCCCTTGTCGTCGGTGGTGGTGTCGGCGCCGATGAGTTCGAGTTTGGCGGGGAGGCCGCCGTAGATGGTGTAGTCGTAGGCGCTGAATTTGACCATGGCTTTCTGGCCGGGGTGGAGGAAGGCGACGTCTTGCGGGCGGACTTTGGCTTCGATCAGCAGGTTGTCGTCCAGCGGCACGATTTCCACCATGTCGCTGCCAGGCTGGACCACGCCGCCGATGGTGTTGACCTTCAGCGTTTTCACGATGCCTTTGACCGGAGAGGTGACGGTGGTGCGGGTCACGCGGTCGTCGATGGCGATGCTGGTGGCGCTGGCTTTGGCCAGGTCTGAGCGTTTGTCGTTCAAGTCTTTTGTAGCGTCCGAGCGGAAGCTGTCGAGGGATTCCTGGATCTTGCTCTTGATCTCATTGATCGCCGCTTCAGCCCGGGGAATCGCCAGCGAGGTCGCATCCATTTGCCCGCGGGCCTCAGACGCCTTGCCTTTGAGCCGAATGATTTCCACCGGCGACACCGCGCCGCTGTTCACCAGCGGCGCCGACATGCTCAGCTCCTGCTGAATGAACCCCAGCTGATTGCGGTACTGATCCTGCTTGGAGCGAAACTCGGCGACTTCCTGCATCTTCTGCCGCAACTGTTCCTGCAACGTGCGCTGCTCGCTGGCCAGACGCCGCTGGCGCGAGTCGTACAACGCCTGCTCGTCAGCCGCGACCTGCGGCGCCTTGCTCAGCACCACGGCCGACGGCTTGAACGGACGCCCCTCGGACTCCGCCGACAGCCGATCCACTTGCGCCATCAGCGTGTATTTATCGACCTCGCTCTCGCCCTTGTTGGACAGAAACCGCGTGTCATCCAGGCGCAGCAGGGTGTCGCCCTTGTTCACGATCTGCCCTTCACGGACGAAAATCTCGGTGACGATGCCGCCTTCCAGGTTCTGGATCACCTGAACCTTGCTCGACGGAATCGCCTTGCCTTCGCCCATGGTGACCTCTTCGAGCACCGCGAATTTGGCCCAGACCAGCGCGGTGACGATCAGCGCGGCGGCGATCCACACGGTGATTCGGGCGCCTCGGGATGAATCCTGCGCGGCGACGCCAGCGACC
Organism: Pseudomonas salicis; assembly: GCF_057128705.1. Taxonomy (NCBI): domain Bacteria; kingdom Pseudomonadati; phylum Pseudomonadota; class Gammaproteobacteria; order Pseudomonadales; family Pseudomonadaceae; genus Pseudomonas; species Pseudomonas salicis. The sequence goes on from NZ_JBSKHU010000004.1 coordinate 567,537, forward strand.
TCGGGCATGAACTCAAGATCGACCTGACGGCCCGGATGAAAATAACGGTGAGCGGAAGACATGGTTGACGCTCCTTAAACCGAGGACGGGCCGACGCGGCCCTTGCGCAGTGCTTCGACGACCAGCGACTTGGGGCCGTCGGCCACGACTTTGCCGTTGTCCAGCACCACCAGCCGATCCACCAGACTGAGCATCGACATGCGGTGGGTGACCAGCAGCAGCGTCTTGCCCTGCATTCGGTCGAACAGCTTTTGCCGCAGGACGTCTTCGCTGGCGTTGTCCATGTGGCTGGTGGGTTCGTCGAGCAGCATGATCGGTGGGTCAAGCAACAAGGCTCGCGCCATCAGCACCGCCTGCCGCTGCCCGCCGGACAGCAACTGCCCACGCTCACCGACCGGCCGATCGAAGCCCATCGGATGATTGCGCGCCAGTTCGGTCACGCCCGTCAGCTCCGCCACTTCGAGCATCCGCGCATCGGTGACGTAGCGGGCGCCGAGGGTCAGGTTGTCCCGCAGGCTCCCGGCCAGCAGCGGCAGATCATGGGCCACGTACCCCACTTGTTGGCGCAAATCCGCCACATCCACCTGGCGCAGGTCCAGGCCGTCCAGCAGCAACTGGCCCGCGTCCGGGGCGTAGAACCCCATCATCAAGCGGGCCAGCGTGCTTTTGCCCGAACCGCTACGGCCAATGATGCCGATGCGCTCGCCGGGCTTGATGCTGATGCTGACGTCGTGCAACGCGGCTGCTGTGCCCGGCCCGCCGTAGGCAAAGCTGGCGTTGACCACCTGAATGTCGCCCTTGAGCAGGGTGTGTTGCAGTGGGTTTTTGCCTTGCTCGCGTTCCTGAGGCAGGGCCATCAGCGCGTCGGTGCTTTTCATCGTGACCTGCGCCTGCTGGTAGCGCGTGATCAACCCGGCGATTTGCCCGAGCGGTGCGAGCACGCGGCTGCCGAGCATGTAGCTGGCCACCAGCGCACCGACGCTGAGGTTGCCAGCGATGATGATGTAGACCCCGGCCACGATGGTCGCCATGCCCGAAAACTGCTGGATGAACAGCGTGCCGTTGCTGGCCAGCGCCGAAAGGTCACGGGCGTGGCTGTCGAGGCGGGTGAGGGCGCCGTGGGTCGATTCCCATTTGTGCTGGCGTTCGCTTTCGGCGCCGCAGGCCTTGAGGGTTTCCAGGCCGCCGAGGGTTTCCACCAACAGCGCTTGCCGTTCTGCGCCGAGCGCCAGGCTGCGTTCAACGGTGTCGCGCAGGCGGATCTGGATGATCCACGCGAACAGAATGGTGACCGGGAACGCCACCAACGGAATCACCACCAGCCAGCCACCGAGCAGGCCGATCACCGCCAGCATTAACACGGCGAACGGCAAGTCGATAATGCTGGTCAGGGTGACGGCGGTGAGGAATTCCCGCAGCCCCTGAAAGTCGTGAATGCTCTGGGCGAAGCCGCCGATGCTGGCAGGACGGGCCTTCATGGCCATGCCGGTGATGCGCTCGAACAGGGTCGCGGAGAGGATCACGTCGGTCTTCTTCCCGGCCTGATCCAGCAGGTGCGCTCGCACCAGTCGCAAAGTCAGTTCGAAGCCAGTGCCGATCAACAGCCCGATGGCCAACACCCACAAGGTCGAGGTCGCCTGATTGGGCACGACGCGATCGTAGGTCTGCATGACGAACAGCGGCACCATCAGGCCGAGCAAGTTGATCAGCAGGCTCGCCAGAATCGCATCGCCATACAGCCCGCGAGACAGCTTTATCGTGTCGCGAAACCAGGCGTTGACCCTCGGCACCAGCGGCGCGCGCAGGTTTTCCAGCTCATGACGAGGGCGGGCGAACAGGGCTTGGCCGGTGTAGAGCGTTTGCAGCTCTTCGCGGGTGACCCGTTGCTCGCCGCCATCGGCTTCGCTCGGAAGAATCAGCGCGCGTCCGTCGTCTTCCCAACGTCGGAGAATCGCGCAGCGGTTGCCCTTGAGCAGCAGCAGAACCGGGAGGTTGAGGCCGTCGATGGCGTTGAGGTCGCGGCGCAGAATGCGCGCTTGCAAACCGGCGCGGGCAGCGGCGCGGGGGAGAAGATCGACGCTCAGGGATTGCTGCGCCAGGGGCAGGCCAGCGCTGAGGCTGCTGCGGCTGGCGTTGCAATCGTGGAGCCGACAGAGGATGAGCAGGCCATCCAGCAGCGGGTCGTCGAAGTTCGAACGGGGGTCGAACGGCTGAGCCGGTTCTAAATCAGGCAATTCCATGCTGGTCACAGACTTCTCCCAGCGCTTGCGCGCTTGACTACATCGCTACTTCACTACTTCAGGTCGGGCAGCCGGGCTTCGCTCTTGACTTCCGTCAGGGCGACCGCTGCGGCCGGCATCACGACTCGCGCCTTGCTCAACAGTTCGCCTTCGGTCGCCAGCACCCGGTACATCGAAAACTCTTCGGTGTATCGCAGCTCGGTGTAGCGGCGGGCGGCGTTGTACAGCTCGTTTTCACTGTCGAGCAGGTCGAGCAGGGTGCGCTGACCGAGGCCGAACTGGTCCTGATACGCGGCGCGCACCTTGGTGGTGGTCTCGGCGTATTCACGGGCGATCGGGGTCTGAACGCGGGCGTTATTCATGGCGTTCCAGGCGAGCGACAGGTTTTCGTTGAGCATGCGCAACGCGTTGTTGCGGATGTCCATCGCCTGGCCGGTCTTGTAGGCGTCCGAGTTGAGGCGGGCCTTGTCGCGGTTGCCGTTGAACAGGTTGTAATTCATCACCACGGCGGCCCGCCATTCGTTGTCGTGGCCTTCTTCACCGGCGATGTTGTTGTTCGCACCGACTGCCAGCTCACCGTCGAAACGCGGGTAGAACGGCGATTTGGCGACTTCGTACTGCTTCTCGGCGGCGTTGACGTCGGCCTGGGCCGATTTCAGATAGGGGTTGTTCACCAGCATGCTTTGCTTGGCGTCGGTCAGGCTTTTCGGCACTTCACCCTTGATCGAAGCGGGGGCTTCCAGCTCGTCGGGCGTCTTGCCTACGGCACTGAAGAAGTTGGCTTCGGCGTCGGAGAGATCGACCTGTGCGGTGTAGTAGTTGTTCTCGGCCAAGGCGCGGCGGGCCTTGGACTGGTCGCTGTCAGCATTGCTGCCGATGCCGCGATTGGCGCGCAGGCCGATCTGGTCGTTGATGCGCAAATGCGCTTGCAGGTTGTTCTTCGCCAGGTCCAGCAGCTCACGACGCTTGAGCACTTCCAGGTACACCTCAATGGCCCGCAACGCGAGGCTTTCCGAGGTGCCGCGCAGGTAGTACGCGCGGGAGTTGACGACGGCCTGGGTGCGTCCGACTTCGTTCTTGGTATTGAACCCGTCGAACAGCATCTGCCGCAGGCGCAGCTCGGATTGGGTGTAGTTCAGGGTTTCTTCGTTGTGGTTGCCCACGAAGCGGGTGGTGGGGCTGTCGGTGTGTTCGCGGCCGTAGGCTGCCACCAGGTCCACCGTCGGAAGGTAGCCGCCCTTGGCGATCTTCACGTCTTCGTCGGCAGACAGTCGGTTGTTCACGTTGGCGTGAATTTCCGGGTGATTGTCGATGGTGTTCTGAATCGCTTGGTTCAGCGACATGGCTTGCGCTTGGGCGCAGGCCACCGCCAACACAACTGCACTGTAGAGCGGGGTCAAATCGCGCATGGAAACTCTCCCTGGATAATTGTCGTGCTGCGTACGCCAAAAAACCGGCGATTCGTGCTGTTAAAACCGTATCAGGTTTGTAACATCACAGCTAAGAACAACTTTCGGAAAAGCTCAGACGTTTTTTTCATATCCTTTATTCCAAAAAAAACTTATGTCATTTTATGAATTCAGGCGAAGGTGAAATTCAGGAATTGCCTGTATTCAACGTTTTACGGGCGTCTTACGGTTGCGAAGGGAGTTTCAACGGAAATTTGACGGCGTTTGATCAAGTGGTTTTTCGAGCAAAAAACTTGAAAAGATTCAGCGACATAAAATTGTCGGTGAGTAGTAGCTCCAAGCCATTTCTGTGCTCCGATCAAACAATTTTTGTTGGATTCGTAACATTTTTTGATCCGGTTTATGCAGCAAGGGAGTGAATATGGCCAGGTTGATCGGTACGGTTCGGGCGGTCGTGGGGGATGTTTTTGCGGTGGCCAGCAACGGCACCAAGCGATTGGTGATCGAAGGCGACAAGGTGTACGCCGGTGAATTGCTGGAAACCGGCGCGACCGGTGCCGTGGCGGTGCACTTGGCCAAGGGGGGAGAACTCACCCTCGGACGGGACAGCAGCATGCCGCTGACGCAGGAAATCCTCGCCAATCACGCCACCCATGTGGACACCCCCGACGCCACGGCCCCGAGCCAGTCGCAACTGGCCGACGTGCAGCAGCTGCAACAGCTGATCGCCGCCGGTGCCGACCCGAGCCAAGTGACAGACGCGCCCGCCGCAGGCACCGCCAACCCTGGCGGTTCACCTTCCGCGCTGGGCGGCGGACACACCTTCGTGCTGCTGACCGAAACCGCTGGCGTGGTGAACCCGGTCGTGGGCTTCCCGACGGCCGGCATTACCACCACCTTTCTCGTGCCTGAGGGCGAAGTCGGCCGCTTTGGTGATGGCAGCCCAGGCGACAACCTGCCGCCGATCATCACCCCACCGGACGAACCGCCTGTGGTGACGCTGCCGCCGGATCAGCCGCCACCCGACCAGCCACCGCCGGATCAACCTCCGCCTGACCAACCTCCACCGGATCAGCCACCGCCTGACGAGCCGCCACCGCCGCCCGTGAACTATGGCGTCGCGCTGGGCGCCAGCGAGGTCACGCTGAACGAGGCCAATCTCGCGGACGGCAGCGCGCCGAATTCGGGCGCGTTGACCCAGAACGGCGTGATCAAGGTCAGCGCCCCTGACGGCCTGCTGACCCTGACCATCGGTGGCGTCGACGTGGTGGTCAACGGCGTACCGATGAGTTCGCCGCAAACCATCACCCTGCCATCCGGCAACACCCTCACGATCCTCGGCTACAACCCGAGCACCGGGGAGGCCAGCTACACCTACACGCTCACAGGCCCCGAAACCCACAATCAGGGCGCGGGCACCGTCAATGACGAGCAGATCCCCGTGCACGCGGTGGACAGCAACGGCGACGCCGCCAACGGCAGCATCAACGTGCACGTGCTCGATGACGTGCCTCAGGCCAATCCGGACATCGGCTACGTCAAGGAGGGCGGCGAAACCAGCGGCAACATTCTGGGGAACGACGTGGCCGGTGCCGACGGCCCTGGGTCGGGCGGTTTGATTGTCGGCGTGCGCGCGGGCGATAACACCTCCGCCCCAGTGTTCGGTGGCGTTGGCACCGTGATTCAAGGCCTCTACGGCACCCTGACCGTGGATGCGAGCGGCCAGGCGTCCTACGTCGCCAACCCGAATTCGGGTGGCCACGACGACGTGAAGGACATCTTCACCTACACCATTCGCGATGCGGATGGCGACACCAGCACCACCACGGTCACGGTCAACGTCTACCACATCGACGGCGTGATCATCGGCGGCAGCGATTGCACCCTCAACGAAGCCAACCTGCCGGACGGCACCGACCCGAATGCCGCCGCGCTGACCCAGACCGGCACGGTCAAGATCACCGCTCCGGACGGCCTGCAAACCCTGACCGTCGGTGGCATCAACGTCGTCGAAAACGGCAACCCGCTGACGTCGCCGCAATCCGTCACCTTGCCGTCGGGCAGCACGTTCACAGTGCTGCATTACGACCCGGCCACTGGCGAGGTCACCTACAGCTACACCCTCAACGGCGCGGAAACCCACAATCAGGGCGACGGCACGGTCAACAATGAACAGATCGCCGTGCATGCCGTGGACAACGACGGCGACACTGCCGACGGCAACATCAACGTCCACGTCACCGACGACGTGCCGCAAGCCACTGCCGACATCGGCTATGTCAAAGAAGGCGGCGAAACCAGCGGCAACATCCTCGCCAACGACCACGCCGGGGCCGATGGTCCGGGGGCGGGTGGCTTGATCGTCGGTGTTCGCGCGGGCGATGACACGTCGACACCGGTCACCGGTGGCGTCGGAACCGTGATTCAGGGGCTGTACGGCACCCTGACCGTGGACGCCAGCGGGCAGGCGTCCTATATGGCCAACCCGAATTCGGGCGGGCATGGCGACATGAAAGACATCTTCACCTACAGCATTCGTGATGCAGACGGCGACACCAGCACCACCACGATCACCGTCAACGTCTACCACAACGACGGCCCGATGATTGGCGGCGGCGATTGCACCGTCGATGAAGCCAACCTGCCAGGCGGCTCGCACCCGGATCACGACGCACTGACCCAGACCGGCACGATCAAAGTGACTGCGCCGGACGGCGTGCAAAACCTGATCATTGGCGGCATCGTCGTGGTCGATCACGGCGTGCCGCTGTCGTCACCGCAGTCCACCACGCTTCCCTCGGGCAACTCGCTGACTGTGCTGCACTACGACCCCACCACCGGCGACGTGACTTACACCTACACGCTGAATGAGGCGGAAAATCACAACCAGGGCGACGGCACTTCGCTGAGCGACCCAATCCCCGTGCACGCCGTGGACACCAATGGCGACGTGCGTGACGGCACGCTCGTGGTCAAGATCCTCGACGACACCCCCCAAGCGCACAGCGACATCGGCAACGTCGTGGCGGGGGGCGAAACCAGCGGCAACCTGCTGCTCAACGATACGGCGGGTGCGGATGGCGCCGGTCCCAACGGGTTGATCGTCGGCGTGCGCGCCGGTGGCGACACCACGACGCCTGTCATCGGCGGGCTGAACACCGTGATCACCGGGGCGTACGGCACGCTGATTGTCGATAATCAGGGCAACGCGACCTACCACAGCGACCCTTCCCACGTCGGGCCGCAAGGTGAGCAGGACGTGTTCACCTACACCATTCGTGATGCCGACGGCGACACCAGCACCACCACGGTGACCGTGAACATCAACGTGGCCGCGCCGTGCCCACCGGTTGCCTGCAACGACAACGACGTCACCGTGCAGGAAAGCGCCCTCGACACCTACAAAGACGGGCAGGATCTGGCGCCCGGCATCGTGACCGGCAGCAATCCCGGTTCCACCGCAGAAACCGGCAGCGGCAGCGTCGCCAACTCGGTGCAGGGCGGCACCGGTGCGCTGACCTTCACCGCTGAAGGCGCGCAGAACGGCACCGTTCAAGGGCAATACGGTGTGCTGCACCTGAACACGGATGGCAGCTACACCTACACCCTGACCTCACCGCCGAGTACCACGCCTGCCGCCAACGATGGGGCCAACGTCACCCACGAAGCCTTCAACTACACCGTGACCGACTCGCTGGGCCAGTCTTCGACCGCGCAGATCGTGGTCAACATCGTGGACGACCAACCTCAGGCCGCAAACCTTGAAAAAACCGTCACCACTGACCCGGTCAACAGTAACCTGATGCTTATCGTCGACAACTCGGCGAGCATGAACGAGGCCTCAGGGGTCAACGGACTGACCCGACTGGGACTGGAAAAACAGGCCATCGTCGCGCTGCTCGACAAGTACGAAGCCCTCGGCGACGTGCGCGTGCAGCTGGTGACCTTCAACAGCCAGGCCAACATCGCCAGCGATCAGTGGGTCGACGTGGCCACGGCCAAGAACATGGTCAACGCGATCACCGCCGGCAACGGCACCAACTACGACGCGGCGCTGGCGTCCGCGCAAACCGCGTTCGTGCAGAAGGGCGCGCTCGCCGGGGCGCAGAACCTGGCGTACTTCTTCTCGGACGGCAACCCGACCGTGTCGCCAGAGCATTCTGACCCGGATCGCGTGCCGAACCCGGCCCGCGGCGATGGCATCAGCCCGAGCGAAGAAGCGGTGTGGACCCACTTCCTCGACAGTCACGGCATCAACGCTTTCGCGATTGGCGTCGGCACTGACATCAGCAGCCAGTACCTGAACCCCGTCGCCTACAACGGCGCCACCGGCAGCAACACCAGTGCGGTGATCGTCACCGACCTCGGCCAGTTGAACGCCGTGCTCAGCGGCACGGTGCAGGGTGGCGTGCAGGGCAGCCTGCTGGAAGGCGGCACCTTTGGCGCGGATCAGGGCTTCGTCAAATCCATCAGCGTCGAGGGCACGACTTACACGTTCAATCCCCAGGCGTTCAGCCATCAGGGCGGCGTGACCGTGAGCGGCGGCCCGAACCACGGCAGCTTCGAGGGCATGAGCAACACCCTCACCGTGACCGGCGAACACGGCACGCTGGTGGTCAACATGAACACCGGCGACTACAGCTACACCCCGGCGGCGGGCCTCACGCAGTCTGCGATGGACAACATTCACTACGTGCTCAGCGATTACGACGGCGACCTGGCCGGTGCCAATCTTGTTGTGCACGTCGAAGCGAGTGGGGCAGTCACACCGACGCCGGTCTACGACGCACCGGTGGCGGTGGCCGACAACGTCATCACCAACCTCAGTGGGTCGAGCATTGTCATTCCCGGCGCGGCGTTGGCGGCCAATGACCAGCCCGGCACTGGCGGTGCATTGACCGTTTCGCCCGGCAGTTTCGCCACGGGCTGGACGTCGCGCGGGGCGGACTTCAAGGCCGGCTCGCTGAAAACCATCAATTTCAGCGGCACCTCCGACAGCGACATCAACCAGTTGAAAAACCTCAGCCGCAGCGACTTCTTCAGCAACACCGCCACCACGGCGCTGTTGGTGATCAGCGGCTATCTCGGGGCGGTCAACGCATCACCGTCCAACGCTCAGGACCTGTACAGCGTGCAGCTGAAAGCGGGGGAAACCGTCACCGTCGACCACAACCTGACCAACGACGTGCTGGGCATGGCCTGGAAATTCGAAGACGGCGCGGCCCACAGCCTCAGCGACGGCGGCAGCTTCACCGCAACCGAAGACGGGACTTACCGACTGATCGTGGTCAATCAGGCCGACCCTGACCTGAAAGGCAACTACGAGCTGCATTTGTCGATCGACACGGCGGCGGTCAACACCACGCCAGATGTCCACAGCACCTACACCGTCACCGATGCCCACGGCGGCAGTAGCACTGCGCCCATCGACATCAGCCATCAGGACGGTCACACCGTCTTGGGCACGACGGGCGATGACGTGTTGATCGGAGCGGCCAACAGTGAACTCCACGGCGGCGACGGCAACGACGTGCTGGTGGCGGGGCCGGGTAATAACGAACTGTTTGGCGACAACGGCAACGACATGCTCTTCAGCGGACCGGGCAACGACCTGCTCGACGGCGGCGCGGGCAACAACACCGCCAACTACTCGCTGGCGACGGCAGGCGTGACCGTGAGTACCGCGGAAACCGGGCCGCAGCACACGGGCGGGGCGGGCACCGACACGCTGGTGAACATCCAGAACCTGATCGGCTCGAACTACAACGACCACCTGACCGGTGACTCGGGTAACAATGTGTTGAATGGCGGGCTGGGCAACGACGTGCTGAACGGCGGGGCGGGCGACGACACCCTCATTGGCGGCCCGGGCAATAACACGCTGACCGGCGGGCCGGGGCACGACACTTTCCTTTACCAGGCCGGTAACACAGGGCACGACACGATCACCGATTTCAACTTCGGCATCGACAAACTGGACCTCTCGCAGCTGTTGCAGGGCGAGTATGGGGATGCGAACTCGCTGGAGAACTTTCTGCACTTCAGCGTGAGCGGGAATGGGTCATCGCTGGTCTCGACCATCGACGTCAGCAGCATTGCGGGTGGTGCGGCAACTCAAACCATCGACCTCGCCGGCGTGAATCTCGCCCAACACTACGGCGTCACGCCAGGGGCCGGAGGCGCAGTCGCAGGCGGGGCGGACACGGCATCGATCATCAACGGGATGCTGGGGGATCATTCGCTGAAAGTGGACACGGTGTGATCGGCAGGATGTGAGGATTGGCGGCAAGGCTTGCGGTGTGCCTTGAACACCGCACCATTCAGACACGCAGCAACACCTCTGTAGGAGCGAGGTCATTCGCGAATGGATGGGCAGGCGATGGAGAGGCATCGGACGTACCGCCGCCTTCGCGAATGAATTCGCTCCCACAGTGGAGACCGCGCAGGGTTCAAGGGTTGTGCAGTCTGTAGCGGTGCTGCTGAGGTGGGATTGTGTCGTTCACAGGATTCAAACGCGCCGCAACACCCCTGTGGGAGCGAATTCATTCGCGAAGAGGTTCAGGCGATGGAGATGTACCGGACGTACCGCCGCCTTTACCGCTTTAACGTCTTCTGCCTCGCGATATAAACCGTCACCCCTACCGCGCACACCACCATCCCGACCCGTGCCCACACCATCGGCACCAGCCAGCACGAAAACCCGATGCTCAGCCACATCAAACCGATTGCGTAGACCTTGCCCTTCAGCGGAATCCCGTCTCCCTCCAGATACCCACGAATCCACGGACCGAGCCGAGGGTGATCGACCAGCCAATGATAAAAACGGGGAGAGCTGCGGGCGAAGCAGGCGGCGGCCAGGAGAAGAAAAGGCGTCGTCGGCAGCACGGGAAGAAAAATCCCGATCACGCCGAGCGCCACACTCAACCAACCGACACCCTGCAAGAGATAACGCACGAGCCGGGACCGACTCGTGCGGGAGGGGGAATGACTGGAACCACCTGGCGCCATAGGCGCGGACTCAGTGGTGACGCGGCTTGAGGATCGCCGGTTTCTCGTCCGGCGCATGCAGCAGCAGATACAGCGCGGTCAGCGCTTCAGGAATCTGCACGATCATGTCGTCCATCAGGTTCGCATCCGCCGCGATGTCGGCGAACTCGGCCTGCTCGTCGAACAGACCCGAACCGACCATGATCGGCAACAGCATCTCGCTGACTTCTTCCTCGTCGTTCTCGAACCACGCCGATTCACGCAGGAAGACACCTTCCATGAAACCGATGCACCAGCCACGCAGTTCGGAGTCGTCCGGGTCATCGCCCAGGTCCAGATCGCAGGGCAGTTCGAATTCTTCATCCGACGCCAGCTGACGGGCGATGTGCGCCTTGAGCAGGATCAGCGTCGATTCGATTTCCTCGTGCTGAGCCTTGTCCGCGTAGTGCGGCGGCTCGGCGAACAGCGCGTCGATCCACTCCCGGTCAGGCACGGTTTCAGCACAGATCGAGAGCGCGGTCAGGTAGCCGTGGGCGGCTACATAGTCCAGCGCTTCGTCATGCAGCTCATCGGCATCGAGGAAGGCTTGCAGGCGGTGTAATTGCTCAGCGAAGGACATGGACGGACTACCTTGGAAATAAACGATGCTGAATTCTAGGCTCTGGGGCTTGTAGATGCCAGCGCCGAGGCCTTCGCGGACTGCGTAAAACTGCTGCGCTCGGCAATACTGCGTTAAAAACAGGCAGGAAATGCTCATTTAGAAAACCCTAGACTCCGCTTTCCTGCCTGTTTTTGCCTTGTCTTGCCTTCGCTCGCGACGTTTTACACAGCCCGCGTGGAATCGGCTTTTTGATAATTTCGACCGCTCGTGTCACCGCTGTCCTATCTCTTGGGGCGCTCCGGTATACTGCGGCGCTTTGCGATTTCAACAGCGATGTTTCACCCGCTGTGGTGGCACCATCCGGGGTATTTATGCTCGACCAGGCTCAACGCGTACTTAAAGACATCTTCGGCTACGACAGCTTCCGTGGTCGCCAGGGTGCCATTATCGAGCGCGTGGCCAGTGGCGGTGATGCATTGGTGTTGATGCCCACCGGCGGCGGCAAGTCCCTGTGCTTTCAGGTGCCCGGCCTGTTGCGCGATGGCCTGGCGGTGGTGGTGTCGCCGCTGATTGCGTTGATGGACGATCAGGTGGCGACCCTCGAAGAGCTCGGGGTCTCGGCGGCGGCGCTGAATTCCACGCTCAGCGCGGAACAGCAGCGGGACCTGGCCAACCGCATCCGGCTGGGCGAAGTCAAAATGCTGTATCTGGCGCCAGAACGTCTGGTGCAGCCGCGCATGCTGGCGTTTCTGCAAAACCTCAAGATCGCCCTGTTCGCCATCGACGAGGCCCACTGCGTGTCGCAATGGGGTCATGATTTTCGCCCGGAATACCTGCAACTGGGGCAACTGGCCGAGCTGTTTCCGGACGTGCCGCGCATCGCCCTGACCGCCACCGCCGACAAGCGCACCCGCGAAGAAATCGTCACCCGCCTGCACCTGCAGAACGCCGAGCGTTTCCTGTCGAGCTTCGACCGTCCCAACATTTTTTACCGCATCGTGCCCAAGGAACAGCCGCGCAAACAGCTGCTGGCGTTCCTGTCCGAGCGTCGCAGCGATGCCGGGATCGTCTATTGCCTGTCGCGCAAGAAAGTCGAGGAAACCGCCGCGTTTCTGAGCGACAACGGCTATCCGGCGTTGCCGTACCACGCCGGTCTGCCCATCGAGACCCGCTCTAACAATCAGCGCCGCTTCCTTAATGAAGAAGGCCTGATCATGGTCGCGACCATCGCGTTCGGCATGGGCATCGACAAGCCCAACGTCCGGTTCGTGGCGCACATGGACCTGCCCAAATCGCTGGAAGCCTACTATCAGGAAACCGGTCGGGCAGGGCGCGACGGTCTGCCCGCCGACGCGTGGATGGCCTACGGTCTGCAAGACGTGGTGATGCTCAAGCAGATGCTGCAGAACTCCGAGGGTGACGAGCGCCACAAGCGCGTGGAGCAACACAAGCTCGATGCCATGTTGTCGCTGTGTGAAGAAACCCGCTGTCGGCGTCAGGCCCTGCTGGCCTATTTCGACGAAGACATGCCCAACCCCTGCGGCCACTGCGACAACTGCGTCGACGACGTGCAGACCTGGGACGCCACAGAACCCGCCCGTCAGGCACTGTCGGCGATCTATCGGACGGGCCAGCGTTACGGCGTCGGTCATTTGGTGGATGTGTTGCTGGGCAAGGACAACGAAAAGGTCCAGAGCTTCGGGCATCAGAAGCTGGCCGTGTTTGGCGTCGGAAAGGGCCGCAGTGAGAACGAATGGCGCACGCTGTTCCGTCAACTGGTGGCCCGTGGTCTCGCGGACACCGACCTTGAAGGCTATGGCGGCCTGCGCCTGAGCGACACCTGCCGCCCGCTGCTGCGCGGCGAAGTCACGTTGGAGTTGCGCCGCGACCTCAAACCCCAGACCACCGCGAAAGCGTCCGGCAGCCCGGCGAGCCAATTGGTGCGTGGCGAAGAGCGCGAGCAGTGGGAAGCCCTGCGGGCGCTGCGCCGCAAGCTGGCGGAAGAACATGGCGTGCCGCCCTACGTCATCTTCCCGGACTCGACCCTGCTGGAAATGCTCCGCAGCCAGCCCGGCACCATGGCCGAGATGGCGCGGGTCAGCGGCGTGGGTGCGCGCAAGCTGGAGCGTTATGGCGAGGCGTTCCTCGAAGTGCTGGGCGGCGCGGCCCCGGCGCCACGGGTGGTCACCGACCTGCGTCACGAGCTGATCAGCCTCGCCCGCGCGGGCATGACGCCGATGCAGATCGCCGGCCAACTGCAATGCTCGGAAAAAAACGTCTACACGATGCTGGCCGAAGCGATCGGCAAGCAGCAATTGTCGCTGGAACAGGCACTGGACCTGCCAGAAGACCTGCTTACCGAAATCCAGGACGCCTTCCTCGACGGCGAAGGCGAACTGCCCCCCGTGGCCGCCATCGCCGAACTGTTCACAGGACGGGTGCCGGAAGGCGTGCTGTACTGCGTGCGCGCGGCGTTGCAGTCGGAATTCGAGGTCTGACGCCGATTTTGCCCCCACCCTGTAGCAGCATACGGTGCGACGCTGAACCCGTGGGAGACGCCGGAGGTTACGACGGCAGCGAAGGCGTCGTGTCAGGGAGCATCATTGAAACTGATTCACCGCTTTCGCTGCCGTCGTCCCTCCGGCGTCTCCCACATGATGTGTGGCGCACCTGACTTATCCAAACACGCCCTCTGCGACGAAACGCCACATTCGGCCTCTTGCCTCGTCCCATGCTCCATGGTTAGCTGCCTATTAATTAGGAATCATCTTTAACCATCGAGTTACCTATGCCGTTAACAGAAGAACACCGCTTTGGCATGCAACTGGCCAATCTGTCCCGTGGCTGGCGTGCGGAGCTGGATCGTCGCCTGGCCGATCTCGGGTTGTCCCAGGCCCGCTGGCTGGTGCTGCTGCATTTGGCGCGTTTCAAGGACGCGGCGCCTACCCAGCGCGAGCTGGCACAGAGTGTGGGTGTGGAAGGGCCGACACTGGCGCGTTTGCTCGACAGCCTGGAAAGCCAGGGCCTGGTCAAGCGTCAGGCCGTCGTCGAAGACCGCCGCGCGAAGAAAATCCTGTTGAGCGACACCGCCCGGCCGTTGATCGAAAAAATCGAGACCATTGCCACTGCACTGCGCCATGAGCTGTTCGAGGGCATCGACGAGGAAGATTTGCGGGTCTGCATGCGTGTGCACTCGACAATTCTGGCCAATCTGGAAAAATCCTGACGATATGGCCCTGCGCCAGCGACAAATACATTGAACCTGTCGAAACATCCTGTTCTATTTGCACCCATACTGATTCTGCCCGGACATGGTGTCCGCACAACGAAATTTGCAGGGAAGCCTGCCTCATAAGGGTTCGCATGCTGAAGAGTTTTCAGGCCGGTAGTCGGCGCGGGAGTTACGGATCATTTCGCGTTCAGTCGGGTCTTCGCACGGGGTTGCTGACGCTGGCAATCGCCTCTGCGACCATGCTGCACAGCGCCACGGCCGCTGCATTGGGCCTGGGCGATATCACGCTGCATTCCGCGCAGGGTCAGCCCTTTAACGCGGACATTGAGCTGATCGAGGCGGGTGGCCTGAGCCCTGAAGAAATCGTGGTCACCCTGGCCTCGACCGAAGCGTTCGCCAAGGCGGGCGTGGAGCGGGTGTTCTTCCTCAATGACCTGCATTTCACCCCGGTGATCCGAGGCAATCGTGCCATTGTCCATGTGGAGTCACGCAAGGCTGTCACCGAGCCCTATCTGGATTTCGTCGTGCGCCTGTCACGCCCCAACGGCGATCAGTTCCACGAATACACCGTGCTGCTGGACCCTCCGAACTCTCCCGCTGGCCTGGCTGCCACGCGCAGCCGTACCAACTCGCCTGCGACGGCTGCTAAAACGGATGCGTCGCGCCTGCCCGTTGCCCCGCCGAAAGCGGTGCAGGGCAAGCATTACACCGTGGTGTCCGGTGACACCCTGGCCGGTATCGCGCGGCAGATTCAGGCGCCGGGCAGCAAAGCGTCCAGTGCCGAGCTGATCGTTGCGCTTCAAGCGCTCAATCCCCAGGCGTTCCCTCAAGGCACCCGCAGCCAGTTGAAAGTCGGCCAGAGCCTGCTGCTCCCCGACAACGCCGCCGAACCCAAGGTAGCTGCGCCAGCAGGTACAGCGACTGCCGCAGCTCCGGCGGCGAACGCGCCAACCTCCGTTTCGGTGTCCGCGCCAAACGCACCCGCCGTGAAGCAGAGCGCAGGCGAGCAGTTGACCGCCACCGCCATGGAAAACCAGCAACTGGCCAAGACGGTCGAGGACCTGAAAACCCAGGTTGCGCAGGTCTCGGAAGACGACGCGGCAAAAAACAAACAGATCATTGAATTGCAGACCCAACTGGCCGAAATGAAGGCGCTGGCGGCCAGACCCGTGCCACCGCCTGCGCCCGTTGCCACTGCGCCGGTGCAGAAAACCGAACCGGCGGCGACACCCGCTCCAGCCCCGGCGCCCGCTCCCGCGCCGGTGGTCGAGGACGATGAGCTGCCGTGGACGACGATTCTGGCTGGCCTGTTGCTGCTGGTGCTGTTGTTGGCGCTGGGTTGGTCGGTGCGCCGCAATCGGCTCAAGAATCGGCTGGTCGAGTCAGGGGCTCAGCCGGGAGCAGGGCCTGAGCCTGTCGAACCGATCATCAAACCTGCACAGGGCACCGTCACCCCGGTGTTTGAAGTGCCTGCGGTCACGCCACGTCCAGCGGCCACAACGGCCACCACCACGGCTGCGTCGGGCGGCCAGCGGCTGGCCGGTGCGGCGACGGATGCCCTCGACGGCGCCAGCATTTACATCGCCTATGGCCGTTTTGCCGAGGCTCAGGCCATTCTCCGCGAAGCCCTTGATCGGCAGCCGCAACGCACCGACGTGCGCCTGCGCATCCTGGAGTTGCTTGGCGAGCAAGGCGACCTGGCCGGGTTCGACGAAGAAGAAAAGATCTTGTTGAACCAGGGCATCGAGCCTCAGAAGTTGCAGGAAATTCGCGCCCGTTATCCGAAACTCAAACCGGCCGTGGCGCCTGTCTCGGTCGAGAAAACCTCATCGGTCGTACCGGCCGTGGCGGGGGCGGCGGTGGTCGCAGCGGCTGCCGCTGCCGCAGTCAATCTTGAAAAAGCGCCTGCGCAGTTGGACGAAAATGCGGCTGCAGCGCTCAATCCCGAACCGGTCGACGACTTCCAGCTCAACCTGGACGACTTGTCCATGGACGCCGATTGGGACCTGGTCGATCCCTTCGACAGCGCCCCGGCCCCGCGCAAACCTGTGCCGGATGCCGAGCCCGAGTTGGACCCCTTGTTCGCCTCGGACCTCAAGCAGCTGCCGGAAGTCTTCGAAATGCCGGAGGAGCAGTTCCTCAGCGACTTTGCCGAAGAGGATGGGTCGCCTGACATGGAGCTGCACTTCGAGACCGAATCCGAGCCCGAATCGGTGGCGCAGAGCAACAGCGATTTGATGGACGACGCCTTTCTCGACAGTTTCATGACCGACGACACCGAGTTCGATCTGATGGACATCGAGGAAGAAGCGCCGCTGAGCAAGATCAACGAAGCTCAGGTGTTGATCGACGAGGGCAGCATCGACGAAGCGCGGCGCCTGCTGGAAGAGGTCATCGCCGAGTCCGATGACGGTCCGCAACAGACAGCCCGCGATTTGTTAGCGGGGCTGGGCTGATTCATGGGCGACAAGGCTGAAATCACCATCACCTATTGCACGCAATGCCAATGGCTGTTGCGTGCGGCGTGGCTGGCGCAGGAGCTGCTGAGCACCTTCGGCGACGATCTGGGCAAGGTCTCGCTGGTACCGGGAACGGGAGGAGTGTTTCGCATCACTTGCGATGATGTGCAGATTTGGGAGCGCAAGACTGACGGCGGTTTTCCCGAAGCCAAGGTACTGAAGCAGCGTGTTCGCGACCGGATCGACCCGGATCGCGACCTTGGACACAATGACCGCAGTGCCACGCCACCCCCGGATTGATCCATGATTGTTCGACCGCATCCCAATCTGCGGAGCGTTCTTCTGACGCTCAAAGGTTCGATTGCCCGGCGCATTGCCTCCCGAGCGGCGCTGGTGACGTTGCTGGCGGCCGCCATCGTGCTGATCGAGAGCCTGCACCCGGACTATTTTGCGAAAGTCAGCGCCACGCCGTTCACCTTGCTCGGCCTGTCGCTGTCGATCTTCATGAGCTTTCGCAACAATGCCTGCTACGACCGCTGGTACGAGGCGCGCAAGGCGTGGGGAGACGTGATCACCGAAACCCGCTCCATCATTCGGGAAACCCAAGTGCTCAAGGACGACGCGCTACGGGGCAGCATCCTGCGAGACCTGTGCGGCTTTGCCCACGCCCTCTGTGCGACGTTGCGCCGTCAGGATGTCGAGAAGGTCACGCAACACTGGCTGAGCCGCCCGCCGTCGGTGGACAGCGCAAATTATTGCGACCGCATCCTGCGCGAGGTCGGCCGGCAATGCTCGGACGCCAGTGAAAACGGTGAGATCAACGAGTGGCGCTACACCTTGCTGGCCAATCACCTGAGCGTGCTCAGTCGCGTCATCGCTACCTGCGACCGCATCAAGACCACGCCGCTGCCGTTTCCGTACACCTTGCTGCTGCACCGTACGATTTACCTGTTCTGCATTCTGCTGCCCTTCGCCATGGCCGAGCCGTTGGGCTGGATGACCCCGCTGTTCATGGCCATCGTCAGCTACACCTTCTTCGGCCTGGACGCCATCGGCAACGAACTGGAAGACCCGTTCGGCTACGACGAAAACGACCTGCCGCTGGACGCGCTGGTTCGGGTCGTCGAGCGCGATGTCCTCGATGCCTTGGGCGTGACGCCCCTGCCGCCGATGCTGGAACCGGTGGATTACGTGTTGACGTGACCGTGCAGGCAAGGCCGTAACGTCGGTCGGATGGGGTCTTTGTGGGAGCGAATTCATTCGCGAGAGGCCGTTACATCCGATGGAGATGCGTCGTTTGGAAAACCGATTCGCGAATGAATTCGCTCCTACAGGTGTCTTGCGGCGTGCCCGGAGCGCGGCACTGTAGCCGCTGTCATCAAATTTCAATCTGCTCGTCATGTTCATTTCACCCACTCGGTCCACCCTTGTGAAAACCCGAGTGGAGGCTATCCATGAGCATTGCCGAGAACGTGAAACCCAGTCGTAAGCAGCGTGTCCGGACCTTGTGGATTTCTGATGTACACCTGGGAACCCGGGATTGTCAGGCCGAACACCTGTCCGCGTTCCTCAAACAGTATCAGGCCGACAGGATTTATCTGGTCGGCGATATTATCGACGGCTGGAAACTGCGCGGCGGCATGTATTGGCCTCAGGCGCATACCAACGTTATCCGCCGCCTGCTGACCATGAGCAAGCGCGGCACCGAGGTAATCTACGTCACCGGCAACCACGATGAATTCCTGCGCCGTTACTCGAAGCTGATCCTCGGCAATATCCAGTTGGTGGACGAGGCCGAACACGTCACCGCCGATGGCCGTCGTCTGCTGGTGATCCACGGCGACCAGTTCGACGTCATCACTCGCTATCACCGCTGGCTGGCATTTCTCGGCGACTCCGCCTACGAATTCACGCTGACCCTCAACCGCTGGCTCAACCACTGGCGAGCCAAGTACGGCAAAGGCTATTGGTCGTTGTCGGCGTACCTGAAGCACAAGGTCAAGACGGCCGTGAACTTCATCAGCGACTTCGAAGAAGCCATCGCCCACGAGTGCGTAAAGCGCGGGTTGGACGGGGTGGTGTGCGGCCACATCCACCACGCGGAAATCCGTCAGGTGGGCGGGGTGGAATACCTCAACTGCGGCGACTGGGTTGAATCCTGCACGGCGCTGATCGAGCACTGGGACGGCACCATCGAGCTGTTCCGCCTGGCCGACGCGCACGTCAAGGCCAAAAGCCTGGACGCCCAGCCGGCGGCCGAAACCGTTTAAGGGGCGCTCGGTGCTTAAAACGGCACCCTGCCGATCAGCATGTCTTTGTACATCACGAAATCGCCCAGCAAGCTGTAGAACGGATGCTTGAACGTGGCCGGGCGATTCTTCTCGAAAAAGAAATGACCGACCCAGGCAAAGGTGTAACCCGCCAACGGCAGCACCCACAGCAGCAGCCAACTGGCGCTCAACAGGGCGGTCGCCAGAATCAGCAGCACCAGCGTCGTGCCGATGAAGTGCAGACGGCGGCACGTGCTGTCCCTGTGCTCTTGCAGGTAATACGGGTAAAAGTCGGCGAACCCCTCAAACGTCTTGACGTTATCCACTGCGGTCTTCTCTTGTCGATTTAATGCGCTCAGTCTAGACCAGCACTCCGGACAGTCAGTGACAATGGGTGCCAACGTAGTATCCTTCCGCTATCAGTCGCAGGGGGCGGCTGGTCTGGAAGTAGAAGTGCAGCCATGGAAAAAACGACTTCTTCAAGCTGGGCGATGGGGATCGTCAAGTCGCTCGAAATGGACGGTCTGGACTGTCGCGCTTTGTTCATTGAACTGGGGTTGGTGTACGCCGATCTCGAAAACCCGGACGCTCGTTTCCCACAGGATTCCATGACCCGGCTCTGGACACGGGCCGTCGAGCTGTCTGGCAATCCTGCGGTGGGCCTGAACATGGCCCGAGTGGTGCGGCCTGCGTCCTTCAGCGTCGCCGGTTATGCCTTGATGTCGAGTCGCACCCTGAAAGAGGGGTTCGAGCGGCTGGTGAAGTATCAGCGCATCATTGCCGACAGCGCCGACCTGAGTTTCAAACTCCTGCCGGAAGGCTACGCGCTGATTTTGACGGTGCATGGCGACCTGCTGCCGCCAACGCGGCAAAGTGCCGAGGCCTCACTGGCCTTTGCCCTCGCGTTTTGTGGGTGGTTGACCGGACGTCCGCTGCACCCCCGCCAAGTGCTGATCCAGGGCGACCAGCCGAAAAACGTCGAGCCCTACAAGAAATTCTTCCACGCGCCCCTGACCTTCAACGCGCCGTACGATGCGCTGGTGTTCGAGAGGGCGGACATGGAAGCGCCACTGCCCACCGCCGACGAGGCCATGGCCAAGCTGCACGATCGCTTTGCCGGGGAGTTTCTGGCCCGCTTCGCCAGCAACCGTGTCACCCATCAGGCGCGGCAAGTGCTGTGCCGGCTGCTGCCGCAAGGCGAGCCGAAACGCGAGGCCGTGGCGCAAAGCCTGCATCTGTCCCAGCGCACGTTACAACGGCGTTTGCAGGAAGAGGGCACCAGTTTTCAGACCCTGCTGGATGACACCCGTCGAGAGTTGTCCGAGCAGTATCTGGCTCAACCGCAGATGACCCTGCTGGAGATCGCGTATCTGCTGGGGTTTGCCGATCCGAGCAACTTCTTCCGGGCGTTCCGGCGTTGGTTCGATGAAACGCCGGGGGAGTATCGGATCAGGAAGTCCATCGCCTGACGGCCGATGTTTTGTAGGAGTGAGCTTGCTCGCGATCGCGGTGCGTCAGTCACAGATGCCGTGAGCGGGCGGAAGCAATCGCGAGCAAGCTCACTCCTGCAGGGGCCAATCGAGGCTTCAATGCCGCCAAAACGCCGGAACGCACAGCACCAGCACAGTGATGATTTCCAGCCGCCCCAGCAGCATCCCCAACGACAAGATCCATTTCGCCGCATCCGGCAGGGTCGCGAAGTTGCCCGCCGGGCCGATGGTTTCGCCCAGCCCCGGACCCACGCCCGACACGGTACTCGCCGCGCCCGTCAACGCGGTCATCCAGTCCAGCCCCAGCAACGACAGCAGCAATGCGATCAGGCAGATGGTGAACGTAAAGAAAAACGAGAATGTCAGGATCGACCGCACGATTTCTTCGTCCAGGCGATGGCCGTTGTACTTTTGCTTGATCACCGCCCGAGGATGAATCAGTTGATTGAGGTTGGCCTTGAGCAGGATGTAGGCGACCTGAAACCGGAACACCTTCACGCCACCCGCTGTCGAGCCCGAGCAGCCGCCGATGAAGCCGATGTAGAAGAAAAACATCAGCGAAAAATTGCCCCACAGGCTGTAGTCGCCCAGCGCGAAACCCGTGGTGGTGATCACCGACGTGACGTTCAACGCCACATGGCGCAGGGCGTCGTACCACGGCAGGTCGGTGGTGGCCCAATACCAGAGCGTCATCACCAGCCAGGTCACCAGCAGCAGACCGATGAAACCTCGTACTTGCTCATCCTTGATCAACGCCTTGCGGTGCCCGCGCAACGTCGCGACGTACAGGGTGAAGGGCAGGCTGCCGAGGATCATCATCACGATCGCCACCCAGTGCACGGAGGGTTGTGGCCATTTGGCGAGGGACAGGTCGGAGGTGGAAAAACCGCCTGTGGAAATCGCCGACATCGAATGGTTGATCGCGTCGAACAGGCTCATGCCCGCCCACCAGAACGCGAGGCTGCCGATTACGGTGAAGCCGACGTACACCAGCACGATGAACTTGGCGACCATGTGCGAGCGCGGCATGACTTTTTCGGAACGGTCCGACGACTCGGTCTGAAACAGCCGCATGCCACCGATGCGCAGCAAGGGCAGAATCGCCACCGCCATCCCGATGAAGCCGATGCCCCCGAGCCAGTGCAGCAGCGAGCGCCAGATCAGAATTCCCGGCGACATGGTGTCCAGCCCGCTCAGCACCGTAGAGCCGGTGGCCGTGATGCCGGACATGCTCTCAAAAAACGAATCGGTGTAGCTGATGTGCTGGGTCAACAGAAACGGCAGCGCCGCAAATATGCAGACAACCACCCAACTGCTGACGGTGAGCAGGTACATGTCCCGTGGACGCAAGTGCACGTGTTCGGGCCGCCCCTGGCCCACGAGCGCCAACCCGGCGATAAAGGTGATCATGCTTGACCAGAGAAACGAGGGCATGTCGCGGGTTCGGTCGAAGATCACCAGCGTCACCATGGGCACGACCATGGCGATGGCCAGGGTGATGAGGAAGATGCCGATAATGAAGCCGATGATGCGGAGGGTCGGCAACGCCATGCAGTCGCTCTGATCTGTGAAGGAGGAGGCCGCACATTCTACCCGGCAGTCGAATCGTGTAAACCGAGGGCTTTTCCGAGTGTCGTGTAAGTAATTGCTACTGTCATTCGTTATTGAAGTTCAAGAACGTGTTTGCGGCACTACAATGCCCCATCAATTTTCAGGAGACGACTCAATGGAAGCGCTCGACGTATTGCTCAATCGCGTGTCTGTTCCCCGGCTGGTCGAGCCAGCCCCGGACGCTGCACAGCGCGAGATTCTCTTCGGCGCGGCCCTGCGGGCACCTGACCATGGCGGCTTGCGCCCCTATCGTTTTCTGACCGTGGAAGGTGACGCACGCAATCGCATGGGCGAGCTGCTGGCTCAGTCGCTGCTTGAAAGCGATGGCGAGGCGGATGAAAAGGCGCTGGACAAAGCGCGTCTCGGCCCATTGCGTGCGCCACTGGTGGTCGTGGTGATCGCCAGGCTGACCGATCACTACAAGGTGCCCAAGAAAGAACAGGTGATCACTGCAGGCTGCGCGGCCCACGGCGTGCTGCTGGCAGCGTATGCGTTGGGTGTGGGCGCGGTCTGGCGCACGGGCGAGCTCTCGTATTCGGCGCACGTGGCGAAAGGATTGGGTCTGGCAGCGGATGAAGAGGTGGTCGCGTTTCTGTACCTCGGCACCCCGCTGAATCCGCCACGGGAAGCAGCCAAGCCGGACGTGGCGGAGTTTGTCACGTCGTGGCAGAGCTAATGTTGAGGTCGTAGCAGACGGGATGCGTTTCTGTGGGAGCGAATTCATTCGCGAGAGGTCTGGGCATCCGATACATCTTCGTCGGCTGTACCACCGCATCGCGAATGAATTCGCTCCCACAGGGTGAACTGCCCCCCAAAAAAGTTGGAGACCAATCCAACCCTTGGGGGGGCAGTTCAGGGGGGAAGGGCAGTTCTTGAAATCGCGACAGCCGGCAAGCCTTGCTACAGAGACAGAGGTCAGACTGCCAGCTCTTTTGGCACCACAATGCTCGCCACAAACCCGCCCTGCGGGTGATTCTCGAACACCAGAACCCCGCCATGCTTTTCCGCAGCGCGTTTGGCGATGGCCAGGCCCAGGCCATAGCCCGGCGCAGTCTGGTTCGGCGCCCGGTAGAAGGGCTCGCCCAACTGCGACAGGTGCTCGGCACTCACCCCTGGCCCGTGGTCGCGCACGCTGATACGCAACCCTTCTTCGGAGGTCCGTGCGCTCAGCTCGATGGGCTGTCCCGCCGGGTTGAAGCGCAGGGCGTTGCGCAAAAGGTTATCCAGCGCCCGTTCCAGCACGTTGGGCCAGCCTTGCAACTGCGCCCCCGGTTGCGATTCCACCGTCACCACTTGCTCGGTGCCGCCCAGCTCGGTTTCGGCTTTCAGGTGATGCAACAGCCCCGGCAGATCGATCGGCGCAGCGTTACCCATGTCAGCGTCCAGTCGTGCCAGCGCCAGAATCTCGCTGATCAATTCTTCCAGCCGATCGCATTCGCGGGTCAATCGTGGCCATAGCTTTTCCCGTTCATCCGGTCCGGCGCGCTCGGCCAGGGCCAAGGCGATGCGAAGGCGTGCGAGCGGGGAGCGCAGTTCGTGGGAAACGTCACGCAGCAACTGACGCTGGCTGCTGATCAGGCTTTGCAGGCGTGCGCCCATGCGGTTGAAATCGTGGGCCAGTACGCCGAATTCATCGCGACGGTTGGCCAGTTGCGCGAGGCTGTTCTGTTGGTACGTCGTCTGTCCCAAGTCATGCACGGCACCGCGCAAACGGCTCAAGGGGCGGGTGATCGACAGGGTGACGAACAGGCTGAACAGGGTCAGCACCACCAACGCGATACCCAGCGCACTGAGCGGCCAGATCAGGCTGCCTCGATGCCACGCGTCCAGTTCGGGATGCGGGATACGGTAGATCAGCAGGTAGGTTTCGCTGGTTTTCGGGCTGGTGTATTCAGCGGTCAGGCGGCGCCATGGCAATTGCCGTGGATCGTCCTTCTGACGGGCTTCGAAGGCCGCTGCGCGGGGAGGGAAGGTGCCGGGGATTACCGCTTCGCCACTGTCGTTCAGCACCTGAACGTCGATGTGGTACTTGCGCTTGAGGTTTTGCAGAAAGTCCTGCGCCGGGCCTTCGCCCTGGTCTTCGTACAGCGTCGTCCATTTCTCCGGCAGGTTGTGCAGGCCGGGGTGGCGGCTGAGAATCCAGGCGTCCTGATTGAGCATGTGCCCCAGCAGGATCGACAGACCCGCCACCAACGCGATCGCGAGCCAGAAGCTCGCCAGGATTCGCCAGAATAATGAACGCACGTGTAGCCCTCGGTCCGATCCCGCAATGAAAACAGCCCGACACGCCGGGGAGAGCGTGTCGGGTTGGGGAGTGTAAAGCAGCGCCGCGGTGCGGGTTACTGCGTCTTCTGCGCCTTTTGCGCTTTCCAGGCTTCGAACTCGGCGCGATCAGCGCGACGTTGTTCGCGATCTTTCTGCATTTGGTCAAACGTCTTTTGCTGGTCCGGGGTCAGCAGGGCGCGAACGTCGGCCTGGGTTTTTGCCTGTTTGGCCGCGATCTCATCCTTCATCGCTTTCTGGTCGGCGGGCGACAGCTTGGCCAGGTACTTGTGGGTGATGTCGGAACGGCTGTGCCATTGATCGCCCATCAGTTTGCCGACTTGCTGACGCTGTTCCGGGGTCAGGTTCAGTTTGTCGAACGGGCCTTTGTGGTGGTGCATGCCAGGACCGTCAAAGCCTGGACCGCCAGGGCCACCCATGTGACCGCCGTCGGTAGGCGCAGCAGCCATCGCAACGGCAGGCAGGGCAGCGGCGAACATCAAAGCCATCAGAGTCTTACGCATGGTGTATCTCCTTGTCTCGAATCCGGCTCTGTGCCGGTTGTGGCCAGTTTAGGGAGATCAAGGTCAAGCGAGGTCAGGCGTGCGTAAAGCTTCGGTAAAGGCGGCGCGCCGAGCTGTTGACGTAAAGTCATGATTGGGTGGGCGCCGCCAGCTTCAAGTTGCGAGCTGCAAGCCTCAAGCTGTCCGCGCACGGCTCTTGCTTGCAGCTTGCAGCCTAAAACTCGCAGCTCTCCCGTCAGGGAGCGTAGTAATAACCGCGGCTGCGCAACGCCACGATTCGCGGTCTGCCGTCGGCATGGGGCCCGATCTTTTTGCGCAGGTTGCTGACGTGCATGTCCAGGCTGCGGTCGTAGAGGGTCAACTTGCGGCCCAGGGCCAGTTGCGCGAGTTCCTGTTTCTCCAGCGGCTCGCCCGGTTGGCCGAGCAGCGCTTCGAGCAGGCGCGCTTCGGACACGGTCAGGGTGAATTCCTGGTCGTCGATGGTGACCACGCCCCGGGCCGGGCTGAAGCACAGGTCGCCCAGCTCGATCTGGCTAGACACCGCCGTCGGGTGACTGCGGCGCAACACGGCGCGCAGGCGGGCGGTGAGCTCACGGGGATCGCAGGGCTTGGCCAGGTAATCGTCGGCACCGAGTTCCAGACCGAGGATGCGGTCCAGCGGCTCGCCGCGGGCCGAGAGCATCAGCACAGGAAGGTCGGGGTGATCGGTGCGCAATTGCTTAAGCAACTCCAGACCGCTGCCATCGGGCAGCATCACGTCCAGCACCACGGCGGCAGGGGAAGATTCGGCGAGCGCCTTGCGGGCGCTCTGGCCATCGTGGCACGCGTGCACCACGAAGCCTTCCTGGCTCAACCAACTGCTCAGGAGCTCACACAGCTCCTGGTCATCATCAATAAGTAACAGCTCGCTCATGACTCACTCAATTTAGCCATTGCCGACGCTGTCTACGCCAGCCGCTGGCAAAGATACCGCACAGCAGGGCGATCATTGCAACGCCGCCCCCTGTGACGAACCATTGTTGTTGCTCGGTCAGTACGCGCGCAGGCATGACCGACTGCGCTTCTTTGAGCTGCAGTTTAAGCCTTTGGTTCTCCTGACGCAGACGTCCGACCAGAATACTTTCACGTTCAGTGTCGGCATTCTGCAATTGAAGGGTCAACGCTTCCCGTTGTTTTTCGCTGTCGGCCAGACGCTGACGCAGGTCGGTCAGCTGACTCGCTGTGCTGGGCAAAGGCAATGCATGGGTGACGGTATCGCTCGTATCGTCGGCGCGAATTTCGACGCTGATCGCTGAAACGGTCAGCGCGACCGCCAGTACACACCATTGACGTGGACGCATCTGAACTCCTGATTGTTCGGGCGGCACCTGATGACTGCGCCGGTTTTATTGGGCGTTTGGCAGGCTATCGGCATCGGGATGCGAATAATGAGCAATAGGAGTGAAGGTGGAAGGCGGGTGGCGAGGTATGTGCATCTGCCGAATGGTCGGCTGGCTCGGGCATTTGATTCTGGCCGAAGGGTGTATGAACGCGACCGGGCATCCGAGAGCGGCCCGGTCGTAAAGCGAGGTTAAGGCAGGACTTGCTTGAACGGCTTGACCACGACGTGGTCGTAAACACCCGCCTTGATGTACGGATCGGCATCGGCCCAGGCTTGGGCGGCACTGAGGGAGGCGAATTCGGCGACGATCAGGCTACCGGTGAAACCCGCAGCGCCGGGATCGTTGCTGTCGACCGCAGGCAGCGGCCCTGCCAGCACGATGCGGCCTTCGTTTTTCAGCGCGGTCAGGCGCTCCAGATGCGCAGGGCGCGCTTCGAGGCGTTTTTCCAGCGAGTTGGCGACGTCCGTTGCGACGATGGCGTAGAGCATGTCAGTCCTCTGTCTTTTTTGTGGAGGGTTGGGTCGATGGGTCTGCATCGTGAAGATGACGGGCCAGGTAGATGCCCTGGCCGATCAGGAACAGCAGGGTCATGCCCAGGCTGCCGAAGACTTTGAAGTCGACCCAGAAATCCTGGTATGTGAACGCGACGTACAAGTTCGCTGCACCGCAGAACAGAAAGAACACGATCCACGCGATGTTCAGTTTGGTCCAGACTGACTGAGGCAAGGTCAGCGCGTGTCCCATGATCCGCTGGATCAGCAAACGGTCACCGATGAAGTGGCTGCCCGCGAAGACCAGCGCAAAGATCCAGTTGACCACCGGGGCCTTCCATTTAAGGAAGGTTTCGCTGTGGAAGGCGAGGGTCAGGCTGCCGAACACCAGGCACCCGGCGAGGGTCAACCATTGGCTCTTCTCAAGCTTGCCTTGCTGGATGTAGAGGATGCCGTAGACGACGATGGAGCTGGCGATCAGCACGGCGGTGGCGCTGAAAATCCCGCCGACCATGATGCTGTGGCCCAGGATGTCGACGGCTTGGGGACTGATTTTGTAGACGATGAAAAACAGGATAAGCGGGATGAAATCGATGAATTGTTTCACAGTAAGAGCCAGAAGCTGGATGTGGCGGCATAATAACAAACATCAATGACTGCGAAAGTGCCCCTATGAATGTCGACCTGCACTGCCACAGTACCGCTTCCGACGGCGCCCTAGCGCCTGCGGCACTCGTCGCCCGTGCCCATGAGAACGGCGTCCGGGTGCTCGCGCTGACCGATCACGACACCATCGAAGGCCTCGAAGAAGCCCGCACGGCGGCGCGTGCACTCGATATGCAGTTGATCAACGGCATCGAGCTGTCCTGCACCTGGGGCGGTGCCACCATCCATATTCTCGGGTACGGCTTTAATGTCGATGCCCGGCCTTTGCTCGACGCTATTGAGCAATTGCACACTGGCCGCTGGTTGCGCGCTGAAGAAATCAGTCGCAAATTGGCGATGAAAGGTATGCCCGGCGCGCTGGAAGGCGCCCGTGCGGTGCAGCAAGCACTGGGTGACAGCGGCAATGCACCGGCCCGTCCGCATTTTGCCGACTTTCTGGTCAATGAAGGTTTCGTGAAGGATCGCGCCGAAGCGTTCCGCAAATGGCTGGGCGCTGGCAAGCTGGGCGACGTCAAACAGCACTGGCCCACCCTCGAAGACACCGTCACGACGTTGCGCGCAGCGGGCGCGTGGGTCAGTCTGGCGCACCCGTGGCATTACGACTTTACCCGCAGCAAGCGTCGCAAACTGGTCGCCGATTTCATCCAGGCGGGCGGTCATGCGATAGAAGTGGTCAACGGCCTGCAACCCGCCGAACAGGTGGGCAGCCTGGCCATTCTGGCCCGTGAATTCGGTCTGCTGGTCAGCGCCGGCAGTGATTTTCATGCGCCTGGCGCCTGGTCCGAGATAGGCGTCTACCGCCCGTTGCCGGAGGATCTGCCGCCACTATGGGGACGATTCAAATATGACCAGCCTACTGCCGTCTGAACAGGAAGATACCGTGAGTCAATTTTTCCAGGTCCACCCGGAAAACCCGCAACCGCGCCTGATCAAACAGGCCGTGGAAATCATTCGGGCCGGCGGGCTGGTGGTGTATCCGACCGATTCGTCCTACGCGCTGGGTTGCCAGATGGGCGACAAAGGCGCGCTGGACCGCATTCGACGTCTGCGTAATCTGGACGACAAGCACAATTTCACCCTGATGTGCTGCGACCTGTCGCAACTGGGGCTGTTCGCCAAGGTGGACACCGCTGCGTTCCGGCTGTTGAAAGCCCACACCCCCGGCCCGTACACGTTCATCCTCGGCGCGACCCGCGAAGTGCCGCGCCTGTTGCTGCACCCCAAGCGCCGCACCATCGGCCTGCGCGTGCCGCAGCACCCCATTGCGCAGGCGCTGTTGCAGGAGCTCAACGAGCCGTTGATGAGCGTCAGCCTGATCATGCCGGGTGAAGACCTGCCAATGAGCGATCCCTACGAGATGCGCCAGGTCCTCGAACACCACGTCGATCTGATTATCGACGGCGGCGAGGGCGGCATTTCGGCGTCCACGGTCATCAACCTGTCCGAGGACGAGCCGCAGGTCGTGCGCGTGGGCTGTGGCGATCCGACGCCGTTCGAGGTCGAAGTCGAGTGACCGACGCCCAGACGTTGGACCCGCAGGCCGACGCCCAGCAGGAGCTGCCGTTTGCGATGGTCTATGGGCAAGCGGTCACGCAGATGCCGCTCGACCTCTACATTCCCCCTGATGCGCTGGAAGTCTTTCTCGAAGCCTTCGAAGGCCCGCTGGACCTGCTGCTCTACCTGATCCGTAAACAGAACATCAACATCCTCGACATTCCCGTGGCCGAAATCACCCGGCAGTACATGGGTTACGTCGAGCTGATGAAAACCGTGCGCCTCGAATTGGCCGCCGAATACCTGGTAATGGCGGCGATGCTGGCCGAAATCAAATCGCGCATGCTGCTGCCGCGCTCGGAAACCGCCGAAGAGGAAGAAGACGACCCTCGCGCCGAGCTGATCCGACGCTTGCAGGAGTACGAACGCTTCAAGGCCGCCGCCGAAGGCATCGACACGCTGAGCCGGGTCGGTCGCGATGTGGTGGTGCCCAAGCTCGACGCCCCTGAAGCCCGCGCCCGCAAACTGTTGCCGGACGTGGCGCTGGAAGAATTGCTGGTGTCCATGGCCGAAGTGCTGCGGCGGGGCGACATGTTCGAAAGCCACCAGGTCAGCCGCGAAGCCCTGTCCACCCGAGAGCGCATGAGCGATGTACTGGAACGTCTGAAAGGCGCCGGATTCGTGCCGTTTGCCGAACTGTTCACGGCGGAGGAGGGGCGTCTCGGCGTGGTCGTGACGTTTATGGCGGTGCTGGAGCTGGTCAAGGAGCAACTGGTCGAGCTGGTGCAGAACGAACCGTTCGCTGTCATTCATGTGCGGGCGCGAGCCGAATAAAGAGCAAGAGCTGATCGATGAACCTGAACGAACCCCGCGACCTTGCGCCATTGCTTGAGGCGTTTCTGCTGGCCTCCGGTAAGCCGCAATCCCTGGAGCGGCTGTACGAGCTGTTCGAAGAGAGCGAGCGTCCGGAGCCTGCGGTGTTCAAGAAGGCGCTGACGCTGTTGAACAAATCCTGCGACAACCGGGCCTTCGAACTGAAGGAAGTCGCCTCGGGCTATCGCCTGCAGATTCGCGAAAAATTCGCGCCGTGGGTGGGCCGTTTGTGGGAAGAGCGCCCGCAGCGTTATTCCCGCGCCTTGCTCGAAACCCTCGCGCTGATTGCCTACCGCCAGCCGATCACCCGGGGTGAAATCGAAGACGTGCGGGGCGTGGCGGTCAACAGCAACATTGTCAAAACCTTGCTGGAACGCGAGTGGATCAGGATCGTCGGGTATCGCGACGTGCCGGGTAAACCGGCGATGTTCGCCACGACCAAGGCGTTTCTGGATCACTTCAACTTGAAGAACCTTGATGAGCTGCCGCCCCTGGCCGACCTGCGGGAAATGGAAGCCGAGCCGATCCTCGACTTCGACGACGCCCCGGTCCCGGCGCACTTACAGGCGTTGGCCGACGCCAGCCTGGAACCGGACCCTGACGCGGAACCGGAAGCACCGAGAGACGAAACCAGTTTCCGCAGCCTGCTGGCCGAACTGGACACCATGGAAACCGGCCTGAAAATCGACTTCGACGATTTATGGGTCGATGAGCCGGATAAAGGGTCTGAATGGGAAGACGAGCCGCAGGATCAGGATGATGAAGATCCTCGCTGAAGCGCTTGAGATCGATACCCCTGCGATGTCGTCTTTGAAACGCGATCCTGTGGGAGCGAATTCATTCGCGAAGATCGTTCGGTCGATGGATAGATGTCGGCTGTACTGCCCATTCGCGAATGAATTCGCTCCCACAGGTTCTTCCCGCGGCGCCTATCAGAGATTCCGACTACGCCATGAGCACCAAAGACCCCTGCGTCAGCATTTGCAAATTCGACGACGACATCTGCATCGGCTGCGGGCGCAGCAAGCGTGAGATCAAGTCGTGGAAGAAGATGGACAAGGACGAGAAACGCTCGGTCCTTGCCGAATCGGCCTCGCGCCTGAAAACGCTCAAATCCTCCGGTCGGCGGAAAAAGAAATGAGCCGACGGATTTCATCTACTCTCTGATGCGCAACGCGCGCCATGAGCGTATGATTCGCGACCTTTTGGCGATCCATACTCGCCAAAGCGTTTCCAGTTTCCGCCCCGCGCTTCTGTTCAGGAGCAGGGCAACAGGCCGTGCCCACTCGCGCACGCTCTGATTCGACACACCGGGAGGTGCCCAGATGAGTGAACAAGACAAGCAGGACAAAGAGATCGGCCCAGCAGGCGAAAAGCTGCAAAAGGTGCTGGCGCGCATTGGCGTGGGCTCGCGCCGTGACGTCGAAGCCTGGATCGGCGAAGGCCGCATCAAGGTCAACGGCGTACAGGCCAGCCTCGGTCAGCGCGTCGATCTGCACGACGCCATTACCGTCGACGGCCGCGTGATCAAACGCGAAGAAGCTGCCGAAACGGTCCGCCGCGTCATCATGTACAACAAGCCCGACGGCGAAATCTGCACCCGTGACGACCCGGAAGGCCGTCCGACCGTGTTCGACCGCCTGCCGCGCCCGAAAGAAGGCCGCTGGATCAACATCGGTCGTCTCGACATCAACACCACCGGTCTGCTGATGTTCACCACCGACGGTGAGCTCGCCAACCGCCTGATGCACCCGTCCTTTGAAATGGACCGCGAGTACGCCGTGCGCGTCCGTGGCGAAGTCGATGACGACATGCTGCTGCGTCTGAAGAACGGCGTGATCCTCGAAGACGGCCCGGCCCGCTTCACCGACATCCAGCAAGCGCCGGGCGGTGAAGGCTTCAACCACTGGTATCACTGCGTGGTGATGGAAGGCCGCAACCGTGAAGTGCGTCGCCTGTGGGAATCCCAGGGCCTGGTGGTCAGCCGCCTGAAGCGCGTGCGTTTCGGTCCGGTGTTCCTGAACTCCGACCTGCCGATGGGCCGCTGGCGCGAAATGAGTCAGCAGGAAGTCGACATTCTCAGCGCCGAAGTCGGCCTGAAACCGGTCGCCATGCCGCAAATGACCGCCAAGACCAAGGACAAGCTGGAGCGTTTGCAGCGCCAGTCTTCGCGTCCATTGGGCAAAGGCGAGCGCGTGCGTCAGTTGCGTCCGGCCAAGGATGCTGCACCGGTTGAGCGTGCACCTCGCGAGCCACGTGTGGCTGACGGCGAGCGTCCAGCGCGCAAGCCTGCCGAAAGCGGTCGTCCGGCCCGCACGCCTCGCCCGGCCGCAGGCGGTCGCAGTGACAGCCGTGGCGACAGTAGCCGTGGCACGCCAGTGGCCGAGCGTCCGAGTGAGATGAACAAGCGCCCGGCCAAGCCAAAGACCTCGCGTCCCGGCATCAAACTGGTCGACGACGACAAGACCCCATCGGGCAAGCGTCGCGGCGCCCCGGCCGGCGCAGGTCAGCGTCCGGGCTTCGGTCGCCGCAAGCCTGAGTGATCGGGGCTTGATGTGAAAAAACGCCAGTCCCTGTGACTGGCGTTTTTTTTTGCGGCCCGTTTGTCGTTCCCTGCTCAACCGAGTTATCCCGGCGCGCGCGGTTTACCTGTGGGAGCGAATTCATTCGCGAAAGATCGTTCGGTCAATAGACATGCATCGGCTGTACTGCCGTTTCGCGAATGAATTCGCTCCCACAGAGGCCAGGCGTTTCAACCCCATACCTGATCGGGCGCACAGCTTTTTGACGGCCACCTGCGCGGTTGAGGGTGTACAATACCGCGCGTTTTTTCTGTGATTCATCGGCGTATGGACGCCACCCAACTCGGGGTTTACCCACTCCGTTTCATTCCGCCGCGTCATGAGCGCGTCGGGTTCGATTCCGTCACAGACAAGAACAACAAGGTGACTATCCAATGAGTGAAAACATGTCCCATTCGGGAGATTTGAAGCGTGGTCTCAAAAACCGCCATATCCAGCTGATTGCCTTGGGCGGTGCCATCGGCACAGGCCTGTTCCTGGGATCGGCCGGGGTGCTCAAGTCGGCGGGTCCGTCGATGATTCTGGGCTATGCCCTGTGCGGCTTCATCGCCTTCATGATCATGCGCCAACTGGGCGAAATGATCGTCGAAGAGCCGGTCGCCGGGTCCTTCAGCCATTTTGCACACAAGTATTGGGGCGGTTTCGCAGGCTTTTTGTCCGGCTGGAACTGCTGGGTGCTGTACATCCTGGTCGGCATGTCCGAGCTGACCGCGGTCGGCAAATACGTGCAGTACTGGTGGCCGGAAATCCCGTCCTGGGCCTCGGCGGCCGTGTTCTTCGTGATGATCAACGTCATCAACCTGGCCAACGTCAAAGTGTTCGGCGAGGCCGAATTCTGGTTCGCGATCATCAAAGTCGTGGCCATTCTGGGCATGATCGCCCTGGGCAGCTACATGCTGGTGAGCGGCAGCGGCGGCCCCCATGCATCGGTGAGCAACCTCTGGGAACACGGCGGCTTTTTCCCCAATGGCGTCAGCGGTCTGGTGATGGCGCTGGCGTTCATCATGTTTTCGTTCGGCGGCCTGGAGATGCTTGGCTTCACCGCCGCTGAGGCCGATCAGCCGAAGGTCATCATCCCGAAAGCGATCAATCAGGTGATCTACCGCATCCTGATTTTCTACATTGGTTCGCTGGTCGTGCTGTTGTCGCTGACCCCATGGGACGCCTTGCTGACAGACCTCAACGCGTCTGGCGATGCCTACAGCGGCAGCCCGTTCGTGCACGTGTTCTCGATGCTGGGCAGCAACACGGCGGCGCACATTCTCAACTTCGTGGTGCTGACCGCCGCACTATCGGTGTACAACAGCGGCACCTACTGCAACGCACGGATGCTGTTCGGCATGGCCGAGCAGGGCGATGCGCCGCGTTCGTTGGCCAAGGTCGACGGCCGGGGCGTGCCGGTACGGGCAATTCTGGTGTCGGCGGCGGTGACGGTGATTGCCGTGCTGCTCAACTACCTGATCCCGCAGAATGCGCTGGAGTTGCTGATGTCGCTGGTGGTCGCGACGCTGGTGATCAACTGGGCGATGATCAGTTACTCGCACCTCAAGTTCCGTCAGCACATGGCGCGCAAGGGTCTGCAACCGCTGTTCAAGGCGCTGTGGTACCCGTACGGTAACTATGTGTGCCTGGCGTTCGTGGTGCTGATCCTTGGGATCATGCTGATGATTCCGGGGATTC
Source organism: Pseudomonas salicis (assembly GCF_057128705.1). Classification (NCBI taxonomy): domain Bacteria; kingdom Pseudomonadati; phylum Pseudomonadota; class Gammaproteobacteria; order Pseudomonadales; family Pseudomonadaceae; genus Pseudomonas; species Pseudomonas salicis. The sequence goes on from NZ_JBSKHU010000004.1 coordinate 601,790, forward strand.
AGGTCTCGGTGTACGCAATTCCGGTATGGCTGGTGGCGATGTGGGTGTTCTACCTCATCAAGAACAAACGCCACGCCGAAGCCGAATCGATGGCTCAAAGGACGTCAATCATTAAGTAGCTGACGGCGGTGCACTGATTTCAGTACGCCGCTGAACCCTGTGGAAGCGAATTCATTCGCGAGACTTAGGCACAGACGAGATAGATGCATCGGCTGTACGATCCTTTCGCGGATGAATTCGCTCCTACAGTCGCAACATGAATCTCTAGCCAGGCATCCCATGCTGATCATCTCGAACAACGTTCACCTGCCCGACAACGAGGTCGAATTGACGGCCATTCGCGCACAGGGCGCGGGCGGGCAGAACGTCAACAAGGTGTCCAGCGCGGTGCACCTGCGGTTCGACATCAACGCATCTTCATTGCCGCCGTTCTACAAAGAGCGGCTGCTGGCCCTGCGTGACAGTCGAATCACCGCCGACGGCGTCGTCATCATCAAGGCTCAGCAATACCGGACGCAGGAACAGAACCGTGCCGACGCCCTGGAACGGTTGAGCGAGCTGATCGTCAGCGCAGGAAAGGTCGAGAAGAAGCGGCGCCCGACCAAACCCACGCTGGGGTCGAAAACCCGTCGCCTGGAATCCAAATCCAAACGCGGGTCGATCAAGGCGGGGCGAGGGAAGGTGGATTTTTAGCCGTTTGCTCGTGATCTGAACGCGGTCTGCTGTTGATTCTGGCCGAAGGCCGTAGGAGCAAGCTTGCTCGCGATCTGGTGCGAAGCGCCAGCAGATTGGGTGATCTCGGGGATTCCTGACACTCATACGCGAGAGGGTTTCAGGGCTGTTCCTACGCCTTCGCCAGCAAGCCGGCTACAGGTCGGTGGCCTTGTTCCGCATCACCTTCGCCTGCTTGTACAGGTACACGCTCAACCCCAATCCGCCCAGCGACGCCAGCGCCGCGAACAGAAAGATCGACGCGAAGCCAAAGCCCGAGGCTACGGCACCGGCGACCGGCCCGGTGATGCCCAGCGACAGGTCGATGAACAGGGAATAAGCCCCAACGGCCGCGCCTCGGCTGGAAGCGGGCACCAGGTTCACGGCCTCAACCCCTAGAGCCGGGAACACCAGCGAGAAACCAAACCCCGTCAGCGCGGCACCGGCCAACGCCAGGTTCGGGTTAGGTGCCAGCCACAGCAGCAACAAGCCCAGCGCCTCAACCGACAGGCAGGCAATCGCCACGCGAAACCCGCCGATGCGGTTGATCATGTTGCCAAACAGCAGCCGCGCTCCGATAAAACAGGCGCCGAACAGGCTCAGGCACAACACCGCGTTCGGCCAGGTGTGGCTGGCGTAATACAGGGTAATGAAGGTCGCGATGGTGCCGAAGCCGATCGAGCCCAGCGCCAGGCCGGTGCCGTGGGGCAACACCCGACCCAGCACGTGCAGGAATGGCATCCGCTCGCCGTGCACGATGGGCGCCGGTGTCTTCTTCCAGGCCAGCGCAATGCCCAGCGCGGCCAGCAATATGATGCTGACGCCCATGCTCCACAGCCCCAATGCGCTGACCATTAACACGCCCAGCGGCGCGCCGATGGCCAGCGCGCCGTAGCTGGCAATGCCGTTCCAGGAGATCACCTTGGCAGTGTTCGCCGCGCCCACACGGCCGATGCCCCAGCCGATGGAGCCCGAACCCACCAGACTCTCGGCGCTGCCCAGCACCAGTCGGCCCACGAACAGGCTGATCAGGCTCACCATTGGCCACGCATCGAGCCAACCCGCCAGCAACATGAACACGCCGCTCAGGCCGCAGCCGAACAGGCCGATGATCACGGCTTTCTTGGGGCCTTTGTTATCAATGATGCGCCCGGCGTAGGGACGGCTGAGCAAGGTCGCGAGGTACTGGACACTGATCACCAGACCGGCCGTCACCGCGCCAAAGCCCAAATCCGTGTGCACGTAGCCCGGCAGCACGGCCAGCGGAATACCGATGTTCAGGTAACCGATAAAGGTGAACAAAACGATGGAAACGACCTGCAAGGTGACTTTGATAGGACGTTGTGTTTCGGCGCTTGAAGCGTCTGGCATGGGGCTAGATCCACGGTTACGACTGGGGAAGTGCAGCGGGGGCAGAAACTGGATGAAGCGTAGACGCTTGAAAGCCAAGCGATGCCACATGATAACGAGGGTTTCCCGTTCAGGGCAGTCGAAGGTTGACGCTGCGCTGAATCAAGCGCGAATTTTGCAGTGCCGATGCTTGGGATTATTTGTCGGCGGGTGTCACAAGCTGAGTCGTGATCAAGGCAGCGAGGGCGTTTTCCTGGGTGCCGAAGCGCGCCAGCAACGCTTGCTGTTTTTCCGGGGTGAGGCGTGCCCAGATTTCGATCATCTTCTCGGCGGCGCCGATCAATGCCTGAGCCTGGGGGTCTTTGAATTCAGTCATGGGTTCTGGTCTCGGAGCATTCAGCCCTTATGGAAGTACGCCTGGAAGACGCTCTTGCATAGGGGCTGAACATTCAACCCTTAGCGTTGGCCTTGGGCTTTCTTGCTATCACTCTCTTTCGCACCGGCTTTCATCTCGATCGGCTGACCGAGTTCCTGACGGGCTGCTGCGCTTTGCTGGGTTTGGCTTGGGAAGGGGAAGTTTGGGATTTCGTGCATAGATCGCTCCTCACAAGTTTGTTGCGGCTGGTTTGAACAGCGCGTCCAAAAAACGCAAACGGAGGATACCCCACAACAAATGACAAACAGACTTTTAATTGATGCCCGTTGGTCATGTAGTGGCGTATTACCCCCGTTACAGGATTCCGTAGACTGATCTGCTTCTGCCCGGGGTCGCGTCTGACCGTAGCGGTAGCAAACCTGGGCGCTTTGATGGTGTCAGACACACCGCATGCACAGAATTTACTACTGCTTCGCAGTAGATCGCAGGCAAGCCAGCTCCCACGCCCTCCAGGCAGCGGCGTCGCGCAGGATCAGTCTTTGCACACCGCAGCGAACGCTGCAGCGAGCGCGTCCAGCCGTGTCGCATCGATCCCCGCCACGTTGGCCCGGCCTGCCGCAACCATGTACACGCTGTGCTCCTTGCGCAGCCTTGCGACCTGATCGTCGCTCATCCCGGTGTAGGAGAACATGCCGCGTTGCACACCGATGTGGGCGAAGCGTTCACCGAGGCCCAGCGGTGTCAGCGCTTCAACCAGCCCCTGACGCAGTTGCGCAATGCGGCTGCGCATGGCTTCGACTTCATCGGCCCAAAGTGCCTTGAGTTCCGGGTCGCCGAGGATTTCAGCCACCACCGCCGCGCCGTGATCGGGCGGGTTGGACCACAGGTTGCGAGCGGTCGCGGAGAGTTGGCTGCGCACGTCGGCCAGTTTTTCGCTGTTGTCCGCGCACACCAGCAGCGCGCCGGTACGCTCACGATACAGGCCGAAGTTCTTCGAGCAGGAACTGGTGATCAGCAATTCGGGCAATTCAGCGGCGAACAGACGAACCGCCCAGGCGTCTTCTTCCAGGCCGTCACCGAAACCCTGGTAGGCGAAGTCGATCAGCGGCAGCAGGTTGCGGCGTTTGACGATTTTCAGCACCTCATGCCAATCATCGCGGCTGAGGTCGAAACCGGTCGGGTTGTGGCAGCATGCGTGCAGCAGCACGACATCGCCTTCCGGCACGGTGTTCAGGGTTTCCAGCATGGCCGGCACGTTGAGGCGGTTGTCGCTGCCTACGTACGGGTAGTGATTGACCTTCAAGCCCGCGGCGGCATAGATGGTTTCGTGAATCGGCCAGGTCGGATCGCTGAGCCAGATGCCCTTGCCTGGCAGGCAATTGGCGATGAAGTCAGCGGACAGACGCAGTGCGCCTGTTCCGCCCGGCGTTTGGGTCGCGCCGACGCGTTTCTGCTGAATCAGGGGCGAATCGGCCCCCATCACCAGTTCACAGATCAGCGTGCCGAAGCGTGGCTCGCCGTGACCGCCGATGTACGTCTTGGTCGGCTGCGAGTCCACCAGACGCTGCTCGGCCAATTTGACCGCACGGGGAATGGTGGTCAGGCCTTGCGCGTCCTTGTACACGCCCACGCCCAGGTCGAACTTATTCGGGTTCGGGTCTTTGGCATAAGCCTGGATCAGGCCCAGGATCGGATCATCGGGTACGCGCTGAATCTGTGAAAAATGCATTTACTTACGGCCCTCGGCGCCTGTGGCCACCTCGTCGGTGCGGGCGGCCATGATGAAGTCGTTGCGGTGCAGCCCTTTGATGGAATGGCTCCACCAGGTCACGGTCACTTTGCCCCATTCGGTCAGCAGACCGGGGTGGTGACCTTCGGCCTCGGCAATTTCGCCGACCGCGTTGGTAAACGCCAGCGCAAATTTGAAATTCTTGAAGAGGTAGACCTTTTCCAATTGCATCGCGCCATCACGGACTTCGATGTTCCAGTCCGGAATCTGACGCAGCAATTCTGGCAATTCGGCTTCACTGACCTGCGGGGCGTCGGCGCGGCAGGCTTCACAGTGGGCTTGGCTAAGAGCAGTCATACTAAGGGTCCTTTTTCAGGCGGCTGTTGTTTTCGAAGGTTGTGCTTTGGGCGTCTGCGGTTTGGGCGTAAAGCGCGGCGCATGCAGGCCCATGGAAGTCGCCGTCTGGACCATGCCCATGATGTCTTCGTGGGCCAGGTCGAACAGGCGCTTCAAGTCCGGCAACACGAAATACAGCGGTTGCAGGATGTCGATGCGGTACGGCGTGCGCATGGCTTCTATCGGGTCGAAGGCCTGATGTTCCGGCGTCGAGGACAGGCTGTACACCGTTTCCTTGGGCGACGAGAGAATGCCACCCCCATAAATCTTGCGCCCCTGTGCAGTGTCTACCAACCCGAATTCGATGGTCATCCAGTAAAGGCGGGCAAGATACACGCGTTGCTCCTTGCTGGCTGCCAGACCGAGCTTGCCGTAGGTGTGGGTAAATTCTGCAAACCAGGGGTTGGTCAGGAGCGGGCAGTGTCCGAAGACTTCGTGAAAGATGTCAGGCTCTTGCAGGTAATCCAGTTCTTCTTCGGTGCGAATGAACGTGGCCACGGGAAATCGCTTGCTGGCCAGCAGTTCGAAAAAGGTCTGAAAGGGGATGAGCGCCGGAACCCGCGCGACTTGCCAGCCCGTGGTGGCGGCCAGCACGGTGTTGATCTCGGCCAGTTGCGGGATTCGATCATGGGGCAGGTTGAGCTGTTCGATACCGTCGAGGTATTCCTGGCAGGCGCGGCCTTCGATCACCTTCAATTGGCGAGTGATCAAGGTGTTCCACACCCGATGTTCAGCGTCGGGATATTCGATGAAGCCGCTGGCGTTCGGTTCACGGGCGACGTACTGCGTGCTCATGCTGCTCTCCTGAATGGCTTGTTCTTATATGGAGCGTTCGGTTGCAGGTCGATGGCCCGCGTAAGGCTATAGATACCCGGTTTCAAGCCGTGTGCCGCAGCGTTGCACAGGAAGTGGAGGTCAGTGGACGCGCGGCGTCGTAAAGAAAACCTGACAGATGAGTGTGAAAAGCCCGAAATCTGCGCTTTCCAGGGCGCTTGGCCGCTTGCGCTGTAACGTATTCTTGACGGTAAACTTCGCGCATCACAAAAAAGTCAGCCTGATGACAAGAGTCGACCTGCCATGCGTATCAAAGTGCACTGCCAGAACCGCGTCGGAATCCTGCGCGACATCCTCGAATTGCTGGTCTCGTACGGCGTCAACGTCTCGGGCGGCGAAGTGGGCGGCGAGCACGGCGATGCGATCTACCTGCGCTGCCCGAACCTGATCAACCTGCAATTCCAGGCGCTGGTGCCCAAGTTCGAAACAATTCCGGGGGTATTCGGCGTCAAGCGTGTGGGATTGATGCCCAGCGAGCGTCGGCACATGGAGTTGAATGCGTTGCTGGGCGCGCTGGAGTTTCCGGTGCTATCAATCGACATGGGCGGCTCCATTGTTGCGGCCAACCGGGCGGCGGCGCAGTTGCTCGGGGTGCGCGTCGATGAAGTCCCCGGCATTCCGCTGTCCCGTTACGCCGAAGATTTCGACCTGCCGCAACTGGTCCGTGCCAACCGGTCACGGATCAATGGCCTGAGGGTCAAGGTGAAGGGCGATATTTTTCTGGCCGACATTGCGCCCCTGCAATCCGAGCACGAAGACAGTGAAGCCATGGCGGGCGCGGTCTTGACGCTGCACCGGGCGGATCGCGTGGGCGAGCACATCTATAACGTGCGCAAGCAGGAGTTGCGGGGCTTCGACAGCATCTTCCAAAGCTCGAAGGTGATGGCCGCTGTCGTGCGAGAGGCCCGGCGGATGGCCCCCCTCGATGCCCCGTTATTGATAGAAGGTGAAACCGGCACCGGCAAGGAGCTGCTGGCGCGGGCCTGTCATCTGGCGAGCCCTCGCGGTCAGTCGCCGATGATGGCGCTCAACTGCGCGGGATTGTCCGAGTCCATGGCCGAGACCGAGCTGTTCGGATACGGGCCGGGCGCGTTTGAAGGCGCACGGGCCGAGGGCAAGCTCGGGCTGCTCGAACTGACCGCAGGCGGTACGTTATTTCTCGATGGCGTGGCGGAAATGAGTGCCCGGTTGCAGGCGAAACTGTTGCGCTACCTGCAAGAAGGCTGCTTTCGCCGTGTTGGAAGTGATGAAGAGGTGTTTCTGGACGTACGCGTGATCTGCGCCACGCAGGTGGACCTGTCCGAACTGTGCGCACGCGGCGAGTTTCGGCAGGATCTCTACCACCGGCTCAACGTGCTGTCGCTGCACATCCCGCCGCTGCGCGAATGCCTCGACGGCCTGCAACCGCTGGTGCAGCATTTTCTCGATCAGGCCAGCCGGCAGATCGGCTGCCCGCTGCCGCGCATTGCACCCGCCGCGATCGAGCGACTGAATCACTACCACTGGCCTGGCAATGTACGGCAATTGGAGAACGTATTGTTTCAGGCGGTTTCACTGTGCGAGGGCGGAGTGGTGAAGGCGGAACATATTCGTTTGCCGGACTATGGCGTACGCCAACCGTTGGGAGACTTTTCGTTAGAGGGCGGGTTGGAAGAGATTGTCGGGCGTTTTGAAAAGGCGGTATTGGAGCAACTTTATGCAGCACACCCGAGCAGCCGTTTATTGGGGAAACGATTGGGTGTTTCACATACGACGATCGCCAATAAGTTAAAACAGTATGAAGTAGGGCAGAAGTAACGATGATCGGTAGCAGCACGGCTTGCCGGCGGTGGCGCCTGGTAATCGCCACGGCCAGCAAGTCGTGCTGCTACCGTTTTCAATCAGTGATTGATCAACCGTTACTGCACCCGTTGCCCATGACCATGTATTCCATGACATGGCGCTTACCCTTGGAGTCCTCGTAGGTCATGTGCTGTGGCACGACGCTGCAGACGTTCGGCACTTCATCCACGGAAATGACCTTGGCGATGTCCAGTTTGGTGGAGTAGCTGTAGTGCTCGACCCGTTGCTGTTGCGCGGCCACTTTCGCACCTGATTCTTCTGCCATTGCCATGGCGCTGAAACCACAAAGAGCCATTACAACCAGTGCAGCTTTCATTTAGGTATTTCCTCTAAGTTGCTTCGTCAACGCTGCCAGACAGGAATGCCGTTCGGCAGGGTGCGCAAAACCCTTGTGGGATTTTGTGTGAAGCCAGTTGTTTACAGGTTTAGTTGCAGATTGACAGACCGGTGTGGGGGGCTGTTAGTTGTCAATCGTTTGCCGTGTTGGCGAAATGAATTCTAGGCGCCTGCGCTCGGGTTATATAGAAACCCTTTTGATAAAGACTGTTGAGGATTCTGGTAACAATCGCGATTTACGCGCCGCAACGCACTAAGCCTCTCGTTCTTTGGTCGTAGGACTTAGATGAAGATTTGCCACAAACCGGGCCCTTGAGCGCGTTTCGGCGTTATGCTGAAGGCCGGTAAGACCATCGTCGAATGGCGTTTGCGGCCCTCGGCGGATACAACGGTTTCATACAAAAACAACATTTCCACCGAGGTAAGAAAGATGAGTGCGGCTTCCCTGTACCCCGTCCGCCCTGAAGTGGCAGCCAATACGCTGACTGACGAGGCGACCTACAAGGCCATGTACCAGCAGTCGGTGGTCAACCCGGATGGCTTCTGGCGTGAGCAGGCCAAGCGCCTGGATTGGATCAAGCCCTTCACCACCGTCAAACAGACCTCGTTCGACGATCACCGCGTCGACATCAAATGGTTTGCCGATGGCACCCTGAACGTTTCCTACAACTGCCTGGACCGTCATCTGGCCGAGCGTGGCGATCAGGTCGCGATCATCTGGGAAGGCGACGACCCTTCCGAAAGCCGCAATATCACCTACCGCGAACTGCATGAAGAAGTCTGCAAGTTCGCCAACGCCTTGCGCGGCCAGGACGTGCATCGTGGCGACGTCGTGACCATTTACATGCCGATGATCCCGGAAGCCGTGGTTGCCATGCTGGCGTGCGCTCGCATCGGCGCGATCCATTCCGTGGTGTTCGGTGGCTTCTCGCCGGAAGCCCTGGCCGGTCGCATCATTGACTGCAAATCGAAAGTCGTGATCACCGCCGACGAAGGTTTGCGTGGCGGCAAGCGCACCGCGCTCAAGGCCAACGTTGACCGTGCCCTGACCAACCCTGAAACCAGCAGCGTGCAGAAAGTCATCGTGTGCAAGCGCACCGGTGGCGACATCGAGTGGAACCGCCACCGCGACATCTGGTACCACACGCTGCTGGAAGTGGCTTCGACCACCTGCGCGCCGAAAGAAATGGGCGCCGAAGAGTCGCTGTTCATTCTTTACACCTCAGGCTCCACGGGCAAACCGAAAGGCGTGCTGCACACCACTGCGGGCTACTTGCTCTACGCGGCGCTGACTCACGAGCGCGTGTTCGACTACAAGCCAGGCGAAGTCTACTGGTGCACCGCCGACGTGGGCTGGGTCACCGGCCACAGCTACATCGTCTACGGTCCGCTGGCCAATGGCGCGACCACGCTGCTGTTCGAAGGGGTGCCGAATTACCCGGACATCACTCGCATGTCGCAGATCATCGACAAACACAAGGTCAACATCCTTTACACCGCACCGACCGCCATTCGCGCCATGATGGCCGAAGGCACCAAAGCTGTTGAAGGCGCGGACGGTTCGAGCCTGCGGCTGTTGGGGTCGGTGGGCGAGCCGATCAACCCGGAAGCCTGGAACTGGTACTACAACACCGTCGGCAAACAGAACTGCCCAATCGTCGATACGTGGTGGCAGACCGAAACCGGCGGCGTGCTGATCAGCCCGTTGCCGGGCGCCACCGCGCTCAAGCCGGGGTCGGCGACCAAGCCGTTCTTCGGCGTGATCCCGGCGCTGGTCGATAACCTCGGCAACCTGATCGAAGGCGCGGCCGAAGGCAATCTGGTGATCCTCGACTCGTGGCCAGGCCAGTCCCGCAGCCTGTATGGAGATCACGACCGTTTCGTCGACACCTACTTCAAGACGTTCCGTGGGATGTACTTCACCGGTGACGGCGCCCGTCGCGATGAAGACGGCTACTACTGGATCACGGGTCGCGTCGATGACGTGCTCAACGTGTCCGGCCACCGCATGGGCACCGCCGAGATCGAAAGCGCGATGGTCGCCCACCCGAAAGTCGCGGAAGCCGCAGTCGTCGGCGTGCCGCATGACCTGAAAGGGCAAGGCATCTACGTCTACGTGACCTTGAACGGCGGCGAAGTGCCAGACGAAGCCTTGCGCATCGAACTGCGCAACTGGGTACGGAAAGAGATTGGCCCGATTGCCTCGCCTGACGTCATTCAGTGGGCGCCGGGCCTGCCGAAGACCCGCTCCGGCAAGATCATGCGCCGCATCTTGCGCAAGATCGCCACGGGGGAGTACGACGCGCTGGGTGATATCTCCACGCTGGCTGATCCGGGTGTGGTGGCGCATCTGGTCGAGACCCACAAGACCATGAACGTCGCCTGACGCTTGCGGTTGTGAAGCGCCCCGTCCGGTGAAAACCGGGCGGGGCGTTTTTTTGCGTTGCATTTTTCGGCCCTTTACGAAGCTGTGGGGCGAGGAGGATGACCTGTGGGAGCGAATTCATTCGCGAGAGGCGGGTGCATTCGCCACATCCCTATCGCCCAGACGATCTTTTCGCGAATGAATTCGCTCCCACAGGGGGCGTGCGCGTCAGCTGAATCGTGACAACTGAGATATATATCGATTTGTTACCGCCCAGTCAGCACGTGTAACCTCACGCCCCGAAATGAGGCATATCACCCCGGAATCCGTGCAATTCATCGCTGCGCAACCACCGTCCGACACGCTGGACTTGCCGGATTAGAAGGCTATGCCAATAATGGGCGCGTTATTTGCTTCGTTGATAGGTTTGCCGCTACTGGCTCAGACACAAACTTTCTGGGCTGTCAATCAGGCTGATCGGCTTTCTCGGTGCTTCTGTAACTAGTTGTCGCATTGAAGAAATATCGACTTCCAGCCTGCCGCTAAAATGCCGACCACTCGCCGAAGGCCTGTCGAGCCCTGAGACCCGACGGCACCTCGCGTCGCAGTTTCAGTTATTCCTTCTGCACATTGAGCGCTTCGCTCACTGCCACTTGTCGCGTTATACCGATGGAGTTCCACGAATGAAAAAGCTCATGCTGCTGGGTGCGCTGGCGCTGTCCGTATTGGCACAGCCTGTGTTCGCCGATGAAAAGCCTCTGAAGATCGGCATCGAAGCGGCGTACCCTCCATTCGCCTCGAAAGCGCCGGACGGCAGCATCGTCGGCTTCGACTACGACATCGGCAACGCGCTGTGCGAAGAGATGAAAGTCAAATGCGTATGGGTCGAGCAAGAGTTCGACGGCCTGATCCCGGCGCTGAAGGTGCGCAAGATCGACGCCATCCTGTCCTCAATGTCCATCACCGAAGACCGCAAGAAGTCCGTCGACTTCACCAACAAGTACTACAACACCCCGGCCCGTCTGGTCATGAAGCAAGGCACTGTCGTCAGTGACGGCCTGACCGAACTCAAGGGCAAGAACATCGGCGTGCAGCGTGGCTCGATCCACGAGCGTTTCGCCAAGGAAGTCCTCGCCCCGCTGGGCGCTGAAATCAAGCCGTACAGCTCGCAGAACGAAATCTATCTGGACATCGGCGCCGGTCGTCTCGATGGCACCGTGGCCGACGCGACCCTGCTGCAAGACGGCTTCCTGAACACTGAATCGGGCAAAGGCTACGCGTTCGTCGGCCCGGCGTTCACCGACGTCAACTACTTCGGCGATGGCGTGGGCATTGCCGTTCGCAAGGGCGACAAGGCCGATCTGGACAAGATCAACGCCGCCATCGCTGCGATCCGTGAAAACGGTAAATACAAGGCGATCCAGGACAAGTACTTCAACTTCGACATCTACGGCAAGTAAGTCGACGTTCGTCCGTAATGGCGCTATCGGCAGGATTTTTATCCTTCTGATCGCGCCATTTTTCTATCCCGTGTTCGAGGGCCAAACAACATGTTGAAAGGCTACGGAACCGTCATCCTCGACGGTGCATGGCTGACCTTGCAACTCGCCCTGTGCTCCATGGCGCTGGCCATCGTGCTCGGGCTGATCGGCGTGTCGTTGCGCCTGTCGCCGGTGCGTTGGCTCGCCTGGCTGGGTGACCTGTATTCCACGGTCATCCGCGGCATTCCTGACCTGGTGCTGATCCTGCTGATCTTCTACGGCGGTCAGGACTTGCTCAACCGCGTTGCGCCGTTGCTCGGCCACGACGATTACATCGATTTGAACCCGCTGATGGCCGGTATCGGCACGCTGGGTTTCATCTTCGGTGCCTACCTTTCTGAAACCTTCCGCGGCGCGTTCATGGCCATTCCCAAAGGGCAGGCCGAAGCTGGCATGGCCTATGGCATGAGCAGTGGTCGGGTGTTTTTCCGCATCCTGGTGCCGCAGATGATCCGTCTGGCGATTCCGGGGTTCACCAACAATTGGTTGGTGTTGACCAAGGCCACCGCGCTGATTTCCGTGGTGGGTCTGCAAGACATGATGTTCAAGGCCAAGCAGGCGGCCGATGCCACCCGTGAACCCTTTACCTTTTTCCTTGCCGTGGCAGCCATGTACCTGGTGATCACCAGCGTCTCGCTGCTGGTGCTGCGTTACATTGAAAAACGCTACTCGGCGGGCGTCAGGGTGGCTGACCTATGATCTTCGATTACAACGTCGTCTGGGATAACCTGCCGCTGTACTTCGGTGGCCTGTTGATCACCCTCAAATTGCTGGCGCTGTCGCTGTTTTTCGGCCTGCTGGCCGCTTTGCCGCTTGGGTTGATGCGCGTCTCCAAAGTCGCCTGGGTCAACCTGCTGGCCTGGGGTTACACCTACGTGATTCGCGGCACGCCGATGCTGGTGCAACTGTTCTTGATCTACTACGGTCTGGCGCAATTCGAAGCCGTGCGCGAGAGCATTTTCTGGCCATGGCTGTCGAGCGCGACCTTCTGTGCCTGCCTGGCCTTCGCCATTAACACCAGCGCCTACACCGCAGAAATCATCGCCGGCAGCCTTAAATCCACGCCACCGGGCGAGATCGAAGCGGCGCGGGCGATGGGCATGTCCAAGGCCAAAATGTACCGTCGCATCCTGCTGCCCTCGGCCCTGCGCCGGGCACTGCCGCAATACAGCAACGAAGTGATCATGATGCTGCAGACCACGAGTCTGGCGTCCATCGTCACGCTGATCGACATCACCGGCGCGGCGCGCACGGTCAACGCGCAGTTCTATCTGCCGTTCGAGGCGTACATCACGGCGGGCGTGTTCTACCTGTGCCTGACCTTCATTCTGGTGAAACTGTTCAAGCTGGCCGAGCGCCGCTGGCTCAGTTACCTCGCACCGAGGAAGCACTGATATGCAACGCATCGATCATGATTTGCCGTGGGGCAACCTGGGCACCCAGCGCACGTTGAGCGTGTTCCGTTTCGGTCAGGGCGAGCGCAAGGCTTACATTCAGGCCAGCCTGCACGCCGACGAACTGCCGGGGATGCGCACGGCGTGGGAGCTGAAAAAGCGCCTGGCGCAACTGGAAGAGCAAGGTCGGTTGAACGGTGTCATCGAACTGGTGCCGGTGGCCAACCCGATCGGTCTAGGGCAATTGCTGCAAGGCAATCATCAGGGCCGCTTCGAATACGGCAGTGGCAAGAATTTCAACCGTGATTTCACCGAGCTGAGCGAGCCGGTGGCCGAGCGGCTGGCAGGAAAACTGGGCGATGATCCTCATGCCAACGTCCGGCTGATTCGTCAGGCCATGGCCGATGTGTTGGCCGAATTGCCACCAGCGGGCAGCGAGTTGGCGGGCATGCATCGCGCGCTGTTGAGCCACGCCTGCAACGCCGACATCGTCCTCGATCTGCACTGCGACACCGACGCGTCTCTGCACATGTACGCGCTGCCGCAGCATTGGCCACAATGGCGATCCCTGTCGGCGCGTCTGGGCGTCAGCGTCGGCTTGCTGGCGGAAGACTCCGGTGGCAGCTCGTTCGACGAAGCCTGTTCGTTGCCATGGCTGCGGTTGGCAAAGCAGTTTCCCGACGCGCAGATTCCGTTGGCCTGCATGTCCACCACCCTGGAGCTGGGTGGCCAGTCCAACACCGGCAAGGCCGAAGCCGAAGCGTACGCCGAGGGCATTCTGGCGTTCCTGGGCGAGCAGGGCCTGATCAGCGGCGAGTGGCCGCAACCGGCCCATGAGGCCTGTGAAGGCATGCCGTTCGAAGGCACCGAAATGATCTACGCGCCGCACCCCGGCGTGCTGACCTTTCTGCGTCCGGCGGGCGCCTGGGTCGAGCCGGGTGAGCCGCTGTTTGAGGTCATCGACCCGCTGACCGACCGCGTGACTACGGTCTGTGCGGCCACGGCCGGCGTGCTGTTCGCCATCGAAAAACTGCGTTACGCCCAGCCGGGCTTCTGGATGGCCAAGGTTGCGGGGCGCACCCCGTTGCGCAGCGGCCGCCTGCTCAGTGACTGATTACTTGTGAGAACCGACATCATGAACAAACTGGAAGTCCAGGACCTGCACAAGTGCTACGGCAGTCACGAAGTGCTCAAAGGCGTTTCGCTGACCGCGAAGGCGGGCGATGTGATCAGCATCATCGGCTCCAGCGGCTCGGGCAAAAGTACTTTTCTGCGTTGCATCAACCTGCTGGAGCAGCCGAAATCCGGTCGCATTCTGCTCAACAACGAAGAGCTGAAGCTGGTCGCCAACAAGGACGGCGGCTTGAAGGCGGCGGACCCGAAACAGCTGCAACGCATGCGTTCGCGCCTGTCGATGGTCTTTCAGCATTTCAATCTGTGGTCGCACATGACAGCGCTGGAAAACATCATCGAGGCGCCGATTCACGTTTTGGGCGTGCCGAAGAAAGAGGCGCTGGAAAAGGCCGAGCACTACTTGAACAAAGTCGGCGTCGCTCACCGCAAGGACGCCTTCCCGGGGCACATGTCCGGTGGCGAGCAGCAGCGCGTGGCGATTGCCCGGGCGTTGGCGATGGAGCCTGAAGTCATGCTGTTCGACGAACCGACTTCGGCCCTCGACCCGGAGCTGGTGGGCGACGTACTGAAAGTCATGCAAGCCTTGGCGCAAGAAGGCCGCACGATGGTGGTGGTGACCCACGAAATGGGCTTTGCCCGTGAGGTGTCGAACCAATTGATCTTTCTGCACAAGGGGTTGGTCGAAGAAAGCGGCGACCCCCGCGAAGTGCTGGTCAACCCGAAATCGGAGCGCCTTCAGCAGTTTCTTTCGGGCAGCCTGAAGTAACGATTGGTGCCGTCTCGAACGGTGCGTTTTGTCTCGGAACAGTTCATGCTGCGCGTCACTTCGACCGCTGCCATGAACTGAACGCAACAGATTCACTTCACACGCCCGGCGTGTGACCCCCAACAGCGACACGTTTCGGATTGCACGCCATGACTGCCCATCGAATCGGATTTCTTATCTGGCCCAGCACCAAAGCCTTGACCCTGGCGCTGGCGGAGGAAGCCCTGCGTGTCGCTCAGCGCGTTCACCCCGACGTGGTGTATGAGCTGACGTTCATGCAAGCCGAGCCAACCGCCGAAGGCGCTGGCGCTGGTTGGCAATTGCCGGGTGAGCCGTGGGGCGGTCGCCTCGAAGGCTGCCAGAAAGTGTTCCTCATTGCCGACGAACCTCCTGCGCCCATGGCTTCCGCCTTGGCCGGGGCGCTCAAGCAGCTCGTGCGGGCAGGCTGTGTGATCGGCGGGCTGTCGGCGGGTGTTTACCCCTTGGCGCAACTGGGCTTGCTCGATGGTTATCGTGCGGCCGTGCACTGGCGCTGGCAGGACGATTTCGCCGAGCGCTTCCCGAAGGTTATCGCCACCAGCCATCTGTTCGATTGGGACCGCGATCGCCTGACCGCGTGTGGCGGGATGTCGGTGCTGGACCTGCTGCTGGCGGTGCTGGCCCGCGACCATGGTGCCGAGCTGGCGGGCGCGGTGTCGGAAGAACTGGTGGTCGAGCGCATCCGGGAAGGGGGCGAGCGTCAGCGCATTCCGTTGCAGAACCGTCTGGGCTCCAGCCATCCAAAGCTGACGCAGGCCGTGCTGTTGATGGAGGCCAACATCGAAGAGCCGCTGACCACCGACGAAATCGCCCAACACGTCTGCGTGTCCCGACGCCAGCTGGAGCGGATTTTCAAGCAATACCTCAATCGCGTGCCGAGCCAGTATTACCTGGAACTGCGCCTGAACAAGGCCCGGCAGATGCTGATGCAGACCAGCAAATCGATCATCCAGATCGGCCTCTCTTGCGGCTTCTCCTCCGGCCCGCACTTCTCCAGCGCCTACCGCAACTTCTTCGGCGCCACCCCCCGCGAAGACCGCAACCAGCGACGCAGCAGCAGCCCGTTTGAACTGTCGTCGGTGCCTGCCGAGCGCGGTTAGCCGATTTCAGGCCGCGCGTACGTACCTGTGTGGGAGCGAATTCATTCGCGATAGGGCCGTACATCCGCTACATCTCTGGCGTCCGTAAGAATTTTCGCGAATGAATTCGCTCCCACAGGATATGCGGTGTGGTCGGGTGTTGTGGGGCGCGGCATCCGTGCGCGCGACAACAGTTTGAATTCAAATCCACAGGCCGCTGCGTTAACCCCTCCCAACGTTTAAACTGCGCCTTTCCGACGCTATTTGTCGCATTGCCGAAAGCCTCGGAAAAAGCCGGTTTTGCGCTATAAGAAGTTGTCGCTTGGCGGCAAGGCCGGACCGAAATCAGTCCCTACAATCCTTCCATCGCTCGCCAGCCCCAGGCAGGCGTTCCTCTTCAGGAGACTCCGATGTCCGTTGAGCAAGTTCCGGTGCAACGTGCCGATTTTGACCAGGTGATGGTCCCCAACTACGCCCCTGCGGCGTTCATCCCCGTGCGCGGCCAGGGTTCCCGCGTCTGGGATCAGGCGGGTCGTGAGCTGGTCGATTTCTCCGGCGGCATCGCGGTCAACGTGCTGGGTCACGCCCATCCGGCGCTGGTCGGCGCACTGACCGAGCAAGCCAACAAGCTGTGGCATGTCTCCAACGTGTTCACCAACGAGCCGGCGCTGCGCCTGGCCAAGAAGCTGGTCGACGCGACCTTCGCCGACCGAGTGTTCTTCTGTAACTCCGGCGCCGAAGCCAACGAAGCGGCGTTCAAGCTGGCCCGTCGCGTGGCGCACGATCTGTACGGCACCGAGAAGTACGAAATCATCGCCGCGCTGAACAGCTTCCACGGTCGTACCCTGTTCACCGTGAGTGTCGGCGGTCAGCCGAAATACTCCGACGGTTTCGGCCCGAAAATCACCGGCATCACCCACGTTCCGTTCAACGACCTCGACGCATTGAAAGCGGCTGTCAGCGACAAGACCTGCGCGGTCGTGCTGGAGCCGATTCAGGGCGAAGGCGGCGTGCTGCCCGCCGAGCTGGAATACCTGAAAGGCGCGCGCACATTGTGTGACGAACACAACGCGCTGCTGATCTTCGACGAAGTGCAGAGCGGCATGGGTCGCAGCGGTCACCTGTTCGCGTACCAGCATTACGGTGTGGTGCCTGACATTCTTTCCAGCGCCAAGAGCATCGGCGGTGGTTTCCCGATGGCAGCGATGCTGACCACCGAAAAACTCGCCAAGCACCTGGCCGTCGGCGTTCACGGCACCACTTACGGCGGCAACCCGCTGGCGTGCGCGGTGGGCGAGGCGGTGATCGACGTGGTCAACACCCCTGAAGTCCTCAAGGGCGTGAATGCCAAGCACGCACTGTTCAAGGCGCGCCTGGAGAAGATCGGCCAGCAATACGGTGTGTTCAGCGAAGTGCGCGGCATGGGCCTGTTGATCGGGTGTGTGCTGACCGATGCCTGGAAGGGCAAGGCCAAGGACTTCTTCAACGCCGCCGAGCATGAAGGCGTGATGATCCTGCAAGCCGGTCCTGACGTGGTGCGTTTCGCGCCGAGCCTGGTGATCGAGGATGCGGACATCAACGAAGGTCTGGATCGTTTTGAACGTGCTGTGGCCAAGCTGACCCAGGTATAACCAGCGCTAGAGATTTCCTGTAGGAGTGAGCTTGCTCGCGATAGCGGTTTGTCAGAGACATCCATGTTGTCTGATACACAGCCATCGCGAGCAAGCTCACTCCTACAAGGTCAAGGCAGCTCGAGATTTGTTTTTTCTTTCCCCATGCCGGATTGCACCGGCCTGTTTTTCTCAAGGAGTGACACCATGCTGGTAATGCGCCCTGCGCAAATGGCCGATCTGAGCGAGGTCCAACGACTCGCCGCAGACAGCCCGATTGGTGTCACGTCCCTGCCGGATGACGCTGGCCGTCTGGGTGACAAGATCGCCGCGTCCGAGGCGTCGTTTGCCGCCGAGGTCAGTTTCAATGGCGAGGAAACCTATTTCTTCGTGCTGGAAGACACCGAATCCGGGCGTCTGGTGGGCTGTTCCGGGATCGTCGCGTCAGCGGGTTACTCCGAGCCGTTCTACAGTTTCCGCAACGAAACCTTCGTTCACGCTTCCCGCGAACTGAAGATCCACAACAAGATTCACGTGCTTTCCCAGTGCCACGACCTGACCGGCAACAGCCTGTTGACCAGCTTCTACGTGCTGCCGGAACTGGTGGGCACGCTGTGGTCGGAACTCAACTCCCGGGCTCGCCTGTTGTTCGTCGCGGCGCACCCTGAGCGCTTCGCTGATTCGGTGGTGACCGAGATCGTCGGCTACAGCGACGAAAACGGTGATTCGCCGTTCTGGGATGCCATCGGTCGCAACTTCTTCGACCTCAACTACGCCGAGGCCGAGCGCATCTGTGGCTTGAAAAGCCGGACCTTTCTCGCGGAGCTGATGCCCCATTACCCGATCTACGTGCCGCTGCTGCCCGATGAGGCGCAAGAAGCCATGGGCCAAGTGCATCCTCGCGCCCAGATCACCTTCGACATCCTGATGCGTGAAGGCTTCGAAACCGATCACTACATCGACATCTTCGACGGCGGCCCGACGCTGCATGCCCGCGTGTCGGGCATTCGTTCGATTGCGCAAAGCCGCGTGGTGCCGGTGAAAGTCGACACCGTGGACAGTGGCGACGCCGTGAAAGGCGGGCGTCCTTATCTGGTCGCCAACAACCAATTGCAGGACTACCGCGCCGTGATGCTGGAACTGGACTGGGTACCCGGCAAGCCCGTGACCCTGAGCCTGACGGCCGCCGAGGCATTGGGTGTGGGTGAAGGCGCCAGCGTGCGCATCGTCCCGGTTTGACAGTTGAGTCATCGGCGACCGCCACCGGTTGCCGTGTCGCAGGTTCGCGAGTTCGCCGGTGTCTGATCGAGACCGGCTTGAGGAGAAAGCATGATCGTTCGTCCCGTACGCAGCAGTGACCTACCGGCGCTGATCGATTTGGCGCGCAGCACCGGCGCAGGCCTGACCACGCTGCCAGCCAATGAAGAGCGCCTGGCGCACCGGGTCGGCTGGGCTGAAAAAACCTTTCGTGGCGACGCCGAGCGGGGCGACACCGACTACCTGTTCGTGCTTGAAGACGATGACGAGCGCGTGGTCGGCATCTCCGCCATCGCGGGGGCGGTGGGCCTGCGTGAGCCTTGGTACAACTACCGGGTCGGCCTGACGGTCAGCGCCTCTCAAGAACTGAACATCTATCGTGAAATCCCGACGCTGTTTCTGGCCAACGACCTGACCGGCAATTCAGAGCTATGCTCGCTGTTCCTGCACGCCGATTTCCGCAACGGCCTTAACGGCCGCCTGCTGTCGAAAGCGCGGATGCTGTTCATCGCCGAATTCCCTGAGTTGTTCGGCAACAAGATCATCGCAGAGATGCGCGGCATGTCCGACGAACAAGGGCATTCGCCGTTCTGGGAAAGCCTGGGTCGTCACTTCTTCAAGATGGAATTCAGCCAGGCCGATTACCTCACCGGTGTCGGCAACCGTGCGTTCATTGCCGAGTTGATGCCGAAATTCCCGCTGTACAGCTGCTTCCTGTCGGAAGCGGCGCGCAACGTCATCGGTCGCGTGCATACCAGCACCGAACCCGCGCTGACCATGCTCAAGGCCGAAGGCTTCAGCTATCAGGGTTACGTCGACATCTTCGACGCAGGGCCTGCGATTGAATGCGAGACCACCAAGATCCGCGCCGTGCGCGACAGTCAGGCGCTGGTCCTTGCGGTGGGCACGCCGGGCGATGACGCGACGCCGTTCCTTATCCACAACCGCAAGCGCGAAGATTGCCGAATCACGGCCGCGCCTGCGCGATTCGCAGCCGGAACACTGGTGGTCGACCCGATGACCGCCAAGCGCCTGCGCCTGACAGCAGGTGATCAGGTGCGCGCGGTGCCGCTGTCTCCAGCCCGGGAGGGTGTGTGATGAGCACGTTGTATATCGCAGGTGCCTGGCTGGCCGGGCAGGGGGAGGCGTTTGAGTCGCTGAATCCGGTCTCGCAACAGGTGATCTGGAAAGGCCAGGGCGCCACGGCCGAGCAGGTAGACGCTGCCGTGAAGGCTGCTCGTCAGGCCTTCCCGGCCTGGGCAACGCGCACGCTGGAAGAGCGCATCGTTGTGCTGGAAGCCTTCGCTGCCACGCTGAAAAGCCGTGCTGATGACATCGCCCGTTGCATCGGTGAGGAAACCGGCAAGCCGCTGTGGGAATCGGCGACGGAAGTGACCAGCATGGTCAACAAAGTCGCGATCTCGATTCAGAGTTATCGCGAGCGCACCGGCGAGAAGAGCGGCCCTCTGGGCGACGCCACCGCCGTGCTGCGGCACAAGCCCCATGGCGTGGTCGCCGTGTTCGGGCCGTACAATTTTCCGGGCCACTTGCCGAACGGCCACATCGTCCCGGCGCTGCTGGCCGGTAACGCCGTGGTGTTCAAACCCAGCGAACTGACCCCGAAAGTCGCTGAGCTGACGGTGCAATGCTGGATCGACGCAGGCCTGCCAGCTGGCGTGTTGAATCTGGTGCAAGGCGCGCGGGAAACCGGCATCGCCCTGGCCGCCAATCCTGGCATCGACGGTCTGTTCTTTACAGGGTCCAGCCGCACCGGCAATTCGCTGCACCAGCAGTTTGCCGGGCGTCCGGACAAGATCCTTGCGCTGGAGATGGGCGGCAACAATCCGCTGGTCGTGGATCAGGTCGCCGACGTCGATGCGGCGGTGTACACCGTGATTCAGTCGGCCTTCATTTCCGCTGGTCAGCGCTGCACCTGCGCGCGTCGCCTGTTGGTGCCTGAAGGGGCGTGGGGTGATGCGTTCATGGCGCGTCTGGTCGAGGTGAGCAAGACGATTCAAGTGGGTGCATTCGATCAACAACCGGCGCCATTCATGGGCTCGGTGATTTCCCTGCGGGCGGCGCAGGCGTTGGTCGATGCCCAAGAGCAGTTGCTGGCCAATGGCGCCGTGGCACTGCTGGAGATGACCCAGCCTGACACGAACTCAGCGTTACTGACGCCGGGGATTCTGGACGTCAGCGATGTGAGCGATCGACCGGACGAGGAGCTGTTCGGCCCGTTGTTGCAGGTGATTCGCTACGCGGATTTTGCGGGGGCCATCGAAGAGGCCAACGCCACGCAATACGGTCTGGCGGCGGGATTGTTGTCGGATTCGCAGGCGCGCTATCAGCAGTTCTGGTTGCAGAGTCGGGCGGGCATCGTCAACTGGAACAAGCAACTGACCGGCGCTGCAAGTACCGCGCCGTTCGGTGGGGTAGGGGCCTCGGGCAACCATCGCGCCAGTGCTTATTACGCGGCGGACTACTGCGCGTACCCGGTGGCGTCGCTGGAGAGCGGGACCCTCGCGTTGCCCGCGATGCTGACGCCTGGCATTACCCTGAACTAACCCCTTGTAGGAGTGAGCTTGCTCGCGATTGCGTTGTCTCTGTCACCCAATGACCGCTGACAAGCCGCCATCGCGAGCAAGCTCACTCCTACAGGTCAGGCAGCGCACGAAGAATGTGCTTATAAAAACAGATCCACGGAGCCTCACCGATGAAATCCTGTGAAGTCAACTTTGACGGTCTAGTGGGGCCGACCCATAACTACGGCGGACTGTCGTACGGCAACGTCGCGTCCCAGAGCAATTGCCAGCAGTCGTCGAACCCCCGTGAGGCGGCGCTGCAAGGGCTGGCGAAAATGAAGGCGCTGATGGAACTGGGCTTCACCCAGGGTGTGCTGGCGCCACAGGAGCGTCCGGACATCGCGGGCCTGCGCAAGCTGGGTTTCGGTGGTACCGACGCCCAGGTCATCGAACGTGCAGCCAAGGAATCCATGCCGCTGCTGGTCGCCAGTTGCTCGGCGTCGAGCATGTGGGTGGCCAACGCCGCGACGGTCAGCCCGAGTGCCGACACCGCTGACGGCCGCGTGCATTTCACCGCTGCGAACCTCAACTGCAAATACCACCGCAGCATCGAACACCCGACCACCAGCCGCGTGCTGGCCGCCATGTTTGCTGATCAGCAGCACTTCGCTCATCACGCCGCCTTGCCTGCCGTTGCCCAGTTCGGCGATGAGGGCGCGGCCAACCACACGCGTTTCTGCCGCAGTTACGGCGAGGCGGGCGTCGAGTTCTTCGTGTTCGGTCGTGCGGCGTTCGACACCCGTTTCCCGGCGCCGCAGAAGTACCCGGCGCGCCAGACCCTCGAAGCGTCCCAAGCCGTCGCGCGTCTGCATGGCCTGAGCGATGAAGGCGTGGTCTACGCGCAACAGAACCCGGCGGTGATCGATCAGGGCGTGTTCCACAACGACGTGATCGCGGTCGGCAATGGCGAAGTGCTTTTTTATCACGAGGACGCCTTCCTCAATACCGAGCACATGCTCAGCGAACTGCACGACAAGCTCAGCCGTCGCGGCGGCCGTTTCCAGGCCATCTGCGTGCCGCGTACCGAAGTGGGCGTGGAAGACGCTGTCCGCTCCTATCTTTTCAACAGCCAGTTGCTGTCGCGCCCGGATGGCTCGATGCTGCTGATCGTGCCGGAAGAGTGCCGCAGCAACGAACGCGTGTGGCATTACTTGCAACGCCTGATCGCGGACGAAAGCCCGATTCGCGAGGTCAAGGTGTTCGATCTCAAGCAAAGCATGCAGAACGGCGGCGGCCCGGCCTGCCTGCGTTTGCGGGTGGCGCTGAATGAAACGGAACTGGCGGCGGTCAATCCAGGGGTTATCATGACCGCGCCGTTGTACGACACGCTGACGCAGTGGGTGGACAAGCACTACCGCGATCGCCTGAGCGAAAGCGACCTGGCGGACCCGCAACTGCTGACCGAATGCCGCACGGCACTGGATGAACTGACGCAGCACCTGAAGCTGGGCGCGGTCTATCCTTTTCAACTCAATTGATGCATTTCCTCCATCGCGCCTGATCCGTAAGCGGCGTCAGGCCGCGATGCCGTTGCTTTTACAGAGAGAATTTTTATGACCGACGCCCTGCGTTTGATCCTTGAAGACACCGACGGCACTCAGCTGGAAACCTCCTGCACGCGTTTCGCCGTGATCTGGCAGGGCAAAGAAGTGTGGATTCAGCAAGACGGCCGTGGCCAGTTGCTGATCGGTGTGGATGTCGAGGAGGGCGACGCCGAGTACGCCAACCTGCTGTTGCGTCCGCTGGCGACCAACCTCGTGAGTCTGCAGCTGGAAATGGAACCGGCTGACGTTGGCGGCGACGACGAAGAAGGCCATGTGCACGGCCCGGATTGCAATCACTAAGCAGGAGCTCGTCCTATGCTCGCCCTCGGCAAACTGCTTGAACTGACCCTGGCGGGTCGTGAACCCGCAGCAAAGACTCAACTGACCGTCGACGGCGTGCGTTTGCGCTGGCTGGCCGAAGGGGCGCTGGAAGTCCGGCCCCCCGACGCGAAGGACAATGGCACTGACCTGCTGCTGTCTGCGGGCATTCATGGCAACGAAACAGCCCCTATCGAATTGCTGGATGAGCTGATTCACGCCATCGCCCGGGGCGAACTCAAGCCTCGGGCGCGCATTCTGTTTCTGTTCGGCAACCCCGAAGCGATGCGTCGCGGCGCGCGCTATATCGAGCAGGACGTCAATCGGCTGTTCAATGGCCGTCACGAACAAACCGAAGGCAATGAGGCGCTGCGGGCCTGCGAGCTGGAACGTCTGGCCGCGAGCTTTTTCAGCCTGCCTGATCGTTACCGACTGCATTACGACCTGCACACGGCAATTCGTGGCTCGAAGATCGAACAGTTCGCGCTTTACCCGTGGAAGGAGGGGCGCCAGCATTCACGCCGTGAACTGGTGCGCTTGCACAAGGCGGGCATGGAAGCGGTGTTGTTGCAGAACAAGCCGTCCATCGTGTTCAGCGCCTACACCTACGACAAGCTTGGGGCCGAGGCTTTCACGCTGGAGTTGGGCAAGGCGCGGCCGTTCGGGCAAAACCAGCAGGTCAACCTCGCGCCGTTGAAGGCAACGCTTGAGCAACTGATCAAGGGCTCAGAGCCTCTGGTGGGCGATCAGATCGATGGCTTGAAACTGTTCAGCGTGGCGCGGGAAGTCATCAAGCGCAGCGATGCGTTTCGTCTGCACCTGCCGGACGACATCGAGAACTTCACCCAGCTGGATAAAGGCTTTCTGTTGGCCGAGGACGCGTCAAATTCACGCTGGGTGGTCGAAGAAGAGGGCGCCCGCATCATCTTCCCGAATCCGAAGGTCAAGAACGGTTTGCGTGCCGGGATTCTGATCGTACCGACGACGGATGAGCAGTTGGGCTGAAGTGGGCCTCTGTAGGAGCGAGCTTGCTCGCGATTACGGTGTGTCAGGCGCCTGAAATGTCACCGATAAACCGCATCGCGAGCAAGCTCACTCCTACAAGGAAGAGCGGCGTTTGGGAGCGTCGAATTCCAATCAACCCACCGCTTTCTGCGATTCACCCAAACGACGCACCGCACGCAGCTTCGCCAGGGTGTCCGCGCAGGTCTTCGCCGCTTCCTGGCCTTTGTGCACGAAGTGGTTGAAGAAATAGTTGTGGTGCTCTTCGCCCGCGTGGAAGTGATGCGGGGTCAGGACCACCGAGAACACCGGCACTTCGGTTTCCAGCTGAACCTGCATCAATGCAGAGATGACCGACTGAGCCACGAACTCATGACGGTAGATCCCGCCATCGACCACCAGGCCAGCGGCCACGATGCCGCCGTAGCGACCGCTGTTGGCCAGCAGCTTGGCGTGCAGGGGAATTTCAAAGGCGCCGCCGACTTCGAAGAAATCGATATCGCTCTCGGCATAGCCGTGGTTGGCCATTTCAGCGACAAAGCCTTTACGCGCCTGATCGACAATATCTTTGTGCCAGCAAGCTTGAATGAAAGCGATGCGCTCGTGAGCGTGGATAGCGGTAGGTTGCATGTGTTCTGACTCCTGTTTAATTAAAAAACAGGGCACTTTGGATCGAAGGGGATGCCAGGGTACGGGTCGTCAGCGGTCCGGGCAAAATGCTCACGTGACAACGCTGCGAGACGATCCTGTGGTGCCTATCCCGTTCTCTCTTCATCCGGACTATGACCGTCGGCCCCGGAATCACACCGGGTCTGCTGACCTCGCAACGCGAGCGCTCGCGGGCTAGACGCTTTGCGCGCCATTACCGCCGGTGGGGAATCGCACCCCGCCCTGAGAACGTTGCCGACGGCATAATTCGTCGGCGTGCAGTTTGTAACACAGATTTTCAGAATGTGCATGGAGCCTTTTTGATGGTTTTCATCAGCTTTTCTTATAAGCCCATCTTGGCATCGCGGCCCGAAGCCTTGATTATCTGAGGTCCCGGCCTCAAGACTGAGGTTCGAATCATCTTTCAGGGAGCTTAATCGTGACGGTTATCGATCTGCGCAGCGACACAGTGACCCAACCCACCGCAGGCATGCGTGACGCCATGGCCCGCGCGCCACTGGGCGACGACGTGTACGGCGAGGACCCGACGGTCAACAAACTGGAGTCGTGGCTGGCGGAGCGTCTGGGCTTCGCGGCGGCGCTGTTCGTTCCTACCGGCACCATGAGCAACCTGCTCGGCCTGATGGCGCACTGCGAGCGCGGCGATGAATACATCGTTGGGCAGCAGGCGCACACCTACAAATACGAAGGGGGCGGCGCGGCGGTGTTGGGCTCGATTCAGCCTCAGCCACTGGACAACCAGGCCGACGGTTCGCTGGACCTCGATCAGGTGGTGGCCGCGATCAAGGCCGACGATTTCCATTTTGCACGCACCCGTCTGCTGGCCCTGGAAAACACCATGCAGGGCAAGGTGCTCCCGTTGGAATACCTGGCAGCGGCGCGCAAACTGACCCGTGAAAAGGGCCTGGCGCTGCATCTGGATGGCGCACGTCTTTACAACGCCGCCGTCAAGCTGGGCGTGGAAGCCCGAGAAATCACCCAGCATTTCGATTCGGTGTCGGTTTGCCTGTCCAAAGGCCTCGGCGCGCCGATTGGCTCAGTGCTGTGTGGCTCTGCAGAGTTCATCGCCAAGGCACGCCGGTTACGCAAGATGGTCGGCGGCGGCATGCGTCAAGCCGGATCGATTGCAGCGGCGGGTCTGTACGCTCTGGAGCATCAGGTCGAGCGTCTGGCCGACGACCACGCCAACGCGGCGTTTCTCGGCAAGGCGCTGAGCGAACTGGGTTTCGAGGTCGAGCCGGTGCAAACCAACATGGTCTACGTGCACATCGGCGACCGTGCCGAACGTTTCAAAGCCTTTTGTGCCGAGCGAGGTATCGTCCTCAGTGCTGCCCCGCGTTTGCGCATGGTCACGCACCTTGACGCCTCGGCGGCGCAAATGGAGCAGGTGGTCGCCGCGTTTGCCGAATTCGGTAGCCGCTAACCGACCGATAATCCAATTGGCGGCATCTATCGTACAAAGACGCTGTACCGTGGCAGTAACGCCTATATAATGCGGCCCTTTGCCGTCGTTTCGTCGAATGACGTTATGCAGTTGGCTCCGGCCGCAGTTCCCGTGGAAGAACCTATGAAAAGCGCAGAAATCCGTGAAGCCTTCCTTCGCTTCTTCGAAGAGCAAGGCCACACCCGAGTAGCCTCCAGCTCCTTGATTCCGGGCAACGACCCGACCCTGCTGTTCACCAACGCAGGCATGAACCAGTTCAAGGATTGCTTCCTGGGCCAGGAAAAACGGGCCTATACCCGTGCCGTCAGTAGCCAGAAGTGCGTGCGCGCCGGTGGCAAACACAACGACCTGGAAAACGTCGGGTACACCGCACGTCACCACACTTTCTTCGAAATGCTGGGTAACTTCAGCTTCGGCGACTACTTCAAGCGCGATGCGATCACCTTCGCCTGGACCTTCCTGACCGGCGTGTTGAAACTGCCGAAGGACAAGCTCTGGGTCACGGTCTACGCGACCGACGATGAAGCCTATGACATCTGGACCAAGGAAGTCGGCGTGCCGGCCGAGCGCATGGTTCGCATCGGCGACAACAAAGGCGCGCCTTACGCGTCTGACAACTTCTGGACCATGGGCGATACCGGCCCGTGCGGTCCTTGCACCGAGATCTTCTACGACCACGGCGCCGACATCTGGGGTGGCCCGCCGGGCTCGCCGGAAGAAGACGGCGACCGTTACATCGAGATCTGGAACAACGTCTTCATGCAGTTCAACCGCACTGCCGATGGCGTGCTGCACCCGCTGCCAGCGCCGTCGGTCGACACCGGCATGGGCCTGGAGCGGATCAGCGCCGTCCTGCAACACGTGCATTCGAACTACGAGATCGACCTGTTCCAGAGCCTGCTCGCCGCTGCCGCTCAGGCCATCGGTTGCACCAACGACGCCCAGCCTTCGCTGAAAGTCGTGGCTGACCACATCCGGTCCTGCGGCTTCCTGATCGCTGACGGCGTGCTGCCGTCCAACGAAGGCCGTGGCTACGTGCTGCGCCGCATCATTCGTCGCGCCTGCCGTCACGGCAACAAGCTGGGCGCCAAGGGCAGCTTCTTCTACCAGATCGTGGCTGCGTTGGTCGCCGAAATGGGCGAAGCCTTCCCTGAGCTGAAATCCCAACAGGCGCACATCGAGCGCGTACTGAAAGCGGAAGAAGAGCAATTCGCCAAGACCCTGGAGCAGGGCCTGAAAATCCTCGAACAGGACTTGGCCGAGCTGAAAGGCACGGTCGTGCCGGGCGACGTCGTGTTCAAGCTGTACGACACTTACGGCTTCCCGATGGACCTGACTGGCGACATCGCCCGTGAACGCAACCTGACCCTCGACGAAGCCGGTTTCGAACGCGAGATGGACGCCCAGCGTGAGCGCGCCCGTTCGGCCAGCGCTTTCGGCATGGACTACAACAGCCTGGTCAAGGTCGATGTGCCAACCGCGTTCACCGGTTATTCGGCCACTGCGGGCGACGCCAAGGTCGTGGCCATCTACAAGGAAGGCCAGTCGGTTCAGCAGTTGAACGAAGGCGAAGAAGGCGTCGTGATCCTCGATCAGACCCCATTCTACGCCGAGTCCGGCGGCCAGATCGGCGACAGCGGTTACCTGACCGCCAATGGCATCCGTTTCGACGTGAGCGACACCACCAAGACCGGCGGCGCGTTCCTGCACCACGGTGTGCAAGTGTCGGGCAGCCTGACCGTCGGCACCACGCTGAGCACCCAAGTGGCCGCCGAAGTGCGTCAAGCCACCTCCCTGAACCACTCGGCCACGCACTTGCTGCATGCTGCGCTGCGTCAGGTGTTGGGCGATCACGTCCAGCAGAAAGGCTCGCTGGTTGACAGTCAGCGCCTGCGCTTCGACTTCAGCCACTTCGAAGCCATCAAGCCTGAGCAGATCAAAGCGCTGGAAGACATCGTCAACGCCGAGGTTCGCAAGAACACCGCCGTTGAGACCGAAGAGACCGACATCGAAACCGCCAAGAAGAAGGGCGCCATGGCGCTGTTCGGCGAGAAGTACGGCGACAGCGTTCGCGTGCTGAGCATGGGCGGTGATTTCTCCGTCGAGTTGTGCGGCGGGATTCACGCCAACCGCACCGGCGACATCGCACTGTTCAAGATCATCAGCGAAGGCGGCGTGGCTTCGGGTGTGCGTCGTATCGAAGCGGTCACCGGCGCTGTGGCGCTGGCGTACCTGAACACCGCTGAAGAGCAATTGAAGGAAGCCGCGAACCTGGTCAAAGGCAATCGCGACAACCTGCTGGACAAACTGACGGCTGTGCTGGAGCGCAACCGTCTGCTGGAAAAACAGCTGGAACAACTGCAGGCCAAGGCGGCCAGCGCGGCGGGCGACGATCTGTCGGCGTCAGCGGTGGACGTCAAGGGCGCCAAGGTCCTCGCTGCCCGTCTCGATGGTCAGGATGGTAAAGCGCTGCTGGCGCTGGTGGATCAGTTGAAGAACAAACTCGGTCGCGCAGTGATCCTGCTCGGCGGTGTGCATAAAGACAAGGTCGTGCTGGTGGCGGGTGTCACCAAGGACCTGACTGGCCAACTCAAAGCCGGTGATTTGATGAAGCAAGCGGCTGCCGCTGTAGGCGGTAAAGGCGGCGGTCGTCCTGATATGGCACAAGGTGGCGGCGTTGATGCTGCCGGGCTGGACGCGGCGCTCGCGCTGGCGGTTCCGTTCGCCGAACAGGGAATTTAAGTCGACCCACCGCCCTTTTTTTCATTAGAAGGAGAGGGCGGCGCTACGCGGTTTGAATGTTTAACGGGGGCCCGTCATGGGCTGAGGCGGCTTTGAGATGGCTTTAATCGTACAAAAATTTGGCGGCACCTCCGTGGGCTCGGTCGAGCGCATCGAGCAGGTGGCTGACAAAATCAAGAAATTCCGCGAAGCGGGCGATGATCTGGTGGTGGTGCTGTCCGCAATGAGCGGCGAAACCAACCGCCTGATCGACCTGGCCAAGCAGATCAGCGACCAGCCGGTTCCGCGTGAGCTGGACGTCATTGTCTCCACCGGTGAGCAGGTGACGATTGCCTTGCTGGCCATGGCGCTGATCAAGCGTGGGGTGCCGGCGGTGTCCTACACCGGTAATCAGGTGCGCATCCTTACCGACAACGCGCACAACAAGGCGCGTATTCTGCAGATCGACGATCAGAAGATTCGTGCTGATCTGAAAGAAGGTCGCGTTGTCGTCGTCGCCGGTTTCCAGGGCGTCGACGAAAACGGCAACATCACGACCTTGGGTCGCGGTGGTTCGGACACCACGGGTGTGGCGTTGGCTGCTGCGTTGAAGGCCGATGAGTGCCAGATTTACACCGATGTCGATGGGGTTTACACCACCGACCCGCGTGTGGTGCCTCAGGCACAGCGTCTGGAAAAGATCACCTTTGAAGAAATGCTGGAAATGGCCAGCCTGGGCTCCAAGGTGTTGCAGATCCGCTCGGTGGAGTTCGCCGGCAAGTACAACGTTCCGCTGCGCGTGCTGCACAGCTTCAAGGAGGGTCCGGGTACCCTCATTACCATCGATGAAGAGGAATCCATGGAACAGCCGATCATTTCGGGCATCGCCTTCAACCGTGACGAAGCCAAGCTGACAATCCGTGGCGTGCCAGACACCCCGGGTGTTGCCTTCAAGATCCTCGGGCCGATCAGCGCCGCGAACATCGAAGTCGACATGATCGTGCAGAATGTTGCGCACGATAACACTACCGACTTCACCTTCACCGTGCACCGCAACGAGTACGAGCAGGCGCTGAGCGTCTTGCAGAATACCGCCAGGGAAATCGGCGCGCGCGAAGTGATCGGCGACACAAAGATTGCCAAGGTCTCCATCGTCGGCGTTGGCATGCGTTCCCACGCAGGCGTTGCGAGCCGCATGTTCGAAGCGCTGGCGAAGGAAACCATCAACATCCAGATGATCTCCACATCTGAAATCAAGGTATCGGTGGTCATTGAGGAGAAGTACCTGGAACTGGCGGTGCGTGCGCTGCACACTGCGTTCGAACTCGACGCGCCCCGCAAGGGCGAGTAAGGGTTTCGCCGAAGGGCGCGGACGACTCCGCGCCCTTCGTGTTTCTGATGTGCGCGAGAAAGCTGTTTTTTTTCCGACGCTAGTCAATACTCACGACACTGGCCCGTTGCCTCTTCTGGTGCGGGCCAATGCCTTTATGGTTGTGCAGACTGTTGTCCCTGAATTCAGGTTGAGGAGATAGGTATGCTGATTTTGACCCGTCGGTGCGCGGAGAGCCTGATAATCGGTGACGGTGAAATCACCGTGACTGTGCTCGGCGTTAAAGGTAACCAAGTACGAATTGGGGTCAACGCGCCCAAGGAAGTGGCTGTTCACCGGGAAGAGATTTACCTGCGCATCAAGAAAGAGAAGGACCAGGAACCAAGCCATTAATTTTTATTGAATTTTTGGTTTGCAAACGGGGAAAAGGGTGGTTATTATACGCCCCGTGTTGCGGAGAGCTGGCCGAGTGGCCGAAGGCGCTCCCCTGCTAAGGGAGTACACCTCAAAAGGGTGTCGGGGGTTCGAATCCCCCGTTCTCCGCCATTATTTGCGTAGTACGTTGTAATCTGGCTTGATCGGTAAGTTGTTGAATTTACTGGAAAAAGTTCTTGACCAAAAGATTTGACGGCCTATAATGCGCGGCAACAAATGCACTCGTAGCTCAGCTGGATAGAGTACTCGGCTACGAACCGAGCGGTCACAGGTTCGAATCCTGTCGAGTGCACCATTTAAGCGTTGTTTGTAGTGATACAGGCGGCGACTTTAAGAAAGAGCCTGTCTTCAACAGGCCTTCGGAAGTACCACTCACTTCCAGAAGTAAAATGCAGTGACCAGAGGTGATCTGGTTTATCAAGCGCCATTTGCACTCGTAGCTCAGCTGGATAGAGTACTCGGCTACGAACCGAGCGGTCACAGGTTCGAATCCTGTCGAGTGCACCATAAAACGAAAAGCCCGCATGAGAATGCGGGCTTTTTGCTTTCCAGGGTTTATGTTCCTGCCCTGCCTTTTTGTCGCGTACCTTTCACGCAGCCGTGCTCATCGAACGTGACCTGCCGGCTTCGACCTTTCTTTTCTTCATACACATAACGCACCTCGGCGTTGCGGCCTATGATTTTATCGGGTTTGCCGAGAAGGCTTTCCACATCCCGTTTGGTCATGCCTGTCGGCGTCTGTTGATTGATGATGGCCTTGCGGCGTTGCTCCGCGCTCAACACGTTGCCGCAACCGTCGTCTCGTTGGCCGACAATCACCAGTTCGGCGTTAGTCTGATTCTTTACTGAGCCAGCGTGTCTGGAAGGGGCCGGTTGAACGGTTCCAGGAAGCGGGCTGTGAAACTGATGTGTCGTCGGATTTTGGCCGGTGGGGCAGCCGAGGGTTGTAAACGTGATACGTCCGTTATCGTCTTCGCAACGGTTGACTGTCGTTGCCCATGTGCAGGTGGGCGCGATCAGCAAGGCAGCAATAATGGTTTTGCGGATGTCCAACGGCATGTCGACGTCCTCCTTGACGGGTGTCAAGAAAGCCTAGCCAGATGAAATTTGCCTGGCGAGCGTGTTTTCTTCTCTTGATGTGACGTCGTAGCAATAACGACTCGGACAATGCTTAACATTGTGTTGCAAGCGCTTGTTCCGCGTTGAATTTTTAACATGAAGGCCCGGCAAGGGGTGTATGATTGCGCCCGTCAGCCCCGCCGGGGCTTGTGGAATACCTCCATGGACTTACCCAGTAGCAACTCAGAATTAAGCTGTACCAATCACGAATCGACTGATTGATCTTCCGGCGCGGTCCACTGCTGGGAGTGGAGTTCGCCTATGACCGAAATCGAAGTAAAAAAAACGCAGGAAAGCCTTCAGGATCGCCTCGCACAAGTCGTCGACCTGCTGCAACGTCAGCGCATCGTCGAAGACCTGACTCATCGCCAGGAAGGCCAGCACCAGGATCGCGTTGAGAACCTGGTCCATCGCCAAAACCTCGTTGAGCTGCAACGCAAGCTCGATGATCTGCACTCTGCCGACGTCGCCTATATTCTCGAAGCTCTTCCGGTTGAAGACCGTCTGACGGTCTGGCAACTGGTGAAGGCCGAGCGCGACGGCGACATTCTTCTTGAAGTGTCCGACTCCGTTCGTGAGACGCTGATCGCCGACATGGACGATCACGAGTTGCTCGCTGCCGCCAAGGAAATGGACGCGGACGAGCTCGCGGACCTGGCGCCCGAGCTGCCCCGGGATGTCGTCCATGAGCTGATGGAAGCCCTCGACAGCCAGCAACGCGAGCGCGTTCGTTCGGCGTTGTCCTACCATGAGGAACAGGTCGGCGCGCTGATGGACTTCGAGATGGTCACCATTCGCGAAGACGTCAGCCTCGAAGTCGTGCTGCGTTATCTGCGTCGACTGAAAGAGCTGCCGGGTCATACCGACAAACTCTTCGTGGTGGATTACGACGGCGTGCTGAAAGGCGTACTCCCCATCAAGCGCCTGTTGGTCAACGACCCTGAAAAACAAGTGTCGGACGTCATGGCCAGTGACCCGGTGAGTTTTCACCCGGACGGCGATGCTTACGAGGCGGCTCAGGCCTTCGAGCGCTACGACTTGATTTCCTCGCCGGTCGTGGACAAGAACGGCAAGCTGATTGGACGTCTGACCATTGATGAAATGGTCGATCTGATTCGTGAAGAGAGCGAAACCGAAGTATTGAACATGGCAGGTCTGCGCGAGGAAGAAGACATCTTCGCCTCAGTGTGGCGCTCGCTGCGCAACCGCTGGTCCTGGCTGGCGGTTAACCTGATCACCGCCTTCATCGCTTCCCGCGTGATCGGCCTGTTCGAAGGCTCCATCGAGAAGCTGGTGGCGCTGGCGGCCTTGATGCCGATCGTGGCAGGCATTGGCGGTAACTCTGGCAACCAGACCATCACCATGATCGTACGCGCGATGGCGCTGGATCAGGTCAGCACGGGCAACACCTCGCGTTTGATGCGCAAGGAACTGGGCGTGGCCCTGGTCAACGGTCTGGTGTGGGGCGGGGTTATCGGTATCGTGGCCTACCTGCTTTACCACAGCTGGTCGCTGGGCGTGGTCATGACCGCAGCGATGACGTTGAACTTGCTGCTCGCGGCGTTCATGGGCGTGCTGATCCCGATGACGCTGGCCAAACTGGGACGTGACCCGGCGATGGGCTCCAGCGTGATGATCACCGCGATGACTGACAGTGGCGGCTTCTTCATCTTTCTTGGGCTGGCGACAGTGTTTTTGCTCTAAGCCAGCCTCGTAAAAAAACCGCCTTCAAGGGCGGTTTTTTTATCCTGAAATCGGCGGGCTCCCATTGATGACGCCCACAAAAAAGCCAGCTGAATGCTGGCCTTTGAGTCTCTGACGCTTCGGACTTATTCGTCGTCGGCGGTCAGGCTGGTGTCGTGAGCAATCAGCGAAACCAGAGCGTTTTGCTGGCGGTGAGCAAGTTGGCGGAAGCGCTGCAGCAGCTCACGTTCATGCAATGACAACTCTGGGCTGTCGAGACGCAGCTTAGGCTCGTCGCCCAGTGCGCCTTCTTGAATCAGGCTTTGTTCGAGACGCGCAATAATTTCAGAGTTCATGCTGCGATGGTTGTCTTTGGATACTTCCGCAATGCGCTCGCGCATACCTTCCGGGAGACGGACAACGAACTTGTCAGCTGTGCGACTGGAATAATTGGCCTGTTTCATAGGGCTCATATATTTAACCGATTTAGTTCAAAGGGGAGGCGGTTCATGCATTTGGCCGCGAGATGTCATCGTCTGACTGTCATTTCGGCGAAATGTTCAACCTGCCAGCATAAAGGTCCGTCATCATGCATCAATACGTCGGAACCTTGGCGTCAAATCTGTGACAAATATTGAACTAGATAAAGGCGTTTAGCCAGCACCAATTATCCGAAATGCGTTCTGGTTAGCAAAGTTCCCGGATACCACTCATCCGACCGACAGCCACAGATTACGCGGGTTTCCGCAATGATGGCTATCTGTCTTCAGCGTAGAAGTGTCTGTAAGAAATTTCGAGAATGATGCCGAGAAAGAGACGAAGGGTCTTTTGGCAGTGCGCCAACGGGCGCGAGGAGACGAGGATGTGGACTTAACGTCCGCCGTTGGCCTGACGCAATACCGGGTCGAACTTGATGCGGCGTCCCACCACCAGCGCGGCGAGGAACAGCGTGGCAAACGTACCGGCGGCCACTTTGGCGACCGTTCCAAGCGCGTCCATTGATGAAGGAAGCAGTTGATCCGCCGCGACGCCCATGATGGCGAGAATCAGAAAGGACAGTGCTGCTTTTGACATGGCTTTTCTCTGTTCAATAAACGGATTGGCAAACCCCAGTCACGCCTCGTGCGTTCAAAAGACCCAGCGTTGAGACCGATCAACCGGAATGGCTTCGTCAGTATCGTTGGCCAGCATGGCGTCAGACCTTTGCGCTGGCATGACGGCGAAGCGCGGTGTTTGCTTGACGAGGTAATGCGGTTGAGCCTGAACCGCGACGCTCTCGGTTTTGCTGCCGTCAGCCTGGAAGTGGAAAGCCACCAATGCGACCAGAGCCGCAGCATTCAACAGGGAGAGAGTCATGTTCATCTCGTTTACCTTCGTTTGGAGTTGTGTATGAAGGGGATTGCACGAGAGTGAGAATGCAGTCTGCATGCCAAGCGAATTGCAAAAATAAAACCAATGAAATCAATTGGTTATGTATTTTTTTGAAAGGGTGCAGATTGCAGTTTGCAATGATGTCATTTTGGGACATTGCAATTTGCATGACGGGCAGCTGCTATCAGCCAAATCCCCGGCGGACTACAGCCCAAAACGACAATGACGACATGACAAAACAGGGGCTTGCCGTTAACATGCACGCCGTCCCGCTGGCGCCATTCAGAGCGCCGGCCCAGTGTCTCAGTAGCTCAATTGGATAGAGCATCCCCCTCCTAAGGGGAAGGTTGGCAGTTCGAACCTGCCCTGGGACACCACACTAAAAGACACTTCTAGCTGTCTGCGTTGCCAAGCTAAGTTCGGAACGACGCATGCAAAACGCCAATGACGCTCCGTGATGCTTGTAAGGTCGTCAGTCGGATGGCTGGCGTCCTTGTACATTCCCACCATGGATTGCACCACCCCGGAGCTTCGTTACGGCAGAAGGCGCACATCCAGCCGTGTGTCCCGAATACCCGGTGCATCAACGGCTACTCTCGGTCATTAGGTGAAAGCGGCAGAGCGCTTCAGCCATAACCTTCCTCCAACGTGATCAGCGTTCCCCACCCCGGCGTGTTTCCTGCGAAACCGATTTGTGACGGCGACAGCGTTCCGAGCAGTACTTGACGTCGTCCCAGCAGCGGGCCCATTTTTTTCGCCAGGTGAATGGCAGGCCGCAGATGGCGCAGGTTTTTTGCGGTAGTTCGTTTTTCTTCACGGTGCGGCCTTCCGCAGAGGATGCTTTGGCCGAGGATACCCTGTGCCTCCGCTGTTGTTTTTTGGAGCGTACGAGACGCTGACATGGGCGTTCAATTCGGCGTGTTCCGTGCGCCGCCTTCCAAAGGCGATCACTCGCTTTCATTACTGATCGGGATCAAGCGACGCCCCAGGCACGCTTGACCCACGGTTGTCAGAGGGCGGTGCCTGCACCGGTTAACCGTTCAGGGCCAAGCGCTCGATGGCGGAGGCATCCGAGTTCAGAAAGGTGCGCGCGGATTTCAGGATCTCGTCCGACAGGGCCGTTTTACCTGTGGCGCGGGCGAGGGTCATGGCGCCCACCATCAGCGCGTATTCGACGACAGCCGCCTGGCGGTTTGCGGAGTCCTCGCGGGGTGACTTACCGGGTTCGAGGGTCGACATGTACGCCTCCATCAAGGTCTGAAGGCCCTTGACGTAAGTCTGATGAAGCTCTGAAGGTCTGCCTTCGTGGGCAATGTCACCCGAAAACGCCACCACCGGGCAGGTCTCGGCGGCGTTGTCCCGTTTGGAGGGCGCGAGGTAGTGATCAATGATCGCCTTGCGGGCTGTTCGTTTTTTGCGATGCGCGGCGATTTTCTCTTTCCAGGCGTTGGCAGATTGCTCGAACGCATGTACGCAGGCTTCGTTCGCCAAGGCTTCCTTGGACTCGAAATGCCCGTAAAACCCGCCATGGGTCAGCCCCGCCTCATGCATGATTTCTGCCACGCTCACGCCGTTCAAGCCACGTTCGCGATAGAGCCGGGTTGCCGTTTCCGTGATCGAAACACGGTTCAGCTCGGTTTGCTGTCTGGACACTCGTGGCATAAGGCGCCTCTTCATACGCTGAAATAGATGTGCAGCATCCTATATAAAAGCCTGATCACTGTCATGGTGAACCCGGGACGGGCCGTGTGCCTCGAAGCCCAATCGACGAACGACTGGGGCCCGGGCCGTCAGGGAGCGTGATGAATCAGGTGTCAGCGATGGAGTTTTCCAGTGTGCCGATGCCGTCGATTTCGATGCGAACCGTATCGCCTGGTTGCAGGAAGCGGGGCGGGGTGAAGCCGATGCCGACGCCGACGGGCGTTCCGGTGCTGATCACATCGCCAGGCTTGAGCTCGATGCCCGCCGACAGGCATTCGATGAGGGCGGGAATGTCGAAGATGAGCGCGCTGACGTTGGCGTTCTGCCTCAACTCTTCGTTCACCCAGCATTTGATCGTGGCGTTTTTCGGGTTGAATGCGTCGGCGGTGACGATCCACGGGCCCATGGGGCAGAACCCGTCAAGGGATTTGCCGAGGAACCATTGGCGGTGGTTTTTCTGCAGGTCACGGGCGGTGACGTCGTTGATGATGGTGTAGCCCCAGACGTGGTCGTACGCGTCTTCTTTCGAAATCCCACGCCCCCCTTTGCCAATGATGACGGCCAGTTCTGCCTCATAATCCAGTTGCCGGGTGACGCGGGTGTGCGGCGAAATGGAGTCCAGGTGCCCGATGATCGACTCCGGCGTCTTGGTGAAGATTACCGGAAATTCAGGGGCGACTTCCCCGTCCTTGGCGCTGTGATCGAATCCGGACTTGCTGAATTCTGCAGCGTGTTCGTGATAGTTCTTGCCCACGCAAAAGACGTTGCGCGTCGGCGCGAGGGGCGCCAGCACTTTCACACCCACGAGGGATCTGCCGGGACCCTGAGCGCCAAGCCCGGTAGCAGCTTGTTCCCAATTCGCGATCAACTCGTCAAGGCTGCCGGCGAAGCGGCCCTGAAGTTCGTTCAACGGCCAGAACACCCCGTTTACATCGTCGATCAGTGCGGGTGTCGGGCGGTTGTCTTCAGCTAAGACGTTGGCAAATTTCATCGTCGATCCTCAGGGGGGTTGGTTTTTTTTCTGGCGTAAGCGCCCGCGTTCACGCAAGTGTCTCTCAGGCTTGTCAGCGGAAAATACATGATGTAAAACATCTATTAAATAAATGTTGAGAGACATTTATTTTGCGCGAAACGCCGGTTTCGGCAGCGTGCAACACGTCCAGCCCTTTCACGCCAATAACAGGAAATGCCATGCCACTTGCCAGAATAGATGTTGCTGCAGACACCTCTGCCGAAACCGTCAAAATCATTGGGGACGTCATTTATGAAGCGATGACCACCACCGCCAATGTGCCGGCGAACGACCGTTTTCAGGTCGTCAATCGCCATGGGAAGGACGAGTTGATTTACCCGGCTGACGGTTATCTGGGCGTGACTTACACGCCGAAGATCGTCTTCATCCAGGTCACCTGGAACGCGGGCCGGTCCATCGAGGTAAAAAAGGCGTTCTACAAAGCGGTCGCCGAAGGCATCCATGAACGTGCGCGCATTCGCAAGGAAGACGTCTGGATCAGCCTGATCGATGTTCAGCGTGAAGACTGGTCGTTCGGTAACGGCGAGATGCAATACGCCCCGACAGCGTGATTTCGTTGGTGGTCAGCCATGGCGCGGCCTTGTACCGCGCCATTTTTTTTGGAAAGAAAAAGCGGCGCTCCGCTGGAAAACCGCCACGGGCGAGCGCTTCGACGCGCGGTTGTCGATGCGAGATGCGTCAGTGGGAGAGGTCGATCATCTGCGATTCAGTGATGCGTTTGATGGCTTGCGGGGATTGGTTGAACGCGCGCAAGAACGACCGCCTCATGCGCTCTCGGTCGCCGAAGCCGCAGTCCCGGGCAATGATGTCGAGGGAATAACGCCCCTCTTCCATCATGATGCGGGCGGCTTCGACGCGCAGATGCTCGATGGCCTTGGCCGGAGATTGCCCGGTTTCCTCCCGGAAAAGCCGGCTGAATTGTCGCGGGCTCAGGTGAGCGATTTCTGCGAGCTTTTCGACCGACAATTCGGCCGCGAGGTTTTCTTTCGCGTAGATCAGCGCGGCCTGAATGCGGTCGGTTTTCGGGTCCAGTTCCAGCAGCGTTGAAAACTGCGACTGGCCCCCGGACCGACGATGGTGAACGACCATTTTCCTGGCGACGTTCCTGGCCAGCGTGGTGCCCAGATCCTTCTCAACGATGGCCAGCGCCAGATCGATGCCCGCCGTCATGCCGGCCGATGTCCAGACGGCACCATCGATCACGAATATCCGGTCTTCTTCGAGTTGAACGTCTGGAAAGGTGGAGCGAAAGGCCCGGGCGTGAGCCCAATGGGTCGTGGCGCGACGTCCATCCAGCAGCCCCGCCTGCGCGACGACGAACGCACCGGTGCACACCGCCGTGATGCGTCTGGTGGTCGCTACCGACGCTCGCAGAAAATCCACCAACCCTTCGGAAACGGCGTCGATGTGGTTATTGCCGATGACGATCAGCGTGTCGTACCGGGCGTCTTTGAAGGACGAGGTTTCCATCCCGAAACCCAGCGAAGACCGGACGATGCCACCGTGTTCAGACACCACTGCCAGCTCGTAAGAGGGGCCATTCATGTCATTCGCCGCTTCGAAGACCGCAGAGACAGCGAGGCCCAATACCTGAAAGCCAGGGTAGATCACCAGCCCGACACGGATCATCGTGCGCTCCTTGGGAAAGACATATTGAGTGTCATAAAAGGTTGTATGTGCAACTTGCGGACATGCTTGCACGGTTTTCAGACCCGTGTCATCTGCCGTTCAAGCGTCGTGATTTGCCTCAATATCTTTGTCCTAAAAAGTTGGATATATGACATTTGAGCATTTTGCGGGGCACCGTAGTCTCTCCTGACCGACTGTCTCGGCCTCACCTTTTCTGGAGAAACACGATGAACACTGCATCTTCCAAAGGCACCGCATTGATCACAGGCGCTTCCGCGGGTATCGGCGCTGTCTACGCGGATCGTCTGGCCAAGCGTGGCTATGACCTGATTCTGGTGGCGCGCAACGGGGACCGGCTGAAAGACCTGGCGGCCCGGCTCGCCGCTGAAACGGGCCGCTCCATCGAGACGCTGGTGGCAGATCTGGGCGACAAACGTTCGCTCAAACAGGTGGAGAACGTGCTGCGCGAGGACGCCCGTATCACGATGCTGGTCAACAATGCTGGTGTTGGCTCCATCGCTTCGATCCTCAACGATGACGCCGACGAGATGGAGGCGATGATCGCGCTGAACATCACGGCGCTCACCCGGCTGACGTACGCAGTCGCCCCGGCGTTCGTCGCTCGGGGAGCGGGCACCATCGTCAACCTGTCCTCAGTGGTCGGCATCGCCGTCGAGATGCTCAACGGCGTGTACAGCGCGTCGAAATCCTATGTGCTGAGCTTCGGTCACACGCTGCAACGGGACTTGGGCGACAAGGGCGTTCGCATCCAGAGTGTATTGCCGGGTGCGACTGCCACCGATTTCTGGGACGTCGCCGGTTACGCCCCGCAGAAGACCGGGGTCAACACCATGACCGCTGCCGATCTGGTCGACGCCGCGCTGGCGGGGCTGGATCAGGGCGAGTGGGTCACCATTCCCGGGCTGCATGAGCCTGAAGCGTGGGAGCAGTGGGAAGCGGGGCGTCGCACGATCTCGAAGAAATTCAGTAACGCGAAACCTGCGGCCCGTTACGGCGTTTGATCCAACCGCGTCTGCCTTGGCGAATCAGGGAGGCAGCAACGGTGATGGCACGCTGGTGCAGGTGCCGCCCGTCACAGCCTATGGAAGATGTAGTCCGCCGAGCTGTCATCGCTCAAACCGATGTCCGACGCGAGCAAACGCTGACGCAAGTCCGGCTGATCCACCCGCACTGACCATGCTTTGCCTGCGGGTTTGTGCGCGCCCGCGTCGCAAGCATTGATGGCCGCTGTCAACGCCTGGCGATCAGGCTGATAAATCGCCATCGCGTTATTTTTCCAGGCGACCGTCGTGAGCCCCATGTATTCGCAAATATTGATCTTGGCTCGCGCGTCATCTCGGTCCGCTTGCCGTGACTGCTCCACTTGATGGGCCAGTGTCGGGTCGATAATGCGATCAGTGAACATGACCTCGCCGGTCTGCCAGGTCTCTGGCGGGCACCCTTTGTTTTCGGGCTGAAGGGGGATGAACGGGTTGATCTCCATCGGGTATATCCGACAGACC
The DNA here is from genome assembly GCF_057128705.1 of Pseudomonas salicis. NCBI lineage: Bacteria > Pseudomonadati > Pseudomonadota > Gammaproteobacteria > Pseudomonadales > Pseudomonadaceae > Pseudomonas > Pseudomonas salicis. The sequence goes on from NZ_JBSKHU010000004.1 coordinate 642,653, forward strand.
AGCGGACGCGTGTCGTAGATGCCGCAACGGTCGTCGGCCCCCAGGTTGGGGCAGCGGTCCAGGGCATTGGCCGTGAACACGGCAATGACCTGAATCCGCGCATCGCCGCTGCCAACTTCCGCCGCTCGCCGAACGCTGTGAGCGAACTGCTGAGGGTTGGAAGTCCAGGTCGCTTCGTTGAAGGCTTCCAGCACGATGGCGACGTCGTGACCACGGGCGAGCCATTGACGTGCTTCATTCAGCGTCAGTGGGATCAAGCGACTTTTGCAGCAGGCACCGCAGCCATTGCACGCAAAGCGAATTGAAGTGTTCGACACGCGAGATCACTCGATGTACGGGGAAGGTTAGCTGTGGCCGCACAGAATGCGCAGAGCGCCTTGAAACAGCAAGTCTAAAAGGATGAAATTTGCCTGTCCGCGGACAAATGAGCGATGCCTTTGACCTGTCCGTCACGCACAAAAAAGCCACGGGTTTTGAGGCCCGTGGCTTTTTATTACCACCATTTCAACGTGGCGAAGATTACAGTGCCATGTCGTTCGCAGGCTTGCTTTCAGCCGGTTTGCTCGGCTCGGTGCTCGTGCCGACGCTCTGGTCGATCACCGGCGGTTTGTCCAGTTGCAGGACTTCGGCGGTGTAGTTCCACTCTTGCTGCACGGCAGCCGGCGAATCGTTCAGCTTGGTGCCGTAGCTCGGCACGATCTGGCGGATCTTCGCTTGCCATTCAGGCGTCGCGACTTTGTCCTTGAAGACCTTTTCCATCACGTTGAGCATGATCGGCGCGGCGGTCGAGGCACCTGGCGATGCGCCCAACAGTGCTGCGATGCTGCCGTCCTGTGACGAAACGACTTCGGTACCCAGTTTCAGCACGCCGCCTTTCTCGGCATCACGCTTGATGATTTGCACGCGCTGACCGGCTTGCCACAGACGCCAGTCTTCTTTCTTGGCGTGCGGGAAGTATTCCTGCAAGGCCTTGAAGCGATCGTCGTCGGACAGCATCAGTTGGCCGGCGAGGTACTCCACCAGTGGGTACTGCTCGATGCCCACTTTGGTCATCGGCCAGAAGTTGTGGGTGGTCATGCTGCTGAACAGGTCCAGGTACGAACCTTCTTTCAGGAACTTGGTGGAGAAGGTCGCGAACGGGCCAAACAGGATCACGCGCTTGCCGTCGAGCACGCGGGTGTCCAGGTGCGGAACCGACATGGGCGGCGCGCCGGTGGAGGCGATGCCGTAGGCCTTGGCCATGTGTTGCAGGGCAACGTCCTGATTCTCGGTGACCAGGAACGAACCGCCGACCGGGAAGCCTGCGTAGTCACGGCCTTCCGGAATGCCGGATTTCTGCAACAGCTTCAGTGCGCCGCCGCCTGCGCCGATAAACAGGAACTTGGCGTCGGTCGCGCTGCTGGTGCCGTCCTTCAGATTCTTGTACTCGACGTGCCAGCTGCCATCGGCATTGCGGGTGATGTCGTTGACTTCGCTCGACAGCTTCAAGTTGAAGTTGGGGCGAGTCTGGAGTGCCGAGACGTACTGACGGGTGACTTCACCCCAGTTGACGTCGGTGCCGATCGGCGTCCAGGTGGTGGCCAGCTTCTGGTTCGGGTCACGCCCTTCCATCATCAGCGGGACCCACTTGGCGATCTGCGCGTGGTCTTCGGAGAACTGCATCGGGCGGAACAGCGGGCTCGCCTGCAGGGCTTCGTAACGCTTTTTCAGGAACTTGATGTTGTCATCGCCCCACACGAAGCTCATGTGCGGTGTGGAGTTGATGAACGAATGCGGGTTTTTCAAAACGCTCTGGCGGACCTGCCAGGCCAGGAACTGACGGGTCACCTGGAAGGCTTCGTTGATCTCGATGGCCTTGGAGATGTTGACCTTGCCGTCTTTGTCTTCCGGCGTGTAGTTCAGCTCGGCGAGACCGGAGTGGCCGGTACCGGCGTTGTTCCAGCCGTTGGAGCTTTCTTCGGCGACTTTGTCCAGACGCTCGACCATTTCCATGGTCCAGCCTGGCTCCAGCTCGTTGAGCCAGACGCCCAGAGTCGAGCTCATGATGCCGCCGCCGATCAGCAGCACGTCCACTTTTTTGCTTTCTGCGGCGTGTGCCTGAAGCATACCCACCGAAATCGCCAGACCCAGCAGGGCCTTGCCTGTCGTTTTGATCATTGCACGCAATCCAATTGAAAGAACGTTATCCGCCTGCCTCTTATGTCGAGACGAGACCAGTTCGGCGCGTGTCAGAACTGACAGGCGCAAGGCTCGGTTCGCACTCGGAGGGCGAGGGGTAGGGTTCAAGGTCGATGAGGCAGACCTTGAGTTCTGTGTCCCTCTGCGCTGGCTTTTTGTTAGATCATTGGGATGCAGCAGCTTGAGTAAACAACAAACACCTCGCAGGACTCGGTCATCAGGTCCAAGGGATCTGCGAGGGGGCGGCGATTGTACCTGAAATGTGATTTCTGACAAAACGTGTGACGATTTAGTCAATACGCCAAGGTGTCACAGGTGGCGAAAGAATGGCTTTCGCCACGTGTGATCCATGGAATTCTGCCGCTAATGCTGGCTGAACACGGTGTGAATCTGTAGGAGCGAATTCATTCGCGATGGGATGGCCAGGTCACTACATCTCTGTCATCTGCACCCTTTTTCGCGAATGAATTCGCTCCCACAGGGAATCACCGTTGACGCGTCAAAGGGTGAACTTGCCCACCATGGTGTTGAACGACACCGCCAGGCGCGACAGTTCCTGGCTCGACGCGTTGGTCTGATTCGCGCCGGCGGCGGTCTGCGCCGACAGGTCCTGAATGTTCACCAGATTGCGGTCAACTTCCCGCGCCACTTGGGCCTGTTCTTCGGCCGCGCTGGCGATCACCAGATTGCGTTCGTTGATCTGGCTGACGCCTTCGCTAATGCGCTCCAGCGCCAAACCGGCTTCGGTGGCGAGCGTCTGGGTGTTGGTGGCGAGGGCCTGGCTCTTGCCCATGGCGCGCACCGCTTCATCGGCACCGTTGCGCACCAGGGTGATCATCGATTCGATCTCGCCAGTCGAGGCTTGTGTGCGGGCGGCGAGGGCGCGGACTTCGTCGGCGACCACGGCAAAACCACGGCCTTGCTCACCGGCGCGAGCGGCTTCGATGGCCGCGTTGAGGGCCAGCAGGTTGGTCTGTTCGGCAATGCCACGAATCACGTCCAGCACTTTGGTGATGTCACGAATCTGCCCGGCCAGTGCCTCGACGCGTTGGGTCGAATCGTTGATTTCCACGGTCATGGTGTTCATCGCAGTCACCGCTTGCTGCACTTGCTGCTGGCCTTTGACCGCGTCGTCTGCCGTCTGGGTCGAGACTTGCGAAGCGCTGGCGGCGTTGCGGGCGACTTCTTCGACGGCAGCGGTCATCTGGTTCACGGCCGTCGCAGCCTGCTGGATTTCGTCGTTCTGACGTTGCAGCCCGCGGGTGCTGTCGTCGGTCACAGCGGTCAGTTCTTCCGCAGCCGAGGCCAGTTGATCCGAAGCACTGGCGATCTGTTGCACGGTGCCTTTGAGGCTGCCCTGCATCGTCGACAGCGCCCTGAGCAGTTGCCCGGTCTCGTCCTGGCCGCCGGAGGCGATGACGTGGGTCAGGTTGCCGTTGGCCACATGGGAGGCGCTTTCCACCGATTGATAAATAGGGCGAGTGATCATGCGCGTCACGATCAACCCCAGTGAAATGGCGCAAATGACCGCAATCAGCGAACCGATGGTCAACAGCCACGTCACCTGACTGTCGGTTTCCACGCCTGCCTGGGCCGACTCTTGAGCCTGGCGAGCGTTGGATTCGATGATGATTTTCAGCTCGCCCATGGTTTTGCGGTAGGTCGGGGTGACGTTACTGGCCGCCAGTTTCGCGCCCTGTTCGACGTCTCCGCTCTGAATGACGCTCAGCGTGCTTTGAACCGCCGACATGTAGGCGGGCCAGTCGCGAGTGAAGTCATCGCCCGCTGCCTTTTCGTCATCTTCCATCGGGGTCTTGCGATAGATCGCGAAGTCGGTGTCTGCCTGCGCCTGGTTTTCCTTGAGCGACTGAATGACCGCGTTGACTTCCTCGGGGCTGGCCTTCAGCGCGCTGAGGGCGATGATCTTGAAGAAGTCGCGGTTGGTGGCAATCACGTTGGCCTTCACCGAATCGACCTTGGTGACTGACAGCATGCTGTTTTCAACAGTGCCTTTGAACAAATCGTACAGACGAGAAATGCCGTTCTGGCCTAGCACACCCACCACCACAGTGATCAGGGCACACAGGCTAAACGCGAGCAACAGCTTGGACTTGAGTTTCAGGTTGGTCAGCCAGGACATGAAGGAATACTCAGGCGAGAGGAAGAGACGCGGTTGGGTCACCGTCTTCCAAGCGTATCGGCGGAGAGGGAAGGGACTTTACATATCCGGTAACATCTAGCCGAAACTTTACGTTCCCCGAAATTGGCCGAGTTTGGATCCATTATCCCGACTCTTTTCTTCACGCCCGCGTGCTTTAAAGCACACGACCTGCGTCACAAATGCATTCGTTTCACCCAGCATCATTGTCATGGAAGGGTCGCTTTTTATCGCGGGCGTCACCTAAGCTTTACTTGGGCGCCGCCGATAACCGAAGCGAGGGCTCTCTTGCCCTACGGCAAGTTGCCGACGCCCCTGTGAAATAGCTTGATGGCAATTTGATGTTGGCTATCATCTGCGCCACGCGAAGGGTGCTTCGACGTTGATGCTTGTGAGGCTGCCTCTGAGCTGATTTATCTCCCGCTACAGGAATCTCGATGCTGGCCTGGAACCAAAAAACCTTTCTGATCGTCGATGATTTCTCCGATTTTCGCAGCTCGGTCAGGTCAATGCTGCGCGAGTTGGGCGTCAAGGAAGTGGACACCGCAGACAACGGCGAACAGGCGATCAAGGCCTGCTCGCAGAAGCGCTATGACTTTATCCTGCACGACTTCAACTTGGGTGACGGCAAGAAAAACGGCCAGCAGGTGCTGGAAGACCTGATGACCGACCGGCTGATCAGCCATGAAAGCGTGTTCGTGATGGTCACCGCTGAAAACAGTCAAGCGATGGTCATGAGCGCGCTGGAATGGGAGCCTGACGCGTATCTGACCAAGCCGTTCAACCGCGCCAGCCTGGCGCAGCGTCTGGAAAAAATCGTTCAGCGCAAGACCCTGCTCAAGCCAATCCTCCAGGCCCTAGACCGTGGCAAGCCCGCTGAAGTGCTGGCGGCCTGCGTCAACCTGACCAAACAGGACCCGCGTTTCGCGCCGTTGTGCCTGCGCTACAAGGCCGACGCACTGCGCGACCTGAACCAGCACGAGCCGCTGGAAGCGTTCCTCAAGTCCATCCTCGCTGACCGCCCGCAACCCTGGGCGTATTCGGCGTTGGGCAAGCTGCTGTTCAAGCGCAATCGCAATGCCGAAGCGCAAACGGTCTATGAAGAAGCGATTCGTACCTTTAATGCGATGCCGGTGCTGTTCGACGGTCTGGCGGATGTGCTGATTGCCAGCGGCGATAATCGTCGTGCGCAGAAGATGCTCGAAGAAGCCGTGCGCCTGTCGCCCTATGCCGTGCGCCGTCAGCGTTTGCTGGGCAAGCTGTCGTTGGAGAATCAGGACTTTGACGGCGCCTCCCGTGCGTTCCGCCAGGCGGTGTCGCAAGGTCAGTTTTCTCGCTTCAAGGACCCCGAAACCAACCTCGGTCTTGCGCAGGCGCTGATCAGCAAGGGCGCCGAGCGGGGCTTCGACGCGCGGACCCGCGTGGAAATCAACCAGACCCTGGGCGACGTCGCCAAGGAGCACACCAACGACGCCGGTCTGCAAGTGCGGGCGCGTTTGATGAAGGCCACCAGTGTCGCGAGTTCCGATCCGGAAATGGCGGCCAAATTGACCGCGCAGGCCATGGAACGTCTCGACGGCATGGAGCAGTTTCTCAGCGCCGATGCGGCGTTGGCCGTTGCGTCACAGCTCAAGCAACTGGGACAGGAAGCGGCCGGTGCCGGGATCTTGAAAAGCTGCGCGGAAATCTACGGCGACGATCCGGCTGTCATGCAGAACATCGCCAGGCAGACCGACGACCCGGAAATCCTCGGTGCGGGCAAGGCGGCGATCGATCTGAACATGCAAGGCATTCGCAGTTATCGCGCGGGCAAGCTGGGCGAGGCTCAGGACTTGTTCCGTCAGGGGCTGGCGCTGCAACCCAAGAACATCAGTATCGCGTTGAACATGGCCCAGTCGCTGTTGCACATGGGCGTGCAGAACCTCGACGCCGCCAGCCTCAAGGAGTGCCAGAACAGTCTGAAAATGGTGGGCAAGATGCCCGAGACCGACCCGCGATACGAGCGGTATCAGAAACTGCGACTCAAGGCGTTTGGCGAATGACGGACGAGGATTCGGGGCTGGATTTTTCCATGGTGATCGCCTCCACCGTGCACGACATGAAGAACTCCCTGGCGTCGTTGATCCAGGCCCACGGGCAGTGGGTCAAGCAACTGCCTGACGTCCATCGCGGCACGCCGGAACAGGGCGTGATCGACTACGAATTCGCGCACCTCAACGGCATGCTCGTGCAACTGCTGGGCCTGTACAAACTGGGCGTGAATCAGCTGCCGTTGCGCCCGGATTATCACGAGCTGGACGACTTCATCGAAGCGCAACTGGCGTTTCACCAGGAAGTCCTCGCCAGCCGTGGCATCGTCGCACGGTATGAAGTCGATGACTTTGGCCTGCCGGGTTTTTTCGACCGAGAGCTGATCGGCTCGGTGGTGTCGAACGTGGTGATCAATGCGATTCGCTATGCCCGCAAGGCAGTGCTGATCACGGCGGGGCAGGTGGGCGAGCAATTGGTCATCAGCGTCAACGACGATGGCCCGGGCTTCCCCGAACACATGATCGAGAAACAGACCGACTACGTGCTCGGCATCAACCAGAGCAGCGGCAGCACCGGTTTGGGCCTGTACTTCGCCGCGAACATTGCCCGTCAGCACCAACGGCAAGGCGTGCCGGGGCATATCGAGATTGCCAATGGCGGCGAGTTGGGCGGGGGGGTGTTCAGGATTTTTCTGCCCTGAGCCCTGCGGTCGCCGCGTGCGTTGCGGGTGAGTGTGCAGTTTCACACCCAACATGGGGCGTTATTTGGCATCCGCCACATTGAGCTTCGGCGGCGTCCACCCGCCGCCCAGCGCCTTGTACAGATTCACCTGATTGACCTCCCGCGCCAGTTCCAGCGTCAGGTATTCCTGTTGGGCGGCGAACAGTGAGCGTTGCGCGTCCATGGTCGAAAAATAGCTGTCCAGCCCCGCCTCGAAACGCAACCGCGACTGACGCCACGCTTCCTGATAATCCTTGACCAACCGCTGCTGCGCCGCGACTTGCGCGAGCATTTCCTGGCGCGCATTCAGGGCATCCGCTGCTTCCCGAAACGCGTTCTGCACCGTACCTTCATAGGCCGCGGTGTTGGCGTCATACCGCGCATGGCTGGCATCGACCAGCGCCCGCCGCTGACCCCCATCGATTAACGTCATCGACCCGGCCGCCGCCAGTTGCCAGAACTCGGCAGGCCCAGTGAGCAGCTTCGAGAAGTCACCACTCAGGCTGCCCAACGCGCCGGTCAACGAGAGGGTCGGAAAATACGCACTGCGCGCCGCGCCAATGTCCGCGTTGGACGCCCGTAACAAGGCCTCCGCAGACAGAATATCAGGGCGGCGCTGGATCAGACTCGACGGCAAGCCCGCAGGCACATCGGCGGTGGCCAGCGTCTCGCCCAGATCGCCCTCCGGCAGCAGTTGATCGGGCACGGGCTGACCGACCAGCACACGCAAGGCGTTGAGGTTTTGCGCGACCTTCATTCGATACGTGTTGACCTGCACGGCAGCGGTGTTCGTCATCGCGTCACCCTGATGCACGTCGATGCGTGCCGTGGAACCCGCGTTGAAACTGCTGCGCAACAGCTCGCCGTAATGCTGCTGGGAATCGAAGGTGGACTGGGCCAGATTGAGCAGCGTCTGATTGGCTTTCAGGCTCAACCACGTGCTGGCGACTTCGCCGATGAGCCCCAAACGGGCGGTCTGGTAATCCGCCTCGGTGGCTTCGAAGCGCGCGTCAGCGGCGTTGCGTTGGCTGCGCAGGCGGCCGAACAGGTCCAGCTCATAGGACGTGAAACCGGCTGTGGCCTGAAAGGTGTTGTCTGTGCTGCCCGAGCTCACGCCGCCGCCTTGCGTCCGCACCAAGGGTGGGATTTTGCTGCGTCCTGCGTAGGTGTTGAGACCGATTGAGGGGAACAGCGCAGCGTGGGCACCGTCGGATTCGGCGCGGGATTCCGCCACCGATGCCGCGTACTGACGCAGGCCACGGTTGTTCGACAAGGCCAGATCGATCACCTGACGCAAGCGCGGGTCGGTGATGAACGTTCGCCAGTCCTGCTGAAAGGCCAGCTTCGAATCATTCATGCCCGGCGCTTGCGTGTTGCTCGGCCATTGCTGATCGATAGGTGGGTCGGGGCGCTGGTAAGTCGGCTCCAGCGAGCAGCCGGTCAGAAGCACAAGGGTGAGCAAAGAGAGGCGTAGTGGGCTGTTCATCGGCGTGCTCTCGTTAACATGGCTTGACCTGCAATTTCAAAAGGCAATGGGATTTTGGTGATGCGCAGATCCCTCAGAAGTCCGGTTCACTGCGAAACATCAAACCTGACGAGGCCTCAACTGTAGGAGCGAATTTATTCGCGAATGGGCCGTACATTCGACACATCCCCACCGCTTGTACCGACGCATCGCGAATGAATTCGCTCCTACAGTGGGGATCACGTTTGCAGCAGGCCAGTCGCCCGAACGGAAGATCGGGTAGAGAGCGATAGCCGGGCGCTCCTTACAACCGCATCCCGAACAACGCCCGCAACGGCGCGAGCAACAGCGTCCAGAACTCCCCACGCGTCGCCGACACCCTGGGCGCTGGCCCTTCCGGCAGGCGCAGGTTGACGGTCTTGAAACCGGGCATCGGGCGCCGCCGACGCTCGGCCCGCTGCTGCCGTGCGCGACGGGCATACGAGAGCAAGGGCGGGCGCTTCTCACCAATCAACGAACGCCGCAGCAAGCTGCTGAACGCGATCCCCGGTTTCGCCCGGCCCGCGACGTTGGTGTTGGCGTCACTGAACAACCGGCCAATCAAACGCTGCCGCAAGGGTTCGTCCAGATCGACGAACTGCAAACCCAGCCGCCCATCTCCGGTCTGGCGTTTGACCTCCACTGGCACCCGGCCCACCTTGTTCACCCACACCGTGCCCCGCAGCCCCGGCCTGATCAGCGCCGAAAATTCACAGGCGAACGACGCGCCGCTCAGGGAAATGTCGGTCAAGCGTCCGGCAAACATCCGACCGCTCAAGTGCAGCCCGGCGGGCTTGAGAAACGGGAAACGCTCTTCGCCGTGTAGCCTCGGGCGATCAACGCAGGCCACCAGCGTCGCGACGTTGTACACCAGGGCCACCACCGTCCAGCACAGGTTGAACTGCACGTTGCCATCGAAGGTGTCCGCTGTCGCAATCGCCGTGAACGCGCCGATCTGCGCGAACAGCGTGAGGAAGAAAAAGAACCCGAAGAGTTTCCAGTGGACCATCGTCTGCGAGCGGTCCAGCCCCTTGGCCGTGACTTTAAAGGGCCGTCCGAACGGGCGAATCAACGCGCTGAGCAACGTGGCCGTCACTGCCAGCGAGGCCACGATCTGCGTCACCTCGGTGAAAATCGGCAGCGTGCGCCGGTCGGTGACCCACGTCCCGTAGCCCCAGAAGGCGATCAGCGCAGGCATGCCGAATGCCAGGAAATCCATCGGTTTCGCGTAGAACCCGGCAATGCCGAAATACCAGTAGAGCAGCGGTGAAACCAGCATCATCAAAATGAACGGCTTGGAGAACCAGTGCAGCAGACCATGGACGTAATGCAGCCGGTCGTTGAGCGTGTAGCCGCGTCCGCGCAACGGGCCGTCCGGCAGCAACGCGACCTGAATCGTGCCCAGGCACCAGCGACCCCGCTGGTTGATGTACTCGGTCAGCCCTTCCGCCGACAGGCCGATGGACAGCCGCTCGTTCAGCCAGCGGGTGATGTAGCCGCGCTGCAACAGGCGATACGTGGTGTAGATGTCTTCGCAGACAGAGCCTGTAGGAAAGCCGCCGATTTCATTGATCCGATCGCGCCGCACCACGAAGGACGTGCCGACACAAAACGCCGCGTCCCACCCATCCTTCGCCGGTTGGAACACGTCGAAGAACACCCGTTGCTCGTCCACCCAACAGGTCGACGAGCCCAGGTTGTGCTGGATCGGGTCGGGGTTGTAATAAAACTGCGGGGTCTGCACCAGCGCGACTTTCGGGTCCTCGAACAATCCGAGCGTGCGCATCAGGATCGGCTGTTGCGGCGCGAAGTCCGCGTCCAGCACCAGGATGTACGGCGCGTTGGTCGAGGCTTCGGACTGGCGCAGACCGTTGTTCAGGTTGCCCGCCTTGGCGTGGTCGTTGTTGTCGCGGCGAGCGTAATACACGCCCCTCTCTGCGCAGTAGTCGCGCAGCCAGTCGCGGCGGGTGTCGTCCAGCACCCAGACATTGAAATTGGGGTAGTCCATCGCCTGCGCCGCGATGATGGTTTTTTCCAGCACGTCCAGCCCTTCGTTGTACGTGCAAATGAACACGTCCACTCCTGGCACATGGGGGCCGGCACTTCGCAGGCGACCTTCTCCAGCGTCCGCTTTGGTCGTGTGATCGGTGCGCACCAGCATCACGACAATGGACACCAGCGTGTAGGTGATCGCCAGCATTTCGAAGAACAGGAAGGTGTAGGACCACAAGGCCGCGAACCCTGAGTGAACGTCGGGCAGGGTGGCGCGGAATCGCCAGATCACGTAGTTGATCAACAGCAGTCCGGTCACCAGCCCGAACGCGGCCCGCGCCCACCACTGGTTGCGGTGGGTCAGCGCCGCGAACAGCACCACCATCGCCAGCGTTCCGAGGTTCAACTGCCAGAGTTGCAAGGCATCGAGTGCGTGCATGTCAGTTGGCCTCCTGTGCGCCGGTGAACGGGTTGACGCCGCTGGCCGCAATCGCCGCCCAGGCCGTGGCGCCCAGATGGGGCAGGTGGTAGTAGAAAAAGTCGTTGCTCGTGGAGTCCGGGCCGATGGCCAGCCCGGTGCTGATCTGTGCCTGCGGGGTTGCGAACAGCCAGCCATCCGTCGACTGCTGCGCGATCAGCACCGGCCACAATGCGCGGGCCTTGTCGGCCGCGCCGGTGAGGTGCGCGACCGCTGCGGCCTGCGCGGTGCCCTCGGTCCACAGGCCATCCGGATCGCGACTGAAGCCGTAACCTTCGCCAAACCGGTGGGCCTGATCGACGAACCCGAACACCCGCGACCAGTCGGCGGGCGGCTGGCGAACGGCAATCAATGGCCAGATCTGCGCGTCCAGCCCCGAGCGCTGATGCTCGGCGGTGCGGCCGTCGGGGAGGGTGCCGATCAGAAACCGTCCTTCCTGGGCGAGCCATTGGCGGTCGACGAAATCACGGGCGATCCCGGCTTGGGTGGCGCTGTCGGCACTGGCCTTGATGCGGTTCAGCGCGTCCCATGCGGCGGCCAGGTCGACGTTGTGTTCGGTGGATTTCCAGCCCTGACGGACCGGGTTCGGCGGGTAGCCGTAAAAGCCGCCGATGAAGCCTGCCGGGGCCTGGCTGTCGTAGGTGTTGCGCTGGGTCCAGAGCAGGATTTTTTCGGCGGCCTGTAGGTAACGCGGTGTCTGGGTCTGACGAAAGGCTTCGAGCAGCGCCAGCACGGCCCACGCCTGATTGCCGGTCGCACTGCCGACCTGATACGCGTCCTGATTCCAGGCGTTGCGCTCCTGGCTCCAATAACCGGGCAGCAGAATCGGCCCGCTGGTTTTTACTGAACCGGCGGCGTAGGCGTTGCGCAGACGGCCGTCGTGATAGTCGGGGTCGTTGTCCACCGCGTACGTCAGCGCGTCAGCGATACGCTCCGCCGATTGCGGTTTGCCACAGCCGAACAGCGCGATGCTCGCCAGCGCGTTGTCGTAGGTGAACGCCACGCCGCGCAGTGCAATGATCGCGGGCGGATGGCCTTCGAAGGCGGGGTAGCTCGCCAGCAAAACGGGGCCGTCGGCGAGGGACAACACGGCACGGTCGAGCGCCGCGCACGTTAACCGTTCCAGTTGCGGACGGCTTTGATCGGCCATCACCGGAACGCTGAACAGCGTCAGCAGCCACACGCTGCAACCGGCCAGCCCGAGGCGTTTCATCCTGACACCTTGGCCGTCACCCAATTGCCCGGATTACAGGTCCGCGCGCGTTCGTTTTCCGAGAGGTCGTCATCGAAGGCGCCGACCACGTACACGGCGTTTTGCTCGGCGAACGGGAAGGGCACGCTGTAATTGGCGGAGAGGGTGTCGCTGGGTTTAGACAGCAGCTGCACGACGTGTGCCCTGAGCGGCTGATTCAGGCCCGCGACGTCCACGATCAGCACCGTGTCCCGCGTGATTTTGCTGGCCATGCGCTCCGGGAACACCGCGATCACGTTGCTCTGATTGCAGTGGGTGGCCCGCACCAGCGTGGCACCGGCGCGCACCAACGTGCCTTCCGGGGCGACCAGTTCCTGAACGGTGCCGGGGGCGTAGGCGACCACGTTGTACGCCGCCATCAGCCTGACCCGGTTCTGTTCGGTCTCAATCAGTTGATTGAGGTTGTCCAGCTCTTCCTGTTGCGTCGCACGGTTCTTTGCCTGATTCGCCAGGCTCAGCTGCAGCGTGGTCATCTGCGCTTGGAGGTCAAACATGCGCAACTGATCGGGGTCGAGGTACACCTGTTCGCTGGCCGCCGACACGTCGCCACTGTTGATGCGCAACTGCGAGCGAATCGATTCGGCCGCTCCTTGCAGCGACGCCAGTTGCGCCTTGGAAGAGGTCACCGCCGCTTCACTCACCGCGCCTTGGCGAAACAGCTCTTGATTGCGCATCAACGTGGCTTGGGCATCCTGCAAACGGGCGTCGGCGGCCACGCTTTCCGCCCGCAGCGCACGTTGCGCGTACAGCTGCCGCGTGTGGTAGGCGGTCTGGTATTGCTGGCTGGTTTTATCGAGTGCGTCGTAGAACTGCTGATCGTGTTCGGCCTGGCTTTTCAGCGAGGCCAATTGCTGCTCCAGCGTCAGGCGACGGGTCTGCAAGGTGAGCAGGGTTTCCTGATTGGCCCGTGGGTTTTCGATGGTGGCGATGGTCTGCCCCTTGGCGAACGCTTCGCCGGGCTTGATCGACAGCGCACTGACAACGCCGTCGATGGGCGTGGTCAGCAGAATCACCGGCGCATTCAGAATCGCCCGGGTGGCGGACGAGGACAGCAGCGGCAGGAACAGGGTGGAAAACAGCAGCCAGACGATGAAGAACAACACGCTGAACCCCACCAGCCGGGGCAACAGCGACAGCGTGAAAAAACGCGGCCTGGCAGGCACCCCGGACGTCATCGAGATCGGCTCGATCGATAAATTGGTCATTCCAGTACCTCAAGGCCAAGCATGCAGAAATCATTTCGCGGCCACGGGCGCAGGCCGCGTGAACGCGTCAGGTAGACGACAGCTGAACCCAGGCATACGAAAGCGTCGCCGAACGTGGCGATGTACAGGATCTGTTCGCTGAAAGCGCAGGACTGAAAAGGCTGGATACGTCCCGTCTTGTTGAAGTGCAGCGGCAGTGATCCAGGCAGGAGAAAACGATCACTGGCCTTACGCTAGGCGGGAAGTTTTTGAGTGTCAATGACCCGCGCGCGCTCATTGTTTGGCGTCGGATTGTTGCCGTATTTTGGCGGAGGGATACGGAAAATCGTGGTGGAGTAAGGGGCGGTAAGTGGTTTATTTATAGAGAAATCTTCATCAAGAACGCCGAGTCATTTGCACTATCGTTTGCCGAAAAGCGTGACTAATGCCCTGCGTAAGATCAAAAAGATATAAACATTTCGAGGCTGCATGCGCAGGTTTTGCTGCCGCTTCGCGCCAGATCGTAGGCAAGCCAACTCCTACGGGCTCCGCCCAGAATCAAAAGCCTTGACCGCGGCGCGCCTACGTCTTCGGTACAAGCCGTCGGCCCTATAACTTCACCCCTTGCCCCAACACCACATTCAGCGCGTTGCGCGCATCGTCCAGTTGCACCAGTGTCGCGTGGTGGGCGCCGAGGGCGTCGCGGTTTTCGATGGCGGTGAGAATGGCCTTGTGTCGCGGCAACGCCAGTTCGTGCAGGTTCGGGCGCTTGTTGGAATGCTTCAACGCTTCACGCAACGCCAGCGACAGCATGTTGCACAGGTGCGCGAGCAGGTCGTTGTGGGTGGCGTCGGCGATGCGGCTGTGGAAATCCAGGTCGGGCTGCAACACCTCTTCGACGGTCGGCGCGGCCGCCATGCGTTCGTAGGCCTCGCTGATTCCGGCGACTTCATCCGGTGTGGCATGTTGTGCGGCAAGGGCGGCGGCGGCCGGTTCGATGATGCTGCGCACGCTGGTCAACAGCGCGAAGAATTCATTCTGCGGCGAGCTTTGCATCAGCCAATGGAGCACGTCCGGGTCGAGGATGTGCCACTCGCGACGAGGCTTGACCACCGTGCCCACGCGAGGCCGTGAATACACCAAGCCCTTCGCCACCAATACCCGCGTTGCCTCCCGCAACACCGGCCGACTGACCGCGTATTCCTCACAGAGCAGGGCTTCGGCGGGGAGCTTGTCGTCAGGTTTGAAGCGGCCTGAAACAATCTGCATGCCGATGTCCTGGACAATGCGCGAATGCATGCTCTTGCGGTCGGAGGGCTTACGGTAATCCATGGGGCGCGGGGCAATCCTGAACGATGAATGCCGCGCATCATAGCATTGGCGGGGATGAGGAGGGCGCGGGTGGGAATGTCGGGCAGTTTCATGCATGTCGCTGCTGAGCGCCCATGCACAAACCTGTGGGAGCGAATTCATTCGCGAAAAAAGGTACATCCCATACAGATGCGTCGTCTGCCAACCTTTTCGCGAATGAATTCGCTCCCACAGGAGGCTTCACCGGTAGTCCATCAGTGGGAGTGCCGAGGCACTTCCGACCCACGCATCCCGACCAGGAAATCAAAATCACACCCCTGGTCAGCCTGCATCACATGGTCGATGTACAACTGGCGATAGCCACCGATCAGCTTGTTTTGCGGCGCTTGCCAGTCGGCGAGGCGGGCATCCAGTTCCTGTTGTGGAATGTCCAGATGCAGACGCCCGGTCGCGCAGTCCAGCTCGATGTAATCGCCTTCCTGCACCACCGCCAACGGCCCGCCCGCCGCTGCTTCCGGCGCCACGTGCAAGACCACTGTGCCGTAGGCTGTGCCGCTCATGCGCGCATCGGAAATCCGCACCATGTCGGTCACACCCTGGGCCAACAGCTTGGCCGGCAGGCCCATGTTGCCGACCTCCGCCATGCCCGGATAACCCTTCGGCCCGCAGTTCTTCATCACCAGAATGCTGCTGGCATCGACGTCCAGCTCCGGGTCGTTGATCCGCGCCTTGTACATGTCGAAGTTCTCGAACACCACCGCACGACCGCGATGCTTCATCAATGCCGGGGTCGCAGCAGAAGGCTTGAGGACTGCGCCCAGCGGCGCGAGGTTGCCGCGCAACACACAGATGCCGCCATCGGCCACCAACGGGTTGTCGATGGCGCGGATGACTTCGTCGTCGCCGTAGATCGGCGAGTTCTTCACGTTTTCCCACAGCGACTTGCCGTTCACGGTCAAGGCTTCAGGGTTGGGAATCAGGTTGTTCTCGCCCAGGCGGCGCAGTACCGCAGGCAGACCGCCCGCGTAATAAAACTCTTCCATCAGGAAGCGCCCTGAAGGCTGCAAGTCCACCAGCGTCGGGGTGCCGCGACCGATGCGGGTCCAGTCGTCCAGCTCCAGATCGACGCCGATGCGCCCGGCGATGGCCTTGAGGTGAATCACCGCGTTGGTCGAACCGCCAATCGCCGCGTTGACGCGAATGGCGTTTTCGAACGCCTCGCGGGTGAGGATTTTCGACAGGCGCAGGTCTTCATTGACCATCTGCACCGCACGCATGCCGGACATGTGGGCCAACACGTAACGCCGCGAATCCACTGCCGGAATCGCTGCGTTGTGCGGCAAGGACGTGCCCAGTGCTTCGGCCATACAGGCCATGGTCGAGGCCGTGCCCATGGTGTTGCAGGTGCCCGCCGAGCGCGACATCCCGGCTTCGGCGGAGAGGAATTCATCGAGGCTGATCTGCCCCGCTTTATAGGACTCGTGCATCTGCCAGACGATGGTCCCGGCGCCGATGTCCTTGCCCTTGTGCTTGCCGTTCAGCATCGGCCCGCCCGTGACGACGATGGCCGGAACGTCGCAACTGGCCGCGCCCATCAGCAACGCAGGGGTGGTCTTGTCGCAACCGGTCAACAGCACCACGCCGTCGATGGGGTTGCCGCGAATCGCCTCTTCCACGTCCATGCTCGCCAGGTTGCGGGTGAGCATGGCGGTGGGGCGCAGGTTCGATTCGCCGTTGGAGAAGACCGGGAATTCAACGGGGAAACCACCGGCCTCGATCACGCCACGTTTGACGTGTTCGGCGATGGTGCGGAAGTGCGCGTTGCAGGGGGTGAGTTCGGACCAGGTGTTGCAGATGCCAATGATCGGCTTGCCCTGAAACTGGTGGTCGGCGATGCCCTGGTTCTTCATCCAGCTGCGGTACATGAAGCCGTTCTTGTCAGCGGTCCCGAACCATTGGGCCGAACGCAGGACAGGTTTCTTGTGGGTATTGGAAGGGGAATCAGACATAAATCAGCACTCTTATTGTAAGACTTAAAACGTCACGTGCTGATTAAAATAGGCCTAAAAAGCCCAGAGTGGAAGTCTTGTCACTTCAAATAGTATTACTATATAGTCGTTTCCCATCGAGAGACGACCCTGCCCGCCGCGTACTCAACCACCTGGCACACACGAAGGCAGAGGCGATCTCCGACGCTTCCATAACAAAAACAACGTGGAGACTGCTTACATGAGCCAGGAACTCAGGCTTATTCGTCGCATCACCCTGAAACTCATCCCGTTTCTGATCCTCCTGTACCTGATCGCGTATGTAGACCGTTCCGCCGTGGGCTTCGCCAAGCTGCACATGGGCGCGGACGTCGGCATCGGCGATGCGGCTTATGGCCTCGGTGCGGGCTTGTTCTTCATCGGCTACTTCCTCCTGGAAATCCCCAGCAACCTGATGCTCGAACGCTTCGGCGCACGGCGCTGGTTCGCGCGGATCATGATCACCTGGGGCGCGATCACCATGGGCATGGCCTTCATTCAGGGCCCGACCAGTTTCTACGTGATGCGCTTCCTGCTCGGTGCGGCGGAAGCGGGCTTCTTTCCTGGCGTGCTGTACTACATCACCCAGTGGTTCCCGGTGCGCCATCGCGGCAAAATCCTCGGCCTGTTTATCCTTTCGCAACCCATCGCCATGATGATCACCGGCCCGATTTCCGGCGGCCTGCTGGGCATGGAAGGCGTCGGCGGTCTGCACGGCTGGCAATGGCTGTTCCTGTGCATTGGCGCGCCTGCGATCCTGCTGACCTGGCCGGTACTGCGCTGGCTGCCGGACGGCCCGAAAGACGTGAAATGGATGGACCCGGTCGAGAAGGAATGGCTGACCGGCGAGCTGAAAAAGGACCTGGAGGAATACGGCCAGACCCGTCACGGCAACCCTTTGCACGCCCTCAAGGACAAACGCGTCCTGCTGCTGGCGCTGTTCTACTTGCCGGTGACCCTGAGCATCTATGGCCTGGGCCTGTGGCTGCCGACGCTGATCAAACAGTTCGGTGGCAGCGACCTGGTCACCGGATTCGTGTCGGCCGTGCCCTACATCTTCGGCATCATCGGCTTGCTGATCATCCCGCGCAGCTCCGACCGTTTGAACGACCGCTACGGCCATCTGGCCTTCCTTTATGTGATCGGTGCGATCGGGCTGTTCTTCAGCGCCTTCCTCAGCGTGCCGGTGCTGCAACTGGCGGCGCTGTGCCTGGTGGCGTTCTCGCTGTTTTCCTGCACCGCGATTTTCTGGACCTTGCCGGGGCGCTTCTTCGCCGGTGCCAGCGCGGCAGCCGGTATCGCGTTGATCAACTCGGTGGGCAACCTCGGCGGCTACATCGGGCCGTTCGTCATTGGCTGGCTGAAAGAACTGACCGGCAATCTGGCCAGCGGCCTGTACTTCCTCTCGGGCGTGATGGTCTTCGGATTGATTCTGACCGGCATCGTGTACCGCGTGCTGGAACGCAAACACGTGCTGCCGGAATCCAAATTCGCGGCCAGCGCCCGTTCACGCTAAAAGGAGAAACTCATGCATTTGGTTCAATTCGAGCTGGGTAACGGCCAGCGTCGCGTCGGTCTGGTGGACGGCGCGCTGGTGCGGGAAGTGCAAGGCGCGACCAGTACCCGCGACCTGGCGCTGGCGGCCATCGACAAGAAAATCTCTCTCGCCGAACAGGTCGACAGCCACGGCCTGGGCGACAGCCACGATTATTCGCAGCTGCGCGCCGACCTTCGCATCCTGCCGCCACTCGATCACCCGGACCCTGCCCATCTGCTGGTCAGCGGCACCGGCCTGACGCATCTGGGTAGCGCTTCGGCTCGCGACAAGATGCACCAGCACGGCAACGACGAATCTGCGATGACCGACACCATGCGCATCTTTAAATGGGGCATCGAAGGCGGCAAACCCGCAGCCGGTGAAGCGGGCGTACAACCGGAGTGGTTCTACAAGGGCGACGGCAGCATCGTCATCCGTCCTGGCGAAGCCTTCCCGCAGCCACCGTTTTCCGAAGACGCGGGCGAAGAGCCTGAGCTGAGCGGCCTGTACGTGATCGGCAACGATGGCAAGCCGTACCGACTGGGTTTTGCCATCGGCAACGAGTTCTCCGACCACGTCATGGAACGCAAGAATTACCTGTACCTGGCCCACTCGAAACTGCGTGCCTGCTCGTTCGGCCCTGAGTTGCGCGTCGGTGATTTACCGCAAAACCTGGCGGGCACCAGCCGCATCCTGCGCGACGGCAAGGTGCTGTGGGAGAAGGAATTCCTGAGCGGCGAGGCCAACATGTGTCACAGCCTGGAAAACCTCGAATACCACCACTTCAAATACCGCCAGTTCCTGCGGCCTGGCGACGTGCACGTGCACTTTTTCGGCACCGCGACCCTGTCGTTTGCCGACGGCATCAAGACCCAGCCGGGCGATCATTTCGAGATCAGCCAACGGGAGTTCGGCGCGCCGTTGGTCAACGGAATCGCCGCGACCGAGGCGGTGTTTCAGCCGGGTGGCATCACTCAGCTCTGATCACACGGATCGTTCCCACGCTCCGCGTGGGAATGCCTCTCCGGACGCTCCGCATCCCTGAAGGAGTCTCAACATGCCTCACGTCCTCGGCCACAATTTCATCAACGGCACTCGCAGCGCTGCTGGCACGGTCATCGTCTACAGCGTCGACGCCAGCTCCGGCGAAACGCTGCCTCACGATTTCTATCAGGCCACGGTTGAAGAAGTCGATGCCGCTGCCAACGCCGCCGCCTCTGCCTACCCGGCGTATCGTTCGCTGAGCGCCGAAAAACGCGCGCACTTCCTCGACGCCATCGCCGATGAAATCGACGCGCTGGACGACGACTTCATCGCCACCGTTTGCCGCGAAACCGCGTTGCCGCCCGCCCGCATTCAAGGCGAACGCGGACGCGTAACGGGCCAGATGCGCCTGTTCGCCAAGGTCCTGCGTCGCGGCGATTTCTACGGCGCACGGATCGACTTGCCGCTGCCAGACCGCAAACCGGCGCCTCGTCCGGACCTTCGTCAATACCGCATCGGCCTTGGCCCGGTCGCCGTATTCGGCGCCAGCAACTTCCCCCTGGCGTTCTCTACCGCAGGCGGCGACACCGCGTCGGCACTGGCCGCCGGTTGCCCGGTGGTGTTCAAGGCCCACAGCGGCCACATGGCCACCGCTGAACTCGTCGCCGAGGCCATCCTGCGCGCCGCCGACAAAACCGCCATGCCCAAAGGCGTGTTCAACATGATCTACGGCGGGGGCGTGGGCGAGTGGCTGGTCAAGCACCCGGCGATTCAGGCCGTCGGCTTCACCGGCTCGCTCAAGGGCGGTCGTGCGCTGTGCGACATGGCGGCTGCGCGTCCGCAACCGATTCCGGTGTTCGCCGAGATGTCGAGCATCAACCCGGTGATCATCCTCCCTCAAGCGCTGGGCCTTCGCAGCGAACGCATCGCGTCGGAACTGGCGGCGTCCATCGTTCAGGGCTGCGGGCAGTTCTGCACCAACCCCGGCCTGATCATCGGCCTGCGCTCTCCGGCTTTTACTGAATTTCAGAAACGCCTGGCCGCACAGATCAACGATCAGCCGCCGCAGACCATGCTCAACACCGGCACGCTGGGCAGCTACAGCCGGGGCCTGAAAGCCTTGCACGCTCACGCGGGCATCACGCGTCTGGCAGGCAGCGAGCAAAAGGGCGATCAGGCCCATCCGCAGCTGTTCAAGGCCGACTTCCGCCTGTTGCTCGAAGGCGACGCGCTGCTGCAAGAAGAAGTCTTCGGGCCGACGTCGATTGTGGTGGAAGTGGCCGATCAGGCGCAGCTCAACGGCGCCTTGCGCGGGCTTCACGGCCAACTCACCGCGACGCTGCTGGTCGATGGTGACGACATGCAGCGCTTCAGCGAACTCACTGCGTTGCTGGAGCAGAAGGTCGGCCGGATTCTCATCAACGGCTACCCGACCGGCGTGGAAGTGGTGGATTCGATGGTGCACGGCGGCCCGTACCCCGCCACCTCGGATGCCCGCGGCACCTCGGTCGGCACCCTCGCCATCGACCGTTATCTGCGCCCGGTGTGTTTCCAGAACTACCCCGACAGCGCCTTGCCCGACGCCTTGAAAAACGCCAACCCGCTGGGGATTCAGCGGTTGGTGGATGGAGTGAATACCACCGCTGGTCTTTAGCGTGGCTTGAAACTGTGGGAGCGAATTCATTCGCGAAGGTGGGTCAGGCAACAGAGATGTATCGCCTGTACCCGCTTTTCGCGAATGAATTCGCTCCCACAGGATCGTGCCCAACCCGATAAACCGTTCGGCTCGACGATCCCGACACCCCATAAAAACAAACGAGGTGCGCCCCATGACCGCCAACGCCATACCGCTGGAACAGCTCGACACCGACGCGCTGGAAGACAGCATTTACCGCAAGGTCAGCTGGCGCATCGTGCCGCTGTTCATCTGCTGTTTCCTGTTCGCCTACCTGGACCGGGTCAACATCAGCTTCGCCAAGCTTCAGATGGCCAGCGATCTGGGCTTCAGCGAGACCGTCTACGGCCTCGGCGCGAGCCTGTTCTTCGTCGGTTATTTCCTGTTCGAAGTGCCCAGCAACGTGCTTTTGCACAAGATCGGCGCGCGCATCTGGATCGCCCGGATCATGGTGTCCTGGGGCATCGCCTCGGCCTGCATGATGTTCGTGCAGACCGAATTCTGGTTCTACACGCTGCGGTTTCTGATTGGCGTGATGGAGGCCGGCTTCGTCCCCGGCGTGCTGTATTTCTTCACTCAGTGGTACCCCGGCACACGACGGGCGCGGGTCAATTCTTACTTCAAAAGCTCCATTTGCCTGTGCGGCATCGTCGGCGGTCCTATAGCCGGGCTGATCCTCGGCCACTTCGACGGCGTCATGGGCCTGGCCGGCTGGCGCTGGCTGTTTCTGCTGGAAGGCATTCCGTCGGTGATCCTTGGCGGTGTGGTGTTCTGGCTGGTCAAGGACCGTATCGAAGACGCCCCTTGGCTCAGCGCTCAGGAGAAGCAAATCGTCCTGTCGCGCATGGCCAACGAGCCCAAGCCCGTCGGGGCGCAGAAGGTCAAAGACATCTGGAAACACCCGACCACGTACGTGATGTCGGGGATCTACCTGTGCCTGGTCATGGCCCTGACCGGCCTGCTGTTCTGGATGCCGCAACTGATCAAAAGCGCCGGGGTGCTGGACACGATGGACATCGGTCTGCTGACGGTCATCCCGTACGTAGGCGCGGTCATCGGCAACCTGCTGATCGGCGCCAGTTCCGACCGTCATCGCGAGCGCCGCTGGCACATGGCGGGGTGCGCCACGCTGACGGCACTGGGCTATCTGGTCTGCGCGCTGTTCCCCGGTCAACTCACGCCGCTGATGATTGGCATGACCCTGATCATGACCGGCATCATCGCCTGGATGCCGATCTTCTGGACCATCCCGCCGCGCTTCCTGAGTGGCATCGCCGCTGCGGCGGGGATCGCCCTGATCAACTCGCTCGGTCAGTTGGGCGGTGTCATCGCGCCGTTCATGGTCGGTCGGATCAAAGACCTCACCGGCACCGCCACCCCGGCGCTGTTCGCGTTGTTTGCCGTGAGCGTATTGGCGATTGCGCTGATCGTCTGGGGCATTCCGGCGCGGTATTACGCCAAGGATGCGCAGCAGGAGTGATTGAGCTGCAAGCGAGCAGTCGCCTCGATTGTGCTGGCTGCATGCTGAACCTGTGGGAGCGAATTCATTCGCGAAGGTGGATCAGGCAACAGAGATGCATCGCCTGTACCGGCCTCATCGCGAATGAATTCGCTCCTACAAGGAAGTGGCGCAACCCCAGATCCCTGATTCGCCCACCCTGAGGCCTTTTGACCTATCATTCGCGCTTTCATCCGAAGCGAACCCTTGCCATGACCACCACACCCCAAACCCTGCGCGCTGCCCTGCAAACCGCCCTGACGTCCCAAGCCATGCTGGAAGTCGACGGCCTGCACGCCTTCGAATTCACTCTGGATGAAATGCTGCAGATCGAAAGCATGGACGGCCGCGAGCGCAAGGTCTGGCGCTTTTCCCTCGCTCAGGTCGACGCTGCCGAATTCGACAGCGCCCTGCAAAGCTGGGTCATCAACGACGGCAACGCCGACCATCGCATTCTGGTGCTCGAAGCGTTCGCGGCCGGCGATGATGAAGAAGACGAGTAACGCCTGACGCCGCAGCCCCCTGTAGGAGCTGGCTTGTCCTGCGACCGGCGACGGAGTCGTCGTAAAACTGGAATATGCGGTCTGCCTGATCCACCGCGTTTGCCGGATCTACGACTGCTTCGCAGCCGGTCGCAGGACAAGCCAGCTCCTACAGGTACCGAGGCAGGTACAGGTACAGGTGCAGGTACAGGCCTGCACCGGCAACTACTGCCACCCAACCGCTGTCATAGACCTGATTCTCGCGTAAACCACGCGCCAATAATGCCAACAAGAGATCAGCCCACATGACACCCAGAATCCTGCCCTGGCTGGCCCTCGCCAGTAGCCTCACCGTTTTCACCGTTCAGGCCAAACCCATGACCGATTACGACGTGCTGGTGGGGGCTTACACCGCCGGTGCTAGTGAAGGCATCTACCGTTATGGCTTCAACACTCAGACTGGCCAACTCGACGCCAAGCCTCGGCAGGTCATCAAAAGCGAAAACCCCTCCTGGCTGACCCTGTCCAAAGGCCAGCGCCACCTGTTCGCCGTCAACGAAAACGGCCCCGGCCAGACCGACGTGGTCGGCAAGGTCAGCAGTTTCGCCATTGATCCCACAACCCATGCCGTCTCGTTCATCAACCAGATCGACAGCAAAAGTGATGAGCCGACCCACTCGAACCTCAGCGCCGATGGCCGCTTCCTGTTCGTCGCCAACTACGCCGTGCACCCCGATCCCGGCGGCTCGCTGGCCGTGGTTCCGGTCGGCAAGGATGGCAAGTTGTCCCCCGTGGTGCAGACCGCCACCCACGAAGCCAGCAAGGTCAACCCTGAGCGCCAGGCCTCGTCCCACGTCCACTCGGCCGTGCCCACGCCTGATGGCAAATACCTGATCGCCATGGACTTGGGCGCCGACAAGATGTTCGTCTTCAACTACGACGGCAAACAGTCCCAGCCCCTCAAGCCCGCGAAAACCCCGTCTGTTGACCTGCCACCGGGCAGCGGCCCGCGCCATCTGCTGTTCAGCAAGGACGGCAAACACGCGTGGCTGACCATGGAAATGAGCGGTCAGGTCTCGGTATTCGACTACCACGACGGCGCCTTTAAACGTACGCAATTGGTCGACCTTGCCAAGCAGGACGGCCAGCAATACCGCGCCGCCGGTGGCCTGCACACCTCGCCGGACGGCAAATTCCTCTACGTCGCCAACCGCGGCGACATCAACGAACTGCTGGTCTTCAGCATTAACGCCGGTAATGGTCAGCTCAAGGAAATCCAGCGCCGTTCCGTGGAAGGCAAGGAACCCCGTGAGTTCGCCTTCGACCCCAGCGGCCGCTTCCTGCTGATCGCCAACCAGAAAAGCAACCAGATCGTCACCGTCCGCGTCGACCCGAAAACCGGCGTTCTGGGCGATACCGTGCAGAAAGTCGACTTCGATTCCCCCTCTGATTTCCGCTTTCTCACGCATTGACCTTGCGCAAGTGACACCTTGACGCACCCTCCAGCCCTTTGAAATCAAGGGCTGGAGCCATCTATTAATTGAATTGATAAGGGCTAGTGGCAGAAAAGATTTTTTCTGAAAGCTCCTCGGGCGTAACTTTCATTCCACGGCCAAGACGGTCAAGACTTGAAACGAAACATCAACACCGAGGTACACATCATGAACTTCAATCTCTTCTCCATCATCGCCGCGTCTGCCATCTCCGCCACCGTTGCATTGCCAGCCAGCGCCAGTGCCGAAGTGACAGAGAAAAAAATCAGTTCGACCCAGAGCTACACCCCGAAATACCTGCAACAAAGCGCCAACTTCTACGCAGCTCTGGATCATAAGACCCAGCAATGAATAGAACTCTCGACGTAAATCCATTCCCCGTTAATGAAGAAAACATTCAATGCCGGGGAATGGATTTGTAAGAAACACCGCAGTACCGCTTCACATTGCTCGACATTGAAAGAACGCTTTCGCGAGCAACTTCGCCGTTAACAGGTTGATGCGACCCACTGACCACTGAGTGTCAGACCATGCATCAAATGCCGGCGAGCTTGCTCGCGAAAGCGTTGAATTCCCTCCCTTTGGTCCCCGTCTGCTGAATAAGCGATGGGGATTTTTTTATGCGTGAGCATTATCAGAAATCCAGTGCATAACTGATTCCTACCGTTCGGCCCTGAGCGTGCGTAAAAGGCGCACGAACGGTGGCTTGGCTGAATAGCGTCTGGTACTGACGATTGTTCACGTTATAGATACCGCCTTCCATACGTCCCACCGGCAGTCGGGTCGAACCCAGAAGATCAAACAGGGTGTAACTATCAATGGAACGACCATTATTGTCTTTGGCGGCGGCGTCGTAGTTGGCGAGATGCAACGCTTGCAGACGGATGGAGTAACGGTCGGGCGCATATTCGGCATAGACCGTTGTTTTGGCCGGTGACACGCGCGTCGCCGGCAGGTCGATCCATTTGCCCGCCTGGCGTGTTTCCCCTTTTACCCACGAATAGGTCCCGCCCGTATTCCAGACGTCACTCAGACGATAGGCCACATCGGTTTCGATTCCTCTCACGCGTTCGTTCTGGTTGATCAACCTCAGCACGCGGTCCCGCGCGTCGTAGAACTGGGTCACGTCGGAGGTGTTTTCATAAAACGTTATCTGGGTGCGCCATTTGTCCCCATTCGCGCGCCAGCCCAGTTCATGGCTGTCGACCTTCAACGCTTGGGCATTGAGTTGGCTGATGTCGTAGGTGCTGCTGACGTCACGCAAATAGCGCTGAATATCAGGCAATGAAAAGCCTTGGCTGAAGTTGGCGAAAATTTCCTGGGTCTCGCCCAAGCGGTAAACAGCACCCAAGTTGTAGAGCGTGGCATCGTACTTGAGCGTTTCGCCCGGCAAGGTCGACCAGCGTCCGGTCCGAACGATTTCGCCATAAGCGATGCTGTCTCTGACCTGGCTCTCGATCCACGCACGGCGCACGCCTCCTCGCACGGTCCAGTCGCCCAGATCAAAGGAGACCTGGCCGAACAGTGCCTTGGTGGTGGTTTCGAGATCAGGCCCCAGTTCAAAAGTGGTGCCGGTCTTGCGGTAGGTCAGGCCATCGACGGTGTACTGATCACCGCGCTGTCGGGACCTTTCGTGATCGTAGTCGGCGCCCCACACCAGATGCCCGGTAACGTTACCGAGGGTGGGCAGGGCGGTTTGAATGGCGGCTCGCAAGCCGTACACATCCTGCACGCTGTTGTTATCGGAAACGCCAGCTTTGCCACGGCGAAGGTCGGGGAAGAAGAGCGCATCGGCGCGCCGCCAGTAGCTTTCCAGCTGCAGACTCTGTTCGAAAAAATTGCTGTCGCTGTAGTCCAGATTGATGGCTTGATTGCGCGTATGAGGTTGATCTCCGAGGATCAGGCCTTTAACCGCCACGGCCTCATCCCGATTTTTCGGGTCTTTGCTGTAACGGGTTTTTTGCTGGTCCTTGTAGTCCTGCAGCGACAGCCTCAATGCGCGTTCAGCATCCAGTTGATAGCCGAATCTGGCCTGCAGGTCATAGGTCTCGGTGTCTAGATTGCTGCCCTGAGAAGTGTCCTGCGCAATGCGCTTGCCGTTGCCGTCGAACTGATCGTTGCGTTGTGTCAGTGCAGCCGAGAGATACCCGTCCCAAGGGCCTGCACGGCCCGTCACGCTTTGAAAGGCTTCGTAGGCAAAACCCTGCGACTGCAGGTTATTGGCTGCGCTGATGCCCACCTTGCTGCGCAATCCGAGCGTCTCGCCCTGATTGCGTTTGGTAATGATGTTGATGATTCCGCCCGACGCCCCTGCACCGTAGATGCTACTGGCGCCAGAGATCACCTCGATTCGTTCGATGCTCTCGGGAGAAATACTGTTCAGTTGCCGGAAGTTGTCTCGCGTCGAGTTCTGCGATACCCCATCGATCAACACCAGCAGGCTGCGACCTCGCAATGTCTGGCCGAAATTGCTCATGCCACCTGTGCCCGGCGCAAGTCCTGGCACCAATTGCCCGACGATGTCCGACACCCGACGCCCCGCAGTGCTCTGCTGACGAACCTGCTCAGCATCGATGACCTGCACCGACCCCGGAATCGACGCGATGCTTTCCCGGGTCCGTGTCGCGGAAACCACGACCTCGGAAAGATTCAAGGTGCCCGATGGATCGGTGTTTTCGTTTTGCTCGGCAGCCACAGGCAGGGTTACAGAGCCGAACAAAGGCAGCAAAAAAGTGAGTCGGGGTTTTGTCATTGTCAGGTTTTTCCAGTTGTTGAAGAATAACGAGGGCAGATAGCAGCTGTGTGCGTGGCGCGAATGGCTCGAACCGCCAAGGCCGCGATGACGTAGGTCGATGCAACAAGCCAGAAGCTGTTGAGCAGGCCCATGAAGCTCATGCCGATGCCGCCGACGAGCACACCTGCAAGGGCGCCAGCTTTGGCTGCGCTGTTGCCCAGGCCCAAGGCGAAGCCATGGCGGGGTTGCGGCAGGGTGCTCGCAATCAATGCGTAGGCGACGGGGAGTAGTGCGCCTTGCCATACGCCCCAGAGCAGTCGACTCACCACGAACGTCAGCCACTCATTGGCCAATGCTCCAATAGCGACCGTCAACGCGCTTAGCCAGATCACCCACTCGATGACCTGAAGGACTTTGGGCGGTTGCCATTGATCAAAAAGCCGACCCCAAAGGGGGGCCGATAAGGCGAGGGATGCCGCGCTCACGGCGTAGGTGATGCCGATCAGACTAGGTGTCGCATGCAGAACCTGCGTGACGTAGAGCGCGTAGAAAGGCTGAGGCATGACCTTCGCGGCTTGAATGAGCACGATGATCAGAAGCAGGGCGCCAATCCATCCCCGGGGAAGCGGTGTATTGGGTCTATGCGATGATTTGGATCGGTCGCTTGTATCAGGAAGCCTGAAACTGACGAGTGCGCAACAGGCGCAGAGTACCGCCCCGAGATGGCACAGCACTGCAAAGCTGTAGGACTCCATCAGCCAGCCCCCGACCACGGGACCTGCCAGCGATCCCACGGCCGTGGCCGATTGCAGCTTCGTAATCGTACGTCCCTGCCCATTTTGGAGGTTCAGGCTTAGTGCATAAGCCTGTGCGGCGGCCAGAAATCCGGCGAGTCCGCCTTGTGCCATTCGCATGACGATGAGCAGCCACGGGTCTGTGACCAGGCCCGCAAGGCTCTGGCAGATCGCTAATGCAATCAATGCTCTGATGAGCATCAGCTTGTGGCCTACCCGATCGCCCAGCCGCCCCCAGTAAGGCGTGAAAATCATGGCGGTCAGCATCGGTCCAGCATAGACAAGACCGGCCAGTAGCCCGCTGTAGTCCTGATCGTGGGGGCTGAGGAGTGTCTGCATATGCAGTGGCCAGAATGGGCCACTCATTTCCATGGCTCCCATCGAGATCAACTGAATCAGCAACAGTGCTCGCATCACGCGTTGGTCAGCGCGCATGGCGTTCGTGGTTCAGAGGATTCTTGAGGCGCCTGACGATATCGATGGGGCTGTCCCTCAATCGCATTCGAAGAAAGGATTTTGCGGGCCAGTCATTGACCAGCAATGCCTCACGCTCTGCATGCCAACGTCCAGGTTCGGTGCGTTCAACAGTTAACGTGGGCGCTGAGGGCTTCCCAGAGATCGGACTCCGTCAGTTCCCAGTGTCGAGAGATCAACAGAATCAGCTCACCGAAATGGCACATGAAAGCGGTGTGCAGCAATTTATCCCTGACAAAACCGGTGTCTTCATACAGTGTCATTGCCGGATCTTTGAGCAGCAGGTCAAAGCCTCGTTGATGCAGGGTTTTTCGGTCGATCCGGATGTCACCGAAATCCCGCAGCAATAAGCGGGAGGGCTGTCCGTTTACGTCCATCACCATGAAGCTGTTTTGTTGATGGGCTTCAAAGGCAATCCCATACAACAGGTACATCGCCATGAGCCCCGGAAGGGCGGCATAGAGGTAACGGTCTAGAAAGTCGCTCGCCGCCTGAGGGCTGTCATTGCCCTCTGAGAGCAAAATCCACTGACGCAGCAAAGGTTCATCGCGGTGGTCGGGTGCGAACAGACTTCCGACAGGGACAGCTATTTCGCCGGGGTTCAGCAGGTCATTCGGATTGGTTCGGTAAAGCACCGACAGGTGACGTTCACGATCATCCGAGGTCGATGGGATTTGAAGTGCAGCCCGAGACATTCAGGGACAAAGATGAGCGTTTTCTGAACTTGAGGTTCAGCATTGAGGATGCGCATCAGCAGCGCCGACACTCTGGGCCCCATGCACGCAGACCTCGGGGACAGGGTGCGCTGAACGCTGGTCAGGCGCAGGCCCACAGGCAGTTTGACCATGGGAGCGGTTCGGCTCGCCTCAGGTAAAACAGTCCTGAATGACATGGTGGGATGTGCTGTGAATGCCTTTATCCGGGACATCACGAGCAGGCGGTCACGGAGTTCATCAGCGAAGAGTGATGGGAGTGTTTCGCTCGCCTGCCAAGGATGGACAGGGAGCGGGAAGTAATCGCTGGCATTAAGGCCTTGTGCGTGAAGCAGGCTATCAAGTTTGTGCAGCGGCTCAGGAAACCATTGGGCTAACCAGTCTCTATACTCAGGTGATCCGGGCAAGGATTCGATATGGATAAAGTCTCTGTGCACGGCGCACAGAATGACTTCAAAACGGGCGTCGAACTCTGGGGAGTAATCGATCACTTGGCGGGGTGACAGTCCCAGTTTCGTTTTGTAATTGGGATGCCAAGGGTGTCCGGTTGTACCCCATTGCTCCAGAACGAGGCTGGTATTGACGGCAGGTGTATCGCGCAAGTCGGCAAGGAATGAGTTTGAACCGTGCTCACGCGAGGACGCGGCCAAACGTCTGCTCCAAGCGTCGTGAAACGCCACGCAGAGGATGTCGTTCATGAAGCTGTTATCGATTTCGGCAGACAGGCGCGTCAAAACGTCTGCATCTGCGATGTCATCTGAGACAGCTAGCACATACTCCAGAAGTTCTGAAGGCAGTGTGATGGGGGATGCAGGCTGCCCCTTGTGATGAATGAGTACCCTGCCACCTAATGACCAGGCACTCATTCGGTGATCAATCAGATCCTCGAATACAAGTTCGGTAGTAGAAGTTAACGGTAATGAGCGATTGCCATCTGGTAGCAGTGTAAGTGTATTCGACTGAATTATCCCTTCTCTTAACATTGCTTGTGTCAAACGTTGCAAGGCTCGTTGTGATGATTTTTGAAGCGCGATAGTGACGTTTTCTTCGGTGATGCAGTGATGCATAAAAATGGAAGAGTTGATCCCATGCCTTAAATGGGACGTTACGTTTTCAGGTATTAAAGCGCGTACCGTGCTCACATCCGAATCCTTCGATGATCACAATCAATACCTCCCATGATCGTCAGGGGATGATAATGATTATTGTTGGCTCTGAGGGGGCGCAATTTATTCTGATGCGTAGTGATTTTCTGTCATCCCCGTCCAGTCTGGGTTGAAGGGCATTTCTGACAAGGCTGTGGGACGTGATCAAAGCCATGCTTGCTCGGTATTAACAGTGCTATTAGTGCCGCGCTATCGGCTTTATTGAAGAACTCAATAATCAACCCAATCGATCTTTTGAATCGCTGCACATCGTTTTTCATTAATAACAACTCCGGGCATTCTGGCCGCCAGAAAAGAGACATCCCGGAGCTTACTGTCATGGCCACTGCCATTCTTCATTCACTTAAACAAGGCGCTTATACCGCCATCGCGTTGTATGTTGTTTTCATCGCAGTGGTCACAATCGTCAGCCTGAACCCTCAATTGAACACGCCGTCATCGGCGTCCGCGCAAACATCTGTCGTTGCACTTGAGCGTGCGACAGATCAGGCGAAGGGGCGTGCGTCGTGAGAGGCGCGAATTTCTGGGTGATCGTGTTTTTTGCCGTGATCAACAACGGCTGCTCGTTGCTGGGGTTCGGCGACGGTTCGGTGGGCGGCGTGGCGCGGAGCATCGAGTTCAAGACCGAAGTCGCGCAGGACATCGAATTGCTGCGCTCGCAAAAGCTCAACGCAGGCAACCCGCCGCCGAAGCATGGCGAGCTGTTTTCGACGATTTTTGAGTGGCGGACTGTATGACGGCGCAGCCCCCTGTAGCAGCCCGGATTGCCGGCGGTGGCGCCTGAATGATCGCCCCGTCGAGCGCGTTGTTTTCCGCCGTGTAGGCCATCGACAACGTCGGTGTAGGGGCTTTCCGAAAACTTTGTGATCAGGCCTTTTTCAACAACCTGTTTGATGACATCACCCAACGTTGAAATTACTGTCCGGCTTCTACTGGCCCGGAAAGGACACCGCGCAGCGGCAATCCTTTCAAAGCAAGGAGCTCGACGTGTCACAACCCTATGCATTCGTTAACGATCAAACCCGGCACTATATTCACCTTAGAGATCATCATCTCGCCCTCTCCATGAGCGCTCGTTCGAAGCTCGATCAACTTAATCCCTTTTTACGAAATGGCATGGTGATGCCAGGGGAGATTGTGGTCGTCAGTGACGGCTCGACGCACCTGTGCACCCCCGAAGAAACGCAGTTGATGGAGCTGGCCTCGCAGGTTCGCGGGGCGATGATTGGCATGACAAACCATGAAAGTTACGTCATGACGCTCAACTTCGACCTGCTGCAAAGCTTCATGTCGTTTGGCTCGATCGGCATCGGAGCCACCACAGCGGCGTGGAGCAAGCATCTCAAGGCACTGGAAGACTTGCTCAAACAGACCGAGGCCCTGCATCAGAAGTGGCGGGCTGGAGGGGTGACCAACGATCAGTTCTTTGCCCAGCGCCGCGCGCTGTTCTCCCGGATGCAGGAGAGTCTGAAAGGCATTGGCCGCTTTGGGTCGGGCCTGAACAACCAAGGCAAGATGAAGCAGATTTTGGGTATTTCCACCAAAAGCTACCTGCATACCGGTGACATCAGAGGCTATGCCAGCAAAGTCAGGGGCGTGACCAAAATGGCGAGTGCGATGAGTAAGGGCGCGTACGTGGGTGTTGCCCTGGACGTTGGCGTAGGCGCACTGGAGATTAAAGAGGCCTGTTCTACGGGGCGGGAGGAGGAATGTACTCGGGCGAAGTATGTGGAAACCGGTAAAGCTGCGGGTGGAATATTTGGGGCGTGGGCCGGAGGAGCAGTTGCAACAGCAGCCGGTCCGGCCATCTGCGTTGGGCTTGGAGTCGTGACCGGTGGAGCCGCTTTAGCGGGTTGCGTACTAGTGGCGGGTGCAGGTATGGCGTGGGGAGGGGGAACAGTGGGGTCGGTGATTGCAGAGGACTTAACTTTTTTGCTCTACGAGGCAGTCAATGGGCGTTAATT
The DNA here is from genome assembly GCF_057128705.1 of Pseudomonas salicis. Lineage (NCBI taxonomy): Bacteria > Pseudomonadati > Pseudomonadota > Gammaproteobacteria > Pseudomonadales > Pseudomonadaceae > Pseudomonas > Pseudomonas salicis. The sequence continues at coordinate 675,002 of NZ_JBSKHU010000004.1, forward strand.
TCATTCTGAATTGGAGCATGGCGTTTGGCATGCTTCTCTTGATTGTCGATGCGGCCTTGCTTTTGTGGGTCGTACTTTTCAGAGTTGAGCAAATTGAAGACGCACTCGGAAACAGCAAAATCAATGTCGAGGCTAAACGACTAGGGAGTAACACCGGTTTATTAGGCCGTCAGTACCGACTGGGACTTGCAACGAGCGTGATGCTTTTCAGCAACATGTATATCCGAAAGGGCCTGGTTGATCCCGACGATGTGAAGAATATGCCCATCCACTTGAAACGCTGGGCGGTAATCCCGCATGTGGCAGCTGCGGTGTTGCTCCTGCTGTTGTTTTTTCTGGCACTCATGACTGGAAAAATTTAGCGAGGCCGATCTCAAGGCCCCTCCGCTGGCAAGCCTCGCTGCTGCGGGGGCTACACCGATTTGGCAATCGCCTTCACAAACAACGCCGATTCCAGAAACCGCTTCAACCACCCCTGCAACTTCGGATACTGACTCTGCCAGAACCACTCTGGATCGACGTAGCAGAACTGCCGCACGAACGGCGCCAGGGCGGTATCGGCCAAAGTCAAACGGCCGGTGATCAGAAAGTCCCGTCCGCTCAGCAATCCCTCCAGCCTCCCCAGAAACACTTCCCCCCGAGCGCGGTATTCGGCCTGAGTGAACTCCGGATAACGCACGGCGTACTTGTAGCGATCCAGATCAGTCTTGAACGAGCCGTCGTTTTCCGCGATCAACTCAGCGATCTGTCGCTGCGCCTCGGGATCGGACGCCATCGACCAATCGTCCGGGTCGTTCTGCGCCAGCGCCCAGCGCATGATGTCCAGGCTTTGTTCCAGCACCTGATCGTCCAGCACCAGAACCGGCACGGTGCCTTTTGGCGAGCGTTCGAGCATTTCCGGCGGTTTGGCCTTGAGGCTGACTTCCACGGTTTCGACCGATACGCCGGCATACGCCACGGCCATGCGCGCTCGCATGGCGTAGGGGCAGCGGCGGAAGGAGTAGAGCAGGGCGGCCATCAGGTGACCTCAATTGTGCTGAGGCCGTTGCCCTGACGGCGCACTTGAATCTGCACCGGAATCCGCTCGTGCATTTCCTGCACATGGGAAATCACCCCGACCTTACGGCCTTGGGCCTGCAAGCCATCCAGCGCATCCATCGCCAGTTGCAGCGATTCAGGGTCGAGACTGCCGAAGCCTTCGTCGATGAACAGCGACTCGATCTTCAACGTGCTCGACGCCATGGACGCCAATCCAAGGGCCAACGCCAGAGAGACGAGGAACGTCTCGCCCCCTGACAACGAATGCACCGAGCGCAGTTCGTCGCCCATTTCCGTGTCCATCACCAGCAGGCCGAGCATGCTGCCGCCGCGCTTGAGGCGGTAGCGGCGCACCAGTTGCTTGAGCTGGGCGTTGGCGTGATGGACCAGCAAATCGAGGTTGTAGGCCTGGGCGATCTTGCGGAATTTGTCGCCCTCCGCCGAGCCGATCAGCGTCGCCAGACGGCCCCAGCGCAGGTATTCGTCGTGGGCTGACTTAATATGTGCTTGCAACTCGCTGTTGGCAGTGCGGCGACGTTCGTCTTCGCTGATCTGCGCACGAAGGTCGGCGCACAGTTGGTCATGGGTGGCCGTTTGGGCCTGCGCTTCGGCCAGTACCGTCGCCAGTTGTTTGGCATCACTGATGTCGCTGTGCTGCGCCTGATGTTGCTGCCACTGCGCCTCGCGTTCCTGCACCAGCACCTTGCTCAGTTCCAGCGCTTTCTCGCTCTGTTGCAAGCGTTGGCGCAACTGGCTGACCGCCTCGTCGCTCAGGCCCAGCAGGGTGTCGAGCGCCGCATCGTCCAGTTCCGTGTGCTGATTGCGCCACTCGCCGATCTGACGCGCCAGATCCGTCACTTCCTGCTCCAGCGTCTGCAAGCGTTGCTGCTCGCTGTCCCGTTCGGCGGTCAATTTGATCGACTCGGCACGGGCCTGCTGCAAGGCGTCTGTGGTGGTCGCCTGTGTCTGGCGCGCCTGATCGACGGCCTGTTCCAGATGCTGTTGCCACGCTTCAGCGCTGGCCTGTTCGCCAAGGATTTCCTGCAAACGTTGCTGGACGGCCTGCTGTTGCTGCTGGCTGGCGTCGAGCCGTTGTTGCAGTTGTTGATGCTGTTGAAGGCGACCCTGTTGCGCGAACTGTTCACGCTCGATTTTCTGCGTGCGCTCACTGTGTTCCTGCTGCTCTTCCTTTTGCTGGTCGAGTTGCTGGACGCGCGAGGCGATGTCGTTGTCCAGCTGGATAAACGATTCGGTCGCAGATTCACGCCACAGCGGCAGGCTCTCGGCAGGCAGCAGCGGTTCGAACTCCTGCAACGCTGTTTCAAAGGTCTGGTTGTCGAGCGAGATATTCCGTTGTTGATCGTCCAGCTGTTTCATCGCCTGCTGGCTGGCCTCCCGCGCTTCCTGCACCTGATGTTGCAGGGATTCGGCGTCGCGCTGCACTTTCAGCAAACGGGTCTGGCGTTGCTCGGCGGCGAGGATGTCCTGCGCCAGCTGATGCAACCGCTCGCTCAGCCAGTCGCTGCGCTGGGCCTCGGGTTGCTCCAGCAGACGCGGATGCAGCGGGTGGGCTTCCAGCTCGGGTGCCAGTTTCTGAAGTTGCTCGCCGAGCTGATCCAGCTGGGGCTTGGACTGCTTGAGCTGGTTGTTCAGCTCCAGCACCTCGGCGCGCAGTTCGGCCAAGGTTTCGCTGAGCTGACTGACCTTCAGGCGCGCCGCCGCTTCTTCGCCGTCGTCATGGCCGGACAGCGCTTGCAGCAAGGCATCGGACTGGTGATACGGGTGATCTTCGCTGCCGCACACCGGGCAGGGCTGCTGATCGATCAACTGATCGCGCAGTTGCTCGACGCTGGCGCTGCGGGCCAGGCGCTGCCGTTGCAGCAACTCGACCGTGACGTTCAAGGCCTGTTGCGCGGCTTCGTGCTCGCCCTTGAGTTGTAGGCCTTTGGCGATGCCTTGCGCGCGGCGTTCGGTGGCATGTTGCTGTTGGGCCTGCACGTCTTGCAGACGGCTGGCGATGTCCTGATGCCGCTGCCACAGGCGTTCCAATGAATCGCTGGCGCTGTGCTGCTGGCGATTGTCTTGCAACAGTTGCCCAAGGCGTTCGATCTCTTGGCTCACCGCATCGGCCTTGACCTCGGCGTCGTCATACAGCGCTTGCAACGCGCTTCGACGCTCACTCAATGCTTGCTCGGCGCGGGTCGAAGCCTGTTCCAGCGCGGGCAACTCTTCGCGGCCTTTGTTCAGGCGGGAACTGACCAGCACGAGCTGTTGCAGCCTCGGACGATAGGCCGCCCACGACTGGCCCAGCGCATCCAGCACTGCGCTGTTTTGCAGCTGTTCGGCGATGGCCTGCAAACGGGCTTCGACCTGACGCTGCTGCTGGATCCATTGATCCAGCGCCGCCTGGCCCTCGTTGCTGGCCACTTGGGCTATACGCGCCTGTTCACTGATCTGTTGCAGCTCGGTGTTCAGGTGATTGAGCTGCACCTGTTGCTGGAAGGCTTCGTTCAGTGAAGGCCTGGCGTTTTGTTGGGCGTCCTGTGCCTGTTGCAGGGCCGTGTGTGCGGTGGTCAGTTGCGCGTCGAGGTCCGTCAGCGTCGCTTGGGTCTGATTGAGCTGTTCGGTCTGCGCCTGAATCCGCGCCGCCAGCGGAGCCAGTTGATCGTCGAGCTTTTTACGCTGAGCGAACAGGTGCCGCTGAGGTGTTAGTCGCTCCAGTTGGCCCGATTGCAGCCGCTCGCTGGCTTGTTGATCCCAGATCTGCTGCGCGCTGGCCAGTTGTTCATTGGCGGCCAGATGACTGTCGCGCAGGCGATTCAATTCGGCGAACCACTGCTGCTTGAGTTCCAGCTGACGCAGTTGCGCCTGACTCCATTTCAGCTGTTCCTGCGCGTCGGTGAAACGCTGTTCCAACTCGGCACGCGGCTCGGGTTCGAGGGGCGTCAGGCTCCCGGCCTGTGCGTTGAGGGTTTTCAGCGCCTCTTCGGCCTCTTTGCTTTTGACGTAGGCGCGACGGCCCAACTGGCTGTAGATCGCCGTGTCGGTGAGTTTTTCCAGCAGCTCGCTGCGCTCTTTGTCGTCGGCTTTGAGGAAGGCGCTGAACTCGCTTTGCGCCAGCATCACGGCGCGGGTGAACTGTTCGAAATTCAGGCCGAGCCGCGCTTCGAGCAGGGTTTTGTATTCGGTCTTGTTCTGGGTGCTGAGAATCTGTTCGCTGTCCAGATCGGTCAGGGTCTGGCGGCTGTTTTGCAGCTTTTTCGTGGCGTTGTCGCGAGCGCGGTTGGTCTCCCAGCGGGCGCGGTAGCGGCGTTTGTCGATGCCGACGAAATCCACCTCGGCATAGCCACTGCCGGTGCCGCGACGCAGCAGGTTGCGCGGGTCGGCGGTACTGATGTCGCCGTCGATCTCGGGCACCCGTGACTGGCCGATGTTGTTGAGCCGGGGAATGGCGCCGAACAGTGCCAGGCACAGCGCATCCAGCAGCGTGCTTTTGCCCGCGCCCGTGGGGCCGGTGATCGCGAACAGACCGGCGCTGGCCAGCGGTTCAGCGGTGAAGTCCAGTTCAAATGGGCCGGCCAACGAGGCGAGGTTTTTCAGGCGAATGGCGAGGATTTTCATGGCTGTTCGCCCTCCGGTTGTCCGTCTGCCAGTTGCACGTCCTGAAGCAGGGTGGCGAAGTCCTGCAACGTTTGTTCATCGACCTCGCTGCCATAGCTGTCGCGCCATGCGCGGCTGAACAGTTCTTGCGGGCTGAGCTGGTCCAGTTCGATCAGGTCGCGGTCGTCTTCGTCGTCCCGCGCACCTTTGCCTGCGTATTCGGCGGCGATGCGCACCAGGCGCACGGCCTTGTTTTCCAGCGCCGATTCGATCTGGTTGCGCAGGTCCGGTTGAGGTTCGTCCAGCTTCACCCGCACTTCGAGCCACGGTTGACGATCGACGTCGGCCAGCAGGTCGATGTCCGGCAGGTCCTTGAGTTGCAGCAGCAGTTCGGCCAGTGGCGCCGGACCGACCCGTTGCAGGTTGACGGCGCGGGGGATCAGCATCGGCGTGACGCTGGCCAGTTTTCCCGCTTCGCAATCGACTTCGAGGATCTGATGCTGATAACCGATTTCCGAAAACGACAGAGGAATCGGCGAGCCGCTGTAGCGAATGCGCGTTTCGCCGTTGACCTTTTGCGGCTTGTGCAGATGGCCGAGGGCAACATAGGTGATGCTCTCGCCGAACAGGCTGGCGGGCAGGGCTTCGGCGTTGCCGATGATCAGGCTGCGTTCGGAGTCTTCCGAGACCGAGCCGCCGGCCATGTGCGCGTGGCTGATGGCAATCAGGGCCTGGCCTTTCTTGCGTTTCTGGTTGGCGGCGGCGATGAGCATTTCGTGCACCTGACCGATGCCGCGCAAGTAGTTGTCGCCCAACGCGGGGCCGGTGACTTCGGCGGGTCGCAGGAACGGCAACGCCAGGCACCAGCCGAGGACTTTGCCCTTGGCGTTGGTCAGCGGCAACAACAGGCGGTCGACGTCGAGCACGCCGTCGTCCAGCCACAGCACACGCCCCAGCGCATGGGTGCGCAGACGCCGCATCAGCGGGCCGGGCAGTTCGATGCGCGAGCCGGAGTCGTGATTGCCCGCGATCATCACGATGGTCAGTTGCGGGTTCTGGTCGTGGGCGCTGACGATGAAATCGTAGAGCTGTTCCTGGGCTTTGACCGACGGGTTGACGGTGTCGAAGATGTCGCCCGCGATCAGCAGCGCATCAGGTTTGCGCTCGGCCAGACGGGCCAGCAGCCAGGTCAGAAAACACTGGTGTTCGAAGTCCCGCTCCTGGCCGTGGAGGTTCTGGCCCAGGTGCCAGTCGGAGGTGTGGAACAGACGCATGGGGTTACCTTGGTTGAATAGGTCTTCAGCAGAAATGCAATCCCCCTGTAGGAGTGAGCTTGCTCGCGATCGGGCTCCATCAGACAACCCATCAGGGAAGGATGTACCGCAATCGCGAGCAAGCTCACTCCTACAGGTTTATTCACCGCTAGATGAATAGGGTATGTTCATCAAAGAGCACGAAGCGCTAGGTTCATTTCGGATACAACGGCGGCAGGCTGTCTGCGCCGTTCGGGTCAATCGGTTTTTCAATGGCGGGCAGTGCTTTCACGGCCTTCCATAAATCTTCGCCCAGCCACAGTTTGCCGGTTTCGCTGTACAGCGCGCCGTTCAGACCGTCCAGTGCATCGGACAAAGGTACGAAGCGCGCCGCCATGTCAGCGAGGGTTTCCGGTTGCTGACGCGCCCAGGCATCCAGCGCCTGACGGGTGGCATGAGGGTCGTTGGCCAGGCTGGCGCGTTTCAGGTCATCGAGCACGGTGCGCGGGCTTGGCCCGGTCTGCGCGGCGCGGGTCAGCGCCGGTTGCCACCGACCGCGCCACCAGAGGCCAAAACCCAACAGCGTGGTGAAACTGAGGATTACGGTACTCAGCTGCCACGGCCACACGGGCGGGCCGATCACGGTCACCCCCGTGGTATCGCTCACCGGCGTGTCCACTGACAGCGCAGGGTTGGTGCTGACCTGCAAGGTGCGGGCGGGCAGGGCGCTGTGCTCAAGATGATCTTCCAGCGTGTTCCACCACACCACGTCCACCGCCGGAATCTCGATGGCCCCCGGACGGTTCGGCACCAGTGCTTCACGTTCTTCACGGCTGCCCACCAACCCGCGCTCGTTGACCTGATTGTTCAGCTGCGGTTGGTCAGGATAGCGCCGCAACGCGCTCACATCGGTGGCGGGCAGCGGCGGCAATTGCGCGCTCGACAGCCCCTCAGCCTTGATGACCAGCGTGCGGGTCAGCGAATCGCCAATCTGCGTGTGCGCCGGATCAGGGCTCCAGTTCTCGCTCAGATTAATGCTGCGAGCGGGCAGCCACGGCGTGTTGGCGGGGTAATTCGCAGGTTGCGGTTTTACCTTCAGGGGCAGCGGTGCAGACGTCACCCGCATCAGCTTGCCCGGCTTCGGGCTGGTTGCAACGGCAGGCTGGCTGGTCGCGGCGGCGGTGCTGACTTCCGGAATGTCCTGCACCATGGTTGCGCTGAACTCCTGCGCGGGGATGGTCAGGTCGCCGCTTTGCTGGGGGTACAACGCATAGCGCATTTCGATCACGCCATGGCGAATGCCGTTGATCTGCTTTTCATAGGTGCGGGTGTCGCCCAGTTTTTCGATCCGTGCATCCGGCACTTGCAGCGGAGAAAGGCTGCTGTCGTCAAACAGCGAGACCGAATGATAGATGCGGACCGTCAGCACGGCCTGGGCCTGCACATAGACAGTGTCTTGATCGAGGCTCGCTTCCATGAACACCGGCGCAAGCTTCTGCTCCTGAGCCTGCGCGGACGGCTCGACCTCGACCACCTGCAGGGCAATCGGCTGACTGATCAGTTCGCCCAGTTGCAGCGGCGGAATTTCGATCGAACCGCTGTGGCGCGGCATCAACGTGATCAGCCAGCGGGTGGTGGCGTGGACGTTGCCTTCGAGGGTCGTCAGGCTGTTGAGCTGGCGGGTGTCGCGCACGTCGAAGTCGGTTTGCAATGCGGTCATGTCAGGTTTGCCGAAGAGCGTGGCGTCGTCGGACTCCAGCGTCAGCTCGACGGTTTCCCCGGTGTTCACACGCGTGCGATCAACGCTGGCCTGCAACGTCGCAGCGGGCGTGTCGGCCTGCGCCACGAGGGCGAACAGGCACAGCAGCCAGGCGATTACCACAGTGTGCACACGACTCATCGAGCTTTTTCCTGATGCTGCTGTTGTTCGTACCAGAATTTACGACGCAGCAGTTCACCGGGTTCGTCCGGGATCTGCCGCAGCCACTGTTCGAGTGCCTGACGCTGTTCGCCGTTGATCGGGCCATCGGCGGGACGGCTCGGCATGTGGGCGGGTTCATCCTCGTCCGGGGACGGCGCGTTGTTGTCGCTGGCGCCGGACATCGATTGCGCATTGCTGTTCTGGCTGTCCTCGTCCCCCGATGTGGAGGATTGCGGGTTCGACGGTTGCTGTTCAGGGCTGCCGGTCTGGGGCTTGTCGGCGTTGTCTTCGCCCTCGGTCTTGCCTTCGCTGGCGTCTTCAGCGGCCGCTTGCTTGTTCTGCTCCTGCATCTCTTCGATCAGCGCCTTGTTCGTGGCGGCGGCGGGGAAGTCGGGCTGGCGCTCCAGCGCCTGTTCGTAGGCGTCGAGGGCCGCATCCAGCTCCCCGCTCTTGGCCAGCGCATTACCGCGATTGTAGTGGTCGGCGGCCGTGTTGCCCTGGGCGAAACGCTGAGCGGCACCGGCGTAATCTCCGGCTTCATAGAGCGCGATGCCCTGCCACTGAATGTCTTCGAAACGCTGCGCGGCTTCGGCGGGGCGATGGCGCTGAAGCAGGTGTTGGCCCTGCTGGTCGGGGCGCTGGAACATGTCTTTGAAGTCGAACGCGTAGCTGTGTTGCGGCATGAGCATCAGCACCGGCAGACACAGGACCCAGCCGCGACGCCCGGCGCAGGCCGCGAGCAGCAACAATGGCAGCAACAGCCAGTAACCCTGATCGGCCCAGCTGTCGAGCTGCACGGTCTGGCCCTGGCTGCGCAGGTCGTGGGGCGCGTCCAGCAGGCCCAGTTCGTGCAAATCTTCATCGGTCAGGCGCAGTGAGGTGAAATGGCCGCCCAGTTCATCGGCGAAATCCTTGAGGCTGGCGCTGTCCAGTCGGGGCACCAGAATGCCGCCTTGGGCGTCCTTGAGGAAACCGCCTTTTTCCTGAGCGACCGGCGCGCCTTCAGCGGTGCCGACGCCGAGCAGCAGGAGTTGCGGCGCGTGCCCGGTCATGGCCTGACGAATCCCCATTCGTTCGCCGTCGTTCAGCGACGCGCCGATCCACAGCAGACGCCCGACGCCCAGATCGCCCTGCTTCAGCAGGTCCAGCGCTTTGTTCACCGCCAGATCGGCGCGCTGCCCGCTTTCCGGCATGATCGACGGCTTAAGGGTGTCCAGCAGGTTTTTGCTGGTGCCGAGGTCGTCGGACAGCGGCACCAAGGTGTGGGCGCTTCCGGCGTAGACGATGATCGCGGTTTGCGAATCGCCACGGGCTTGCAGCAAGTCGAGCAGCTTGCGCCGGGCCTGTTCGAGGCGCGTGGGCGGGCTGTCGGCAGCGAGCATTTCCGGGCTCAGCTCCAGCAACACCACCAGCGGGTCCACCGGTTTCTGGCTGGTCTGTTCGACCCGCTGCCAACTGGGCCCGAGCAGGGCGAGCAAGGCCAGCAGCCAACCGACGCTCAACGCGATCCACGGCAGCTTGCTTTCTCGACCACTGCCGCCGCGAAGCAGCGTGGCGTGGAAGGCGCTCGGCAAGATCATTTGCCAGCGGCCGACGCGTTTCTGCCGATTCCACAGGCGCCAGATCAGCCAGCCGAGCAACGGCAGCAGCAACAGCCACCACGGGCGCAACCAATGGGGCCAGAGGGCGAGCAACGACGTGATCATCGGCGCCTCCGCAAACGCTTGAAGCGCTGGCGCCATTGCGGGCCTTGGCTCAAAACAGGCTGGCGGGCCAGAAAGCGATACAGCGGGTTTTGCGGCCAGCGTTCGTGAATCACCAGCAGCACGCTCAACACCAGCGCGAACGCCAGCGGCCAATGATACAGCGCATGGGCAGGACGAGCCTGGGTCGGTTGTTGCGTCACGGGTTCAAGGGTGTCGAGGGCCTTGCCGATCTTTTCCAGTTGGGCGCCGTCACTGGCGCGGAAATATTGGCCGCCGGTGAGGTCAGCGATTTCTCTGAGAGCAGGCTCGTCGAGGTCCAGGCTCGGGTTCAGGCCGAGAATGCTGGTGGCGCCCTTGTCCGGGTCAGCGCCGATGCCGATGGGGTAGATCTTCACGCCTTCGCCTGCGGCCAGTCGCGCAGCCGTGGCCGGGTCGATTTGGCCGGCGTTGTTGGCGCCGTCAGTGACGAGGATCAGCACCCGACTCTGGGCCGGACGCAATCGCAAGCGTTTCAGCGCCAGGCCGATGGCATCGCCGATGGCGGTGTTTTTGCCCGCGATGCCGATGCGCGCTTCGTCCAGCCAGACGCGCACGGTCTTGCGGTCGAAGGTCAGCGGCGCCTGCATGTAGGCCTGGCTGCCGAACAGAATCAGGCCGACCCGGTCCCCCTTGCGGTGTTCGAGGAAGTCACCCAGCAGCTGTTTGACCAGCGTCAGACGGCTCACTTCATCGTTCTGCCAGACCATGTCCGGGTAATCCATCGAGCCGGAGACGTCCACCGCCACCAGCAGGTCGCGGCCACTGGCAGCCACCGGCAACGGTTCGCCCAACCACTGCGGGCGCGCCGCGGCCAACAAGAGCAACAGCCAGAGCAGCACGAACGGCAATTGCCGCCGCCAGCCGGGGAGGTGGGCACGTGCACGACGACCCGCGAGGCCTTCCAGTTCGCTGAGAAAACTCACCTTGAGCGCTGCTTCGCCGCTGTCCGCCACCGGCAGCACGAAACGGAGCACCCACGGCAGCGGCAGCAGGGCGAAGACCCAGGGCCAGGCGAGTTCAAACATGCTTGCGAATCCAGGTGTCGACCGACTGGGTCAGGCCGTTGATCGCCTTGTCGTCGAGCTTGCATTCGGGCTTGTAGGCGCCTTCCACCAGAATCATCCAGCGGGTGAGACCGGCGGCCGGGCAGCGGTTGTCGAGAAACGCCAGCCATTTGCGGCCGTTAAGGGTGTGGCTCTGGCTGTAGGGGTAATCGTTGCGGCAGAGGCGTTTGAGCAGGCCGTTGATCTGTTGCAGCCAGGCGCCAGCGGGCGCGCCGTCATAGGGTTTGGGCATCTGCGCCAGTTCGATGAGCGCAGCCTGACGGCGCGGGTCCAGCGGCTGTTCGGCGGCTTCGCCGGGGGCTCGTTTGGGCAGGAAGACCCGCGCCCGCCACAGCCCGTAACCCAGCGCAGGCAACAGGGCCAGTACGATCCACCAACCGGGGGCGGGCGGCCAGGCGCTGACCGGCGCGGGCAGGATCATCGGTTGCAGCTGGTCCAGCAGGCTCATTTCTGTTTCACCGGCTGGTTGGCGTTCAGGTAGTCGCGCAGTTGGTCGACCATCCCCTGCTGTGTGCTCAGCGGAATCATCAGCACCCGCAGCTTTTGCGCCAGCAGCTCCCAGCGTGCCTGACGGGCTTCGCCTTGGGCACGGTAGGTCTGGCGCAGGTCGGGGTTGAGCGTGTCGAGCTCCAATTGCGCACCGCGATCGGCGAACCGCAGCAGTCCTGCCGCCGGTAGCGCGTGATCCAGCGGGTCGGAGAGGGGCAGCAGCAACAGGTCGCAATGACGTGACAGCAGCGACAGTTGTTGTTCGGCGGACTCGGAAAGGGCTCGTTCGTCACACAGGATGAACACCAGACTGCCAGGCCGAAGCACTTCACGGGCTCGACGCAGCGCCACGCCGAAGGTGTCGCGGTCGGCGACGGCTTCCGCGTGCAAGGACTGATTGACCCGCACCAGCCGGTTGAGCAACTGCAGCAGGCTCTGTTTGCTGCGTCGCGGCTTGATTTCGTAGTGCTCGTTGTCGCCGAACACCAGCCCGCCCACCCGGTCGTTGTGCCCCAGCGCGGCCCAGCCGATCAACGCCGCCGCCTGGGCCGCTAGCACTGATTTGAACATCAGGCCCGAGCCGAAAAACAGCCGACGGCTCTGCTCGACCATGATGAAGATCGGCCGCTCGCGTTCTTCATGAAACAGCTTGGTGTGAGGTTCCTGGGTCCGCGCCGTGACCCGCCAATCGATGGTGCGTACGTCGTCGCCGGCCTGATAGACCCGCACCTGATCAAAGTCCACGCCGCGCCCGCGCAACTTGGAGTGGTGCAGGCCGATCAGCGGGCTGCGCCGACCGGGGGAGGAAAACAGCTGCACTTCCCGCACGCGATGACGCATCTCGATCAGCTCGGCAAGGCTGATACGGATGCCCGGTTGGGAAATCAGATAGGGCTGCATGGGGTCAGGCGACGGCGACGACGTCAAGAATGCGCTGAATCACGCGGTCCTGATCGATGCCCGCAGCCTCGGCTTCGAACGACAGAATGATGCGATGGCGCAGCACGTCGAAGACCATCGCCTGAATGTCTTCGGGGCTGACGAAATCCCGACCGGCCAGCCATGCATGGGCACGGGCGCAGCGGTCCAGGGAGATCGAGCCACGGGGGCTGGCGCCGTAACCGATCCACTCGGCCAGCTCGGCGTCGAACTTGGCCGGGGTGCGGGTCGCCATGACCAGTTGAACGAGGTATTCCTCCACAGCGTCGGCCATGTACAGCCCGAGGATTTCCTTGCGGGCGGCGAAAATCGCTTGCTGGGTGACGCGCCGTTCCGGTTTGGTCTCGCCATTCAACGCTTCGCCCCGTGCTTGCTGGAGAATCTTGCGTTCGACGTTGGCGTCTGGGAAGCCGATCTTGACGTGCATCAGGAAGCGGTCGAGCTGGGCCTCCGGCAGGGGATAGGTGCCTTCCTGCTCGATGGGGTTTTGCGTGGCCATCACCAGAAACAGCGGGGAGAGGTCGTACGTGCTGCGTCCGACGCTGACCTGACGTTCAGCCATGGCCTCCAGCAGCGCCGATTGGACCTTGGCCGGGGCGCGGTTGATTTCGTCCGCCAGCACCAGGTTGTGGAAGATCGGACCCTGTTGGAAGACGAAGCTGCCGGTTTCCGGGCGATAGATCTCGGTGCCGGTGATGTCGGCAGGCAGCAGGTCGGGGGTGAACTGAATGCGATGAAATTCGGCTTCGATGCCTTCGGCCAGTTCCTTGATCGCCTTGGTCTTGGCCAGACCCGGTGCGCCTTCGACCAGCATGTGGCCATCGGCAAGCAGAGCGATCAGCAGGCGCTCGACCAGTTTCTCCTGCCCGAGAATCTGGGTGGAGAGAAAGGTTCGCAGCGCGATCAACGCTTCACGATGTTCCATCGATGACGGTTCCTGGCAGGGTAGGCGCAGCGCCAAGACGGCACTGAAGCTGGGGGCGTTACTTTAAAGCATCGGAGGGGGTGCCGACTAACCGGCCAAGGGGTTTTTTCAGCGTTTCGAGACGTTTACCGGGTAAAAACCGGAAGTGTCTGACATGTTGCGGGTTTTCCGCCTGCCCCAGCGTGGCTGACCTGTAATGACTTGAATCGAGGGGCCTCGTTCGAGTGGGCCGCTGGTCCGATGTGCCCCACAGGTTTCCCTAAGCCGTGCTTAGCTTTTCACAGGGCCTTGTGACCCGTTCAAGGAAGCATCACCTCAGGATGAGTCACTGCCATGGCCAAAAAAACCGGTAAACCTGCGTCCAAGTCCGTCTCCGCGCTGGATATCCTGCTCAAGGGTTCTCAGCAGACCGTCAGTACCTCTGCGTTATCCGAACAGTTCAGCTCGGTCATGAGCCTGGCCAACGCCGGCATCCCCAGGCTGATGGAACAGAACCCGCAGATGCACATCAGCGAGGCGCGCGATCTGCACGCCCGGGCCCAGGCCATGTCCGTGGTCATTGCCCGGCAGTTCCGTGAGCAGCGCCTGACTGCATCGGTGCGTCAGGCCAACCGGCCACCGACCGGCATCAAGGGGCTGGTGGACGGCCCGACCTACACCGACATGTTCAACCCGGACTGGGCGAATCACTGCCCGCCGGATGCCATCGAAGCCACCGCGTCGCCGGTGGCGTACCTCGCCGATCTTTATCGCTACGCCAAAGACCTTGAAGCCACGGGCATACAGGACGAGGTCATCACCCTCGACCAGCGTCGCCCGGACCTGAAGGATCTGATGCTGGACCACACCGCGCTGAACCGGGTCGAGCCGACCCTCGTGCTGGTCAACGAGATCCTGGAAAAGTCGATTCGCAGCCACCTGGATGGCATCGGGCTCGAAGAAAAATCCGTCGATGACGCCTTGCTCGAAGCCCGCTACCCCAACGCGCTGCCATTCGAGCGTTACACCAGCCAGATCAATCACGCGCTGGGCCGCAAGGATCGTACGCTGGGCGATACCATTCGCGCGGCCGACCCTGCATACCCCTATTTCAAAGAGCCGGGTGTTCACTCGTTGCTCTCGGACACCGCGCTGATTCAGGACACCGGTTTCGGTCCGGTGCAGCAAGGGTTGCTGCTGGAGGCGCCGTATTTTCCTGAAGCCGACGGCGCTGGGCATCCGCTGGGAAGTACGGACTGGCGCATCGACCCGCGTACCCACCTGCTGACCAAAGCCGATGCTGACGCCCCTACGACCTTCTATCTCGACAATTTCGGGGTCGGCGGCTTCATCGAGCTGGAGGACACCCAGACCTTCTGCCTGCGTATGGGCTTGAGCACTGAAGAGCTTGAAGCGCTCTTGAGCGTGGGCGCGTTTGCCACCAGCCGGTCCGCGAACGTGACTGGCGAGGGCGAGGTCGACGCCAGCCAGTCAGGCTCGGTCTATATCAACGCAGGCCAGTCACCCGCGATGGGCATCGAAACCCTGACTGCCGATACCGACAAAGCCTCGGGTCCGCTGCACCGCATCACCAACATGACGCCTGATCGCGTCGACCGGATGAATCGTATGATTCGCCTCGCCCGCTGGCTTGAGCTGCCGTTCGATGAGGTCGATCTGTTGCTGGAAGCGTCGATGCAGGGCGAGCAGCGTGCAGCGCAAGCCACCCGGCGAGCGGAGGACGAAGCGCCGACCTCCTGGCACATCACCCAAGACACCCTGCGGGCGCTGGGCCTGTTTCAGAGCCTGCGTCGGCGGCATCACGTCGCCGCCGAAGACTTCGCGGCGCTGTTGTACGGATTGAACCTGTACGGGCGCGGCAAGACCGCATCGCAATTCGATCGCGTGTTCAACAGCCAGGCGCTGTTTTCCGTGCCGCTGACACTCGATGACCAGCCGTTCACCCTAACCCCCAAGCCCGGTGACGAGGCTGCCCGGCAGAAGATCGACCATTTGTGCGCCGCCCTTGGCATCACGTTCGAAACCTATCGCTATGTCGCCAGGGTCATCGAGCAAACCTGTGCAGGTGAGCCCCTGGCCTGGTCGCGCGAGGTGGTGTCGGCGTTCTACCGACTGGTACGTCTGCCCCGTTACCTGGGCCTAAGCACCATTGAAGCGCTGGCGCTGCTGGAGTTGCTCGACGACGGCGGCAGCCAGTTGGTTTCCAGACTCGGTGGTACCACCCAGATCGCCTCGTATCACGCCTCCAGCAACACGGACACATTAAGTGTGATCCATGCCCTGATGGACGCCGCCAACTGGCTGAAAGACCACCGCTGGTCAGTCGCGCAACTGTGCCGGCTGGTGCTGCCGTCTGCGACCCAACCCGTGGCGACCGACGCCGAACAGGGGCTGTTGCAGCAAATGCACACGCGTCTGCGCTCAGCGCTGATCACCGATAGCAGCTTTGCTCAGGTAGGTGCGCCGGAGGTATCCGTGACCCTGGAGCTCGATGAAGACGAGCAAGAGGTGTATGTCTCTGCGCCCATTGACTGGCTGCAGGCACTGAAAAAATTCATCGACGCCGGTGATAAAGACCCCGGCGCCCGAGGGCTGGTGCTTTTTATCGGCGAGGACAACGAGGAATCGTTCGAGGAAAGTTTGAGCACCGAGGTGAAAAAGGTGCTTGAGGATGCTGATCTGCAGGTGGAGGAACTTCACCCCAAGATCACCAACATGATCATGCGCGCGCGCGGGGGCCAGGAAGCACTGCTGATGGAAGGGCTGGCGGGGTACTTGAGCACCTCCGCGGACGTTGCCAAGGCCCTACTTTTCTGGAGCGACGGCGATCGCTACCAACTGCTGGCCGAAGTGCTCCGGGTCTACGGCAGCAACGACGCGGCCAAAGTGCCTATCGGTGATGGCGTATTGCTCGTCCTCGATGCGCTTTCCAAACGCGCCACGCTGGCCAACCACCTGCAACTCAGCGCGGCTTTCATTACGCAGTTGAGGGAACAACCGGTCTGGTTCGGATTGCAGAACAGCGAGCTGTCGATGCAACTGGCCTACTGGAGCACGCAGTACGCCGCCCTGCTGCGTCTGAGTGAGCAGAACGAAGACACGCTGCTGGACTATTTCCGTCTGATCAACACGCTATGGGAGGGTTCGCAGCCGGGCGACCAGCAGCTGCTCCGGGAAAGTGGCGCGAGCAAACTGGCCGGTTTCCTGCACCTGGGCATTCGTGAGGTGCTGGCGCTGGCCTACAGCGTCCATGCCGAAGGCGTCATTTTTACCCTGCAGCATCTGGATACCGTGGCCAGAGTGGGCGCGCTCAGCGGTCACACCGGCCTTGACGCAAAAGCTTTGCTTGCTCTGCATGGCCTGACGCCCACGCGCCCCGTTGAAAACTATCGCCAAGCGGCCGAACTGGCCTTGAGCTGCCTCACCGATACCTTGCCCGCCGCAGGGGATGAAGCCGGCCAGAGTGTGTCCAGCAGCATCACGGTGACGCCGGATTATCTGGTTGCGCAGCGTGAAACGGATCAAGCCACTTACACCATTACCTTGCGTGATGTGATGGACAACCCCTATGAAGGCGTGACCATCCGTTGGTCTACCGATCTCGGCGAGCTGGTCGATATCCAGAGTGTCACCAACGGCGAAGGCGTCGCTCAAACAATGCTCCAGAGCGGCAGTGAGATGGGGGTTGCGATCGTGATTGCCAGGTTTGGCCTGGATGAGCAACTCAAGGCGCCACCCGTGAGGATTGACTGTGACGAAGACTCCATTGACTTCGAATCGCCCCTGGTCGATCCCTCCGAGGCGCTTTCGAACAAGCTGGAGCCCATCCGTTGCCAAGTCGCGCTGGTCGACGGACTGGGCAACAAGGCAGCCGATCGCGCGGTCTCCTGGTATTCAACCCTTGGCGAGTTTCAACGGCCTGAAACCTATACCGACAATGAGGGTGTCGCCGTCGCGGAGCTGCGCAGTCGGGAAGCTGGAGAGGCGCAGCTTTATGCGGCTTACAGCAATGGCAAGCAAATCGTGTTGAATCCCGTCATATTCCTCAACCGTCCTTACTTCCAGTACGTGAGATTCAATGACGTCGTCATTGAGGGTATTGCGGTCGACGTGCTCTGTTCTCTGGTTAATCTGGATGGGACACCGCGTCCTGATGAGACGATCACGTGGGCAGCCAAGGATGAAGCCGACAAACCGTTTGGCGAGCTCTCGGCGATGACCTCGAAAACCGATGCCAACGGCCAGGCCGTTGTCACCTTCACCTCAAGCGCGCTGGGCAAGGTCAGCGTAACCGCCACGGCCAAAGCCACCGAGGGCACAACGAACAAAACGACGGAGCTGACCACGGTCAATCCTCTGCCAGAAATCATCAAGTCCGATCAAAGCCGTCGGGATTTCGTGATGGGCTATGGCGAGCCAATCGTATTTTCGGTGTGGGTTGAAGCCGGGGGCCAGGCCGCGGTGGGTTCGCAGGTTACCTGGGTGGTCACCCGGCAGGGCTCGCGCAGCAAAAAGGCAGAAACGACTCGCACCACTCGGACCGACAAGGAAGGCAAGGCGACCTTCAATTCCACCTTCACCCTTGGCAGGCACGTCGTGACCGCGACGGTGAGCGGTACCACGGTGACACAGACCTTTGATGTACTGGCCCGCGACCGCGTGCAGTTCACCCTGGAAATCAGCGGCGAGCTTGAAGATGCACAATCCCCACGGCTGATTTCCCGCGTTGCCCCCTACACCCTGCTCGTCAAAGCGGTGAGTGCCGTCAACCCCGGCGCAGCCCTCGAGGACGTATCGTTCACCCTCGACGTCACTGACGGCAATCCGGCTCTTTACGGTCTGGATATAGAAGGCCTGGGTGACACGTACAGGTCGACCAAGGATGGCGTCGCGTTCAACGTGAGCGCTTCGCCAGGCAGTACGGCAGTGGACTTCACCGTGCACGCGGCCACCGATTATCCGCTGGAGTATTCCGAAGAAACTTACAGACTGGGTTGGTTGTATAACTACCAGTCCGCAACGCTTAAAGCCGGTGATGAACTTACCGTAAACTGGGTCTGCGTGCAGGGCAAAGCGCCACCGTATAACGGGGCGGAACAAGCGATGGGAAATGTTCCGTTTTCGGTCCCCGATAAAGGTGTCAATTCGCAATTCCCTGTCAGGTTGAAAGGCGGCACGCCGACCTGGTCTGGAACACCGTCTGAAAACATTGTCGAGTTGGTCAATGGCGATATAACAGAGGTTGAGCGGGTCGCCGCGTTAAACGGGTATCTGGTCATGTTGGCAGGCAACGTGCCTCTGGTCGATCAACGAACCAGGAAAACAAAAAATAAACGCTCGACCGCGCGCAGGTAACTCCCGGTCTTCTGAAGAATAACCATTCGTGACTCGGCGGCATTAACGCAGTGTCTGTGAGTCTGTTGAGTCAATCGTTTACGCTAACGCGCTAGAGGAACATCATGAGCACTCATAACGAAAACGGGCGTACATTTAAATTTTCGATCAGCGGCGATGATGTGTACGGGACGGCGCCGATGTTGCTCGGTCGTGACAATCCCTACATGCTGAATGTCAAGTTGGTGGATAAAGACGGCAAGCCTGTAGCGGGTGTTGAGTACACCATTTCGTCCACTAATGATGGTAAGTATCGTGTGAATCTTGATGGCATGGATAAAACCTACACGTCGTTGGGGGACGGTAATAATTTCTTTCTGGAGGGTTTGGTTGCGACAGAAGATGCCCATGTAGGACTGATGCAGTACGAGTTTTCCGTAGACTGTGTGACCGGTGAAGGCGCGGATAAAGTGACGGGAAAGCAAGTCTTGAGAATGGGCCGCCTGTTGAAATGGGGACGTCCTGGTATTTCCGTTAAAACCGGCCCGGACAAAGCGGTGTTTACCACTAAAACGGAGCGGGTGGGGAAAGAGTCGATACCTGGCGCCAAGTGGAACTGGGGACAGAAGATCGACACCTGCAACATCAAAATCGGGGATTCCATTATCGGGGCTGGAGCGACATCACTCACCGGAAATAACGACGCCAGTTTTCAGGCCGCGCCAGAAATTGACCTGTCCAAATTTTCGAGCGTCAGCAAGGCCAAGATACAGTTCGAAGGCGGTTTATCAAGTGACGGGTTTACGGCGGTACTTGCTTCCAGTCAAGACAACGTCGAGCTGTATTACTTTCAATCGGTCGCGTTTACCAAACCTTCGGTCATTGTCGGCGTTCCTGCGGAGGTGTCGTGCAAGTTGATGGGCCTGGACAAAAAGCCCAGAACCAACGTGGATGTTGAGTGGTCGACGACCTTTGGCACACCCAACCCTGTTGCGAGCAAGACTGACGCACAGGGCTTGGCAAAAACGGCGTGCACCGCTAATGATTCCGGCACGGCGTCGGTAACGGTCTTGTCGAAGGCGCAACGCATGATCAAGGGCACCAGTGCGGCTGTGCCGGTGGGGCCTCTGGTGATCGTTGACCCTACGGCCAGCGCCACTCAATTCATCGTGGGGCATTCTGGCGCAATCAAGTTTTCAGTCGTGCTCCAGGCAGGCGGGCAACCTGTATCCGGCTTGAAGGTTGAATGGTTGGTGGGCGACAGCGTGAAAGCCACCAGTACGTCCGACAGTGCAGGAAAAGCGACGCAGGACCTTACCTTCACGGCGGGTCAGGCGGCGAAGCAAGTTGTAAAAGCGCGGGTGTTGGATACCCAGGTGCAGACGATGTTTGACGTCAATGTGTATGCTGTGGAGATCACAGATCCCCGGGCGAGTGCAACTGAATATGTGATCAAGCATTCTGCGGATGTTGAGTTTTCGGTGGTGTTGAAAGCGGGGGGCGAGCCGCTGTCGGGCAAAACGATTGAATGGACAGTGGGCGGTAATAAAAGCAACAGTACAACCGATTCAGCAGGCAAGGCGACCTTCAAGAATGCGTTCGATGCAGCGGGGGCCATTACGGTTTCGGCGAAAGATCCTAACTCCGGAAAAACGCACAACTTTCAACTCGAAGTAGTCGCCGTGGAAATCACGGATCCCAAGGCCAGTGCAACGGAATATGTGATTAAACATTCTTCGGATATAGAATTTTCAGTTGTGCTTCAGGCTGGTGGTAACCCCCTGTCAGGCAAAACACTCGAGTGGACGGTGGCCGGTAATACAGAGAGCAGTAAGACAGATTCAACGGGCAAGGCGATCTTCAAAAAGGCGTTTGATACCGCAGGCGAATTTACGATTACGGCGAAAGATCCGAAGTCTGGTAGAGCGCGCGGTTTCTCCGTGAAAGCAGTTGTTTTAGAGTTGATCGATCCACTTCCGGTATCACCGATTGAATATGTTATAGATGAATCTCCAAATATAATTTTTTCGTTGGTGGTCAGCGCAGGCGGAAGGCCTCGACAGAATATTGAAATTGAATGGCTGCTGGACGGGAGGACGTTAGTCAAGCATAAATCTGACGCCGACGGCAGGGTTGCGCTTGAGACAGGATTTGATTCTCCAGGCATTAAAAAATTAGTGGCAAGAGATTCCAAGTCTGGGCAAACGGTCGAATTTCAGATTTCAGCAATCAAGTACAAATTCCAGGTTGAATGGCAAAGCGTTGATGATCTGAGGGTGGGGCGAGTACTCGAGTCACATCCTGAGAGTAGGTTTTACAGTGCGAAATATTTAATGACTGTCAAAGTTATAGGTAAAGATGATGTGCCATTGTCAGGAAAGCCTTTTTTTTGCAATATTGGTGGCGGGGGTAAACATTATACTTCGAGTGCGAAGGGGCAGGAGATTGAATGGACTGCGCCTACGAACGCGGATATGGAATCTATAGATATTGATCTTACGGGAAGTTCTATAGAGTCACATAGATGCAATTATGGATTGAAATGGCTTTATTATCTCTACGCCGTTCAGTCGCATCCTGCAGAGAATCTTTTGATCCATTGGGCAAAAGTAGGAACAGATCAGCTTGGTGCAGCAGCAGTGGCACCAGCTGGCGGAGTCAGGATCGAAGTGGTAGGGAAATGGTCCACTACGGTATCAGGTCTTAAGTTTGAGACTAGCCCTAGTAAGAGCTTATTAAAGTGGTCCGGGTCTTTGGGGGCGACGGTGAAGGGCGATATTTTCGTCAGCCACGAGGCATTACTTGGTAATGGACGGATTTTGTTGCCTTTGGCAAATATGAAAGTGTCTTAGGTTTCATGTGAAAGCGCCGTGTAGCTTATTCACAAGCGAATTCTTTTTTATTTGCGAGCTCTATAATACCCTGTGCGAGCACATCATCATGGATACGAAGATCACTGCACCGCTTGCCCAACCCCATCGCGACGCTTTGGTTGCGTATTACCTCGGCCAACTCGTACCCGACAAAAACTCACCCGCCCCCGATAACATCATCACCCCCGACGATCTCTACGAATACCTGCTGATCGACAACCAGGTCAGCGCCGAGGTCGACACCAGTCGCGTCGCTCAGGGCATTGCCAGCGTGCAACAGCACGTCCACGCCATCTACAACGGCATGGAGCCGGGTTTCGGGCAGATTGGCGACACGGTACAGCATCAGCAATCGATGCAGCAGTGGCAGGAGGCGATGAGTCAGTACAGCACCTGGGCGGGGTATCAGGCGGTGGTAGATTACCCTGAGAACTACCTCGATCCGACCTTGCGGTTAGGCAAGACCGAGGCGTTCGAGGCGTTCGAAGGCGAGTTGGCCCAAGCGCGGTTGACCCCGGACAATGTCCAGAAAGCGCTGGGCAATTACCTGGCGCGATTCGAAGACATCGCGAATCTTGACACAGTCTGCTGTTACATCGACGGGGTGGATTTTCGCAAGGCCGATTATTACTTCATTGGCCGTTCGCCCCGCGATCTTTCAACGTATTACTGGCGCAAGGCGGCCATTGATGTGGATGACAGCAGCACCCACGTGCCACCGTCTGCCTGGACCGAGTGGAAAACCATCGATGTGGAGACGTCTGGTCAGGTCACCCATGTGCGGACTGCGGTGGTAGAGGGACGTTTGCACCTGGTGTGGCTGGAGCAGGTGCGCCAGGTGATGGACGCCGATGACAAACCGGTGGCGGACCGTTTCATCTATCACCTGAATGTCAGTCATCTGCAGAGCGATGGGCGCTGGAGTGCGACGATCCGTTTGCGTGAGACGACGCTGCCATCCTTCGCCACGCTGGAAAGCGGGGGACACGTACTCATTGCCGCGCATGATAGGCGTTATTTCCCAGAGCCCAGGTTGGTGATTGCGATCTTCAAGCGAGGCGAAAAGAGCGACTGCCCACCCGTCAGGATCTTGCTTGAGGTCCGTACCACGCTCTGGAAGCCTGTCTACCTCACCGATAGCCTGCCGTCGCTCGATCGCTCCTTGGCTGTCCAGTTCAACAGTGGCCCGGGCGCTGCGCAATTCACGATCACGGGCGCGGATGTCCACGGCAATGTGTGGAGCGTGGAAAATGTGCGGTGGAACCAGGGCGGGGAAAATCTGGACGGTGCGTTGAACCGCTATCTCGATTTAAAGGTCAGGATTCTCGTTCCGAAAAATACCCTCACTGCCGAAGCGACCATTGTGTGCGACACGCTTTGGTACGCCTCCCAACCGAGAGGTGCACCTCCGGCGTCCGCCAAGCTCGGCTTGTGGAGAGGTACCAAACGAGCCAATTACGACATGACGTTCAACGGCGCGGCGCGTTCGCCAGCGGAGGGCATGGCGTGGCAGGGCAAGCCTGGTCTGCCCGATACTGATTGGTTGTGTGTAGGGAACCCCACCGCTTCCACCGGCATTGGTTATAACGAGTTCAACTTTGATCGCAAACAGCATTCCAGCGTGATTCCCACCTTCGTCAAAACCGATGCAGGCGGGCTGTTTCTGGACCTGGCGGGACTCAACCTCCCCCACCTGCGCTACGTGCGCCTGAACACTACCTTCGCCAGCGAGCTGGTGCGCAAGGCCGAGCGCTCTCTCGATGGGGCCCTGGGATGGGAAACTCAGCACACGCTGGAAACCCCGCTCCCTGAAGACAGCGCGGGCACCCGGCCACCGGTTGATTTCAACGGCGCCAATGGCCGCTACTTCTGGGAGATGTTTTTCCACGTGCCGCACTTGGCAGCCTGGCGCCTGCACCATTCGTTCGACTACGCCGGTGCCGAACAGTGGCTCAATTACCTGTTCAACCCGCAGATGCGCGTGGCGCCGTTGTTTCCGCCGCCTGACGAGGTGCAATGGCAGCCTTACTGGACATGCCGTCCGCTGGGGTTCGCCGACGATCCGCTGCGTGACGTCGCCGCACCGAGAGATCCGGACGCCATCGGCTATGGCGCGCCTTCGCATTACCGCAAGGCGATTTTCACCCTGTACCTGGATAACCTCATCGCCTGGGGCGACTCGCTGTACCGTCAGGTCACCCGCGATGCCCTCAACGAAGCCAAGCTGCTTTACGTGCGCGCAGTGTCGCTGCTGGGGCCATTGTCCAAAGGGCGCAGCATCAGCCAGTGGACGCCGATGCCGCTGCAAGACGCCGCCCGCCATGAGACCGGCACCTTCGCGTCTTTCGAGACCTCGGCCTTCGAATGGCTGCAGCAGGACACGCCCCGGAGCGCTGGCGAAGCCCCCTGGGTGCGTTTGATCGACGCGCCGTGGTTCCGCTTGCCGGTCAACACCCGTTTGCTCGATCTCTGGGAGCAGCTGGATCAGCGCCTGTACAACCTGCGCAACAACTTGACGCTCGATGGCCGTCCCATGACCCTGGCGCTGTATGAAGCACCCGCCAACCCGCTGGACCTTTTGCGCGCGCAACTGTCGGGCAGCAACGTGTCGTTGCGCCGATTGGGCGCTCAAGGCAGCATCCCGCCGTACCGGTTCGCGGTGATGTTACTGCGCGCCCGTGATACCACCGAGTCGCTCATTCGCTTCGGGGAGCAGTTGCGGCAGGCGATGGAGGCGCGTGATCGTGCGCAACAGGAAACGTTGCAGCAAAGCCACGTACTGGAACTGAGTACCTTTGTTGAACAGCTCGACACGCTGGCTATCGAGCACGCCTTGCGCAATCTGGAGGTCAAGTCGCCGAGCGCCGAGCAGTTCAGGGCTCAGATCGCGTATTACGATGGTTTGCTGGCTGAAGACGTCAGTGAAAGTGAGCGCAGCGCCGAGGTGTTGTTCACGGGGGCCATGGCGACCCGCGTGCTGGCGGCGGGGTTTCGGGGGGTGGGGCATGGTCTGGGCGCCGCGCCCAACACCATTACCTTCACGCCTGGCCCAATACCTGTACCGGTCCCGGGGGGCTGGAACTGGAGCAGCCCGTTCTGGAGTGCGGCTTCGCTGATCGAAGCCTCCAGCATTTACAACACTGACAGCGCCGATGCGTTTGTGCGCGCCGATACGCACGCGCGGCGACGCAATGAGTGGACGCTTCTCAAAGAGCAGGCGCAGCTTCAGCTCGAATCGGTGCAGGCTCAGATCGAGCAGGCACGTGTGCAGATCGAGTCGGCGCGGATCAAGCACGAACGTTCGTTGATGGCCCATGAACACGCACAGTCGCTGTACGTATTCATGCAGAACCGCGCCACCAACGCCGCGTTGCATCAATGGCTGACCGGGCAGATGGCGACCCTGTATTTCCAGGCGTATGACTCGGTGCTGTCGCTGTGCCTGGCAGCAGAGGCCTGCTGGCAGTACGAAATGGGTGAGCCACAGACCACCTTCATTCCGGTCAACGCCTGGGTCGATAACCGCCATGGCCTGACGGCCGGGGAGAGCCTGAGCCTGGGGCTATTGCAAATGGAATCGGCGTTCCTGGCGCGCAACGAACGGCGCATGGCGCTGGTCAAGACGATTTCCCTGCGCAACCTCATGCAGTCGTATGAAGACACCGCCTGGGCAGAGGTCATTGCCCGTCTGCGCAGTGGCGGAACGATCCACTTCGCCTTGGCGCCTTCGCTGTTCGACCGCGACTACCCCGGCCATTATCTGCGGCAATTGGCGCAGGTGTCGGTGTCGCTGCCGGGCGTGCTGGGACCGTACGAGAATGCGCGGCTGACCCTGTCCCAATTAAGCAGCAGCTACCTGCTCAAGCCTGATCTGGGCGGCAGCAAGTACCTGTATCAGCAGGCGGGTGAGCTGGACGGTGAACACGACGACATCAACCCGCGTTACGTGATCGCCAACGCTCGGGTCAATCAGCAAGTGGCGATTTCCGGGGATCGCGAGGACTCGGGTCAGCTCACAGCCGTTGCCGGGGACGAGCGCTACCAGCCTTTTGAAGGCACGGGCGCGGTGTCCAGTTGGACGCTTGCTTTCCCTCGCCACACCAGCGCCCACCAACAGGCCGTGTTCGACGGCCTGCAGGACATCATCCTGCACGTGCGCTACTACGCGACGGACGGCGGCAAGCCATTCGCCGAGCAGATCAAGGGGCTGATTCCCGGCAAGGTCAAGACACCAGGTTCACAGGCACGGCGCAAGGCGTCGTCGGTCCGCTGACCCGGTTCACGAACATCAATGGATGATGAGGAGCGCACCATGGACCAGTCCATCATTGGGGGTCTGGAACAACAACGGCGGGATGCACTGGTGGCCTGGTACCTCGGCCAGCTGGTCCCGGAGGGCGAACGGCAGACTCGCGTGCTGACGGAAAACGATCTGTACGAATACCTACTGATCGACAATCAGGTCGCGGCTGAGGTCGACACCAGCCGGGTCGCCCAAGGCATCGCCAGCGTGCAACAGCATATTCATGCGATCTATAACGGCATGGAGCCGGGGTACGGGAGTGTCAGCCACGACACGCTGGCGCTGTGGCGTGACGGGATGTCTCAGTACAGCCTGTGGGCGGGCTACCAGATGCTGGAGGACTACCCCGAGAACTACCTGCAGCCGGCCCTGCGCCTGGACAAAACGTCCATGTTCAAGACCTTCGAGTCGGAATTGTCTCAGGCGCGATTGACCGAAGACACCGTACAAAAGGCGCTGGGCAATTACCTGCAAGCCTTCGAGACGGTGAGCAATCTTACCGTCACCGCCTGCTACGTAGACAGCACCCAGTTCCTCAACGCCGACTACTACTACACCGGGCGGCAAAGTACCGAGCCCTTCGCGTTCTACTGGCGTAAATCCCATCTCTACAAAGATGCGTCGGCCAGCGAGGCGCAGATGGCCGACTGGACCGAGTGGAAACCCATCGACACCCTTCGCGGCGCTCAGGTCAAGCATTGTCGACCTGTGGTCATGGACGGCCGTCTGTATGTGGTGTGGGCTGAAAGTGGTAAAGCAGTACTGGGCGAGGAGGGGGCGAAAACCGGAGCGTTCGAGTATTCGATCAAGCTGGCATATCGGCGGCTGGATGACAGCTGGAGTGCGCCTATTGAATTGCACAAGGGCGAGGCACCGGATGAGTTGCTCGCAGATGAGGTCACCGACTACACATTAATCAAAGGCTATCGGATGGTCGCGAGTGCGGACCAGGGCGATAGCGGGAATTTGCGACTGCTCATAGGGTTCACATCACAAGGTTTTGGCGTAGACAAGGAGGTGAAGCATTACGCGGCGTACAGTCGGTTCCTCCAGCCACTGAAGGCGGACAGTGAGGGCATTGCCAGCATGTTGGTCTTCATGGCGGGCGCCAAAATCGACCGTGTTCAATACAGCGCTGTTCATCTGAACTCTGACGCGTCGTTACGCTGGACTATCAAGTCGGTCACCCGAGATGCGGCTTCGCCCCCTACGACAGTGGGGACAGTCGGTGACGCATTGAATGACTATTTTGAACTGGAGGCGCAGTGGTCAAATGGGCGACTGGTGCTGATCGGGCGATGCGCAAAGGTGGTGATCGCCTGGAAAACAGAGTATTTCGCCGTTTCCGACAGCATCGTCGACGACCGATCTTCCGTGCAATACAAGGTGGTTGGTATCGCAGGTTTGGTGTACTGGGAGGTCACGGCAAAAAGGATCAAAGGCAGCAGCTCAAGGTTATTGACCGCAGAGTTGCGGCACTCCGGTAAGGCGATTGCGACGATCACCCACGACGACCTGATATCGCAAGGCAGCGATTTTTTCATGGAAACCCTCGTCGCGCACAAAACAATCGCTCCCGGTGATGCGTATTTCCAACAGAATTCCCACAGAGGTTTTGAGGTGTCTATCGCTGACGGCAGGCATCTTGGGTTGCAAGAAGATGCTGTCTACCTGAGTGGCGAGCCACTCACGCTGAATACCGCCCTCGGTCATTACAATCAAAAGTGGCTCAAACGTGCCGACCCCATCACGTTGAACGGATCGGCCATGTCGTCGGTCATTCATCATGAATGGCCAGCCAGTGCTGAGAACGTCCGGACCTACCAATGGGGGGCAGAGACCGATGGGAGTTTGCACACCCGATATGGACTCAACGGCTTCACCGTCACTCGCGAAGTGGCTGGCAACTCGGTGCCGTATCTGCGTACCAGTGATTTGGGCGCTCAGTACCTTGACTTGACCAATGCCGCCGTTGGCGCCGGCAAGGTGCGGGTGCGCCTCAACACCCTGTTCGCCAAGGATTTGACCCGTAAGGCCAGTCTGTCCCTGAAAAGTGCGCTGTCCTGGGAGATCCAGCACACCGAAGAGCCGCTTCTGCCTGATCAGACGGCCCCGGCTTACCTCGATTTTTCCGGGGCCAACGGGCTGTACTTCTGGGAAATCTTTTTTCACGTCCCGCACCTGATCGCCACTCGCCTGCAACAGGAGTTCGACTACGCGGGTGCGCAGCAATGGCTGGAACTGCTGTTCAACCCGCAAGTACGCGTCGCGCCGCTATTTCCGCCACCGGCCGAGATCGACTGGTTGCCGTACTGGACGTGCCGTCCGCTGGGTCTGCCGGACAATCCGGCGCTAGAGCTGGAAGGCCTGACCAATCCCGACGCCATTGCCCGCGGCGCGCCCTCGCATTACCGCAAAGCGATTTTCATGCTGTACCTGAACAACTTGGTTGCCTGGGGCGACATGCTCTATCGCCAGGTCACCCGGGACACCCTGAACGAGGCCAAGCTGCTGTATGTGCGGGCCTTGTCTTTGCTTGGGCCGTTGTCGAAGGGGCGCAGCATCAGCCGCTGGGATCCGGTGTCGCTTGAAGACGCGGCCGCTGAGCAAGCAGATACGTTCGTGGCGCTGGAATCATCAGTGGGCGAGCGCGCGTTCAGCCCTGTCCCGATCCCGCGCAACGAGGCGCCCTGGTTGCGCCTGCTGGACCAATCGATCTTCCGCCTGCCGGTCAACACCCAGCTGCTGGACCTCTGGGACACGCTCGACCAGCGCTTGCACAACCTGCGTCATAACCTGACCCTGGATGGCAAGCCCATGCAGCTGGTGTTGTACGAGGCGCCGGCCAACCCGTTGGACCTGCTGCGTGCGCAACTCAACGGCAGCAGTCTGAGCCAACGCCGGTTGGGGTCGCTGGCCATCATCCCGCCGTACCGCTTCCGCGCCATGCTGCCTCGCGCACAGAATGCCGTCGAAACCCTGATCCGCTTTTCCCAGCAAGTGCTCAGCCACATGGAATCCAGGGGCCGCGCCGAGCAGGAAGAACTTCAGCAAGGGCATGTGCTGGAGGATCTGGCGACCTTCGCTGAAAAACTCCAGCGAAGCGCTATTGACGAAGTGGCCAAGGGGCTGGATGTGCTCAAGGCCAACCGGAATGTTGCCCAAGGGCGCAAACGCTATTACGACGAACAGATCAGCCGTGACGTCAGCGCTCTGGAGCATAGTGCCTACCGGGCACGGCAGACCGCGCTGAGCGACAACGTCGCGGCTCGGGTCTTGGGCGGGACGGGGCACCTTGCCAATCTTGCGCCGAATCTTTTTGGCGGGGCGACAGGGGGCATGAGCTGGGGCTCGCCCGCATTCGCCGAGGCCGAGGTGATGGAAGGCGCAGCGGGGATCATGTCGGCACTGGCGCAGGAGCACCTGATCAGCGACTCACAGCAGCGTCGTCGCGAAGAGTGGAAACATCAGGCACACCAGGCCGAGCTTGAAATGGACGTGCTCGATGAGCAGATCGCTGCCCAGCAGATGGCCTTGAGTTCTGCCCAGACCAGCCTCGCGCAGGCCACCCGAAGCCGCGAGCAGGCCGACGCCCTGTATGCGTTCATCAAAACCCGGGCGACCCACGTGGGCTTGTACCAATGGCTGTTGAGCCAGATGTCGACCCTGTACTTCCAGGCCTACGATGCGGTGTTGTCACTGTGCCTGAGCACCGAAGCCTGCTGGCAGTACGAGATTGGTGATCGTGACACGCGCTTCATCTCCGCCTCTGCCTGGGTAGATAATCGCTACGGGCTGACGGCCGGGGACGCCTTGAAACTGGGGCTGCTGCAGATGGAGTCGGCGTTTCTGGTCCGGCATGAGCGCCGACTGGAAATCACCAAGACCCTGTCGCTCAAGGAACTGCTGAAGCATTACGACCCCAACGCAGGGTTGGCGCCGGACGCGGCCACCGGTTGGGACGCGGTGCTGGAAACCCTGCGCGACAAGGGCGAGATCGACTTTCAGCTCAAGTCCTCGACCTTCGATGCGGATTATCCGGGCCACTACCTGCGTCAATTGGTGCGGATGTCGGTTTCGCTGCCGGTGGTGCTCAAGCCCTATCAGGACGTTCACGCGACCCTGAGCCAGCAGACCAGCACCTACCTGCTCAAGCCGCAGCTCGGCAATGTGAAGGCCTTGTATCAGCAGGCCGGTGAACTGCCAGACGGGGGCGATGACGATATTCGTCAGGATCAACTGGTGACCAATCCCCGGGCCAATCAGCAGATCGGGCTTTCCACCGGGGTGGACGATCACGGCATGTTCCAGCTCGATTTTGGTGACGAACGCTACTTCCCGTTCGAGGGCACCGGCGCGATCTCACGCTGGACCCTGAGTTTCCCCCACCACGACAGCGACGATCAGCAGGCCATGCTCGACACGCTGACCGATGTGATCCTGCACATCCGCTACCTGGCGGTGGACGGCGGCAAGGCCTTCGCGGCCGAGGTGGAGGCACTGGTGGCGGCGGTCGAAGAAGGCGAGGTCAAGCGTCAGCCGACATCACTGACGTAAGTGCCCACTTCCTTGAGGATGATCTTCAGCGTGGCATCCAGCTCGGCCAGTTCGCTGGCCGGGGTGGTGTGAGCAATTTCATAAGTAGTGTCGCCGCCAAACGGCTTGGCATCAGCGGCGTCGATTTCCACCTTGAGCTGCGTGGCTGTGAGAGTAACGGACAGATTCGACTCGACGTGAATGGTGTCGTCGCGGAAGGTGATATCGACTTCATCCTCATCCGGAAAGCGCGCCAGCAGGAACAGATCGCCGTTGCTGGCATGGCAGCACGCCAGCGCCATGTCATCTTCTTCCTCGTCGCAGGGGTTGTAGATGAAGCTGTCGGTGGTCAATTGCATGGCGGTGTTCCTCTGGTTTGGCGCGGGGCAGGGGAGGGATTTTGCCAGTCCTGCGGAAAATTTGCCTGCACCTGATTTTCAAACCCCACGCAAGCCAGCGCGTACGGCCTTCGGGCAGAAGCACGCGCACCGAGCCTCATTCTGAAACATTCCCGTACAACCCGATGTCCGAATATGTCGCAGCGTCGCAAGCAGGGCGGGGCCCGCTCTCGTTAAGCTGCGCAGCAGATGAACGGACATGGGCCGAGCCTGCCTGGGCAGACGCCCATCGACCGTCATTCGGGTCAATTGAATGTGACGACGCACACACGACGAGCGTTACTACTAGGGCATGTGGTCGCGAACGGCGCCTTGTCACGATCTGCCGACTATCATCGAACAGGCGCAAACGTGGCACACATGCAGTACGACCCCGAAACACGCATCTCTCCTATATAAAAGCCAAGCCAAGCGGAGTACCACAGATGGCGTTCTTCACCGCAGCCAGCAAGTCCGACTTTCAGCATCAACTGCGAGCGGCACTGGCTCAGCACATCAGTGAACAGGCACTGCCACAAGTGGCGCTGTTCGCCGACCAGTTCTTCGGCATCATTTCCCTCGACGAGTTGACCCAACGCAGGCTGTCCGACCTTGCCGGCTGCACCCTGTCGGCATGGCGTCTGCTCGAACGTTTCGAACACAGCACCCCGCAAGTGCGCGTCTACAACCCTGATTACGAGCGTCATGGCTGGCAATCCACCCACACCGCCGTTGAAGTGTTGCACCACGACCTGCCGTTCCTGGTCGATTCTGTCCGCACCGAGCTGAACCGTCGCGGTTACAGCATCCACACGCTGCAAACCACCGTATTGAGCGTGCGCCGCGACGAGAAGGGCCAACTGGTCGAACTGCTGCCAAAAGGCACGACCGGTGACGACGTTCTGCAAGAATCGCTGATGTACCTGGAAATCGACCGTTGCGCCAACGCTGCCGAACTGGCGGTGCTGGCCCGCGAGCTGGAGCAGGTGCTGGGCGAAGTGCGGGTCGCGGTCGAAGACTTCGAACCGATGAAAGCCAAGCTGCACGAACTGCTGGCGGGCGTCGATGCCATCGAGTACAACGTCGATCCCGACGAGAAAGCCGAGGTCAAGGTTTTCCTCGAATGGCTGGTGAACAACCATTTCACTTTCTTGGGCTACGAAGAGTTCACGGTCGAGGGCGGCGCCGAAGGTGGCCAACTGACCTACGATCAGTCCTCCTTCCTCGGCCTGACCAAACTGTTGCGTGCGGGCCTGACCGCCGAAGAGCTGCACATTGAAGGCTACGCAGTGAATTACCTGCAAGAGCCGACCCTGCTGTCCTTCGCCAAGGCCGCCGCGCCGAGCCGCGTGCACCGTCCGGCGTACCCGGACTATGTATCGATCCGCCAGATCGACGCCAACGGCAAGGTCATCAAGGAATGCCGCTTCATGGGCCTCTACACCTCGTCGGTGTACGGCGAAAGCGTGCGCGCCATTCCGTACATCCGCCGCAAGGTGGCCGAAGTCGAGCGCCGTTCCGGTTTCGACGCCAAGGCCCACTTGGGCAAAGAGCTGACCCAAGTCGTCGAAGTGCTGCCCCGTGACGATCTGTTCCAGACCCCGGTGGACGAGCTGTTCACCACCGTCATGTCCATCGTGCAGATCCAGGAGCGCAACAAGATTCGCGTGTTCCTGCGCAAAGACCCGTACGGCCGCTTCTGCTACTGCCTGGCCTACGTGCCGCGCGACGTCTACTCCACCGAAGTGCGCCAGAAAATCCAGCAGGTGCTGATGGAGCGCCTGAAGGCCAGCGACTGCGAGTTCTGGACCTTCTTCTCCGAGTCCGTGCTGGCCCGTGTGCAGCTCATCCTGCGCGTGGACCCGAAAGTCACCCTCGACATCGACCCACAGCAGCTGGAAAACGAAGTCATCCAGGCGTGCCGTTCGTGGAAGGACGACTACGCCAGTCTGGTGGTCGAAAGCTTCGGCGAAGCCCAGGGCACCAACGTTCTGGCCGACTTCCCGAAAGGCTTCCCGGCCGGTTACCGCGAGCGGTTCGCTGCGCATTCGGCAGTCGTGGATATGCAGCACCTGCTGAACCTGTCCGACGCCAATCCACTGGTGATGAGCTTCTACCAGCCACTGTCGGGCGATAAAGCGCAGCTGCACTGCAAGCTGTACCACGCCGACACCCCGCTGGCGCTGTCCGACGTGCTGCCGATTCTGGAAAACCTTGGCCTGCGTGTGCTGGGTGAATTCCCGTATCGCCTGCGTCACACCAACGGCCGCGAATTCTGGATTCACGACTTTGCCTTCACTTACGGCGAAGGCCTGAACCTGGACCTGCAACAGCTCAACGACACGTTGCAGGACGCGTTCGTCCACATCGTCCGTGGCGAAGCGGAGAACGACGCGTTCAACCGTCTGGTGCTGACCGCCGGTTTGCCATGGCGCGACGTGGCGCTGCTGCGCGCTTACGCCCGTTACCTGAAACAGATCCGTCTGGGCTTCGACCTGGGCTACATCGCCAGCACCCTGAACAACCACGCCGACATCGCCCGCGAGCTGACGCGTCTGTTCAAGACCCGCTTCTACCTGGCGCGCAAGCTGTCCGGTGGCGATCTGGACGACATGCAACAGCGTCTGGAAACCGCGATCCTGTCGGCGCTGGACGATGTTCAGGTGCTCAACGAAGACCGCATCCTGCGTCGCTACCTTGACCTGATCAAGGCAACCATGCGCACCAACTTCTACCAGACCGACGCCAACGGCCAGAACAAGAGCTACTTCAGCTTCAAGTTCAACCCGCGCCTGATCCCCGAGCTGCCGAAGCCAGTGCCGAAGTTCGAAATCTTCGTCTACTCGCCACGCGTCGAGGGGGTTCACCTGCGCTTCGGCAACGTCGCCCGTGGCGGCCTGCGTTGGTCGGACCGTGAAGAAGACTTCCGCACCGAAGTGCTGGGCCTGGTCAAAGCCCAACAAGTGAAGAACTCGGTCATCGTGCCGGTGGGCGCGAAGGGTGGCTTCCTGCCCCGTCGTCTGCCGACCACCGGCACCCGCGACGAGATTCAGGCCGAAGCCATCGCCTGCTACCGGATCTTCATTTCCGGTCTGTTGGACATCACCGACAACCTGAAAGAAGGCGCACTCGTGCCGCCTGTCAACGTCGTGCGTCATGACGACGATGACCCGTACCTGGTGGTCGCGGCGGACAAGGGCACCGCAACCTTCTCCGACATCGCCAACGGCATCGCTATCGACTACGGCTTCTGGTTGGGCGACGCGTTCGCTTCCGGTGGTTCGGCCGGTTACGACCACAAGAAAATGGGCATCACCGCCAAGGGCGCGTGGGTCGGCGTGCAGCGTCACTTCCGCGAGCGCGGCATCAACGTCCAGCAAGACAGCGTCAGCGTGATCGGCGTCGGCGACATGGCCGGTGACGTGTTCGGCAACGGCCTGTTGATGTCCGACAAGCTGCAACTGGTGGCCGCGTTCAATCACCTGCACATCTTCATTGACCCGAATCCGGACCCGGCCACCAGCTTCGCCGAGCGTCAGCGTCTGTTCGACCTGCCGCGTTCAGCCTGGACCGACTACGACACCAGCATCATGTCCGAAGGCGGCGGTATCTTCCCTCGCAGCCTGAAGAGCATCACCATCACCCCGCAGATGAAAGCACGCTTCGACATCAGTGCCGACAAACTGACCCCGACCGAGCTGATGCACGCGCTGCTCAAGGCGCCGGTGGACCTGCTGTGGAACGGCGGCATCGGCACCTACGTCAAGGCCAGCTCCGAGAGCCACGCCGACGTGGGCGACAAGGCCAACGACGCGCTGCGCGTCAACGGCAACCAGCTGCGCTGCAAGGTGGTGGGCGAGGGCGGCAACCTCGGCATGACCCAACTGGGTCGCGTCGAATTCGGCCTGCTGGGCGGTGCGACCAACACCGACTTCATCGACAACGCCGGTGGTGTGGACTGCTCCGACCACGAAGTGAACATCAAGATCCTGCTCAACGAAGTGGTGCAGGCCGGTGACATGACCGAGAAGCAGCGCAACCTGCTGCTCGAAAGCATGACCGACGAAGTGGGCAATCTGGTGCTCGGCAACAACTACAAGCAGACGCAAGCCCTGTCCCTGGCGGCCCGTCGTGCTTACGAGCGCATTGCCGAATACAAGCGCCTGATGAGCGACCTGGAATCCCGTGGCAAGCTGGACCGCGCCATCGAGTTCCTGCCCGCCGAAGATCAGATCGCCGAGCGCGTGGCCGAGAAGCAAGGCCTGACCCGCGCCGAGCTGTCGGTGCTGATCTCCTACAGCAAGATCGACCTCAAGGAAGCGCTGCTGGAATCCCGCGTCCCGGACGACGATTACCTGGCCCGCGACATGGAAACCGCCTTCCCGCCGTCACTCGGTGCGAAGTTCTCGGACTCCATGCGTCACCACCGTCTGAAACGCGAAATCGTCAGCACCCAGATCGCCAACGACCTGGTCAACCACATGGGCATCACCTTCGTGCAGCGGCTCAAAGAGTCGACCGGCATGAGCGCGGCCAACGTGGCCGGTGCCTACGTGATCGTGCGTGACATCTTCCACCTCCCGCACTGGTTCCGTCAGATCGAGGCGCTGGACTACAAGGTTCCCGCTGAAATCCAACTGGCGCTGATGGACGAACTGATGCGCCTCGGCCGTCGCGCCACGCGCTGGTTCCTGCGCAGCCGTCGCAACGAACTTGACGCGGCACGTGACGTTGCGCACTTCGGGCCGCACTTGGCGGCGTTGGGCCTGAAACTGGATGAACTGCTGGAAGGCCCGCCCCGTGAAGTCTGGCAGGCGCGGTATCAGGAATACGTCGAAGCGGGCGTACCTGAGTTGCTGGCACGGATGGTGGCAGGCACTACGCACCTCTACACGCTGCTGCCAATCATCGAAGCCTCCGACGTCACCGGTCAGAACGCCGCCGATGTGGCCAAGGTGTACTTCGCCGTGGGCAGCTCGCTGGACGTGACCTGGTACTTGCAGCAGATCAGTGCATTGCCGGTGGAAAACAACTGGCAGGCCCTGGCCCGCGAAGCCTTCCGCGACGACATCGACTGGCAGCAACGGGCGATCACCGTCTCCGTCCTGCAAATGGCCAACGGCCCTGCAGACGTGGAAGAGCGCCTGAACCTGTGGCTGGAGCAACGCCTGCCAATGGTCGAGCGCTGGCGCGCCATGCTGGTCGAACTGCGTGCAGCGAGTGGCAACGACTACGCGATGTACGCGGTCGCCAACCGCGAGCTGCTGGACTTGGCCATGAGTGGGCAGACGGCTGTGGTTTGAGGCGCTAGCTTCAAGTTGTAAGCGTCAAGCTGCAAGAAAAAGCCCTGCGTCGCGAGATGTGGGGTTTTTTTTTGCTTCACGCGGAGCGTCCGTGAGGCATTCCCACGCGGAGCGTGGGAACGATCAACAAAACCAATCCCCATAAAAAAACCCCACCGAAGTGGGGTTCTTTCAACGCTCTGTTTCGTTCTTACGCTTGAACAACCGGGATGTTGGCGTTCGCAGCGGATTCACGGAACTCGGCGATCTGGTCGAAGCTCAGGTAGCGGTAGACATCGGCAGACATGCTGTCGATCTTGCCCGCGTACACCATGTACTCCTCGACGGTCGGCAGGCGACCCAGGATCGATGCAACGGACGCCAACTCGGCCGAAGCCAGGTAGACGTTCGCGCCGTCGCCCAGACGGTTCGGGAAGTTACGGGTCGAGGTCGAAACCACGGTGGCGTTCGGGTTCACACGTGCCTGGTTGCCCATGCACAGCGAGCAGCCCGGCATTTCCATGCGTGCGCCAGCCTTGCCGTAGATGCCGTAGTAGCCTTCTTCGGTCAGTTGGTGAGCGTCCATTTTGGTCGGTGGCGACAGCCACAGACGGGTTGGCAGCTGACCTTTGACCTGGTCCAGCAACTTACCGGCAGCGCGGAAGTGACCGATGTTGGTCATGCACGAACCGATGAACACTTCGTCGATCTTCTCGCCAGCAACGCTGGACAGCAGACGGGCGTCGTCCGGGTCGTTCGGCGCGCAGAGCACAGGCTCTTTGACGTCGGCCAGGTCGATCTCGATGATTTCAGCGTATTCCGCGTCGGCATCGGCTTCCAGCAGTTCAGGGTTGGCAATCCAGGCTTCCATCGCCTGAGCACGACGCTCCAGCGTACGTGGATCACCGTAGCCTTCCGCGATCATCCAGCGCAGCAGGGTGATGTTGGAGCTGAGGTATTCGATGATCGGCTCTTTGGAGAGCTTGATGGTGCAACCGGCAGCCGAACGTTCGGCCGAGGCGTCGGACAGCTCGAAAGCCTGTTCGATGCTCAGGTTGTCCAGACCTTCAATTTCCAGGATGCGACCCGAGAAGGCGTTTTTCTTGCCTTTCTTCTCGACGGTCAGCAGGCCTTTCTGAATCGCGTAGTAAGGAATCGCGTGAACCAGGTCACGCAGGGTGACGCCCGGTTGCAGCTTGCCTTTGAAACGGACCAGGATCGATTCCGGCATGTCCAGCGGCATGACGCCGGTGGCAGCGGCGAACGCGACCAGACCGGAACCGGCCGGGAACGAGATACCGATCGGGAAACGGGTGTGCGAGTCACCACCGGTGCCGACGGTATCCGGCAGCAGCATGCGGTTCAGCCAGCTGTGGAT
The DNA here is from genome assembly GCF_057128705.1 of Pseudomonas salicis. Lineage (NCBI taxonomy): Bacteria > Pseudomonadati > Pseudomonadota > Gammaproteobacteria > Pseudomonadales > Pseudomonadaceae > Pseudomonas > Pseudomonas salicis. The sequence goes on from NZ_JBSKHU010000004.1 coordinate 712,059, forward strand.
GATGCCGTCGCCCGGACGCAGCGAAACGCCGCCACGGGTCATGATGAAGTCAGGCAGGGTGTGGTGGGTCTTGACGTCGATCGGCTTTGGATAGGCCGCGGTGTGGCAGAAGGACTGCATCACCAGGTCGGTCGAGAAGCCCAGGCATGCCAGGTCTTTCAGCTCGTCACGGGTCATTGGACCGGTGGTGTCCTGGGAACCGACGGTGGTCATCTTCGGCTCGCAGTAAGTACCTGGACGGATGCCGTCGGTGCCGCAGGCCTTGCCGACCATTTTCTGCGCCAGGGTGAAACCCTTGGTGCTGGCCGCTGGAACGTCAGGCAGCTTGAACAGGGTCGACGGTGGCAGACCCAGCTCGGTGCGTGCCTTGCCGGTCAGACCACGACCGATGATCAACGGAATACGGCCACCGGCGCGGACTTCGTCCAGCAGCACAGGGGTTTTCAGTTCGAACGTGGTGATCACTTCGTCGCTGTCGTGCTTGGTGACCTTGCCTTCGTACGGGTAAACGTCGATCACGTCGCCCATGTTGATGTTGGTCACATCGAATTCGATTGGCAGTGCGCCGGCATCTTCCATGGTGTTGTAGAAGATTGGAGCGATCTTGCTGCCAAAGCAGAAGCCGCCAGCGCGCTTGTTCGGCACGTAAGGAACGTCGTCACCGAAGAACCACAGCACCGAGTTGGTGGCGGATTTACGCGAAGAACCGGTACCGACCACGTCACCGACGTAGGCGATAGGGAAGCCTTGACCGCGCATTTCTTCGATCTGCTTCATCGGGCCGATGGCGCCTTGCACATCAGGCACGATGCCGTCGCGTGCCATTTTCAGCATGGCCAGGGCGTGCAGCGGGATGTCAGGACGGGACCAGGCATCCGGTGCAGGCGACAGGTCGTCGGTGTTGGTTTCGCCGGTGACCTTGAAGACGCGCAGGCTGATCTTTTCAGCCAGGGTCGGACGCTTCTGGAACCACTCGCCGTCAGCCCAGGACTGCAGCACGCCTTGAGCGTGTGCGTTGCCGTTCTTGGCTTTTTCAGCGACGTCGTGGAAGGCGTCGAACATCAGCAGGGTGTGCTTCAGTTGCTCGGCTGCGACAGGTGCCAGATCGGCATCGTCCAGCAGGTCAACCATGGTCACGATGTTGTAGCCGCCCTGCATGGTGCCGAGCAGTTCTACAGCGCGCTTCTTGTCCAGCAGAGGGGAAGAGACTTCGCCCTTGGCCAGAGCGGAGAGGAAACCGGCTTTGACGTAGGCAGCTTCGTCAACGCCTGGTGGAACGCGGTTGGTGATCAGATCAAGGAGGACAGCTTCTTCGCCAGCCGGTGGGTTCTTCAGCAGCTCGACCAGGCCTGCGGTTTGTTCGGCGTTAAGCGGCTGGGGCACAATACCCTGGGCGGCACGCTCTTCGATGTGTTTACGGTAGGCTTCAAGCACAGTATTACCCTCATCAGTGGTCCCAAATGGGTGTCCGGGACGCTCATCCGGAAAAAGTCCGCGACCGTGCATGTCAAAACTTTTTGAGTTTTCAGGCAGGAAGCTGACGATCTCCAACAGAAGCTGTTTTCAAAGTTTTACGCCTGCATGAACGGCTCTGGGAGGGAGGGGACGCAGGATTACGCCTGCGTCGAACCGTACTGCGGGGTAAGGCTCCATAGGGAAAGTGGGGCTTGCCGACTTTCCGTACAGATCCTGGACTGTGCTCGTGACGCTTTGAAAACAGCTTCCAACGGACATTGGCGCCTTAAAAGGCCCGGTGATTCTACGGCAAAAAAAAGGGAAAGGTAAGTTAGCCCCTACATCTTCGGGGGTGTACCGATTTAGACAAAGGGCTAACATGCGGGCTTGTTTCGTCCGCTGCCGTGTTTTTCCGCCATGCCCAACCACATCATCAAAACGCCCTGTGTCGGCCTGTGTTCCACCGTTTACGGGGACCTCGTGTGCCGGGGATGCAAGCGTTTTCACCACGAAGTCATTCACTGGAATGGCTACAACGAGGAAGAAAAGCGCGCGGTGTGGCTGCGGCTCGAACAATTGCTGGTGCAGGTAATGGCCGCGAAAGTCGAAGTGTTCGACCCCGGTTTGCTCCGTCAGCAGCTCGAACAGCGCAAAATCCGCTTCGTGCCGCAGCAGTCGGAGTATTGCTGGGCATACCAATTGATCGCGCGCGGGGCGAGGGTGATCAACAACGTGGAAGCGTACGGCATGGTGCTGATGCCCGAATTTCGCGACTGGCCGCTGCCGGAACTGCGCGATGCCATTGATCGGGAATTCTTCCTGCTGTCCGAAGCGCACTACGAACGTTACATCGCGCCGGGTTTCTTGAAGGATGCGATGGGGTAAGCGCCTCGGATCGTCTGTGGGAGCGAATTCATTCGCAAAAATATTTACAGACGACATGATGTGCTGAATGTACTGGCCTTTCGCGAATGAATTCGCTCCCACAAGGTACGTGCTTATCGCTAAGTCGTCGTTTCAGAAGAGAAGCCTTTTCAAGCCTGCGCCAGATGCTTCTTCAACTGCGCCACGATCTCCTCGCTTTTCAGCACCAGCACATCACTTTCCAGCGAGTCCAGCACCACTTCGGCCGTGTTCCCGATCAGCGCGCCCGAAAATCCCGTCCGCGCCACGGTTCCAATGACGGTGACCGCCGCCTGTAAATGATGTGCTGTGAACGGGATCAGCACATCCGCCGGTCCCTCGGCAATGTGCAGGTGAGTATCGTCGATGCCGAACTCGGTCTGAAACGCCTTGCACTGTTCGCGATATTCTCCTTCAACGTGGGTCGGCAGTTGATACACCGGCTCTGCCGCCGACAGCGTGGGGGAGGGGTGCGCCGCGATCACGTGGAGTTCACCGCCCGCCATCTCTGCCAGGCTAAAACCGTGCTGGACGATGCTGTAGTGCAAGGCCGTGTGCTCGCCGTCCGGATTGCCGACATCGACGGCCGCCAGAATCGCCCCGCCTTTCCACGGCCTGTCGGACTTCACCATCAGCACCGGGCACGGGCAGTGGCGCAGCAATTTCCAGTCCGCCGGGGTGAGCAGGGCTCTTCTCAGTATGCTGTCCGGAAAGTGCTGTTTGATGACCAGGTCCGCGCCCTGCGCCTGTTGTACCTTGACGATGGTCTGGTGCGTGCTTTCGTGCCAGTCCTGCTGGGTGGTGACCTCGATCCCCTTGGCTTCCAGCACATGGCGAAGGTCCGACAGCAGTTCGCCGTGATCCGCACTTTTGTCGCACACCAACAGATGCAGGCTGGCCTCGGTGGTGCGGGCGATCAGGCAAGCGCGGGGCATGGCGAGGTTGGCGACCTGATCGGTGTCAGCGTTGGGTTCAATGACCACCAGAATCCTGCGAATCGCGTGCATGAGCGGATCTCCTATGAAGACGTCATGAAACCTTCGACCCTGCTTGAGCTGTCGGGGTTCGCCCGTTGACTATAGCTGGCCCAGACGAGGCGACGCGTTGATCGGCGTCATCGGATTTCCGGCCCAAGAGGCTGGTTCTGCGCGTCGAGGCCCGTATAATGCTGCGCCTTTCCCACTCTGCCAGTCGTGAACTCATGCCGCTTTATCCAGACATCGATGCCTTCCTGCTTTGCCCGACCCCGGACGCCTGGGTTCAGGCCGCCTTGCAGAACCTGGATATCCTGCTGATCGACCACGCCAACAATGAAAAGAAAGCCGCCGGTGCGGCGTTCCAGTTCATGTTCCAGTACAACGACAAATTCGACCTCCTGGCGAAAATGTCGCGTCTGGCCCGGGAAGAGTTGCGTCACTTCGAGCAAGTGATCGGCATCATCAAGAAGCGCGGCATCCCCATGGCCAACATCAGCTCGGCGCGTTATGCCGGGTCATTGCGCAAGCTCGTTCGCACCCACAACCCCTACCGATTGACCGACGCGCTGATCGTCGGCGCCATTGTCGAAGCGCGCTCCTGCGAACGTTTCGCCGCACTGGTCCCGCATCTGGATGCCGACCTGTCGAAGTTCTACGCCAGCTTGCTCAAGTCCGAGGCCCGGCATTTTCAGGATTACCTGAAGCTGGCGTACACCTATGGGGACGAGGCGGACGTTAACGCCAAAATCGAAGAGATTCGCCTGGCCGAGCGCGACCTGATCGAAAGCCCGGATGAAGATTTCCGGTTTCACAGCGGCGTGCCTGCGCTGTAATTCTCAACCGCCCCAGCACACTTCCTCTCATCCGACGAGCACATTCGTCTGGAACTCTGCATCCTGAAAATTGTTTCATTGTGTGTTTACTGCTTAGGCAGTAATATCAGCCCAAAATCACTGCCTAGGCAGATAATGGGTGGCTATCAATGGCACATTTCACTCCCGAGAGTTTTCAATGCAGCCTGCTGGGCATGCTGATCGGCCGAGCCGAGCAACTGAAAAACCGTATCCTCGACAAGCTGCTTGAACCCTACGAGCTGACGGCTCAGCAATTCAAAGTGCTGATCATCGTCGCGTTGTATGGCGCCGAAACACCGGCTGATCTCTGCCGTTCGCTGTGCCTGGACAGCGGTTCCATGACGCGCATGCTCGACCGTCTGGAGCAGAAAGACCTGCTGGCCCGTACCCGCTCCGAATCGGATCGGCGTCAGGTGCGCCTCGTGTTGACCGACGCCGGCAAAACGCTGTCGGACCTGTTGCCGCAGATCGGCGCAGAGGCCCTGAACGAAATGGTCGGGGTGTTGGACAAGGACGAACTGGCCATGCTGGAAAAATTGCTCACCAAGGTGCTGGTCGCGGCGGCGGACCCGATCACACTCGCCCGGATTGCAGCCAAATGAACATTCGATCCCCGCAGGGCTCGGCCTTGCGCACCTCTCTCAGTCTTGTGTTCGCTGCACTGGTCATGGCCGGTTGCGCGAACTCCAAAGGCTTGCACACCGAGGCCGTCGGCATCGACGCCAACAGCTTGCAGGCCGGAAACAGCCTCAATGGCATCAACCTGTCGCCAGCCGCCTGGCCGAAGCGCGACTGGTGGACCAGCCTGGGCGACCCTCAACTCAACGGCCTGATCACGGAAGCCCTGCGCGACAGCCCTGACATGCAGATTGCCGCCGCACGGACTCACCAGGCCAGTGCTGCCGCCTATGCCGCCGACGCCGAGCGCATGCCGACCGTCGATGCCAACGCCAGCGTCAGCCGTTCTCGTCTGGCCAAGGATCAGGACCCGACTGGCACGGGCGACCGTTACAGCACGCTGCGCAGCCTGGGTGCCAGCTTCAATTACAACTTCGACCTGTGGGGCGGGCAGCGTGCTGCCTGGGAAGCGGCGTTGGGCCAGGCCCGCGCGTCTGAAATCGACCAGCGCGCCGCGCAGTTGACCCTTGCGGCCGACGTCGCCCGCGCCTACAGCGATCTGGGTCAGGCCTACATCGTTCGCGATCTGGCGGCCGACGACCTGAAACGCACGCGGCAATTGCTGGAGCTGGGCGCCCGTCGCTTCAAGTCCGGCATCGACAGCGAGTACCAATACCAGCAGACCGAAAGCCTGGAAGCCAGCTCTCGCGAGGCCTTGGTCGACGCCGACAAACGCCTGCGCACCGCCAAGATCACCCTGGCCGTGTTGATGGGCAAAGGCCCGGATCGCGGCGAAGAGCTGGCGCGTCCGACCGTGCTGAAGCCTGCGGTCGTCGCTCTGCCGTCGGTGGTGCCGGCTGAATTGCTCGGCCGTCGCCCTGATCTGGTGGCTGCCCGCTGGCGGGTCGAAGCCGCGAACAAGGACATCGCGGTCAGCAAGACCAACTTCTACCCGAACCTGAACCTCAGTGCGTCGGCGGGGGTGGAGTCGCTGCTGGGTGACGCGATGTTCGGTTCGGCGAGCCGCTTCTTTAACGTCGCGCCGACCGTTTCGTTGCCGATCTTCGATGGCGGTCGCCGTCGCGCCGATCTCGACGCCCGGGACGCCGACTACGACCTGGCCGTCGCGCAGTACAACAAAAGCCTGGTGCGTGCGTTGGGCGACGTCAGCGACAACATCGGCCAACTGCGTTCGATCAGCGGGCAGATCGACGCTCGTCAGCAGGCCACCGATGTCATTCAAAAGTCCTACAACACCGTCGTTCAGCGTTACTCCTCGGGGATCGGCAACTACCTCGATGTACTGAGCGTCGAGCAGCAACTGCTGCAATCGCAACGCCAACTGGCTGATCTCAACGCGGAACGAATCGATCTTTCGATCCAGTTGATGCAGGCCCTGGGGGGAGGCTTCGAAGAGAGCAAGCCCGGCGAAAACGCCGCCCCGGCCGTCCCGTCAACTGCATCGCTGACCCATTAAGGTAATCGTCATGGCCAACGCCGATAGCGAAAACAACCCAGCAAACGAACAAAAGAACGACGCCCAGAAGCCGGGCGAACAGCAGAACCAGAATGGTCAGAAGGATCAGAAAGACCAGAAGGCCGCGCCGGGTCAGCCGCAGAAAAACCCGCGCAAGCGCAAACTGCTGATGTTTGGCCTGTTGATCATCGTGATCCTCGCCGGTATCGGCGTCTGGGCCTGGTATGAGATTTACGGCCAGTGGTACGAAAGTACCGACGACGCCTACGTCAACGGCAACGTGGTGGAGATCACTCCGCAAACCACGGGCACGGTGGTCAGTATCGGTGCCGACGATGGCGATCTGGTGCGCGAAGGGCAGGTGCTGGTGCAGTTCGACCCGAACGACGCCGAAGTCGCGCTGCAAAGCGCCGAAGCGAATCTGGGCAAGGTCGTGCGTCAGGTGCGCGGTCTCTACAGCAACGTCGACGGCATCAAGGCGCAATTGGCCGCCCAGCGTGCCGAGGTCAAACGGGCTCAGGACAACTACAACCGTCGTCGCAACCTGGCAGCGGGCGGGGCGATTTCCCAGGAAGAGCTGTCCCACGCGCAGGATGACCTGACCAGTGCGCAAAACGCCCTGAACAACATCCAGCAGCAACTGGTGACCAGCACCGCGCTGGTGGACGACACCAACGTGGCGTCGCATCCGGACGTGAAAGCGGCCGCGTCGCAGTTCCGTCAGGCTTACCTGAACAGCGCCCGCAGCACGCTGATCGCGCCGGTCACGGGCTATGTCGCCAAGCGTACGGTGCAGCTGGGTCAGCGCGTTCAGCCGGGCACGGCGCTGATGGCGGTGATCCCGCTGGATCAGGTGTGGATCGATGCGAACTTCAAGGAAACCCAGCTGGGCAAGATGCGCATCGGCCAGCCGGTGGACATCGAAGCCGACCTGTACGGCAGCGACGTGAAATACAGCGGCACCGTGGACAGCGTCGGCGCCGGGACCGGCAGCGCGTTTGCCCTGCTGCCCGCGCAGAACGCCACGGGTAACTGGATCAAGATCGTGCAACGGGTGCCGGTGCGGATTCACATCAACCCTGACGAACTGAAGCAAAACCCGCTGCGTATCGGCCTGTCCACCGTCGTTGACGTGAACCTGCACGACCAGAATGGCCCGGTGCTGGCGCAACAGCCGCCGAAGCAGGCGTCGTTCACCACGGACGTGTACGTCAAGCAACTGGCCGAAGCCGACACCCTGATCGGGCGCCTGATTCACGAGAACAGCGCCTCCGGCCCGGACAAGGCTGCCCAGCGCTGACCCGCCAATCCCTTGGTTCCGACTCTCCTGTCGGGACCATCTGCAAGAGTCAAAGGATTCGCGATGAGTAACAACGCTCCCGCTTCTTTCACGCCGCCCAGTCTGGTCTTAAGCACCATCGGCCTGTCGCTGGCGACGTTCATGCAGGTGCTGGACACCACCATTGCCAACGTCGCGCTGCCGACGATTTCCGGCAACCTGGGGGTGAGTTCGGACCAGGGCACTTGGGTGATCACCTCGTTTGCGGTCAGTAACGCCATCGCGCTGCCGTTGACGGGCTGGCTGAGCCGTCGTTTTGGCGAGGTGAAGCTCTTTATATGGGCGACGCTGCTGTTCGTGATCGCCTCGTTCCTGTGTGGCATTTCGACGTCCATGCCTGAACTCGTGGGCTTCCGCGTGGTGCAAGGCTTGGTCGCAGGCCCGCTGTACCCGATGGCGCAGACGCTCCTGATTGCCGTCTACCCCCCGGCGAAACGGGGGATGGCGCTGGCACTGCTGGCGATGGTCACGGTGGCGGCGCCGATTGCCGGGCCGATTCTTGGGGGCTGGATCACCGACAGTTATGCCTGGCCCTGGATCTTCTTCATCAACGTGCCGATTGGCCTGTTTGCCGCTGCCGTGGTGCGAACGCAACTGGCGGCGCGTCCGGTGAACATCGTCCGCCAACCCATGGACTACATTGGGCTGATCACCCTGATCATCGGCGTAGGCGCCTTGCAGGTGGTGCTCGACAAGGGCAATGACCTGGACTGGTTTTCGTCGAACTTCATCATCATCGGTTCGGTGATTTCGGCCATCGGCATAGCCGCCTTCATCATCTGGGAATTGACCGATGAGCACCCGGTGGTGAATTTGCGGCTGTTTTCGTTCCGCAACTTCAGGGTCGGGACCATTTGTCTGGTGCTGGGGTATGCGGGCTTTTTCGGGATCAACTTGATTTTGCCGCAGTGGCTGCAAACGCAGATGGGCTACACGCCAACGTATGCGGGGCTGGCCGTGGCGCCGTTGGGGATTCTGCCAGTGCTGCTGTCGCCGTTCGTGGGCAAGTACGCCCCGAAGTTCGACCTGCGGCTATTGGCAGGCCTGGCGTTTCTGGTCATCGGCATGAGCTGTTTCATGCGCTCGAATTTCACCAGTCAGGTGGATTTCTACCACATCGCGATGGTGCAGCTGTTCATGGGGGCGGGGATCGCGGTGTTCTTCATGCCGACCTTGAGCATCCTGCTGTCGGACCTGCCGCCGTCGCAGATTGCCGACGGTTCGGGGCTGGCGACGTTTTTGCGTAACCTCGGCGGCAGCTTCGCGGCTTCGTTGACGACCTGGATCTGGATTCGCCGGGCGAACATGCACCACGCGTACCTCAGCGAAAACGTGAACACCTACGAACCGACCACGCGACACGCGCTGGACATGCTGGGCGGCCCGAGCAATCAGGCCTACGCGCAGCTCGACAGCATGGTCACCAGCCAGGCGTACATGATGTCCACGGTGGATTATTTCTACATGATGGGCTGGGGATTCATGGCGCTGATCTTCATCATCTGGATGGCCAAACCGCCGTTCGCCGCCAAGGCCGGGCCGGGGGCAGGGCATTGAGGCGCCAGCCATTGTAGGAGTGAGCTTGCTCGCGATGGCGGTGTGTCAGACACATCTTTGTCGCAGGTCTGACGGCATCGCGGGTATGCGCGCTCCTACAAGGTTTGCATACACCGCTGAGGATTCGTCTGGCACCCATCTTCTGTAGGAGCGCGCTTGCCCGCGATGGCGTGGAATCAGTCAACGAAGAGGCGAGTGAGATGACGCTATCGCGAGCAAGCGAAGGCCTACAGGGTGTGTGGTGTCTGCAAGTCCTGTGGCAACCCCAACGGCTGCTCCTGCACAAACCCGAACGAGGTCAGTTGAAAGCCCTGTTCATCGACCTGCAACGCCCATCCTTCCCGATCCCAATCCCCCAGCACGATCCGTTGCGCGGTGTCGTTGCCGATCTGCAATTTGTGGATGGCGGGGCGGTGGGTGTGGCCGTGGATCAGGGTTTTTACCCCATATTCGGACATGATCCGCGGGACTTCTTCCGGGGTCACGTCAACGATGTCATTGGCTTTCATGCGGATCTGCGCGCGGCTTTCACTGCGCAACTTGCGCGCGAGTTTATGCCGGGTGCTCAAGGGCAGATGGCGCAGGACCCATAAAGTCAGTGGATTGCGCAGGTAGCGGCGCAAACGCATATAGGCTTCGTCGCGGGTGCACAGGCTGTCGCCGTGCATCAACAACACCGGCTCACCGTTGAATGGCACGACACTCGGGTCTTTCAACAGGGTGACGCCTGCAGCTTTGCAAAAAGCCTTGCCGATCAGAAAATCGCGATTGCCGTGCATCAGGAACACCTGCGTGCCGCTGTCGCTCAAGGCGCGCAGGGCTTCGCAGATCGAGCGCTGGAAAGGCGACATCGCGTCATCGCCAATCCAGACCTCGAAAAAATCCCCGAGGATATACAGCGACTCGGCCCCACGGGCGCGGTCGCTGAGCAGATCCAGAAACGCCCGGGTAATGTCCGGGCGTCCTTCTTCCAGATGCAGATCGGAGATCAGCAATATCACTCAACGATCTCGGCTTTCTCGATGATCACGTCGTCAGCCGGTACGTCCTGGTGGCCTGCTTTGGAAGTGGTGGCGACGCCTTTGATCTTGTCGACCACGTCCGAACCTTCCACCACCTCGCCGAACACCGCGTAGCCCCAGCCTTGAACGGTCTTGGCGCTGTGGTTCAGGAAGCTGTTGTCAGCAACGTTGATGAAGAACTGAGCCGAGGCCGAATGCGGCTCCATGGTACGGGCCATGGCCACGCTGTACTTCTTGTTCGGCAGGCCGTTGTCGGCTTCGTTCTGGATGCTTGGGCGCTTGTCTTTCTTTTCTTTCATGCCTGGCTCGAAACCGCCGCCCTGGACCATGAAGTTGCCGATGACGCGGTGGAACACGGTGTTGCTGTAGTGGCCAGCGTTGACGTATTCGATGAAGTTGGCAACGGTGATCGGCGCTTTCTCAGCGTTCAGTTGCAGGACGATGTCACCGTGGTTGGTGGTCAGTTTTACTTTGGACATGTTCGAATCGCTCTTTTGGAATTCGTGGTTGGACGTGTCGATCGCGGTTTACAGCATAGAAGCTGGCTGCAAGGGCCGCTGATTCACCCTGGCGCGCAGTTTACAGAGGCAGGTTGCCCTACGGGTAGTTGCAATTAAACCCGCGGCCTGAAATCACCTGCCAGGTATCTCGGCAGTTTTGTCACTGCGCGCTGTCAGGGGCTTGACAGGTTCGGCTATGATAGGCGCTTTGATTTATTCGGCCTACCCTGGCCAAGACTGTCAGGTTTTCAAGGATCCTATGAGCAAGCCCACTCAAGACGCTGCTGCCAACACCAAGGCAGGCCCTGCAATTCCAACCAACTTCCTGCGCCCCATCGTGCAGGCAGACCTGGATTCGGGTAAGCACACCCAGATCGTGACCCGTTTCCCGCCGGAGCCCAACGGCTACCTGCACATCGGTCATGCCAAGTCGATCTGCGTCAACTTCGGTCTGGCTCAGGAATTCGGTGGCGTTACGCACCTGCGTTTCGACGACACCAACCCGGCCAAGGAAGACCAGGAATACATCGACGCCATTGAAAACGACGTCAAATGGCTGGGCTTTCAGTGGTCCGGTGAAGTGCGCTACGCCTCGCAGTATTTCGATCAACTGCACGACTGGGCCGTCGAGCTGATCAAGGCGGGCAAAGCCTATGTTGACGACCTGACCCCTGAACAAGCGCGCGAATACCGCGGCACCCTGACAGAACCGGGCAAGAACAGCCCGTTCCGTGAGCGCGGCGTCGAGGAAAACCTGGACCTGTTCGCCCGCATGAAGGCTGGTGAGTTCGAAGACGGCGCCCGTGTGCTGCGCGCCAAGATCGACATGGCCTCGCCGAACATGAACCTGCGCGACCCGATCCTGTACCGCATTCGCCACGCCCATCACCACCAGACCGGCGATAAGTGGTGCATCTACCCGATCTACGACTTCACCCACGGTCAGTCGGACGCCATCGAAGGCATCACTCACTCGATCTGCACCCTGGAATTCGAAAGCCACCGTCCGCTGTACGACTGGTTCCTCGACAATCTGCCGGTGCCGTGCAAGCCGCGCCAGTACGAGTTCTCGCGCCTGAACCTGAACTACACCATCACCAGCAAGCGCAAGCTCAAGCAACTGGTCGATGAAAAGCACGTCAACGGTTGGGACGACCCGCGCATGTCGACCCTGTCGGGCTTCCGCCGTCGCGGTTACACCCCGGCATCGATCCGCAATTTCTGCGAAATGATCGGCACCAACCGTTCCGACGGCGTGGTCGATTTCGGCATGCTCGAATTCAGCATCCGTCAGGACCTGGACCACAACGCCCCGCGTGCGATGTGCGTGCTGCGTCCATTGAAGGTCGTGATCACTAACTATCCGGAAGACAAGGTCGATCACCTCGAACTGCCGCGTCATCCACAGAAAGAAGAACTGGGCGTGCGCAAGCTGCCGTTCTCCCGCGAGATCTACATCGACCGCGACGACTACATGGAAGAGCCGCCGAAGGGCTACAAACGCCTGGAGCCGAACGGCGAAGTGCGCCTGCGTGGCAGCTACGTGATCCGCGCCGATGAAGCTATCAAGGACGCCGACGGCAATATCGTCGAGCTGCGTTGCTCGTACGACCCGGACACCCTGGGCAAGAACCCGGAAGGCCGCAAGGTCAAGGGCGTGATCCACTGGGTCCCGGCCGCTGAAAGCATTGAATGTGAAGTGCGTCTGTACGACCGTCTGTTCCTCTCCGCGAACCCGGAGAAGGCCGAGGAGGGCAAGACCTTCCTGGACAACATCAACCCGGGCTCCTTGCAGGTCCTGACCGGTTGTCGGGCTGAACCCTCGTTGGGTGAAGCTCAGCCGGAAGACCGTTTCCAGTTTGAACGCGAAGGCTATTTCTGCGCGGACATCAAAGACTCGAAACCTGGTCAGCCGGTATTCAACCGGACCGTCACGCTGCGTGACGCGTGGACTTGATGCAGTACAGATAAGAGGCAGAACGTGCTTTCCATTTACAACACGCTCACCAAGAGCAAAGAAGTCTTCAAGCCGCTGGATGGCAACAAGGTGCGCATGTACGTCTGCGGGATGACCGTGTACGACTACTGCCACTTGGGCCACGGCCGCAGCATGGTCGCGTTCGACCTCGTCACTCGCTGGCTGCGTTTCAGCGGCTACGACCTGACCTACGTGCGCAACATCACCGACATCGACGACAAGATCATCAACCGCGCCCGTGAAAACGGCGAAGCGTTCGATGCCCTGACCGCGCGCATGATCGACGCGATGCACGAGGACGAAGCGCGCCTGAACATCCTCAAACCGGACATGGAGCCGCGCGCCACCGACTACATCGGCGGCATGCACGACATGATCCAGAGCCTGATCGACAAGGGCTACGCCTACGCGCCGGGCAATGGCGACGTGTACTACCGCGTCGGCAAGTTCCTGGGCTACGGCAAGCTGTCGCGCAAGAAGATCGAAGACCTGCGCATCGGTGCGCGGATCGAAGTCGACGAAGCGAAGGACGACCCGCTGGACTTCGTGCTGTGGAAAGGCGTCAAGCCGGGCGAGCCGAGCTGGGAGTCGCCGTGGGGCGCGGGCCGTCCGGGCTGGCACATCGAATGCTCGGTGATGTCCACCTGCTGCCTGGGCGAGACCTTCGACATTCATGGCGGCGGCTCCGACCTGGAATTCCCGCACCACGAAAACGAAATTGCCCAGAGCGAAGCGGCCACTGGCAAGACCTACGCCAACGCCTGGATGCATTGCGGCATGATCCGCATCAATGGCGAGAAGATGTCCAAGTCCTTGAACAACTTCTTCACCATCCGCGACGTGCTGGATAAATATCACCCGGAAGTGGTGCGTTACCTGCTGGTGTCGAGCCACTACCGCAGCGCGATCAACTATTCCGAAGACAGCCTGAAAGAGTCGAAGGGCGCGCTGGAGCGTTTCTATCACGCGCTCAAAGGCCTGCCGGTCGCCGAGCCTGCCGGTGGTGAGGCGTTCGTCGAGCGTTTCTCGGCGGCAATGAACGACGACTTCGGCACGCCGGAAGCCTGTGCGGTGCTGTTCGAGATGGTCCGTGAGATCAACCGCCTGCGCGACAGCGATGTCACGGCTGCGGCCGGTCTGGCGGCGCGCCTGAAACAGCTGGCCAGCGTGCTCGGCGTGTTGCAGCTTGAAGCCGACGACTTCCTGCGCGCAGGGGCTGAAGGGCGGGTCGATGCGGCCGAAGTGGAAGCGCTGATTGCAGCACGCCTGCAAGCTCGCGTTGACAAGAACTGGGCCGAATCCGACCGCATCCGCGACCAGCTCACCGCCATGGGCGTGGTGCTGGAAGACGGCAAAGGCGCAACGACCTGGCGCTTGGCGGATTGATCGCTAGCGCCTGATCTATCGCTATCGCGAGCAAGCTCACTCCTACAGGTTCAATGCGATCCCCTGTAGGAGTGAGCTTGCTCGCGATGACGGTACATCAGATGCACCTTTATCGCAGGTCTGACGCCATCGCGGGCAAGCGCGCTCCTACAAGTGATCGCGTTCCAACTGTAGGAGCTCGCTTGCTCTGGGCCGCAGTCGGACGACAGCGTCAGCTCCGGCAACACAAATCCACAATCAGAAACCCTGTTCGCGCAGCCGTTTGTACAAGGTATTCCGACTCACCCCCAGCCGCTTGGCCAGCTGCGAAATATTCCCCCCGGCCGCCTGCAACAGCTCGTTTAACTCCTCCGGCGTATCCAGCGCGGCCTTACGATTGAACGCCGTCACCCGCTCGCTGTTCTCGCTCTCCATCTCCAGATCGGCAAGCTCCAGATCAGCAAAGAAATCCTCCGGCAGATGCTCGGCAGAAATCGGCTCGTCATCCGCCAGCGCCAACGCCACCTGAATCACATTGCTCAACTGACGCAAATTCCCCGGCCACGGATGCCGCTCGAACAACGCCAACACCGACGACTCGAAGCCCGCCGTCTGCTGGGGTTCGCGATGCTGCTCCCAGATCATCTGCACCAGTTCCGCCTTGTCGGTACGGTCGCGCAGGGGCGGCAATTCAAGGTTCAAGCCGCTGATGCGGTAGTACAAATCCTGCCGGAAACGCCCGCTCTGCACCTGTTCGCGCAACGAACAGTGGGTGGCGGAAATCACCCGAATGTCCACCGGAAACAACTCGCTGCTGCCCAGCGGCTGCACGCAACGCTCCTGCAGCACCCGCAGCAAACGGGCCTGGACGGGCAGGGGCATGTCGCCGATTTCATCGAGAAACAGCGTGCCCTTGTCCGCCTTGCGAATCAGGCCGACGCTGCCTTTATGGTGAGCGCCCGTGAACGCGCCTTTTTCGTAACCGAACAGCTCGGCCTCCACCAGCTCCGAGGGAATGGCGGCGCAGTTCACCGCAATGAACGGCTGATCAGCCCGGGAGCTGCCTTGATGCAGGTGTTTGACGAACACCTCTTTGCCCGCGCCAGTCTCGCCGAGAATCAACAGCGGCACGTTTTTCTCTAACAAACGCTGCGCTTGCCGCGTGGCTTTCGCCACTTTTTCATCGCCAAAGCCCGGCGGGGCGGTGTCGGGTTTCTTCAGCTCAGTCGCGGCCCTGAATTTCAGCACCGGGGCCTTGGGCCGTTTGATCACCCCATGAAACCGGTTATGCCCCGAGGCTTGCAGCGCGAAGGGCTGGCCTTCCTGCTGATCGAGCAAATGCGCAATCGGGGCCTTGAACAGCTGTTCGATGTTGGCCTGCAACAGACGCACACCCAAGAGGTTGTCGGCCCGGCGATTGGCGCACACGATTCGGCCGCTTTCATCGAATACCAGCAAACCGGCCCATTGGCTGTCCAGGTTGTTCAGCCCGGTGTTGAACGTCATCTGAAAATAGCCGTGCTGGAACTGGTCCAGGATCAGCCGGTTCTCAATGGTCTGGCTCATCATCTTCACCATCCCCAGCGTGTGGGAGGGTGGCAGGAAGCTGTCGCTGGACACATCGAGCACCGCGACCATACGCCGCGAGGCATCGAAAATCGGCGCCGCAGAGCCCGTCATGAAACGGTTGGCCTTCAAAAAGTGTTCATCGTGTTCAATGTGAACAGCCTGTTCACAGGCCAGCGCCGTGCCGATGGCGTTGGTGCCGACCCCACGTTCTAGCCAACTGGCGCCGGCGATGAAACCCCGCTGCTGATCTGGTTCGACGAAGCGCTTGGTGCCCCACGAATTGAGCACCTGGCCTTGTTGGTCAGCCAGCAGGATCAGGCAGTTGGAGTTGCTGAGAATGTTCTCGTAGAAGGGCAGCACCTGTTGATGGGTGGTCTGCACCAGCGACTGATGGCGTTCCAACAGTTGCGAAACCTGTTGTTCAGGCAGCCGATCGAACGCGGGACGGGACTGATGGTCCAGGCCGAATTCGCGGCAGCGGGCCCATGAGTCCCGAATGATGGTGTCGTGAGCGGTGGATGCGCCTGTAGCGGCCATGGTCTGGCTCCGTCCGGTAGCTTTTATTGTTTTTGGGGTACGGCGTGGGCCAAGCATCCGTGCTCGAAACGTTCACCCATTGTTGTTCAGGATTGTTCAAAGTCAATGTTCATTTTGTTCAGGTGTTCAGCCTTTTCTGTTCACTTATGTTCACCAACGAATATCGACAGAACGCTCGATTTGCCTCCGGCGCTCTAGATCGCGGGTTTTGGCGCAGTGTTCGTTAGCGAAGGTCGATTGGCACGATTGTCGCTATCCAACACGTGGTCGTTAAAAAAACAGACCAACAGCTTCACCCCGAACAAGACAAATAAAAAGGGCACGCCATGTCTCTCACGCTTGAGCACGTCAGCCGAGCCGTCGACGGTCAAATCTGGATCGACGATGCGTCGCTGAGCTTCGAACCCGGCTCATTCAACGTATTGCTGGGGCGCACCTTATCAGGCAAAACCAGCCTGATGCGCTTGATGGCCGGTCTGGACAAGCCAGACAGCGGCCGCGTACTGATGAATGGCAAAGATGTCACCCAAGTGGCCGTGCGTCATCGCAATGTGTCGATGGTTTATCAGCAATTCATCAACTACCCGAGCATGACCGTTTACGACAACATTGCCTCGCCGCTGCGCCAGGCAAAAATGTCGAAAGACGAAATCGACAGCCGCGTGCGGGAAACCGCCAAAATGCTGCGAATCGAGAAGTTCCTCAGTCGCTATCCCCTCGAACTCTCCGGCGGCCAGCAGCAGCGTACGGCCATGGCGCGGGCGCTGGTGAAAGACGCCGAGCTGATTCTGTTCGACGAGCCGCTGGTCAACCTCGACTACAAATTGCGCGAAGAGCTGCGTCAGGAAATGCGCCAGCTGTTCGAGACCCGCAACACCATCGCGGTCTACGCGACCACCGAGCCCAACGAAGCGCTGGCGCTGGGCGGCACCACGACAATCCTGCACGAAGGTCGGCTGATCCAGAGCGGCAAGACCCCTGAGGTCTACCACCAGCCGAAAACCGTGCTGGCCGCCGAGCTGTTCTCCGAGCCGCCGATTAACCTGATGCCGGGCCGTATCGATGGCAACGAAGTGAGCTTCGCCAACTTCGTGCATTTCCCGCTCAACGTTGACCTGCGCAAGATCGGCGATGGCGAATACGGTTTTGGTGTGCGCCCTAGCCACCTGAGTCTCGTACCGTCCAACGACGACGATCTGGAACTGGCGGTCACCGTGGAACTGGCAGAAATCAGCGGCTCGGAGACCTTCCTTCACGTGCGCAACGAGCATTTCTCGTTGGTCCTGCACCTGCCGGGCGTGCACGAGTACGACGTCGATACGCCGATTCGCGTGTACATCCCGACTCACAAATTATTCGTGTTCGATCAGCAGGGCGGGCTTATCCAAGCGCCCGGTTTGCGCATGGCGAGGGTTGCCTGATGGCCGAGATCCGCTTGCAACAACTCGCGCACAGCTACAGCGCAAACCCCACTGGCCCTGAAGATTACGCGATCCGCGAGATGACTCACATCTGGGAGCAGGGCGGGGCGTATGCCTTGCTCGGCCCGTCTGGCTGTGGCAAATCGACCTTGCTCAACATCATTTCCGGCCTGCTCAGCCCGTCGGAAGGCAAGGTGATGTTCGACACTACCGTGGTCAACGACATGTCGCCGGAGCAGCGCAACATCGCTCAGGTTTTCCAGTTTCCGGTGGTCTACGACACCATGACGGTGTACGACAACCTCGCCTTCCCTCTGCGCAATCAGGGCATGGCCGAGGCGAAAATTCAGATCAAGGTGCAGGAAATCGCCGACGTCCTGGACCTGCAACCGCTGCTGAAAAAGAAAGCCAAGGGCCTCACGGCTGACGAAAAGCAGAAAGTCTCCATGGGCCGCGGTCTGGTGCGCGACGACGTGTCGGCGATCCTGTTCGACGAACCGCTGACCGTGATCGACCCTCACCTGAAGTGGAAACTGCGGCGCAAGCTCAAGCAGATCCACGAGCAGTTCAACATCACCATGGTCTACGTCACCCACGATCAGCTGGAAGCTTCGACTTTCGCCGACAAGATCGCGGTCATGTACGGCGGCCAGATCGTGCAGTTCGGCACCCCGCGTGAGCTGTTCGAAAAACCCCATCACACCTTTGTCGGTTACTTCATCGGCAGCCCCGGCATGAACCTCATTGAGGTCAGGCCCGAGGCAGGCGGCGTGGGCTTCGGCGGCATTCATCTGCCTTTGCCGGAAGCCCTGCAACAGCGGCTGGCCGCAACGAAGTGGAGCAGCCTCAAGGTCGGCATCCGACCCGAGTTCGTCCATGTTTGGGATGGACCGTTCGACGACGCCATGTGCGCCGACGTGACCTATGTCGAGGACTTGGGGACCTACAAAATCCTCACCCTGAACCTGGCCGGGCAATCGCTGAAGGTCCGCCTGCAGGAAGACAAGCCGGTGCCGCAAGGCCAGGCCTGGATCAGTTTTCCGGCCCAGTGGTTGATGCTCTACGCCGATGAATTTCTGCTGGAAGCCGACGCCAGTGCAGCGTCGGCCAGCGAGGTGCCCCATGAGTAAGGTGCAGAACAACAAGGCCTGGTGGCTGGTGCTGCCGGTGTTCCTGCTGGTGGCGTTCAGCGCCATCATCCCGATGATGACCGTGGTCAACTATTCGGTGCAGGACATCTTCGACCAGTCCAGCCGCTATTTCGTCGGTACCGACTGGTTCAGGCAGGTGCTGCAGGACCCGCGTCTGCACGACTCGTTGCTGCGCCAGTTCATCTATTCGGCCTGCGTGTTGCTGATCGAAATCCCGCTGGGCATCGCCATTGCGCTGACCATGCCGACCAAGGGTCGCTGGTCTTCGGTGTGCCTGATCGTGATGACGATTCCGCTGCTGATCCCCTTCAACGTGGTTGGCACCATCTGGCAGATTTTCGGCCGTGGCGACATCGGCCTGCTGGGCTGGTTTCTCAACAACGTGCTGCACGTCAGCTACAACTACGCGGCCAATGCCTCGGATGCCTGGGTAACGGTACTGATCATTGACGTCTGGCACTGGACCTCGCTGGTAGCGCTGCTGTGCTACTCGGGTTTGCGGGCGATTCCGGACGTGTACTACCAGGCTGCGCGGATTGATCGGGCATCGAACTGGGCGGTTTTCCGACACATCCAGTTGCCGAAGATGAAGAGCGTGCTGCTGATCGCGGTGATGCTGCGCTTCATGGACAGCTTCATGATCTACACCGAGCCGTTCGTGCTCACTGGGGGCGGACCGGGTAACTCGACGACTTTCCTCAGCCAGACCCTGACCACCATGGCGCTCGGCCAGTTCGACCTTGGCCCGGCGGCGGCGTTCTCGCTGGTGTATTTCCTGATCATCCTGCTGGTGTCGTGGGTGTTCTACACCGCCATGACCCACGGCGAAAAGAACTGAGGAGCGGCCCATGAATCTTCGTAAAGTCGTGCCGCTGTGGATCTACCTGCTGTTTCTGCTGGTCCCGATCTACTGGCTGGTGAACATGTCCTTCAAGACCAACACCGAAATCCTCGGCGGTCTGACGCTGTTTCCCCAGGATTTCACCCTGGCGAACTACAAGGTGATCTTCACCGACGAGAGCTGGTACAGCGGCTATATCAACTCGCTGTACTACGTTTGCCTGAATACCGTGATATCGCTGAGCGTGGCATTGCCTGCTGCTTACGCGTTTTCCCGCTATCGTTTCCTCGGCGACAAGCACTTGTTCTTCTGGCTGCTGACCAACCGCATGGCGCCACCGGCGGTGTTCCTGTTGCCCTTTTTCCAGCTGTATTCGTCGATTGGTCTGTTCGACACCCACATCGCCGTCGCGTTGGCGCACTGCCTGTTCAACGTGCCTTTGGCGGTATGGATTCTCGAAGGCTTCATGTCTGGCGTGCCGAAGGAGATCGACGAAACGGCCTACATCGACGGGTACAGCTTCCCCAAATTCTTCGGGAAAATTTTCATCCCGTTGATTGGTTCGGGGATCGGTGTCACGGCGTTTTTCTGCTTCATGTTCTCGTGGGTCGAGCTGCTGCTGGCGCGGACACTGACATCGGTCAACGCCAAGCCGATCGCGGCGGTGATGACCCGCACGGTGTCGGCATCGGGGATCGACTGGGGCGTGTTGGCGGCAGCGGGAGTGTTGACCATCCTGCCGGGCATGCTGGTGATCTGGTTCGTTCGCAATCACGTGGTCAAGGGTTTTGCCCTTGGTCGTGTCTGAGGAGTCGAAAAAATGGAGTGGATGTCCTGGACACTGCCGACCGCCATTTTCTTTGCGTCCATCGCTGCCATTCTGGCTGCGATGACCGTTTGGGAATTGCGCTCGGCGAGCATCGAGCGCCGCGGTTTTCTGCCGATTGCCACCACTCGTGGCGACCGGCTGTTCATCGGTCTTCTCGGCAGCGCCTACCTGCATTTGCTGGTGATTGGCGCGACCGACTGGAGCATCTGGGTCGCCTCGGGGCTGTCCCTGGTCTGGCTGTTGGTGGTGATGCGTTGGGGTTGAAAGGAAGTGAATGAACACTTGTAGAAGTGACCGGGGTGGCGCTCCACCTTGCTCGCGATAGCGATCCGTCAGCCACTGATGTGATTTCTGGCAGACCGCTATCGCGATCAAAGTGGAGCGCCAGCCCGGTCACTCCTACAGAAAGTGGTGCAAACGGTTTTGCAAAGCGGGACTACATAAGAATCAACACTGGAGGTGTCTATGTTCAATAAGAAAAACAAGCTGCGACATAGTGTGACGGTTGCGACGATGGTGATGCTCAGCGGCTTGAGCGTTTCGGCGTGGGCGGATCAATACGAGGATGCCGCGAAGAAATGGGCAGCCAGCGAGTTCAAGCCGACCACCCTGTCCGACGCTGACCAGCTCAAGGAACTGGAGTGGTTCATCAAGGCCGCCGAGCCGTTCCGTGGCATGGACATCAAGGTGGTTTCCGAAACCTTGACCACCCATGAATATGAATCGAAAACCCTGGCCAAGGCCTTCACCGAAATCACCGGCATCAAAGTGACTCACGACCTCCTGCAAGAGGGCGACGTCATCGAGAAGCTGCAAACCGCGATGCAGTCGGACAAGAGCATTTACGACGGCTGGGTCAACGACTCTGACCTGATCGGTACCCATTTCCGCTACGGCAAGGCGCTGTCTCTGACAGACCTGATGGCCAGCCCGGAAGGCGCGAAAGTCACCTCGCCTACACTCGACATCAAAGACTTCATCGGCACCTCCTTCACCACCTCGCCTGAGGTCAAGGATGAGTCGGGCAAGGTCATCACCCCGGCCAAGCTGTATCAGCTGCCTGACCAGCAGTTCGCCAACCTGTACTGGTTCCGCGCCGACTGGTTCGAGCGTGCTGACCTCAAAGCGAAGTTCAAGGCCAAATACGGCTACGAGCTGGGCGTTCCGGTGAACTGGTCGGCTTATGAAGACATCGCCAAATTCTTCAGCGAAGACGTGAAGGAAATCGACGGCAAGAAAGTCTACGGCCACATGGACTACGGCAAGAAGGATCCGTCTTTGGGCTGGCGCTTCACCGACGCCTGGTTCTCCATGGCGGGCAGCGGCGACAAAGGCTTGCCGAATGGTCTGCCGGTGGACGAGTGGGGTATTCGTGTAGAGAGCTGCCATCCGGTCGGTTCCAGCATCACCCGCGGCGGCGACACCAACGGTCCGGCTGCCGTTTACGCCACTCAGAAATACATCGACTGGCTGAAGGCTTATGCACCGCCTGAAGCCGCGGGCATGACGTTCTCCGAGTCCGGTCCTGTGCCGTCGCAGGGTAACGTTGCGCAACAAATCTTCTGGTACACCGCGTTTACCGCTGACATGACCAAGCCAGGTCTGCCGGTGATGAACGCCGATGGCACGCCGAAATGGCGGATGGCGCCATCGCCGAAAGGTCCGTACTGGAAAGACGGCATGAAGCTCGGCTATCAGGACGTGGGTTCGTGGACCTTCCTGAAATCGGCTGACGAGAAAAAACGTCTGGCGGCCTGGCTGTACGCGCAGTTCGTGACGTCGAAATCAGTCTCGCTGAAGAAAACCATCGTGGGCCTGACGCCGATTCGTGAGTCGGACATCAACTCGAAAGAGATGACCGCGCTGGCACCGAAACTCGGTGGTCTGGTGGAGTTCTACCGCAGCCCGGCCCGCGTCCAATGGTCGCCGACCGGCACCAACGTTCCGGATTATCCGAAACTGGCGCAACTGTGGTGGAGCCATGTGGCTGAGGCCGTGACCGGCGAGAAAACCGCACAAGCGGCGCTCGATGGCCTGGCCAAGGATCAGGACGCCATCATGACCCGTATCGAGCGCTCGAAGGTTCAGGACGCGAGTGGTTGCGCACCGAAGATGAACCCGGAAACTTCGGCGGAAGAGTGGTACACCAAAGCCGAGAAGAGCAATGGCGCGTTCCTCGCCCCGCAACGCAAACTGGCCAACGAGAAACCTAAGGGTGAAACGATTGCCTACTCGGACCTGCTGAAAAGCTGGGAAGCGGCCAAGAAGTAAGGCGTGAAGCTGCCTTGGGGTCCTCCCGTATAGCGCGGGAGGACGCCAGCTTGAACTGTGGGAGCGAATTCATTCGCGAATGGGGCGTCCGGTCAATGCATCCGCGTCGGTTGACACATTTTCGCGGATGAGTTCGCTTCCAGAGAGGAACCTGTGAGACACGCATAAAAAACGGCACCCTCGGGTGCCGTTTTTCATGTGCAGACCGCCTCGATCAACCGTGCAGCGTTTCCGCTGCGTAAAGGGTGTTCTCCAGCAGGCATGCGCGGGTCATCGGGCCAACGCCCCCTGGCACCGGGGTGATCCAGCCTGCGCGGGGCAGGGCGGTCTCGTACACCACGTCGCCCACCAACTTGCCGTCATCCTGACGGTTGATGCCGACGTCGATCACGATCGCGCCTTCCTTGACCCACTCGCCCTTGACCAGCCCCGGCTTGCCCGCTGCCACCACCACCAGATCCGCACGGCCAACATGGCCCGCCAGGTCCTGGGTGAAGCGATGGGTCACGGTCACGGTGCAGCCGGCCAGCAGCAACTCCATGGCCATCGGACGACCGACGATGTTGGACGCGCCCACCACCACGGCATCTTTCCCGTACAGGTCAACGCCGGTGCTTTCCAGCAGGGTCATGATGCCTTTCGGCGTGCAAGGGCGCAGCAGCGGAATACGCTGGGCCAGACGCCCGACGTTATAAGGGTGGAAACCATCGACGTCCTTATCAGGACGGATGCGTTCCAGCAGTGGCGACGAATCCAGATGCTCCGGCAGCGGCAGTTGCAGCAGGATGCCGTCGATGGCCGGGTCTTCGTTGAGGCTGTCGATCAAATCGGTCAGCTCGGTCTGGGTGGTTTCGCTGGGCAGGTCGTAGGCCCGGGAGATGAAGCCGACCTCTTCACAGTCTTTGCGTTTGTGCGAGACGTAAACCTGAGAGGCGGGGTCGCTGCCGACCAGAATCACCGCGAGGCCCGGCGTACGCAGCCCTTGCTCGCGACGTTCGGCAACTCGTTGGGCGATCTGCTGGCGCAGGCTGGCTGCGATCGCTTTGCCGTCTATTAGTTTTGCAGTCATTACGCGTGATTAACCATCGGAAGGGAGGGAAAAAGAGCGCGCATTCTCGCATGACCTGACGCAAGGGCAAAGGCGGTTGGTCCGCTTAATAAGCTAACCCCTTTAATTAACTGAATTTTTTAGAAAAAAGTGTTGACGACCTTTGAGGCCGTCTATAAGATTCGTCGCACTTGTCGGGCACAACCCCACACAGGATAAGCCGGAAGCGGTGAGTCAGGTCGAAAGGTTGAATAAGTCAGGTAGAGTTCAAATCGGCTCAGCGTGATTGAAAGCTCTTAATTTGCAGTCGCAAGAATGCAGATTAACCAAGCGCCCGTAGCTCAGCTGGATAGAGCATCCGCCTTCTAAGCGGATGGTCGCAGGTTCGAGTCCTGCCGGGTGCGCCATAAAGGCAGCTTTGGCACAAGTAAGTTACAACGCTAGATGGTGGGCGTAGCTCAGTTGGTAGAGCACGGGATTGTGACTCCCGTTGTCGAGGGTTCGATCCCCTTCGTCCACCCCATATTCGAAGAAGGCGCCAGATGCATAATCTGGCGCCTTTGCTTTAAGCGCTTCAAACGCGGATGTGGTGGAATTGGTAGACACACTGGATTTAGGTTCCAGCGCCGCAAGGTGTGAGAGTTCGAGTCTCTCCGTCCGCACCAGCTACAACCCTGGGAAGTGCGTCAAGCACTCCGGGGAGTGAAAAGCCGCCTAGTGCGGCTTTTTTTGTTTCAACGTATTGGTTTCATGCCGGTACGAGTCCGCCATGCTGTTGATGATGGGCTTTTCCGGAGTGTTTCCAGGGATTGGATCGACATTCGGTCGTGCTTCGCTTCCTTTATATAGGGGCGCGGAAAGTGCGTTCCAGACCGCTTGCGAAGCTTTGAGTCTTCGTCCTTTTCCCCCTGGTTGCGTTCCACTGTATTTACCCTTCGTCAGTAGGGTGACTTCTTGAGATTGACCCACTAGAATGCTTGCCCTTGATTCTGGGGTCGGAAACGGCCGGCTAACGTCTGTGCAACGAGGAATATCCATGCAAGTTTCTGTTGAAAACACTTCCGCTCTTGAGCGCCGCATGACCATTGGCGTGCCAGCTGAGCGCATCGAGACCGAAGTCAACAAGCGTCTGCAGCAGACCGCACGTAAAGCCAAGATCCCGGGCTTCCGCCCTGGCAAAGTGCCTATGAGCGTGATCCGCCAGCGTTACGAAGACGGTGCTCGTCAAGAAGCACTGGGCGACCTGATCCAGGCCACCTTCTACGAAGCTGTCGTAGAGCAAAAGCTGAACCCGGCTGGCGCGCCGTCCGTCGAGCCAAAAACCTTCGAAAAAGGCAAAGACCTCGAATACGTTGCCACCTTCGAAGTGTTCCCCGAATTTTCCGTTGCCGGTTTTGAATCCGTGAGCGTCGAGCGTCTGTCCGCTGACGTCGCTGACTCCGATCTGGACAACATGCTGGAAATCCTGCGCAAGCAGAACGTTCGTTACGAAGCCGCCGACCGTGCTGCTGCCAACGAAGACCAGTTGAACATCGACTTCGTCGGGAAGATCGACGGTGAAGCATTCGCTGGCGGTTCGGCCACCGGCACTCAGCTAGTGCTGGGCTCGGGTCGCATGATCCCTGGCTTCGAAGACGGGCTGGTTGGCGCTAAAGCCGGTGAAGAGCGGGTTCTGAACCTGACCTTCCCTGAGGACTACCAGAACCTGGAACTGGCGGGTAAAACCGCCGAGTTCACCGTCACTGTCAACACCGTCTCGGCTCCGACCCTGCCTGAACTGAACGAAGCGTTCTTCAACCAGTTCGGTATCAAGGAAGCGACCCTGGAAGGTTTCCGCACCGAAGTTCGCAAGAACATGGAGCGCGAGCTGCGTCAGGCCATCAAGTCCAAGGTCAAGAACCAGGTCATGGACGGTCTGCTGGCTGCCAACCCGATCGAAGTCCCTAAAGCCCTGCTGGAAAACGAAGTGAACCGCCTGCGCGTTCAAGCCGTTCAACAGTTCGGCGGCAACATCAAGCCTGACCAACTGCCAGCCGAGCTGTTCGAAGAGCAGGCCAAGCGCCGCGTCGAGCTGGGCCTGATCGTCGCTGAAGTGGTCAAGCAGTTCGACCTCAAGCCTGACGAAGCCCGCGTTCGCGAGCTGATCCAGGAAATGGCTTCCGCTTACCAGGAGCCAGAGCAGGTCGTGGCCTGGTACTACAAGAACGAACAGCAAATGAACGAAGTGCGTTCGGTTGTGCTGGAAGAGCAAGTTGTGGATACTGTTTTGCAGAAAGCGAGCGTGACCGATAAAGCGGTCTCGTACGAAGAAGCCGTCAAGCCGGTAGAAGCTCCACAAGCCGACTGATTTCTTTCTCTCGTTCGAAAACACCATAAGCCAGCCTTCGCGCTGGCTTATGCGTATTCAAGACATGACTATTTGGGAGTGAATGCGAGACATGTCCCGCAATTCTTATATTCAGCAGAACTCTGACATCCAGGCCGCTGGCGGCCTGGTCCCGATGGTTATCGAGCAGTCCGCCCGTGGCGAACGCGCCTATGACATCTACTCCCGTTTGCTCAAGGAACGCGTCATCTTCCTGGTCGGCCCGGTTGAAGATTACATGGCCAACCTGATCTCGGCGCAGCTCCTGTTCCTTGAAGCGGAAAACCCGGACAAGGACATCCATCTTTACATCAACTCCCCAGGCGGTTCGGTGACTGCGGGCATGGCGATCTACGACACCATGCAGTTCATCAAACCGGACGTTTCGACGACAGTCATGGGTCAGGCTTGCAGCATGGGCGCGTTCCTGCTGGCAGGTGGTGCCAAGGGCAAGCGTTTTGCCCTGCCGAATTCCCGCGTGATGATTCACCAGCCACTGGGCGGTTTCCAGGGGCAGGCGTCGGACATCGACATTCACGCCAAGGAAATCCTGTACATTCGCCAGCGTCTGAACGAGCTGCTGGCGCACCATACCGGTCAGTCGCTGGAAGCTATCGAGCGTGACACCAACCGCGACAACTTCATGAGCGCCGAACGCGCTGCTGAATACGGTCTGGTGGACGCGGTGCTCGACAAACGTCAAATGATCAAATGATTGCTTGATTGGCAGTAATCCCAGGTGGTCGGGACCCCCGTGCCACCTGCGGACTTGAAAAAGCCCGCAATTGCCTTCATCTTGTGTTGCAAGCCTACCGGATTGGATCGATCGAATGACTGACACCCGCAACGGCGAGGACAACGGCAAACTGCTTTATTGCTCCTTCTGCGGCAAAAGCCAGCATGAAGTGCGCAAATTGATTGCCGGCCCCTCGGTATTTATCTGTGACGAGTGCGTCGACCTGTGCAATGACATCATCCGCGAGGAGGTGCAGGAAGCACAGGCAGAGAGCAGCGCGCATAAATTACCATCGCCGAAAGAAATCAGCGGCATCCTTGACCAGTACGTCATCGGTCAGGAGCGTGCCAAGAAGGTTCTCGCAGTAGCGGTGTATAACCACTACAAGCGTCTGAACCAGCGCGACAAGAAAAACGACGACGTTGAACTGGGCAAGAGCAACATCCTGCTGATCGGCCCTACAGGCTCCGGCAAGACCCTGCTGGCTGAAACGCTGGCACGTTTGCTCAATGTACCGTTCACCATCGCTGACGCCACCACCCTGACCGAAGCCGGTTATGTGGGTGAGGACGTGGAAAACATCATCCAGAAGTTGTTGCAGAAGTGCGATTACGATGTCGAGAAGGCCCAGATGGGCATTGTCTACATCGACGAAATCGACAAGATTTCGCGCAAGTCCGACAACCCTTCGATCACCCGTGACGTCTCGGGCGAGGGCGTGCAACAGGCCTTGCTGAAACTGATCGAGGGTACCGTGGCTTCCGTTCCGCCCCAAGGCGGTCGCAAGCATCCACAGCAGGAATTCCTGCAAGTGGACACGCGCAACATCCTGTTCATCTGCGGCGGTGCGTTCTCTGGCCTGGAAAAGGTCATTCAGAATCGCTCCACCAAAGGCGGCATCGGCTTTGGCGCCGAGGTTCGCAGCAAGGAAGAGGGCAAGAAGGTTGGCGAATCCCTGCGTGAAGTCGAGCCTGACGATCTGGTCAAGTTCGGTCTGATCCCTGAGTTCGTGGGCCGTCTGCCGGTGCTCGCGACCCTGGACGAGCTGGACGAAGCTGCGTTGATGCAGATTCTGACCGAGCCGAAAAACGCGCTGACCAAGCAGTACGGCAAGCTGTTCGAAATGGAAGGTGTGGACCTTGAGTTCCGCACTGACGCACTCAAGTCGGTTGCCCGTCGCGCGCTGGAGCGCAAGACCGGTGCCCGTGGTTTGCGCTCCATTCTCGAAGGCGTGCTGCTCGACACCATGTACGAAATCCCGTCGCAATCCGACGTGAGCAAGGTGGTGATCGACGAAAGCGTGATTGAAGGTACGTCCAAGCCGCTGTTGATCTACGAAAACAGTGAGCCACCTGCGAAGGCGGCACCCGACGCGTAAGCCTTGCGGCTTCGCACCGGGCAACTGGAAAACGAAAAGGGCCCTCGGGCCCTTTTTGCGTTTCAAGGGCTCCTTTCGCATTAACTCGAACCGGCGCTTGTTTTTTTGAATCGGTACCCCCATCTTGGTTTTCAGCTCATTTCTATCTGTCCATGGCCTTAAGGCCGCCGTAGAGGCGAAATCATGAAGACGACCATTGAACTGCCTCTTTTGCCATTGCGTGATGTCGTGGTGTATCCGCACATGGTGATCCCACTGTTCGTGGGGCGCGAGAAGTCGATCGAGGCCCTTGAGGCTGCGATGACCGGTGACAAGCAGATCCTGCTGCTCGCGCAAAGAAATCCTGCAGACGATGATCCCGGTGAAGACGCCCTTTATAGCGTAGGGACCATTGCAACCGTATTGCAGCTGCTCAAGCTCCCGGACGGCACCGTCAAAGTGTTGGTCGAAGGCGAGCAGCGCGGCTCCGTTGAGCGTTTCATCGAAGTGGACGGCCATTGCCGCGCCGAAGTGGCGTTGATCGACGAAGTCGAAGCGCCAGACCGTGAATCCGAAGTGTTCGTGCGCAGCCTGCTGTCGCAGTTCGAGCAATATGTGCAGCTGGGCAAAAAAGTCCCGGCTGAAGTCCTGTCGTCGCTCAACAGCATCGATGAGCCTGGCCGTCTGGTCGACACCATGGCCGCGCACATGGCGCTGAAGATCGAGCAGAAGCAGGAAATCCTCGAAATCATCGACCTGGGCGCCCGTGTCGAACACGTGCTCGCCCTGTTGGATGCCGAAATCGATCTGTTGCAGGTCGAGAAACGCATTCGCGGTCGTGTGAAGAAACAAATGGAGCGTAGCCAGCGCGAGTACTACCTGAATGAGCAGATGAAGGCCATTCAGAAAGAGCTTGGCGACAGCGACGAAGGCCACAACGAAATCGAAGAGCTGAAAAAGCGCATCGATGCGGCTGGCCTGCCGAAAGACGCCATGACCAAGGCCACTGCCGAGCTGAACAAGCTGAAACAGATGTCGCCCATGTCGGCTGAAGCCACCGTCGTGCGTTCGTACATCGACTGGCTGGTGCAGGTGCCGTGGAAGGCTCAGAGCAAGGTGCGTCTGGACCTCGCACGGGCCGAGGACATCCTCGACGCTGACCATTACGGTCTGGAAGAAGTCAAAGAGCGGATTCTCGAATACCTCGCCGTGCAAAAGCGTGTGAAGAAGATTCGTGGTCCGGTGCTGTGTCTGGTCGGTCCGCCTGGCGTGGGCAAGACCTCGCTGGCCGAGTCGATCGCACACGCCACCAACCGCAAGTTCGTGCGCATGGCCTTGGGTGGTGTGCGTGACGAAGCTGAAATTCGTGGTCACCGTCGGACGTACATCGGCTCGATGCCGGGTCGTCTGATCCAGAAGATGACCAAGGTCGGCGTGCGCAACCCACTGTTCCTGCTCGACGAAATCGACAAGATGGGCAGCGACATGCGCGGTGACCCGGCGTCGGCGCTGCTTGAAGTGCTTGACCCCGAGCAGAACCACAACTTCAACGATCACTACCTGGAGGTCGATTACGACCTGTCGGACGTGATGTTCCTCTGCACCGCCAACTCGATGAACATTCCAGCGGCCTTGCTCGACCGTATGGAAGTGATTCGTCTGCCGGGTTACACCGAAGACGAGAAAATCAACATCGCCACCAAGTACCTCTCGCCCAAGCAGATCGCTGCCAACGGCCTGAAAAAAGGTGAAATCGAGTTCGAAGAAGAGGCCATACGCGACATTATCCGGTACTACACGCGTGAAGCGGGTGTGCGGAGTCTGGAGCGTCAGATCGCCAAAGTCTGCCGCAAGGCGGTCAAAGAGCACGCTGGCGAGAAGCGTTTCACTGTCGTGGTCACCGCTGCGATGCTGGAAAACTTCCTTGGTGTGCGTAAATTCCGCTACGGCCTGGCCGAGCAGCAGGATCAGATCGGTCAAGTGACTGGCTTGGCGTGGACGCAAGTGGGCGGCGAATTGCTGACCATCGAAGCGGCCGTGGTGCCGGGTAAGGGGCAGTTGATCAAGACCGGTTCGCTGGGCGACGTCATGGTCGAATCGATCACTGCGGCGCTCACGGTGGTGCGCAGTCGGGCGAAGAGCCTGGGCATCCCCCTGGACTTCCACGAGAAGCGCGACACGCATATCCACATGCCGGAAGGGGCGACGCCCAAAGACGGCCCTAGCGCGGGTGTAGGCATGTGCACGGCACTGGTTTCAGCGCTGACACAGATCCCTGTGCGTGCCGATGTGGCCATGACCGGTGAAATCACCTTGCGTGGTCAAGTGCTGGCGATTGGCGGTCTGAAGGAAAAACTGCTGGCCGCACACCGTGGCGGAATTAAAACGGTGATCATTCCGGAAGAAAACGTACGCGATTTGAAGGAAATTCCTGACAACATCAAGGCAGACCTGCAAATCGAACCTGTTAAATGGATTGACGAAGTCCTGCAAATTGCGCTGCAATACGCGCCGGAGCCCTTGCCGGATGTGGCTCCGGAGATGGTTGCAAAGGATGAAAAACGCGAGTCTGAGTCTAAGGAAAGAATTAGCACGCATTAGTCCGTGGGGCCTTCCTTGACAGCTTTTTAGAGCCCTTGTTATAAAGCGGCTCTTCAAGCCCAAACTGTCCTTATAGGCAGGCCACATAGCGTTCGTTTGGCAACACCAAAAAACTTAGAAAATATACTCAATATAGATAGATATAAGGGGACTTAGAGTGAACAAGTCGGAACTGATTGATGCTATCGCCGCATCCGCTGACATCCCGAAAGCTGCTGCTGGCCGTGCGCTGGACGCAGTAATCGAATCCGTCACTGGCGCTCTTAAGGCTGGCGACTCCGTTGTACTGGTTGGCTTCGGCACTTTCTCCGTAACTGATCGTCCTGCCCGTACCGGCCGCAACCCTCAGACTGGCAAGGCACTGCAAATCGCTGCCGCCAAGAAGCCAGGCTTCAAAGCCGGCAAAGCGCTGAAAGAAGCGGTCAACTAAGTTTCTTCGTTACCTTTGCCCGTCCGGGACAGCGTTACCTCTGTTCCGGGCGTGAAGCGGCAAGTGCGGTTGGTCAAGCGCTGGCCTGTCACCCCAGGGAACGCAACATCGAACCCTGTCCGCTTCGCCTGTTATGCCCGTTTTTGAAAGTTACGAGAAGGCGCATCCTCGGATGCGCCTTTCTTCTATCCGGAATACACCCACGCTCCGCTCCGTGTGTCGCAGCTTGGTGAGTTGAGTACAACCCTCTGGGGGACGCATGCTGCAGAATATCAGGGACAATTCACAAGGCTGGATTGCCAAGACCATCATCGGCGTTGTCATGGCGCTGATGGCGCTGACGGGTTTCGATGCCATTTTCAGGGCCACCAGCCACAGCCAGGACGCGGCGAAGGTCAACGGTGACGAAATCACTCAGACCGACCTGGGTCAGGCCGTTGAGATGCAACGCCGCCAGCTCGTGCAACAGTTGGGCAAGGATTTCGATCCGGCGATGCTCAATGAACAGATGCTGCGGGAGTCGGCGCTCAAGGGCCTGATCGATCGCAAGCTGCTGCTGCAGGGCGCAGCGGATGCCAAGTTTGGCTTCTCGGAAGCGGCGCTGGATCAGCAGATCCTGATGACGCCCGAATTTCAGGTCGACGGCAAATTCAATGCTGACCGTTTCGATCAGGTCGTCCGTCAGTTGGGTTACAGCCGTCTGCAATTCCGCCAGATTCTGGGTCAGGAAATGCTGATCGGGCAGATTCGCGCAGGCATCGGCGGCAGTGCTTTTGTCACCGACGCTCAGGTCGATGCGTTCGCCCGTCTGGAAAAACAGACTCGCGATTTCGCGACGCTGACTCTGCCCGCCGATCCGTCCAACGTGAAAGTCACTGACGACGAGATCAAGGCGCACTACGACCAGCACGCCAAGGAATTCTTGAGCCCTGAGCAAGTGGTCCTGGATTACATCGAGCTGAAAAAGTCGTCGTTCTTCGACAAGGTGTCGGTGAAGGACGAAGACCTTCAGGCCGCCTACCAGAAAGAGATCGCCAACTTGGCCGAGCAGCGTCGTGCGGCGCACATCCTGATCGAGGTCAACGACAAGACCACCGACGCACAGGCGAAGGCTAAGATCGAAGAGATCCAGCAGCGTCTGGCCAAGGGTGAAGACTTCGCGGCACTGGCCAAAGAGTTCTCGCAAGACCCGGGTTCGTCAGGCAAAGGCGGTGATCTGGGTTATGCAGGCAAGGGCGTATACGACCCGAGCTTCGAAGACGCGCTGTATGCGTTGAACAAGGACCAGGTGTCCGCCCCGGTCAAGAGCCAGTTCGGCTGGCACCTGATCAAATTGCTAGGTGTTGAAGCGCCGTCGGTGCCGACCTTCGCCAGCCTGAAAGATAAACTGACCCACGAGCTGAAATCGCTGCAGGTCGAGCAGCAATATGTCGACGCCAGCAAGAAATTGCAGGATGCGGCGTACGAAGCGTCCGATCTGTCGCAACCTGCACAGGACCTGGGCCTGAAGGTTCAGACCACGGCGCCGTTCGGCCGTGAAGGTGGCGAAGGCGTCGCAGCAAACCGCGCTGTGATCCAGGCCGCGTTTAGCCCTGAAGTGATGGAAGAGGGTTCCAACAGCTCGGCGCTGGAACTCGATCCTGAAACGGTAGTGGTGGTGCACGTGAAAGAGCACCGTCAACCTGAACAGTTGCCGCTGGAAGCCGTTTCTGACGCCATTCGCGCGCAACTGGTCAAGAACCACGCCAGCGATGCCGTCAAGGGCAAGGGCGAAGCGCTGCTGGCCGGGCTGCGCGATGGCAAGGTGCCGTACACCGCGACCAAACAGGAAGGCCAGAGCTGGAAAGTTGTCGAAGCCGCTTCTCGTGGCCAAGAGGGTGTAGACCCTCAGGTGCTGCAGGCGCTGTTCCGCATGCCTAAGCCTGAGGGCAAGGATAAGCCGGCTTACGCCAGCCTGACCGCTGCCGATGGCAGCTTCGTGGTGGTGCGCCTCAATGGCGTGAATCAGGCCGCTCCGGCGACTGATGCCGAGAAGACCCAGTACCGTCGCTTCCTCGCGTCCCGTGAGGGCCGTCAGGACTTCGAGTCGTATCAGGCACAGCTGCAATCGGCTGCGAAGATCGAGAAGTACTGATCCGACGCAATACCTGCTGAAAACGAAAAGCCCCGGTTCGAGAGATCCGGGCTTTTTGTTTTTGGGTTTTAGATGTTGTAGTGGCGTTGGGATGGGGGCATATCCGTTGCCATGGGTGGCGCCGGTGTCGGTTCCGCTCTTACAGCGGGTCACTTTTTCAAGAGCCAAAAAGTAACCAAAAGGCCCTGCTTCTGGTTTGGCTTCGACTTCGTCGAAGTTCCCTCACTCCGGCGACGCTCCGTGGGCCCGCGCCGAACGGACATCCATGTCCTTGCGGCGCTCTCGCGGCATCCCTGCCGCTCGACCCACTCCGCGCCGCCTGCGTTCGGCCTGCACCCAAGTCGCGTTATGCGGTGTCTGTGAGGGCGCGTCCCAAGATCAAGCTCAAGAGCTGAGGCTGGCGCGAGGAAGATCGGTGAATGATCCTGTCGGAGCGAATTCATTCGCGAAAGAGGGTACAGGCAAGGAAATGTATTGGCTGTAGCGGCCCATTGCGAATGAATTCGCTCCCACAGGTACAACGTCAGCCCCTAAAACAAAAAAGCCCCGGCTCAAAAAGAACCGGGGCTTTTCAGTTATCGCGCAAAGCTTAAAAGATCAGCCTTCCAGATCACCCATCGCCGTGGTGTTGAAACCACCGTCGACGTACATGATCTCGCCGCTCACGCCGGACGCCAGGTCCGAGCACAGGAACGCGCCTGCGTTGCCCACTTCGTCAATGGTGACGTTGCGGCGCAGCGGGGTTTGCGCTTCGTTGGCGTCCAGCATTTTGCGGAAGTTTTTGATGCCGGAAGCGGCGAGGGTGCGGATCGGACCGGCCGATACCGCGTTAACACGAGTGCCGTCCGGGCCGAGGCTGCGGGCCAGATAACGAACACCGGCTTCCAGGCTGGCCTTGGCCATGCCCATCACGTTGTAGTTCGGCATGGTGCGCTCGGCGCCCAGGTACGACAGGGTCAGCAGGCTGCCGTTGCGGCCTTTCATCAGTTCACGACCGGCTTTGGCCAGGGCCACGAAGCTGTAGGCGCTGATGTCGTGGGCGATGCGGAAACCGTCACGGGTGGTGGCTTGGGTGAAGTCGCCGTCCAGTTGGTCGCCCGGGGCGAAGCCGACGGAGTGCACGATGCAGTCCAGGCCGTCCCACTTCTTGCTCAGTTCTTCGAAAACCTTGGCGATTTCTTCGTCGCTGGCGACGTCGCAAGGGAAGCACAGATCAGCGTTCGAACCCCAGCCCGCTGCGAATTCTTCGACGCGGCCTTTGAGTTTTTCGTTCTGGTAGGTGAAGGCAAGCTCTGCACCCTCGCGATGCATGGCGGCAGCGATACCGGATGCGATGGACAATTTGCTGGCGACACCGACGATCAGGACGCGCTTACCGGCGAGAAAACCCATGGTTTTTTCCTCTTCAGGTTAATCGACAGTTGCTGGGGCCAGAAACGCGGCCTCCAGCAGCTGCTGTGTATAAGGATGTTGCGGTGCGGCGAAAATATCTTCTGCCACACCCTGTTCGACCACTTGGCCTTGCTTGACCACCATCAGTTGGTGGCTCAGCGCTTTGACTACCGCCAGGTCATGGCTGATAAACAAATACGTCAGGTTGTACTTGGTTTGCAGGGAGCGCAAAAGCTCCACCACTTGACGCTGAACAGTCCGGTCGAGGGCCGATGTGGGCTCGTCCAGTAAAATCAGCGCCGGTTTTAACACTAATGCCCGTGCGATGGCGATCCTTTGCCGCTGTCCGCCCGAAAACTCATGGGGGTAGCGGTGCCGGGTTTCCGGGTCCAGGCCTACTTCCTTGAGCGCCGCGATCACCGCGGCCTCTTGCTCGACCGGCGTGCCGATCTTGTGAATCCGCAGGCCTTCGCCCACGATGTCACACACCGACATGCGCGGGCTCAGGCTGCCGAACGGGTCCTGAAACACCACCTGCATCTGCCGCCGCAACGGCCGCACCTGATCCTGCTTGAGGCAGGCCAGTGAATCGCCCTGAAAGCGTATCTCGCCTTCGCTGCGAATCAACCTGAGAATCGCCAGCCCCAACGTCGATTTGCCCGAGCCGCTTTCGCCGACGATCCCCAGCGTCTGGCCCTTGGGCAGACTGAAGTGGATGCCGTCCACGGCCTTGACGTGATCGACGGTGCGCTTGAACACGCCTTTCTTGATCGGAAACCAGACTTTCAGGTCTTCGACTTCCAGCATCGGCGCGCCCGGCACGTTGTTCGCCGGGCCGCCTTTGGGCTCGGCGCTGAGCAGTTCTTTGGTGTACGGATGCTGCGGT
The DNA here is from genome assembly GCF_057128705.1 of Pseudomonas salicis. Classification (NCBI taxonomy): domain Bacteria; kingdom Pseudomonadati; phylum Pseudomonadota; class Gammaproteobacteria; order Pseudomonadales; family Pseudomonadaceae; genus Pseudomonas; species Pseudomonas salicis. The sequence goes on from NZ_JBSKHU010000004.1 coordinate 747,672, forward strand.
GCGCGGAACAGCTCTTCGCACGATGCCTGTTCGACGATGCAACCGCGCTGCATGACACATACTCGGTTGGCAATTTGTCGAACGACGTTCAAATCGTGGCTGATCAGCAGTAATGCCATGCCCAGTCGGGCCTGCAATTCTTTCAGTAGCTTGAGGATTTTCAGCTGCACCGTGACGTCCAGCGCGGTGGTCGGTTCGTCGGCGATCAGCAATTCCGGCTCATTCGCCAGTGCCATTGCGATCATCACCCGCTGCCGCTGGCCGCCTGACAGCTCGTGGGGCAGGGCTTTGAGGCGTTTGAGCGGCTCAGGGATGCCCACCAGTTCCAGCAGCTCCAGCGTGCGGCGTGTGGCCGCTTTGCCGGTCAGGCCCTTGTGCAGGCCCAATACCTCGTTGATCTGCTTTTCGATGGATTGCAGCGGGTTCAGCGAGGTCATCGGCTCTTGGAAGATCATCGCGATGCGGTTGCCACGGATGGCGCGCATGCGTTTCTCGCTCACCGTCAACAGCTCATTGCCCGCGTACTGGATCGTCCCGGTCGGATGCCGTGCCAAGGGGTAGGGCAGCAGTCGCAGGATCGAATGGGCGGTGACTGACTTGCCCGATCCGCTTTCGCCGACCAACGCCAGGGTTTCTCCCTTGCGGATGTCAAAGCTGATGCCTTCGACCACACGCTGGGTTTTCTGGCCGGTGACGAACTCGACGGACAGGTTGCGGATTTCGATCAGATTGTCCTGATTCATCTCATTTCCTCGGGTCGAACGCGTCACGGGCGGATTCGCCGATGAACACCAGCAGACTCAACATGATCGCCAGCACGGCAAAGGCACTGATGCCCAGCCACGGCGCTTGCAGGTTGGATTTGCCCTGCGCGACCAGTTCGCCCAGCGAGGGCGAGCCGGCGGGCAGGCCGAAGCCCAGGAAGTCCAGCGCGGTCAGGGTGCCGATCGCGCCGGTGAGAATGAACGGCATGAAGGTCATGGTCGAGACCATGGCGTTGGGCAGGATGTGGCGGAACATGATCGCGCCGTTCTGCATGCCCAGGGCGCGGGCGGCGCGCACGTATTCGAGGTTGCGTCCGCGCAGGAACTCGGCGCGCACCACATCCACCAGGCTCATCCACGAGAACAGCAGCATGATGCCCAGCAGCCACCAGAAGTTGGGCTGCACGAAGCTGGCGAGGATGATCAGCAGGTACAGCACCGGCAGGCCCGACCAGATTTCCAGAAAACGTTGGCCGACCAGATCGACCCAGCCGCCATAAAAGCCCTGCAAGGCTCCGGCGATGACGCCGATGATCGAGCTAAGGACCGTCAGCGTCAGGGCGAACAGCACCGAGACGCGGAAACCGTAGATTACCCGGGCCAGCACATCACGGCCCTGGTCGTCGGTACCGAAGAGATTCTCGCGGGACGGCGGGGCAGGGGCCGGGACTTTCAGGTCGTAGTTGATGCTTTGGTAGCTGAACGGGATCGGCGCCCATAACGTCCAGCCGTCTTTGGCCGCGATCAGCTCCTTGATGTACGGGCTCTTGTAGTTGGCTTCCAGCGGGAATTCGCCGCCGAAGGTCGTTTCGGGGTAGCGCTCGAACACCGGGAAAAACCACTGGCCGTCGTATTTCACGATCAGCGGTTTGTCGTTGGCGATCAGCTCGGCACCGAGGCTCAGGCCGAACAGGATGAGAAACAGCCACAGCGACCACCAGCCGCGTTTGTTGGCCTTGAAGCGTTCGAAACGGCGTCGATTGAGAGGGGACAACGTCATATCAATGATCCCTGCGGTCGAAGTCGATACGTGGGTCAACCAGCGTGTAGGTCAGGTCGCCGATCAGTTTCACCACCAGCCCCAGCAGGGTGAAGATGAAGAGGGTGCCAAACACCACCGGGTAGTCGCGGTTGATCGCGGCTTCGAAACTCATCAGGCCGAGGCCGTCGAGGGAAAAGATCACTTCCACCAGCAGCGAGCCGGTGAAGAAAATGCCAATGAACGCCGACGGGAAACCTGCGATCACCAGCAGCATCGCGTTGCGAAACACATGGCCGTAGAGCACGCGATGCTGAGTCAGGCCCTTGGCCTTGGCGGTGATCACGTACTGCTTGCCGATTTCATCGAGGAAGCTGTTTTTGGTCAGCAGGGTCATGGTGGCAAAGTTGCCGATCACCAACGCGGTGATTGGCAGTACAAGGTGCCAGAAGTAATCGCCAACCTTCCCCAGCCAGCTCAGCTCGTCGAAGTTGCTGGAGGTCAGGCCCCGCAGCGGGAACCAGTCGAAATAACTGCCGCCTGCGAAGACCACGATCAGCAGGATGGCGAACAAAAACGCAGGGATCGCATAACCGACGATGATCGCCGAGCTGGTCCAGACGTCGAACTGGCTGCCGTGTCGCGTGGCTTTGGCGATCCCCAGCGGGATCGACACCAGGTACATGATCAGGGTGCTCCACAACCCGAGCGAGATCGAAACCGGCATCTTCTCGACGATCAGGTCAATGACCTTGGCGTCGCGGAAGAAGCTGTCGCCGAAATCGAGGCGGGCGTAATTCTTGACCATGGTCCACAGGCGTTCCGGCGCCGACTTGTCGAAGCCGTACATGTGCTCGATTTCCTTGATCAGCGCCGGGTCCAGGCCCTGTGCGCCGCGGTAGGTCGAGCCCGCCACCGAGACTTCCGCGCCGCCCCCGGCGATGCGACTGGTGGCGCCTTCGAAGCCTTCGAGCTTGGCGATCATCTGTTCCACCGGGCCACCGGGAGCGGCCTGGATGATCACGAAGTTGATCAACAGGATGCCGAACAGGGTCGGCACGATCAGCAGCAAACGCCGCAGAATGTACGCCAGCATGTTATTGCTCCGTGTCCTTGGAAGGTGCTTCAGGCTCGGAGGCGTCCTGCGTGGTTTGCACCGGAATCGCAGGGGTCGCGTCGGGTTTGACCCACCAGGTCATGGTGCCGATGTCGTAGAGCGGGGATTTTTTCGGATGACCAAGGTGATCCCAGTACGCCAACCGCCAGGTTTTGATGTGCCAGTTGGGGATCACGTAGTAGCCCCAGAGCAGGGCGCGATCGAGGGCGCGGGTGTGGTCGATCAGGCTCTGGCGCGAGTCCGCGTTGATCAGGCCACTGACCAGCGTGTCGACGGCCGGGTCCTTCAGCCCGATCAGGTTGTAGCTGCCCGGTTTGTCGGCAGCGGACGAATCCCAGTATTCGCGCTGTTCGTTACCCGGCGAGCTGGATTGCGGGAAGCTGCCGACGATCATGTCGTAGTCCCGCGAGCGGCGGCGGGTGATGTATTGCGAGACGTCCACCCGGCGAATCTCCAGGTTGATGCCGATGTCCGCCAGGTTGCGCTTGAACGGCAACAGCACGCGCTCGAATTCGGTCTGAGCCAGCAGGAATTCGATGCTGACCGGCTTGCCTTCGGTGTCGACCATCTTGTCGCCGACGATCTTCCAGCCCGCGTCTTTCAGCAACGCGAACGCCTTGCGCTGTTGCTCGCGAATGATGCCGCTGCCATCGGTGACCGGCAGTTTGAACTCCTCGGTGAACAGCGCGGGCGGCAGTTTGTCACGCAGCGGTTCGAGGATTTTCAGCTCGGCCTCGGACGGCAGTCCACGGGAGCCCATGTCCGAGTTGTCGAAATAACTTTTTGTACGTGTATAGGTGCCAAAAAATAGTTGCTTGTTGGTCCACTCGAAATCCAGCAGCAGGCTCAGGGCCTGACGCACACGGACGTCCTGGAACATCGGCTTGCGCAGGTTGAAGATGAAACCCTGCATGCCTTGCGGGTTGCCGTTGGGGATTTCTTCCTTGATCAAACGGCCCTCACGCACGGCGGGAACGTCATAGGCGGTGGCCCAGTTTTTCGCGGTCATTTCCTGCCAGAAGTCGAAGGCCCCGGCTTTCAAGGCTTCGAGGGCGACGGTGTTGTCGCGGTAGTAGTCGGTGGACAGCTTGTCGAAGTTGTAGAAGCCCTTATTGACCGGCAGGTCCTTGCCCCAGTAATCCTTGACCCGCTCGTAACGCACCGAGCGTCCGGGTTTGACGTCGACCACCTTGTACGGCCCGCTGCCCAACGGAATCTCCAGATTGCCCTTGCTGAAATCGCGGGTGGCCCACCAATGTTTCGGCAGCACCGGCAGTTGGCCAATGATCAGCGGCAGCTCGCGGTTGTCGTTGTGCTTGAACTTGAACAGCACCGTGGTGGGGTTTTCCGCGACCGCCTGATCGACATCAGCGTAATAGCTGCGGTACAGCGGCGAGCCGTCCTTGATCAGCGTCTCGAAGCTGAACACCACGTCGTCGGCACGCACCGGGTGGCCGTCGTTGAACCTGGCTTCAGGTCGCAGGTAGAAACGCACCCAGCTGTTGTCCGGGGCGCGTTCGACTTTCTCGGCGATGAGGCCGTATTCGGTGAACGGCTCGTCCAGACCCTGACGCATCAGGGTGTCGTAAATCAGGCCGATGTCGTCGGCGGGCACGCCCTTGCTGATGAACGGATTGAGGCTGTCGAAGCCGCCAAACCCGGCGCTGCGCAGGATGCCACCCTTCGGCGCGTCGGGGTTCACGTAATCGAAGTGCTTGTAGTCCGCCGGGTATTTGGGCGCTTCGTTGTAGAGCGTGATGGCATGTTGCGGCGCGGCCTGGGATGAGGTGGCCATCCCCAGCAGCAGTGGAGTCAGCAGGAACGGGCTCAGCAACAAGCCGCCAACCCGCGTCAGGGAGCGGAGGGCAGTCATGGGTTTTTCTCCGAAGGCTTGAGCCACCACGCACGCAGGCCCAGGGTATAGGGCGGGGTGGTGACGAAGGCGAATCTGTTGCGGTACGCCAGACGATGGGTGCTGAGGTACCAGTTGGGGATCATGTAATGCTGCCAGAGCAGGACGCGGTCCAGTGCCTTGGTCGCGGCGACCTGATCTTCACGGGTTTTCGCCGACAGTAGCTGGCTGAGGAGGCTATCCACCACCGGATTGGCGACGCCCGCGTAGTTCTTGCTGCCTTTGATGCTGGCCTGGCTGGAATGGAAATACTGCCATTGTTCCAGGCCCGGACTCAGGGTCTGGCTGAGGGTCATCAGAATCATGTCGAAATCGAACTGGTCCAGCCGCTGCTTGTATTGAGCGCGATCGACCGTGCGCAGCCGAGCCTCGATGCCGATTCGCGTGAGGTCTTCGATGTAGGGCTGCAGGATTCGTTCGAGGCTTGGGTTGACCAGGAGTATTTCAAAACGCAACGGCTGACCGGCCGCGTTGGTCAGGCCACGGTCGGTGAATCTCCAACCGGCGTCGGCGAGCAGGCCGAGGGCGCGGCGAATGGTGTCGCGGGGCACGCCGCCGCCATCGGTTTTCGACACCGCAAACGGTTGGGTGAACAGCGGCGCGGGCAGTTGATTGCGATAGGGCGACAGCATCAGGAATTCGCGGCCGGAGGGCAGGTCGGTCGCGGAAAATTCGCTGTTGGGGTAGTAGCTGGTCGAGCGCTGGTAGGCGTTGTTGAACAGCGTGCGGTTGGTCCACTCAAAGTTGAACATCAGACCCAGGGCTTCCCGGACGCGAATGTCAGCGAAGGTGCCGCGCCGGGTGTTCATGAACAGGCCCTGGGTCTGGGTCGGGATCTGGTGCGGAATCTGCGCCTTGATCACACGGCCTTCGTTGACGGCGGGGTAGTCGTAGCCGGTGAACCAGTTCTTGGCCTGATGCTCGATGTAGATGTCGAATTCGCCCGCCTTGAAGGCTTCGAAAGCGACGTCGGCATCGCGGTAGAACTCCACTTCCACACGGTTGAAGTTGTACTTGCCGCGATTGACCGGCAGGTCCTTGCCCCAGTAATCCTTGACCCGCTCGAACACCAGGCTGCGCCCCGGACGGACCTGAGTGATGCGGTACGGCCCGCTGCCCAGCGGCGCCTCGAAGGTGGTGGCCTTGAAGTCGCGGTTCTTCCAGTAATGCTGCGGCAGTACGGGCAGTTCGCCGAGGCGCAGAATCAATAATGGATTGCCGGATCGCTTGAACACGAAACGGATGCGATGGCGGTTGAGGATGTCCACCCGCTGCACTTCCTGCAATGCCGTGCGGTATTGCGGGTGTCCGTCTTTCAACAGAGTTCTGTAGGAAAACGCCACGTCGTAGGCAGTGATCGGCTTGCCGTCGTGAAAGCGCGCTTCGGGGCGCAGGTTGAACACCACCCAGCTGCGGTCCTCGCTGTATTCGACGGTCTTGGCGATCAGGCCGTAGCTTGACGTCGGTTCGTCCCCGGACGGGTCGTATTGCCCGGTGCCGACCATGAGCGGTTCGTTCAGCTCACTGACGCCGTACTGGCCGAAATTGGGGGTCGAGATCGGGCTGCTGCCCTTGAAAGTGTAGGGGTTGAGCGTGTCGAACGTGCCGTTGGCCATGATTCGCAGGGTGCCAGCCTTCGGCGCCTCGGGATTGACCCAGTCGAAATGGGTGAAGCTGGCCGGGTACTTGAGGACACCGAACTGTGCGTAACCATGGCTTTCGCTGATGGTCGCGGCGGCTGTCGTGCTCAAGACCAGGCTGAAAGTCAGCAGCAGGAGGCGTATCAAATGGCGTTCGATCCAGGCAGCGGTCGGTCACAGTAACAGCTTGTATGGGCTGGAAAAAGGGTGGTGGCCAGCATCGAACCTGTAGGAGTGAGCTCGCTCGCGATAGCGGTGTTTCAGGCGACCGATGTGTCAGAGACACACCGCTATCGCGAGCGAGCTCACTCCTACAGGTTCAGAAGCGTGTCAGCGAATGATGCGTTGAAGGATTCAACGCAATCGCGCTCTGCGGAGGGGGCGGTGTCGGTAGATCAATGCGGCAAATAAACCGTCAACGTCTGCCCTGGCCTCAACGCTTGGCCGCTGCGCGGGTTCCAGCGCTTGAGGTGTTGCATCTCGACGTTGAAACGCTTGGCCACGGCGTACATCGAATCGCCTTTCTGGATTTTGTACTGCATCGCCTTCGGTTCGGCGTCCTGAGCCTTGCCTTTGGCCTTGCTGCCGGTGTCGGCCTTGGCCACGGCGCGGGCGCTGGCTTTGGTGGTTGGCGCAGGGGCAGGCTTGCTGTTGTCCTGCATCACCAGCGTTTGACCCACCTTCATGTTATGGCCGGTCAGCTTGTTCCAGTGCTGCAGGTCCTTGGCATCCACCTTATTAGCGCGGGCGATCTGCGCGAGGGTGTCGCCCTTCTTCACTTTATAGGTGCGCATGCGGACAGGCTTTTCATCCACCTCGGCCACTTCTTCGAACACCGGCATCGCGGTTTTCATGCCCGGTTGCACGGGAATGGTCAGGGCCTGGCCGCGCTTGAGGTGATTGCCCGAGAGCTTGTTCAAGTCCTTGAGCGTGCTGGTTGACACCTTGTAGCGGCTGGCGATGCTGGCCAGGCTGTCGCCCGGACGCACACGGTATTGCTGCCAGTCCACCAGCTCTTCGGGCTTCATGTTCGAGAGGTTGGCGGTCAGCAATTGTGATTTGGAGGTCGGCACCAACAGGTGCTGAGGGCCGTCGATGGTCAGGCGCTTCTTGAACGCCGGGTTGAGCTGCATCAGCTCGTCTTCATCGATGTTGGCCATCTGCGCGACTTTGGACAGGTCCATGCGCTGGTTCAGCTCGACGACTTCGAAGTAAGGCTTGTTGTCGATCGGGTTGAGGTTGACGCCGTAGGCTTCCGGCGACATGACCACTTGCGACAGGGCCAGCAGTTTCGGCACGTAGTCGCGGGTCTCCTGCGGCAGGGGCAGGTTCCAGTAGTCGGTCGGCAGATTGAGCTTTTCGTTGCGTTCAATGGCGCGGCTGACGGTGCCTTCACCGGCGTTATAGGCCGCGAGAGCCAGCAGCCAGTCGCCGTTGAACATGTCGTGCAGCTTGGTCAGGTAGTCGAGGGCGGCGGCGGTGGACGCCGTGATATCCCGGCGACCGTCGTAGAAACTGGTCTGGCGCAGGTTGAAGTAACGCCCCGTGGACGGGATAAACTGCCAGATGCCCGCTGCATCGCTGCGGGACAGCGCGTTCGGGTTGTAGGCGCTTTCGATGACCGGCAGCAGCGCCAGTTCTAAGGGCATGTTGCGTTCTTCGAGGCGTTCGACGATGTAGTGCATATAAAGGCTGCCACGCTCACCGGCCGTTTCGAGAAACGACGGGTTGTTGGCGAACCAGAGGCGCTGTTGGTCGATGCGCGGGTTGAGGCCGTTGCCGTCTTGCAACTGGAAGCCCTGACGCATGCGTTCCCACACATCGTGGGGCGGGGCCAGCGGAGCGGGTTTGCGTGCCACGAAAACAGGCTGGGGTTTGGCAACGGCGGGGGTGTGAGAGACGTTGGTCGAGCCGCTAGGCTCCAGGCTGCTGGTGGTCTGGCAGCCTGCCAACGTTGCGCTCGCGACCACCGCGATTGCCTGAGCTAACCGAGTCAATGCGTCGGAATTAAAGGTTCTGCGTATGGATGACGACATTGGCTGGGGGATAGTTCCAGTCGAAAATGTCGGGCGATTCTAGAAAGCGTCTTAAGAACGGTCAACCTTTCAGAATTTTTGTGCCGATCCGCGACCCGTTTAGAACTTATCTTTCCAGGCGCGCAAGGCGGCAAAAACGGCTACAGGCGACGCGTTGTCTATACCCGTCCGTTCGTCCGCTTTTTGTTTTACTGAAGGTTGCGAAGCGCGCAAAAACGGATTGGTCTTGCGCTCCAGCCCCAATGTCGAGGGCAGGCTGATACGGTTTTCCTCGCGCCAGCGGGTCACTTGCTCGAAACGGCCAGTGACGTCCGGGTTCTCCGGCTCCACGGCCACGGCAAAACGCAGGTTGCTCAGGGTGTATTCATGAGCGCAGTACACCTCAGTGCTGTCGGGCAACTCGGCCAGACGGCTCAACGAGTGATGCATCTGTTCCGGGGTGCCTTCGAACAGTCGACCGCAGCCCGCCGCGAACAGCGTGTCACCGCTGAACAGCAGGGGCGTCTGCGGATCGGCGTGATAAAAGGCGATGTGCCCCAGGGTGTGGCCGGGGACCGCATGGACGGCGAAGGTCAGGCCGAGTACGGTGACTTCATCGTGATCGGAAAGCGCAACGTCCCGGGCCGGAATTTTTTCGTTGGCCGGGCCGTAGACTTTAGCGCCGGTAAGGTCCTTGAGCTCGGCTACGCCACCGGTGTGGTCCGCGTGGTGATGGGTGATCAGGATGTCGCTCAGTTTCCAGCCAGGGTGGTTGCCCAGCCAGGCCAGCACGGGCGCGGCGTTGCCGGGATCGACCACGGCGCAACGCTTGCTGGCATTGTCTTGTAACAACCAGATGTAGTTATCGGTGAAAGCGGGCAGGGCATCGATCTGTATCATGGCGCGATTCACTTGGCTGGAAACAAAGCGCAATCTTAGAGTCTGAATAGCGTCCACGCGAGCCTTCCTCGCGCGGGCCATCTCATGGAGACCGGAAATGACCGATGAAGCGTTCGCCCAGGCCGACCCCGAGTGGCTTGAGTTGATCAGCGCTGCCCGTGAGTGGCTGTCCGCCCCTTTGGGGCAGTTGTTGCTGGAAGAAGAACGAAAGGTGCTCGAAGAAGAGCTCGAACGGTTCTTCGGCGGCTACCTGGTGCATTACGGACCGTCGGCGCAAAACCCGCCCGAAGCCAAGCAGGTGCAGCGCAACATACGGCTTGGCGCGCCCTTGCCGGGGGTTGAGATCGTGTGCGAAGAGCAGGCCTGGCCGTTGAGCGAGCACGCGGCTGACGTCGTGGTGATGCAGCACGGGCTGGATTTCTGTCTTTCACCCCATGGCCTGTTGCGCGAAGCCGCCAGCAGTGTGCGACCTGGTGGCCATTTGGTGATCGTCGGCATCAACCCTTGGAGCACGTGGGGCATCCGTCATTTCTTCGCCAACGATGCCTTGCGTCGGGCGCGTTGCATTTCGCCATCGCGGGTGGGGGACTGGCTCAATCTGCTGGGCTTCGCGCTGGAGAAACGCCGGTTCGGGTGCTATCGTCCGCCGCTTGCTTCGCCTAAGTGGCAAAACCGCCTGTCAGGCCTTGAGCGTCTGGGCGGTGGCTGGCAGAGCCCCGGTGGCGGCTTCTATTTATTAGTGGCACGCAAGATGGTGGTCGGTCTGCGACCGGTGCGCATGCCTCGCCGGGAACCCATGGGCAAACTCCTGCCGTTGCCGATGGCCAAGGTCAATCGGCGCACCCCCGAGCTTTGATGCCTTGGGGTGGATAGCCGGGCTTCATCAATTCTGGAACGAATGTAATGAGCGATACCGATACCGTCGAACTCTTCTCCGATGGCGCCTGCAAGGGCAATCCCGGTCCTGGCGGCTGGGGCGCATTGCTGGTCTGCAAAGGCGTTGAAAAGGAACTCTGGGGCGGTGAGGCCAACACCACCAACAATCGCATGGAGCTGCTGGGGGCAATACGCGGGCTGGAAGAGCTCAAGCGTTCCTGTGACGTGATTCTGGTGACCGACTCGCAGTACGTGATGAAGGGCATCACCGAGTGGATGGTCAACTGGAAGAAGCGCGGCTGGAAGACGGCGGCGAAAGAACCGGTGAAGAACGCCGACCTGTGGAAGCAACTGGACGAGCAGGTCAACCGCCACAACGTCACCTGGAAGTGGGTGCGCGGGCACATCGGCCACCCCGGCAACGAGCGTGCCGATCAATTGGCGAATCGCGGCGTGGATGAAGTGCGGGGGATCAAGCACGGTTGATGGCCTGTGCGGCCGATACATTTCCACCGCCTGACCCATCTTCGCGAATGAATTCGCTCCCACAGTTGAGTCCTTGCTAGGCCCGGACTTCGCGGCGCAGATGGACCCTGTAGGAGCGAATTTGTTCGCGATTGGCCGGTGCAGCCGAGCATCTCCATCGCCTGACCCATTTTCGCGAATGAATTCGCTCCCACAGTTGAGTCCTTGCTAGGCCCGGACTTCGCGGCGCAGATGAACCCTGTAGGAGCGAATTTATTCGCGATTGGCCGGTGCAGCCGAGCATCTCCATCGCCTGACCCACCTTCGCGAATGAATTCGCTCCTACAGTGGGGGCCGCGTCTGGCCCGAACTCGCGGCGAACAGGCAATTCTGTGAGCGTGAGCTTCATCCAATCGGTCGTGCACACATCCCGAAAACTCCCGTGTTAATATCCGCGCCTGCAACCGAGGCGCCAGGCAATGACTGCACAGAACATCATCACTGAACGTCGAGTCGTACTCGACACCGAAACCACCGGTATGCCCGTCACTGATGGCCACCGGGTCATCGAGATCGGGTGTGTCGAGGTGATCGGTCGGCGGTTGACCGGGCGTCATTTCCACGTGTACCTGCAACCGGACCGTGACAGCGACGAGGGCGCCATCGGCGTTCACGGCATCACGGACCAGTTCCTGATCGGCAAGCCGCGTTTTGCCGAAGTCGCCGATGAGTTCTACGAGTTCATCAAGGGCGCGCAGCTGATCATCCACAACGCGCCCTTCGACGTTGGCTTCCTCAATAACGAATTCAATCTGATTGGCCAGCACGACCGCGCCAATCTTTCCAGCTACTGCTCGATCCTCGACACCCTGGCCATGGCCCGTGAGCGTCATCCGGGTCAACGCAACAGCCTCGACGCCCTGTGCAAACGCTACGACGTCGACAACTCCGGTCGTGAGCTGCACGGCGCGTTGCTCGACTCCGAGATTCTGGCCGACGTCTACCTGGCGATGACCGGTGGCCAGACGGCCCTGTCCCTGGCGGGTAACAACGATGGCGAGGGAGGTGCGGACCGTCCTTCCGAAGTGCGGAAGATCGTCAACCGCACGCCGGGCCGGATCGTCATGGCGAGTGAGGCCGAAAGGGCCGAGCACGAAGCGCGTCTGGCGGTCATCGCCAAGTCGGCTGGCGCTCCGGCACTCTGGACTCAGTTGCTGGAAGCGCAGGCCCAGCAAGCCTGAGCCGCCAGGCAGGCTTGACTCCGTTCATCCAAGGCGCAGGAGGCTCCCGGTGACAATGGCCAGCCCGACCCTGAGCATTCGTGTCGCGGACGAGTGCTTCGAGGATTACATCCTCAATTGCGAATTCACCTTTGAGGTCACCGGCTACGCGCAGGTGCAGATCGGTCAGCCCGTGGCGCAATGGCCCGTGACGCCGGTCGAACCTTATCTGAAGAATTACGGGATTGATTCGGAAGAGTTCTGCAACTACCGCGACGGTGGCGACGGCACCGTGTTGGTGGCATGGCTGGACGAGGACCCGGTCGGGCATATCGTCATCAGCAAACACTGGAATGGTTTTGCCCACATCGATGAGCTGGCGGTGGACACCGTGGCCCGGCGCAACGGCGTGGCCCGGAAGCTGCTGGATGTGGCACAGTTCTGGGCCCGCAAACACTACCTGCCGGGCATCGTGCTGGAAACCCAGAACAACAACTTGGCGGCGTGCCGGTTGTATGAAAGCTACGGGTTCGTGGTCGGCGGAATCGACCACCTGCGCTACCGCGCCATCGACCCGACGACGCAAGAATCAGCGATCTTCTGGTACCTGCTTTTCGACTCCGTCGACAGCTCCGAGCTGTAAGCTACAAGCCTCAAGCTGAACAACGCACTTCCAGACACCGCGCACTGCTTTTAACCTGCCGCTCACCACTCGAAGCTCGTGGCTGCTTCACGTGCGGGTGAGTTTGATCCCTGACTGCACCAATTCGAATTCATCGCCACCCAAGTGGTTCACGCGGTCGCCAATGGCCAGGCGATAGGTGGACACGGGCTCCTTGCCGTCAGCCTCGTCGGGCTGTGATTCGCGGAATTCATGCACCGGGTAGATGCGACCTTCCGCATCTCTGGCATGAAATTGCCCAACTAGAACTGAAGCCATTTGCTTTGTAACCTCTGGAAATAACTGCTCGTTTTCGCTCGCATCGTACCACTGCGCGCCGTGAATCCGTGTCCGCTCGTAAGGCAAATCCGTAGGATCTGTAGGCACCTTCCTCGCTCAAGCCTTTCAGACCGCCGTTTTGAGGGGGAGTTTTCGTTGAGGGAAAAAATAGTCGCGACCAACGGTAGGTGTGGACGCGACGAGATCCGCCACGAAGATCGGCGGATTCGATGAGTGGCAACCAAAAAACAGGGCGGACTGAACGGCATCTTTCATCTATAACTGTCCACTCCTCCATCAGAAGAAGGTCAGCTTCATGAGCCAGCCCCATACCATTGCAGTGATCGTCGGCAGCTTGCGAAAAGACTCCATTAACCGCAAAGTCGCCCGCGCACTGGCAGAGTTGGCACCGCCCAGCCTGAAACTGAGCATCGTCGAAATCGGCGACCTGCCGCTGTACAACGAAGACATCGACCTCGATTCCCCCCCGGCCGCCTACACCGCATTCCGCCAGTCGCTCCAGGGCGCCGACGGTTTCCTGTTCGTCACCCCTGAGTACAACCGCTCGGTGCCCGGTGCACTGAAAAACGCCATCGACGTGGGCTCGCGTCCGTACGGCAAGAGCTCGTGGGGCAAGGCCAAACCTGCGGCCGTGGTGAGCGTATCGCCGGGTGCCATCGGTGGTTTCGGTGCGAACCAGCATTTGCGCCAGAGCTTCGTGTTCCTCGACGTGCTGTGCATGCAGCAACCTGAGGCGTATCTGGGCAACGCCGGGACGTTCTTCGATGAGCAAGGCAAGCTGAGCGAGAAGACCCGCCCGTTCCTGCAGGCCATCATCGATGCATTTGCGGCGCACGTTGAGCGCACGCTCAAGGCCTGATAGCTGAAGCCTCTGTAGCAGTCCGGCTTGCCGGACTGCTACAGGGTGCCGGGTTCTCGGAGATTCTGCGGCACTTCCCCTTTCTCCAGACGCCGGTTGATGTCGGCGATCACCTCGGGCAACTCATTAATCGTATCGACGAGATAGTGCGGGCGTGAGCCTTCGAACAATGCGTGAATACGTGTGCGCTCGGCGTCCAGCCTCTCGGGTGTCAGCGCTTGATACTGTTCGTGCGTCATGCCCAGCGCATTGCCCGAGCAGAGCAGTGCCACCGTCCACATTCCTGCACGTCGGCCTTCGAGAATCCCCGGTACGGTGTCGTCGACCTTGACACACGCGGCCACGTCATCGATTCCCAATGCAATCACGTTAGCGAGCGCCTGAGCAGGCCAGGGGCGCCCGTTTGGCACTTCATCAGTGGCGACCACGTGGTCGGCCACGTAACCGTTTTGCGCGGCCAGTTCGACGACTTTTTTCATCACCACCGCCGGATAGCCCGAGCAGGAACCGATTTTCAGTCCTTGCTGGCGCAGACGGGTGAGGGTGTCCAACGCGCCGGGGATCAGTGCCGAGTGCTCGGCGATTTTTTCGATTTGCAACGGCATGAAGCGTTCATAGATCGCCGTCACGTCCTCGTCTGTGGGCACGCGGCCGAACACCTTGCGGTAACGCTCGGCAATCGGTGATTGATCGCACAGCGTCCGAATGTGGTCCCACTTGCCCATGCCCATGGGGCCGCGGGCTTCTTCGATGGAGACTTGCACCTCGAACTCGGCAAAGGCCTCGACGAAAATCTGCGTCGGGGCGAATGAACCGAAATCGACGACGGTGCCTGCCCAGTCCAGAATCGCCGCTTGCAGGTGAGTAGGGTGCTTATAGTTCATCGGTCAATCCTTAACGTCGTGGCGAATTCAGGGTTAAAAACAAAGGAGTGAGGCTCAGATGTCCAGCACCTCCATTTCCCGCAGCACGTCGCCGATGGCATCGACGGCAGCCTGCATACCTCGGGCGTCCACGTCGCCGATGCAGCCGACGCGAAAGGTCTCGACCTGGGTCAGCTTGCCCGGATAAAGGATGAAACCCTTGGCCTTGACCCGCTCGTAGAAATCCTTGAATTGATAACGGGCATCGCGTGGGGCGTGGAACGTGGCGATGATCGGTGCCTGGATGTCGGCCGCGAGAAAACTGCGCAGGCCCAGTCTGGCCATGCCGTCCAGCAGCGTTTTGCAGTTGGCGGTGTAGCGAGCATTGCGCGCGGGCAGGCCGCCTTCTTCCCGGTATTGCAGCAGGGCTTCGTGCAGCGCCGCGACCACGTGGGTTGGCGGGGTGAAACGCCATTGCCCGGTCTTGGCCATGTAGGCGTACTGGTCGTGCAAGTCCAGCGCCAGCGAGGGCGAATGGCCCGCTGCGGCATCCAGCGTTTCGTCGCGGACAAAGACGAAGCCCATCCCCGGCACGCCCTCCAGGCATTTGCCCGAAGCGGCTATCAACGCGTCGAACGGGATTGCAGCGGCGTCCACTGGCAGCGCGCCGAATGAACTCATGGCATCGATGATCAGCCGTTTGCCGTGGTGAGCGACGACCTCCGCAATCGCCGGCAGCGGGTTGAGGATGCCGGTGCTGGTTTCGCAATGAATCAGCGCGACATGGGTGATACGTGAATCAGCTCGCAACATCGCTTCGACATCGGCGGCCGTGGTGGGCTGGTCTTCCGGGGTTTCGAAGGTGCAAAACGCTCGGCCCAGCACGTCGCAAATCTTTGCCAGTCGTTTGCCGTACGCGCCGTTGATCAGCACCAGCACCTTGCCATCGCGAGGCACGAGCGTACCGATGGCGGCTTCGACGGCGAAGGTGCCACTGCCCTGAAGCGGTACGCAGCGATGGGTGCCGTGGCCGTTGAGGATGTCCAGCAATTGCGAACAGACGTTGGCGGTCAGGGCATTAAAGCGTTCGTCCCACGAACCCAAATCGACCATCATTGCTTGCCGGGTGCGGGCGGACGTGGTCAACGGGCCGGGTGTCAGCAAAATGGGTGCGGTGTTGCTCATGATGGGGCCTCGCAGTGTCAGGACGTGATGGGGCTACGTTGACGATCGGACGGCTATCAATCAAATTGCTTGTTGTTATCCGAACTATAAGTCAGGCCGATTCATGAACCTCTTTCAACTGCGCGCCTTCGACGCCGTGGCCCGCGAAGGCAGCTTCACCCGCGCAGCCGCGCGCCTGTTCATCAGCCAGCCTGCTGTGACCGGGCACGTGAAGGCGCTGGAAGATCGCTACCAGATCACCCTGCTGCGGCGCACGGCGCGGCGGGTCGAATTGACGGAAGAGGGGGTGAAACTCGCGGCGATCACCCGTGCGATGTTCGGCATGGCCGAGGAAGCCGAAGCGCTGTTGGAGGCCCATCGTGAATTGTTGACGGGGCGTCTGGAAGTTGTGGCGGATGGGCCGCACTTGGTGATGCCCATGTTGGCTCGGCTGCGGGCGAAATTTCCGGGGATCACGGTCAATCTGCGCTTGGGCAATGCTCAGGACACCTTGGCCGCGCTGGTTTCGGAACATGCCGATGTGGCGGTGTTGACCGAGGTGGAATCGCGCAAGGGCTTGCATGTGGAGAACCTGACCCAGTCGCGGATCTGCGCGTTATTGCCGGTCGGGCATGAATGGGCGAATGAGATCGAGATCGCGGTTGGGCGTCTGGATCGGCGGATCATGGTGCTGCGCGAATCGACCTCGGTGACCCGCAAGACCTTCGATGCGGCGTGCGCTTTGGTCGAGGTCAATCCACGGGTGTTACTGGAGCTGGACAGTCGTGAGGCGGTGACGGAAGCGGTGGCGGCGGACCTTGGCATCGGCATCGTGTCGTCGGTCGAAGTCAGCCACGACCCGCGCGTGGTGGCGGTGCCGCTGGTGGGGGAGGGATTGGTGAATCAGCATTTCATCAGTTGCCTGGCCCGGCGACGGGAACTGCGATTGATCCAGGCGTTTTTTGCGCTGGCCCTGTAGCGATCGGCTCGCCCGCGCTGGCGTCAGTGAATCTGAGATATCCGCCTGCGTGCACAACATTATGTAGCGCAGGGCGTGCGAGGTTTCTCCCTACGCTCCTTGGCATGTGGCCCATGGCCGGTGAACACCGGCCTGGGCATTTCGTGAAAAGGAGCTTTCATGTCTATTAATACCGTCAACTATTTCCACCGGGCTTCGCTCAGGCAGCGCTTTCTCGATGGCCTGGATGACGCTGCGCAAGCACGTCGCCTGACGGCCGACGAGCGCGTATGGCTGCAATGCCTGGCCCACGATCCCGACGAGGGCGACCTTGATCCGCTGAGGGTGGATCGGCTGGTGTTCAGCGATGGCACCCAACGGCCCTTCGAGCTGACCGCGACGTTGATGCTCAGCCATGGCCAGACCGACGATCCCCATGTGTATCTGTTCAGCCTGGCGAACGGCGTCGAAGCCTTCGAGGATCGCCGTGCGCTGCTGGCCCTCCTGCGTGAACGTTTCGCCGGCGGCGCCGACACCCTGTTCGAGTACGAAAAGATCGAAGGCGACCCGTTCAGGGCGCAAATGCTGGCTATCGTCGATCAGCAGGTGGAGGCGGTCGGGCAACTGACGACGCAATTGAGTCAGATCCCCTCGCTGCTGGAGGCCTCCACTGCATCGCTGAGCCGGGAGCTGCAACGCTTGCTGCCGCACATGCCCCTCGACCCGGTGACGCATGTGTTGCAGATCACGCCCATCGACGACGGCGATGCCGAGCCAGACCTGGTGGTTCAGACCTTGGCGCAAGCGGCATTCGACGACAGCTGCAAGGTCACGCTGGACGTCGGCTATGAGCGTCGGTTCCTCGACACGCGGGGACTGCTGGCGACGACGGCGGACAGCGCGCTGTTCCATCAGGCTTTCACGGCGGCCCACGCCGGGCTGGAGGCGTGCCATCGTGAATTGCTGACGGCCTACTGGCGTGCGACGGTGTCCGGCCCGACCACTCGACGCGCCCTGGCCATCGAGGGGTTCGTCGCTAGCTTGCGCCGCGAACTGTATGACCACCGTAACGATGGCACCTTGCACGTGGACACACTCAATGCGCTGCTGCCGGTGTTGCAACTGCCGTCAGGAACGGTAGGCGGTGATCTTCGCTGCCATCGATTGTCGCTCAAGGCAGGAGACGGCCCCGCCTCACCGTTGGCCGCAACCTTTCTGGTCAAGCCCGCAAACGGAGCCGAGGGGCAAATTCTCTGGTTCTCTCCCGATCATCGGCTGCTGCATTTTGCCGACCTGGCAACATTGACCGGGTTCCTGTCCACGGCGGCCGGGCGGGATCGGCTGCGACCAGCCCTGGCGTTGGCCGATCAAGCGGTCCTCGACAGGGCAGGGGCGTTGGAGATCGAGCTGGAAGAAATCCTGACGCCGTTGTGCGCTGAACGTGTCGACTCGATCATCGCCTTGCAGGCACGCAACCTAGCGTTCGCCATGAGCCTGCCTTGCGCCTCGGAGCAACTGACGGCGATGCTCGATGATGCGCTGGACGTGCGGGGCTTGCTCGACCCTCGGCAATTAGCGTTCGGGTCGGGGCGCTGGCGTGAGGGCAGTTCGACCGATTTCACTCAAACGTGGCTTAAGCGCGAAGCGGCAACGGTGCCGGCCGAACCGATGATCGTGCCGGTCATCGAAGCGGCCCCGGAGCCTGTCGCTCGGGTGAGCGAAGCGGTCAACTCATCCGAACCTGTCCCGGCCGGCGAACTGACCGAGCCCGCGCCAGAGCCTGCTGATAAAGAAGACGAAACGCCCGTCCCCGTGCGCTCCCTGAGGGCCTCTTGGGTCGAGTATGCCCAGGCTTTCGACGCGCGGGCCGGGCGCCTGCAACAGCTGGACAATGTGCTGATCCAGTCGGCCAGTCATACGCTGCAGCGGTATCTGTGCGTGCTGTTCGACGGCTACCTGCCTGCGCAATCGTTCAAGGCTCAGTGGCTGGAATCGGGACCGGCGGACATCTCCGATGTGGAAGGGCACAGCGTATCGGTCAGTGAATCACTGCATGTGGTCACGCTGGACCTGGTTTCGTTGCTGCTTGAATGCGTGAGTGGCCACCGCTCCGCGGCGATGCACCGCAGTACCCGTCTCAAGGTCGATGCGATGGTCTCGATGGGGGCGCTGGAAACCGACCTGATCAATCACTTGCTCACCGAAGGGCTTAGGGCGTTCGATCAGCGATACGTCGAGGCCTTCGAACAGTCCAGGCTCGGTGTGCAGCGCAAAGATGATCAACACTCGACGCCGTACCAGGTTGCGCTAAGCACTCGCGATGATGCGATTCGCCTGGACTTGTCTCTGGCCAAGCGTCAAGCCAGGATCGACAGCACCGCGGTGACCCTGGTTCGGCAGGTGCTGGATCGCCCGATTCGTGGTCTGCGTCTTGCGTTGGGCGTTCCTGTGACGGAAGCGTACTCGGTGTCGTTCGCTCATGGTGATCAACCGGCGGCTTCTTTGTGCGATACGCTGGTGCTCCGGCAGCCTCTGAACCCCGACAGTCCGGTGCTGTTGTGGTCGTGCGAGATCGGCTGGCGTCAGTTCGCGTCGATCGAACGCATGGAAGCCACCGTGCGGTACAACGTCCAAAACGATCGTGAGCGCTGGTTGCAGCTTCTGAGTGAAGAGGATCGTCGTGCGTTACAGGCGAAGCTATCGAACGCGACGGACAGCGATTTCCGAATTGAGCTGACGCGTCTGGACGGTCACTCGTCGCGAGCGTTGCAAGACCGCATGATGACCCGCCAGCACCAAAACCTGCAGCTGTTGTGCAGGCGAGCACGACGTTGCCGTTTCGAGGCCGGCCTGTTCACGCGTCTGGCGAGCGCGACGGAACTGGATGATCTGCTGATCGGGTCGCTAGACGGCCTGTCGGTGAGAATCGACAACAGCATTTTCGAAGCGATGCTGCCGTCATGGGTGAGCGAGGCGTCGATCGCCGAACTGGTGGATTACTACAACATCTTCAAACGCTATTACCAGAACAGCGACGACGGCAGGGATTTCCTGTTTGGCATCCCGAGCTTGCAGGATCTGGCGCGACAACGACTGACCGAAACCTTGAAGCGGGATTTTCCCGCCGAGGCATTCGACCCGGATAAGATCACGGTCACGTCGCGACGCTACGTCACGGCGTTACCCGCCACCGGTGAATTGCCTTCGGGGGTGCCTGCCGCCACTGAGGTGCGCACTGAGTCCCTGATCGACTATGCGATCAACCGCTTCGTCGATGCTCAGGACGCGGCGCTCAGTGTGCATTACACCGGACCGTCTCACCGTGGCGCAGCGCTGACGCCCGATTACCTGCGTTCGCTGGTCAGGTCCGTGGACGTAGGCGCGGCCTACACCACCTTGCTGCGCAATGCGTTCAATCCCACCGAGCCTCACTATGCCGCGCGCCAGCGCCTGTTCATTGGCCAGTTGCCTTCGGCATTGATGTCGGTCGCGCTGCCGGACAAGGTCCAGGATAAGCTCAGCGCCACTGCCTATGAATTCATCGCCCGCGTGCTGGACATGCCCGACGGCATCGCCCGCGAACCGATCGACGGCACGTGGGTCATCTTGAGCCAGTTGCAGTTGGTGGCAGACGAAGGCATGACCCCCGATCCGGTTACCGGGGTCTATCTAATCTGCCCGACGGCACCCGATGCCGGGCCTGTGGTGCTATATGCGGTTTATCACGAAGCGTTCGTGTTCCGTGAATACGCCAATCGCGAGGCGCTGCTGAACGCCATTCGTACGGACGCATCCCTCCAGCGATTGCTGCTGGAGCGCTTGGCGCCGGACGTGCATCGCCGCTACGCCCACGGCGGTTTCATCGAGCCGCATCTGCCGTTTTCGACTGAAGCCTTCAATGAACTGCCGGTGCGCGCGCCTGGGCCTGTCACGCTGAACATTGCCGAAATCAAAGGTAACGCGTTGCAAACGTTGTTCGCTGGCACGCTGGACCTGCTGGTGGCGATGGGCACGTCCAATTCGGTGACCAACGCCCAGGCCGATGATGCAGGTCGCAGGTTTTTGGCCACACTGGCGCTCAGTCAGGCCCTCACGCTGCTCCCCAGCAAGTTGGCTTCACTGGTCACCCTCTGGCAGAGCCACACGCTGTTCCGGAATTCTGCGGTGTCAGCTTCTCGGCATCGGTGGGGGAAGGCGTTGTCGGAGTTTACCTCGGCACTGGGACTGATGGTGACGGCTCGGCAACAGTCACTGGAGGAACCTCCTCAAGGTGGCGCAGCGGCTCCGTTGGCAGAAGTCGCGGAGGAAGAGGCGGCCACTTCGTCTTTTTCCTGGGGCCGGACGACCCTGACCCCGGAACAACGCGTCAGGCTTCAAGGGCTGGAGGCGCAAAACGTCGCGCTGAATGAAATGCGTCACGACGAATTGCTCAACCTGTATTTCGATAGGGAGGATGAAACGCCTTATTCCGTCGTGGCCGGCCGTGTTTATCAAGTCAAACGGTTGGCTGAACGGGGCGAGTGGATGATCGTCGGTTCAGACAACGCGCCGGGACCGAAAATCGTACTGGACAGCAACCAGCGCTGGCAGTTGGATCTGGACCTGCGCCTCAGAGGCGGCGGGGGCGCCGTCACCCGCTTTCTTGACACCGCCTCCACCGCCAGCGCCGAGAGCGGCATGGTGATCGAGGCCAGCGGCATGGCCGAGATCCGTCAAGCCTACCGTTACCGTGCCAGGCGCATCGCCGAGGCCCATTCGCTCGCCAGGCAATACCTGGAAAATTGTCTCGACAACCTCAATGCCCGTCAGGCGGACGGTACGCTCGACCCGCGCGTTGCAGGCATCGTCGGCGAGTTCTTCGGAACGGCCAGCCCCGATCAGGCCCTGTTGACGCGGGTGCAGGTGGCCGTCAAGGCGCTGCTGGACGGGGTGATGGACCCCTCGTTGTCGCCATTCTCGTCAACCCGCTTTGTGATCGGGACCAACCGGCCAGGGCGCGGCCATGTGACCGCGTTCATCATTCCGATGGACCCTCAGCACCGGGTGTTTCTCACGGACCGTTTCTTCCGCCCGCCGCGTTTCCGGCTCAAACCCGCCGCCGCGCTTGAGGGCTTCGAGACAACCCCGCATTTCCAGGCATCGACCTTGATCCATGAGTTGTCGCACTGGGTGCTCGATACCAAGGACATCGCGTACCTGGAGTCCAACGCGCCTTACCCTGACTTGCTCAGGGAGGACACGGCAGCCAATGTGCGCATGCGGGCGCAGATCGAACGCATGCAGGACTATCGGCTTTCGCATCGCACTCCCCAAAAGGATTTGTTCACGCAGGAAGAGGACGGTCACTGGCGGGATGTACGTCGCGACGATGCGCTGGGGTATTCGAGCATCTTGCGGATCACAGGCGCGAAGACCCTTGACGAGGCCCGGACGGTCTTTCTGGCCGATGTCGACAAACGCAGTCAGGTCATGCTCAAGAATGCGGATTCCGTTGGCTTGATGATCCTGCGCCTGGGGCGACGCAACTACACGGCATTGAACCCTTGAGAAGGGCAAGACCGGGCTGAACCGGCGCTTGGCCCGGCCCTCAGTCAATCCGGAAAAACCGCCTCGGTGTACAGCGTTATGTAACGCAGCGCACCGAGGATTTCTCCCTACGCTCCTGACATTGCTGCCCTGACCCGGATGTACGCCGGGCCGGGGTGGCCACGCCAAAAAGGAGCTTTCATGTCTACCCCGTCCTTCCCTTATTTCCATACGGCCAACCTGCGACAGCGTTACGTTGACGAACTGGAAGATGCGCTGCACGACGCTCGCTTGAGTGCCGTCGAGTGCCACTGGCTCCAGGCGTTGATCCGCCCGCAGCGTGCCGACGATCTCGACCCTGTGCGGATCGATCGCCTGATCGCCGCCAACCCGTTGCACCGACATGCCGAGCTGTCGGGCGCGCTGTTGCTCAGCCATGAGCTGACCGACGTTTCTGAAGTTTATCTGTATACCCTGGGCCTGGGCCTCGAAGTGTTCGCCGACCGCAGCAGCCTGCTGACCGCGTTGCGCAACCGTTATGCCGCAGGCGATGAGGCCGCGATCTTCGAATACGAAAAAATCTACGGTAATCCGTTCGAAGCGCAAATGCTCGCCCTCGTCGATCATCAGGCCGAGCGCGTCGGAACGCTGACGGCGCGGTTGAAACAGACGCCCGGATGGCTGGATGACTCGACAGGTTCAACCGCCGAGACGCTTGCTGAGGTATCCCGCCGGTGCAGCACGCGGCTCGCGTCGTTCTGGCGCACGGTGGAGGGTGCATCTACACACAGGGATTTGGCCATTGAGGCGTTCGAAAACAGCCTGCGTGACCGGGTATATCGCCGAGAGGGGGCTGGCCTGTTGACCCCGGAAGTCCGGAAGGCGCTGTGTGCCGTGCTGCACCTGTTGCCGGGGCAGGGGACGTTCGACAGCCATTTACGCTGCTATCGGCTGGCGCTCAGGGTCGGGGACAGTGCGGCCTGTTCATTGGCGGGCACCTTTGTGCTCAAGCCAACGGCCGGTGCCGAGGGGGCGCTGTTCTGGTATTCCCCCGATCACCAATGGCACAGCTTCGCCGACACCGTCGCGCTGACCGCGTATTTTGCGACCCCGGAAGGGAGGGCCCAGGCCGCTTACGCACTGGCCCTCTCCGAACATGTCATGTTGCAGCGCGAGGGCGAGGTGCGGATCGGTTTCGCCGAACTCCAGACCCGGCCCTGTGAGCTACTGATCGATTCGATTCTCGCCCTGCAGGCGCGCAACCTGATGTAC
This sequence comes from Pseudomonas salicis, assembly GCF_057128705.1. NCBI lineage: Bacteria > Pseudomonadati > Pseudomonadota > Gammaproteobacteria > Pseudomonadales > Pseudomonadaceae > Pseudomonas > Pseudomonas salicis. The sequence continues at coordinate 771,163 of NZ_JBSKHU010000004.1, forward strand.
GCCTTGACCCTGCCTCAGCGGTCGGAAAAACAGGCTGCGATGATCGACGACGCACTGGATATTCGCCAACTGCTGGACCCACGCCAATTGTGTTTCAGTGCGGGGCGCTGGCGTCGGCAGGCGCCGTTCGCCTTCATGTCCGTCTGGCAGCGGCCCGCTTCCTCCACACTGCCGTCCGCTTCCGTCTCCCCTACGCACGAAGAGAACAGTCCGGCGTTGGCGCCGCTTGCCGAGGCGACCGCTATCGTGTCCGTGCCCTCATGGCGAGACCTCACCCGTGACTTTGACCGGCGTACCACCGAACTGCGGCAGCTCGACAACACGTTGCAGGCCTATGCGGAACAGGCGCTGCAGCGTTACCTGTGCGTGTGGAGCCAGGGGCGTCTGAATGCGTCGAATGTCCACATCCAGTGGCAGCGTACTGATCTGGCGAGTGTGTCAACAGCGCCCACCGTCGCGACACAGGACATTGAGACGCTGGACCTGATGTCATTGTTGCTGGAGCGGGTGACGGGGCGTTGCGGCCCAGAGCTTCCGGCGGACGCGCGCGTGAGGGTGGACAACCCGACAGCTCCCGGGCAGTTCCCGGTGGCGTTGGTCGAACACCTGTTGCGCACCCTCACGCCTGACTTCGTCGAGGGGTACATTCGTCAATTCGAGGCGTCGCGACGAGAAGGGCAGCGGCACGGTGATCGTCCTTTGCAGCCCGAACGCGAAGCGCTGAAGTTGCGCGAGGACGCCATGCGACTGTATGCAGCCTTGGCTACGCGGCAGAAATGGATCGATGCCCCGTCCGGAGACCTGATCCGCCAGATGCTGGATCAACCCGCCCACACGGTGCGTTCGGCGTCCCATCCTGAAGCTGCGGAAGCGTTCGAGGTCTGGCTGACGTATGGCGACGCCTCCAGCGTCAGGTTATGCGACGCGATGGTGCTTCAGTCGCCGCAGCCGCAGGCCCGCTCGCTGGTGTTCTGGTCGAGCCTGACTGGCTGGCGCTCGTTCAGGTCGGGCGCACGTTTGCAACGCATGCTCCAGAGCAAGCTGGCCGGCGCGGAGCGCGATGATTGGTTGCAGCTGTTGAGCGAACGCGACCGCGTGCGCCTGGAGCGTCATCTGGCGCAAGGGCCAGACAGCCCAGTACGGGTTCGGCTGGATCGGATCGACGGGAACGCCCTTGACGCCTTGCAAGAGGGGGTGTTGCAACGCCAATTGCAAGACGTGCGTCAGCTGTGTCTGCGCGCCCGACGTTGCCGATTCGACGCGCAACTGTTCAGCCAGCTCGCCGGTCACTGTGACACCGACGCATCCCTGTGCAGCCTCATCGACGGGTTGTCCGTAAGGATCGAAACCAGCCTCTTCGAAGCGCTGCTGCCCCCTTGGTTGAGCGAGGCGTCCATTGCCGACCTGGGGTTGTATTGCGATTTGCTCAAGCGCTATTACGAGGCCACCGACGGCGGCAAGGATTTCCTGATTGGCGTGTCCTCGCTGCACGGCTACGCACGCGGCCAATTGCGTGCGAGGCTGGAAGCCGATTTTCCCGGCCTGGGCTTTAAACCGGACGACATCACGATCACCTCCCGTGATTTCGTGAGTGCTTTTCCGCCCACGGGCGAGCTCCCGTCAGGCGTGCCCGCCGCGACGATCACGCACACCGAATCCCTGACCGAGTACGCGATCAATCGCTTCGCCAATCATCAGAGCGCCATTTTGAGCGTGACGTCGGAGGTGTACCCGCAGGCTGCTGAGACGATGACCGTGAACTATGTGCGTCAGTTGGTCCGGCGTTTGAACATCGGCGCGGGTTACGTGGCCCTGCTACGTGAGGCCCTTACCCCCACCGATGCCTTGTACGAGGCGCGTAACCAACTGTTCGTCAATCAATTGCCGCCGATGCTGATGGCGGTGGCGTTGGCGCAGAAACTCAAGGGAGAACTCAGTCCGGCCGCGTTTGACCTGGTGGTGGGCGTGCTGGACATGCCCGATGGCCTGGCGCGAGAACCCATCCATGGCGTGCGGGCGATGATCAGTCCGTTGCGATTGGTGGCCGACGCGGGCATGACCCCTGACCCTGTGAGCGGGGTGTATCTGATCGGCGCAGGGGGCGATGAGTCGGGCGTGCACGTGCTGTACGCCATGCATGATTCAACGTTCACGTTTCGCGAGTACGCCAGCCTGTCCGCATTACACGAGGCCATTCGCACCGACGCCTCGCTCCAGCAGTTGTTGCTGGCGCGGGTGGAGCCCGGCGTACATCGTCGTTATGACCATGGAGGCTTCATCGAGCCGCACTTGCCGTTTTCGGTGGAAGGGCTGGGCGATTTGCCCTTCCGCGCACCAGGGCCGGTGACCGTGGACGTCAGCGAGGTCAAGGGCAATGCGGTGCAGTACCTGTTCAACGGCGCGGTCAAGCTGTTGCTGGAGCTGAGCGTCGCGAACACCGTGACCAATGAGCAGGAGGATCAGGCAGGCCGAACCTTTCTGGCGACGCTCGGGTTCGAGCAACTGGTAAGCCTGCTGCCCAGCAAACTGTCCGCCATGGTCACGTTGTGGCAAGGCCAGACGTTGCTGCGCGCGTCGGCCGCTTCGGCGTCCGGTCGGCATTGGGGCGAAGCGTTTTCGGAGTTTTCCGCGGCACTCGGTGTGATGGTGACGGCCCGAGAGCAATCCTTTCAGGAACAGGTTCCCGATGATCGGCTCGGCGGCGACGGTCTCACCGAGGATCAAGAGGCCCTGCCGTCGGCGTTTTCCTGGCGCAACACCGCACTGGATGCCGGGCAGAAGCTGCGCCTTAAAGGGCTGGAGGCGCGGGGTATAGCCCTCGCCGATCTGCGTCACGACCACTTGCTCAACCTCTTCACCGACACCGTGAATGGCGCAACCTATGCCGTGGTGAAAGGCCGGGTGTACCAGGTCCGGCGCATCGAGGCGGAGAACAACTGGGTCATCGTCGGTGCTGACGGCACGACAGGGCCGAAGCTGATCATGGACATCAACCAGCGCTGGCAGTTGGACCTGACCTTGCGTCTGCGGGGTGGCGGGGCGGTGGTCACCAAGATGAAAGAGGGCAAGATCGATAAGAGCGCCCAGGACATCCTGGTGATTGAGGCCCGAGGGATGCCCGAGATCCGGCAGCTGTACCGGGACCGCGCACGACGCATCGGGCAGGCTCATCTCAAGACCAAGTGGTATCTTGAAACCTGCCTCGACAACCTGAGTCCGCATCAGAGCGGGCAACCGCTGGACCCGCAGGTGACGCGCATCATCGCCGATCATTTCGGCGTCACCGTCCCGGACAAGGCGTTGTTGGACGAGACGTTGAATACGGCCAAGACGCTGTACAGCGCGATCATGGATGCCTCTCTCTCACCGTATTCGTCGCAGCGCTTTGTCATCGGTTCCACCCGTCCCGGGCATGAAATGGTCACGGCGTTCGTCATCAAGACAGACCCGAAACAGCGGCTCTACCTCACCGAGCAGTTTTTCGTTTCCCCTTCGTTCGCCATCACGCCCGCCGCGCTGGCGCAAGGGTTCTCCGTGGACGTGCACCACAGGGCCGCGAACCTGATTCACGAACTGTCTCACTTGACACTCGATACCCACGACATCGCGTACCTGGAATCCATGGCGCCGTACCCGGACCTGTTGCTCGATGACACACCGTACAACACGCGGGTTCGCGACAGCGTCGAGCGGCTACATACGAAGCGGCTTTCCCACCTGAGCGATCGGGATGCGTTGTTCACGCTGATCGACGCAGGCACGCAACGTGACATCGAGCCGGAAGACGGGCGGGGTTTTGAAACGATCCTGAGGATCACGGGGGCCCCGGACCTCGATGATGCCAGGGATGTATTTCTGTCCGACGCAGCGGTACGCCGCCGGCTGATCTTGCGCAATGCCGACTCGGTGACGTTGTTGGTGCTATTGCTGGGGCGTCGCAGTTTTGTGATGCCGAGCCCCTGACAGGCCCGGCGTCCGCAGGGTGCGCTACAGGTCGTAATGGCGAAGTTCGCGCGCGATCAGCAAGCGCTGGATTTCGCTGGAGCCTTCGTAGATCTGAGTGATGCGGGCGTCCCGGTAGTATTTCTCCACCGGGTAGTCTTCGAGATAGCCGTAGCCGCCGTGAATCTGGACCGCCTTGGAGCAGACCCACTCCGCCATCTCCGAGGCGAACAGTTTGGCTTGCGACGCCTCTGACAGACACGGCTTGCCTGCCGTGCGCAAGCGTGCGGCGTGCAGGACCATCAGGCGTGCGGCGTTGATGCGGGTGTGCATGTCGGCGAGCAGATTGGCGATGCTCTGATGCTCAATGATCGGCTTGTCGAACTGCACCCGCTCACGGGCATAGGCCAATGCGGCTTCGAAGGCCGCACGGGCGACGCCCAATGCTTGAGCCGCGATGCCGATGCGCCCGCCTTCGAGGTTGGCGAGAGCGATGGAGAGGCCCTTGCCGCGCTCGCCCAGCAGATTGGCTTCGGGAATGCGGCAGTCGCTCAGGGTCACCGCGCAGGTGTCCGAGGCCTTGATGCCCATCTTGTGTTCCATGCGGTCGACGGTGTAACCGGGGTTGTCGGTGGGCACCAGAAACGCCGACAGGCCTTTTTTGCCCAACTCCGGGTCGGTCACGGCGAAGACAATCGCCAGCTGCGCGCGCTTGCCGTTGCTGACGAATTGCTTGGCGCCGTTGAGCACCCATTCGCCGTCTTTCAGTTCGGCGCGGGTGCGCAGGTTGTGGGCTTCGGAACCGGCGTGCGGTTCGGTCAGGCAGAAACAGCCGATGGCCTGGCCGCTGGCGAGTTTCTCCAGCCACTGTTCCTTCTGCGCCTCGGTGCCGTAATTGAGCACCGGGCCACAACCCACCGAGCTGTGCACACTCATCAACGTGCCGGTGGCGGCGTCACCTGCGGAGATCTCTTCGACTGCCAGCGCATAGGCGACGTAATCGATGTAGGTACCGCCCCATTCCTCGGGGACGATCATGCCCAACAGGCCCAGTTCGCCGAGCTTGCTCACCAGCGCGTCGTCGATCCAGCCGGCTTTTTCCCAGGCTTGGGCGTGGGGCGCGATTTCGTTGCGGGCGAATTCGCGCGCCATGTCGCGGATCATGATTTGTTCTTCGGTCAGTTCAAGGTCTTGCATGGGTCACGCCTCATGACCGCTGAAAAAACTCGCCACGTGTTCGGCATCCAGCGCCTCGACGTTCGACGGGTTCCAGTGCGGTTTCTTGTCTTTGTCTACGATCAAGGCGCGCACGCCTTCGATCAGGTCCCCCCGTTCGAACCACTGACGATCCAGATGCAGCTCCAGGTCGAAGCAGGCGTCCAGCGGCAGATGACGGCCCCGGCGCAACAGCTCCAGCGTCACGGCCATGGCGAGTGGCGAACGGGTTTTCATCAGGTTGGCGGTGTCCACGGCCCAACTGTGGGTGTCGATCACCGTCACTTCCAACAACTGTTCGATAATGCTCGGAATGTCTGGCAGGGCGAAGAAATGATCGATGGCTGGGCGCAGCTTTTCCAGCGGCGGTTCGGGTAATTGCTGGACGGCGATTTTCGCCAGCGCGCCTTGCAGGTCCTTGAGCGGGGTGAGGGTCCACTTCAGCGTGTCGAGGTGACGGTCGAGGTCCGCCAGCCGGGCGCTTTGCAGGTACCAGTCGGCGAGGCCGCAGTACAACGCGTCGGCGGCCTGAATCTGCACGCCGGTCACGCCAAGGTAGACGCCGAGCTCACCCGGCACCCGAGGCAGGAAATAACTGCCGCCGACGTCGGGAAAATAACCGATCGCCACTTCCGGCATCGCCAGACGACTGCGTTCGGTAACCACGCGTAAATCAACGCCCTGAGCCAGCCCCATGCCGCCGCCCAGCACAAAGCCATCCATCAAGGCGATGACGGGTTTGCGGTAGTGATGGAGGGTGAGGTCGAGCGCGTACTCTTCGACGAAGAAGGTCTGGTGGTGGGTCTGGTTGTTTTTGTAGCTGTCGTACAGCGAGCGGATATCGCCCCCCGCACAGAAGGCTTTTTCTCCGGCGCCTCGCAGGACGACGGCGTACACCTTATCGTCCTTGGCCCAGGCGTCGAGCTGGTGTTGCAGTTGCCGGACCATGTCCAGATCGATGGCATTCAACCCTTGCGGGCGGTTGAGGGTGATGTGGCCGATGTGATTGCGTACTTCGGACAGAACGGTGTAGCAGGCGGGTTCCTGCCCTGAAGACGTGGCCGATACTACCTGTGCCGTCATCGCTGACTCCCTGTGGCTCTTGTTCTTCTTGCTCGTTCAAGCGACCCGATGAAGGCCGCACTCCGTGAAAATCAACCGGGATGCTAACAGCCACATTTTGCAATTGAAATGAAGAATCGAAGACGGGGGAGGGCATAACAGACAATCCCGCGTCCGACGAAGAGCCAGGTGCGGGACGGGAGCGAGTTCATTCACGAACGGAAGGGCATGCGATAGAAATGTGTCGGATGTGCAGCCGCCTTCGCGAATGAATTCGCTCCCACAGTTGAGACCTTGCACGGCTTCAAGACTTGCGCAGGTTCTGTAGCAGTCCGGCGTGCCAGCGGCAGCGACACCACCACCGCCACCGCGGGCAAGCCGTGCCGCATCACGCGTGCAAACGGAACAGCGCCATTTCCGGCGCGTTGCTGATCCAGTATTGACTCACCGCCCATCCCGCCCGCGCCGCCAGCCCGGTAAACGACTCCACCGTGAATTTGTGTGAATTCTCGGTGTGCAGCCGCTCACCCGCCGCGAAGTGAAAGCGATGGCCCGCCACGGTCACGTCTTGCTCGACCTGACTCACCAAATGCATTTCCATCCGCGAACGCTCGGCGTTCCACAGCGCGAGGTGTTTGAAGGCAGTGACGTCGAAATCAGCCCCCAGCTCGCGGTTGATGCGGGTCAGCAGATTCAGGTTGAAACGCGCCGTCACCCCCTTGGCATCGTCGTAAGCCGCCACCAGCGTGTCGATGTCCTTGACCATGTCCACGCCGACGATGAACTGCGCGTGTTCGCCCAGTACCTGATGGGCACCGCGCAAAAACGTTACCGCTTCATCGTGCGTGAAATTCCCGATGGTGGAGCCGGGAAAGAAACCGACGCGGGTCAGGCCTTCGACTTCCTGCGGCAGTTTAACGACGCGGGTGAAGTCATCCACCTGCGGCGCGACCACCAGATTCGGGTAGGTTTGGCGTAGCGCCTTGGCGGCTTTTTTCAACGCCGTCGCGCTGATGTCAATGGGCACGTAGACCGCCAACTGCGGCGCGGCATCCAGCACCAGCCGGGTTTTCTCGCTGGCGCCACTGCCAAACTCCACCAACGCAGCGCCTTCGGGAATCGACGCTGCAATCTCGCCCGCAATCCCTTTCAACAAGCCGGTTTCGGCGTTGGTGGGGTAATACTCATCGGTCTCGCAAATGGCCTCGAACAGGTCGGAGCCTTTCGCGTCGTAGAAGTATTTGGGGGAAAGCGTCTTGCTCGGCGCTGACAACCCGGCGATCACGTCATGGGCGAATTCGCTGTCTTGCGGATTGACCACCCCCGGCTGGCGACTGTCGCGGGCCAGGCGCAACCCTGTGATGACCCAGCGTTTGTCGGTCGGGAAAAAGTTGCGATAAGTCAGGCGGCAATGATCGGGGGAGGTGACGCTGGCACCGCCGCGCAACACCGTCTGATTGACCATGAATTTGCCGTTGTACTCGCCCACCGCACCGGCCGACGGCTTGAAGCCGGGGTAGGCGCTGTAGGCGCTCTGGGTCCACTGCCAGGCCACGTCATCCACTTGCTCCAGCAGACCGGCGCGCGCGGCGGCTTCCCACTCCGCTTCGGTGGGCAGGCGAGCGTCGGCCCAGGTCGCGAACGCAGCGGCTTCGTAATAGCTGATGTGCGTGACCGGGGCGGCCGGGTCGATGTCTTCCAGGCCGCGCAGGCTCATGCGCTTCCAGCCGTTTTCGTCGTGTTGCCAATAGAAGGGCGCGGTCCAGCCGTGTTCCTGAATCAGCGTCCAGCCCTCGGACAGCCACAGCGCAGCGGTTTGATAGCCGCCGTCGGCGATGAAACTCATCCATTCGCCGTTGGTGACCAGCCGATCGCTGATTTCAAAAGACTGTAAATAGGTGGTGTGGCGGGGACCTTCGTGGTCGAACGCAAAGCCTTCGCCGCTGTGGCCAATCTGCGTCAGCCCCGCGCTCAGCGGCTTGAACTGGCCGCGACGGCCCGTGGCATCTTTCGGCCAGGTCGGGTCGTAAGCGGGTTTGAGCGAGGACAGGCTGAACAGGTGCAGGATGTCGATCAGCAACAGTTCCTGGTGCTGCTCTTCGTGGGCCAGGCCCAATTCGATCAGGCTCGACAGCTCATCGGACAGGCCGCCCATTAACAGCGTGGACATGTGCTCATCGACGTATTTGCGGTAGGCCTTGACCTGATCGACGCCCGGCCGGGTCATCAGACCTCGTTGCGGACGCGGATGGCGCGGCCCCACGGCTTCGTAATACGAGTTGAAGAGGTAACCAAACGTCGGATCGAACGGCGTGTAGTCGGGCACGTTGGGAATGAGCAAAAACGTCTCGAAGAACCACGTGGTGTGCGCCATGTGCCATTTTGCCGGGCTGGCGTCGGGCATCGACTGCACCACCATGTCTTCGGGACTGAGCGGCGCGACCAACTGTTCGGTGCGACCACGAACGCTCTGATAGCGCTTGCACAGCGGGTCCGTGGTGGGGGTTTCGCGTAGCTGGCGTGAGTGACGCATCGGTTTCTCTCCGGGTGTCGTGTAGCGCAAGCGCTTCGAGCAGAGTGGCGTCGGTTTCAGTGAATTTCCAGGGTCACCTTGTCGGGGTAGAACGCGACATGGCCCTCGATTTCCTTGACCGATGGGTAGGCCTCTTCATAGGTCCAGACGGCGTTTTCCGCTGTTTCGCCGTTGGCGCTGAGGCTGAAATAGTTGGCGTCGCCCTTGTAGGGGCAATGCGTTCGATGTTCGGTTCTAACGTAATGTTCAATCGAAATATCCGAACGGGGGATATAAATCACCGGCGGATATTTGGCTTCTTTCAGCTCCAGCGCCTTGTCGCTTTGCGCCACGCGCACGCCTTTGAATTGAACCGTAACGCGGCCTTGCAGCGGGGCGATAGTGATGGGGTGATCGGGACCCGGGATTTTCATGGCAATGACTCCTGTTGGACCGATTAAACGGCAGCCCGAATGTCGGACGCTCGGGTGCCGAGGAAGATGGGGAGTGTAATAGCATAAAACCAGGGGCAAACCGTATGTTGGTCGGATTTTTGTGGTGTTGATACCAAGGGCGTGCGGTCTTGGTTCTGCCGCGCGCAGGAGACGCCTCGGAGCTAGACTCTCCTCCCACTCACCCCCGGCCGCGAAAAACCTGCAAAACAACCTAGTCGTCACAGCATCCGGTCCATGAGTGAGTAATATCGTTCTGCCCACGGTCACAGGACTGCATTCACCAGGTCTGCTCGATGAACGACAAGTACACCCCCCACGACTGGGCGCCCCATGAGCGGCCGACAATACCGGGCTCGCCGTCCACGCCTTTGCATTCGAATCCCAAGCGATGGGCGTACGCCATCGTCGGTGTGATTGTGGCGCTGACCGGGGGGCTGGGGAACGCATTGGTGGTCGCCAACCTGCAATACCTCCAGGGTTCGCTGGGGGCGACGCAAGCGGAAATTGCCTGGCTGCCTGCGGCGTACGTCATGACCAATGTCTCGATGAATCTGCTGCTGGTGAAGTTTCGTCAACAGTTCGGTCTGCGGGCGTTCACCGAAGTGTTTCTGGTGCTGTACGCGCTGGTCACTTTCGCCCATTTGTTCGTCAACGACATCGAGTCCGCTGTCGCTGTGCGTGCGGCCCACGGTATGGTGGGCGCGGCGCTCAGTTCGTTGGGGCTGTATTACATGATCCAGGCCTTCCCGCAGAAATGGCGGATGAAGGCGTTAGTACTCGGCCTCGGCACGGCACAACTGGCGACGCCGCTGGCGCGTCTCGTTTCGGAAGACCTGTTGCAGATCGCCGAATGGCGCGGGCTGTACCTGTTCGAACTGGGGATGTGCCTGTTGGCGCTGGGCTGCGTCTTGATCCTCAAATTGCCGCCGGGGGATCGCTTCAAGACCTTCGAAAAACTCGACTTTCTGACCTTCGCCTTGCTCGCGTCCGGTTTTGCCGCGCTGTGTGCGGCGCTGTCGCTGGGGCGCATCGAGTGGTGGCTCGAAGAACCCTGGATCGGCCTGGCCCTGGCGTTTTCCATCGCCAGCATCATGGCGGGGTTGTGCATCGAACATAACCGCACCCGACCCTTGCTGATCACCCGCTGGCTGGGGAGCGGGCGGATCATCCGATTCGCCCTGGGTGTGTTACTGACCCGCATCGTGTTATCTGAACAGGCCACCGGCGCCGTGGGTTTCCTGCAAGGGATGAATCAGGGCACTGAGCAATTGCACACGCTGTACCTGTTCATGTTGCTCGGCAGCATTGCCGGCCTCTTGGTCAGCGCCCTCACCATTAACCCGCAGCACCTGTTCAAGCCACTGATCATCTCCCTGGCGCTGATGGCGGTCGGCTCGATCATGGACAGCTTTTCCACGAGCTTGACCCGAGGCCCGCAGATGTATTTCAGCCAGTTCCTGCTGGCGTTTGGCGGCACCTTTTTTCTTGGCCCGACGCTGGTGCTGGGGATCAGCGGGGTGATCAGCAACCCGCGCAACATGGTCAGTTTTTCGGTGATGTTCGGGATATGCCAGAACGTTGGCAGCCTGATCGGCTCGGCGCTCCTGGGAACGTTTCAGGTCTGGCGTGAGAAATTTCATTCGGCGCACATCGTCGAGCACGTCACGCTGCTCAATCCACAGGTGCAATCGCGCCTGCAAAGCTCCAGCGGGGCCTATCTCTCAGCGATTGCCGACCCCTCGGCGCGCACCAATCAAGGCATTCGTGCACTGGCCACGGCCGCCACGCGCGAGGCGAATACCCTGGCCTATAACGACGTGTTCATGCTGATCGCGCTGATCGCCATCCTCACGGCGATCTGGATCACGGCGCGGGCCACCTGGCTGTGGATCACCACCGAGCCGGTCGCACCGTTCACCCCTGCACAACCTTCAGCACAACCTTCCGGCGCTCAACCTTCATGACAGAATCTGAAAAGCCTTCCGGCCCTGCCTCTTCCTCTCAAACCCCCGGGCCTGCTCCGGCGCCGGCAGTCATGCCCGCGACCAGCCAGCCCCGGTCAGCGAGGATCAGGCTGGTGTCGTCCATTCTGTTTGGTGGCATCGCTCTGGCAGGCGTGCTGATCGTGCTGTACGCCTGGCAACTGCCGCCGTTCAGCAGCCCTATTGAAAGCACTGAAAACGCACAGGTGCGCGGGCAGACCACGATCATCGGGCCGCAGTTGAGTGGCTACGTCTACGAAGTGCCGGTGCAGGACTTTCAGTGGGTGAAGCAGGGCGACTTGTTGGTGCGCATCGACGATCGCATTTATCAGCAGCATCTCGATCAAGGGCTGGCGCAGTTGGGGATTCAGAAGGCCGCGCTGGACAACAACCTGCAACAGCGTCGCAGTGCTGAAGCGACGATCCTGCAGCGTCAGGCCGGTGTGGTGAGTGCCCAGGCCCAGAGCGACAAGGCGGCCGCCGACCTGCGCCGCAACTCGGCACTGGTCAGCGACGGCTCGGTGTCGAAAAGCGAACTGGACGTGACCCGCGCCGCCGACGCCCAGGCCCGTGCCGCGCTGGCCGAGGCCAAGGCGTCGCTGGAGATTTCGCGACAGGACTTGCAAACGGTGATCGTCAACCGAGGCTCGCTGGAGGCTTCGGTGAAAAACGCGGAAGCGAGCATCGAGCTGGCGCGTATCGACCTGACCAACACGCGCATCACGGCGCCCCGCGACGGACAATTGGGGCAGATTGGTACGCGTCTGGGGGCTTATGTGAACGCCGGGGCGCAACTGATGGCGCTGGTGCCGCGGCCGCGCTGGATCATTGCCAACATGAAAGAAACACAGATGGCCAACGTGCGCCTGGGACAACCGGTGAGCTTCACCGTCGATGCATTGGAAAACCGCAAAATGCGCGGCCGCGTGCAGCGCATTTCGCCGGCTGCCGGGTCTGAGTTCAGCCTATTGCCGGCCGACAACGCCACCGGCAACTTCGTGAAGATCGCCCAACGGATACCCGTGCGCATCACGGTAGATAACGATCAGGACGCTGTAGATCGCTTGCGTCCGGGCATGTCGGTGGTGGTCAGCATCGACACCAGCCAGGACGGCCCCGTGCCGCCTGACCCGGTGGACGGGACGGTGGATCAGGGCCAGTGACGTTGGCGACGATGTGCGCTGACGATGAGTGCGAGTCTAGCGCCCTCTTCGCGAATGAATTCGCGCCCACAGGGTTCGGCAGCGCCCCGCTGCTAGGGTCGAACGCGGTCTGAACTGTAGGAGCGAATTCATTCGCGAGAGGCCCGAGCAGGCGACATGCATGCATCGCCTGAACCTCTGTCTCGCGAATGAATTCGCGCCTACAGGGGACGGCAGCACCTCGTTGATGGGAGTGAATCAGGCTTACACCATCCGCCGCACGGTGTTGTCCTTGCGCACGACGTGGTGCCAGATCGCGGCGACGACATGCAGGCCGATCACGTAGTAGAAAATCGTGCCCAGCAGGACGTGAAAGTGTTCGAGGGTCTCGGCGGTCTCCTTGGAAATGGCGAACGGTGCCGGGATGGCCAGCGAGGTCAGCGGGACGGGCAGGGCGCCGCGCTCCAGCAACACCGTGAAGAGCCCCAGCAGCGGTTGAATGAACAGAAACGCATACAGCGCGTAATGGGATAACGTGGCGGCCAGACGAAGGGCACCTTCGAGCGGCGGCGTAATGCCCGGTGGCGTGTGGCGATGACGTTCAGCGATCCTGAAGAACGCCATGATCAGCACCACGATCCCCACCCAGAAATGCGTTTGCACCACAAAGGTTCGCAGGTCAGTGCCTCGGGCAAACTGACTGCGGCTAAGGATCAGCGCGTAAGCCAGCACGATCAGAATGGCCATCGCCCAATGAAACCAGCGGGCTTTGTAGCTATAGCGCTCGGTGTTTGCAGGTGTGCTCACGGTCAGGCTCCTTGGTCCAGGCCTTTTTTGCCCCGCTTTTTTTGCCGGGCTTGACGTTATGAACGTGAGGATGGCAGCAGGTTTCGCTCACCCTCAAGCCCTGTGTGCGATTTGCGCGCCGCGCCGGATGCATATCGCGAGTCGGGGTTGATTCAGGCAACATCATGACGGGCAGGATTAACGTTAAAACCGATACGTCGAGAGCCCCTTGTAAAACTTTGCGCTTCCGTTAAGTGAGCGTCATCTTTAACTGAGTGGTTTCTCATCATTAAGAGTGTTCAATAAATAGTAAGACGTGTTGCGACTGTTCTGATAAGTACCATCAATACCCTGACGCTATTTAGTTTCATCCTCGTTCGGGGATATCCAAATGAATATAAAGATCGAGGTTGAATAGTTTTGAGTTGTTAACGAGTTTTCAGATGTTTTTTATAACCATTCGTGATTAAAAAACCATCAAAACGGATTTGACAGGGCATTCGCATGGATCCATCTTTAGCTCCGACGGTTCAAAGCCCCGGACTATCAGTCTGAATAGACTGGCATTTTGCCCAGAATTCTTTGGGACCTCTTGTTGACTCACAAAAAATCGCACAAAGGACTCTACATCATGGATGTCCCTGAATTCGTTCGCCTGTTAAAACTAAGAAATATGGATTCCGAAGTGTGGTGGGACGCTTCTCCAACCGTATACATCGCGTTTAAACACACGCTGCTTATGAAATACCCGAGCATGTCCGCCGTCATTGAACAGTGGATGCCGGACGCACTCGCTACAGGCTTGAACGGCATCAGTGGCGCAACTACCAACCCTTGTTTAATTACTCAGGCTGTCTTGAGCGAGCCACGGCGATGGCGTGATTTTCTGTCCGGATTACCGGCCAGTTTCAGCGACGCCGACAAGGCCCGCCAACTCTACGACCACGTGATCACCCTCGGTGCCGCGACAATGGAGCCGCTTTGGGTCGCGTCACGTCGTCGGCAGGGCTGGTTGTCCGCGCAGATCCCCGGTGCGCAGGGGATGATCGCTGATGCGATGGTCGCACGAGGGCTGCAATTGGCCGCTCTGGCACCCAACGTCATGATCAAGGTGCCTGGCAGTGAGGAGGGCTATCAGGCCATTGAAGATTTGGTGGCGCAGGGATGTTCCATCAACAACACGTTCTGCTTCACGGTCTCTCAAGTCGCGGCGTGCCTCAAGGCCATTAACGCGGGTCAACTGCGCGCCAGGCTTCGGGGCGTCAACACCGACTCCGCGCAGTACGTGATCAGCTTCATGATCGGTCGACTCGGCGCTGAAAGCGAGTTCGAGCACCAGGCCGAGCGGCGACGGTTGCGGCTGACTGCATCGGACCGACGCTGGGCGGAAATCGCGGTTTATCAAGCCATACAGGCATTGATGCGGCGTCATCAGACACCCGCCCGCCTGCTGCTGTGCAGCCTGAAAATCGACATTGATGCCTGCGGCCGGGAACACTGCTGGCACCTGCAACGCACGGGAGCCGATACGACCCTCTACACCCTGACCCCGCAGATCATCGCGTTCCTCATTCGCCGTCAACTGCAGAAGCAGCCGATTACCCCAGCGGGTGGATGGGTGCAGATGCCAAAGCGCGTGTTGCAACGACTCATCGCGATTCCTTATTTCAATCAAGCGTACTTTGAAGGCGATCTGGCGCCCTGGCAGTTCGCCGCGCACCCGGCGTTCCGCACGGCGAGCCAATATGCCTCTGAAGGGGAGGACACGTTGCTCGCTTTCGTCAAAGGGATTGCTGCAGGGTACACCCCTCGTGCCCGGTCAATCAGCGCGCCGATGCGATTGCCCATGGAGCGTGCATCATGAATCGCATGATCGCGCTCTGGGCGCACCCTCGCTCTCGTTCAACGGCGTTGGAGCGGGTGTTTATCGAACGGGGTGATTTCGAGGTGTTTCACGAACCCTTCGCCTCCGTCGCCTTCGATGAGCAGTCCGCCATCCCCCATGACGATCTGAACTGTGGATTACCGCGCACGTATGAGGGCGTCAAGGCACTGCTGCGCTCGACCCGCCAGCGGCGCCATGTGTTTCACAAAGACATGTGCTACCACTGCCCGGACGAGTTGGGCGCCGACGCCGAATTTCTGTTGGAACAGCAGCACGTGTTCATCATCCGCGAGACCGCCCGGAGCATCGTGTCGCACTTCGCGATGTTCGAGCAGATGCCCATGGACGCCATCGGTCATCGTGCGCTCTACGACATCTTCTGCCGCGTGACCAAACTCACCGGAAAAATTCCCTACGTCGTCAATGGCGATGATCTGGCGAAACGTCCGGAACACACCGTGCGCAAACTCTGCGATCACTTGCAGCTGGAATTTCTGCCGCACGCCCTGAGTTGGGAGCCCTCCTGCCCGCCGCAATGGATGGCGTGGCGTAGCTGGCACCGGGCCGCTGAGCATAGCAGTGGCATCGTTGCTTCACCTGACACGTTCGACGATCTCCCCCTCAAGACCCACCCGCACCTGATGGCGTACTACCGCATTCACCGACCGTTTTATGAGCGCATGAACCAGTTCATGCAGCAGGAGCCTTCATGAAGAAGATCGTCATCACCGGCGCAGGGAACGGCATCGGCAAAGCCACCGCCAAGGCCTGCGTGGAGGCGGGGTATTACGTGATTGCCGCCGACAAAGACAGAGAGGGATTGCGCAGTTTGCAGAATGAAATCCAAGTGAATTACCTGGAAACCCACCTCGTCGATTTTTCGCTCCCTGACGTCTACAAGCACTTCATCGGCAACCTGTATCAGCACCACAGCGCGCTCTATGGGCTGATCAACAACGCTGGCCTCTATCACGGTAAAAGTGTCTACGACTACAGCGATGAAGAAATCGATGAGATCTGGGCCGTGAACCTCAAGTCGTTGGTCTACCTGTCCAAGGACTTTGCACAACGAGAGGTGCACGCCCCACACACCCGCAACATCATCAACATCACCTCGGTGGCTGGTGAAGTCGGCAGCATGGATGCGCTGTACGGCGCCACCAAGGCAGGCGTCATCGGGCTGACGAAAGCCAATGCCTGGAATTTCGCCCCTCGGATTCGGGTGAACGCCGTGTCGCCCGCGCTGATCCGCAATACCTCGATCCACGACCGCATTCCTGAGCCTCGCCGCAAAGAGTACGAGCGTCAGGAAGTTCTCAAGGACCCCATCGAGCCCGAAGGCGTCGCTGACGTGATCATGTTTCTGCTTTCCGATCAAAGCCGCCATCTCACGGGAAAAGTCATCGCAGTGGATAACGGGGCCTACCCGCGCTAGTCCCGGCGCAACGCAATCGCTTCTGGAGATCCATCATGCAACGCAAAAAAAGGCTGCTTATTGTCGGTGGCGGGAATCTGTGCCTGCAGATTCTGCAAATCCTCGTGCCCCGCGATCAGTTCGAATTTCACGTCGCCAGTCGCGACCCGGAAAACGTCACACGACTGAGCAATCTGGTCCGTTTGGCCGCGCTGCAACTGGACGTGCAGGCGCACGTTCAGTGCTGGAAGATGGACCTCATCGAATCGGACATCGAGCGCAATGCAGAAACCCTGGCGCGCATCAGGCCGGACATCATCCTCAACTGCGCGTCGCTGCAGTCCTGGCGGGTCATCACGCAATTGCCCAAGGCCACGTTCGAAGCCCTCGATCAGGCTCAACTCGGGCCTTGGCTGCCCATGCACCTTGCACCGGCCTACGCCTTGATGCGGGCCGTGAAACATGCGTGTCCGAAAAGTCTGGTCGTCAACGCGGCGTTTCCCGATGCGGTCAACGCCGTGCTGTACAAGGTGGGCATGGCGCCAACAGTGGGGATTGGCAACATCGCCAACCTCGTCCCGGCGACCCGTAGCGCCATTGCGCGACTGGCCCGGTGCGAACCGCAGGAAGTGAAGATCAAACTCGTGGGTCAGCATTATTTCAGCCACTACGTGCCACGTCGTGGACTGCCACCGAACGCCAGTTTCGACCTGACGTACTGGATTGGCGACAAGGAATACACCGGTTACTTCCGCACCCGGGATATTTTCGGCTGCGTGTGCGACACCTTCCGGCGACTCGGCGGGATCGACGGGCAATACCTGACAGCCATGTCGGCGGTTTCGGTGATCGAAAATCTGTTTTCCGACAACGAGGCCCATCTTCATGCGCCAGGTCCGGACGGATTGCCGGGCGGGTATCCGGTGAAAGTGGGCATGGGGCGTGTCTTGCTGGGCCTGCCGTACGGCCTCAAGCGTGAGGTCGCGATCAAACTCAACGAGATCGGTCAGCAACAGGACGGCATCGACATCATCCATGCGGATGGCTCCGTCGAGTTTGGCCGGGAGCAGATGCACGTCATGCAAACGATGCTGGGCTACTTCACGCACGAAATGAAGGTGCAGGACGCAGCGGCTCATGCCTGCGAACTGGGCCGTAAATACCAGGCGTTCGCCGATAAAATCCGCCAACAGGGAGCCAGCCATGTTACTCAACCAAGCCTCTTCACCCGTCAGGTTGGCTGATACGGCCGACGCTGATTACGCCCGTCAATACAACGCCGATTTCGTCAGCCGCTGGGACGAATTGATCGATTGGGACAAACGCGCTGCAGGTGAGGGGCATTTTTTCACCGATCTGTTGCTCGCCGCCGGGGCCTGCCGGGTGTTCGACGCGTCCACGGGCAGCGGCTATCACGCCGCCCAGTTGCGCAAAGCCTGTTTCGAAGTCACAGCCTGCGACGGCAGCCCGACCATGGTTCAGCAGGCGCGGGCCAACCTGGGACGACTCGACATCCATATTCCGGTCTACCAGAGCGATTGGGCCGATCTGAATCGTCTGCAACGAAGGCATCGGCTTGGATCATTCGATGCCGTGGTGTGCCTGGGCAGCTCGCTCTGCCACCTCTTCGACCGTGAGCAACGGATCGAGGCGCTGCGCCGCTTTCGCGGCCTGCTGAAGCCGGGGGGGATGTTGCTGATCGATCAACGAAACTTTCAGGCCATCCTTGCCGGGCACTTCACGTCATCCGGCCAGTATTACTACTGCGGCAAGACGGCGAAGGTCACCATTGGCGCGCTGCATGACTCGCTGTGTGAGTTCGTCTACACCTTCGCCGACGGCGCCCGCTATCAGTTGCGGGTGTTTCCCCTTCTTCCAGCGCAGTTGCGCAGTGAACTCAGGGCGGCAGGCTTCTCGATCCAGCAAAGTTTCGGTGATTTCAAGCGGGTCTACGACCCGATGTACGCGGACTTCATCATTCACCAGGCCATCGCCTGAAACGCCAGAGAGGCGAACTCATGAACAGTCCCCAGCATTTTTTTCCTGCGGCCACGCATTTGGTCGCCTATCCGTTTCGCTCGTTCGCGATCTCCCCGGGCGTCTCGTGCCCGCGTGTGATCTGGTTCACCGGGCTGTCGGCGGCGGGGAAATCCACCCTGGCTGACCATCTGAATCCGATCTTGCGGGCGCGCGGGTTAAACACCTGCATTCTCGATGGCGATAGCGTACGCACAGGGCTGTGTCGAGACTTGGGTTTTTCCGACTTTGATCGGGAGGAAAACGTGCGTCGGGTCGCGGAAGTCGCGGCGCTGATGGCAGATGCAGGGCTGACGGTGCTGGTGGCGCTGATTTCGCCTTCCCGCGCGTCTCGGCATCACGCCCGTTCGATCATCGGCAACGAACGTTTCGTCGAGGTGTTCGTCGATGTGCCGTTGGCGGTGGCAGAGGCACGTGACCCAAAAGGCCTGTACCGACGGGCGAGGCAGGGTGAGATTCGAGGCTTTACGGGGATCGATTCGGCGTACGAGGCGCCGGTGTGGCCAGAGGTGCACATTCGCAGCGACCAGCTTGGGGTGTGCGAAGCGGCAGCCGTGATTGACGCGTGGTTAAGGGCGCCTGAAAGGGCTGTAGCCTCCGGTTTATAGCCCTCCGGGCCTCGACGCCGTAAAAACGGTCGTACGCGCGACGTTGCTGTCACGGCTGTCAGAAAAGCCAGCGACTGCGGCCATCTCTGCCATTATTGATTGCTCAATTAATGGCAGGGGCGGGCGATGTCCATCGGTCAGTTGAAAATCAACGCCATCCGGTTGGTCGGCGGCGTGAGTGTGCTCGACTACCTGAACAGTTGCGACGGTCGGCGCCCTGGCAGCTCATTGACGGAGGTGGTAGACAAACTGTCGAACCTCGAAGACATCGTGCACTGGTTCAGGCACGCGGGTCTGATCGAGCCGGATGAGCATCAGCGATTGCTGGAGGTGGTGGGGGCGTCGTCCTGGCATACGGTCACCGCCTTCAAGGGCCTGATCGCCGTGCGCGAGTCGCTGTATCGCTTGTTCCTCGGTCTGGCGCTGGGACGTGCGGCGGATGCCTCGGCGCTTGAAACCCTGAACGTCATGCTGATCGAGACAGCGGCGCAACGGACGCTGGTGTCAACGCCGATGGGCGTGCTCTGGCGCTGGCGGGCGCTCGAAACCCTGGATGACATGGTCGCGGGCTTTACCGGGCGTCTGGCGGTGCAGGCGGCGGGATTATTGACGTCGCCGGATCTGGCGCGATTGAAAGTGTGCGCGACCCCGGATTGTGACTGGCTGTTTCTGGATACCTCCAAAAACGGGCGTCGGCGGTGGTGCCAGATGAACGTCTGCGGGGCCAAGGAAAAGGCGAAGCGGGCGGTGGGGGCAGTTTGAAGCGCTGACAGTCTTGGAGGCCGACGCATTCTGCTTCTGCCCGAAGGCCGTAGGAGAAGGCATGCCCGTTCCTCCGCTCATCGGGCGGAGGCGGTGCCAGGACAACCGTTATGCGCGCACCGGCCTGCCTCATACAAAAACCACGGAACCTGCCCGGTTCTCAAGCTTCATATCTCTTGTTCAGAGCCGTCGCGGCACCCGCCGTGAGGTCGAGCACAGAGAGCACTTGCATGAGCGATATCCGCATCGGCATATCGGGCTGGCGCTATGTGCCGTGGCGCGGGGATTTCTACCCGGTAGGTCTGGCCCAGAAAAACGAACTCAAATTCGCCTCCAGAGCGGTGAACAGCATTGAAATCAATGGCTCGTTCTATTCTCTGCAGTCGCCGGACCTTTATGCCCGCTGGTACGCCGACACCCCCAAGGGCTTCGTGTTCAGCCTCAAGGCGCCGCGCTACATCACCCACGTCAAACGCCTGAACGACATCGACGAAGCGCTCGCCAATTTTTTCGCCTCGGGCATTTTCCAGCTCAAGGAAAAACTCGGCCCGATCCTCTGGCAATTTCCTCCCAGTTTCAAATTCGACGCAGAGAAATTCGAAGCCTTCCTCAAGCAATTGCCCCACGACGGCAAGGCCGCCAAGGCCTGTGCCAAAGGCTGTGCCGCGCGGATGGAGAAGCCCGGTTACCTCGACATCCCCGCCAAAGCCCGCCTGCGCCACGCCGTTGAAATTCGCCATGAAAGCTTCGCTGTCCCAGAACTCATCAAGCTCCTGCGCACCTACAAAGTGGCGCTGGTGGTCGCCGATACCGCAGGCAAGTGGCCCTATCTGGAAGACCTGACCTGCGATTTCGTCTACCTGAGGCTGCACGGGGACAAACAGCTGTACGCCAGCGGCTACACGCCCAAGGCACTGAAACGCTGGGGCGACCGGATCGACCTGTGGCAGCACGGCTCGCAACCCGAGGACGCGCACCTCGCCGAACCCAAGGCCCCTCGGGCACGTAAATCCCGGGACATCTATTGCTACTTCGACAACGACATCAAAGTGCGCGCGCCCTATGACGCCCACAGTTTGCTGGAACGTTTCGAGCTGACCGCCGATCTGGAAGTCGCCCCCGGCGATCTGCAAGGAGTGACGTTTTGACCCGTGCCTTGAACCCTGAAGACATCGCCAGCCGACGCCAGGCCGCGTCAACCGAGATCACGTTGAACGTGCTGACCATGAACATGCACATGGGCTTTGGCTTTCTCAATCGCCGTTTCATCCTGCCGGAGTTGCGCGACGCGGTGCGCAGCGTGTCAGCGGACGTGGTGTTCCTCCAGGAAGTCCACGGCGAGCAGCAAAACCACGCGCAGAAGGTCAAGAACTGGCCGACCACGTCGCAGTACGAATTCCTCGCCGACAGCATGTGGAACGACTTCGCCTACGGGCGTAACGCGGTCTATCCCCACGGCCATCACGGCAATGCGCTGCTGTCGAAATACCCGATTATCCGCCACGAAAACCTCGATATCTCGATCCTCGGCACCGAAGAACGCGGCCTGCTGCATTGCGTGCTGGACGTGCCACGTTTCGGCGAGGTCCACGCAATTTGCGTGCACTTGGGCCTCAAGGAAGGGCACCGCCAGCAGCAACTCAAACTGCTGGCCGATCTGGTGACACGGCTGCCGCCGGACGACCCTGTGATCATCGCCGGCGACTTCAACGACTGGCGACAAAAGGCCGATGCCGCGCTGGTCCCGACCGGACTACGCGAAGTCTTCGTCGAATCGTTCGGCGCCCCGGCGAAAAGTTTTCCAGCGCGTTTCCCGCTGCTGCGGCTGGACCGCATTTACGTGCGCAATGCGCAGATCCGCGCGCCCAGGGTGCTGTCGAATCGGCCTTGGTCGCACCTTTCCGATCACGCGCCGCTGGCGGTGGAGGTGACGTTGTGAAGCCATTCAGTGACCGATGTGGCGTGTGGCAGGACGGTAACTCTGCCGAGCTGTTGATCAACGGCGAAGACTTCTTCGGCCGGGTGTTCGAGTGCATTCGTGCCGCGCAGAAAGAGGTGCTGATCGAGACCTTCATCATCTTCGAAGACCGGGTGGGCGAGGGCTTGCAGCAAGCGGTGATCGAAGCGGCCAGTCGGGGCGTGCGGGTGGTGATCACCGTCGACGACTATGGCACCAGCGACCTGAGCACGGCGTTCGTCCAGGCGATGATCTCGGCGGGTGTGCAAATTCAGCTGTTTGACCCGCGCCCGAAACTCATGGGCATGCGCACCAACCTGTTCCGTCGCCTGCACCGCAAGGTGGTGGTGATCGACGCCGAGCTGGCGTTCATGGGCGGTATCAATTACAGCGTCGATCACATGGCCGACACCGGCATCACCGCCAAGCAGGATTACGCCGTGTTGGTGCGTGGGCCTATTGTGGCGGACATCTACCGCTCGACCCTGAACATGCTCGGCCCGGCTGTGCGCAAGACGTTCACACCGCTCAAGGTTGTCACCCGGCGGGCAGGCAGCGCACGCATGCTGATGGCCGAACGGGACAACCGCCGCCACACCACCGACATCGAAGAGCAATACCTGCTCGCCATGCGCAGTGCGACCCAGCGCATCACCATCGCCAACGCGTATTTCTTCCCCAGCTATCGGTTTCTGCGCGAACTGCGCAACGCCGCCCGGCGCGGGGTCAAGGTCACGCTGCTGCTTCAAGGTCAACCGGACATGCCGTTCGTGCGCATGTGTTCGCGCCTGACCTATACCTGGCTGCTGCGCGAAGGCGTGGTGATTCACGAATACAAACAGCGGGCGCTGCACGGCAAGGTCGCTCTGATCGATCAGGAGTGGTCTACCGTGGGCTCCAGCAACCTCGACCCGCTGAGCCTGGCGCTGAATCTGGAAGCCAACCTGTTCATCCGCGATCCCGCGCTCAATCAGCAACTGCACGAACACTTGCAGGAACTGGCAGCGACTCACAGCAAGCAGGCCAACCTCAAGGGCTTGGCGAAAGGGCAGTGGTGGCGGGCGCCGATGATCTTCTTCAGTTTTCACTTTCTGCGGCATTTTCCGGCCATCGCCGGGTTGTTCCCGGTACACGGGCCGCGCCTGAAACCGGTACGTGCGCCGGATGCCTTGCCCGAAGCCGAAGTGCTCAAAGGCGAGCTGTCGCCTGATCAGGAGAAATTGTCATGAGCGGGGTAACGCAAGCATCGACCCATGCCGAGAAACCAGCGGCAGCAGGCAAACACAAGGCGTGGCTGACGTGGGCCAAGCGCGGGCTCACGCTGTTCTTCTTCATCGCCGTGCCGGTGATGCTGTTCCTGTTGATGAAGAACCTGGACTGGAACGAAGTCGCCCACGCGCTGGAGTCGTACAAACTCAGCACCCTGGCGTTGGGGTTTCTGGTGGCGACGGGGAGTTACCTGACCTATTGCGGCTTCGACGTACTCGCCCGGCGCTACACCGAGCACAAACTGTCGGTTGCGCAGATCGTGCCGGTAACTTTCGTCTGCTACGCGTTCAACCTCAACCTGAGCTCGTGGGTCGGCGGGATCGCCCTGCGCTATCGCCTGTATTCACGGCTGGGGCTCGACGTGCCGACCATCACCCGGATTCTCAGCCTGAGCCTGATCACCAACTGGCTGGGCTACATGCTGCTGGCGGGGGTCGTCTTCGCAGGCGGCTTCATCGACCTGCCCGACGGCTGGAAAATCGGCGACACCACGCTGCAACTGATCGGCTGTGTATTGCTGGTGGTGTGCTTCGGTTATTTCACCGCGTGCCGGTTTTCCAGGAAGCGCACCTTCACCATTCGCAAGCAACAACTGGTGCTGCCGTCGCTGAATCAAGCCTTGCGACAGGCGCTGTTAGGCGCGTTGAACTGGGGTCTGATGGCGCTGCTGATTTACATTTTGCTGCCGGAAAAAGCCTTCTACCCGGCCGTGCTGGGGATTCTGCTGATCAGCAGCATCGCCGGGGTCATCGCCCATATTCCTGCGGGGCTCGGAGTGCTGGAGACGGTGTTCATCACCCTGATGCAGCACCAGTTCAGCAAGGGGCAACTGCTGGCGGCGCTGATCGGGTATAGGGTGATCTATTTCCTGATTCCGTTGATGCTGGCATTGATCGTGTATCTGGTGCTGGAGAAACGCGCCAAGGCGATGCGCAGCAAGAACGAGGCGCGCAAGGTTTAATGAGCGCGACGGTTTGGTCGGAACGGCGATGCGCCCTGTGGGAGCGAATTCATTCGCTAAGGAGCAGCAGCCGACACATCTCCATCGCCTGGACGCCCTTCGCGAATGAATTCGCTCCCACAGGGGCTGAGTGCAGCCCCATGTTCTGCGATCAATCCCGACCCGCAAACATCCTCACCGCATCCACCGCTTCATTCGTCCCATTGCTGATCTGCACGATGGCCGACCCGGCCTGATCCGCCAGGTCCACGCCCTTGGCCGCATTGCTGCGGGTGTTGTCCATGCTGACGATGGCCTGTCGTGTTTCGGTCTGAATTAACTGGATCATCTCCGAAATTTCCTGCGTCGAACGACTGGTGCGCCCCGCCAGTTGCCGCACTTCATCGGCCACCACCGCAAACCCTCGGCCCTGATCACCCGCCCGCGCCGCTTCAATGGCGGCGTTCAACGCGAGGAGGTTGGTCTGATCGGCGATGCTGTGGATGGTGTTGACGATGGCCGTGATCTGTTCGGAGCGTTCGCCCAACTGGCCGATGATCCGCGACGAGTCCTCGATGTTTTGTGAGATCTGGCGCATTTCCCCGGCGGCCTGCTGGATCACCTGCGTGCCTTGCTCGGCGACTTTCTGGGTCTGTACCGAAATGTGATAGGCCTGCGCGGCACTGTGGGCGTCCTGTTCGTGCTTCTCGATGCGCGCCGTGACGTCCGAGGCGAACTTGACGATCTTGCACAGCTTGCCGCTGGCGTCGTAGAGCGGGTTGTACGAGGCTTCGAGCCACAGGGTCTGGCCGTGCTTGCCGACGCGCTTGAACTGGTCGCTGAAAAACTCGCCCTTATTCAGCCGGCGCCAGAAGTCCTGATACTCGGAACTGTTGACCAGGTCCGGAGGGCAGAGCTGCTTGTGGTTCTTGCCGATCAACTCCTGACGGCTGTAGCCCATCAGGCGCAGCAGGTTGTCGTTGGCCGACAGAATGCGCCCGTCCAGATCGAATTCGATCACCGCCATGGCGCGGTCAATGGCTTGCAGTTTGTTGCGCGATTCGTTTTCGGCCTGTATGCGCGCGGTCACGTCCATCGCATATTTGACGACCTTGACCACCTTGCCACTGGCGTCACGCACCGGGTTGTAGCTGGCTTCCAGCCAAACCGTGCTGCCGTCTCCCGCCACACGCTGGAACGTCGCCGAGACGAATTCACCACTGCGCAGGCGTGACCACAGCTGGGTGTATTCGGCGCTGCGGGCGTAGTCAGGGGTGCAGAACATGCGGTGTTCTTTGCCGATCACCTGCTCGGGGCGATAGCGCATCGCTTTGTAGAAATTGTCGTTGGCACTGAGCACGACGCCATTGAGGTCGAATTCGATGCTCGCCATGGAGCGGCTGATGGCTTCCAGCAGACTGGCCTGGTGAGCGACGGTCAGTTGCAGGTCCTGGATGGTCTTGTTCTTGGACGAGTCGAAAAACATGATGGCGGCTCAGGCAAATGGAACAACGGTGGGTTCCGTTCCTTGGCCATGGAGCATGGGTCAATGCTCAGCTGCGGTTTCCTTTTGCAGTGCATAGATCATCACAAACGTGATATCAAAAAGCTACAGTTTATGTTGTACAGCTCGTCGGTTTTGTACAGGATTTTTGAGTGGTGTGTAGATCCGATGCTTCGGTAACGGCTGATTACGGTTCCGCCCTTACGGCGGGTTCTGCCCTTAGGCAGAACCCGCCGTAAGGGCGGAACCCTAAGTCGCCGTTACCGCAGCATTGGATATTCACCGAAAACCCAAGTCGATAACGCGTTAAGCAGGATTGCTAATCCTCAAACCCCACCTGCTCCGACATCTCATCCACCTTCAACTCCAACCGGTACGCCACCGCGATAAAAAGCGCCTGACACAAACACAACGTCGCACTCAACGACCGGAACGCAAACGAACTCCCCTCATTCACCAACAACACCGAATTCGCCCGCTTGGCCAGCGGCGACAGGTTGCTGTCGGTAATGATCAACGTCTTGGCCTGATGATGCTGCGCAATCCGCAGGCAATGCTGCGTCTCCTTGCCATAAGGCGTGAAACTGATCGCGATCACCAGATCGTTTGCCCGCACGCTGCGCATCTGCTCGCGATAGCTGCCGCCAAGGCCCGAGATCAGGTGAATGCGCTTGTTGGTGTGTTGCAGGTTGTAGACCAGATAATCCGCCACCGCGAAGGACCGTCGTACGCCGACCACGTAGATGTTGTCGGCGTTGACCACCAGGTCCACCGCCTTTTCGAAGGCTTCGTCGTCCAGTTCCAGCGCCAGCCGTTCCAGCCCCGAAAGCGTCGCGTTTACGCATTCTCGCGCCAGGTCGCCGCCGCTGGCTTTCTGAGATTTGTTGGCGATCATGCTGCGAATGCGTTGCTGGTAATTCTGCACCGGCGTGGCTTTGTGGGTGTACGCCTCGCGGAACAGCGCCTGCATCTCGCTGAAGCCGCTGAAGCCGAAACGCTGGGAGAAACGAACGATGGCCGACGGATGCACTTCGCATTCCCGCGCGATGTCGCTGATGCGATCAACCATGATCCGGTCGCTCTGCTGGCTCATGTAACTGGCGATGCGCTTGAGCTGGCGGGGCAGGCTTTCGTATTCCGCAGTGATCAGCTTGAGCAGGGCGTCGGCGGTCTCCGGTGCGCTGATCTGCGACGTCGTGGCGTCGTCGGTCTCGGGCAAGGTCGGCTGGTCGGGACTGGGCATACGGATGAATCCTCTGACTCGTTCATGTGAAACGCGAATGGCCGGTTTAGCAGGTTTTCTGTGGGAGCGAATTCATTCGCGAAGGGCCTGCTCAGGCGCTAATTATGTGTCGGCCGGAAAATCGCATCGCGAATAAATTCGCTCCCACCGTGTGGGTGCATGGCACACCGACGGCGGAGTTTACCGTGGCTCATGTTCCGGTCGCTCCTGTTTAGCACGATCTGCCACCCTTTGCGTAAATTGGAAAAAATATTCCACATGAAAATAATTTAGAAAAAATCATTGATCCTGACGGGAGAGCGTTCTAGTCTGCATTCCACATACAACGCTTCGTTGAAGCCGGGCTTATAAAAATAAAAGGAGCCAGCATGGGCCAGACTCGTTTTGCCAGTGGACGTTCGTTGGACGTGGTATGCCTTGGACGTCTGGGGGTCGACCTTTACGCGCAGCAGATTGGTGCGCGTCTCGAAGACGTCAGCACTTTCGCCAAATACCTCGGTGGTTCGTCCGCCAACATCGCCTTTGGCACGGCGCGACTGGGCGTGAAGTCGGCCATGTTGACCCGCGTCGGCAACGACCACATGGGCCGTTTTCTCACCGAATCTTTGGCCCGCGAAGGCTGCGACGTCAGCGGCATCAAGGTCGATGCCGAACGCCTGACCGCTATGGTGCTTCTGGGCATCAAGGACCGCGAAACCTTCCCGCTGGTGTTCTACCGCGAGAACTGCGCCGACATGGCGCTGAATGCCGAAGACATCGACGAAGCGCAGATTGCCTCCAGCAAGGCGCTGCTGATCACCGGCACGCATTTCTCCACTGATCAGGTTTACAAGGCCAGCAGCCAGGCGCTTGATTACGCCGAGAAGCACAACGTCAAGCGCGTCCTCGATATCGATTACCGCCCGGTCCTCTGGGGCCTGACCGGCAAGGCCGACGGCGAGACCCGTTTTGTGGCTAACCAAAGCGTCAGCCAGCACGTGCAACGCATCCTGCCGCGCTTCGACCTGATCGTCGGCACTGAAGAAGAATTCCTTATCGCGGGCGGCTCGACCGACCTGCTCGACGCCTTGCGCAACGTCCGCGAACTGACCGCCGCCACGTTGGTGGTCAAGCTCGGCCCGCAAGGCTGCACGGTGATTCACGGCGCCATTCCTTCCCGCCTCGAAGACGGCGCGATCTACCCTGGCGTGCGCGTCGAGGTGCTGAACGTGCTGGGCGCGGGCGATGCGTTCATGTCGGGCTTCCTCAAGGGTTGGCTCAATGACGAGAGCGACGAACGTTGCTGCCAGTTGGCGAATGCCTGCGGTGGGTTGGTCGTTTCCCGTCACGCCTGCGCCCCGGCGATGCCGACGCTGGTGGAGCTGGAATACCTGTTCAACAGCCCGGTGCCGATCACCCGGCCCGATCAGGATCAAGTGCTGCAACGCCTGCATCAGGTCAGCGTGCCGCGCAAGGAATGGAAGCAGCTGTTCATCTTCGCTTTCGATCATCGAGGCCAGTTGGTGGAGCTCGCGCAGAAGGCAGGGCGCGATCTGGCCTGCATCGGCCAGCTCAAACAGCTCTTTATTCAGGCAGTGGAGCGGGTCGAAGCCGACTTGAAGAAACGCGGCATCGAGGCGGACGTCGGTCTGCTGGCGGACCAACGTTTCGGCCAGGATTCGTTGAACGCGGCCAGCGGTCGCGACTGGTGGATCGCCCGTCCCGTCGAGGTTCAAGGCTCGCGCCCGCTGGCCTTCGAGCATGGCCGTTCAGTGGGGAGCAACCTGGTGGCGTGGCCGAAAGAGCAGATCATCAAGTGCCTGGTGCAGTACCACCCCGACGACGAGCCGATGCTGCGTCTGGAGCAGGAAGCGCAGTTGATGGGGCTGTATCAGGCGTCCCAGGCCAGCGGTCACGAGCTATTGCTGGAAATCATCCCGCCGAAGGATTTGCCCGGCGCGCACCCGGAGGTGATCTACCGTTCGCTGAAGCGCCTGTACAACCTCGGCATCTACCCGGCGTGGTGGAAGATCGAAACCCAGTCCGCCGAGACGTGGGAAAAACTCGATGCGCTGATTCAGGAGCGCGACCCGTACTGCCGTGGCGTGGTGCTGCTGGGCCTGAATGCCCCGGCAGAAACCCTGGCGGCAGGCTTTCGCGAAGCCAGCCGAAGCACAACGTGCCGGGGCTTTGCCGTGGGCCGGACGATTTTCCACGAACCGAGCCGCGCGTGGCTGGAAGGGGAGATCGACGACGCCGGGCTGATCAGCCGCGTGCAGAGCACCTTCGGCTTCCTGATCGAATCCTGGCGCGAAGCGCGAGCCTGAGTCGATCAACGCTGTGAACACTTTTCAAGGCGACAAAAACAATAAAGGTGCAGCCATGCCCGCTTCCGCAATCCGAATTGGCATCAACCCGATTTCCTGGAGCAACGATGACCTGCCCGCGCTGGGCGGCGAAACCCCGCTGACCACGGCCCTCAGCGAAGGCAAGGAGATCGGCTACGAAGGCTTCGAACTCAACGGCAAGTTTCCCAAGGATGCCAAAGGCGTCGCCGACGTGCTCAAACCCTATGACTTGGCGCTGGTTTCGGGCTGGTATTCCAGCCGTCTGGCCAACCGTTCGGTGGCCGAAGAGATCGAAGCCATTGCCGATCACGTCGAGCTGCTGAAACACAACGGCGCCAAGGTGCTGGTGTACGGCGAAGTCGCCGACTCGATTCAGGGTTCGCGCATTCGTCTGGTGGAACGTCCGCGTTTTCACAGCGACAGCGCCTGGCAGGAATACGCTGACAAACTCACCGAGCTGGCGCGTTTTACCCTGTCTCAGGGTGTGCGTCTGGCCTATCACCACCACATGGGCGCGTACGTCGAATCCCCCGACGACATCGATAAGTTGATGGCGTTGACCGGCAGCGAAGTCGGCCTGCTGTTCGATTCGGGGCATTGCTACATGGGCGGGGGCGAGCCGTTGCAGGTGCTGCGCAAGCACATCGACCGGGTCTGTCATGTGCACTTCAAGGACGTGCGCAAACCGGTGGTGCAACTGGCGCGCAACAACCTGTGGAGCTTCCCGGATTGCATCGTCAATGGCACCTTCACCGTGCCCGGGGATGGCGACATCGATTTTGCCGCACTGCTCGACGTACTGATCGACGCCCACTACGAAGGCTGGCTGGTAGTCGAAGCCGAGCAGGACCCGGCCGTGGCGCCGAGTTATGTGTACGCGAAGAAAGGCTATGACACGCTGCGCAATCTGCTGGCCGCAGCCCAGGAAAGCCACGTCGGTTTACATCAGCCTTCACACAGGAGCCTGTGAACATGAATCTTCTGGTTAAAAGCAAAGCCGAAGGCCGCGACGTCGTGGCGTTGGGCGAGGGCGTGCTCGAATACGTCGGTTTCGCGGCCTATCGGCTGACGGTCGGCGAACGCCTGCCGGTCATCTCCAGCGACAAGGAGCTGTGCCTGGTGCTGCTCAGCGGTCGGGTCAGTGTCTGCGGCGAAGCACCAGCGCAGGGGGCCTTTCACTGGGAAAACCTGGGCGACCGGCAGTCGGTCTTCGAAGACAAATCGCCGTTCGCCGTCTATCTGCCGCCCTACAGTCAGGCGCAGGTCACCGCCCTGAGCGCAGTGCAAATTGCGGTCTGTGCGGCGCCCGGCGACGCGTCGAAAGGCCTGCCAGCGCGGCTGATCAAGCCCGACAGCATGAAACGCAGCGTGCGCGGCAAGGCGGCCAACACGCGGTACATCTGCGACATCCTCCCGGACACCGAACCGGCCCATTCGCTGCTGGTGGTGGAGGTGCGCACGCCGTCCGGTCACTCGTCCAGCTACCCGCCGCACAAGCACGACAAGGACGATCTGCCCCACGAGAGTTTTCTCGAAGAGACCTATTACCACCAGATCAACCCGCCTCAGGGGTTTGTGTTTCAGCGGGTCTATACCGACGACCGCAGCATCGATCAGGCCATGGCGGTGGAGAACAACGACCTGGTGACCGTGCCCAAGGGTTACCACCCGGTGAGTGTGCCGTATGGTTATGAGTCTTATTATTTGAACGTGATGGCCGGGCCGAAACGCGCCTGGCAATTCCACAACGATCCGCAGCATCAGTGGCTGATCGATTTGTAAGTCACCCCATTTTTTGAGGAACAGGCAATGAGCAACGCCCCGATTATCGGCCACTACATCAATGGCCAGGTGCAGGACGCCAGCGAGCGTTTCAGCGACGTGTTCAACCCGGCCACCGGCGACGTGCAGGCGCGCGTTGCGCTGGCGGAACTGAAAACCGTCGACCAGGCCGTGGCTGCCGCTCAGGCCGCTTTCCCGGCATGGGCCGATCAGTCGTCGCTACGCCGCGCGCGGGTGATGTTCAAGTTCAAGGAATTACTCGATCAGCACCACGACGAGCTGGCGGCAATCATCACCCGCGAACACGGCAAAGTGTTTTCCGACGCCAAGGGTGAGGTCGTGCGCGGCATCGAGATCGTTGAATTCGCCTGTGGCGCGCCGACCCTGCTGAAAAGCGATTACAGCGACAACATCGGCGGCGGCATCGACAACTGGAACCTGCGCCAGCCGCTGGGCGTGTGCGCAGGCGTCACGCCGTTCAACTTTCCGGTCATGGTGCCGCTGTGGATGATTCCCATGGCGCTGGTTACCGGCAATTGCTTCATCCTCAAACCGTCCGAGCGCGACCCGTCTGCATCGCTGTTGATGGCCCGGCTGCTGAAAGAAGCCGGCCTGCCGGATGGTGTGTTCAACGTCGTGCAGGGTGACAAAGTGGCGGTCGACGCGCTGCTGCAACACAAGGGCATCGAAGCGATTTCCTTCGTCGGCTCGACCCCGATTGCCGAATACATCCATCAGCAAGGCACTGCCCATGGCAAGCGCGTTCAGGCATTGGGCGGGGCGAAGAACCACATGATCGTCATGCCTGATGCCGATCTGGACCAGGCCGCGGACGCTTTGATCGGCGCCGCGTACGGCTCGGCCGGCGAGCGCTGCATGGCGATTTCCGTGGCCGTGGTGGTGGGCGACGTGGGTCAGAAACTCATCGACAAACTGTTGCCGCGCATCGATTCGCTGAAAGTCGGCAACGGCATCAACGGCGATTCCGACATGGGTCCGTTGGTGACGGCAGTGCACAAGGCCAAGGTCGAAGGCTTCATTGATCAGGGCGTGAAAGAAGGCGCGAAACTGATCGTCGATGGTCGCGGCTTCAAAGTGCCGGGGGCCGAGAATGGCTTCTTCGTCGGCGCCACGCTGTTCGATCACGTCACCCCCGAGATGACTATCTATAAGGAAGAGATTTTCGGCCCGGTGCTGGGCATCGTGCACGTGCCGGATTTCGCGTCGGCGGTCGAGCTGATCAACGCCCACGAATTCGGCAACGGCGTGTCGTGCTTCACCAGCGACGGCGGCATCGCCCGTGCGTTTGCGCGCAACATCAAGGTCGGCATGGTCGGCATCAACGTGCCGATTCCGGTGCCGATGGCCTGGCATTCGTTCGGCGGCTGGAAACGCTCGCTGTTCGGCGATCACCACGCGTACGGCGAAGAAGGGCTGCGTTTCTACAGCCGCTACAAAAGCGTGATGCAACGCTGGCCGGACAGCATCGCCAAAGGGGCGGAATTCAGCATGCCGACGGCGAAGTAAGCGCTTTTCGCCTGCTGGAATGCGATCAACTGTGGGAGCGAACTCATTCGCGAGAGGCCGGTACATCCGAGACACCTACGTCGGCTGACCTGTCGCATCGCGAATGAATTCGCTCCCACAGACCCCCCCTTGATCCGAGACACCTCCAATAAAAACAAGGTGCAAGCATGACCACGACACGTTTGACCATGGCCCAGGCCCTGGTGAAGTTTCTCGATAACCAGTACGTCGAAGTCGACGGCGTGCAGAGCAAATTCGTCGCCGGGGTGTTCACCATTTTCGGCCACGGCAACGTCCTGGGCCTGGGCCAGGCGCTGGAACAGGACAGCGGCGATTTGATCGTGCACCAGGGCCGCAACGAACAGGGCATGTGCCACGCCGCCATGGGCTTCGCCAAACAACACCTTCGCCGCAAGGTCTACGCCTGCACCTCCTCAGTCGGTCCGGGCGCCGCGAACATGATCACCGCCGCCGCCACTGCGTCGGCCAACCGCATCCCATTGCTGCTGCTGCCGGGCGACGTGTACGCCAGCCGCCAACCCGACCCGGTGCTGCAACAGATCGAGCAATTCCACGACCTCAGCATCAGCACCAACGACGCCTTCAAGGCCGTGAGCAAATACTGGGACCGCATCAACCGCCCCGAACAGCTGATGAGTGCCGCGCTCAACGCCATGCGCGTGCTCACTGATCCCGCAGAAACCGGCGCGGTCACCCTGGCCTTGCCGCAAGACGTGCAAGGCGAGGCCTACGATTATCCCGATTCCTTCCTGCAAAAACGCGTGCACCGCATCGACCGTCGCCCGCCGACTCAGGCCATGCTCAACGACGCGGTGACGCTGCTCAAGGGCAAACGCAAACCGCTGCTGATCTGTGGTGGCGGCGTGCGTTATTCCGGCGCGGCGGCAGAATTGCAAGCCTTCGCCGAACGTTTCGACATTCCCTTCAGCGAAACCCAGGCGGGCAAGAGCGCCATCGTCTCCGCGCACCCGCTGAACATGGGCGGCATCGGCGAGACCGGTTCGCTGGCGGCCAACACCCTGGCCAACGAAGCAGACCTGATCATCGGCGTCGGCACCCGCTACAGCGACTTCACCACCAGCTCCAAATCGCTGTTCCAGAACCCGAACGTGCAATTCCTCAACCTCAACGTCGGCGCCTTCGACGTGCAGAAGCTCGACGGCGTGCAGGTGCTGGCCGACGCGCAACTGGCGTTGCAGGCACTGACCGCAGGGTTGGGGGACTACCGTTCCCAGTGGGGCGACGCACCGCGTCAGGCCCGCGCGGCGCTGGATACCGAAGTGGATCGGCTGTACGCCGTCGACTACCAGACCGCGGATTTCGAACCGGAAGTCGCCGGGCATCTGGACCCGCAAGTGCTGCGGGATTTCATCGAAATGACTGGCTCGTGCCTGACCCAAAGCCGGGTGCTCGGCGTGCTCAATCAGCAGTTGCCGCAAGACGCGGTCATTGTCGCGGCGGCGGGCAGTCTGCCGGGTGATCTGCAGCGGGCCTGGCGCAGCACCAGCGTGGACAGCTATCACGTGGAATACGGCTATTCGTGCATGGGCTACGAAGTGAACGCTGCCTTGGGCGCGAAGATGGCGGCGCCTGAGCGTGAGGTGTATGCGCTGGTCGGCGACGGCTCGTACATGATGCTGCACTCGGAGCTGGCGACCTCGATTCAGGAGCGGCGCAAGATCAACGTGGTCCTGCTCGACAACATGGCCTTTGGTTGCATCAACAACCTGCAAATGGGCAACGGCATGGGCAGCTTCGGCACCGAATTCCGCTACCGCGACCCTGAAACCGGCTTGCTGGATGGCGATTTCGTCCCGGTGGATTTTGCCATGAGCGCGGCGGCCTATGGCTGCAAGACGTACAAGGTGAAGACGATCGAAGAACTGGAAGCGGCGCTGGCGGATGCGCGCCAGCAAACCGTTTCGACGCTGATCGACATCAAGGTCCTGCCGAAAACCATGATCCACGGCTACCTGTCGTGGTGGCGCGTGGGCGTGGCGGAAGTGTCGACCACAGGTGGCACCGCCGAGGCGTATGAACGGCAGAAAGCGATGCTCGCCAAAGCCCGGAAATACTGAAGCTGCCGCATGACCTGTAGGAGTGAGCTTGCTCGCGATTGCGCTCTTTCAGGCACCGCTGAGGTGGCTGGTCTCAGGCCATCGCGAGCAAGCTCACTCCTACAGTAGAGCGTATACGGACAGAGGACTGCGTATGAAAATCGGACTCATCGGCTACGGCAAAGGCGGGCGTTTCTTTCACGCGCCGCTTCTGGCCAGCCTGCCCGGCGCGAGCTTTGCGGGGGTGGTGACGCGTTCCCCCGAGCGTCGCCAGGAGCTGACCCAGGATTACCCCAAGGTCCCGGCCTTCGACAGCCTGGCCGACCTGGTCGCCGCCGGTGTCGATGCCGTGGTGATCTCCACCCCACTGGCCTCCCGCCGGGCGCTGATTCTGGAAGCCATCGAACTCGGCATTCCGGTGGTCAGCGACAAACCCTTCGCCCCCAGTGCCAAAGACGCCCAGGAACTGGTGGACGCCGCCGAGCGCCGTGGCGTGTTGCTGGGCGTGTACCAGAACCGTCGTTGGGATTCGGACTTTCTCACCGTGCGCAAATTGATCGATCAGGGCGTGCTCGGCGAGATCACCCGGTTCGAATCCCGCGTCGAACGTTATTCGCCGTCGTCAGTGGGCAAGGAAAGTGGCGGCGGGATTCTGCGCGATTTAGGCAGCCATCTGGTCGATCAGGCGCTGCTGTTGTTCGGCCCGGTGAAGCGGGTGTACGCCGAACTGGAATTCGCCACGCCCGAGCAGAAGGTGGATCACGGCTTTTTCGTGTCGCTGATTCATGAGAGCGGCGTGACCTCGCACCTGTGGGGCAACTGCCTGCAAAACGCTCAAGGCCCACGCTTTCGGGTCAACGGCTCTCAGGGCTGCTATACCGTTGAAGGCCTCGACGGCCAGGAAGCAGCGGCGCTGGCCGGGTTGTCGCCCAAATCCGAGGGCGAACGCTGGGGCGTTGAAGAACATCGTCGATGGGGCTGGTTCGAACAGGGCGAACACCGCGAGCGGGTGCCGTCGGAGCGGGGCAGTTGGCCCGAGTTCTACCGACAATTGCAGGATGCGGTGATGAACCAGGGACGAAACCCGGTGGATGCGCGGGATGCGGTGGCGTCGGCCAAGGTGCTGGATGCCGCCAGAATCAGCGCGCTGGAAGGGCGAGTTATCACCCTTTAATGGGTATACCTCGGTTCAAGACTGTGGGAGCGAATTCATTCGCGAAAAATATTCCAGACGACAAAAATGCGTCGGTTGAAAATGCCTATCGCGAATGAATTCGCTCCCACAGAAGTCTTGTCCAGCCCACCCAGAGGAGCCGTCGCGCACGTAGAAAACGAAAATAGAAATAAATTCTAAAATCTGTTGAAGTAGAAATTATTTTCCAATAGAGTCATTTCCAGGTTGCCGAATCTCGACGTTCAGACCGTTTCCACCGTCTGATCGAACGAAACAAAAACAAGAAAGCCAAGAAGACAGGTACCGTCGATGAACATGCTCAAATCAGCCGTCAAGGTCTGCCGTTCCGCATCACGTTCGCTGCTTGCCCATTCCCGGGCGCTGTCCCGCCTGACCCCCGCTATCACGTTCGACAAAACCCTTGAAATCCTCGCCCGCGTCCTCTGCGTTCAAAGCAGCGGCGTGATGGTCTGTGGTTCGGCGAGTGCGTCGGTGGCCCATTTTCCAAGCCCGGATTTTGCCAGCCCAAAAAACACCCTCTGAACACCCGCAGTCGTTAGCCAATTCATACAACAACAAGAATTTGGAGAAAGACCGTACATGAACACCAAAGCCCGTTTTACCTCCCTGGCACTGGCCCTGATGCTCAGCAGTGGCGCCACTCTGGCGGCCGACCTGAAAATTGGCGTGGCCATGTCGCAGTTCGATGACACCTACCTGACCTATATGCGCGAAGACATGGGCAAAAAGGCCAAGGACATGGGCGGCGTCGACCTGCAGTTCGTCGATGGCCGCAACGACGTCAACAAACAGCTCGACCAGGTGCAGGAGCTGATCGGCAAAAAAGTCGATGCACTGATCGTCAATCCGGTGGACACCGCCGCCACCGCGCGCATCACCAAGGCCGCCACCGCTGCCGGGATTCCGCTGGTCTACGTCAACCGCCGTCCGGATGATCCGAAGCTGCCCGCAGGCGTGGCCTCCGTGACCTCTGATGACAAGGAAGCGGGCCGTATGCAGATGCAATACGTCGCCGACAAACTGGGCGGCAAAGGCACCGTGGTGATTTTGCTGGGCGAGCTGTCGAACAACTCGACCCGCGACCGCACCGAAGGCGTCAAAGAGGTCCTGAAAAAATACCCGGACATCAAAATTGCCGAAGAACAGGAAGGCGCCTGGGGTCGGCAGAAAGGCATGGACATCACCAACAACTGGCTGACCCAAGGCCGTGATTTCAGTGCCGTGCTTTCCAACAACGACGAAATGGCCATCGGCGCCTCCATGGCCCTCAAGCAAGCGGGCAAGAAGCAAGGCGACGTGCTCGTGGCCGGTGTCGACGGCACCCCGGACGGCCTGGCTGCTGTCAAGAAGGGCGACCTGACCGTGTCGGTGTTCCAGGACGCCAAAGGGCAGGGCGAAGGCTCCATCGACGCCGCTGTGAAACTGGCGAAGAAGGAAACGCTGCCGCAACAGGCCATCGTGATCCCGTTCAAGCTGATCACGCCTGAAAACGTCAGCACGTTCAAATAACGTCCACACCACGACGACGGACAGGACGCAGAGGCGGGTCTTCCCCCTCTGCGCCGATGTCGCCTGAGGAGCCTGTGACCATGTTCGCATCCGCTACTGCTTCGACCGCTGCCCCGGCCAGCGCCACCGCCGACCGCGCGGCCACCGCTGCCGAGCATCCCTACCTGCTGGAAATCACCCACATCAGCAAAGGCTTTCCGGGCGTGGTGGCGCTGGACGACGTGGAACTGCGCGTCCGCCCAGGCAGCGTGCTGGCGTTGATGGGCGAGAACGGTGCGGGCAAGTCCACCCTGATGAAAATCATCGCCGGGATCTACCAGCCGGACACCGGCGAAATCCGCCTGCGGGGCAAACCGGTGGTGTTCGAAACCCCGCTGTCAGCCTTGCAGTCGGGCATCGCGATGATCCATCAGGAACTCAACCTGATGCCGCACATGACCATTGCCGAGAACATCTGGATCGGCCGCGAGCAGCTCAACGGTTTTCACATGGTCGATCACCGCGCCATGCACCGCTGCACTCAAGAATTGCTGGACCGCCTGCGCATCGACCTCGACCCGGAAGAGCACGTCGGCAATCTGAGCATCGCCGAGCGGCAGATGGTCGAGATCGCCAAGGCCGTGTCCTACGACTCAGACGTGCTGATCATGGACGAACCGACTTCTGCCATCACCGAGAAGGAAGTCGCCCACCTGTTTTCGATCATTGCCGACCTGCGGGCGCAAGGTAAGGGCATCATTTACATCACCCACAAAATGAACGAGGTGTTCGCCATCGCCGACGAAGTGGCCGTGTTCCGCGACGGCGCCTACATCGGCCTGCAGCGCGCCGACAGCATGGACGGCGACAGCCTGATTTCGATGATGGTAGGGCGCGAACTGACCCAGCTGTTCCCCGAGCGTGACACGCCGATGGGCAAGCTACTGCTCTCCGTTCGCAACCTGTCGCTGGAGGGGGTGTTCAAGGATGTGTCCTTCGATTTGCACGCCGGTGAAGTGCTGGGCATCGCCGGTTTGATGGGATCGGGGCGTACCAACGTCGCCGAAACGATCTTTGGCATCACCCCGTGCACCGGCGGCGAGATTCAGCTGGACGGCGCGCCGATCAAAGTCACCGACCCGCACTTCGCCATCGAGAAAGGCTTCGCGCTGTTGACCGAAGATCGCAAACTCAGCGGCCTGTTTCCGTGCCTGTCAGTGCTGGAAAACATGGAGATGGCGGTGCTGCCGCATTACGTCGGCAACGGCTTCGTGCACCAGAAAGCGCTGCGCGCCCTGTGCGAAGACATGTGCAAAAAATTACGCGTGAAGACGCCGTCTCTGGAGCAATGCATCGACACGCTGTCTGGCGGCAATCAGCAAAAGGCCTTGATTGCGCGCTGGCTGATGACCAATCCCCGGGTGCTGATTCTCGACGAACCGACCCGAGGCATCGACGTCGGCGCCAAGGCCGAGATTTACCGGCTGATTTCCCTGCTGGCCAGCGAAGGCATGGCGGTGATCATGATCTCCTCGGAATTGCCGGAAGTGCTGGGCATGAGTGATCGGGTCCTGGTCATGCACGAAGGTGAAATGATGGGCACGCTGGACCGTGCCGAGGCAACTCAGGAGCGGGTCATGCACCTGGCGTCCGGCAATTCGATCCACTAAAGGCCTGTCACTGGCCCCTCGTGGGTCGTAACAAGAATAAGAGGCACACATGAAGATGAACGCGATCCTGGAAAACAAACCCGCCGTGGCGCCGACCAAGCACAAACGTCGGATGCCTACCGAGCTGAGCATCTTTCTGGTGCTGATCGGCATCGGCCTGATCTTCGAAATCTTCGGCTGGGTCGTGCGGGATCAGAGCTTTCTGATGA
This sequence comes from Pseudomonas salicis, assembly GCF_057128705.1. Taxonomy (NCBI): domain Bacteria; kingdom Pseudomonadati; phylum Pseudomonadota; class Gammaproteobacteria; order Pseudomonadales; family Pseudomonadaceae; genus Pseudomonas; species Pseudomonas salicis. The sequence goes on from NZ_JBSKHU010000004.1 coordinate 810,154, forward strand.
ACTCCCAGCGGCTGGTGCTGATGATCCTGCAAGTGTCGATCATCGGAATGATCGCCATTGGCGTGACACAGGTGATCATCACCACGGGCATCGACCTGTCGTCCGGCTCGGTGCTGGCGTTGACGGCGATGATCGCGGCCAGTCTCGCGCAATCCTCCGATTACACCCGCGCTGTATTTCCTTCACTGACCGACCTGCCGGTGTGGATACCGGTCATGGCCGGATTGGGGGTGGGGCTGTTGGCCGGGGCGATCAACGGCAGCATCATCGCCATCACCGGGATTCCGCCGTTCATCGCCACCCTCGGCATGATGGTGTCGGCCCGTGGCCTGGCGCGTTTCTACACCGGCGGCCAGCCCGTGAGCATGCTCAACGATTCCTACACCGCCATCGGTCAGGGCGCGATGCCCGTGATCATCTTTCTGGTGGTGGCGGTGATCTTCCACATCGCCCTGCGCTACACCAAATACGGCAAATACACCTACGCCATCGGCGGCAACATGCAGGCGGCGCGCACCTCCGGGATCAACGTCAAGCGTCACTTGGTGATTGTCTACAGCATCGCGGGCCTCTTGGCCGGGCTTGCCGGTGTAGTGGCCTCGGCAAGGGCTGCGACGGGGCAGGCAGGGATGGGCGTTTCGTACGAACTGGATGCGATTGCGGCCGCTGTGATCGGCGGCACCAGCCTGGCGGGCGGCGTCGGTCGGATCACCGGCACCGTGATCGGCGCGCTGATTCTCGGGGTGATGGCCAGCGGCTTCACCTTCGTCGGCGTCGATGCCTATGTGCAAGACATCATCAAAGGCCTGATCATCGTCGTCGCGGTGGTCATCGACCAGTACCGCAACAAACGCAAGCTCAAACGCTGATGTCGTGATGCCAGTCGTTTGATGAACGTGAAAAGGGCCCGCAGAGGGGCCCTTTTCGTTTTTCTGCCGGTTTGAACCGAACGGCCGATGGCCTGTCAGACAGCGTCCAGAAAGCCGGTGTTGGCAGGCCGGACGCCATCGCGAGCAAGCTCACTCCTACAGGGTTACGCGTGCCTGTAGGAGTGAGCTTGCTCGCGATAACGGTGCCGAATCCGATGAGCTTGTCATGGCAGACACAGGTTGAAACACCGGTTTGGCTCAACGCCACCGGGGATTTAGGGGGTTGTTGAGCGAATCTTGTTCAATTATGTTGCCGAGTACGAAACCCGGCCTTAGACTGCCGCCCCTCGTAAATTGAGTGCCGGGTGCGCTTGGAGACGACGGCGCTGGTGACTCGCGACCTTTACGATCGGGCCAAGGCGCTCCCTTGATTCGCCCTAATGCACGTTTTTTTATAGAGAAATCAATGACCAAGGAAAAGTTGCTGGCGATGCCGGCCGATGACTACATGAACGCGGAGCAACACGCATTCTTCATCGAGCTGCTGCAAGCCATGAAAGTGGAAATCCACGAGCGCATCGAGCAGAGCCGTATCGCTATCGAAAGCCTGGACACCCCGGCTGATCCCGCTGATGCCGCTTCCGTCGAAGAAGAGCGTCACTGGCTGGTCAACGTGATCGACCGCGATCAGCGCATGCTTCCACAGCTGGAAATGGCGTTGACCCGTATCGCCGAAGACACGTTCGGCTGGTGCGATGACAGTGGTGAGCCTATCGGTCTGAAGCGCCTGCTGATCAGCCCGACCACCAAATACTGCATCGAAGCTCAGGAACGCCACGAGCAGATCGACCGCCACCAGCGCCAGGCCTGATCCGCCCGCTGTGGTTCAAAGCCCGATTGCCTTGCGAGGCCGTCGGGCTTTTTGTCGCCTGCGATTTGTGATTCTGATCGCTCCGGATGAAGCGGACAAAAATCCGACCGACTACCACTAATGACTCATGGCGCATGGCCGCCATCTGACGTTTAATGCTTTCAAAATAATGATAAGCAGGGTGGGTCAAGGATATGACGGCTAATGGCATGGGCACCGGGTCGCGTTCGTTACCCGCACAATCGGCGGCGAGCGTATTGCCCGCTGCAAACCCCCGCTGGCTGGGGCTTTGCCTGCAAAGTCTCGCGTTATGTCTGCTGTTTGCTGCCATGGCGTGGGGCGAACTGTCAGTCTATGTGTGCCTGCCCCTCGGCTTGCTGACCCTCTGGTTGCCGCGCTTTATCCCTGCCCGAACAATCGTTGAGCCTGCTGGCCAGCCCGACGATGCCCTGGAGCGCCTGACCCGCGACCTGTCCCGCAGCACCAGTCACAACGCCCTGTCAGCGGCGGCGGTGGCGTTTTCGGTCAAGCAACTGGCAAGCAAGCTGCAATCCCAGGTCGATGCCGCCGAGCAGATCGTCAGCAGCGCTGACGTGATGATCGCCACTGAGCGCGCCACGTCGTCCCTCAGCCAGCAAGCGTTGGGCGCGGCCAGTGAAGTGCGGCAAAGCAGCGACGCCGGGCTGATCGTACTTAATGCCTCCATCGCTTTGATGCATCAACTCAGCGAGCGCGCCGACAGCAGCCGTCAACTGATCGAAGCCCTGAGTCAACGCAGCGAAGACATTCAACGGGTGACGTCGGTCATTCAGTCAATTGCCAGCCAGACCAATCTGCTGGCGCTCAATGCTGCCATCGAAGCCGCTCGGGCCGGTGAGCACGGGCGCGGTTTCGCTGTCGTGGCCGACGAGGTGCGTGGGCTGGCGGGCCGAACGGCCACCGCCACCGGCGAAGTCGGGGAGATGGTCGCCGACATCCAGCAGCGCACTGCGCAAGTGGTCGAGCAGATTCGCCAGTTGGCGGGGGACCTGGACAGCGGCGTCGGGCAGGTGGAAACCACGGGCCGTCAATTGGCGAGCATTGCGCAGTTGGCCGCCGGGGTGGAAGGGCAGGTCAGCGAGATCGCCTCGGGCGCGGAGAACAATCAAGGGCAATTGAGCAGCCTGTTCGTGGCCATTGAACAAATGCGCAGCGACCTGGCGATCAGCGACGACCAGACCCGTCAATTGGCTAAATCTGCCGTGCAGATGGAGGGCCAGGCCGAGACCATCAGCGAGCGGCTGGCGGAGGTGGGTCTGGAAGACTATCACCAGCGCATCTACGACCTCGCTCGTGAAGGGGCGAGTGAGATTGCCCGTCGCTTCGAGCAGGACATCGACCAGCACCGTGTCAGCCTGGATGACCTGTTTGATCGTCATTACCAGCCCATTGCCAACACATCGCCGCCCAAATTCCAGACCCGGTTTGACCGCTACACCGACCAGGTCTTGCCTTCCATCCAGGAGCCGTTGCTGACCCGGCATGAAGGCCTGGTGTTCGCCATCGCCTGCACCCAGCAGGGTTACGTCCCGACCCACAATCTGGCGTTCAGCCAACCCCTCACCGGCGATCCTGCCGCCGACACGGTGCACAACCGCACCAAGCGTAAATTCGACGATCGCACTGGCATTCGCTGCGGCAGCCATCAACAGCCCATGCTCTTGCAAACCTACACCCGCGACACCGGCGAGCTGATGCACGATCTCTCTGTGCCGATCATCGTCAAGGGAAGGCATTGGGGCGGGTTGCGGCTTGGGTATAAACCCGGTAGCGGCGCGCTCCACGGGTGACACCGTAAGCTTCCCGATCATCGGCCCGGGTAATGCTCCGGCCTGATGTCCCTTGGCACAAATGAAAAACCAAGAAGTAATATTTATATATTGTTTGTGCCGATATTAAATGTTTAGGTGTGTTTGTTGTTTGTCAGTGATTACGTCTTCCGTTGTGGGAAAGAAGGGGCGCAATTTTTTAATGGTCTGATATTTAAGTGGGAAGTTTCTGAATAACTACTTGCTGTATTGACGTTTTCGGAGGTGCAATCATTCTGTGAGTTATATGTCTGGATATGTAAAAAGTTTATTCGGACTTTAACAAACCCTCACAGGTAATTACACATGACAGCACTACACTGGGGTACAGGTTCGAGCAGCGCGGCGGGTAAACTCGGGGTCATCGTCCGCATCGGCGTTTTCTTTGACGGGACGGGCAACAACCGCGTCAACAGCCAGATCGGGGCCGACTGTCAGGCCATGGCGGAAATCTACAAGGGTGAGCACATCAAGGAGTGCGGAGGACGCCACTCTGACCCTTCCAGCAGTTACAGCAATGATTTCACTAACATTGCGAGGCTGGCTGACTTATATCGGCACCAACCCAAGGCGACCAATGACGGGGCCGGGTTGAGACTTTATGAAGTTTTTTATATCAGCGGTATTGGCACCACCTCCGGCGGGAGGGATTCGCGATTGTCCGGCCAGGGATTTGGGCGGGGTTACACGGGCGTTGTCGCCAAGGCATTGGTCGCGGTCAAAAAGATCAGCGATTTTCTCAAGACATTCGACCTGCATAACCCCGGCTGCGTGATCGCGGGCCTGGAGTTAGACCTTTTCGGGTTCAGCCGGGGCGCGGCGGCGGCCCGTCATCTGGCCAATGAAGTGCTCAAGCAGTCCCGGGGCGCCCTCGGGCCCGTTCTCGATCCCCGCAAGCTGCCGCTGTCCTCGGATTTCTCCTGGGCAGCGGGCAGTGTGCGGCTGAAGATTATAGGGCTGTTCGATACCGTGGCGGCGGTGGGCGGTCTCTCTGATCTGGGCAGCGTGCGCGATGCATCCAATGCGCGGGTGAATCTGTTCCTGCCGCCAGGCTGTGCGCAGCAGGTGCTGCATCTGGTTGCGGCTGATGAGCATCGGCGCAATTTCGCGTTGAACAGCGTCATGCCGGGGTGGCCGAAGGAGATCATGCTCCCCGGAAGCCACTCGGACATCGGCGGCGGTTATCAACCGCAAAGCATGGAAACGGTCTCACTGACCAGACCCCGGCGCAGTCTGGTCAGCGCCAATACGCCGTTCGACGCCACCGAGGCGTGGCTGCAGACCCACGCCGAAATGGACCAGTTGAACGCCGAGCGCTGGATCGACCCGACTGACGAGACTTCTTCTATCTGCGTCGAATGCCACGAGCGGATGGGGCAGAGGGGGCATGGAATGAAGACTGTCGTGGCCAGCGTGAAGCTGCAACGTCGCGTGTTCGGCCATCTCTCGCGGGTGTACCTGCGGGTGATGCATGGGTTGGCGTGTGACGAGGGTGTGCCGTTCCGGCCAATACCGGACACTGCCGACCTGAGCCTGCCGCCAGAGTTACGGAATGTGGCAGAAAAATTGATGGCGTATGCGCGGGGACAGGGCGATGCATTGTCCCCGGATGAAATGAAAATGCTCTATCGGCGCTATATCCATTGTTCCGCGCACTGGAACGGGACGCTGGGTCGACGAGGCGCGCTGGTGGATACGCTCTTCGTGCATGCACCGGAGCTGGACGGGCGGCAGCGCTTTCTCAATGTGTCGCAGCGGGGTTATCCGTTGTGACACGACCAGCCGGGGCGAAGGCGGCCTGAATTCGGCCGCCTCGTACCGTCCGGCAGTGTCATTTTTTCGGGTGCAGCCGTTCGTTCAACTCATCCACGACGGGCGCCCACTCGGCATCCACTCGCAGTTCTTCTTTTAAAAAACGCGCCTGTTGCGGGGTCCAGAAGTCGGCGTCGATCAGCTTCACGTCATCCGGCAGGGCGTGTTGGCTGATAAAAGCGTCAATGCTGGCTTCATCGGCATCGAGTCCCAATTGTTCGAACAGTGTCGCCAGTGTCGGTGTCGTGAGTTCCATGATGTCTCCCTTGAAGGCTGCGGTCGTGATGAGCGTGATCAGTTCGTCACCTGTGTTGCATGTGAGTGTGGGAGGTGAGCAAGAGTTCGACGTATCTGCCTGAACGATTCAGCCCGCGCCCTGCGTGATGTCTCGGCGATTGGACACAGGCGCACGCGCACATTCATGTACAAAAACGGCTACATTACGGACGGAAGGCATATATCCCGTATAGACTCTCAGCCGGTAGAATCCTGGCGCGTGCCAGCGTCCGGCACCCGGGACGCATCGTTTTCCTTGTCGTTACCCTTGCCTGGCCAATTGCCGGGCAAGTTCATATCAGGTTGGGAGTTTGTACATTGGCAGTAAGTAATCTGGATACCCATGCGTTATTCGTGCTTGGCGATTTGCGCGCGAAGTTGGTGAAGCTGTTCCAGGCACGTTTCGTTTATGTCATCGAGCAGTCTCCCGAGGGCATTTACATGTCCGAAATCGACACCGAGGCTGCGCTGGTCGTCGATGACAAACCGCGTCTGGAGCTCAAGGTGGGCGATCACTTTCGTGCTGCCGTATTGCCGAGCCGTGAGGGTGGCAAATTCGAACTCCGTTTTCGTGAAATCAAGATGACCGTCTACGGTCTGGGCGAGTATGCCTTCGTCGAAGTGCCCGAAGGTCACGGCATTGTGTTCAAGGAATCCCACACGGTGTTCATGGTGTTCGCGGCCCATGAACAGATCCAACAGGGCCTGAGCAAAGTCTTGAAAGCCGCCACGGCTAAAGCGGCCAAGTGGCGCAAGGGCGAACTGGTGTTCAAGGCCAGCGAGTGATTCGCTGACCCTGAACCGTTTTCGCGTCAGAAGCGGGTCTGCACCGCCAGTTCGAACGTTCGTGGTTCTCCCAGGTAATACGCCGGTGACACATGGGCGAAGCGCGCATACACCTCATCGGTGAGGTTGCGGACGCGGCCGGTGACCGATGTGTGTGAGTCCACCTTGAAGGTCAGAAAGCTGCCATAAAGCGTGTAGGACGGCACCGTCTGCGTATTGGCATTGTCGGCATACACCGACGCCACGTAGCGCGCATCGACGCCGCCTTGCCAGCGCGGGGTGAAGTCGTAGGTCAGCCACAGATTGCCGACCCGTTCCGGCACGTTGGTCGGTGTGTTGCCCTTGCGTGAGACCACCACCCCGGCGGCGTTCTTTTCGCTGAACTCGTCGTACTGCGCGTCGACCCAGGCAATGTTGCCTTCGAGGAGTAGCGCCGGCGTGATCCGCAGCGCGCTGGCCAGTTCGACCCCCCGCGAGGATTGCTGGCCCACCGGGATGGTGTTGGTCGGGTCCTGCGGGTCGGTCACGGCGAAGTCCTTGCGCTCGATCGTGTAGGCCGCGACTGTGGCCGAACCCCGGCCTTGCAGGTAGTCGAACTTGCTGCCGATTTCCCACTGCTTGCCCGTGGACACATCGAAATTCTGCGTCCCGCCGGGCTGCTCGGCGGCGGTGCTGTATTGCACGTACACGTTGGCGCTGGGCACGAACTGCCAGGTCAGACCCGCGCGGCCCGTCACCGGTTGCCAGTCTCGTCGCAAGTGGCGGGGGTTGCTGGCGGTCACCATGCGATGGTTGGTCACGTCCAGGTCGATGTCGTCGTAGCGCAGGCCGGTCACCAATGACCATTGTTCATTCAGCGCCAAATGGTTCTCTACGAAGACTGCTTGGGTCGTCACCTCGTTGGTCTTGTCCTTGACGAACCCCTGTCGCGTGCCGGGCAAGTCGTAAAAGTGACCGGGATCGAACGCGTCCGGATTTACGGTGTTGTTCGCCGGGACATTCCACGGGTTGCTGGTGGTGCTGTTGACCTTGTACTCGAAGCCCCCCGCCCAGGTCGTGGCCATGCCCAGCAGGCTGCTTTCATGACGCAGCTCGAACTGATCGCCGCCTTGCGTGCCTTCGTGGCGCACCAGGTAGGCGGTCGAGCGATTGATCGCGCTGTTGTCGGCGTTGTACTGGTAGGTCTCCAGATTCCGGTAATCGCGCTGGCTGTCGAGGTGATAGAGGGTGTTGCGCAAGGTCGTGGCGTCATCAATGCGGTAATCGATGATCGAGCGAATCCACTTCGTGCGCTGTTCGTACAGCCCGTCGTCGACGTTGTAATTGCGAAAGCGGTCGTGTTTGTCGATCTTCAATTCCCCCGCCTTGGGGTTGAGCACCGGCGTGCCCCAATAGGGGCTGTCTTCGTGTTCGTCCTGATATTCCAGCGCCAGGGTGTGGGACAGGTTCGGCGTGATGTCGCTGAGCAGGGAAAAGGCCACGTTCCAGGCATCGTTTTCCTGGCGGTCGATGTAGCCGTTGCTGGTGGTGTGGCTGACGTCCAGACGGGCGTAGTGCTGAATGTCCGAAGTGGGATCGCTGAGCGCGTGGTTTACGCCAAAGGCGGTTTGCGTGGTGTCGAAACTGCCGTAGCTGATGCGCCCCTCGGCGGCCTGTTCCTCGCGATTGGCCAGTTTGGTGACGTAGTTCAGCGAGCCGCCCACCGAGCCCGCGCCGTTCATCACGGAGGACGGTCCGCCAAGCAGTTCGACGCGGTCGTAGATCCAGCTGTTGACCGGGCGCGCCAGGCCGGTGGCGACGTTGATGCCGTTGAACATCTGCGTCACCTGGCTGCTGGTGAAACCACGATAGGAAATGAACCCCCCGAAGCCGGGCGGCGCGCTAGCGTTGACGCCGGGCAAGGCGTTGGCAGCGTCCTGAAAGTTCTGCGCGCCTCGGCGTTCGATGTCCGAGCGGTTGGCGACGGCGATAGAGGCGGGAGTGTCGCGCAACGTCAGGCCCAGATGGGTGGCGCTGGCGGCCTGTTGTTCGAGGTTCAGTCCGTTGGGGTCGGTGAGGTGGTCGTCGTTGATCGTGACGGGGGCCAGATCAATGGCCGATTGCGCATAGGCGAGTGGAGACAGGCTGCCGATCAAACCGGCGAGCAGGGGAATGCGTTTCATGGTTAAAACCTGAAATGAGGGCGAGCGAATCCCGAGTCTTCGGCGCGTGTTCGCGGCGGACGTGCACCGGCACGGAAACGGCGATCCGAAACACGGGAAAATCAAGGGGCTGAAATCAGATCAGGCGAAGGGCGGCGCGCGGGGATTGGCGGTGGGCCAATGGAAAGCGGAGGGGATTTCACAGGACGCGACAACCGCAGGTGGTGGGCTGTGTTGCTCGGGGAGGAGGTTGAGGGTCAGGCTGGAGTTCAGCGCCGGGCCCATGCCTCCGGTGGAACATAAGGGGCAACCGAACGCCGCAGACAGCGTCGGGAGCTTTTGATCACCCGGTTTGAATGCCTCGACGGTTTTCAGCGCCCGGCCATCGGTGGAGCAGAATTCACCGCCGATACCGTTGAGTTGCATGCCGACCATCTGGCCATGACCGATGCTGCAGGCGAACACGTTGAACAGGACGCAGCAGTAAAGCATCCATGCGATCAGGTGTCGGTCAGAGCGGGCCAGTTTCATGGCGAGAAATTTAACAGAAGTGAGGCGATGAACGGGGTGCGGCAAATTGGCGCGATGAGCGCAGGCCCACTTCGCTGCCGTGGTAACCTCCGGCGTCTCTACTGTGGGAGCGAATTCATTCGCGAAGAGCCGGTACATCCCACACATCCCTATCGGCTGGACCCTCTTTCGCGAATGAATTCGCTCCTACAAGGACCGGTTAGCGCCCTTCGTGTTGCCCTTCGGACACTTCGGGAGGCACGTCGGCGTCTCCGGCCATGCGTTTGCGGAACAGCCCGGTGCGCGCCAACAGCAGCGTTGTCACGGGCACGGTGATCGCCAGCAGGATCGGGATCAGCCAGGCGTGTAGCACAGGGCTTTCTTTCAACGCCGAGAAATAGACGATCGACGCCAACGCCACGCACCACGCCCCGATCGTCGAGGCCAGCGCTGGGGGGTGCATGCGCTGGAAGAAGTCTTTCATCCGCAACAACCCCAAGGCGCCGATCAATGCAAACACGCTGCTGGCAACCAGCAACAGCGCCGTCAGCACCTCGACCCAAAACGGCAACACCTGCAACGAATTCATTCGATCACCTCACCGCGCAGGAGGAATTTTGCCAGCGCGAACGACCCGACAAAACCGAACAGCGCAATCAGCAGTGCGGCCTCGAAATAGGTGTCGCTGGCATACCGAATCCCCAGCACCAACATCATCAGCATCGCCAGCAGGTAAAGGTAATCCAGCGCCAATACCCGGTCCTGCGCCGAAGGGCCTTTGAACAGGCGGATGAGGGTGAGGATCATCGCCACCGTGAACAGCGACAGGCTGAACAAGATCGCATTGGTCAGCAGCGGGCTCATTGAAAAATCTCCATCAGCGGGCGTTCGTAGGTGCTCTTGAAGTGCTCGATGAAACGCGCCTCGTCGTCCAGGTCAAAGACGTGCATCAGCAACGCGCTGCGATCCAGTGCCAACTCTGACCAGACCGTCCCCGGCACCACGGTGCAGATCATCGACAGCGCGGCCAGCCCGTGGGCGTCGTGCAGGTCGAGCGGCACTTTGACGAACGCCGAACGCGGCGGATTGTGGCGAGCGCGCAATACGCCCCAGGCGACCACCAGATTCGACACCAGCACGTCACGTCCCACCAGAAAGAACAGCTTCAGCGCCACGCCCGGTCGTCGAATCCGCGCAGGCTGCGGGCGCAACGGCGCGAACAGGATCGGCGCAAAGAACCCCAACAACGCGCCGAGCAACAGATTGCCCGCGCTCAGCGACAGGTTGAGCAGCAACCACAGCGCCCACAATGCAAGCGACAACAGCGGGGCAGGAAACACGCGGCTCATGGCTGCACCTCCGCGCTGGCGGTGCTCGGGGAGGGCACCGGTTTTGCGGCCATCACCGACAGCACGTACTGCTGCGGATCATGCAGCGCCTGCGCGGTGTCCTGGGTGTAATGCAGCAGCGCCTGGGCCTTGAACGTCAGGACGATGCAGGCGCCGAGCAGCAGCGCGATGGGCATGCACTCATTGCGGCGCAGCGCGGGAGAAGGGCGGTCCTGCGCGGTCCAGAACCGCTTCATGCCCACGCGCACGAACGCGAACAGCGAAGCCAGCCCCGAGACAATCAGCAGCGAAACCAACGCCCAACTGGCGCCGCGAATGGCTTCGTCTTTTGCGACATCCAGCCCCAGCGGGTTGAGCAGGGCGCTGATCAGCGTCAGTTTGCCGAGGAACCCCGACAGCGGCGGCATGCCGATGATCAACAAGGCGCAGGCGATGAAACTCAGGCCCAGAAACGCCATGGTCCAGGGAATCACCTGACCGACCACGGCCTTCTGTTCGTCATCAAGGTTGGTGCCCGGCAGCGGGTGCAGCGATTCCATGGCTTTGGGCAGCTGATCGGCGTCGTCTTCCAGCGGGATCTCATTGGCCGAACGCGAACGCTCCACCAGTTCGGCGAGCAGGAACAGCGCGCTCAGCGCCAGGGTCGAGCTGACCAGATAAAACAGCGCACCCGCCGTCAGGCTCGGCTGCCCGAAGCCGATGGCCGACAGCAGAATCCCCGCTGACACCAGAATGCTCAGGCTGGCCATGCGTTCCAGCCGCTGGGCCGCGACGATGGAAACCGCCGCCACGGCCAGGGTCGCCATGCCGCCCCAGATCAGCCAGTCGCCGCCGAAGAACGCCGACGCACCGGCCTGGCCCGAGAACAGCAGCGTCCACAAACGCAACAAGGTGTAGGCGCCGACCTTGGTCATCAGCGCGAACAGCGCCGCCACCGGCGCACTGGCGGCGGAATAGGCCGGGACCAGCCAGAAGTTCAGCGGCCACATGCCGGCCTTGGCCAGAAACGCGACCGCCAGAATCGCGGCCCCGGCGTGCAGCAGGCCCAGATCAGCCTCGGAGACTTGTGGGATTTTGACCGCGAGGTCGGCCAGATTCAGGGTGCCGGTCACGCCGTAAATCAGCGCCGCGCCGATCAGAAACAGCGACGAGGCCAGCAGGTTGATGGTGATGTAATGCAGCCCCGCCGACACCCGCGCACGTCCCGACCCGTGGAGCATCAGGCCATACGACGCGGCCAGCAGCACCTCGAAAAACACGAACAGGTTGAACAGATCGGCCGTGAGGAACGCGCCATAGAGGCCCATCAGTTGAATCTGAAACAGCGCATGAAAACTCGCTCCCGCGCGGTCCCAACGGGCCAACGCGAACAGCAGCGCACAGAAGGCGACGATGCCGGTCAGCACCAGCATCAGCGCCGACAAGTGATCGACCACCAGCACGATGCCGAAGGGGGACTCCCAGTTGCCCGGCAAATACACGCCAATCGAACCGGTGGTCCCGGTCTTCTGCACCCACATCATCAGCGTGATCGAGATGCCCAGCCCCAGCGCCGTGGACAGCACATTGATCGCGGCCTTGATCGGGCGACGCTTCTCGCCGATCCACAACATCAACGCGGCGGTCAGCACCGGCAGCAGGATCGGCACAATGATCAGTTGGTTCATCACGCTCATTCGCTGCCCTCCCGACCGTCGACGTGGTCGTTGCCGGTCAGGCCGCGAGAGGCAAGCAACACCACCAGAAACAGCGCGGTCATGGCGAAGCTGATGACGATGGCGGTGAGCACCAGCGCCTGAGGCAGCGGGTCGGTGTAGTTGAGCAAGTCTTGAGGCACGCCGTCCTTGATGATCGGCTCCTTGCCGATGAACAGGCTGCCCATGCTGAAGATGAACAGGTTGACGCCGTAGGACAGCAGGCACAGGCCCATGACCACCTGAAAGGTCCGTGGGCGCAGGATCAGCCACACGCCCGACGCGGCGAGCACGCCGATGGCAATCGCGATGACTTCTTCCATCACATGGCTCCTTGGGAGGTGGCTGGCGCAGGGGTTACGGGCACCGGTTCAATGGGCTGCGGCAGCGACGTCGGGCGATGGCTGCGCACCGATTGGTGGGCCAGCGCTGTGAGGATCAGCAGCGTCGAACCGACGACCACGGCGTACACGCCGATGTCGAAGAACAGCGCGCTCGCCACATGCAGGTCACCGAGGAGCGGCACGTGCAGATGCGCGGTGTGGGTGGTCATGAACGGGTAACCCAGGGCCATCGACCCCAGCCCGGTGGCCAGGGCGAAGATCAATCCTGTGCCCATCCAGCGCAGCGGGCGCAGGCTCATGTGCGCTTCGACCCACTGCGTGCCCGCCACCATGTACTGGAGAATGAAGGCCACCGACATCACCAGCCCGGCGACGAACCCGCCACCGGGCTGGTTGTGGCCGCGCATGAACAAGTACATCGAGACCACGAACGCCACCGGCAACAGCAGGCGCACCAGCACGGCGGGCACCATCATGAAGCCGAGCGCGGTGTCCTTGGCATGACGCGGGTTGACCAGATCCGTGACCACGTCGCGCGCCAACAGGCGTTGCTGCGCGGGCAGGGCGATGCTCTCTTTTGGCGGACGGAAGCGGCGCAGCAGCGCAAAGACCGTCAATGCAACCACCGCGAGAACGGTGATTTCGCCAAAGGTGTCGAAGCCACGGAAATCCACCAGCATCACGTTGACGGCGTTGGTGCCGCCGCCTTGGCTCAGTGCCCGGCTCAAGTAGAACTCGGAGATCGCGTTCGGCGTGGGGCGGGTCAGCATCGCGTAGGACAGCAACGCCATGCCGCCGCCCACCGCCACGGCGAGGATAAAGTCGCGCACCCGACGAACCCGCGCGCGATTGCGTGAGCGCGTGGGCGGGGCGACGTTTTCGTTACGGCGCGGCAGCCAGCGCAGGCCGAGCAGGATCAGTACCGTGGTGACCACTTCCACGGCCAATTGGGTCAGGGCCAGGTCGGGTGCCGAGAACCAGACGAAGGTCACACACGTCATCAAACCGCAGACACCGACCATGGTCACGGCCGCGAGCCGGTGGTACTTGGCTTGCCACGCAGCCCCGAGGGCGCAGGCGATGGCGATCAACCAGAGCATGACGAACACCCCGGACCCCGGAATTTTAGGCCGGTCGCCCCAGGTCAGGCCGCTGTCGTACATCGGCACGAAGCCCGCCACCAATGCCACGAACACCATCAAGAACAGCTGGGCTTGCAGGCGACGGGTGGTGAGCACCTCTTCCAGCGCTCGGGCGATGCGCAGTTTGGTGATCAGCACCGCTTCGAACAGGCGCTTGCCGTTCAGGCGCCCGATCAACGGGGTCTTTTTGAAACGGTCACGTTTGAAGTGCGGACGCAGGAATAGATACAGGATGATGCCCGCCGCCATGGCGATCAGGCTCATGATCATCGGGGCGTTCCAGCCGTGCCAGATGGCGAGGCTGTATTCGGGCAACGTGCCGCCGACCACGGGTTGCGCAGCGGCCGCCAGCAGGGGGCCGACCGACAAGGCGGGAAAAATGCCGACGATCAGGCAGGCCAGCACCAGCAATTCCACCGGCACCCGCATCCAGCGCGGCGGCTCGTGGGGCGTGTGGGGCAGGTCGGTGGCTTTCGGGCCGAAGAACACGTCCACCGTGAAGCGCAGGGAGTAGGCGACGCTGAAGGTCCCGGCGATGGTCGCGATCACCGGCAGCGCGGTTTCGACCCAGGCGGTGGAGGTGATGAACACGGTTTCGGCGAAGAACATTTCTTTCGAGAGGAAGCCGTTGAGCAGCGGCACCCCGGCCATGGCGGCGCTGGCGACCATGGCCAGGGTCGCGGTGTAGGGCATGAGTTTGATCAGGCCGCTGAGTTTGCGAATGTCACGTGTGCCGCTTTCGTGGTCGATGATCCCGGCGGCCATGAACAGCGAGGCCTTGAAGGTCGCGTGGTTGAGAATGTGAAAGACCGCCGCCACCGCCGCCAGCGGGCTGTTGAGGCCCAGCAGCAGGGTGATCAGGCCGAGGTGGCTGATGGTGGAATAGGCCAGCAGGCCCTTGAGGTCGGTCTGGAAGATCGCCGAATACGCGCCGATCACCAGCGTGCAGGCCCCCGCGCCGCTGACGATCCAGAACCATTGTTCACTGCCGGACAACGCAGGCCACAGCCGCGCCAGCAGGAACACCCCGGCTTTCACCATCGTCGCCGAGTGCAGGTACGCCGACACGGGCGTCGGCGCGGCCATGGCGTGTGGCAGCCAGAAATGGAAGGGGAATTGCGCGCTTTTGCTGAGGGCGCCGATGAGGATCAGGGTCAGCAGAACGGGGTAGAGGGCGTGAGCACGGATGGCGTCGCCCGACGCGAGCACCCGGTCCAAGTCGTAACTGCCGACCACGTGGCCCAACAGCATGACCCCCACCAGCAGCGCCAGCCCGCCCGCGCCGGTGACCATCAACGCCATGTACGCGCCGCGTCGGGCGTCGGCGCGATGGTGCCAATAGCCGATCAACAGGAACGAGAAAACACTGGTCAGCTCCCAGAAAAACACGATCTGAATCAGGTTGCCGGACATCACCAGCCCGAGCATGGCGCCCATGAACGCGAGGAAAAACGAGAAAAAGCGCGGCACCGGGTCGTCCGGCGACATGTAATAGCGGGCGTAAAGCGAGACGAGGGTGCCGATCCCCAGCACCAGCATCGAGAACAGCCAGGCGAATCCGTCCAGACGCAGGACGAAGTTGAGCCCGAGGCTTGGCAGCCAGAAAAACTCTTCGCGTATCACACCGCCGTGAGCGATCTGCGGATACCACAACGCGACCTGCACCGCGCCGATCAGGGCGATCAGGCCAGCCAGGATGGATTCACTGTTGCGAGCGTTGTGCGGCAAAAGCGCCGCCAGACAGCTGCCGATGAAAGGCAGAAGCAGTAGAACTATCAGGGACATAGGCTTCTAATCTGCGGAAAAATGTCAAGGATCATACGGTCTGCATCGTGCATCACCAACCGCCAAGATGTCGCAGAATCCTACAAAGACTGTAGGCAGCAGCGTAGTTGACCGCAGATAGTGGCGAAGGTTGATGGCACTCTGTAATGCACCGAGCCCCTGTAGCAGTCCGGCTTGCCGACGGACGGACCTTGATCGGCACCGCCGGCAAGCCGTGCTGCCAGGGAGTCCGCGCAAGTCTTAAAGCCGTGCACGGTCTTCACTGTGGGAGCGAATTCATTCGCGAAGAGCCGGTACATCCGACGCATCTCTAACGCCTGAACGGTCTTTCGCGAATGAATTCGCTCCCACAGGGTGTTGCCGCGTACAGGCCTTCGTGTGAGCGACACTAACCTCCGTACCAGTCCGGCTTGCCGGCGGCAGGGCCCTCAAAACCGGAGGAAACACCCGCGACGATTGGCGCCTTTGCCCATTTAAGCGACAATGCTCGCCAGTTTCCGGAGCGCCCCATGTCTGATTCCATCGAAAGCCTTGCCGTTGACGCGGTCCTCGACGCGTCCGGCCTCAATTGCCCTGAGCCTGTGATGATGTTGCACCAGAAGGTGCGCGACCTGCCGGCGGGTGGTTTGCTCAAGGTCATCGCGACCGACCCGTCGACCCAGCGCGACATCCCGAAATTCTGTGTCTTCCTCGACCACGAACTCGTCGAAAAGCAGGCCGCCGACGGCGTTTACTTGTACTGGATCCGCAAGAAATCCGCGTAAGTCCACCCTTGAAGTGAGCGCAGCGCTGGCCCCCTCGGACACCAGCGCCTACACTGCCGCCACTTCAGGGAGCCCACCATGCGCATCGTTGCCGACGAAAACATTCCACTGCTTGACGCCTTCTTCTCTGGTTTTGGCGAGATCCGCCGCCACCCCGGACGCACCCTCGACCGCGCAGCGGTGGCCGATGCCGACATTCTGCTGGTGCGCTCAGTCACCAAAGTCACCCGAGAGCTGCTGGAAGGCACGCCGGTTCGTTTCGTCGGCACCTGCACCATCGGCACCGATCACCTCGACCTCGATTACTTCAACGAAGCGGGCATTCAGTGGTCCAGCGCGCCAGGGTGTAACGCCCGGGGCGTGGTGGATTACGTGCTCGGCAGCCTGCTGACCCTCGCTGAAATCGAAGGCGCTGACCTTGCCCAGCGCACCTATGGCGTGGTGGGCGCGGGGCAGGTCGGTGGTCGGCTGATCAAAGTTTTGCGTGGGCTGGGCTGGAATGTGCTGGTCTGCGACCCTCCCCGACAGGCAGCCGAAGGCGGCGATTATGTCAGCCTCGACGAGATCATCGCCCGTTGCGACGTCATCAGCCTGCACACGCCTCTGAATAAAAGTGGCGAGCTGCCAACCTGGCACCTGTTTGACCGCACTCGTCTGGAGTCCCTCAAGCCGGGCGCCTGGCTGATCAATGCCGCCCGCGGCCCGATCGTGGACAACGCCACGTTGCGTGAAGTGCTGCTTGAGCGGGAAGACCTGCAAGCCGTGCTGGACGTCTGGGAAGAAGAGCCGCTCGTCGATGTGGCGCTGGCGGACCTGTGCGTCATCGGCACTCCGCACATTGCCGGTTACAGCCTCGACGGGCGTCAACGCGGCACGGCGCAGATTTACCAGGCACTGTGCGCGTATCTGGGCCAGCCAGCGACTATCGAGCTGCAAGACTTGCTGCCCAAACCCTGGCTGGCGCAGGTCACCCTAGACGCCAACACTGACCCCACCTGGGCGCTGAACATGCTGTGCCGGGGCGTCTACGACCCGCGCCGCGACGATGCGGATTTCCGTCGCAGCCTGGTGGGCGATTCATCCAGCCAGCGACTGGCCTTCGACGCCCTGCGCAAACACTATCCGCCGCGCCGGGAAATCGAAGGCTTGCGGGTGAGCCTGAGCGGCCAGTCCGCAGCCTTGCAGCAGATCATTCAGGCGCTGGGTGCGGTGTCGGCCGGCGAGTGATAGGCGTGACTGCAGATACGACGCTCGGGTTGGGCAATCTGCCAAGCCGCACGCAGAAAAAACCCGGCGGGAGGGCCGGGTTTCAAAGGCGTCTGTTCATCAGTCTTGTTTTTCAGGTTTGACCCAATACTTTTCGCATTCCTGACACGCGGCCTGAACCATTTCTTCAGTAATCAGGACCTGATTCCCGTACTCGTCCAGAACAGCGCCGCCCAGTTGAGATTCGGGCTGGGGCCGTACCACGGGTTCTTGATTGCTGCTGTTTTGCAAGCTCATGGCCTGTCTCCTCATCAGGTGGTGCGCTTCAGGTTATCCACGCTCGATGACCGCGCCATGACATCCCTGAACGCTTCAAGCGCGCACGCTCCAAGCGTCCCTTCAGTGCAACAGATGACGGCGTCAATCGCCAGCCGACCGTTAGACCGATCCACTCTAACCGTCCCTGATTAGCGTCATAACGCGGCGCTTTAACAGCGTGGACTCCCTTATCCTGACTGGCAGACAGCGACTGAGTTCAGCAAAACACGACGAGCGTACACAGAGGGGCAGGTGTAGGCTCTGCCCTGAATTTTCCTACAGGTGACTTTCATGGCTTCTGTGTTTTCCGGTCGTCAGCGGCATGCCCTTCGTCTGGCGCTGCGGATGATCGCGCCGTATCGCAAGCAGGCCTTTGGCGCTTTGGTGGCGCTGATCGTCACCGCCGCCATCACGTTGTCCATGGGACAGGGCATCAAAATGATGGTCGACAAGGGTTTTCTGACCCGCTCGCCGGAATTGCTCAACGAAAGCATCGCGCTGTTTATGGTGCTGGTGGTGGCGTTGGCCATCGGCACGTTTACCCGCTTTTATCTGGTGTCGTGGATTGGCGAGCGGGTGGTGGCCGATCTGCGCAAGCAAGTGTTCGATCACCTGGTCAGTCTGCACCCCGGCTTTTATGAGAACAACCGAAGCTCGGAAATCCAGTCACGCCTCACTGCTGACACGACGTTGCTGCAATCGGTGATCGGCTCGTCGCTGTCGATGTTCCTGCGCAATGCCCTGATGGTGATTGGTGGCGTGATCCTGCTGTTTTTCACCAATCCCAAGCTGACCAGCATCGTGGTCGTGGCGTTGCCGCTGGTGGTCGCGCCGATCCTGATTTTCGGGCGACGGGTGCGCAGCCTGTCGAGGGAAAGCCAGGACCGGGTGGCGGACGTTGGCAGTTACGTGTCGGAAGCGCTGGGACAGATCAAGACGGTTCAGGCCTACAACCATCAGGAACAGGACCGACAGCGTTTTTCCCAGACAGCGGAAGGCGCTTTCGAGACGGCGCGTAAGCGGATTCTTCAGCGCTCGTGGCTGATCACTCTGGTCATCGTGCTGGTGCTCGGTGCCGTGGCGGTGATGCTGTGGGTCGGCGGCATGGACGTCATCGCCGGGCGAATCACCGGGGGCGAGCTGGCGGCGTTCGTGTTCTACAGTCTGATCGTCGGCAGCGCGTTCGGCACCCTCAGCGAAGTGATCGGCGAGTTGCAACGGGCAGCCGGCGCAGCGGAGCGCATCACTGAACTGTTGCAGGCCCGCAGCGAAATCACACCCCCGAGCAGCGATCTGCTGACCTTGCCGGAGCGCGTGAGCGGTCACTTGGCCTTGGAAAATGTCAGCTTTGCCTACCCCTCCCGGCCTGAGCGTAACGCGGTCGAGGGTTTGAGCCTGACCATTGAAGCGGGTGAGACGCTGGCGTTGGTGGGGCCGTCGGGGGCGGGTAAATCGACGCTGTTCGACCTGTTGCTGCGTTTTTATGACCCGCAGCAGGGACGTGTGTTGATAGAGGGTGTGCCGGGTGAGCGTCTCGATCCGTTGGACCTGCGTCGCTGTTTTGCCTGGGTTTCGCAGACCCCTGCGCTGTTTTTTGGCAGCGTCGAGGACAACATTCGTTACGGCAATCCCGAGGCCAGCGACGAACAGGTCGAAGCAGCGGCGCGAATCGCTCATGCCCACGAATTCATTCAACTGCTGCCGCAGGGGTATCAGACGCATCTGGGCGATGGCGGAATGGGGTTGTCGGGCGGGCAGCGTCAACGTCTCGCCATTGCCCGTGCGTTGCTGGCCGACGCGCCAATCCTGTTGCTCGATGAGGCCACCAGCGCGCTGGATGCCCAGAGCGAGCATCTGATCCAGCAAGCATTACCCACGTTGATGAAAGGTCGCACCACCTTGGTCATCGCTCACCGTCTGGCCACGGTGCAGAACGCTGACCGAATTGCGGTGATGGATCAGGGGAGGCTGGTAGCCGTGGGCACGCACCGGGAATTGATCGCCAGCAACCCGCTGTATGCGCGGTTGGCGGCGTTGCAGTTCAATGCGGGGATGCAGGCAGATGGATTGAGCGCAGGTTCATTGTAGGCGTGACCGGGGTGGCGGTCACCGTGCTCGCGAAGAGGCCGGTACATCCGACGCATTCTCTGCGTCTGACGCTTTGCTATCGCGAGCAAGCTCACTCCTACAGATTCTCGATCAGCCCTTGCGGTATTCGCACAGGTAGGCGGTTTCGACCGCGACCTCCAGGTCGAATTTGATGTTGGCTGGCAGGTGGAATGCTTTGCCAGCCTCATAGGTTTGCCACTGGGTTTCGCCCGGGAGTCGCACTTTTAACGAGCCCGAGATCACGTGCATGATTTCGCGATCGGCCGTTCCGAAGTTGTACGTACCGGGCGCCATGACGCCGATGGTGGCTGCGCCCTCGGCTTGCTGGAAGGCGATGGACTTGACGGTGCCGTCGAAATACTCGTTGACCTTGAACATGGCTGATCTCCTCGAAAGGGCTGAAAAAGGGCGGACAGTATGCCGAACGTACAAAAGGCCGTCATCCGCTTTGATAAATGCGTCATCGTTCAGGAAGGAATGACCAACGGGATCAACCTCGCCGTGTTGCGCGCGTCGGTCAGAGCCCGGTGTTGCTGGCCATTGAAATGCATGCCCGCCAGTTGCAGCGCGGTATTCAGGCCGCAGGGTTTTTGCAGTTGACGGGCCTGCGCAAACCGCTGTTTGAGGTTGATGTGCGGCAGGCCGCTCAGCTCGCTGGTCAATTGATGCTCTTGCCATTGCAGCGTCAATTGCTCGCGGTCGTAATCACCCCAACTGACCCAGCCCACCAGCCGTGTGCGGTGATGGCTCATCCAGCGTTCAAATTGCGGCCAGATCGTCGTCATGGGCGACGCCGTGTCCACCTGGCTTTGTTGGATATGGGTCAGTTCGCGGCAAAACGGGGTCAATTGCGGCCTGCGCGCCGGGCGCACGAAGCGTTCGAAATGGTCGATTTCGCGGCCGTCCGAATTGACCACGCAGGCGCCGATCTCAATGATTTCCATCTCTGCCACTGGCCATCCGCCCTCTTCGGTGGTGGCCTCCAGATCTATCACCAACCAATGGGGCATTGCTCGCTCCAGTTTCCTAATCCGTGGCACCGTGATGCAGCGTAGCCATATTAGAGCCGTTGCGTCCAACGTGACGATCACGGGTGATCACTGCGTGGGACTCATCTGACGGACGATTGTTTAATCCGGGCCAGGATTTTTTTCGTCGGACAGAAAGGCCAAATGCTGGCCAAGCGCTTGCTTGGTTGAAGCGCTCGGCATAAATTGCCGCGCGACCAGTAGGTTTTGTAGGCGATTTTTTCGCGATCGAGTGAAAGGGCATGGCGGTGGATGAACGCGACACGTCGACGGTGATGCACGGGCTGATCGCGGGCGGACTGATGACCGATCCGGACAGCCCACGGGGCAAGCTGCTGCAAGTGGCGCGCACCTGTTTCGTCACAAGGGGTATGAGCGCACCACCGTGCGGGACCTGGCGGCGGCCGTGGGGATTCAGTCGGGGAGCATTTTTCATCACTTTCGCAGCAAGGATGAAATCCTGTGCGCGGTGATGGAGCAGACCATGGTCTACAACACCGAGGTGATGCGTGTCGCATTGGCGCAAACCCGGGATGTGCGTGAGCGCGTATTGGCGCTGATCCGCTGCGAATTGCAGTCGATCATGGGCGGCACCGGCGAAGCGCTGGCCGTCATGATCTATGAGTGGCGCTCGCTGTCGGCCGACGGGCAGGCGAGGGTCCGGGTCTTGCGCAACGCTTACGAGCAGTTGTGGCTGCACGTGCTGGGGGAAGCCAAGGCCTGTGGTCTGGTGCAAGGGGATGTGGCCGTCACCCGACGTTTCCTGACGGGCGCGCTGTCCTGGACCACCACCTGGTATCGCGCCGAGGGCACTCTGACCCTGGAACAATTGGCGGAGCAGGCGTTGCTTTTACTGTTGAAACAGCCAGATCTGGCCTAAAGCCAGCTTTGATGTCGTTTGACCGTTGTCTAATTGTTCGCGAACGCATAGCTTACGCGTACTCCGATTCGCCAGAGGTGCTTTGTCTTGATGTCTACGCCCGTGCGGATGGCTTTGAAAACGCTGCTGTTGGCCACGACGACCCTGTGGGCCTGGCAAGCGGGCGCGGCGCAGATCGTGCGCATTGGTGCGGCGCATTTTCCGCCGTACACGATTCGCCCTGAACGGGGCGAAGACACCGGGTTGCTGCCACAGATGGTCAGTGCGTTGAACGCCATGCAGAGCGACTACCATTTCGAGATGGTGCCGACCTCGATTCCTCGTCGTTTCCGCGATTTTCAGCAGGAACGCTTCGACATGGCCATTTTCGAAAACCCCGCCTGGGGCTGGAAGGACATTCCCCACGAGGATGTCGACATGGGGCTTGAAGACGCCGAGATTTTCGTCGCCCATCGTATGCAAGGGCGCGGGCAGAACTATTTCGATGACCTGACGGGCAAGCGCCTCGCGTTGTTCAGCGGTTATCACTACGCTTTCGCGCGGTTCAACGCTGACCCCAAGCTCCTGGCCGATCAATACAACGCCACGCTGACCTATTCCCATGACAGCAACCTGTTGATGGTGCTCCGGGATCGGGCCGACATCGCCTTGGTCACCCGCTCGTACCTGAGCACGTTCATGGCCAGTAATCCTGAAGACGCTGATCAATTCCTGATTTCAGACCGGGTCGATCAGATATACCGGCACTACGCGCTGCTGCGACCGAATGCGCCGATCACCGGGGAAAAGTTTGGGGAGTTGCTCAGACAGCTTCGGGAGAACGGGCAGATGTTCAAGATATTCCAGCCGTTCCGGATCGCCGTGACGCCACAGGCCACGCATCACGCCGTGGCGCTGGATGAGAGTGACGGTACGGATTGATAGAACAGAAGGGCAGGCGGGGGCGGCGAGGGTTCACCGCCCGACGCGGTCTAGCGGTCGCGTGCTTCCTTGGCGTCCATTTCGGCGTTGCGCTCGTGGACGCGCTTGAGCTGTTCATCGGTCAGGGGCAGTTTTTTCGCTGAGTCCTTCAGCATCACCAAACCGCCGACGATCGAGCCAATTGCAATTACCAGAATCAACCAGGCATACCAGGGCATGAGGCTCTCTCCTTATTGTGATATCGCTTTGAGCAACGGCGCTGCCCAGTGGTTCCATTGTAGGGGATGCCCGGTCGTGCGGGGATGCGAGTCGGCTTCGAAACGGTGTGACGGTTAGCCCTAGGCTTGGCGGCATCTTTGTCTTTTACCGATCACCGGGTCCCGCCCTGCGATGGGTTCAGCTACAATGCGCGCCGATTTCGACTTGCCAGAGAACCCGCTCATGTCCGTCTGCCAGACCCCCATCATCGTCGCCCTGGATTTCCCGACCCGCGAAGCCGCGTTGAAACTGGCGGACCAACTGGACCCCACGTTGTGCCGGGTCAAAGTGGGCAAAGAGCTCTTTACCAGCAGCGCGTCGGGCATTGTCGAGACCCTGAACGACAAGGGCTTCGAAGTGTTTCTGGACCTCAAGTTTCACGACATCCCCAATACCACGGCGATGGCGGTCAGGGCTGCGGCGGAAATGGGCGTGTGGATGGTCAACGTGCACTGCTCCGGCGGCCTGCGCATGATGGCGGCCTGCCGTGATGTGCTGGATCAGCGCAGCGGCCCGAAACCGCTGCTGATCGGCGTGACCGTGCTGACCAGCATGGAACGTGAGGACCTGGCAGGCATCGGCCTGGACATCGAACCGCAAGAACAGGTGCTTCGTCTGGCGGCATTGGCCGAAAAGGCAGGGATGGACGGTCTGGTGTGCTCGGCGCTGGAAGCTCAGGCCCTGAAAACGGCGCACCCGTCGTTGCAATTGGTGACACCGGGTATTCGTCCCGCTGGCAGCGCGCAGGATGACCAACGCCGCATCCTGACCCCGCGCCAGGCCCTGGACGCCGGTTCCGACTACCTCGTCATCGGCCGCCCGATCAGCCAGGCCGCCGACCCGGCAAAAGCGTTGGCTGCGGTAGTGGCGGAGTTGGCGTAAGCCTCTCCCTTTGCGGCAAGCGCTCTGTAGGAGCGAATTTATTCGCGATTCGGCCGTACAGACGATGCATCTCCATCGCCTGTACCAACGTCTTGCGAATGAATTCGCTCCTACAGGGGGTAAGCGACGCCGCGATTTATGACGTCAGCCAGCTAGAATCACGGTGGGTTTCAATACCCGATCCGCTTCAGGATCGATTCCATGCTTTCTTTCGACGGACGACCATAGAACTTCAGCAGTTCCGAAGCCCGGTTGGTAAAGAACCCGTCGACTCCCCGAGCGCTGATGGCCTTGAAGTCCACCGCGTCGTCCACGGTGTAGGGATGGATGATCAGCCCACGGTCATGGGCCATCTTGTTCATCCAGGGCTGCACCAAATCCATGTAGCTCTGATCGCCGCCGTTTTTCAGCGCCGCCGCAGGGCCTGTGCCAATGGCGCCATGGGCCTTAGCCCAGTCCATCCACGCCGCGAACTCTTCCTTGGATTTCACCTGCTGCGTTGCGTAGAACGCCGCCTTGTCCTTGGCCCCGGAATCCTTGAACGCCTTGTCCGACGCCGCCGGGATATACCCGTCGCCCGTCCACAACAACAGCACTTTTGGCGTGTCAGGCATGGCTTTCTGCAGCAGTTCCAGACTCGGCTTCTCGAACGTCTGCAAGACCACACGGCCCGGCGTATGGGCCACGTTCACATGGCCTTTCTCCGCCGCAGGGCGTTGGCTCAGCCAGCCGCGTTGCTCCAGTTTTTTCTTCAAATCCTCTTCGACGCCGGGAAATTGCGCCGGCACCTTGGTCTCGATGTACAGCCCCGGTTTGTTCTTGCCGCCTTCGGCGATGTCGATCACTTCATCCAGCGTCAGAATCTTCAACCCCACATAGCTGGCGCGGGCGCGATCCGGATGGGCCTTGTTGAACCAGGAGCCCGCGTCCAGTCGCTTGATTTCTTCGAGGGTGAAGCTGCTCAGCGGGTCTTTCACCCGGTCCGGATAGACCTCGGCAACGTTGGTGGTGCGCTCCAGCGTGTCGTCGTGCAAGGCAATCAGCACGCCGTCCTTGGTGCGCTGAATGTCCATCTCCAGATAATCCGCGCCCAGCTCGCGGGCCAGGGTGTACGAGGGCACCGTCTCTTCCGGTGCATTGAACGACGCGCCTCGGTGGGCGATGACCGCAGGCCACGGCACGCCGATTTTCGCGGCCAGCGCCTTGCCCGGTTCGTTGGCTGCCATGGCCGAGCCCGACGACCACATCACAGCGGTCATTGCGGTGGCCAGCACGGTCTTGGAAAGCAAGTGGGTGGAGAGCCTGTTGAGCATGTGATGACATTCCTTATGTGCATGATTCATTCATGAAGCGGCGGCAAACCGCTGCGCGTGCCAGCCTGCCTGTTAAGCGGCTGCGTGTCCGGGCGCATGGGGTCAGACCATAAACAGCCGATAAGTTGCGGGCAACCAGACTGTCGCTGCTGGAAAAAAACTGTCGTTATGGCGGATTGGCGAATGGCTGAAACCCGCACGTTTCGGCAATATGGCTCACAGTTTCATGCGCTTTCATGACGCTAAATCGTCGGGTGCATGAACGTTTCAGTGAGCGGGCGGCTCTTTTCGTATGGAAACAAACACTTACGCGGCACTGGTGGGCTTTGTCGACATGCTGATGGACGCCATCTGTGTGGTGGACGTCGAAGGTCGCTACGTTTTCGCGAGTGCGGCGGCAGAGCGTATCTTCGGTTACCGGCCCGACGAACTGATCGGCCGCAAAATGATTGAGCTGGTGCACCCCGATGATCGCGAACGCACGTTGGCAGCAGCGCGGGACATCATGGGAGGGCAGCCCAACGTCGGTTTCGAGAACCGCTACGTGCGCAAGGATGGGCGCATCGTGCACATCATGTGGTCAGCGCGTTGGTCCGAAGTCGATAACCTGCGCATCGCAGTGGCCCGCGACATCACCGAGCGCAAACGTTCCGATTCCGTGCGCTCGGCGCTGCTGAGCATTTCCGAAGCCGCTCACGTCGCCAGCGACTTGCCCGCATTGTTCAAGGACATTCACGGCGTGATCGCAGACCTGCTGCCCGCACGCAATTTCTATGTCGCCTTGCGGGACAAATACAGCGGCCTGGTGAATTTTCCCTACTACGTTGACGAGCTTGATCCGACGCTTCAGCAGCCGGTGGCTGACGCCCTGGCCTCCGAAGTGGTCGGCACCGGGCGGCCGCTGCTGCTGGCGCCTGTACTCGTCGATGCTGATCCGGTCATTCCGACGCCTGAGCATCTCCGGAAACTGCTCGGTGGCGACGGCCTGTCGTGGCTCGCCACCCCATTGGAAACCCAGCACGGCATCATCGGTGCGCTGTTGGTCAAGAGCCATCCGGACTGCCCGCATTACGGCGAGCGGGATCAGGAACTGTTGCAGTTCGTCTGCACCCAAGTGGCGGCGGCCATCGAGCGCAAACAGCTGTATGACCGCCTGAAAAGCATGGCCCAGTACGACCAACTGACCCAATTGCCCAACCGCATGCTCTTGCAAGAGCGTCTGCAACAATCCCTGGAACGGGCAAAACGCAGCGCTGGACGACTGGCGCTGCTCTACCTCGACCTCGACAAGTTCAAGCAGGTCAACGACACCCTGGGCCACGCGGCGGGAGACCTTCTGCTTCAGGAAGTCGCCCATCGCCTCAAGCTGTGCGTGCGCGAAACCGACACCGTCGCGCGAATCGGCGGCGACGAGTTCGTCATCCTGCTCGACCGCGTCAACCATCCGGACGACTCCGCGAAAGTCGCGGAAAAAATCTGCAGGACCCTCAACGTGCCCATGGTCCTCAAAGGCAACGACTGGCAAATCCTGCCCAGCATCGGCATCGCCAACTACCCGGAAAACGCCACCGACCTGACGCAACTCTTCCGCCATGCGGATGAAGCGATGTATTGCGCGAAGAAGGGTGGGGGGAATCGATTTCAGGGGTGAAAACCGCTCTAACTCGCGCTACTGTCTGTCCCATCGAATTTTCCGCGACGGAGTGATGATGAAGACGGTGCTGGTGTTGGTCGAGAGCGTGAACGAGTACTTACCGATCTTGGAAGAGCAGGGGTTTCGGCTGATCCTGGCGCCGACCCTGGCCATGCGGGCGGAGGCGGTGGCGACGCGGGGCAGCGAGATCGACGCAGTGCTGACCCGTGGGCCATTGGGATTCACGGCGGCCGAGATGGCGGCGTTGCCGAAGTTGGGGATCATCTGTGTGATCGGCGCCGGTTACGAGCAGGTGGACCTGCCTGCTGCAGAAGCGCGAGGCATCGTGGTGACCAATGGGGCGGGAGTGAATGCGCCGACCGTTGCAGACCATACGATGGCGTTGCTGTTGTCGCTGGTGCGTGACATTCCCCAGGCCGATGCGTCGGTGCGGCGCAGCGAGTGGCGCAAGGTCACGCGGCCTTCGTTCGCCAACAAGCGCCTCGGTATTCTGGGGCTGGGTTCGGTGGGCATGGCGATCGCCAAGCGTGCGCTGGGTTTCGACATGCAGGTGAGTTACCACAGCCGTTCGCCTCGGGCCGGTGTGGGTTTCACCTATTGCGCCACGCCGCTGGCACTGGCGGCTGAATCCGATTTTCTGATCGTGGCGACGCCGGGCGGCAGCGGCACGCGTCATCTGATCGACCGCGCCGCTATCGAGGCGCTGGGGGCGGAAGGTTTCCTCATCAATATTGCCCGGGCCAGTGTCGTGGACACTGCAGCGCTGGTCGACGCGTTGCAGCACGGGCGTCTGGCAGGTGCAGGTCTGGACGTGTTCGACGACGAGCCGCAGGTACCGGATGTCTTGAAAAGCTTGAACAATGTCGTGTTGACGCCCCACGTCGGCGGTTTGTCGCCGGAAGCCTCGCGGGGCACGGTACAGATGGTCGCGGACAACCTGCTGGCGTTTTATGCGGGCAAGCCGGTGCTGACGCCTGTACACAGTTGAATCCCCGAACGCATCGATTTCATTCTTCCAACAACAAATAGGGAACCCCTCATGTCTTCATCTTCTGCTTTGAAAGTCGCACTGGTCACCGGTGCAGGAAGCGGCATTGGCCGTGCCGTGGCGCTGCAATGGCTCAAAGACGGCTACGCCGTGGTGCTGGCCGGGCGTCGCCTGGAACCGCTGACTGAGCTGGCCGAACAGGCGAAAGCGGCGGGTCAGCAGGCGCTGGCGGTGTCTACCGATGTGCGGGATGCGGCGAGTGTCGAGGCGCTTTTTGCCACGATTGAAAAAACGTACGGGCGTCTGGATGTGTCGTTCAACAACGCAGGCATCGGCGCACCGGCGGTGCCGATGGATGAGTTGTCGGTGGAGCAATGGAAGAACGTGATCGACACCAACGTCACCGGGATGTTCTTGTGCGTGCGCGGCGCGTTCGGTCTGATGCGTCGTCAGGTGCCGCAAGGTGGGCGGATCATCAACAACGGCTCGATCTCAGCGCATACGCCACGGCTGTTCAGCTCGCCGTACACCTCCAGCAAGCATGCGGTGCTGGGCCTGACCAAAAGCACCTCGCTGGACGGTCGGCAGTACAACATCGCCTGCGGCCAGATCGACATTGGTAACGCGTTGACGGAGATGACCGACCGCATGACCAAAGGCGTGTTGCAGCCCAACGGTGAGTTGCAGGTGGAGCCGACGATGAACGTGCAGCACGTGGCCGATGCCGTGAGCTACATGGCCGCGCTGCCGCTGTCTGCGAACGTGCTGAACATGACGGTGATGGCGAACAGCATGCCGTTTGTGGGGCGTGGGTGAATTAGATTGCATTGCTCCGTCCAAAACCTCCGGGGATCTGTCCAACCCGGCCTGCCACCGAATCCGCACACTGTGTCCCTGTCGAGCTAACTTTCAATCGAGGACATGACCATGAGCGAATTCGTCATTGCACCCGTCGCCACGCCGTCGCTGGCCGTGGCCGGGACTTCTGCCCGTTTCCCGATCCGTCGCGTGTTCTGCGTCGGTCGGAATTATTCCGAGCACGCCCGTGAAATGGGCCACGACCCTGATCGCGAGCCACCGTTCTTCTTCGCCAAGCCTGCTGATGCCGTGGTCCCGGCCGAAGGCACGATCCCGTACCCACCGCTGACCCAGGACCTGCACCACGAAATCGAATTGGTGGTCGCGATTGGCAAGGATGGCGTGAACATCGACGCTGAAGACGCCCTGAGCCACGTTTGGGGCTATGGCGTCGGCCTGGACCTGACTCGCCGTGACTTGCAGGCGCAGGCCAAGAAAATGGGCCGTCCATGGGAATGGGCCAAGGCGTTCGACGCGTCCGCCCCGGCCACTGCGCTGTTACCGGTGAGCAAGGTCGGTCATCCCGACAACGGTTCCATCTGGCTGGACGTGAACGGCGAACCTCGCCAGCGTGGCGACCTGGCGGACCAGATCTGGGCCGTCAAAGACGTGATCGCCTACCTGTCGCAATCGGTCGGCGTCAAAGCGGGCGATTTGATCTACACCGGCACGCCAGCGGGCGTCGGCGCGCTGCAACGGGGTGACGTGGTCACCGCAGGCATCGAAGGTTTGGCCGAACTCACCGTCACCATCGGATAAGCCGCGAGCGTCGAGCGGCAAGCTGCAAGCTGCAAGCTGCAAGCTGCAAGCTGCAAGCTGCAAGAGAAAAGCCTGTGCGCGTTGGCTTCACGCTCGCAGCTTTTAGCTTGCAGCTCGCCGCTCAAAACTTGTAGCTTGAGCCTTTTTTCCGGGCTTCATTTCGATGGCGAACACCCCCCGCATCCAGACCTACGGCATGCAACAGCGCAGCGACCGCATGGATTTTTACATTCGTGACAAGTCTGCTCGACCGGCGCTGACCTCGCCCCATCGGCACGAATATTTTCAGATCCAGATCAACCTCGGCGGCGACACCGTGCAACATATCGGTGGCGCGATCCGGCCGTTCCCGCGCAACACCCTGGCGTTCATCCTGCCCCATCGTCTGCACGTGATTCCGCATCCCGAAGACGGCAACTTCGTGCTGATCAATTTCTCTCAGGAATTCCTGCTGCAACGTCTGCACTGCGACCCGATGGACCTTGAAGACGTGCCGCTGACCGAGGCACCTGAACTGGCGCCATTCCGGTTTCAGGAGCACCTGGATTTCATCCTCGACGACGCACAGTTCGCCGAGGTGACGACGTTGCTCATGCAGATGCGCGAAGCCGATCAGACGAGGAAAATGGGATCGGGGTCGGTGTTGCGGGGGTATCTGCTGCAGTTGATTGGCGAGGTCTGCAACCTGTTCGAGGCCGAGTTGATGGCGCTGTCGGCGAACAAGGCCGAGCGAAGAGGGCGGCGTGATGCGATGGGGCGGGTGATGGATTACATTCGCGATCACATTGCCGATCCGGCGATGACCCTGACCGACGCAGCGGCTGCGGCGTTTCTTTCGCCCAACTACCTGACCCACCTGCTGCGCAAGGAAACCGGCAGCACGTTTTCCGAGCTGGTGCTGGAGCGGCGCATGCGTCTGGCCCGTACGCATTTGATGAACAGCAACAAACCCCTGAGCCACATTGCCGAGATTTGCGGGTTTGCCGATGAGGCGTATTTCTCGCGGCGGTTTCGCAAGGCCCATGGGGTGCCGCCTGGGCAGTTCCGGCGGGAGCACAATGGATTGTCGGCGTAGCGCGGATTCTGTAGGAGCGAATTCATTCGCGAAGCGGCCGTGCAGCCCATGCACCTTTATCGGCTGTGCCATTTTTCGCGAATGAATTCGCTCCCACAGAGATCGGGGATCGCCGCTGGAACCGGGGCGATCCCTTGGATCACACCAACCCGGTCGCGTAATACACGCCAATCACGAAGAACGCCGCCAGCACCTTGAAGATGGTCATGCCGAAGATGTCCTTGTAGGCCTCGCGGTGGGTCAGGCCGGTGACCGCGAGCAGGGTGATGACCGCGCCGTTGTGCGGCAGGGTGTCCATGCCCCCGGCGGCCATCGAGGCGACGCGGTGCATCACTTCCATCGGGATGTGCGCGGCATTGGCGGCGGCAATGAAGGTGTCGGACATGGCGGCCAGCGCAATGCTCATCCCGCCGGAGGACGAGCCGGTGATCCCCGCCAGAATGTTGATAGTGATCGCCTGATTCAACAGCGGGTTGGGGATTGCCTTCAGCCCGTCGACCACCACCAGAAACCCCGGCAACGCCGCGATCACCGCGCCAAAGCCGTATTCCGATGCCGTGTTCAACGTCGCCAGCATTGCGCCGCCCACGGCCGTCTTGCTGCCATCGGCCAGTTTGCTGGCGACAGTGCGAAAGGAGAACACCAGCACGGTAATGATGCCCACGAGCAACGCCGCCTGCACCGCCCAGATCGCGGTCAGCTTGGCGACGTCGGTCTGGATCGGCGCCTTGAGGCCCGGCAGGTGAATGCCGTACGAACCGCCGTACCAGCCCGGAATCCATTTCGTGAACAGCAGGTTCATGACGCCCACGAGGATCAGCGGCAGCAGGGCGATCAGCGGGTGGGGCAGTTTGATCTGCTCCGGGGTTTCCGGCTCATTGCGCAGGTTAGTCCCGTAACCTTCACCGGCCCGGGCGGCCTTACGACGCTGGTATTCCAGATAGACGATGCCGCAGACCAACACGAACAGCGAACCCAACACGCCCAGCCACGGTGCGGCCCAGGAGTTGGTGCCAAAGAAGGTCGTCGGAATGATGTTCTGGATTTGCGGGGTGCCGGGCATGGCGTCCATGGTGAAGGTGAACGCACCCAGCGCGATGGTCGCGGGCATCAGGCGCTTCGGGATATTGCCTTGGCGGAACATCTCGGCCGCGAACGGGTAGACCGCGAAGACCACCACAAACAGCGACACACCGCCGTAGGTGAGCAAGGCGCAGACCAGCACGATCACCAGAATCACCTGGCTGCTCCCCAGCAACCCGATGACTGCCTGGACAATAGCGCGGGAAAAACCCGACAGTTCGATCAGCTTGCCGAACACCGCGCCGAGGAGAAAGACCGGAAAGTACAGCTTGATAAAGCCGACCATCTTGTCCATGAACAGGTCACTGAACACCGGCGCCACGGCGGTCGGATCGGTCAGCAGCACAGCGCCAAGGGCGGCCAGTGGGGCGAAGATAATGACGCTGTAACCCCGATACGCAGCCAGCATCAGAACGCACAACGCCAGAACGGCGATGACAACACTCATGAGTCAATCCTTAAAAGCGGCACAGCGAACCGCCACCCGGCCTGGACAGGCGAGGTGTGGTCCGCAGTGGATGTGATTGTTTTTATTGTTCAGGCGAGCGGTCGTGCGCTCGCCTTTTTCCGCAAAAAGCCAACTGGAGCGTGACGCTTATTGGGCGGCACCGGCGTAGGGCACGTCCTTGTGGCCATAACGGCGCACGCGGATGTTGGCCTGTTCCCCGTGACCGGCGAAGCCTTCCAGCGCACACAGGCGCGAGCAGTATTCGCCGACCATCGCTGAAGCCTCGTCGGTGAGGACTTTCTGATAGGTGCAGGTTTTGATGAACTTTCCGACCCACAGACCACCGGTGTAACGCGCGGCTTTCTTGGTGGGCAGGGTGTGGTTGGTGCCGATGACCTTGTCGCCGAACGACACGTTGGTGCGCGGACCGAGGAACAGTGCGCCGAAGTTGCGCATGTTCTTGAGGAAGTAATCCGGGTCCTTGGTCATCACTTGCACGTGTTCGAAGGCCAGGTCGTTAGCGATGGCCAGCATTTCCGCTTCGTCCTCGGCGACGATCACTTCGCCGAAGCTTTCCCAGGCGCGACGGGCGATGTCGGCGGTCGGCAGAATTTTCAGCAGGCGCTCGACTTCGGCCATGGTCTCGCGGGCGAGTTTTTCCGAGGTGGTCAGCAGGATGGCCGGGGAGTCCGGACCGTGCTCGGCCTGGCCCAGCAAGTCGGTGGCGCACAGTTCGCCGTCGACGGTTTCGTCCGCGATTACCAGGGTTTCGGTCGGGCCTGCGAACAGGTCGATGCCCACGCGACCGAACAGCTGGCGCTTGGCTTCGGCAACGAATGCGTTGCCCGGACCGACCAGCATGTCCACTTGCGCGATAGACTTGGTGCCCAGCGCCATGGCGCCGATGGCCTGAATACCGCCCAGGCAGTAAATCTCGTTGGCACCGGCCATGTGCTGCGCGGCGACGATGGCAGGCGCGGGTTTGCCGTGGAAGGGCGGGGCGCAGGTGATGATGCGCGGCACACCGGCGACTTTCGCGGTGATCACCGACATGTGCGCCGATGCCAGCAGCGGGTATTTGCCTCCGGGCACGTAGCAGCCTGCGGCGTTCACTGGAATGTGTTTGTGGCCGAGGATGACCCCCGGCAGGGTTTCGACTTCAACGTCGACCATGGAATTGCGCTGGTGCTGGGCGAAGTTGCGCACCTGGGTCTGGGCGAATTCGATGTCCTTGAGGTCACGGTCGCTGAGCTGATCGAGACAGGCCTGGATTTCAGCATCCGTGAGGCGGTAGTCCTCGCGGTCCATCTTGTCGAAACGGATTGCCAATTCACGCACGGCGGCGTCGCCACGTGCTTCGATGTCGGCCAGCAGATTTTCAACGGTATCGCGGACTTCACGGGCAGCGGATTTGATGACTTCTGCTTCGGCGCCTTGTTTAAGCCACTTAGCCACGGTGTTCTCCTTCGAGCTTGTTCTTATGGGTGTGAAGATTTGCATACGTATGCAATGGCTTGATCTTAATCCAGGATTTTTCAGGTTGCAAACCCCTCACGCCGAATGGGCGCGAATTTCAGCGCGGGATGTGACATAAGCGATTGGCAGGTATCATCATTTTTTTTTCGGCGGTCGAAACGATATGTCAGACAACACGGAGCGGGGACGGCGTCCGGTGACGGCCCATGACGTGGCCAGGCAGGCGGGGGTTTCCCAGTCGGCGGTGTCGCGCACGTTCACCAAAGGCGCCAGTGTGTCGCCCGACACCCGGCGCAAGGTCGAAGAGGCCGCAGCGCTGCTGGGCTATCGCCCCAATCTGGTGGCGCGCTCGCTGATCACCCGACGCTCCAACCTGATCGGCGTGGCCATTCCGGGCATGGCCAACCCGTTTTATGCGCGGGTGCTCGAATCCCTTTCAGCGGCTTTCGAAGGCTTGGGCTATCGCATTCTGTTGTTTTCCATGGCCAACAACGAAGATTCCGACCCGGTGCTGGAAGAAATCCTGCGCTATCAGGTCGACGGTCTGGTGCTGGTGTCCGCGAGCCTGTCGTCGCATTTTGCCGAGGAGTGCCGCACCATCGGACTGCCCGTGGTGCTGTTCAACCGCACCAATGGCAGCACCTCTGTCTCCAGCGTGACCAGCGACAACCTCACCGGCAGTCGCACCATCGCGCAGTTTCTGGTGGCGGCCGGGCATGAGCGATTGGCGTTCATCGCGGGCAAGGAAAGCTCTTCGACTAACCGTGACCGTGAGGCGGGTTTCAGCGGCTATCTGACGTCGCAAGGGCTGCCGCCGCCGTTGCGTGAAGTGGGGGAATACACCTTCGAAGGCGCCATGGCCGCGACCCGCCGGTTGCTGAGCCTCGATGCGCCGCCCGATGCGATTTTCTGCGCCAACGACCTGATGGCGCTGGCCGCGATCAACGTGTGCCATGAGCGCGGGGTGAAACCGGGCAGCGACGTCTCCATCGTCGGGTTCGACGATTTGCCGCAAGGGCAGTGGCCCATCTTCGGTCTGACCACGTTCGAACAGCCCATGACCGAAATGATCGGCCGCGCGGTGAACATCATCTGCGCGCAACTGGCCGATCCGAACACCTCGGCGATTCAGGAGATTCTGCCGGGGCGAATGATCGTACGCGACACGGCGCGAATTCCCGCAACGGGCATGCTGGAGATCAATGGCGAGCGGATCTGGGAGCCCTGACGCCATCCCGCGCCATCAGGTTCTCAAAGCCCGCGTCAGTTCGCTGAACAGCGCGGACACCGAACGCAGTGCCCGGCAATCCGGCCGGGTCAGCAGCCAGAGCCCGGTGTCGTGGCCTTCCAACGGTTCGCCCAACCGTCGCCATTCCCCTTCGCGCAACATGAAATCCGGCAACGCGGCGACGCCCATTCCCGCCCGTACCAACTGCGCGACGGCGAGCATCGAGCTGCATCGATAGGCCACATTCACCCCCGGAAACTGCTGACGCCTCCACGCAACGGTGGGGTGGTCGGGCAGGAAGTCATCGGGGGCAACCCAGTCCATCCTCTCCCACTCGACCTCGCCGCACCGTTGCACATACGCCTCGCTGGCGCACACCTGATACGACACCGTGCCCAGCCGCGTGCCCACCAGATGTTCCGGTGGCGCATTGGTCAGGCGCAAGGCGATATCGGCGTCTCGACGGCTGAGGTTGGCGAAGGCGCTGGAGGTGTTGAGCTCCAGCTTCAAGCCGGGGTAATCGGGCATGAACTGCCGAAGCGCCGGGAGCAGCAGGTCTTGCAACACGGCCTCGGTGCAGGTCAGGCGCACGGTGCCGCTGACAATCTGCTGGCCCTGTTCAAGGCTGATTTGCGCCAGTGCCAACGCTTGCTCAGCACTTTCGGCCTGTTGCGCCAAGTGCATCGCGGCGTCGGTGGGCCGATACCCCGAGCGGCTTTTTTCGAACAGCGACGTACCCACCGAGGCCTCCAGCCTGCGCACGGAACGGAACACGGTCGAGACGTCCACTTTCAGCAATTCGGCCGCTCTGGGCAGGGTCTTGCCGCGCACCAGGGCGAGGATCAGCACCAGGTCCCCGTGGTTGATTCGGTATTGCATTGCTGCATTGATCACTTGTCGAGACGCCAATATTGATTGCACGACGGCAAGCTTATAGTCAGCGCCGGACTGACCGCAAAGCGTTTCGATATCAGGGAGCACGCATGAAACAGAAGCACAGCATTCGCATCGCATTGGTGGGGGATTACGACGTGAGCGTGCCCGCGCATCAGGCGATTCCCGTGGCACTGGACCGGGTGGCGGGGGAGACCGGCATTGTCGTCGAAGGCCAATGGGTGCCCACGCCGGACGTGGGAAACGGCGGAGGTTTGAAGGCATTCGATGGCGTCTGGTGCGTCCCGGCCAGCCCTTATCGCGACATGGACGGCGCGCTGACCGCGATCCGCTTTGCCCGTGAACAGCAGGTGCCGTTTCTCGGAACCTGCGGCGGTTTCCAGCACGCTCTGCTGGAATATGCGCGCAATCACCTGGGCTGGACCAACGCCGAACACGCGGAAACCGCGCCGGACTCTGATCAGGCCATCATCACCCCGTTGAGCTGTTCGCTGGTCGAGGCCTTTGCGCCGATTCGTCTGCTGGCTGGCTCGCGTATCGCCACAGCCTATGCCGCCGAGCAGACCCAAGAGCGTTATCGCTGCCGTTACGGGCTGCGCAAGGAGCTGGAAGCGCAGATCTTCGCCGGGCCGTTGAAGGTCAGCGGCTATGACCTCGACGAGGAAATTCGCGCCATGGAACTTGATGGGCATCCGTTTTTCGTCGCCACCCTGTTCCAGCCCGAGCGCGCGGCACTGGAAGGCAAAACGCCGCCGCTGGTGAAGGCTTTCGTGCGGGCGTGCGCGTTGAGCTGAGGGGGCAGCGTTTACGCTTCTGACTGCACACGCTGAGCGGCCAGTCGACGGCCGCTCTGCAACACGAACACCCCGCCCAGAATCGCCGCGATGGCCACGACGTCCAGCCCGTGCACCGGCTCGCCGGCGACAAATATGCCGATCAACAACGCGATGACGGGCGGGATGTACGTGGCCGAGGCGGCGATCACCGCGCCCAGCCGTTCGACGATGAAGTAATACAGGATATACGCCACGCCGGTGCCAGACAGGCCCAGTCCGAGGGACACGCCGATCATGGCTTTGGGGCTGTCGGTGATGTGTTCCATGCCGGTCCGGTCGGTGACGGCCAGCAGGATCAGCAGCGCCAGGCCGATCTGATAGGTGCACAGCGCGACCGCCGAAATGTTCAGCCCGGTCAGGAAACGTTTGGCGTAGACGAACGAGCAACCGATGCTCAACGAGCCGAGCATCATGTACATCACGCCTTTCACCGAGATTGCCGCGTCGCCGGTGGCCCATGGCCGGGCGATCAACAGCACGCCGACGAACCCCAGCAGCACGCCCAGGGTCATGCGCCCGTTGAGTTTTTCTTCCCGCAGAAACAGAAAGGCACAGCCGAAGGTGAACAGCGGAATCACCCCGCTGAGCAGGCCCGCGACGCTCGACAGCAACAGGGTCGTGCCTTCCGCGTAGAGGTAGTAGTAGACCGCTGTCGCCAGCAGCGCCATCACCAGAAAGTGATGCAGATGGCGCACGTGGCTCCAGCTCAGGGCACGGGTGGCCAAGGCGTAAACGAGGATTGGCAGGAAACCGAAGAAGGAGCGGACCAGCACGATCTGCGCGGGAGAAATCCACTCCAACGCCCACTTCATGAACATGAAGTTGGTGCCCCAGATCAGCCCCAAGAGGGCGAAGGCGAAGTAGGCGATGTTTTTCATGGGAAGTCGGTCTGCCGCTTGATCGATGAGGTGGCGATTGTGCGCGGTGGCGTGATCCGTTACAAATCATCATCTCTATGGAATGGAATAGAAAATCTACGCCATGAAGCCTTCTCCACCTCTGAAAGCGTTGCTGTGTTTCGATGCAGCCATGCGATTGAACAGTTTTTCTCTTGCGGCCGACGAGCTGAGCGTCACGCCCGGCGCGGTTGGCCAGCAGATTCGCAACCTTGAGCAGTGGCTGGGCGTGTCGCTGTTCACCCGGCAGATCCGGCACGTGCAGCCCACGCCGGACGGCCAGGCGTACTGGGCGCGCATTCAGCCTGCGTTGGCGCAGATCATCGACGCCAGCCACGCCTTGCGTGATCGCCACAACAACAACGTCTGGCTGAACATGCCGCCGAGCCTGGCCGCCAAATGGTTCGCCCGGCGCATGGCCGGCTTTCTTGAAAGCCATCCCGGCGTGGCGTTGCACTTGAGTTCGTCGATCAGCCTCACCGATTTCAGCAGCGAGCGGGTCGATCTGGCGATCCGGCATTTCGACGGGCATGCGCCGGAGCTGGACATCGAGCTGCTGCATCAGGACGACGCGAGGGTGTATTGCAGCCCGGCATACATCGAGCAGGTCGGGTTGCGTCAGCCGGAAGATTTGCGACGGGCGACGCTGCTGCACAACACCTTGCACCCGCATTGGTCGGACTGGTTACAGCGCTTTGCGGGAATCGGCGACGAGGAGGGCAGGGACATTCCCGGCATACATTTCGATCAGTCATTGATGGCCATCGAAGCGGCGCGGCGGAATCAGGGGGTGGTCATCACCAGCGAATGGCTGACCCAGGAGGAGGTGGCGAGCGGGGTGTTGGTGGAACCCTTCGCACAGCGCTTGCCGCTGACGAAGGGGTATTACCTGGTGCAGCCCAAGCATTCGATCCTGCGCCCGACGGTGCAGGCGCTTAAGGCGTGGCTGATCGTACTCGCCAATCAGCCATCGAACGGGTGAAGCGTCTTACGGCATCAACGGCGGAATGTACGCCAGCGTCGTGCCCAGCGCCCACAGCAGGAACAGCACCAGCGGCGTGTGAACGAGCAATTGCACGAACGAGAAGCCGATCAGGTCGCGGGCTTTGAGGCCCAGTACACCCAGCAGCGGCAGCATGTAGAACGGGTTGATCAGGTTCGGCAACGCTTCGGCGGCGTTGTAGATCTGCACCGCCCAGCCCAGGTGGTATTTCAGGTCGTTGGCGACTTGCATCACGTACGGCGCTTCGATGATCCACTTGCCGCCACCGGACGGAATGAAGAAACCGAGGATGGCCGAGTACACGCCCATCAGCAGCGCGTAGGTGTCGTGGGAGGCGATGCTGGTGAAGAACGTCGAGATGTGGTGCGCGACGGTCTGAGCGTCACCGCCCTTGACCGTGGTCAGCAGCGCGGCAATCGAACCGTATAGCGGGAACTGAATCAGCACGCCGGTCGTGGTCGGCACGGCGCGGGCCACGGCGTCCAGGAAACTGCGCGGACGCCAGTGCAGCAGGGCACCGACCATGATGAACAGGAAGTTGTAGGTGTTCAGGCCGGAAATCGCGGTGATCGCGGGTTTGGTGCTGAATTCGTTATACAACCAGCCGGACGCCAGCACGACCATCAGAATGATCAGCAGCGGGCTGTATTCCAGCCACTCGCCCGGACGGGTGCGCGGTGGCAGTGGCGGCATGCTGAACGCCGGGTCGACACCGCAATCCTTGGCTTCGCGGGCACTGTTCGGGCCGGGCGCGGTGGCGTAGGCGACGATGATCGAGATCACCACCAAGGCCAGCAACATGACGCCCGACTGCCAGAGGAAGATGGTCTGGGTGAACGGGATCATCCCGGTAATCGCCAGAATCGACGGCGGCAGGCTCGCCGGGTTGGCTTGCAGTTGCGCGGCGGACGACGACAGGCCCAACGCCCACACGGCGCCGAGACCCAGGTACGCGGCGGCACCGGCGGCGCGGTAGTCCATTTTCAGGTCGGTACGACGGGCCAGCGCACGCACCAGCAGACCCCCGAACACCAGCGACAGGCCCCAGTTCAGCAGGGACGCGACCATGGATATCAGCGCGACCCAGGCCACGGCCGAACGACCGTTTTTCGGGATACGGGCCAGACGGTCGATCAGCTTCACCGCCGGTGGCGAGCTGGCGACCACGTAACCGCCGATGACCACGAAGGCCATTTGCATGGTGAAGGGGATCAGGCTCCAGAAACCGTCGCCGAACGCTTTGGCGGTGTCAGCAGGTTTAGCGCCGATGACCAGCGTGGCCAAGGTGACGATGACCACGGCGAGGGCGGCGAACACCCAGGAGTCGGGGAACCAGCGTTCGGCCCACTTGGCGCAGCGCAGGGCAAATCGGGCGGAGCGGCTTTCTTCAATATCAGCGGCCACGTAGGGATACCTCTTGGAGTTGTTATTAAGGGCTATTGAAATAGCTGTTTTTAGGGTTGGCAGTGGTACGAAAAAGATGAAGCTCTAGATACAGCAAAGCCCCTTCGTTGCGGAAGGGGCAGAGTGGCATAACGATATGACGACTACTGACTCGTTCCTGTAGGAGTGAGCTTGCTCGCGATTGGACCGATCAGACACTGCGTGGGTGGCTGAACAATCTATCGCGAGCAAGCTCACTCCTACAGGGGACGAGTCGGGCTGAAGCCTGAACTCATCAGAACGTCATTTCCTTCACGTCATCCGGCACTATCAGCTTGCCGGCGGTCTTGGCGATGATCTCTTCGACCGTCACGCCCGGGGCGGTTTCGCGCAGGATGAACGCGCCGTTTTCGATCTCCAGATAGGCCAGATCGGTCAGGACTTTCTTGATGCAACCCGCGCCCGTCAGCGGCAGGCTGCAACGGGACAGGAGTTTGGACTCACCGTCCTTGGACGCGTGGGTCATGGTCACGATGATGTTGTCGGCACCGGCCACCAGGTCCATCGCGCCGCCCATGCCTTTTACCAGCTTGCCGGGGATCATCCACGACGCGATGTTGCCGTCGACGTCGACTTCGAACGCGCCCAGCACGGTCAGGTCGACATGGCCGCCACGGATCATGGCGAAGGATTCGGCGGAGTTGAAAATCGACGCGCCAAGGCGGGCGGTCACCGTCTGTTTACCGGCGTTGATCATGTCGGCATCGATCGTTTCTTCGGTCGGGAACGCGCCCATGCCCAGCAGGCCGTTTTCCGATTGCAGCATCACGTCGATGCCGTCAGGGACGTAGTTGGCGACCAGGGTCGGGATACCGATGCCCAGGTTCACGTAAAAGCCGTCTTGCAGTTCGCGCGCAACGCGCTGTGCCATTTGTTCGCGGGAGAGTGCCATGATCGTGGGTCTCTTTTATTCTGTCCGGCGTGTGAAAGCCGACGTTTCCAAAGGGATAAGCGTTCGAGTGCGAAGCGGGAGATCAGGCTTTCCTGATCGTGCGCTGTTCGATGCGTTTCTCGAAGGTGCCCAGGATCACGCGGTCTACATAGATGCCAGGCGTGTGGATTTCGGTCGGCAGCAGCACGCCCGGCTCGACGATTTCCTCGACCTCGACCACGGTGATTTTCCCGGCGGTGGCGGCGATCGGGTTGAAATTCTGTGCGGTGTGACGATAGACGACGTTGCCGAAGTGGTCGGCTTTCCAGCCTTTGACGATCGCAAAGTCGCCGGTGATGGCCTCTTCGAGAATCACGTTACGGCCGTTGAACTGGCGGGTTTCCTTGCCTTCGGCGACCGGGGTGCCGTAACCGGTGGCGGTGTAGAACGCGGGGATGCCAGCACCGCCTGCGCGCATTTTTTCAGCGAGGGTGCCTTGCGGGGTGAGTTCGACTTCCAGCTCGCCGTTGAGCAACTGCTCCTCGAACAGTTTGTTCTCACCGACGTAGGACGCGACCATTTTGCGGATCTGCCGGTCTTCCAGCAGGATGCCGAGGCCGAAGCCGTCGACGCCGCAGTTGTTCGAGACCACCGTCAGGCCTTTCACGCCCATGCGCTTGATGTGGGCGATCAGGTTTTCAGGGATACCGCACAGGCCAAAACCGCCCGCCAGTACCGTCATGTTGTCGGTCAGGCCAGCGAGGGCCTCTTCGTAAGTTGCAACCCGTTTGTCGAGTCCAGCCATGGTGATATCCCGCCTGATTTGTAGTTGTGTCTGACAATCATGCTGCCAGAGAGCGTTGTTTGCATCTTCTCTCTGTCTCAGTGATTTGTTAATTTTGTTTTTTTCATAGATTGATAAGTAATTCAAATATATGAACGTGAAACAGCTCCGAGCTTTTCTGGCCGTCGCGCAGTCCTTGAGTTTTGCGCAAGCAGGGGAGCGCCTGCACTTGTCGCAACCGGCGCTGAGCCTGACGATCAAGGCGCTGGAAGAGGACTTGGGCGGTCAATTGCTGACCCGCACCACGCGCAATGTCAGCCTGACCCCTGAAGGCGAAACGCTGCTGCCACTGGCCCGGCAGCTGTTGGCGGATTGGGACAACGCCGAAGAACTGCTGCGCCAGCGCTTCACCTTGCAGATGGGCAAAGTGTCGATTGCCGCGATGCCGTCGTTCGCGGGGAATTTGCTGCCGATCGCGCTCAAGGTGTTTCGCGGGCGCTACCCCAGGGTCAACGTCGCGGTGCACGACGTGATCAACGAGCAAGTGTTGGAAATGGTGGATCACCGCCGCGTTGAATTGGGCATCGGCTTCGAACCCGAGTCCGCCAACAACCTGACCTTCACGCCGTTCTACACCGACCGTTTCGTCGCGGTGGTGCCGATGGATTCGCCCTTGGCGGCGAAAGGGGAGGTGACGTGGGACGAGCTGCTGCGCCACGACTTCATCACCCTGCAACGGCCCTCCGCCGTGCGGTTGTTGCTTGAGCAGGATCTGCAAACCCAGCACGGCAAGCTCTCGGTGGCGTTTGAAAGCCATCAGCTGTCCACGGTCGGCCGCATGGTGGCGAACGGGTTGGGGGTCAGCGCCGTGCCCTCGTTGTGCATTCAGCAAATGCAGGAGTTGGGCGCCCGCTGCATTGCGCTCGAAGGGCCGCGCATCGAACGGCGGATCGGGTTGATGACCCTCGCCGATCACAAACTGTCAGCCGCGGCGCAGGCGTTAAGGGATGTGTTGATTGAGTGCGCCCAAACCCCATTACTGTAGGAGTGA
Source organism: Pseudomonas salicis (assembly GCF_057128705.1). Taxonomy (NCBI): domain Bacteria; kingdom Pseudomonadati; phylum Pseudomonadota; class Gammaproteobacteria; order Pseudomonadales; family Pseudomonadaceae; genus Pseudomonas; species Pseudomonas salicis. The sequence goes on from NZ_JBSKHU010000004.1 coordinate 852,606, forward strand.
GCTTGCTCGCGATAGCGATATGCCTGCCCCAGATTCGAGACCTGACCCTCCGCTATCGCGAGCAAGCTCACTCCTACAGTCATAGACCGTATTCATTTAGATGAATGGATGAATGGCAGGGCTTTTCGGCCACTTTCCAAGAAAAAACCACTGCGACGAGTTGCCGCATCCGGTATCGTTTGGCCATCTGAAACAAAGTGTTTCAGAAAACCTTGAATAAGAATCGAACGATTAAGGGGTCACTCTTGGACTTGTCGTCTGCTGCGTGGGTGTTTCATGACACCCGCCTGATCATCTGCTGCCTGATCGCCATTGCCACGATCATCGTGTTGATCAGCGCCACCAAACTCCCGCCGTTTCTGTCGATTCTGGTGGGTACTTTCATCGCAGGGATAGGTGCGGGGCTGCCAGCGGAGGCGGTTGCAAAAGCGTTCAGCAAAGGCGCGGGCGGGATTCTCGGGGAAGCGGGGATCATCATTGCGCTCGGTGCCATGCTTGGCGCGCTGATGGCGGAATCGGGGGCGGCGGATCGCATCGCCTCGACGCTGCTAGGGTTGGGCAAGGGCAAGACGCTGCCATGGGTGATGGCGCTGGTGGCGATGGTCATCGGCCTGCCGCTGTTCTTCGAGGTGGGGTTGGTGATGATGGTGCCGATCATCTTCGTGATGGCGCGTCAGTCGAACCTGCCGCTCCTGAAAATCGCGATTCCGGCGTTGGCGGGCATGACCACGCTGCATGCACTGATGCCTCCCCATCCGGGGCCGCTGATTGCGGTCAGCGCGTTGCACGCCGATCTGGGCCTGACCATGTTGCTGGGCATCTGCATTGCGATTCCGGCGGTGATTCTGGCCGGTCCGCTGTACGGCAACTGGCTGTCCAACCGCCTGCACATTGAGGCGCCCGCCGAACTGGGCGAGCTGTTTTCTGCCAAATCCAACGTGAACCGTCAGCCGGGGTTTGGTATTTCCCTGCTGATCATTCTGTTGCCGGTGATTCTGATGCTCGGCAGCACGCTGGCCAAAGTGGCGATGGAGCCGGAAAGCAACGTCGCGCTGACCCTGAAATTCCTCGGCGAACCGCTGGTGGCCTTGGGGATCGCCGTGCTGGCGGCCACGGTTTGCCTCGGCTGGGCCAACGGCATTTCCCGCGAACAGGTGGGCGGCACGTTGCGTAAAAGCCTCGCGCCGATTGCCGTGCTGTTGCTGACCATCGGCGCCGGTGGTGGTTTGAAGCAGACCCTGCTGGACGCCGGTGTCAGCCAGACCATCAGTAAAGTGGCCGAGGGCGCGCACATGCCGTACCTGCTGCTGGCCTGGCTGATCGCCGTGGCACTGCGTCAGGCGACGGGTTCTGCCACCGTGGCGACCACTACGACCGCAGGTATTCTCGCGCCGATGATGGCGGGCCTGGCGCCGATCGAAGCGTCGTTGGTGGCGTTGGTGATCGGCGCGGGTTCGGTGTTCTTTTGCCACGTCAACGACGCGGGCTTCTGGATGGTCCGCGAGTATTTCGGCTTGCAGCTCAAGCAGACGATCTGGGTGTGGTCGGTGTTACAGACCATCGTCTCGGTCGTGGGCCTGATCGGCACATCGCTGTTATGGCATTGGTTGGTGTGATGCCTGCCTGAATTCCACTCAACCCCTGTGGGAGCTGCTGGAGGTTACGACAGCTCCCACAGGGAATGCTGCGTTTCATCAGCATCGCGGTGTTCAGCGTTCAGGCTCTGAAAACCCGATAGCGACTATCAAGACGACTGATTTCAGCTGGAATGCCCCGGCGCGTAGCCTTGGCTTCATTCCAGAAACGAGCCGAATGGAGGCTCCGATGAACCGTCTTCTTGCCCTTGCCCTGTTGTTTTCCGTCGCCGTCGTTTCTGGCTGTGCCGCTGGCAATCATCCCGAACTGCGTCCTTACACCGCTGAAGAAACCCACCAGTTGGCCCTTGAAGACCTCAACCGTCGCGGCCTGTCCTACGACGATTACCAGGCCCGCAAAGCCCAGTTGATGGCCCAGCCTCAATTGCAGCAAGCCCACGAATTCGACAACCGCGGCGAGTTCAACGCCGAGGTCAGCACGGCTTCCAAGGCTCGCCAGGGCTGAACGCTGTACGCCAATACAGTTGCTGTGACCTGAGTTTTGCCAGCTAACTGTACGGACGAAAGTCAGCCTTACTGTCCATGTGTTTCCCGCCTCGCTTTCGCTAGCGTGGCAGGCAGAAAACAACACACTGGACCCGTCTCATGCTGACTCCCGACCTGCTGCTCGCCTTTATCCTGTTCGCCCTTGTTTCATCCATCACACCGGGTCCCAACAACACCATGCTGCTGTCCTCGGGCGTGAACTTCGGTTTCAACCGCACCATCCCCCACATGCTCGGCATCAGTTGCGGTTTCGCGTTGATGGTGCTGGCGGTCGGCTTCGGGCTGGGGGCGGTGTTCAAGGCTTATCCCGTGCTCTACACCGTGCTGCGTTACGCGGGCGCGGCGTATCTGTTGTACCTGGCGTACAAGATCGCGACCTCAGGCCCCGCCAACGAAAGCGATGCAGGCAAAGGCAAACCGATGAGCTTCCTCGGCGCGGCAGCATTCCAGTGGGTCAATCCCAAGGCGTGGGTGATGGCGGTCGGCGCGATCAGCACGTACACGCCCATGAATGGCTATTTCACGAACGTTGCGGTGATCGCGCTGGTGTTCGGCATCGTCAACCTGCCAGCGGTGGGGATGTGGGCGGGGTTTGGCAGCCTGTTGCGCAACGTGCTGCGAGATCCGCTGTGGTTGCGGGTGTTCAATGGGGTGATGGCGGCGTTGTTGGTGTTGTCGCTGTACCCGCTGTTGGAGCACTGATTCGGTCTGTCGGACGCCACGTCCGGAACATGAAACGGTGATTGAACTGAGGGAGCGAATTCATTCGCGAAAGGGTGGTACATCCGACAGAGATTTATCGGGCGTGCCGACGTATCGCGAATGAATTCGCTCCCACAGGGAAATGCGTTTAGCTGCTTACAACGCCAGCTTCAAATGCCCACCCGCCTCTTTATGCCGCGCGTTCGTACGGTGTTGCAGCCCCAGCAGGAAATGATCCAGCCCGTCGTGCAGTCGCTGGGTCAGCAGTTCGTCGAGGTCCCCACCGAGAGCGTTGTCGCCGTAGCTGATCTGGGTGTCGATGGCGAACACGCCGTGCAGCACTTCCTGACATTTGAGCGCAGAGAGCACCGGCTTCAGCGCGTAATCCACGGCCAGCATGTGCGCGATGCTGCCACCGGTGGCGATGGGCAGGACGACTTTGCCGTGCAGCGAACGCTCCGGCAGCAAATCGAGCAGGGTTTTCAACGCGCCGGAAAACGAGGCCTTATACACCGGCGTGCCGATCAGCAGGCCGTCGGCCTTGGCCACAGCGTCGATAAAGGCGATGACTTCGGGGCTGTCGAAGCGTGCGTAAAGCAGGTCTTCGGCATTGAAGTCCTGGATGCGGACAGGCTTCACGCCGACGCCGTGATCGGTCAGCCACTGTGCCGCGTGTTTCAGCACCACGCCCGAGCGTGACCGGGTCGATGGGCTGCCTGAAATTGAAACGACCAACATGTTCAGATTCCTTGGGGTCAGTCACCCGAGGTGCAACGTGCACCGTACAGGCCGCGTGCAACGCGAAAGTGAGTGGGCGGATAGACCCTGTGACAGTTTTAAAGCAGCATGCGTGCCAGCGTAGCCGACGAACGTGTTGCCCAATGATTGCGCGGGCTCCACGACAGTTGTGCGTAAACGCCTGATGATGCGAACTGATGCAGGCGGAGGCAAGTGTTGAATAGGTGTTGTTGGGGCAACAGTTGCGGGTATCTCGGCGCCATTGCCTTTAGCTGGATGAACAAAACGCCAGCCAAAAAAAATCCCCGCAGCCAACGACTGCGAGGATTTTTGCTTTTGCTTTTGCTTCTAACTTGCCACTTGAAGCTTCAAGCTCGAAGCTGCTCCTTTAGTTCCGGAACATCGCACCCGTCTGGATGATGTTGTTCGAACCCAAGAGCTGGCTCACGTAACGGCTCCAACGGGTGATGTTGGCCGGGCCGACAAACACGACGTCTTGCGCCGCCAGCTCGAAACCCTTGGCCAGCGCGTAACTGGTCGGTTTCTTCGCGTTCAAGTGATACACCGTCGCCGAGTGGGTCGCGTCCTGCGCCCGAATCACGTAAACGGCCTCTCCGTCCGCCGCGTCCGGGCTCAGGCCGCCGGACGTGCCGAGGGCTTCAAGCAGGGTCACGCTGGTGGTGCTGAACGAAATCACCTGTGGACGCTGAACCTCGCCCAACACGTAGATCTTGTTTTTCGAGTTGCTGTTCAGGTGCAGGTAGTCGCCGTCCTTGAGGTAGATCTTGCTCAGCTGCGAGTCCTTGCGGTTCAGCGAATCGACGTCGATCACGTAGTCCTTGCCGTCGCGACGCAAGGTCAGGCCAGCGAGGTTAGCGTCGGTCAGGTCCAGGCCAGCGGTGCTGATCGCTTGCACCAGGCTCAACGGGATGTTGGTGATCGGTTGTGGCCCCGGCGCTTTGAACGCACCGGACAGGAGGATGCGCTGGCTGTTGTAACGCAGCACTTTCACGTCCACCTTGACCTCGGTGTATTGCGGCAACAAGCCCATGCGCAGTTGTTCGCGAATCTGCGAAACGGTCTTGCCCGCCGCTTGAATACGACCGACATACGGGAAGAACACCGTGCCGTCGTTCAACACTTCGCGGCTGTTGGCGTCCAGTTGTTCCTGAGAGCCGGGGGCGGTCAGTTCAGGGTGTTCGAACACGGTGACCAGCAGGGCATCGCCCGGCCCGACCACGTATTCAGGGGTTTTGTAGGTCATCAACTCAGGTGGCAATGGCTTGGCCTGGGAAGCAGCCGTTTTCTGCTGCTGGGCCAGGGTTGTCGGAGTGATCTGGACGAGCGTGACCGCCGGACCGTCAGGGTCCTTTTCAGTGACATCGCTCAGTGACATGTATTGACCGGGGGCGAATGCGCAGCCTTGCAAAACCAGACTGGAAAGCAGCACTACCGCTAACGTTACTTTCATATGAATGTTCCTTCTAATCCTAATAGGTGCGTACTGGCACCGCAGTGATTTCATTGCATCCCTTACTCACACCGAACAGCGGATCACGTTATTTCATGCACCCATGCACCTCCTGCCGCGCTCGTCAGCGACGGCCACGTCGTTTTTATTGGCAGATTTTTTAAAATGCGTTCTTGTTGACGAAGCCTTTGAAGAGCGTCAGCAGGATGATTTTCATGTCCAGCCAGACCGACCAGTGCTCGATGTACTGCAGGTCGAATTCCACGCGTTTTTGCATCTTGTCCAGCGTGTCGGTCTCGCCACGCCAGCCGTTGATTTGCGCCCAGCCGGTAATGCCCGGCTTGACCTTGTGCCGCAGCATGTAGCCCGAGACCTGCGTGCGGTATTGCTCGTTGTGCGCCACCGCGTGGGGGCGCGGGCCGACGATGGACATGTCGCCGCGCAGCACGTTGAAGAATTGCGGCAGCTCGTCCAGCGAAGTGCGACGCAGGAAGGCGCCCAGCGGCGTGATCCGGCTGTCGTTGCGCGTGGCCTGGGTGACCACGTCGCCGTTCTCCTGAACGCTCATGCTGCGGAATTTCCAGACCATGATCGGTCGGCCGTCCAGCCCGTAGCGACGTTGGCGAAACAGCACAGGACCTGGTGAGGTGAACTTGATGGCCAATGCGATCAGCATCAGCGGCAGGGCGATCATGCCGAGGATCACGCTCGACAGCACAATGTCCTCGATGCGCTTGACCACGCTCCACGCGCCGTCCATGGGCGAGTCGAAAATGCTGATGCTCGGCAGGCCGTTGATGCTTTCGGTGCGGGCGTGCAGCAGCTCGAACATGAACACGTCCGGGATCACGTAGACCGACGCGGTGGTGTCGCTCAGGCCCTTGATCAATTCCTGAAGCCGCGCCTGGGCGCCAAGGGTCAGGGTGATGTAGACCTTGTCGATCTTGCCGTCGCGGGCATCGGCGATCAGTTGATCCAGGTCGCCCAGCACCGGAATGCGCCGACCGATCCGCGCGAGGTCCATTTGCTCCGGGGTCTCGTCGTAGAAACCCAGCAGGTCCAGGCCCATCCACGGCGCGCTTTCGATGGACATCGCCAGACGTTCGCCGCAATGGCCGGTGCCGACGATGGCGACGCGACGGGCGTTGAAGCCGCGAGCGCGCAAGGTGTGCAGCACGCTGCGAATCGCCAGCCTATAACCGCACAGCGCCATCATGACGGTGGCGAACCACGCCATCTGGCTGTTATTCGCCAGGTTCGCCGGGTGCAGCAGCAGGTAATCCACGGTCAACAACAGGATGAACGCCAGCCCCCAGTAATTGGCGACTTTCAGCAGTTCGCGCAGGATGCGTTCGCCGCGCCACGAGCCGTAGAGCTGGTGGTACTCAGCGAGCCAGTGGAACGCCACGGCCGCCAGGAGGATTTGCATCCAGGCTTCGGCGTCCATCTCCGAGCCTGCGATGAGGTTGACGCAATAGCCGCCGATGGCGATCACCGCCAGATCCAGCAGGCGGTGGGCGACAGACAAGGACGATTGATGAGCATGCAAGATGCCGCGAAGAGGTGTGCTCATGTTCGGTGCTCGCTCAGACAGATTTAATCGGAACAACGCGGGCGGCGAGGTCGCCAGGGACCAGGCTTGAGGCAGACAAACTGGGTGTAACAAGGCTCGGCGCTGGCTGCGTGGCCCGGTATTGCGCGGGCTGGCGGGCCTGGCGCGAGGCGCTCAAGCGCATCTCGACGAACTGACGCATTTCCTGCTCGAAGCGGGCTTCGCTGAACCGCTCGGCGTTGATGCGACAGGCCTGTGCAGTGATGCGCCCGCCGGACGCTTCGAAGGTCTCGACCGCCTCCATCAACGATGCGGCGCTCTGCTCCGGATAAAACACCCCAGTTGGCTGCGGATGATCCAGCCCGCAGACGGTTTCCAGCACGCCGCCCTTGCCGAAGGCGATGACCGGCGTGCCGCAGGCCTGCGCCTCCACCGGGCTGATGCCGAAGTCTTCCTCGGCAGCGAATACGAAGGCCTTGGCGTTGCGCATGTGTTCCTGCAACACCGCGAACGGTTGATAACCGAGCAGCGTGACGTTAGGCGCGTGGGCCGCCACAGCTTTGGCTTTTTCCATCTCCGGGCCGTCGCCGACCACCACCAGACGCTTGTCCGGCATGGCAGCGAAGGCTTCGATGATCATCGGCATGCGCTTGTAGGGCACCATGCGCGACGCCGTGAAGTAGTAATCCTGTTTGGTCTCTTGCAGGGTGAAACCGTTGGTGTCCACAGGCGGGTAGATCACCGTGGATTCGCGACGGTAGGACTTGGTGATTCGGGCGCCGATGAAGTGCGAGTTGGCGATGAAGTCATCGACCCCTGCGGAGGTGCGCTGATCCCACATCCGCATGTAGTGCAGGATCATCCGTGCGACCTTGCCTTTGAGGCCGCTGTTCATGTTGGCTTCTTTCAGGTACTGGTGCTGCAAGTCCCAGGCGTAGCGGATGGGCGAGTGCACGTAGCTGATGTGCAATTGGTCCGGGCCGCACAGCACGCCTTTAGCTACTGCGTGGCTGCTGCTGATGATCAGGTCGTAACCGGACAGGTCCAGTTGCTCGATCGCCATTGGCATCAGCGGCAAATAACGCTGATATTTGGTGCGCGCCTTGGGCAGACGCTGAATGAACGTGGTCTTGGCGACCTTGCCGCCCAAATGGGCGCGGTCCTGATCGCTGAGGAAATCGATGACGGAAAACAGATCCGCCTCGGGCCAGATATTGATGAGCGCGGCCAAAACCCTTTCGGCACCCGCGTACGTCACCAGCCAGTCGTGGACGATTGCAATTTTCATTGGAATTCTCTGCATTAACGGCTCACGAAAACCCGCTACGTCGAGCGAAGCTCGCGCAGGTTTTCCCAGAGCGGTTGTCATTGGCGCATGCACGGCTTCAGACGCTGATGGTTTGCGCCTTCGCCTTGCGATTATTGAGACGTTTTCCAAGTTGGATAAAAGGTGTCTCGATGTAGCGGAAAGACAGATGAGACGCCCCGAGGGTCAGGAGGGTGGCGACGACCGCAAGGGTCAACGCCGAAGCCCCGCTGCTCTTTAGAAGAAACTCGGCCAGCATCAACATTGAAGGGTGAAGCAGGTACAGCGAGTAACTCACCGCGCCCAACCACACCAGCGCGGGGTGGTCCAGACGCACGCTGCGGGTCAGCAACAGAAAACTGCTGATGGCCAGCGCGTAGGTGAAGCAGTAACGGCCCCATGTTTCCCCGGTGCCCATGTCCTTGCTGTACGCCATGATCAGCGTCGGCATCAGCAGCACGGCGAAGGCAATCAACAGCGTTTTCAGGTTGCGGGTCAGTTCTTTGCTGTGTTCGGCCAGCAGCCACTGGCGCCACACCGAACCGAAGAACATCAGCGACAACGCCAACGGCAGGGCGACCGGCAACTTGCGCTCGCTCACCGCGCGAACCACGGCCATGGCCAGGGCCATCAGCAAGAACAGCAACGAACAACGGGTGCGGAAGGTCTGGTCATACAGCTTGCCACCGATGAACAGCGCCAGGCACAAGGCGTAGAACACCAACTCGATGAACAGCGTCCAGTACAACCCCACCACGTCATCGAAGCCCAGGGCCGCTTGCACCATCGTCACGTTGGCGATGATCTGGGCGAGGGAGGGCAGCGGAGCGTCGGTCAGTCTCAGCATCACCACGAACAACAGCAGCGACAGCCAGTACGCCGGGTACAGCCGCATGAAGCGTGAAATCAGAAACCGCTGCGCGCCGTCGGGACCGGGCTTGAGGCTGTAGGGGATGACCACGCCGCTGATCATGAAGAACCACAGCACGCCCAGCTTGCCGGGGTCGATCAGGTAATCGAAGACCCAGACATGACCGATGATCGGCGCATAGAGGTGCGTGAACACCACCATCAGGGCCGCGATGCCGCGCAGCGCGTCAAGATAGGCCAAACGTTTCATGGGCGTGCCTCAGAGCTTGCTGGACGATTCACGACGCAGGGCGTCATTGCCGGTGCTGGTGCGTCGGTCCTTGGGCTGGTTGAGCAGGGTGTCGATGCGCTGCGACACCCGCCGCGCCGACTCGTCCCAGGAAAACCGCGCCACGTTGTTCAGGCCGCGTCGTCGCAGCGACTGGCGCAGCGGCAAGTCCACCAGAATGCGTTCCATCGCCGAGGCCATGTGCGTGACGTCCATCGGGTCGAAGTACAAGGCGCTCGCCTGCAACACTTCCGGAATCGATGCCGCGTTGGCGGCCAGCACCGGGCAGCCGCAGGCTTGCGCTTCCAAAGGCGGGATGCCGAAGCCTTCATACAGTGAAGGGAACACGAACGCCGTGGCGCCCTGGTATTGCGCGATCAGTTCGTCGTCGCTCAGCCGCCCGAGGAAACGGATGCGTTTGTCGCGGCTGGCCAGGCGTTGCAGGTTGTCATCGGCAAACACGTCACTCGCCCCACCGACGATGTGCAGTTGCAGGTCGTCGTGGTCGCGCAGCATCAGGAACGCCTGAATCATCCGGCTGAAGTTCTTGTGCGCGCTGGGCGAGGACACAGCGAGCAGATAGTCGGGGTGATCCTTGAGCGGCGGCCCCGGCTGGAACGCTTCGCTCACCGCGTTGGGCACCACGAAAATCTTCTTTTCCGGGTAGTTGTAAAACTGCGAAATCTCGCCCTTGGAAAAGTTGCTGACGGTCAGCAGCGCCTTGATGCGCGACAGCATGATCGGCGTCATCGTCCGGTACAGCAGGCGAAAGGCACGGGTGTAGCTTTCAGGGTGACGCACGTACGTGACGTCGTGGTGAGTCGCGATCTGGTTGCCATAGAACAGCGGCGCCGTGCTGCACAGGGAAATCAGCAGCGGGTTGCCGTTGCGGCGCAGGTACAGCGGCAGGTCGAGCTGTTCCCAGACGTGGCCGCTGTGGCTGCCGATGCACTGCACGTCGAGGGCGCGGGCCGTGTCGTGCATTTTGATGCCGTGAGGGGCGACGAAAACCACGTCGTCACGCAGCTGTTTGAGGGCCAGACAGGTCTGTTCCGCGAAGCGTTGGACGCCGCGCAACTCCTGAGTCAGAAAACGTGCATTGATCACAATCATTGTGGGCGACCTGATAGAAGATGAAGGGGTCGTAAGTCCTGAGCTCAATCCGGAATGGACGGGCTGAGCGGTTGCAGACTGTGGGAGCGAATTTATTCGCGAGAGGACGGGACATCCGAAACATTTCTGTCGGATGTACAACCCGTCTCGCGAATGAATTCGCTCCCACAGGGGATCTGCGTTTCAAGCAGAACCATCAGTGTGTTGGTAATCCGGGAGCGACCTGTAACGAGGTCACGAATCAGGGCAACGCAAACAGGGCAGGGCGGGTACCCAGCGTGATGATCTTGGGAAACTCATCGATCGGCACCTGCGCCGAGCACCGCCCTTCGTTGCAGTTCCACGGGATTCCGCTGTCCACCAATCCTTTCTGCGGTTCTCGCGTGTCGATGTACTGCACGTTCCCGCGCAACACGCTGCTTGAATCCAGTTTGATTGACCGCGGATAACCCGCCGTCCACGCCACCATGATCTGATCCGAACCCCGGGCGAACCTCAGCAAGTACTGCGAGTCGATCTCCCGGCTCTTCTCCGCGTCATAGCGAAACTGATGCAAGGTCGGGCTGATCGCCTTCAACGTCAGGTACGCCTGCTTGACCCCCAGGTCCTGCGTCAGCAACCCGAAATTCTGTTCAGGGTCCGTGGCGTCGGGGCCATCGTTGAGCAAGCCGTTCCACCACATCCCTTTGATGTTCGGCATCGTCTGCGCCAGGAAGAAGCTGCGCGCCAGAAATGCTGCCTGGGTTTTCTCGTCGCCGCCGCAACGCCCTTCGTTGCTGGGCCAGCCCATCTCGGTCAGGTAGAGCGGCACGGCGGTCTTGTTCTTTGTCTTGTCCTTGAGGTCTTCACTGATCCGTCGCAGCCAGGCGATCCAGTTCTCCGGCGTGTTGCGTTCATCCGCGCGGCAATGCACGTACGGGTGCAGCGACAGGCCATCGACGACATTCAGAATTCCCGATCCCACCAGCCGGTCGGCGAAGCCCAGGTCCATGCCCTGACTGGTCACTGCCCCGGCGAGAATCACCATCGGCCGCTGGTTGGTGCGAATGCGCCGAGCCGCTTCCTGCACCAGCACGCTGTAATCCTTGGCGAAGTCAGAATCGACAGGATTCTCCTTGTCCCACTCGTTCCAGACTTCATAAAAATCCACACTGTCCGCCAATTGGCGGGTGACAAAACTCACGTAGTTGCCATAGGCATCCCGCACCAGTGGTTTTCGCGGTTTGGCGTAGTTGTCGTAAAACGGGTTTCCGTAGCCCAACACCAACAGGGGCCGTAGCCGATGTTCCTGGGCCTGGCTCAGAAACGTCTGCCATGACGACTCGATTTTCATCAAGCCTCGTCGGGGTTCGGCGCTGGACCAGTAGGCATCGTCCCGCACCGAGTCAACGCCCGCCGCCTGCAGCAGTTGCAATGCCTTGGCTGGCGAAGTGTTCTTGTTCATCAGGTGGGTATCGACCCCGATGATGAAGGAATCGTCGGCAAGGACTGCGCCGCACATGCCCCAACTCAGCAGCAGGACCGTAAGGGGTCGTCGTAACCTCGTCAGGTGCGTGATGGGCATGGTTTGTCTCAATGAAGAGGCACGGTCCGGAGCGCTTGCTCAGGTAGGTCTCGGGCCGTCGGCGGGTGGAGTCGCGTGACTACGGTTTTCAAACAGGGTGCGGCAATCCAGTCGGGTCTCGCTGTGCAATGTTGTCCAGCAAAGTCTGGGCGAAGATGCTTTCGTAACTGTCCAGCATCAGCTCCAGGTCCAGCAGCGACGCCACGCTGACCCGCGCCTCGTTGCTCAAGCGGGCCAACAGATCAGGCTGCTGATGCAGCCGGAGCATCGCGTGGCCCAGTGAGTCCGGATCGCTCGGGCTGCACAGCAAACCGTTGAGCGGGTCCTGAATGATTTCCGGCAAGCCACCCATGCGGCTGGCGATCACCGGCACCGAGTGGGCGCAGGCCTCGACGGCGACCATGCCGAACGGCTCGTTCCACAACGAGGGCACCACGGCCACGTCGATCTGGCTGTAGAACGCTTCGGGCTTTTGATACCCGACGAAACTGATGTTCGGCGACGTCGCCAGCGCCTTGAAGGCGGCTTCGTCGCTGGCCTGTCCACGTCCGGCGATCTGCAGCGTCGCGTCGAACGGCAGGCGCTGAAACTGCTCGATGAGCCAGCGTACGCCTTTCTGCTCGGACAGGGTCCCCATGTATCCGAAACGCAGCGGGGCTTTTCGCATCACCGGGTCAAGCTGGCGTTGCCGGCTCAATCCGTTGCGTACGGCAGCATAAGGACTGGCGTTGTGCACCACGTAACCTTTGGCCTCGTTGAAGTAACCGCGCTTCTGCAACTTGTCGAGGATGAACTGGCTGACCCCGACCACCGTCGAGACCTGTGCCGAGCGGGCGTCGTGGCCTTTGCGAAACGACTGACAACTGCTGCATTGCTGCTGACAGCACTGGCCGCGCTTGAACATGTTGCTGCTCGGGCACATCAGGTACATATCGTGCAGCACCTGAACGATGGGCAACCGGGCGGCGGTGATTTCATCCCAGACCGAGACCGACCAGCCTGCGAGGTTGTGGCAGACGACCAAATTGGGTTGCTCGACGCTGATCACGTCCTTTACATAGCGACGCATGGCGCCGTTGTAACGGTCTCGCAGGTGCCAGCCCAATCGCGCGAGACGCCCCGGACGCTGTGCGCCGAAGTGCCAGTAGAAATTGTGCAGACCGGCGCGGTAAACCTTCACGCCATTGACCGTCTCGGTCGCCAGCCCCGTGTTGGGACCGGTCACCAGCACGCTGACCTGGCAGCCGCGTTGTTGCAGGCCTTCGACGGTGCGCTGAAGAATGACCTCCGCGCCGCCACCGATGTGGGGTGAGTACAGGCTGCTGATGAACAGTATTTTCATAGTGGATACGACTGATTCAGACCCAGTACGCCGGACTCACCGTCACGGATGGCTTTTTCGATCAGGCTCAGGCGCTCTTCGGCGCCCCGGCGCTTGGCGATCAACCGCAACAACCGGAAAAACACCCAGCGGTTGAGGCTGTACAGCAGCGACGAGTTGGCCCAGACGTTCTTGTCGAACCAGGCCTGGTTGCGCGCGCCGTAGTAGGCCCGCAAGTCGGAGCCGCCCAGCAGGAAGCTCTCGTAGATGTTGTTGGTGCGCGCCTTGATGTTCCAGGAGTTTTCCAGGTCGTCGAGCACCGCGTCCGGCACCAGGAAAATCCGTCCGCCACCTGCCGTGATGCGCCAAGTGTATTCGCTGTCGTCGGCGTAAAGCATCAACGCGTCCAGCGGCAGGCCGATCTTGCGATACAGGTTGCGGTGGGCGAGCAGGCCGCCGTAGGTCGCGAACGGCAGCTCCACCATTTGCAGCTTGCCTTGAGCCCCTTGCGGTGCGCCCCACGGCAGGCGGCGCCAGATTTTGTAAGGCAGCTGCGCGATGTGGAAACCGAAGAAGCTCGACCGGCGCTGGATCGCGAAACGTTTCGGCACACCGGCGGCGATGTCTGCTTGGTGGGTCGGACGAAAACCCAGCACGGCGGCTTTTTCTTCACCGTCGATGAGTTTGCGTTCTTCGAGCACCTGATGCAGCGTCGCGATGGCGTTGATCGTCGGCGCGTTGTCGTCGTCCATCAGCCAGATGTGTTCGGCGCCGGCATCCAGCGCGGCCTGAATGCCCACCGAGTAACCACGGGCCGAGCCGGTGTTCTCGTGCATGTAGATCACGCTGACCTGATCCGGCCAGGTACGACGCAGGGTGTCCAGTGGCGAGGTCGACGCATTGCTGACAATGATCACGCGGTCGATCAACGGGCTTTCCAGCGAACGGCTGACAAGCGTGTGCAGGTAATTGAAACGGTCACCATAGGTGAGCGTCACCAGCGTCGTTTTGGAGGTCATGGTGAGTTCCGGGCAAAGAGGATCGAGAGCGCCGGGCGAAATGCTCAGCACTCATAAACGAAGTCGGGGGTGTTGCCGAGCACAGGGCTGACTGCTGTGGGAGCGAATTCATTCGCGATGCGGTTTCATATCCGACAGATCAGCATCGGATGTACCGCCCTCTCGCGAATGAATTCGCTCCCACAGAGGTTTGCGTGCCTACAAAGGGTTGCGGGTTTTCAGCTGACCCGCGCTTCCATCCGCGACAGGCTGCTGACCGGCAAGGTCACTTTCTGTTCGCGGTGCAGCAGGTTGAGCAGGATCACCGCACGCTCATCGCCATCGGCCGTGAGGAAGATCGCTTCCACATCGTTGAAGCCCTCGGCGGTGATGCGCACGGCTTCGCCCTGTTGAAACGCCACTTTCGCCAGCGGCGCCAGCAGGCGTTCGCGGATCTGGTCGATCAGTTCGTCCTTGACCGGAATCGGCATCCCGCCAAAGGTCACGATACGGGCCACGCCACGGGTCGAGCGGATCGGATACCAATTGTCATTCGTCTGGTCCATGCGAATGAACAGATAGCCCGGGAACAGCTCTTCTTCGGTGGGGCCGCGAGAGCCGCGTTTTTTCTCGCCATGCTTGACCGGTCGGTAGCACTCGAAATGCTGGCGCTGCAAATGTTCCTGCGCCCGGCCTTCCTGACGGGGTTTGGTCTGAATCAGGTACCAGCGGGCGGGGTTGCTGGAAGGGCTATCGGCTTGAGACATCGTTCTTCACTCCACTGCAATCCGGTTCGTCGGGGTTGAAACACGCTCAGGGTGTGGCGTCGGCCTGGCCAGCAGTCCGGGATCGGCGGCGGGCGGGTGCTTGTCCAGCTGGTATTGAGTCAGCATGTGTTGGACCTGCTCGACGCAGTTGAACATCAGTACATCGATGATGGATAAATTCGCGACGAAAGGTTGACCAAACTGCGGGTATTCCACCGTGCCCATCCGGAAAAACCGCACCAGCAGGCGGTTTCTCGCGAAGTGGTCACGGTCGTACACCACCGATCCCCCTTCGGGCGTGATGAACGTCGTCGCTTCAAACGTGTGGGCAATGCGGATGATGCGTTCCTGCTTGTCCGCCGGGCTGCCCAGAATCAGGTCCGAACTGCGCATGATCGGCGTGACGATGTGCAAGTAGGCGCACATTTCACGCAGCGCATTTTCGGCGTAGAGCGCGATGTTCTGTTGAGGAAAGCGGATCAGGCGCTCGATCAGCGGCATGACCTGGGCGAAGTAGGGCGCGTGCTCGTAGCTTTCGGTGATCAGACGAATCAGCCGCTCGGCTTCTTCGTTGAAACCGTCACACAACTGGCGCTGATTGATCTGCAACAAAAAGCGGTCTTTCTTCAACGGAAAGCTGATCAGGCGGGCTTCGTCGCCGTGAAGAATGCGGTTGCGGTTGACCCAGCCCGAACGCACATAGTGCAGATCGTCTCCCAGGACGAAAACGTCTGCCGCGGCGATGAGCTGAAAGTAACCCAGATAGGGAAAGAGATAAGGTTGCATCACTGCAATGGTCCTGGCCATGAACGTCTCCTTTACTGCACTTCTACTGCTGGGTGCCCCGCCCGCGTGGGTGCGGCGGGGCGTCATGGGTTATTTACGAACGGTCGTGTAGTCGTAGCCGTACGCGGCGCAGTCGTAGTCGGCGGTGGACGCCTTGCGCAGCACGCCGTTGAAAATCGCCCCTTTGATCACGATGCCGTTGTGCATCAGGCGACGTTTGCACGCCTCGATTTCCTTGGCAGTGCTCAAGCCGAACCGGGTGACCAGCAGACAGGTGCCCGATTGGCGCCCCACCAGCGTGGCGTCGGTGACGGCCAGGATCGGCGGGGTGTCGACGATCACCAGGTCATACAGCGGCGACAGGTCGGTGATCAGCTTGTTGAAGTTGTCATGCATCAACAGCTCCGACGGGTTGGGCGCCGCGAAACCACAGGAAATGAAGTCCAGGTTGCGCACTTCGGTGTGGTTGATCACTTCCTTGCTTTTCAGCCGCGCGGCCAGGGTGTCGGACAAGCCATGCTTGGGCGTCAGGTTGAACAGCTTGTGCAGGTAGCCTTTGCGCATGTCGGCGTCGATCAGCAGCACGCGCTTGCCAGTCTGGGCAATGATCACCGCCAGGTTGCTGGAGACGAACGATTTGCCCACGCCCGGCGTCGGGCTGGAAATCATCAGCACGTTGTTGCGCGCTTCGAGCATCGCGAAGTGCAGGCTGGTGCGCAGGCTGCGCAGCGACTCGATCGCCAGTTCCGTTGGCGCGCTGACGCTGAGCAAACGTGGCTCCTTGCCGCCTGAACGGCTGCCCACTTTGTCCATGCGCTCCTGCTGTCGCGAAAACGGTAGCGACGCGTAGACCGGCATGCCCAGGTTTTCGATCACGTCGGGGTTATCCACGCCGCGATAGAACGCCTGACGCACAAACACGGTGGCAACTGCCAGCAGCAGACCGACGAGGGCGGCGACCAGCACGATGATTTTGCGCATTGGCTTGACCGGCTCTTCGACGTTGGCGTCGGCGTTGTCGATCACCCGGACGTTGCCGATGCTGCCAGCGCGCAGAATGTCCTGCTCCTGGCTCTTGTCCAGCAACAGGGTGTACGTCTGCGAAGTGACCTGCATGTCGCGGGTCAGGCGCAGCAATTCCTGTTGCGTGGCAGGCAAGGTTTCGATTTTCTTCAGCAGCGCCGCTTTCTGCGCTTCAACCTGGCTGATCTGGGTCATCAGACCGCGATAGGTCGGGTGCTCCGGCGTGTACAACCGCTCGACATCGACCCGCTTCATCTTCAGGTCAGACAACGTGCCTTCCAGCTTGACCACTTGGTCGAGGACCGATTTGGTCTCCACGCTCAGGTCCACCGACTTGGCGCTGGTCTGGAAATTGTTCAAGGCAATTTCCGACTGCTCCAACTGTTTGCGAACCGCTGGCAACTGCGAGCGCAGGAATTCAAGGCGCTGGGCGGCTTCGGCTGAACTGCGTTCCACGTTTTGGCGCACGTACAGGCGGCTGACTTCATTGAGGATGCGCTTGGCCAAGGCGGGATCGGGGTCCTGAATCGTCAGGTACACGATGCCGGAGTCTTTGCCCGCTTCAATGATTTTCAGGCGGTCCTGATAATCCAGTGCGGCGGTCAGGGTGCGTTGACGGATCACCGTGAACTCGGTGCCCGGACGACCTGCGAGCGCGGCGACCTGAATCTTCAGGCCGCTGCCTTCAACGCTCTGACCGACCGGGCCGCTGAGCAGCTTGTTGTGGTCTTCGTCGTACAGGCTGAAGGTTTCAGGCTTGTCGATGACCATCGTCATTTTCTCGCCGAGCAGCGCGTCAGGCACTTCCAGCTGGAAGATGTCGATCTTCTCGCCGCCCCACGCGTAGCTGTCGAGGCCGAACATCGACGAGGCGATTTCGCCTTCGTGATCAGGCTTGAAGTGACGGGCCATGTAACCGCCGATGCCCGGCACGTATTTCGGCTTCTGAATAATGTTGAGCTTGAGGTCTTCCACGACCTTGCCCAGCACCGCGCGGGATTTGATCAGTTCGATTTCGGTGGTCGCCTGGGACACCGACAGCGGCTTGGCATTGATCTCCGTGCGACCTTCGATGCCGATTTTCTTCGGTTCGATCTGGATCATCGCGTTGGCCTGAAAGATCGGCGTGGCGAGGACGGCGTAGGTGAGTCCAATCAGGACGCAGACACCGACAATCGATGTAATCATTCCTTTGTGATCGAAAAGTGTGCGCAAGATAGTCGCCAAATCGATCCGGGAGTCCTGGACCTCGTCCAGGGAAGTACGGTTCATAGCGGTCATTTATCTTGGATCTCCTGACTGAAGATAAGGAAGCCAGTCGTCGACGCAACGCGAAAGCTGCTCGTAGGTCTGTTCAAAGGCTAGTTTCGGGCGCCGGTAGGGGTCGGCTATTTCCAGTGCGTGTTGCCATTTGCCAATCAGAAACGTCTTGCCGCGTACCTCGGGGGCCAGCTTGAGCACGCTTTGCATCTGGCGGTTTTCCATCAGCAGGATCAGGTCCGCGTCGTAAAGCATTTGCCGGTCGATCTGACGACTGCGATGCCGGTGGGCCTCGACGCCGTTGACCTGCAACACGGCCTTGGCCAGTGGGTCCATGGTGGAACTGAGCATGGCGTGGGTGCCGGCCGACGAGATCACGACGCCTGTGCGTACGCGCTGTCGGAGCATCGCCTCGGCCATGGGGCTGCGACAGATGTTGCCGACGCAGACCACCAGAACGTTACTGAACATGACCTTTGCTGAACGTCGTCATCAGTCTTTTGCCGATGTTGGTGCTGAAGTTGCGGCCCACCTGCAGCAAGGTTTGAACCTTGCGCTGGGGCGTGATTGCGGACAGTGAATAACCGACCAGCTCCATCAGGAAGTGCTCGTACAGCTCGTCGTTGCCCAGGCGGTTGTAGTAGTTGGCCAGTGCGCCGGACGTCTGCAACGCCATGTGCAATTTGCGTTTGTTCGAGCGCATGGAGAACACACCGCCCGGATGCAGGCGATACATGGCGGGCTTGATGTCGGCCATGAATTTGCCCTTGCCGTACGCCCCGAGCAGCGACCACCACACCAGATCGTTCAGCGGCGCGCCGACCAGTTCCTTGGGCAGCGAGTCGAAGACGTTGCGAAACACCGTGGTCAGCGTCGAAATGGGCCGGGCCTTTTGCAACTCCAGCGCCGTGGCGTCGCCCCGCAACTCGCCTTGCAGCTGAATTGGGTACTGGCCGTTGGTGTCGAAGGGAATGGCGTCGTGGTAGGTCAGCACGTAATCGGGGTGGTTTTCGAGGAACTCCACCTGGATCTGCAGTTTTCGCGGGTCGGTCCAGTAATCGTCGCCTTCGCAGAAAGCGATGTAGCGGCCACGTGCCTGGCCAAACAGGCGCGGCACTGACGAGTTGCCTTGTGAGTACTGGTTCGTCTCGTGATAGAAGGGCCGGATCAGCGTCGGGTAACGTTCGACGTATTCGGCAATGATGCGGGCGGTGCCATCCGTGGAGGCGTCGTCGTTCACCAGAATTTCGAATTCGAACGACGTTTCCTGCATCAGAAAGCCTTCCAGCGTCTGAGCGACGTAGGCTTGCTGGTTGTAGGCTGGACAGACAATGCTGACCAGGGGTGCGGCGGACGGCGAGACGCTCGTCTTTTTGCTAATAGCATCCATGGCTGTGGCTCTCGGTTTAAAGCCTCGTTAGAGACTGGGCTTGCTGAACAGGACGGAAATCTTCGTCACCAGTGGCTTGTAGCTGGCGGCTACCACCATCAGCGTGATCAGGCCGCTGACGGCCAGACCCAAGAACGTGTTGAAGCGATTGTCATCGGCGATCAGTCGCAGCACCGGCTCGCTGATCGCCAGGCCCACGGCCGTCATCACGCTGATGCGCGAGATGTCGCGCAACCAGAAGCCGTGAATGCCCGGCGCAAGGCGTTGATGCACGATCATCGGCCAGATGGCGAACGACACCACGCGCAGAACGAACCAGGCGAGGGCGGCGCCCAAGGCTCCGTAAAAGTGAATCGCCAGCACCATCACTGGCACCGTGATCAGCGCAGAAATGACGCTGTACCAGACGTGCAATCGCATCTGCCCATAGGCGTATTGCAGGTAGAACTGAAACGCACTGACGGCCATGATCGCGCTGCCCAGCGAGTACCAAGGCAGAATCGAGCGGCTCCAGTCGGCGGCCAGTCGATCGCCCGACCAGGCGTACACCATCTCGTGGGCATGCAAGGCGATCAGCGCGGCCAGTGGAAACAGAAACGTGCAGACGAAGCGGTTGGCGGCCAGAAACAAAGCGTGCATGTCATCGCGACGACCTTCGGCCATCAACACCGTCAGACGCGGCAGCAGCGTCTGCGCCAGCGGGTTGCTCAACATCATGATGCCGGTGGTGATCAGCGCCACCAGCGAGAAGTAACCGTACTCGTTGAGCGGCAGCATCTCGGACAGCAGCACCTTGTCGATCTGGGTCAGCACAATCCACAACACCGCAGTGCCCGACATGCTGGCGGCGAACGGGATGATCGGTTTGACCAACTGCCAGTCGAATCCGGTCAACAACGACGGCTTCGGCATCTGCTGATACGCGCGGGCGGCAAAGATCAGGGTTTCGACCAGCCCCACCAGCACCTGAAATTCGAAGAACGTCACCGGGTCGCTGGTGATCGTACTCACCAGAAACAGCCCGCCGAAGTAGCGCAGGGTGGCGATGATCACGTTGGCGATGTTCAGCCAGGCGTGTTGTTCCAGGCCCTGAATCCCGCTTTTATAGAGTGTCGAAAACAGCCGCAGGGCGATCACGATACCCATCAGGCTGATGCACTCGACCAGCGTCTGGGTCGACAGCTCCTTGGCGTTGAGCCAGTGCACGGCGATCCAGTCGCTCCCGGCCATCATCGCCACACAACACAGGCCGGCCAACGGCACGAAGATCAGTTCGAACGACCGCAGCAGGCGGCCGGAGTGATAGTCCTGCACCGTCGCCCCTTGCTGATGCGCAACGGCGCGCACCAGGCTGGGCGACAACCCCGCGTCCAGCAATTGCAGCCAGGCCTGCAACACCGAGAAGAAACCGATCAGGCCATATGCCTCGGCGCCCATGTGGCCGAGGTAGAACGGCATGATCAGGATTCCCACCAGCAGCGTGTAGGCCTGGCCTGCATAGCTCAACGCAGTGTTGCGTATGACTGAGCGTTTGGTTTGCATGGAATGTCCCTTTCTTGCCTGAACGTGACGTGACACCGGCTTCAGATGGCGCTCGCCAGGTTCGGGGCCTGGTAGGACGCATGACCCAGGCTGCATTCGGCAATCACGGTGGCAATCACCCGTTCCTGATCTTCCACTTGCAGGCCCGGGAAGATCGGCAGGCAGAGCACGCGGTCACTCAAGGCGCGCGACGCAGTTTGTGCCGCCTGCGGTTGCAGGTATTCAAGGGTGTCCAGCGAGGGGTAGAAATACCGGCGCGGGTTGATGCCATTGGTGTTCAAGGCACTGCGTACGCGCAACAACTGCTGCTCGTCGCTCAGGGCGATCGGGTAGTAACTGTTGTTGAGCTCGCTGTTGTCTTCCGGTTTCTGGAGGTCGACGTAATCGCCCAGGCGGGTGGTGTAGCGGTGGGCAATTTCAGCGCGTTGCTGAAGAATGTTCTCGATGTCGTCGAGAATGCACAGGCCCATTGCCGCTGAAAATTCGTTGAGCTTGGCGTTGATGCCGATGCCGTCGATCTTGTCGACTTCAACGATGCCGAAGTTGCACAGCAAGTGAACGCGACGGGCCAGCTCATCGTCGTTGGTGATGATCGCGCCGCCTTCAATGGTGTGAAACAGCTTGGTGGCATGAAAGCTCAAGGTGCTGATGTCGCCCCAGTTGAGCACCGACTGACCGGCGTGGCGCACGGCGAAGGCATGGGCGCCGTCGTACACGACTTTCAGATTGCGCCGACGGGCGATTTCTTCGATGCGTTCCACCGCGCAGGGGTTGCCGAACACGTGGGTGCCGACGATCGCGGTGGTGTCCGAGACGATGCGGCTTTCGATGTGCTCAGGGGAGATGTTCCAGGTCTGCGCATCAATGTCCGCGAAGATCGGGCGAATGCCTTCCCATTGCAACGAACTGCTGGTGGCCACGAAGCTGAAGGGCGTGGTCACTGCGCTGCCGCTCAGGCCGAGTGCGCGGTAGGCGACTTGCAGGGCGAGGGTGCCGTTGTTGGTCAGGATGACGTGCCTGACGCCGAGGTATTCCTTCAGGCGCTCTTCCAGTTGGCACACCAGCGGACCGTGGTTGGTCAACCAGCCACGCGCATAGATGCCTTCGACGTAAGTTTTGAACTTGTCGATATCGCCCAGGTAAGTCTTGGTTACGTTGATCATCGAAATCTCCATTTCTGACGCAAATCTTTCAGGGCTTTTAGGCAGCCGTGCTTTCAAGGCGGGTTGCACACCGTGTGCGGTCCGGTTCAGCTCTGTGTGGAAGCGGGAGGCTGACTGCCGGCTTTGTTACTCATCCGTCTCGCTCGACCCTGGTTGATCCGCAGAATCATCCGGGTCGCCAGACTGCCTGCGTGGGGGTCACCAAAGTGGAACAGCGCCGTGGCGCGCTTCACATCGGCACCGCAGGGCTGATTGGCGTGCAGCGTGCGGTAGCCCCAGAAGAAATAAACATTGCCGGGTTCCAGGCGCAGGACATAAGGCTTGAGCCAGTTGCGCTGCATGCCTTTGACGATCCAGCCACGGGTAACCTTGTTCTGCAGCAACGCTTTCTCGATCACGTTGAACAGTACCCAACCACGCACCCGTCGAATGTTCGGGAAGAGCATCAGATCACCGCGCTCCTCGCCCTCTGTGGGGATGAACACCGGAATCAGCGCTGTCACCAGACTTGCGTCGTAGTGAAAGGCATTGGATTCGCGCTTACCCTGATTGCCCTGTACGCAACGCAGCACCGGAAAGATCCGATCGCTGCGGGCATCGTGCCGGGCGGCATGTCGGTAGAGGCCTCCCAGCAGCGACTTGAAGCGCGGGTCGGTCCAGTAGCTCGACAGCAGGCTTTCGCCCAGCATCGCTTCACCGTGATAGGCGAAGTATTCACCCTGGTGTTTGCGCGCTTGTTCGTCGGTCCAGGCGCGCAGCTGTTGAAGGTCTGCGTCGGACACCGCGCCGTCGAGCTTTGCAAAGCCGTGGGTATCGATTTCGTCAGCCAGGCGCTGGGCCAGCTGCTCATCCATGTCGAAAGATAAGGGCATTGCATCGCGTCCTCTAAATAAGGAAAGGGGACACAACAGGTTGCGATTGAGGCTTCAGGCACGCTACCGCCCGAATCTGCAGATCCTGCTGTTCTACTCACTGTTTGTTCACGCTGTCTTTTCAAAAGAGCCCTGGGAAAAGCGTTGGGCAAAGCTACCGCCCAACCGAGCACTTTCAGTTCTTTTGAAAATTTTCTTTCGGCCAACACATGCCCACCGGCGCAAGGGACACACCGTTTGTGTTCATTAACTTCGTAGGCAGATACAGCATGATGAAGTCCAAAATGTCTTCTGCGCACAGCTCTGTGGCTGCGCTGCTAAAACAGGAAAACATTGGACAGGCATATATATCGACGGGCGCGGACTTTCTGTCAAATTATTTCGCCAACATTCTGTAAAATTTTTGATAACCCTTCGTTTTGATTGTGTAACTTATTGATTTATATACAAGTCAAAAAAATAGCGTTGCTCTATCACGGTGCGCTGACGCTTTTGAAGCATTGAGAAGACAACTCCAAAGCAGGTGGGGAACCCGGCAAAAGACAGTTTTCCACCGCCAGAAGTCAGGCGCAGGGTGTAGTTATCGGTTTTATGGCGCGGGTTAATTGAACGTCTTAGTGCGCTCGTTTGTGATCAAAACAGGAACTGAGCAACTAACGAAGTGATGAAAGTTTGGCGCCGTTTTATCCAACTTTGCCCGGTCTGTTAGTGTTGGATCAGTTCGAGATTAATAACGCAATCTTTGAAACTTTCTGAAAGGTCTAATGTCACGCCGTTCTAACTGCTTGAGGCATAACGCGTTCCGACTGACCGTTGCCGTCATCTCGTGATACCTGGCCTGCGGTTGCTCCCCGCCGATACGTCCTCCATTATCTGTCAGGTGCGACGCAAACAATTTCGGGTCAGCAGGAGATTCAATGAACACGCAGTCGAAAACCAGTGGAGTGGTGGCGCAACGCTTGGCGCAGGCACGCGCCCTCATGAGTCGTGAAGGCATCGACGCCTGGCTGGTGCCGTCGGCCGATCCTCATCTGTCGGAATACCTGCCGGGGTATTGGCAAGGCCGGCAATGGCTGTCGGGCTTCCATGGGTCGGTCGGCACGCTGATCGTCACCCCTGAGTTCGCGGGCGTGTGGGCCGACAGCCGCTACTGGGAGCAGGCCACTAAAGAATTGGCGGGCAGCGGGATCGAACTGGTCAAGTTGCAACCCGGCCAGCCGGGGCCGTTGGAATGGCTGGCGGAGCAGGCCAAGGCTGATTCCGTAGTCGCGGTTGATGGTGCTGTCCTGGCGGTCGCGTCCTCACGCACGCTGGCCAGCAACCTTTATGCCCGTGGTGCCCGACTGCGCACCGACCTCGATCCGCTGACCGAGCTGTGGGAAGGCCGCCCGGTGCTGCCGACCCAGGCTATTTATGAGCACGTCGCGCCTCAGGCCACGCAATCCCGCCCGGAAAAACTGACCCGGCTGCGCAAGGTGATCGCCGAGCGCGGCGCCGACTGGCATTTTCTCGCGACGCTGGACGACATCGCCTGGCTGTTTAACTTGCGCGGCGAAGACGTTTCCTACAATCCAGTGTTCATTTCGTTCGCATTGATCGGCCCTGACAGTGTCAGCTTGTTCGTGGCTCCCGAGAAAGTGAACCCGGCGCTGCGCAAAACCCTCGAAAACGAAGGCATCACGCTGCGCGAATACACCGCCATTGGCGCCGCGTTGCGTGCCGTGCCGAAAGAGGCGAGGCTGCTGGTTGACCCGGCGCGGGTGACCTGTGGCCTGCTCGACTATCTGGACAGCGAAGTCACGTTGGTCGAAGGCCTCAACCCGAGCACCCTGTTTAAATCACAAAAAAGCGAGGCGGACGCCCAGCACATTCGTCAGGCCATGGAACAGGATGGCGCCGCGCTGTGCGAATTCTTCGCTTGGCTGGACTCGGCGCTGGGCAATGAGCGTGTCACCGAGCTGACCATCGACGAAAAACTCAGCGCGGCTCGCGCGAAGCGTCCGGACTACATCTCTCAAAGCTTCGCGACCATTGCGGGCTTCAACGGTAACGGCGCGATGCCGCATTACCGCGCCACGGAAGAGGAACATTCCGTCATCGAAGGCGCCGGCCTGTTGCTGATCGATTCCGGGGGCCAGTATCTGGGAGGCACCACCGACATCACCCGTATGGTGCCTGTCGGAACGCCGACCGCCGATCAAAAGCGTGATTGCACGCGGGTATTGAAGGGGGTGATCGCACTGTCCCGCGCCCACTTTCCGCGCGGCATTCTCTCGCCCCTGCTGGATGCGATCGCTCGGGCGCCGATCTGGGCCGAGGGCGTCAACTATGGTCACGGCACCGGGCACGGCGTCGGCTACTTCCTCAACGTGCATGAAGGCCCGCAGGTGATCGCCTACCAGGCACCGGCCACGCCGCAAACCGCGATGCAGCCGGGGATGATCACCTCCATCGAGCCGGGGACTTATCGTCCGGGTCAGTGGGGCGTGCGGATCGAGAACCTGGTCATCAACCAGGAAGCGGGCAAGACCGAGTTTGGCGAATTCCTGAAATTCGAAACCCTGACCTTGTGCCCGATCGATACGCGCTGCCTGGAGGTGAGTCTGCTGACGGAAGAAGAACGTGAGTGGTTGAATGGCTACCACGCGGACGTCAAGCGCCGCTTGAGCCCATTGCTCGACGGCCTGGCGCTGGCATGGCTGGAATTGCGCACCGCCGCCGTCTGATCAGGTCGATCGATAGGGACGGAAGCTACAGGACGAATTCGATGCCTGCGCCTGGAAGGGCAGGCAAACGAATGGGGAAGGGCTTCAGGGCTGAGTCGGCTTCTTGCACACGATGATCATGCTGCGGCTGGTATAGCCAGCCGGATTGAGTCCCAATGGGAAATCTCCCGGGTCCTCGGTCGCGTCGCCTGATTTGGCAATGACCCGGTATTGCCGGGACTCACAGGAGTCGGTCGCCATCTTGTAGCACTGATCCCACGAAGACGAGAGACCGGAGCAATTGATGTGCAGGCCCCGCTTGCTCTTCACTGGCTTGGAGGTGGCGGCGCATCCGGCGACGCTCACAATGGCCAGCATTATTAAAATGTACTTCATTCATTTCCTTACCTGACCGGCCACAACCGCTCAGTCCCTAGCTTGAATTCGCTCGCTTGCCTGAAGCCAACAGCCATGCCCATCCAAATGAAGCTCCGCAATGGAGGGGCTTGGACGTAAACATGGCGCAACAGCGTTACAAATACCAGTGACATCGTGTAACTGAGCCCAAAAAGCGTCAGTCGGCTGGCACCAAGGCCACAGGCTCGGGGCGCGTGGTCAGTGTCGCACCGACCGAGGCGACGATGATCGCACTGATGGCCAGCCACTGGGTCAGGGTCAGGCTCTCATGCAGAAACAGCAATCCGGACAGTGCGCCCACGGCAGGTTCCATGCTCATCAACGTGCCGAATGTGCGAACGGGCATTCGGGTGAGGGCGATCATCTCCAGGCTGTAAGGCAGTGCCGTCGAAAGGATGGCGACGCCAAGAGCGATCGGGATCAGAGCAGGGTCAAGCAAAGCGCTGCCCGCATGCGCTACCCCAATCGGGGCAATGAAGATGGCGGCAATGACCACGCCGAGCGCAGCTGTTTGCACGCCATGATCCGCACCGGCCTTCTGGCCGAACAGAATGTAGCCCGCCCAGCAAACGCCTGCGCCCAACGCATAAAGAGCGCCGGCCAGATCCAGGCCATTTGCCTGCCCCATGGGAATGAGTAAGGCGAGGCCTGTCACCGCCAGTACGATCCAGATGAAGTCCGTGACTTTGCGTGAGTGCAGCAAAGCGACCGCCAGTGGCCCGGTGAACTCCAGCGCAACGCCGATCCCCAGAGGAATCGTGCGGATAGCCATATAGAAGAGGAAATTCATGCCGCCCAGTGCGATGCCATATATAAGCACCGTGCGCAGGGAGCTGGAGGTGAAGGTCGTGCGCCATGGGCGCAGGATCAGCGTCATCAGGATGCTCGCGAACACCAGGCGCAAGGTCGTAGTGCCTTGAGCGCCGATGGCTGGGAACAATGACTTGGCGAGCGAGGCGCCGGTCTGCACCGACATCATGGCAATCAGCAGCATGCCGACCGGGAGAAGAACGGCTGTCAGGCGGGTGGGGTTTGCGTTCATTGCGTTATTAAGATCCGAAAGGCTGGACGTGCATATAGAAGAGGGGCGTCATGATGCTCAAGAATCTGGCTCTGAGCAATATAGTGCTCATTTTTATCGTCTGGGACGATTTTTGAAAGTATTCGGAATAAGTGCTTGACGCCCCTCCGGATGTGTCTATAATTCGCCCCACTTCCGGCGCAGTCGGAACCGAAAACTCCTTGAAGATCAACGAGTTACAGGTTCAGGATAGCGAGGAAGTGCTTCGGTTCTGGTGTTCGGATCGGCAGCGGTGAAAAAGGTGGTTGACAGCAAGTTGTAACGCTGTAGAATTCGCCTCCCGCTGACATGAGACGCCAAGTCG